>JAFWSX010000023.1 GCA_017519185.1 Bacteroidales bacterium | reverse complement strand
CGACAGCGAGTTATCGCGTAGCGATGACGAAGATGGCGTTGGGAGGGATTGGAGTGAGCCGAAGGCGAACGGAACCCCCCGAAGACCTTGCTTTCCTGCGACAAGGGCGCCGCCGCTTTCCTGCGCCAGCAGCCGCGAACGAGCTTCCCGAAGACCTTGCTTTCCTGCGACAAGGGTGCAGCCGCGACCCTGCGCCAGCAGCCGCGAACGAGCTTCCCGAAGAGCTTGCTTTCCTGCGACAAGGGTGCAGCCGCGACCCTGCGCCAGCAGCCGAATTATCTGGCAGATTGTTCCAGATCCAAAAGTTGCAGTTTTCTGTCGAGGCCGGCGGCGTAGCCTGTGAGGCTGCCGTCAGTGCCGACGACACGGTGGCAGGGAATGATTATCGAGATGGGGTTGTGGGCCACTGCATTGCCCACAGCCTGGGATGACATCCGCTCTAGGCTTGTCTGCCTTGCATATTGTCGGGCTATTTCTCCGTATGACATTGTCTGCCCGTAGGGGATGGCAAGCATAATTCCACAGATGGCTTTGCTGAACGGCGTGGCGCGCACATTCAGTTTCGGCGTGAAATCAGGAACTTTTCCGCCGAAATAGATGTCCAGCCAGCGGCAGGTCTCGTCGAATATGGGAAGTCTCTTCTCTTCGTTTCTGGCGTCAAGCCCCGCGCCGAAGAACTTCTGCCCGTCAAACCACAGACCGGTCAGGGCCACGCCGTCGCTGGCGAGCGTAATTCCTCCCAAAGGTGAAGTGTAATGCCAAATATAGTCCACAATGCTAAACGTTAGAATCAGCAGGCCAGAGGGCCGTCCTTTCCCCGTCGAGGATAGCGACGGTCATCGGCTCAATTTCAATCCTTTCCCAGACGTGCTCCTGGGCATAGGGTTCATTAGCGATGTACTGATCCAATTCTTCTCGGCTTTCATACTCCATAACGAGCAGAGAACCTATCATCTTTCCGGCTTCATCGCGGATTGCGCCGGCACAAATAACGTGATGTCTTATTTTGTCGATGCCTTCGAAGTGTCTTGAACGGATTTCTATCCTTTTCTCCAGCATCCCTTCGCCGTCATAGGCTTTGATGATGAATTGCATATTATATGGTGCGATGAGGATAAGCTTCGAGGCCGGCCTTCAGGCAGCGGCAAGCTTCGCGCAGATCGGGCTCCTTGAGAACGTAAGCCAGACGTACCTGCCTCTTGCCCATACCCTTGGTGGCGTAGAAACCGGCCATCGGGGTCACCTGGACGGTCTTGCCGTCGATATTGAAGTCATTAAGAAGCCAGATAGCGAACCTTTCGGCATCGTCGACCGGCAGCTCGGCTGCGGCATAGAAAGCACCGTTCGGAACGGGGCAGATGACACCTTCCATCTTCGAAACCTCTTCGAGCAGAATGTCGCGGCGATGGATGTATTCCTTGCGGACCTTGCTGAAGTATGACTTGGGAGTATCGAGAGCACCCACAGAAGCTATCTGGCCGTAAGTTGAAACGCACAGACGGGCCTGAGCATAGCGGAGTACATATTTCATTACCTCGAGATTCCTTGAAACGACGAACCCGATGCGCGCACCGCAGAGACTGTATCTCTTCGAAACAGAGTCGAGCAGGATCACGTTCTCTTCAAGGCCTTCGAGCTGAAGGGCAGAAAAATGAGGAGTGTCGGTGTAGCAGAATTCGCGGTATACCTCGTCGGAATATATGAAGAGTTCGTGCTTCTTGGCGATCTGGCCGATCTTTTCGATGTCCTCGCGGCTATAGAGGCAGCCGGTAGGGTTGTTGGGGTTGCAGAACAGGATGCCTTTTGTCTTCTTGGTGATGTGCTTCTCAATCTCAGACATCTCAGGAAGTTTGAATCCGTCTTCGATGCGGGTTGTGATGGGACGGAGCACCACGTTGTTCTGTACTGCAAAGGTGTTGTAGTTGGTGTAGAACGGCTCGAACACGATCAACTCGTCTTCGGGGTCGCAGGTTGCTGCGATTGCTATCTGGAGAGCTTCGCTTCCACCGTGGGTGGCGATGATGCTGTCGATGCCGAGTTCGATGCCGATATTTGAATAATACTTGACCATACCTTCTCTCAAGGCCTTGTCACCGGCTGAATTGGTGTATCCCAGGACGTGCATCTGGTTTTCCTTGACTGCGGCGAGAGCCTGGGGAGATGAATCGACGTCAGGCTGCCCCATGTTGAGGTGATACACTTTGATGCCGCGCTCGGTAGCTGCGTCAGCATAAGGAATCAGCCTTCTGATGGCTGATACGGGAAGGTTCAGGGCTTGATTGGATACGGTAAGCATTGTATTTGTAATTCGTATGTTCGAGATTGCGCAAAAGTACAAAAAAGTAGTAAAAAATGTTAATTTTGCAGCTATGAAAGACACCGAAGCGAACAGATATGCGCAAAGGGGTGTGTCCTCTTCGAAAGAAGACGTTCACAAGGCCATCTCCAAGCTCGACAAAGGGTTGTTCCCGAAGGCATTTTGCAAGATAGAACCCGATTACCTGGGCGGTGATCCGGACTGGTGTGTGGTGATGCACGCCGACGGTGCCGGAACCAAAAGCTCACTGGCATATCTCTATTGGAAAGAAACCGGAGATATGGATGTATGGGCAGGCATTGCGCAGGATGCGATAGTGATGAACACTGACGACCTGCTGTGCGTGGGTGCGACCGACAACATTCTGCTGTCATCCACCATCGGACGCAACAAGAACCTGATCCCCGGCGAAGTGATATCGGCAGTGATATCAGGCTCTGTCTCCTTTATGGAGAAGATGCACAAGTACGGCATAGACATGGTCCTGACCGGAGGAGAAACCGCAGACGTGGGTGACCTCGTCCGTACCATAATAGTCGACAGCACAGTTGTCGCGCGTATGCGCAGGGCAGATGTCATCGACAATGCCAACATTGCAGCCGGTGATGTCATCATCGCTCTATCGAGCTACGGGCAGGCTGTTTACGAAGACAGCTATAATGGCGGAATGGGCAGCAACGGCCTTACCAGCGCCCGTCACGACGTTTTCGGGAAATACCTTGCTGAGAAATATCCCGACAGCTATGATGCGCATACACCTTCGGAATTTGTCTATTGCGGAAGCCGCTCGCTGACCGAAATCGAGCCTGAAACCGGAGTTACCTATGGAAAACTTGTGCTGTCACCCACGCGTACTTATGCTCCGGTAGTGAAAGAGATGCTTGCCGCTCACCGTCGTAACATACACGGAATGATTCACTGTTCTGGCGGCGCCCAGACCAAAGTGCTCCATTTCGTGGACGGTCTTACGGTAATAAAGGACAATTTGTTCCCCGTGCCTCCTCTTTTCCGTACGATTCAGCACGAGAGTGGAACTCCGTGGGACGAAATGTATAAGGTGTTCAATATGGGGCACAGGCTCGAACTTTACGTTCCTGAAGAAATCGCAGGCGACCTGGCCGCTATCAGTGCGAAATTCGGAATTGAAGCGCGCATAATCGGCAGGGTTGAGGCTTCTGAAGATACCAAGGTCATCATAGACTCTGAATATGGAAAGTTCACATATCGGAAATAGACTTCTTGCGGCCCTGTGCCTGGCATCGCTGCTGCTATTCGGATGCAAGCCGCGCACAGCGCATCCCGTTGTCGTCTTGCCCGCCGCCGTTCAGGCAGTTTTGTATGACACGGCTTCCGTCAACTTTGTGAATTTCTCTGATTATGGGGAACTGAGACACTTGCCGATAGGAATTTTCGATGCAGACTCCACAAGTATGACCCTCCTGGAGGCTGTCAGAACTATGGACTGCTTCGACAATATCACCGGCGCACGCCGCAGTGACGGTATTCTTGATTTCGCAGGTGAGTATTTCCAATATTACACTGCAGGAAGCGATGAGGATTGTTTCGGCAGTGCGCTCTTCCTTATGAAAGACAAATATTGGGATTCGTTTGTGAAGGAACGCTCAAAGATAGTGGTGGCAGGCGGATACCTCACCTCTTCCAGCGGACTGGACGAGATGGAAGCTCTCTCCGAAAACAACGGAGCCGGTGTCAGAATTATTTCTGAGATAGAAGCCGGAGTCAGGGCTATGTTCGATTCACTGTCTAATGACAACATTGCTTCGTTTACCATCGCAGCCCTGAGCGACAGCAGCCACGATGCCGTCAAGGCCAATTCCGAGGCCATACGGAGAGTGGCGGCAGAAAACGGCAACACCAGGTCTATTTCCATTATAGGCGGAGATGACAGTCTGCAGGGTTTGTCGCAGATTGTCGACAATCTGCGTTCAGACAATTCAAAGTCACCTCTGAAGGTGATTATGGTAGAAGGGTTGGATGAAGCCTTCCTGGCCGATTGCGAAGCCCTGCTCGAAAGATACCGCAGTATGTTCGTGAACGGAACCTATCCTTACCGCAGCATACTGGCAGAGGAGATAGTCTTTGTTGATCCATCCCTCAGCGCTGCAGTGGAATGCTATCAGACCCTCAGGCGCGACAGGAACCTTGCGTTGCGTGCCGAAAAGCAAAAAGTCAGTTATTTCTATGGTTTTTAAGGAAAGTGTGACACCGGAAGAGATTGAGACGATGGAGCTTATCGCCTTTGACGGTCCTATCTCTGTAGTCACTGAGAGGGGAAAGGATTTCGATGAAGCCATCAGACATCTGGCCGGCAGCCGTATCATCGGTTTCGACACGGAGACCAAGCCCATCTTCAACAACAAGGCCCACCGCAACGGTACGGCCCTGCTTCAGTTGTCGAGCGAGACTCACGCTTTCCTTTTCCGTCTTCAGCAACTGGGCCTTCCCCAGGAACTGGCAGACATCCTTGCCAGCGGAAGCATCACAAAGGTCGGAGCCGCAGTGGCTGACGACATAAGAGGGCTCCAGAGATACACCGACTTCGAGGCTGAGCGGTTCATGGACCTGCAGTGGTTTGCTGAAAAATACGGCATCAAGGACAAGAGCGTGAAGAAGCTCACCGCAATCATCCTCGGACGGAAAGTGTCCAAGGCGCAGCAGCTGTCCAACTGGGAAGCAACCGAGCTGTCACGCGCCCAGCAGCTCTATGCGGCCACGGATGCCTGGATATGCTTAAAGATGTACAAGACCCTGCTCGGTTCATATGGCAGTTGAATGAATAACCTGCGAGATGAAGATACAACCGTTTTTGCTGAAGCATAAGGTGGTAGCGACATTCGTCGTGCTGGGCGTGCTGATGCTCATTATTTTTCCGAAACAGGGCACGTTCAAGTACACCTATCACACCGGCGGTACCTGGATGTATGAAACGCTCGTGGCTCCGTTTGACTTTCCGATTCTGAAAACTCAGCAGGAACGTCTGATGGAGATGGAGGAGAAGTCTTCGAAGCTCCTGGACTATTATGAATTCGAATCCAAAATATCGGATGACAAAGTGTCTTCACTGAGGCAGACAGCCTCATCGGCGGCATCTTCATCTGACAAGAATTTCATATATGCCACGGCTACCGAGCTACAGGCTATCTACGACAAAGGTGTCGTGGGCTCCGAATGGTCTGAGGATCTTGCTGATGTAGTGGTTTTTGTAAAGAAGGGCAAGAGAGCTGTCGAGACTCCCGGTGCGGAACTATATTCTGTTGACGAAGCATATTCAAGCCTCAGGAAAAAGGTGTCTGACAGGTTCGGTGAAAGCCTTACGGATTCGCTGTTCCGGGATCTTCGCATCCGCGATTATGTGGTTTCCAACCTTAGTTACGACGAGGCGACTACGATGCAGGTACACCGCAACGCGGTGGAATATATATCACCCACAAGCGGAGTGGTCTATGCCGGGCAGCTCATAGTTTCGAGAGGCGAAATCATGACGAAGGAAATAGTCCAGATGCTGGATTCCTACAAGGCGGAATACCTCTCTCATTACGGATACAACGATTCCCTGCTGTCATCGTTCTTCAGCCACGTACTTTTCGTGTTCATAATGATATGGCTGCTGATCTGTGCCATCCAGCTTACTGACAACATCATTTTCCAGTACGGCCGCCAGCTGGTGTTCATTGCCACGCTTGTCATGTGCGTGTTTGTTGCCATCGCCTTCTCTATCAAGTTGAGCGAGAGCTGGCGGATGGTTCTGCCGCTCGCAATGTATGTCATCATAGCCCAGTCCTGGCTTAAGCCGGCCACATCATATTTCACATTCCTTGTCGCCCTGCTTCCTCTGCTTTTTATGGTGGACGGAGGCGTGGAACTCTACATTATGAATATGGTAGCGGGCGCCGTTCTCACCAGCGGCAGCAGGTTCTCCCGCAAGACCTGGAGCCAGTTCCTTACAGCGCTGATCGTGTTCGCGGGGATGTTCCTGGTGTATGTGGCCGATACGCTTGTTTCCGGCAACGGCTTCCACAGAGTAGAGGTAGGCTGCCTGCTGGGCTATTCTCTTCTCCTGCTGGCAGGATATCCTTTGATATATATGTTCGAGAAACTGTTCTCGTATGTGTCTGTTTCCAGGCTTTGGGAACTCACTGACACAAGCAACCCAGTGCTTCTGGAAATGTCAAAGAAGGCCCCCGGTACCTTCCAGCATTCTCTTCAGGTGGCATCGCTTGCAGAAGGAGCCTGCCGTGACATAGGAGGCAATCCTGTCCTGGCCAGGGTGGGCGGCCTGTATCACGATATCGGAAAGATCGTGAACCCGCTATGCTTCATCGAGAACCAGACTTCTGACGTGGACTACCACGCAAACCTGACTACGAAGCAGAGCGCTGCCGCCATAATAAGGCACGTTGACGACGGAGTGGATCTCGCTAAGAAAAATCAGCTGCCGACACTGATAGTCAATTTCATACTGACTCACCACGGCACGGGAAGGACAAACTACTTCTACAACAAGTTCTGCAATGAGGGTGGAGACCCTGCCGACCAGAAACCATTCCGCTACCACGGAGAAAAACCGTTCACAAAGGAACAGGTTGTGCTGATGTTTGCCGACAGCATAGAGGCTGCGTCAAGAACCCTTAAGAGTCACAGCCCCGAGTCCATATCTGCCCTCGTCGATTCAATCATAGATGCAAAGATCGCTGACGGCCAGATTTCTGATGCCAAGATCACATTCAAGGAAGTGGCTGAGGTAAGGGAGAGTTTCAAGAAGTTCCTGCAGCAGATATACCACGAACGCATCGAATATCCGCAGTTGAAAGAGCAATGAAAAAAAGGCTGACGCATTGCGCCAGCCTTTTTCATCATATATGAATCTGTTAAAGTTCGTCGAAATTGACGTCTGAATAGTCTTTGTCGAAAGCTTTGTCCTCGTAGGGACGTGCCTCGGTAACAGGACATTTTTCCTTTACGAAATCTATGACTTCCTTCAGACCTTCAGAGAATTTCTCGAAATCCTCCTTGTAGAGGAAGATCTTGTGCTTGTCATAGACAAATTTCCCGTCCCTTTCAACCCTTCTCTTGCTCTCGGTGATGGTCAGGTAGTAGTCGTTGCCTTTTGTGGCTTTTACATCAAAGAAATAGGTTCTCTTGCCGGCTCTCACTGGCTTTGAATACACGTCGTCACCGGATCTTTCCTGCCCGCCACGATTGTCGTAATCTTCAAAATACATCTCTTTTGGTATTAAATTATCTTAAACAAAGATAAAAAGATTTATGATAATAAGCTATCTTTGTCAGATAAAATGAGATTATATGCTTAACCGCAGATTGTTACGTATCAAGGCGTTCAAAGTTCTTTTTTCTAAATGGCAAGACGGTCCGGCCGCTCTTGAGCCGGCCAGGAAGGAGTTGCTGCTTTCCTGTGAAAAAACTCTCGATCTCTATTATTTCCTGCTCAATGTCTGCGGAAGCCTGAAGCAGGTGGCGTCCGACAAGATCGAGGCTGCCAGAAACAAGTTCCATCCCACCGAGGCGGAACGCAATCCCAATATGAAGTTTGTGAACAACCGTTTTTTCTCCGCCCTGGAGAATAACGCCGAGTTCCAGAAATATGTCAGCCGCAAGGGTCTTGTCTGGGGCGAATATGACATTTTCATCAAGAAGATGTTCGCTTCAATCACTTCGTCTGAATACTACAAGGAGTATATGGAGTCGGAAGATGATTCTTTCAAGGCCGACTGTATGCTTGCCAGACGCATCTTCGAAGAAGAGTTTGAGGACAACGAGTCTCTCGACCCCATCCTTGAAGAACTTTCTCTCTATTGGGTGGATGACGTAAACTACGTGCTCAACAATATCCTCTATTCGATAGACAATATGATGGCTGGAAGGCCGCTCATATTGCCCGATGTATTCATCAAGGACGAGGACAGGGATTTCGTGCTCAAGCTTCTTGAGGTTTCCTTGCTGCATTATGACGAATATTTCCAGCTGGTGTGCAAGAGTCTCGACAACTGGGATTCGGATCGTCTGGTGTCGACCGACGCAACGCTGATAGTTATGGGCATAGCCGAAGCAGTCGCATTTGAAAGTATCCCGGCGAAGGTGACCATCAACGAATATGTGGAGATATCAAAATACTACAGCACCGTCAACAGCCGCGTGTTCGTGAACGGCCTTCTCGACAAGATCATACAGGCCAAGATAGCTTCCGGTGAGATAGTGAAAACTGGCCGCGGCCTTCTGGACGGAGGTCAGCGCGTTTCCAAAGAACAATAACGATAAAACCTTATAAACTATGAAATTCATCACATTCTTCCTTCAGGCACAGGCCGCTGGTGGAAGCGCCCAGGGCAGCAGTATGGGCTTCCTCCTTATGATCGTCCTCATCTTTGTCGTAATGTGGCTGTTCATGATTCGTCCCCAGCAGAAAAAACAGAAGGAAATCGAACAGTTCCGTCAGGGACTCAAGAAGGGTGACAAAGTGGTCACTATCGGCGGTATCTACGGCACAGTGGTTGAAGTCAAGGACAAAACCCTTATCCTGGAAATAGACCAGAACGTCAAGATCAAGGTTGACAAGTCATCCGTGGTCAACGACTTTACGGATGCACAGCAGTCCTAAATTTCCCTATGCCGGCCTTCAAGTCAGAACGCTGGAAGAAACTGAAGTCGGACTGGTACGTGTTGCTGATCGCGCTGGTGCTGTCCTTCTTCATATGGGCGTTGTATGACATGTCCCTCGGCTATGACACCTTCGTGCAGTACAGCGTGGGGGTCTCATCATCACTGGCCGGCTATGACGAAAAATCTGTTTCGAACGAACTCCTTGTCATGCAGGGCAAGGGAGACGGCTATTATGTCCTTCTGCGCAAACTGCGCCGCAACAAGATCGAGAAGATCGAAATAGAGGTGGATCCGTCGCTTTTCCATCCGGTAGAAGGAGTTCCTGGACAATTTATGGTGTGGACCGAAGACATTGAGATGGAGGTGGCCCAGGCCCTGAGCGACAAGTTCGAGCCTGCATACTTCGACACGAAACAGCTCACGTTTGACTTTGCATCGAAGTCATTCAGGACAGTTCCAATAGATGTCAAGAGCAATATCAGCTGCAGGAGCCAGTATATGCTCACATCTGAAATCAAGGTGATGCCTGATTCGGTCAGGATATATGGTCTGACAGAGGATATCGGGCACATCGAGGCGGTTCAGACGAAATTCCTTTCACTGTCCAATGTCGACCGCTCCGGAAGTGGCAGCGTGGAACTTGAGCCTATAAGGGGCGTGCGGCTCGAGACGAAGCGCGTCAATTATTCGTTTACGGTTGCCAGATATGTCGAAAGAACTGCGGTTGTGGACATAAAGGTTGCCAATGCACCTCGAGGCCGCGAACTTCTCGTTCTTCCAGGCAAGGCTACCGTTGTCTACAGGACGACATTTGCAGGCAGCAACGAAAACTATATGCCTGAGGTGACAGTGGATTACAACGATTATGTGGCGTCGCGTTCCGGCAAGGTGATACCCAGGCTTGTCAATGCCGGCAAGGAACTGATTTCGTACGACATTTCTCCCGTCCCCGTCGAATGTATAATGACTGACTGATGGACAGGCCGGTTATCATAGGTTGCACGGGAGGTATAGGCAGCGGCAAGACATATGTCGTCAATGCTTTCAAGGGTCTTGGTGTCCCCGGGTACGACTGCGACTCCAGGGCGAAGGAGCTTTACGATGAAGATTCCGAACTTCTGGCAGAAGTCGTGCAGATAGCCGGCGAAGACGTCGTCGTTGATGGCCGGCTCGACCGCAAAAGGCTTGCTGGAAGGATTTTCAGCGACCGTGATATGCTGGTAAGGCTTGAAAATGCAGTCCATCCTGCAGTCATCCGTGATTTCTGCCGATGGCTGGACGAACAAAATACAAAATTGGTTATATTTGAGTCTGCTATATTGCTGGACAAACCTTACCTGCGCGACATTGCTGATTATGTCCTGCTGGTGACGGCCCCCAGGGAACTGCGGATCGGAAGGGTGATGGCCCGTGACGGTCTGACCAGGGATGCTGTTGAAAAACGGATGGCGAACCAGATGAGCGAGGAGGAGCGCCGCAAGATGGCTGACTACATTTTGGAAACGAACGATAGGGATGCAATCATCCCTCAATTATTAGCAATCATACAGAAATGGCAACAGATTTAAAGAAAGTATTGTCAATCACCGGCCAGTCAGGCCTCTTCAATTACCTCGCACAGTCAAAGAACGGAGTGATAGTGGAAGCTCTTGCCACAGGCCACCGTACCGCTTTCTCTGGCAATATGAAAATGACCACTCTTGCAGACGTGGCTATATATACGGATGAAGACGAACTTCCCCTCAAAGAAGTGTTCCGCAAGATGAATGCTGTCCTCGGTGACGAGGATGCACCGTCAGCCAAGTCCGACGAGAAGGCTATCAAGGATTTCTTCGCCAAAGCCGTAGAAAACTATGACCGTGACCGCTTCTATGTGTCACATATGAAGAAAGTCCTCGAGTGGTACAATCTGCTTAAGAAATACGCTTCCCTTGAATTCGTGGATGACGAGGAAGAGTCTCCCGAACTCCACAAGGATGAGGACAAGCCCGAGTCATCGGCCAAGATAGCTGCAGCAAAGCAGGCTAAGGCTCCGGCCAAGGCTACTTCTGCAAAAGCCGCTACGGCAAAGGCAGCATCGACCAAGAAGTCTACCAAGTCAGTTCAAAGGAAAGCCAACTGATTTGAAACTGCAGCTCATAACATTAGGCTGCTCAAAGAATCGAGTGGATTCCGAACACCTGCTGAGACAGTTCGAGCGGGCGGGTGTGGTCATCGTGCCGGAAGACGAGCCGCTTGAGATGGCCCGTCCTGACATAGTGGCTCTCAACACCTGCGGCTTCATCCAGTCGGCGAAGAGTGAATCCATCGAAGCCATATTCACAGTCCTAGAGGCCAAGAGGAGAGGGCTGGTGCGCAAAGTGTTCGTATTCGGCTGCCTTTCGCAGCGCTATCGCGAAGAACTTCCTGCCGAGATAGAAGGTGTGGACGGCTTTTTCGGCGCTGACGACGCTGCGGCCATGCTCTCTGCTGCCGGCTTCAGTTACGACCCTTCGATTTCGCTTGAAAGGCATCTGACCACACCTTCCCATTATGCTTTCCTCAAGATATCCGAGGGCTGTGACCGGAGCTGCTCCTACTGCGCCATTCCCTCAATAAGGGGAAGGCACGTATCAGTGCCTATGGACGATCTAGTCGCCGAGGCCGAGATGCTGGCTGCGAAAGGGGTCAGGGAACTGCTGGTCATCGCGCAGGACACGACGTTTTACGGCCTTGACATCTACCGCAAGCGTATGCTCGGCAAATTGCTTGAGCGCCTTGCGGATATCAAGGGAATAGAATGGATAAGGATACACTACAGCTATCCTTCCGATTTCCCGGATGATGTCCTTGAAATAATGGCAGGATGCGACAAGGTCTGCAAGTATCTTGACATACCGTTGCAGCACTCCTCAAGCAAGGTGCTGTCGATGATGCACCGTGGCATCGACGGAGATGCGACCCGCGCACTCGTTGACAAGTTCCGCAAGGCCGTTCCCGGCATCGTGCTCCGCACCACGATGATTGTAGGCCATCCAGGAGAAGGTGTCAGGGAGTTCCGCGACCTACTCGATTTCGTGCGGGAGTACCGTTTCGAACGGCTGGGAGCTTTCACCTACAGCGAGGAAGAAAACACATATGCAGCCCTTCATTACAAGGATTCCGTGTCCCGGAAAGTTAAGGAAGAACGATATGACGCGCTGATGGAACTTCAGAGCGGCATTTCCCTGGCTTACAACGAAAGCAGGGTAGGGACGGTGGAAAAGGTCCTTGTGGATGGCTTCTCTGACGGAATGATACACGCCCGCAGTGAGAAGGAATCGGTCGACGTGGATGGCGAGATATTGATTCCGGCCGTTGCCATGCCAGTGGCGCTGCAAGGCAACTTTACTAATGTCAGAATAAATGCCGCCGACGAGTATGATCTGACGGCGCAATTCATATAGTCACAATGTTACTCGAAAACAAGACTGCGCTGATCACTGGCGGAGCCAAAGGCATCGGCAAGGCAATCGCCCTCAGGTTCGCTGCAGAAGGAGCTTCCATCGCGTTCACATATCTGAAATCCCGGGATGCTGCAATGGAGACCAAGCGTGAACTGGAAGAGATGGGGGTCCGGGTGCTGGCGATCGCTTCTGACGCCACAGACTTTGACGCTGCCTCAAAGGTGGTGGAGCAGGTGCTTGCAGAATTCTCAAGGATCGACATCCTGGTCAACAATGCAGGCATCACAAGAGACGGTCTTATGATGAGGATGAGCGAAGAACAGTGGGATGCGGTGTTGAACGCCAACCTCAAGAGTGCATTCAACTTCATCCACGCTGTGACTCCTTCTATGCTCCGTAACCGCACCGGTTCTGTCATCAGCATCAGTTCCGTAGTAGGAATCCACGGAAATGCGGGGCAATGCAATTATGCCGCGTCTAAAGCCGGCCTGATAGGCCTGGCCAAGTCGATGGCCCGTGAAGTCGGGTCGAGGGGCATTAGGGTAAACGTAGTGGCCCCCGGTTTCATAATGACCGATATGACCTCGGACATCCCTGCCGAAACCATGAAAGCCTGGGAAGCCGGCATTCCGCTCAGGCGCGGAGGAACTCCCGAGGATGTCGCCAAAGTATGCCTGTTTCTGGCCAGTGACCTGGCATCATACGTGACAGGACAGGTGATAGAGGTGGATGGCGGAATGGCTATGTAGCCTTGTCTCAAAGAAGTACTACAATCCTTTCGGCAAGAGTAAACAGCAGCAGCATTGCGAGCAGGAATGTGCCGTTGCGCTGCTGTGCCTGTCTGTTGAAGAAAGAGTACAGAAAAAATGAAAGAGGCATAAGCGCCAGCATCCACGGCAACGATCCGAGCGAGTTGCCGAACATCAGCGCCGTCAGGGCCAGCCAGACGGAGTAAATCATACAGCGCATATGACATCTCTCGGCAGCGATGTCAAGAGTGCTGAAAGTCTTGATGAACAATACTGCGGCCCAGACAGCAGATATGACCATAATAAGAACTTTCATTATTGTCGCCACCTGCATCTGGGGAAGCCCGGCATCGAGGTCAATGACCATCTCCAGATATTTCATCAACGGCTCTGTAATGACCTTGTATCCTGACACGATGGCAGTTATGCCTGTGATAAAGATCATCGGCAGCAGAAGTCCGCAGATGGAACCTACGATGGTCTTCAGCTTTTGTGTGGAATTGTTGTTGTCGAGAGCTGCCATCACAGGAGCCATCCATATCAGAGGCGCGAAAAACAAGGATGCCGTGGAGAGCATCAGCATCGAGACGAAAGGATTGTCTATGTTATATGGCTCGAGAGAGGCCCTGAAACTGAAGAAGAGCGCCCAGGTCAGGAAAAATGCAGCCAGATGTATGGGACTCAGGCACAGGGCATCCCTGCAGGACAGTATCAGCATCGAGTAGATGAGCGGCATAATGGAGCCGATATTCAAGGGGTGGCTCCGGTCAGTCGCGTAGAACATCACGGGACATACTGCGAGGAGCAGAATGGATATTATCCTCGGCAGCCACTGGCCTTCGTAGAATAAACCGATCCTGAGATACTGTCCTGCCAGGGAATACCTCAGGGCGTCTGGTGCCGCGAATGGTACGAAAAACAGGCTTGACAGCAGGATGAGTGCCGTTACGGTCAGGGGAATTGTGAATCTGCTTATGTCGTAGCGTGCGCCCATCAGTCTTCTTCCACGCCGGCGAGTGAGAGCAAGTCGCTTGCTATGTCATTCCTGTAATAGCAGTCTTCAAAGTAGATGTTGCCGACAGCGTCATACACGTCTTCACGTGCTTTCTGGATATCGGATGCCGTAGCAGTGACGGCAAGGACCCTTCCTCCTGCAGTTACTACGCTATGCTCGCCGAAGGCTGTGCCGCAATGGAAGACCAGTGCGCCGGGCTCGCTCATCAGGGATATCGGATAGTTTGACTGGTAAGCTTCAGGGTAACCGCCGGATGCCATTATCACGGTGACTGCTGCATTGTCGGAAATCTCAAGCTCTTCATCGGCCAGGGTGCCGTTCGCACACGCAATCAGATGTTCCAGCAGGTCGCTGGAAATCCTTGTCATCACCGATTCTGTTTCCGGGTCGCCCATACGGACATTGTATTCTATGACATAAGGGTCCCCTGAGCAGTTCATCAGGCCGAAGAAGATGAAACCTTTATAGTCCAGGCGGTCCTCAGCTATGCCCGCGATGGTAGGCTCTATGATGCGCGTGCGGACCTTTTCCATAAAAGCTTCGTCAGCGAAGCAGACGGGACTTACAGACCCCATTCCGCCCGTGTTGAGGCCGGTGTCTCCGTCGCCGATGCGCTTGTAGTCCTTCGCTTCGGGAAGGAGCAGGTAGTCTTTTCCGTCGGTAAGGACGAATGCCGACATCTCTATGCCTTCCAGGAACTGCTCGATGACGACCTTTGCGCCGGCAGCACCGAATTTTCCGTCAAAGATGTCCTTGAGCAGGGATTCTGCCTCCTGCAGGTCTTCTACGATGAGGACGCCCTTGCCGGCTGCAAGACCGTCGGCCTTGAGCACATAGGGAGGCTGCATTCCTTCCAGGAAAGAGCAGGCCTTGTCATATTCCGCACCGGTGAAGGTGGCATATCTTGCGGTGGGTATTCCGTGCCTGGTCATAAAGTCCTTGGCGAAATCCTTGCTGCCTTCAAGCATCGCGCCCTGCTTAGAAGGGCCGATGACCTTGACTGAGGGAACCTCGGCAGCGAGGTAGTCAGTGACGCCTTCGACAAGCGGAACTTCCGGACCGACGACAACCAGGTCTATCCCCTTGGAAACGACAGTGTCTTTGATAAGGCTGAAGTCAGTGACCTTTCCGGGGATGTTGGTTGCGAAGGCTGCCGTGCCGGGATTGCCCGGGAGACAGAAAATGTTGTGCTCAATGCGGCTTTTGTCGATTTTCCAAGCTATGGCGTGCTCTCTGCCGCCTCCTCCGATGACCAGTATATTCATAAAAACAAGTGTTTGCTTATCGCACAAAGATACAAATTGTACTCTATTTTTTTTGTTACATTTGTAATATGATTAGAAGATGTCAGGTCGTATTGATAGCCGTCGTGCTTATTCTGACAGGATGCGCCCGGAAGGGCATTATCCCGGCCAGAAAGATGTCGAATATCATCCACGACATGTATGTGCTCGACGCCCAGATCTCGCAGGTCCGCAAGTACAGGCCGATAGCGGATACTACTTCTGTCTACGGTGCGCTGCTGGCCGAATATGGCTACACGCAGGAAGATTTCAGCAAATCCCTGGACTATTATCTCAACAATCCCGTGAAGTTCAAGGAAGTGTTTGACGCTGCGCATAAACGCTTCGAGTCGGAGGCGGGCAGTTTTGAACTTAATCCGATAGGATCGTTTGTCGAGGAGGATGACGATCCTGTCGAGAAAGCCGGGAGGATACGTGGCCGCAGGGCCCGCAGGAACGCGCAGCCGGAGCCTGAGCAGGAACTTGAATAGAATATTGTAAAACTATAAAACCTAAACCATGAACTATCTTGAGAAATACGGATATGTCCCAACGAACATAGACGAAAAGGTGTCCGAAGTAAGGGCCGGCCTGGAAAAATGGCAGAACAGGGAAGTCTATGCCAAGGCACTCGGGATGATAGACCTGACTTCTCTCACAGTGTCGGACACTCCTACCAAGATTGCTGCGATGACGCAGAAAGTCAACCGTTTCAATGGACTCTATCCTGATTATCCCCTGCCGGCATCAATATGCGTGTATCCCAATTTCGCCAAGACAGTGGCGATAACCAGAGACAATCCGGACGTTCATGTGACCGTGGTGGGAGGGTGCTTCCCCGCATCCCAGAGCTATCTTGACGTGAAGGTTTTCGAATGTGTCAAGGCAGTTGGCGACGGTGCCGACGAGGTTGATATAGTTCTTGCCCTCAATTCATTCCTTGATGGCCGGTTTGACGATACTTTCAAGGAGATCTCCGAGATAAAGAAAGCAATCGGTTCCGCCGTTAAGCGTAAAGTCACGTTGAAGGTGATTCTTGAAACAGGATCTCTCGGAAGTTATGAAAACATAGCCCAGGCTTCCTTCCTTGCTATGGAGGCAGGCGCCGATTTCATCAAGACTTCCACAGGAAAAACATCAATTTCCGCCACTCCCGAGGCAGCATATATAATGTGCGAGTGCATTTCGAAATATGTGACTGCAACTGCCCGCAAGGTGGGCTTCAAGCCCGCAGGAGGCATCTCCACTCCTGAAGACGCTGCCCTTTATTACGGCATAGTCGACACGGTCCTCGGAGAGCAGTGGCTCAGCAAGGAGTATTTCCGCTTCGGAGCCAGCCGAATGGCAAACAACCTGCTCAGCGCTCTCGAAGGAGAAGAAATCAAGTATTATTGATTGACCTTGAACGAGTCCTTGAGGCCGGTGGCCTTGTTGTAGGCTCCGTTCTTGGGATCTTTGTAGAAGTAACCAGTCCTTTCGAACTGAACTGCGATGCCGCTGTTGTCTTTCAGCAGGTCGGGTTCAGCGTATGCGGTCTTTATCACCATTGAATCGGGGTTGAGGTAGGTCTTGTAGTCGACTCCTTCCGGAATTGAACCCATAAGCTCTTCGGTGAACAGACGGTCGTAGATGCGGCACTCGATCTTCTCGCACACATTGCAGTTTGCCCAGTGGATGGTGCCCTTTACAGAACGCCATTCTCCCGCTCCGGGTTTTGAAGTCGGGTCGTAGGTGCAGTGCAGCTCTGTGATGTTGCCGTCGGCATCCTTTACCAACGATGCGAACTTGACGATGTAGGCATATTTAAGGCGCACTTCTCCGTCCGGTTTCAGGCGGAAATATTTCTTCGGTGCATCTTCCATAAAGTCCTCGCGCTCGATGTACACCTCGCGACCGAAAGGAACCTTGCGCTTGGGACCGTCAGGGTCAGCAGGGTTCAGAGGAGCGTCGAAATATTCTACGGTGTCGGCAGGATAGTTGTCGATGATGAGTTTCACGGGATTCAGGACTGCCATATAACGGTTCGAACGGGCGTTCAGGTCCTGGCGAAGGCACCACTCCAGCAGTGAGAGGTCGATGACGTTGTCTCTCTTGGCCACGCCGACTTTCTCTGCGAACATACGGATCGACTCGGGAGTGTAGCCGCGACGGCGGATACCGCAGATCGTAGGCATTCGCGGATCGTCCCATCCATCGACATAATTGTTGCGGACCAGTTCGAGCAGCTTGCGCTTGCTCATCACGGTATATGTGAGGTTGAGGCGGGCAAATTCATACTGGTGTGAAGGGAATATGCCGAGATGCTCGATGAACCAGTCGTAGAGAGGCCTGTGCACGTCAAATTCGAGCGTGCATATCGAATGGGTGATGTTCTCTATTGAGTCGCACTGGCCGTGGGCATAGTCATACATCGGGTAGATGCACCACTTGTTGCCTGTGCGGTGATGGTCTGCGTGGATGATGCGGTACATCAGGGGGTCCCTGAACAGCATATTGGGGTGAGCCATGTCGATCTTGGCGCGGAGCACCTTGCTGCCGTCGGGATAGATGCCGGCTTTCATTTCGCGGAAGAGCTTGAGGTTCTCCTCTACGCTGCGGTTGCGGTAGGGGCTTTCCACTCCCGGCTGGTTCACCGTGCCGCGGCCGAGCCTGATCTCTTCCTGAGTCTGGTCGTCAACATAGGCAAGACCTTTCTTGATGAGCTCTTCCGCCCACTCATATAGCTGGTCGAAGTAGTCGGATGCGTAGAATTCGTTGGCCCAGTCGAATCCGAGCCAGTGGATGTCTTCCTTTATGGACTCTACATATTCGGTGTCTTCCTTGACGGGGTTGGTATCGTCGAAACGCAGGTTGGTGGTGCCGCCGTACTTCTTCGCAAGCCCGAAGTTGAGGCAGATGCTCTTTGCATGGCCGATGTGCAGATACCCGTTGGGCTCCGGAGGGAATCGTGTCTTGATAGCCTGATATTTGCCTTCGGCAAGGTCCTTCTCTATGATTTCTTCCAGAAAGTTCAGATTTTTGCCGGTTTCTGCACCGTTTTCGATTTCTGCCATTGTCTTGTCTTCTATGTTGTATTTTGCAAAAATAGCAAAAATGCGCTACTTTTATCCTTGGCAATACAAATTCATTTTCTGATGGTAAAATCAATGACCGGCTACGGTAAGGCCGAATGCGTTATCTCCGGTTCAAAATATATAGTTGAAATCCGTTCTCTCAACGGAAAGAATGCAGACATAAACCTCAAGACCTCCCTGATACCCCGTGACAAGGAGATGATGCTCCGGCAGTATCTGGCAGCCGAGCTTAGCAGGGGCAGCATAGACCTGTTCATCAGCCTCGACAGCAAGGACCAGTCTGCTTCGGCCCATAAGGTCAACCAGGAAGTCCTGGCAGAGTATTACGGCCAGGTCAAGGAGGCCGTAATGCTGGCCGACCCGCAATATGTGCCGGACTCAGAGCTTTTCATTTCACTGCTGCATATGCCCGACGTTGTGGGCAGCGGCAAGCCGGAGATAGACGAGGACCAGTGGGAGATTCTTTTCGGCGCCATTAAGGAAGCAGTCGCCGCCCTCAAGGATTTCCGCTCGAGAGAAGGAGTGTCCCTGCAGGCAGATGTCCTTGCCAAGGTTGAGGCGATAGAGTCATTTATACCGCAGATAGCCCAGTTTGAACCAGAACGTACGGCTGCGGTCCGTGCCCGTCTTGAGAATCGGATGAAGGAACTGCAGGTCAATGCCGATATGAACCGTCTGGAGCAGGAAATCATCTTCTACATAGAGAAGCTTGACATCAATGAGGAGAAAGTGCGCCTCGCACAGCACTGCCGATATTTCCGCGAAACCATCGGCAGCGAGGAATTCCCCGGCAAGAAACTCGGATTCATAGCCCAGGAAATGGGACGCGAGATCAACACTCTCGGCAGCAAGGCCAACCACGCCGGCATCCAGAAGTGTGTCGTCAGGATGAAGGACGAGCTCGAGAAGATCAAGGAACAATCAATGAATATACTATAGTTATGAAACAACTCAGGACTTTGTCATTCGCAATAGCGATTCTGGTTGCATTCAGCGCATCCGCCCAGCCTCCCGTGCAGGGCGCCAGGCCTGCTGAGCGTCAGACTGTCAATGCAGTAAAGATCGGCAACCGTATAGATGTCACCATAGGCAATCTTTTCTTCACCAGCTACCGTTTCGAAGATGATGAGAAGTATCCGTTCTTCTTCCCGGTGAACAGCCCCGTTTCGGGCGCCAGCGTCACCTCGATGCGCAACGGCATCTATCCTCACCATTCTTCTCTCTTTTTCGGCTGTGACCGCGTGAACGGCGGCAACTACTGGCAGGAAGGCCTTGAGAGGGGCCGCATCATCTCGATAGGAGCCAGGGTGCTTGAAACAGGAGGTGACAGGGCCGTCATCGAGGACGAGTGCATCTGGAAACGTCCTGACGCAGAATCTCCCATAAAGGACAAGAGGCTGATCACGATTACCGCACCTGCTCCCGGCATTTTCCAGATAGACTTCGATATCGAAATGGAGATGCTTATGGATGTCGTCATACCTGTGACAAACCACTCGCTGTTCAGCGTTCGTATGGCTGAAGACCTTTCTGTCAAGCAGGGCGGTGTGATGGTCAACAGCGAAGGCCAGAGCGGAGAGAAGGCTACCTTTGGCCAGCGTGCGGCGTGGATGGATTTCTACGGCAACAGGCAGGCCACTGGATTTGAAGGCATCGCAATAATGCAGCATCCCACCAACAAGTGGTTTCCGTCACCCTGGTTCACCAGAGATTACGGGTTTATGTCGCCGACTCCTATGTACTGGCCTGAGGACAGCAAGGCAACCTCTATGAGCAAAGGCGAGAAAGTGAAACTCCGCTACCGCGTCATCGTGCACGGCGGCACTGCCGACGAGGCCGGCATCAGCAAACTGTACGAAAAATATAAAGCTGAATAGCTGTTTTCAGGCATCCTCCAGCAGGTTGTCCGATTTGTACGCTGCGACTGCCATGCGGTCGCAGCGTTCGTTTTCGGGGTGACCAGCGTGGCCTTTTACCCAGATATACCGCAGATTGTGACCTTGGGCACATTCTAGATAGCGCTGCCACAGGTCGACATTTGCCTTTCCCTTGAATCCCGTCAGGACCCACCTCTCCAGCCAGCCTTTGGTGACGGCATTGACGACATAGGTGGAATCACTGTATATTTCGATATCGGCATTCTTCCATTTTATGGCCTCGAGACCGACTATGACTGCGAGCAGTTCCATTCGGTTGTTGGTGGTAGACTTGAAGCCTTGGGAAAGAGTCTTCTCGGTGTCACCGTAACGTAGGATTACTCCGTACCCTCCTGGGCCGGGATTGCCGCTGCAGGCACCGTCAGTGAAAATCTGGATAGTACCGCGGGACATTACTCGGGAAGAATGGTCTTCTCTCTCTTCGGACCTTCGAAATGCTTTATCTCCAGAGGATTTGAGCTGAGCTCGTCATATTCCATACGGTTTCGGCATATGTCGATTGCCATATAGATGGCGGCGGTAAGAGAAGCCGGGTTGGCCAGATTCTTTCCTGCGATGTCGTAGCCTGTGCCGTGGTCGGGAGATGTGCGTACGATAGGGAGGCCTGCCGTGAAGTTGACGCCTTTGTCGAATGCAAGCACCTTGAACGGAATCAGTCCCTGGTCGTGGTACATTGCCAGCACTGCGTCGAATTTGTATTGCATATTGCTGGCGAAGAAGCCGTCAGGGGAGTAGGGGCCGAAAGCGAGGATGCCCTCTGCGTTAGCCTGGTCAATGGCAGGAATCACGATTTCTTTCTCTTCCGCACCGAGATAGCCGGCATCTCCGGCGTGGGGATTGAGACCGAGAACTGCAATGGTGGGCCTGTCTTTCGCAAAGTCCCTCTTGAGTGACACGTCCATCAGTCTGAGCTTGCGGACTATGAGGTCTTTGTCGATGAGAGTGACCACATTCCCGAGCGGTTCGTGGTTGGTGACAAGGCCGATCTTCAAGGTGTCAGTGCACATGAACATAAGACCCTCGGTCGACCCGAACTTGTCCATAAGATATTCAGTATGTCCCGGGAATCCGAACCCGAGCGCAGCTACGGTATGCTTGTTTATAGGGGCGGTCACGAGAGCGTCGATAAGACCATCTTTCAGATCCTTGACAGCGGCGTCAAGAGCCTGTATTGCGGCTTTTGCTCCGGCTTCGGTGGGCTGGCCGGGTTCGACGGGGAGCTGGTCCGATACGCAGTTGATGATGTTGAGGCGCTTGCCCCTGGCGTCAGCTGCACTGTTGATGACATTGGTGCTTATCTGGTCAGTCTCCGGTATCATCTTGCGATATAGGCCGAGAGTCCTGGAATTACCATATAGGACTGGAACGCACATGTCCAGCATTCTTGAATCAGACAGGGCCTTGATGATGACTTCATAGCCGACTCCGTTGGAGTCTCCCTGAGTGATTCCGACAACGATTCTATGTGCCATAATTAATGTGTGTTTTAAATGCGCAAAATTAATCATAATAGCGTAAATTTGCAAAACGATGGATGTCCTCGACAGCGATATAAAATACTTACCATCAGTCGGTCCGAGACGCGCTGAGCTGTTTGGCAAGGAACTCGGAATATTCACTTTCCGGGACTTGATCTACTTCTTTCCCTTCCGCTACGTGGACCGTTCCCGCTTTTATGCGATAAGCGAAATCGACTCCGCAACAGCTTATATCCAGCTCCGGGGAGTTATCCGTGATATGAGGATCGTAGGGGCACAGCGAGGCAGGAGACTGGTTGCCGTGCTTTCCGACGACACCGGCTCCATCGACCTTGTTTTCTTCCAGGGTATAAAATGGGTTTCAGAAAGGATCAAGCCCGGCAAGGAATACATAGTATTCGGCAAGCCCTCGTCCTTCAACGGCGAAATCAATATGGTCCATCCTGAGATTGACGAAGTCTCGGCGGCGAGACCTGGGACCGGAGCGATGATGGGTGTGTATCCAAGCACTGAGCATCTGAAGAACAGTATGGTCACCAACAAGGTGATAGGCAAGCTGCAGGCAGCGGTTTGGGAGAAGTGCGCAGACAGCATAAGGGAGACTCTGCCGGCCTGGCTCATTGCCGACAAAGGTCTATGTTCGCTTAAAGATGCCCTTCACAATATCCATTTTCCCAAAGACGTCCAGTCGCTGGCCAGGGCGCAGCAAAGGCTGAAGTTCGAGGAACTGTTCTACTTGCAGTTGTCGCTGCTGAAACAGAAAAACGTTCGTATGCGCGCTTCCAACGGCTTGGTTTTCAAGAGGCTTGGAGATGCGTTCAATGATACTTACAACAATCTGAAATTCCCGTTGACGGGTGCTCAGAAGCGCGTGCTCAAGGAGATCCGGGCCGATGTTACAAGCGGCCGCCAGATGAACCGCCTGCTGGAAGGAGACGTGGGCAGCGGCAAGACACTTGTCGCCATCCTCTCAGCGATGCAGGCCATAGACAACGGCTATCAAGCTTGCATAATGGCACCTACGGAAGTTCTGGCCGAACAGCACTACCGTGGCGTGGGCAAGTTTGTGAATACTGACAAAGTGCGGTGCGCTCTTCTCACGGGCAGTACCAAGACCAAGGAGCGGCGCGAGATATATGCCGGCCTTGAGGACGGCTCGATCAACCTGGTGTTCGGCACCCACGCCCTTATCGAAGACAAGGTGAAATTCGCCTCCCTCGGACTGGCGGTCATCGACGAGCAGCACCGTTTCGGCGTCGAGCAGCGCTCGAGACTGTGGTCAAAGGCTGAAACTCTTCCACATATACTTGTAATGACTGCTACGCCGATACCCAGGACATTGGCGATGACTCTCTTCGGAGATCTCGACATATCAGTCATCGACGAGCTGCCTCCCGGCCGCAAGCCTGTCGTTACGAAGCACGTAGGAGAGAACCACCGCCAGAAGGTGTACGATTTTATGCGGAGGCAGATCGATGCCGGCCGTCAGGTATTCGTGGTCTATCCGCTCATCAAGGAGTCCGAGAAGATGGATTACGAGAATCTTGAGTCAGGCTACCTTGCCATAACTGAAGAATTCAAGCCGCCGAAATATGTGACCGCCGTGGTGCACGGTCAGCAGACCACGGAGAACAAGGCGCACGATATGGCTCTTTTCGTGGAGGGAAAGGCGCAGATACTCGTGGCCACTTCAGTTATCGAAGTGGGCGTGGACATTCCCAACGCTTCGGTGATGGTGATAGAGAGTGCCGAACGCTTCGGTCTGAGTCAGCTGCACCAGCTGCGCGGAAGGGTTGGGCGTGGTTCTGCGGAATCTTATTGCATCCTGATGACCGGCTACAAGCTCAGCAAGGAATCCCGGCAGCGCATTGAGATTATGTGCCGCACGACAGACGGTTTCGAACTGGCAGAAGCAGACCTGCGTATGCGCGGTCCCGGCGATTTCGAAGGGACGCGGCAGAGCGGCCTTGCCATCGACCTGCACATAGCCGACCTGGCCAAGGACAATCCCGTGCTGGCCGATGCGAGGGAAACTGCAACACGCGTGCTTGAGAACGATCCGCTGCTGACCGCACCGGGCAACAAAATACTCGTCGATAACCTGGCGAGACTGAAAACAGAAATCAAAGACTATTCAAACATATCATGAGGTTAGTATCTTGGAACGTCAACGGATTGAGAGCCTGCTACTCCAAAGGGGCTTTCGACAAAGCTTTCGAGGCACTCGATGCAGATTTCTTCTGCCTGCAGGAGACCAAGCTGCAGGCCGGACAGCTCGACCTTGAGTTTATGGGCTATCAGAGCTATTGGAACTATGCCGAGAAAAAAGGTTACAGCGGAACGGCGATTTATTCACGTCACACACCTCTGTCCGTGACCTACGGACTGGGAGCCGCTGAGCACGACAGCGAAGGCAGGGTTATAACACTTGAGATGCCGGAGTTCTATCTGGTCTGCAGCTATACGCCCAATTCACAGGACGGGCTGCGCAGGCTGGACTACCGGATGGAGTGGGAAGACGCTATGCGGTCTTATCTGCAGCGGCTGGCAGCCGTCAAGGGAGTAGTGCTGTGCGGTGACTTGAATGTGGCCCACGAGGAAATCGACCTTAAGAACCCGGCCACCAATCACGAGAATGCCGGTTTCACAGACCAGGAAAGGCAGAAAATGACTGAGCTTTTGTCTGCAGGATTTGTGGATTCGTTCCGACATTTCTATCCGGACAAGACCGACGCCTACTCGTGGTGGAGCTACCGTATGCGGGCACGCGAAAGGAACGTAGGGTGGAGGATCGACTATTTCATAGTGTCCGAGAACATAGCCGGCCGTATGAAAGATGCCGCTATCCACAGCGAGTTCGAGGGCTCCGACCATTGCCCGGTTTCTCTCGAAATCGATATTTGAAAAGAGCGGGATATTTGATATTTTTGTAAGGATATAGACATCTCAAAGTATATATATTAAAACAACAATAATGATAAAAATCGATTTGACTGGCTGCAAGTCTTTTGAAGCAAAAAAAGAGCAGTATCTGGAAAAGGCCCTGGCGGCCTATGACGTTCTTGAAAGCGCCGAAGGCGCAGGCAATGATTTCCTCGGATGGAACCATCTTCCCTCGGAGATGCCCCAGCAGCTCCTGGATGACTGCAAGGCAGTGGCGAAGAGCTGGCTCGACAAGAAAGTCAACCTTGTAGTGGCTGTCGGTATCGGAGGTTCATATCTTGGAGCCAAGGCTGCCATCGCCGCGCTTTCACACAATTTCTCCGTCAATCTGGACCAGGAGCCCGTGCAGGTGGTTTTTGCAGGCAACACGCTCAGCGAGGATTATCTGGCCGACCTGATGGATCTTATGAAGGTCCGCAACGTCGCTGCAGTCGTCATCTCCAAGTCTGGTACGACCACTGAACCAGCAGTCGCATTCAGAATCATAAAAGCATACATCGAAGAGAAATACGGTAAGAAAGAAGCTGCCGAGAGGATAGTTGCCGTTACGGACAAAGCCCGCGGCGCCCTCAAGACCCTGGCAACAAGCGAAGGATACAAGTCTTTCGTCATCGAAGACAATATCGGCGGCCGATATTCAGTGCTGACTCCGGTCGGCCTCGTTCCGATAGCAGCAGCCGGTTTCGATATCGACGCCCTGCTTGCAGGTGCCCGCGATATGGAAGCTCTCTGCAGCCGCAAGACCAAAGACAATCCTGCCATTCAGTATGCTGCAGCAAGGAACTGCCTGTACGATGAAGGCAAGAAAGTTGAGCTGCTCGTCAACTACAATCCCAAGCTCGTCTATTTCAGCGAGTGGTGGAAGCAGCTCTACGGCGAGAGCGAAGGCAAGGACGGCAAGGGCCTGTTCCCGGCATCAGTAAGCTATACCACTGACCTGCACTCGATGGGACAGTATGTCCAGGAAGGCGAGAGGGTTATGTTCGAAACTGTGGTCAGTGTGAAGAATCCTGCCCGCAAGGTCGAGATTCCTTCTGACGGAGATAACCTTGACGGACTGAACTATCTTGCAGGCAAGAGGGTGGAATACTGCAATGAAAAGGCGATGCTCGGTACCAGGCTTGCCCACATTGACGGCGGCGTTCCGCAGATTATGGTGGAAACCGAAACTCTCGACGCATACCATCTCGGAGGTCTCTTCTATTTCTTCGAGAAGGCCTGTGGCATCAGCGGATATGTGCTCGGCATCAACCCCTTCAACCAGCCCGGTGTCGAGGCCTACAAGAAAAATATGTTCGCACTTCTCGGCAAGCCGGGATATGACGAACTTGCAAAAGAACTTGCCAAGAGATTATAATCCCCGTTCCAATTCTTGGTTAATGCTTTCCTATACCAGATCGCGAAGCATTATGTGAGCGAGTATGACGGTGACTTGAAAGACGTATGTTTCGTCTTTCCAAGTCGCCGTTCAAGTCTGTTTTTCCGCAAATATCTGGGTCTTTGCAGCTCCGGACCGTTGTTTTCTCCGGAACTTCTGACCATCAGCGACCTTTTCGACAGGTTGTCCCCTTATTCAAGGGCGGACAAGATAGAGCTTGTATCCATTCTCTACAAGCATTATGTCGAGCTCGGTGCCGCTGCCGGCTTGATCTGCGACAGCTTTGACGAGTTTGTATACAAAGCCGACACGCTTCTCTCGGATTTCAATGACGTTGACCAGTATGAGGTTGATGCAGAAAGCCTTTTCACAAATGTCCGTGACCTTGAGAGCATGTCTATGGATTATGACTATCTGAGCGAAGCCCAGAGGGAAGCCATTCGTAATTTCTGGAAAATCACTCTCGACAATTCTTCCCAGCGGCCAGGGAAGATGAGGTTCCTGCAGATCTGGAACATCCTGGGACCGCTGTACGCTGCGTTCAGGGAAGACCTGGCTTCGCGCGGCATTGCCTACGAGGGAATGATTACCCGCGAAGTGGCAGGAATGGCTGATAGTCACGATGAAAGGATAGATGAGGCTCTCTCGAAGTACGACCGCATCGTGTTCGTGGGGCACAATGCCCTCAGCGTGTGCGAAAGGAAGCTTTTCAACTACGTACGCAACACGGGCAAGGGTGACTTCTACTGGGATTTCAACGGAGAACTGCTCAAGGATGTAAACAACAAGGCTTCGAAGTTCATCTCAGACTACATCACTGATTATCCTTCGAGATATGAGCTCGACGACAAGCAGGACAGCTATCCGGAGGTGGAAGTCGTCAGCGTGCCCTCGGCCATAGGACAGGCCAAGAAGACAGCCGATTACCTGCACGGTATGAACCCGGATACAACGGCCATAGTGCTTCCCGACGAATCGCTGTTGATGCCTCTTCTCAATTCAGTTCCGGAGGAGATCAGGAAGATCAACGTGACGATGGGCTACGGTCTTTCCAACAGTGCTTTCGCTGCCCTTATGTCCTCGCTCGGACCGCTACAGCTCAACAAAAGGTCCCGCGGCGGGGAGACTACATTCTACCATAAGGATGTCACTGCGATACTGTCGCATCCCTTCGTGCTGAATGCCTGCAGCGAAGAGGTGAAGGCCTTGCAGACAAAGATAAACCTGAACAATCTGGTCCAGGTTCCTGCAGGAATCCTCTGCGATGGCCAGCCGGAGCTGCTGTCGGCCATTTTCCAGCCCGTGAATGAGGTGGCGGCCGTATATGAGTGGCAGTTGCATGTCATTGAACTGCTTGCAGGACGCATCTCCGACCTGGAAAAGGAATTCGCATACGGCTTTTTCAAGGCCATCAGCCATATACGCGACCTGCAGATTCCATATCTCGACAGACTCGAGACTTATTTCCATTTTCTGAGGCAGATTACGGCGCGGCTGAACGTTCCCTTCAGGGGAGAACCGCTGCACGGCCTCCAGATTATGGGTCCCCTTGAAACCAGGGTGCTGGATTTTGAAAACGTGATAATCCTTTCTGTCAACGAGGGAACTTTCCCTGCGAAGAACCAGATCGATTCATATATCCCTTATTCCCTTCGCAGAGGCTTCGGCCTGCCGACTCCGGAACTTTTCGACAGTATCTCGGCATATCACTTCTACCGCAGCATCTACCGTGCCCGCAATGTCGTGCTGATGTATGACAGCCGTACCTTCGGCGTGCACAGCGGGGAGCCGAGCCGCTTCATAATGCAGCTCAAGCACCATTACACCCAGGTGCCGCTCGTAGAAAAAGTGTGCACCTACACCATCAGTCCTGCAGAGCGGGGTATAACTTCAGTAGCAAAGGATGCAGAAGTTATGAAGCAGCTCCAGAATGTCTATGTGGACGAAAGGCACAGTTTCTCGGCATCCAGTCTCAACGACTATATGAGCTGTCCGCTCAAGTTCTATTACACAAAGGTCAAGGGCATAAAGGAAAGCGAGAAAGTGGACGAGAGTTTCGAGTCAGGGCCGTTCGGTACGGCTTTCCACAGCATACTGGAAAAACTCTACGAACCTTACAAGAACGAAATCATCAGTCCGGAGATCATCGGCAGGATGCTTGGTGAAAAAGAAAAGCTCGACACCCTCATACGTTCGCAGCTAGACGTCGCCTTCAGGTACAACGGACTTCCCATTACCGGCAAGAGGCTCGTTACCTTCGAGATGCTCAGAAGGATTGTGGTTCAGACTCTTGAATACGACAAGGAATATGCTCCATTCATATATCTGGACGGAGAAAGGAAGATATACGCAGACCTGGATGTCGATGGCGTGAAAGTGAACCTTATGGGTATAATTGACCGCCTTGACAGCAAGGCCGGGGATGTGAGGATAGTTGACTACAAGACCGGCGGCATCAAGCTGCACCGCAAGTCGGACAAGGACGCTGAGATCATTGAAAGGATTTTCGACGTGGAGTTGGAAAACAACCGGCCATATTCTTCTTTCCAGATGTATCTGTATGCCTATCTTATGGCAAGATACAAAACAGGGACTCTGGCAGAAGGCGGACTCGGTTCCGGGAAGGCAGATGAGACGGATATCTGCGTCTACCAGTTGAAGGAGATGTTCAGCTCGAGCCTCAGGACATTCCGAAGCAATGATGCGATGCTGAGGCTGTTCGAGGAGAAACTCAGGGGCCTTATAAGAGAAATACTGTCTGAAGGCGAATTTGTCGCCCGTCCGGCAGGTCCGTCAGACCACAAGTGTGATTATTGTCCGGTAAGGATACTTTGCAGTTATTAGAAATGGCGAAGGTTGACATATACAAGGCATCGGCGGGCAGCGGCAAGACGCATACCCTCACACAGCAGTATCTGCGATACCTGCTGCAGTCGGATGATCCCGATGCGTACAGGCATATCCTCGCCGTAACCTTCACCAACAAGGCCACCGACGAGATGAAGCAGCGCGTGCTGGAGACTCTGTCGAAAGAGGCGCAGAAAGACAGCGAAGAGGGCCGCAGGGCACGCAAGGTGCTGATAAGCATACTGCACGATTATTCCAACTTTTCGATAACCACCATAGACAAGTTTTTCCTCCAGATCATACGTGCCTTTGCCAGGGAGATAGGGCAGAATGGTTCATATCGGGTCGAACTTGACGAAGTTTCAGTAATCGGAGCCTCGGTCGATTCAATGCTTGATTCTCTTGATGAAGAGGAAAATGCCGCATTGCTCGACTGGATGGTGGCGTATGCACTGGAATCGGTTGAGAAGGGTGGCTCGTATGACATAGCGGCCAGCCTGAAAGAGTTCGGAAAACTCTTCCTGCAGGAAGACTTCAGGATAAAGAAAGGGCTTCCTGGTATATCATTCGTGCAGGACAGGAGTGTCATCGAGCGTGTCCGTCAGAAGACTTCAGAGAGGATGGCAGCTTTCAGGGACAAGTATCCGCCCAAGAGCAGGAATGTCGACGAATATGCCAGAAGGCTCTATGAGACTGACAATATTGTTTTCAATTCAGTCGGCATAATGGGCATCTCCAGTGATATTTACGCCCGTATGACGGATATCCTCAGGGAGAAGAACCTCGTGATGCTGTCCGAGTCGAAGGAGACGATACGCAAGTTGATTGACGATTCCGACGCTCCGTTCATCTATGAAAAAGTCGGGAACCGCTACGACCATCTGATGCTCGATGAGTTCCAGGATACGTCGCGCGTGGAATGGCAGAATTTCTTGCCGCTGTACCGTGAAAGCCTGGCGAAAGGCAAGGACTGTATGATTGTTGGAGACATCAAGCAGAGCATCTACCGCTTCCGTGGCTCCGATTGGGAAACTCTCAACAGCGGGATTGCAAAGGACTTTGACAAGTCAATGACCCATTTTGAAACGCTAAAGGTCAACCGGCGCAGTTTCCGCAATATCATCAAGTTCAACAATCTTCTCTATGGCCGGATAAAGGAATGGCTGCCCGATGAGTTTGCAGATAAGGTTTCCGGATTATACCAGGATGCGAAGCAGGAAGAATGGAAGGAGCCCGAAGGCTATGTGAAAATCCAGCTGGAGGATTATGTCCAGAAGCCTGAGTTCAGGGCCCGTGCGCTGGAGTGGCTGGTGCCGGCAGTCCGGGAGTTGCTGTCGCAAGGTTTTCCTGCAGGCAGCATAACTGTCCTGACAAGGGACAACAAGCAGGTGTCGGCAGTGGCGCAGAAACTACTTTCAGAAGGATATGCAGTCATCACCGACGAATCTTTGCTGGTGTCCGGCAGCCCTCAGGTGCAGAAAGTAGTGGCAGTGCTGAAATATCTCAGCTCCGGGACCGACGATATCTGCAACGAGCAGCTGCGTCAGCTGGGCGTCGACCTCAGCCGGTCGGCATCTGCAGAAGGGGCCTTGTATGATCTCTGTGAGAACATAATCAGGATATGGATTCCGCAGGTTGAAAAAGGGGATATTCCGTATATCAATGCATTTCTGGACATAGTCACAGAATACACGTCGATATATGGCTCCGACATCTCGGCTTTCATCAGGTGGTGGGAAGATACCGCATCAGCCGGAAGATACATCTCAGTTCCCGAAGGACAGGATGCAGTCAGGGTGATGACCTATCACAAGTCTAAAGGCCTGAGCCTCGATGCAGTTATAATACCTTTCTTCAATGAGCCTTTTGAGTCAGGCAAAGGAGATTACCTGTGGACGACTCCCGCTCCGGAGATATGCGAAATCGGTCTGTTCCCGGTAAAATGCATAAAGGATCTTGGAAAAACTTTCTTCGAGGAAGATTATAAGCAGGAACGTTTCCTGAAAGCGGTGGATGCGATGAATGCAGCCTATGTCGCCACTACAAGGGCGAAGCAGGCGATGTATATCTACGCAGTGAGGTCAAAGACCGGAATCGATGCCGTTTCGGAGAGTCTGGCGAGGATGCTGGAAAAATGCGTGGAAACCGAAGCGGAGAATGTCTATGAATTCGGTAAGCCGCAGAGATATGTGGCTTCGGGAGATGACGAAGATTCAAGGGTGCAGGAGCCAGTGGAGCGATTCGTTTCCATACCTTATCTGGTTGAAGAAGAGGGTGAGGAAGATACTCCGGCAAGGCCAAGGATAGAGATGGCTTATTCAGGCGCAGACTTCTTTGAAGAGCCTGGGGCCAGGCAGAAAGGCATAGTGATGCACGACATACTGGCATCAGTCATTGTCCCGGAGGATTTGCCCCGGGCTGTAGCCGAGGCTGTCGCTGAAGGCCTCCTGCCGGCCGAAGAAGCAGATGGCGTGTCGGAGATGCTCAGGGAGGCTATGGATTCAGTGTCTGACAGACATTGGTTCGACAGCGGCAGCACTGTATACAATGAGCTTTCGATAATTAATACAGACGGCGATGTTGAGCGTCCCGACAGGGTTATAGTCAGGGACGGAGAGACCATAGTGGTCGACTACAAGTTCGGAGAAGAAAGGAAATATTATGCCTGGCAGGTAAGAAGGTATATGAAACTGCTCAGGCAGATGGGATATCCCCGTGTCAAAGGCTTCCTGTGGTATGTAAAGAATAATAAAGTTGAAGAGATATGAAAAAAGTTCTGTTTTTATCACTGACAGCGCTGTTGCTGTTGTGCTCCTGCAAGTCAGAAAAGCAGGTAGAATATTCCAATCCGCTGGACGTCAAGTTCGGAGATCCCTATGTGCTTCTTGCATCTGACGGTAACTACTATATGTACGGCACCGGAGGAGTTCGCGACGGCTTCGGCTGCTATAAGTCTTCAGATCTCGTAAACTGGGAGTATCAGGGGGCCATCTATCACGGTAACACTCCTGATTCGTGGGCGCTTGACTGCTTCTGGGCTCCGGAAGTTTATGAAAGGAACGGCAAGTTCTATATGTTCTTCAGTGCCAACACCAAGGACGATCCTTATGGTGATGAGGAGCGTTTCAGCATAGGCGTTGCTGTTTCGGATTCTCCGACCGGTCCTTTCAAGGAAATGGGCGGCCCGCTGTTCCAGCCTGGCTATCCTGCAATCGACGCCAATGTGTTCTTCGATGATGACGGAAAGTGCTATCTGTATTTCTCACGCTGCTGCTACAAGCACCCCGTGGAGAGCGAAGTGGCTGAATGGGCCCGCAAGCAGGGACTTTTCGAAGAGATAGAAGAAAGCTGGGTGTATGGAGTCGAGTTGAAGCCCGATTTCAGCGGAATCATCGGAGAACCCGTGCTGCTGCTCTGTCCGCCCAAGTCGATGGCCGACGCCCAGGCAGAATGGGAGAGCCGTTCAGTTACTTCAGGCGAAGTAAACCGTCGCTGGACCGAGGGCTCCTTCCTCATCAAGCGCGACGGAGTCTACTACATAATGTATTCTTCAAACTTCTATGCAGGCGAGAACTACGCTGTGGGCTATGCGACCTCTGCAAATCCTCTCGGTCCGTTCCAAAAGTCTGCTGACAACCCCGTACTGCAGAAAAACACTCAGGACGGAGGCATAGTCACCGGAGTGGGACACAACAGCATTACAGTCTCTCACGACGGGAAGCATCTCTACTGCGTATACCACGGCCGTACCGCAGCTACCGGTGACGAGCGTGTCGTGTTCATCGACGAGATGGAAATCAAGGACGGTCACCTCAAGGTCTTCGGGCCCAACACAGACCCCCAGAAACTTTCGTACTGACGCTACCGCACTTCAGGCAGGTCGAAGCCCAGCATACTGCGCGGGCAGCCGGCGTTCAGGCGCATGAAGCCCAGCCCTTCGGGACCGAACATCGTGCCGTCGTTCAGGCCTATGCGGGCTTTGTTGACGAAGTAGTCCACAAGCAGCGGCTGGTCTTCGAGCTTCAGCTCATTTCTGCCTGCAAGGTGTCGCAGCAGGTTGCGGCAGTCCAGCCAGACCAGATATGAACTCTGCGGTCTGACAGGATTGATGAGTTGCTCGCCTCCGGCACGGAATGCGGCAAACTTTTCTTCAAGATAGATTATGTTGCCCTCGATATAGCGCAATGCGGCGTCACGCCAAGGTTTGCCTTCGGTGTATGCCGTAATCATTCCCATTGAAGCGAAGATTGAAGGGCAGTTAAGCTCGTTGGCCGACAGCCAGGCATAGAACGGTTTTGCCAGCTCTGGATTTGGAATGATGGAGAATGACGAAGCAAACCCTGGTATATTGAAAGTCTTGGAAGGAGCTCCGAAGGTAATGCTGTTTTCGGCGGCGATGTCACTGACCGATGCGAAACTGATGTTGCGGTTGCCCCAGAGGTTGAGGTCAGCGTGGATTTCGTCCGAGATGACAAGTGTTCCGTGCCTGTGGCATATCTCTGCAAGCTGAGTGAGGTCTTCGCGGCTCCACAGATAGCCGCCGGGATTGTGCGGGCTGCACAGGATCATCATCTTCACAGGTCCTTCAGCGCTTAGCAGGCTGTCCAGGCTGTCCAGGTCCATCTTCCCTTCTTTGAGGGGATTGCGCAGCACTTTGCGGCCGTTTCCTAAAGGAACGTTGGTGAAAGGATGGTACACCGGAGACTGCACGACAACCTTGTCTCCCGGTTTGGTGAAGAAGTTGACGGCAAGACCGATGCCCCTTACGATGCCGGGGATGAAACTTATCCAGTCACTCTCCACTTTCCATTCGTGCTCCTGCAGCATCCATCCGGCAATGGTAGGCTTCATCTGAGCAGGCTCGCTGTTATAACCGTAAACGCCTGACTGGACATATTTCTCAAGCACGTCACGTATGCACTTGGGAGAACGGAACTCCATGTCGGCCACCCACAACGGAGTGATGTCATCCCTTCCGAAAAGTGTCTTTAAAGCATCATATTTGACTGAATAGGTGTTTCTTCGGTCTATTATCTCATCAAAGTTGAATTCTTCCATTTGTCATATACTGTGTTTAGGCATATAAAGATACTGATAAATGTCGTATCTTAGTCACATGCATGAACTCGAAACATACGCCCGCAAGTACAATTCGCCTGATTATTTCAAGACAGACCCGATAATATTCCCTAAGCACTTCTGCGAACTTCTGAAGAGGGGAGAGGCCTGCCTTCAGGATGTGGAGATTGCAGCAGTGATCGCAGCTCATCTTGCCTGGGGCCGCAGGGATATGATAGTGCGCGACTGCAACCGGGCCTTCGACGAGATGAGATGGAGGCCTTATGAATATGTCCGGCAGGGGTGTTACAGAGATGACGCTACAAGCCTTCACCGGACCGTCAAGTGGAGCGAGTTCGCCAGGATATGCAGCAACCTGAAGAAGTTCTATGAGGAAAACGACAGTCTGGAAATCCTGTCCCAGGATGAGATGCGCACCCGCATCTACGGCCAGAAAAGCGACCCTTCGGCTGCGAACAAGAAGATTAATATGTTAAGGCGCTGGATGGTGCGCAACGACGGCATTGTGGATATGGGGCTTTGGAAACACATTTCACCGGCCGATCTCATAATACCGCTGGATGTTCACGTGCATCGGGTGGCTCTCGAAACAGGGCTGACAAAACGTCGGCAGGCTGACTTGAAGACTGCGCTTGAAATCACTGAGGGCCTAAAAAAAATCTTCCCAGGCGATCCTTGCCTGGGAGATTTCGCGTTGTTCGCCTACGGGGCGGAGCGTGCAACCGGAAAAGCGGACTGATTACAGTATCCTGTCTTCTTCCTTGAAATAAATCGTAGATTTTTCGTGTGAAGCCTGGTCTCCCATAAGGGCAAGCGCAGTGGCGTAGTAGGCTTCCTTCACGATCTTGTCGGGTTGCTGACCTGTGATGACTGCGTGGCAGAAAGCGTGTGCGAGCTCCACGGATCCGTCATTTGTAGCTCCTGTACTGCTTGAACCGTCGGTAGTGATGATCTTGTCGGTGAAACGGATGCCGGGGTCGGTGGAAGCGTCTTCCTGTGACCAGCTGCTTCCAGCAAAAGCGTTGTTGCTCAGGATGCCTTGCTTGATCTGCATCAGGAACTGCTCGATGCCGCTGCGGTATGCAGGCTGTTCGCTGAACATAATGCCCTTCACCAGGTCGATCGTACCTTCGGAACCGAGGATGAATTCACCCATTCCGAAATGCTTGTTGGATATGATCGATTCGAAGGTCATATGCACGCCGTTGGGATATTCATAAGTGACGGCGACATTGTCGAACACTTCGCGGCCGTCCTTCCAGAAGCGGATGCTTCCCATTCCAGATACGCACTCGGGATACTGGTCCATAGCCCAGGAACCGTTCTGCAGTTGGTGGCAGGCGAGCTCGGTCATCAAGCCTCTTGAACTCTCGTTGTAGAGCCTCCAGTTGATGCGTCTTTCCAGTTCGGGTGACGGAACTTCTCTGCGCCAGTCATTGTTGCGGTACCAGTAGTTGCGTACTCCTACGACTTCTCCGATGGCACCTGAATGGATCAGTTCCATAGCCTTGATGTACTTGGGGTCGAAGAGCCTCTGCTGTCCTACGACGAACACCTTTCCGCTGCGTTTCCATTCGGCGATGACATCCTTGCAGTCCTGGATTGAATATGCCATTGATTTTTCGCAGAAGACGTGTTTGCCTGCCCTGAATGCATCTATTGTCATAGGCGCGTGCAGGTTCAGCGGAGTGGCGATGATGACTCCGTCCACATTCTTGTCGTCAAGCAGCTTGTGGTAGTCGCTATAGAGTTTCGCGTCGGGGCACATAGCAGCTGCAGCCTGAAGGTGGGGCTCATAATCGTCGCACAAGGCTACGATCTTGGCACTCTTGTCGACTAGCAGGTTCGCGATATGGAACTGACCTCTGGAACCGGTGCCGATGATGCCCAGTTTTGCTGCCTGACCTTCGATTTCCTTCTGTCCCTTTTCGGTGCAGGAGGTCAGCCACGGGAACAGCGAGATGGCAGATCCCACTGCGAACATGCTGCCCAGGTTTGACAGGAACTCTTTACGGGTTAATAATTTATCCATATTATATCAATATACTTTAATGACTTTCGTCGTACCATTGGTCAAGCAGTAAATTTCGCTTGCCGAGTAGCCCTTAAATCGGGCCAATATATCGCTTCTCTTTTCTCTCGGAGCCACGTAAAGCGCGGTGGAAAGGACTTCGCAGACCATAGGGGAGGGGCCGGTTACAGCCACCATTTCATCCCTTACCACACGGTCTCCTGTCGCCGGATCGATGATGTGTCCGAGGCCGCGTCCGTTCTTGCCCGAGATGGACAGAGCACAATCTTTCAATTCAAACGTGTGCGCGCATTTTCCCCTGAAGTACGGGTGCTCCACCGAAATCGGCCAATGGTCACCATATGGATGTGTGCCCAAGGCGGAGATGGAACTGTTGCCGAAATTCAACAGAGCGCAGGTAACATTTTCACGTTTCAAAATGTTACACGCATTCTCCAGCGCGTATCCCTTGGCGAAACCTCCGAGGTCCAGCTTGACCGTAGGGTCAAAAAAGCGGACGGTGTGGGAGCTGCCGTCAAGTTCAAAGTTCTTCGCCCCCTTTGACGCAGTGCGGGAAACCTTGTTCGCCGTGATGTCGAAATACCCGTCGGTGCTGTTGCAGAAAACCCTGCACATCTCGAGCACCATGAACAGTTCGTCATCGACGGCAACCGGCCCGTCAGCGGCCGTTTTGTTTACAAGGGCCAGGGGGCTGCCCTTGTCGAAGCGGTTGAACTTGTCGTTCGCTTCTTTTGTGCGGGCCCAGATCTCATCTATGATAGCCCGTGATTTCTCTTCGCTGTAGAACGGCAAAACAATCTCCGCAACGGAGTGCATCGTTTCGAATGCTGAATAGGCTACCGGTGCGGAGATGTTTTCGTCGCTATACTTGAAGGATGTCATTTATTCCTCTTTGCGAAAATCTTTTTGCAGAGAAGTGCCAGCAGCCTTATGAGCAGCAGCAATACATACAGGATGACCGCTACCAGGACTGTAAATCCAATCTGGGAAAAGATTTCATGCCATTGAGAATGGTAGACGATGATGCAGATGATGTTGATGAGCACGGCACAGACGAAGCAGCCCAGCGCTATCAACAACTCGGTTTTCACCCTCTTGCCTGAAATGACCAGATCTTTCATTTAGTCTAATACTTTAATCTTTATGTTCTTGAAATAAACATGGTCGGAGTGGTCCTGAAGCAGCAGATGTCCGAACTCGGCATTGCCGAAGTTGGGATAGTTGCGGTATTTGCTGTAGGCAACAAGAGCATTCCATTCCTGGGTGTTGCGCTCGTATTCAACAACTTTGACACCGTTGAGCCAATGCTCCACGTGATTGCCGTTGACATAGACCATAGCGGTGTTGAAGTCATAAAGGTTGAAATTGGCGTTCTCCTTCTGGGCGGGAATCAGGTCGTAGAGTGATGACAGGGTGCGGTTGCCCTTGACGCCGGCTTTGGCGTCGGGATGGCGCTCGTCATCAAGCATCTGGAACTCGCAGCCGATTGAGGCGCCTCCAGGGATGCTTTCCATAGCGGGGTCTACAAAATACTTCAGGCCGCTGTTGGCGCCTTCGGTAATTTTGAAATCGACCTTGACGATGAAATTCTTGAACACCTGGTCTGTAACAATGTCACCTGCTCCGCGGGCGAAGGGTTTTCTTTTGTCAAGGACAATCTGTCCGTCAGACACGTGCCATACGCTGTCGGGCTGGTGGTCGGTGCCGGCAATGTGCCAGCCATCGAAAGACTTGCCGTCGAAGAGCAACTGCCATCCCTGGGCTTTCTCAGCCTTGGTTAGCACGTTGTCTTCAGTGACAACCTGGTCAAGATTGAAATATTTGCTGTTGTCAGCCGGCCTGTCGCAACTTTGTGCGAAGGCCAGCAGAACAACTGCAAAAACGAGGAGAGAATTCTTCATGATTAGAGTTTGTAGAATTCTTCCCAACCCTTTCTCGGCGGCTGGTCGCAAAGCAGAGCTGTTGCGAAGCGGTCACCTACGCAGGACTTGGTTACATTGTCGAAGATGATCTTCCTGTTCAGACGCATGGCGATTGTGCCAAGTGAGAACATCTGAGCCAGCGGGGTGAATACCTGAATTGAAGAACGGGTCTTTTCTCTTCCCATTGCTCCGAGAAGGAAGTTCTCGTAGTGATTAGAAGGTGACTCAGGAACCTGAGGCATATATTTCTCGAGTTCCTTGGCCCTTGCTTCGCCGATGATCTGAGATGCAGCGGCGTGAGAACCACGTTTGATAACGAGGTCTTTTCCGTCCGGACCCTTGCAGTAAAGCTCACTGCCGGGTGAAGGAACGCGCGGACCGTTGGCTGCGGGAGCTGCTGCGGCAGCAGGCCTCTGGCCGCCACCGGCAGGTCTCTGGCCGCCTTGAGGTCTCTGACCACCCTGGCCGCCCTGAGGTCTCTGACCGGCTGCGCCGCCGAGGCTTCTCGGGTCGACAGTCTGGCCGTTGACGGTGATTGCGGGGATGTTGCTGTCTGCATTGGTTTCAGTATCCCAGTATCCGTTAGGAAGCTCAGGAATGTTCTTCTCGCCGTCATACCAGGTAACTTCGCACTCAGGCAATTTGCCGCGTGCGGCGAATTTGAAACGTAAAGTGGTCTCGAACGGGAAGAAGAAGTCGTTGTGGTTCACTACGTGGATAGGATCAACTTCGTAAGGAACACCAAGACGGAGGAACTGGTGGGGAGTGTCGATGATGTGGGCAGCCCAGTCACCAATTGCTCCCATACCGAAGTCATACCAGCCACGCCAGTTGCCAGGGTGATATTTGCCGTTGAACTCGTGGAACTTGGCAGTAGTCAGCCAGGTGTCCCAGTCCATTCCGTCGGGAATAGGCTCAGCCTCCGGGAATTTGGTGATAGCCGGATCGTAAGGATACCAGCGGCGCCAGTTGTTGAAGTGAGCAGTGATCTTGCGGCAGTCGTTGATGATACCGGCTTCATACCAGGCCTTGAACTGGAAGTAGTTCTCGCCTGAGTGACCCTGGTTACCGACCTGGGTGGCAGCTTCCGGATGACGGTTGGCTATGTCGCAGAGGAGCTCGGCTTCGTTGAATGTACGGCACATGGGCTTCTCGATATAAACACTCTTGCCATAAGAAATGGCGAGCATTGCAGCAGGGAAGTGTGCGAAGTCCGGGATGGCTACGAGAACGGCGTCGAAGTCGTTGTGAGCCTTGTCGAACATTTCCCTGAAATCAGTGAAAACTTTTGCCTTGGGATGGTTGGCGATGGTACGCTGGCATCCTGCGCTCTTGATGTCCACATCACAGATGCAGGTGATCTCGCAGATACCTGAACGGTCGAACTGACCGATGTCAGATGCAGCCTGGTTGGCAGCACCGATACAAGCCAGACGGACTTTCTGTCCGTCAGCCTTTGCAGCTTCCAGCTCAGTCTGGACAGGGTTGAAAGCGCCGGCTTTGCTGGCTGCACTTGCTGCAGAACCGGTAAGAACTGCACCGGCTGTAGCTACGCCTGCAGTCTTGAGGAATTGACGTCTTGAAAAATCTTTCATATTGTGTTTTTGATATTAAGGTTGAATAAAGCCAAAAATTCGTCGAAAGTTAAGAATTTATTCTAATAATTCAAAGCCAGCGGGTTATAAAGTTGAGTACTTTTCTCCGTATTCGAGCTGCTGCGCTACAAAATCCGTGCAATAATCTATGCGGTAGTCGATAACCTTTCCGTTTTTCACGACAGGAACGATGTCCGGATTGACGAATCCTCTGTAAGGTTTCAGCTGAAGGGCGGCATATCTTTCGAGTACTTCACGGTGCAGTTCCGGGTCGATGTTCACTGCGTATTTCTCAACCAATGCCTTGCCGGCAGCGTAGTCGCCTTCGCTCTTGATGCGCTGTATCTCGGCGAGAAGCCTGCCGAACAGATTCCTCAGCGCCTGGTAGTCGTTGATCACGAAATAGGTCTTGCCGCCGCGTCTGCGCTTTTCTATGACATTCTGCGCTGCGCCTTGCTCGAAGCACCAGTCTGCGATAAGCTTACGGTTCTGCATATGCGCCTCGGTGTTCTGCTTGCCAAGTTCAATCCTGGTGAACTGTGTGAAGATGCCGTTGCGGATATAGCTGTCGTACTGTGCCTTGTATGCATCAGGATTGTCCAGCAGACCGAGCTCGACGAGTTTAGGGTCGGCAAGGTACCACAGAGCGAACAGGTCGGCTCGCGCCTCTTCCAGAGTAGAGCTGTATTCTTTCAGGGCATTTGAAGGAGTGCCTTCAAGCAGTTGGCCGGAGCCGTGGCCGAGGCATTCGTGAAGGTCGGTATGGAGATTGTCCGTGATGTATTCAAATTCCTTTGCCCTTTCGATTTCGGCCTCGTCCCACGCAAACTCCTTGAGTACGCTGTTCTCCTTTTCATTCGCTGCTTTGTCGTAGGCCTCTGTGATGTTGGCTATCGTTACGGATTTCGAGCCGTGCTCCTTCCTGATCCAGTCTGCATTGGGCAGGTTGATGCCTATGGCGGTAGAAGGGTAGGTGTCTCCGGCAAGGCACAACGCATTTATGACTTTGGCGGAGATGCCCTTGACCTTGGCCTTCCGGAATCTCGGATCGACAGGTGAGTGGTCCTCGAACCATTGGGCATTCTCGCTGATCGTAACCGTGCGCTGCGATGCGTCTTCGTCACGGACGTTGACCATTGCCTCAAAGTTGCCCTTGAATCCCAGAGGGTCACCGTATACTTCGATGAAACCGTTGATGAAATCTACGGCGGAAAGGGTGTCATTCACCCAGCTGATGTTGTATTTGTCCCAGGTCTTGAGATCGCCGGTGCGGTAGTAGTCCACCAGCTCGGCGATGTACTTCCTCTGTGCGTCATTCTCCGCAACTGCTGCGGCAGCTTCGAGATTCTCCACAATCTTGGAGAGGGCCTTGCCGTACAGGCCGCCTGTGGTGTATTTCAGCTCTTCAAGCGTGCCGTCAGGGCGTTTCACGAGCCGGCTGTTGAGGCCGTAGGAAACGGGCTCCGGGTCATTCGGGTCTTCCATCGCGTTGTAGAATGCCTCTGCCTCTTTCTGGCTTACGCCCTCATAAAGGTGATTGGCTGATGCCTTGATAAGGTCAACCCCTTCGCCCTGATATCTCCTGAAAGGGGCGATCTGGGGATTGTAGATGATCTCTACAAGAGACTTGTCGCAGCCTGCAGCCGAGAAAAGGGATTCCATGAATTCCCTGGGACAGTCCGGAAAGAACTTGTGCTCGCCGTAGTGGTGATGGATTCCGTTGCTGAAGAACACCCTCTTGGCATAGACCATGAAGTCCTGCCATTCTTTGGACTGCTTGTCGCCGCTGTACGTTCTGATGATCTTTTCCAGAGCCTTGCGGATCGGGAGGTTGTAATGGTAGTTCTGCTCCCAGATTATGTCCCGCCCGTATTTGGCGGCTTCGCTCAGGTAGTAGATATACTGTTTCTGCCCGAAAGAGAGATTCTCCCAGTCGGGTATCTGGTATCTTATGACTTCGAGGTCTGCGAATTCGTCGAGACTGTATCTGAATTCAGATGGAGCCTGTGTCCGGTCGCAGGAAGAGGCAAGTATGCAGACAATTGCCATAACAGGTAGTATTTTATGCTTCATCTTCTTTTTTGTTGCCCTTGTTAAGGGTAGAGTATTTATAGCTGATCTTGCAGATGTAGTAGATGAGGAACAGCGCCAGGACTATTCCGAGAACAAGGCAGGATGCCAGGACATTGCCTCGGATGGCGTTACGGACCACCAGGGTCTCTCCGTCGTCAGCCAGGATGTCCTCGAGGCTGGCCTTGTCCATAGTGGCAGGCGTCCATTTCTGGGCGATATAGCTGTCGCTGAATAGCGTCGCTCCTCCGTTGGCACGGTTCAAGGTCAGCAGCAGTTTGCGGTCCGCATATCCTACTTCGAAGGGGAAGCCTGCAGGGATGCCGTTACTGCCGGTAGCTGAGGCGAAGAAAATGTCAGCTCCTGCGGCAAGGGCTTTCTCGGTAAAGGATACTATCCGCTGCCAGTCTTTCTCCCTGAGTTTGTCGGGATCGTAGATCGAAACAAGGATGACATCTTCGCTGGCCAGGATGAAGGGTGCGACGTCATTGCCTTCGTTGTCCTGTATGATGAAGTCTGAATACTGTCCGGCGGTGCCGGTCATATTAGTGACGGTCTCCACATAGTTCCAGGTTGAGTCGGGAAGGTTCTCAAGGCTGAAACTCTCCTGCCTGCCATCCTTCTCGTAGATGAAAGTGGTCTCGAAGTCGGCCTCGTCCTCTTCGGTTGAAACATAAGCTCCGGTCTTGTAGGGAGTGAACTCGTACATCGGAACCGCCAGATGGGAATGAAGCCACAAGGCCACTGCCGCCACGATGAAGAACCCTGCGAAAACCCATTCCACCGCACGGTTTGCGATGGGGGGAATCTTCTTGCGCTGGAAATAGATCAGTGCTATGCACGGCAGCAGGATAAGGTTCTTGAAGAAGGTCTGCCAATTGGTGAGATGCACGGCCTCACCGAAGCATCCGCAGTCGCTGATGGGGTTGAACAGAGCGAGATACAGCGTAAGCAGGGTGAAGAAGCAGCACATATAGAAACCTATGCCCGAGAACACCCTAATGCGGACAGACAGCAGGACGCACATACCTGTCACGAATTCGCATACCGCCAGCAGCATACCTGCATACAGGGCGGTTCCGGAGAGGAAGCCCAGATGCAAGGCTGAGAAATATTCCTGAAGGATGAGTGAAGTCCCGACAGGGGACAAAAGTTTTACGAAACCTGAAAAAATGAAGGTGAGGCCGAAGACCAGCCTGCATATGGCCCGGAGGAATCTCATTTGAGTCTTTGGGATATGATTTGTTTAAGATCGTTGAAAATGACTTCTGCCGGAAGGATGTCTCCGTCTGTGCCGGCGCAGTCTATGCGGATGAACTGGCTGTCGAGTTCGCACTGCCTGAGGTAGATGTTCCTGACTTTCTTCTGGAATTCGATGCTGGACTCGTGGATGTCGCTCTTGCCGTCGAGGTAGTCGCGGTCGCTGCCGACGCGGTTGCGCTTAAGCTGGCGGTCTACAAACACGATGGGCACGTCGAGGAAGATGTTGAAATCGGGCTCGGGAATGCCTGACACTTTGTATTCATAATTGAAAATCCACTCGCGGAGCTTGTCGGACTGCTCCTTGTCAGGCAGCTTTGCGCACTGGAAAGCAATGTTGGAATATACATATCTGTCCAGGATCACGCAGTATCCGTCATCCAGCCATTGCCTTATGACAGGAGCGGCGTCGATCCGGTCGAGTGAATACAGCAGGGCTACCAGTTGCGGATGCACCGTGTCGTTGTCACCGAAGTCGCCTCTGAGGAACCTGGCGATCAGGTCTCCGTATATGGGAGCTTCATATCTTGGGAAATGCAGGAATCTGGTCTTCTTGCCTGCTGACTGCAGATATTCGTCAAGCATTTTTACCTGGGTGGATTTGCCTGCGCCATCCAGCCCTTCGAGAACTATGAGCATTTAATTGTATATATTTGCATTGTGTACAAAGATACTAACATAATAGGAATCATTAACCTGAATGACGATTCATTTTATCGACACAGCAGGGTTGAAAACGAGGATTCTTTCCGCGCCAGGGCCGCTTCCATGTTCAGTGACGGAGCTGACATCATCGACATCGGTGCTTGCAGTTCCCGGCCGGGAAGCGTCTATCCCGGGGAGACCGAGGAATGGAAGAGGCTTCGTCCGGTTCTCGGAGTGATTTCGTCCGATTTCCAGGACTGCAGCTTCTCTGTCGATACTTTTTCTTCTGAAATCGTCAGACGCTGCTATGACCGCATAGGCCCCTTTATGGTGAACGATATTTCGGCTGGAGAGGCCGACGGCAGGATGCTCGATACGGTGGCCGAACTCGGGCTGCCATACATAGCGATGCACAGCCGCGGGAATGGCCGGACGATGGATTCGTTGTGCACATACGGCGATGTGGTCGCTGACGTCAAGGACTATTTCAGGGCATTCGGCCGCAGGGCTGAAGAAGCAGGAGTGGAGGATTGGATACTGGATCCAGGCTTTGGTTTCGCCAAGAATGTCCGGCAGAATCTCGAGATGCTGGCAAGGCTCGGTGAGTTCAAGGAGCTCGGAAAGCCGCTGCTGGTCGGAATATCGAGGAAGAGGATGGTGTGGGAACCGCTTGGGCTTACTCCCGATTCCTGTCTGGACGCGACCCTCGCTCTCGAGGGGCAGGCCGTCCTTCAGGGCGCTGCCTATCTCCGGGTTCACGACGTTGCGGCCTGTCGGAATTACCTTGGAACAATTCTTTGAGAGTGTCAAACTCCTTGCCGAAGGCAATACCGGCGCCGTTGCGCTGAGTCTGGTCGAGGTAGCTGCTGAAATCATCGGCCGAGTGTGAGAACAGAGTGAGTTTCGTGCGTCCTTTCTTTCCAAGCTTGATGGATATGTCTATGTCGCCCATCACGTCGCTCTTGCCTGCGGTGTTGTACTGCCTGTTGCCGATGTTGCCGTTGATGGTCACGCGGTTGTTGAACAGCTGGGTGCTGATGGCCACGTCTACGACGTCATTTCCGCTGTCGTTGTTCTGGTAGTTGAGCCCGAGGTCTATCGGGATGTTGAGCTGCTCGAGTATGTCGTTCAGCTGGTTTGCCATCAGCTCGCCGATGTTGAGGTAGTTCACTCTGGTTGCGGCATTGTAGATTCCGGACTGGTCGTCAGGCAGGAAGTTTCCGGTAAGCAGGACTGAGACGAACTGCTTCATGCGTTTCTCCTCAGTCATCAGGGCGGGCTGTATCTGGGCCTGGATGGTGGGCTCCAGGTCCTGGACCACCACGTCGAATCCGAGCTGGGGATTCGACAGCTTTCCGGTCACATCAAGCAGGCACTTGACATTCTTGCGCGCCGAATTAGAGATCGAGTCGGTCAGGAGAGGAGATATGGAAGCTTTGGTGTCGTACTGGGCCGTAATGTCCAGGTCCGTGTTCATCACGTCTCCGGTGAAGTTGACGGTACCTCCCTTGTTGATCGTGAACAACTTGTTGGTGAGGCCGAGCAGCTTGTAGTTGAAGCTTCCCTCGTCGATGCCGTAGTTGCCCCTTATGTCAAACTGATTGTTTAGAACGCTGATGTTGATGTCTCCGGCACCTTTGGCCTTGAGCGTGTTGCCCGAGGTCCTGTCGATGTCGATATTGATCTCGGCATCGTTGGTGGCCTGCAGACGCAGGTTGACTCCGAAATTGCCCTGGGTCTTGTCCTTTCCTTTCTTCACGGCGGAATGGCGCAGCAGCAGCGAGTCATATGTGCTGAGTATCGGGGCCGTTTCATTGTTGATGAACGTGAGAATGGACTGAGTTGCAGCGGTAACTGAACCGAGCGGGATACGGAGCGAAGAAGGACCGGTGGCAGCGTTCACGTTCAGCTTGATGTCATTTATGGGGCCAGACAGCGAGATGTCTCCGTTGCTCGCCACGGCTTTTCCATAGAAAGTGGGGTTGTCCGAGGCAGTAGTGTTGAGTGCTGCCATATTGCGGACCCGCATCCTCAGGTCAAGACTGATATCCTGGAAATGGTCGAACTTGACGCCTCCGCTGATCGTTCCGTTGCCGTTCACGCCGTCGGTTATCCTTGCGGAGCGGACAGTGACACCCTGAGGAGTTATGTCAAAGTCGCCGTCTATGCCATACCTTACCTGGGTGTAATTGAGCTTTCCTGCAAAGTTGTTGAGATGTCCGTAGCTTGAGGTGATATCCAACTTGTCGAGCGGACCGTTCACTTCAGCCGTCAGGGAGAGGCTGCCGGTGAGGTCGGACATTATCGAGGAAATGAAAGGAGTGAGCACTGACGCTGCAAGGCTGTCAATCCTGGCAGTTGCAGACAATAGCTTGTCTTTAGGCTGCAGGCCGCCTGTGATGTCGACTACCTTGCGGTCCTGCAAGGTGTTCAGCAGGGAGAAGTCGATCTTGTCGTTTTGTTCTTCCCAATTGGCCTTGACGAGCAGGTCGCCCAGCAGGTTGCCGGACAGGTATACAGAGTCGGCGGCCAGGTCTGCCGACATTTCATAATCCCCAAGCAAGGCGCTTGCCCTGGCGTTTCCTGTCAGACGTCCGGCCAGTGAGAGGGGTTCCTTGAGGAAGATGTTGGCCAGTGACATGTCGAAATTGTTGAGGTCAACCGTGCATTCTTCTTCAGGATTGTCTGAGATGACGCCGTTCACCTTCATATACTGTCCCGAGCTTTCCAGCGCGAAGTCACGGATGTTGAAGCGGCCCTTGTCAATGAGAATTGAAGAAGGGTCTATCTGCCATTCCTTTCCGTCAACGACGAATCCGGATTTGTCCAGTGCTACGAGGACCTTGTATGCGGCAGAAGAATCGGGGAACGCTACTGTCGCCTTCAGGTTGCCTTTGCTAGACTGTTCGTTGCCTGTGTTGTCGTAGCTGATGTCCAGTTTCACCTGGTTGTCTTCTATTCCGGCACCGAGGTGGTTGTTGTATGCAACCAGGGATCCGATGCGGATGAGGTCAGCGTCAATCGAGGCGAAAGCGGTAGAATCAATGCTGTCGAATGTGAGCAGGAGGTCGCGTGAATAGATATCCTTGAACGAAAGCAGATCTGATTTGAGTGTGAAAGTGGAGCTTCCCGTGCTGTCAGTCTGGAAAGAAAGACTGGTTCCGTTCTCTATGTGGAGGTCGGGCATTACGAAAGCCAGCAGCTGCCTTATGTCAGCCACCCTGAGGTCAATGCCGAACTGGCCGCCGGAGTATTTCAGCGCGTCTTTCGGCGCCTTGAGCAGAGTGTCAAGCTTGTTGTGAAGCAGGGCGTATTTCGCATCTTTGACTATGTCGGAAATAGAGGTGGTGCCGGTCAGTCTTGCGTTGAGGAACGAAGAGGACAGTGTCAGATTCTGGTTGGAAGGGAGCAGGCTGGCGTTCAGCCGAATGTCTCCCAGGTCGTGAAGGCCGGTGGCGTTGATGCAGTCCAGGTCGTTGATGAAGATGTCTCCCTCGAAAGTATCCTTGCCGGTCTGCAGCACGGACCCGTTGAGCTTCATCCCGACTATCGAAACTTCCTGCTTGTCCAGATTGAGGGCGACGAGATTGGCCTTGCGGAGATCCATGTCAACGTCGTATGTCCTTTGTCCGTCCTTTGCATTGGAAATGTCGGCCTTCAGGTCGAAATCGAGGTTCGGATCGTCATCCCTGGCCAAGATTTCCAAGCCCTCTGAGTCGAGCTTGCCCGATGCGGTGATGCCCTTGTAGTCGTATTCGTTGAAGTTGAACTTAGAGACGTAGAGCGAGTCCATCCTGAAATAGGATTGATCTTTGGCTGGAGATGCGAATCCGCTCAGGTCTGCGCTGCACGAAAGTTCTCCCATCTTGTCGTTCTGGAGGAACTTGCCAAGGTGGAAGTTGCTGGCATCCATAAAACCGTCCATCGAAAATCCCACGTTCGGAGTGCTCTGGCAGAGCAGGTCGACGTCCACCCGGCCTATGTTGGAAGAAAGACCTCCGTAGGCCACGAAGTCTGTGAAGAAACCATCCATGAAGCCCGTGAAGTTGAAGGTGGTGCCGGGGGCGAATTTGCTGAGGGTGCCTTTCTTCAGGGGCTGCTGTGCCACGCTGGATATGATCTGCTCGAGATCGGTGGTAGTGAAATGGCACTTGGAGATATTGGCGGACATTATAGTCAGGTCAGACAGCGGCAGTCCGTTCAGCTGTCCTGACAGTTCGACGTGGGAGGTGCCGGGGCCGTCAACGGTGAAGGAAGATATCTTCATATTTGCGACAGGACCCTTGACCTTGCCGTTGGCTTTCAAGGTCAGTGTCAGGTAGTCCAGGGCCGGCAGGTAAAGCCCGAGCGATGCAAGGCTTACTTTGGCATCGTCAAGGCTGCAGTCCAGCGAAACCTTGTGGAGGAAGTCCGAGAAATCGCTGAAGTCTTCGAAAAGGGCATTTGCGTAATCCAGCTTTATGTCCGAGAAATTGTCCAGATATCTGAACTTCTCGAGGTGGATGCCGGCGGCATCCAGGGCAGCCTTGAACTTCAGGTCTTCGATCCTGAGTCCGCGGCTTTCTTCGAGGGTTATCCCGTTAACGTTGGCCGAGACGCTTCGGTTGCGCAGGTTGTATCTAATGTCGGAGATGTCCAGGTTGAGGTTTTTGACGTGCAGGTCTTTCCAGTCTATGGTGCGTTCCCCGAGCTCCAGCTTCTTGATTCCCGGCTTGTCGGGCGTGTGCCTTACAAGGTTGACTTCAGAGTTGTTGAGCTTGATGTTGCGGACGTCCACAAGCACGTTGTCGAAATAGGCCAGGATGCCCTTCGACGTTGTGTCCCGCTCCTTGTCTGAGGGGGGGAATATCTTCGCTATATTGAGAGTCCCTTCCTCGTCGACTTCAAGGTTCAGCAGGGCGTCGCTGAGTTCAAGACTGTTGACGGTGACGTGGCCGGTGATGGCCTTGAGGAGCTTCACGTTGAGGGAAAGTTTGCCGAGGCGGGCCACGGTGTCCTGAGCCTCATCTTTCAGGACCACATCCTTGAGGATTACCCTGTCGAAAAGCTGGTAGTAGACTTCGCCGAAATCTATGCTGCCGTTGAGGTTCGAAGATACGCTCTTCGAGACTACCCTGCATATGTGGTTCTGCACTCTGGGCAATTGCAAAGCCACCACAGCCACTACCGGAAGCAGCAGCAGAAGGAGCAGGAGGCCGAGCAATATTTTGCGCAAAACTTTCATCAATCTAACAAAGATACACTTTTAATTTGATACCTTTGCATGCCTTGAGGCTAATATGATGGGAAAAAGAACTGTTATTCTCGGTATTGAATCGTCTTGCGACGACACTTCGGCAGCTGTCCTTGCCGACCGCTGTCTGCTGTCGAACGTGATGGCATCCCAGAAGGTCCACGAGCAGTATGGCGGAGTGGTTCCCGAGCTGGCTTCAAGAGCACATCAGCAGAACATAGTGCCGGTGGTCGACCAGGCCCTGAAACAGGCCGGAGTGGGAATGGACGAGGTTGATGCAATAGCCTTCACCCGCGGACCGGGGCTGCTGGGTTCACTGCTGGTAGGAGTGTCTTTCGCCAAGGGTCTGGCCCTGTCTTCCGGCAAACCGCTGATAGAGGTCAACCACCTTCAGGGACACATCCTCTCTCATTTTGTAATAGAAGAAGGCAAGCCTCACCGCGAGCCGCAGTTCCCTTTCCTTGCGCTGCTCGTTTCCGGTGGGCATACCCAGATTGTTAAAGTCAACGACTATCTGGATTTCGAAGTTCTCGGCCGTACGATAGACGATGCGGTGGGAGAGGCTTTCGACAAGTGCGCCAAGTTGCTGGACCTTGGCTATCCGGGCGGCCCTGTGATAGACCGTCTTGCAAAGGAAGGAGATTCAGCCCGCTTCCGTTTTGCTAAACCCAACGTGCCCGGTCTGGATTACAGTTTCAGCGGCATCAAGACATCGCTTCTGTATTTCCTGAGGGATGAGGTTGCAAAGGATCCTGACTTCGTCGAGAAAAACAAGGCCGACCTGTGCGCAAGTTTCCAGAAGGACCTCATTGACATCCTGATGAAGAAACTGTTGCTTGCCGTGAAACAGACATCCATCCGGCAGATTGTGATAGGCGGCGGCGTCTCGGCCAACAGCGGGCTGCGCAGCAGGATCGAAGAGGAGGGCCGCCGCAGAGGCTGGACCACTTTCCTGCCCGAGTTGCGCTTTACCACCGACAATGCGGCGATGATTGCTGCAGTCGGACATTTCAAATACGAAAAGGGACTGTTCACCCCGCTTGACGTGGCTCCAGTGTCACGTGCGGCGGACCTCAATATGAAATAACCCGATGAAAGAGTTCGAGCAGACGTTCGACATCCTTCACAACCCTTCGCAGGAGGAGCTTGTAAAGGCCGCATCCGTGGCTTGTGGAGTTCCCGTGTCGAGGGTAAGGCAGTGCGTCGTAGTGCGCCGCTCTCTCGATGCCCGCAGCCGCCCGGTCTACCGCTACAGGCTGCGTGCATTTCTTGAGGGGGATGAACCACCCCGTGAGTATGTCTTCGACTACAAGGATGTCCACGATTCTCCAGAGGTCATCGTTGTGGGGGGCGGCCCGGCGGGTACTTTCGCTTCGCTGAAACTTCTTGAAAAGGGCCTGAAACCAGTCATACTGGAAAGGGGAAAGGATGTACACAGCCGCAAGGTGGACATCTCCGCGATAGTCCGAGAAGGCGTGGTGAATGCCGATTCGAACTATTGTTTCGGTGAAGGCGGCGCCGGCACGTTCTCGGACGGTAAGCTTTATACCAGGTCTTCCAAGAGAGGTGACATCCAGGAAGTGCTCCGTCAGTTAGTCGCTTTCGGCGCCCAGCAGACAATACTGACCGATGCTCACCCGCATATAGGAAGCGACGTGCTTCCGAGGGTTATGGAGAGCATACGCAACTGCATCGTCGCTCACGGCGGAGAGTATCATTTCGGCTCAAAGGTAGTGGACCTGACGCCTCCTGCTTCAAAAGGTGGCAAGTGGAAGGTGTTGTGTGCCGACGGATGCTGCTACAGCGCGGCGAATGTCATCCTGGCCACGGGCCACTCGGCGAGGGACATTTACGAACTGTTCGTCTCGAAGGGATGGGCATTGCAGGCCAAGGGCTTTGCGCTTGGAGTGAGGGTGGAGCATCCCCAGCACCTGATTGACGAGATCCAGTACCACAAACGCTGGCAGCCGGGCTATCCACACGCAGAATATGCCCTGGTGGAGCAGGTGGAAGGCCGCGGCGTATTCTCGTTCTGTATGTGTCCGGGTGGAGTGCTTGTGCCGTCTACGACTGAAAGTGACGCAGTCGTGCTCAACGGGATGTCGCCGTCGACACGTTCCGGCAAGAAGGCCAATGCCGGCATCGTTTGCTCAGTGGAGCCGCAGGATGTCGCCGGTTTTGAGAAATATGGTCCTCTGGCGTTGCTGGAGTTCCAGAAGTCTGTGGAGAACAGGATGTTCGCCAACTCCGGAAGTTTCCGAGCTCCAGCCCAGAGAATGACTGATTTCTGCCGCGGAAAGATGTCTTCTTCGCTGCCTTCCTGCTCCTATGCCCCGGGAGTGGATTCTGCCGCACTGACCGGACTGCTGCCGGATTTCGTGGCTTCGAGGCTGAGGAGAGTCTTTCCTCTTTTTGACCGCAAGATGCACGGCTTCTATACCCAGGAAGCGCTCGTCCTCGGAGTCGAGTCCCGCACATCTTCGCCTGTCCGCATTCCCCGCGATGAAAACACTTTGTGCCACATTGCTCTCGAAGGCCTCTATCCATGCGGCGAGGGCGCCGGCTATGCGGGTGGCATAGTGTCCAGCGCCCTCGACGGTATAGCTGTCGTGAATGCTATTTGCAGTCGCAACCTTCTTTAGAACATTCTCCGTCTCCGCATCCGCCTTCGCAAGAACCGCAGCTGCCTGAGCACGATTTGTTGCGCTCTCCGAAAAGACCGTTCTTGAGTTCTTCCTCGGTGGCGTCGCGCACGAGTTCAACCTTGCCTGTGAAATGGAGGTCTTTGCCTGCCATAGGGTGATTGAAGTCCATCTTGACGGTTTCTGCGCCGACTGAAAGGACTGTGCCGTGGATCACGCCCTGGGCGCTCATCATCGGAATTGTCCTGCCGGGCTGAACGTAAGCCTCCTGGAACTCGCCGTCAATCTCGAATGCGCTCCTGGGAATGTCGACGATTGCTGAGGGGTTCACGAGCCCGTATCCCTGCTCTGCCGTGAGCATGAATTCAAATTCGTCTCCGACTTCCTTGCCGGCGATGTTCTCTTCGAATTTGGGCAGCAGATAGCCCATTCCGAAAATGAACTGCAGGGGTTTTTCAGCGGTTGCGCTGTCAGCTATCTCTCCGTCCACCTTCAACTGGTAGGTGAGGTGAACTACTTTGTTGTCTTCAATTTTCATTATCGTATCGTTATTGTTTGTCTGGAATAATGTCCGGCAAATATATAACTTTGTAACTATGCAGACAAATCAGGTACAGAAGGTTCTGGACTTTTGCCGCGAGGCGGGTGCCAGCGACGCAAGGATAATCTACAACGAAAGTGACCAGACTGCGGTTTCTCTCTTCAACAGGGAAGTCGACAAGATACACAATGCCAGTGACTGCTCGGTGTTTCTCCAGCTGTTCGTGGACGGCCGCTACGGCACTTTCTCCACCAATATGCTGGATGAGGCCAGCCTGCGGCCTTTCATAAGCAACGCAGTGCGGCTTACAAGGCTTCTTGAGAAGGACGAGTGCCGTCATCTAGCACCCAAGGAGCTCTGCTACAGGGGCGGAGGTGACCTGCAGATTCTGGATCCCGAAGCCGGACAGGTCAGCGCCGAGCAGGGCAAGGCGCTGGCTGTGCGGATGGCCGAGGCTCTCTGCAGCCGTATCGGCACAGGACCGCTCCAGTCGTGCGAAACCGAATTCGGCAGTTCGACGGAGCACGAGGTGTTGGCTGACACTGCCGGTTTCTGTCAGGAGAGGGATGCTTCTTTCTTCACCCTTTCTGCTGGTTGTTCGTTTATGGACAAGGACGGCAGCCGGCCTCAGAGCTGGTGGCCTGACGCCAATGTGCTGTTTTCTAAACTTGATGCGGATCGTTGTGCCGAGACTGCATATTCCCGCGGGTTGGAACGGCTCGGAGCAAGGCGCATCAATGCCGGAAAATACGATGTAGTGGTTGAGAATGGTTCTGTCGCCAAATTTGTGTCTCCTCTGCTCTCGGCACTGAGCGGTGCTTCCCTTCAGCAGAACAATTCTTTCATGCTCGACTCTCTCGGCAAGAAACTTTTCCCTTCGAGGCTCACCATCGTCGACAATCCCCACAAGCCGGCTACGTTCGGAGCCAGGTTCTACGATGGGGAAGGTATTGCTACCAGGAAATGCAATGTGATTGACTCTGGTGTGGTAAACCGTTATTTCCTCAACAGTTATTATGCTGACAAGCTGAGGATGGAGCCGACCATCGATGCGGTTTCTGTAGTAGAGATGGTGCCTGACGCTGGAGATATGGCTTCACAGATGGCTGCTCTGGGAAAGGGTGTGCTGATCACCGGTTTCAACGGCGGTAACCACAATCCCATCACGGGCGATTTCTCATATGGCATCGAGGGCTTCTGGTTTGAGAACGGGCAGAAGCAGTTCCCCATCCACGAGATGAATGTCACGGGCAACTACCTGGAACTCTGGAACCGTCTGGCCGCCGTCGGCAACGACCCTCTAACGCTCTTCTCGATGCAACTCCCGTCTGTCTCATTTGAAGGACTGTCTCTTACATAAAAAAGAGACCGACGAATCGTCGGCCTCTCTTTATCGTAGGTTTGAGTAGTCTTGTTATTTCTGATTCCTCTTGCCGTAGCGGTTGTAGAATTTATCTACGCGACCTGCAGTGTCGACAAGTTTCATCTTACCAGTATAGAACGGGTGAGAAGTGTTTGAGATCTCGACCTTTACCACCGGATACTCGACACCGTCGATCTCGATGGTCTCTTTGGTATTGGCGCATGAGCGAGTAAGGAACACGTGATCATTCGACATGTCCTTGAAAGCAACAAGACGGTAACTTTCGGGATGAATTCCTTTTTTCATGACTTATGTTTTAAATAATTAAATTCTTTTGGGGACGCAAAGATACAAACATTCTCAAATCTTGCAAATCATTTCTTATGATTTTGTACCTTAGCGACTCCTTTAACTCAAGACATGACACTGATAAAATCCATATCGGGCATACGCGGCACAATAGGAGGCAGTTGCGGGGATGCCCTCACTCCGTTAGACATAGTCAAATTCACCGCTGCATATGTGAAATGCCTGCCCAAACAGGGCAAAAAAGCCAAGGTGGTCGTCGGCCGTGACGCACGCATCTCAGGCAGCATGGTAGAAAATCTCGTATGCGGCACTCTGGTCGGCTGCGGAGCCGATGTGGTAAACATCGGTATGGCGACAACCCCTACCACAGAATTGGCAGTGACAGGCGAAAAAGCCGACGGCGGCATCATAATCACCGCCAGCCACAATCCGGAGCAATGGAACGCCCTCAAGCTCCTTAACAGCGACGGCGAGTTCCTTTCTGCTGCGAACGGAGCACAGGTACTGGAGACAGCAGCTAAAGAGGACTTCGATTTCGCCGAAGTCCGCTCGCTCGGTTCTGTGACTTACAAAGACTACACGGACATCCATATAGAGCAGGTCCTCAGCAATCATCTCGTGGACCTGGAAGCTATCCGCAATGCACGCTTCAAGGTTGTGCTCGACCCCATCAACTCTGTAGGAGCGATAGTGATGCCCAGACTGCTGGAAAGACTCGGAGTGGAATGCATCACGATCAATGCCGAGCCCAACGGCTGCTTCGCGCACAATCCCGAACCCCTGCCGGCTAACCTCAGGGGTCTCAGCGAGACTGTCTGCTGCGAACACGCCAGTCTCGGAATTTCAGTCGATCCCGACGTGGACAGGCTGGCTTTCATCTGCGAAGACGGCGAACCTTTCGGCGAAGAGTATACCCTTGTCAGCGTTGCCGACTATGTGCTGCGGCACAAGAAGGGTCCGACCTGCTCAAACATCTCTTCTTCAAGGGCGCTTCGTGACGTGACCGAGGCGCACGGCTGTGAGTATTTCGCTGCCGCAGTGGGCGAGGTGAATGTCACAACCAAGATGCGTGAGGTCGGAGCTGTAATAGGGGGCGAAGGCAACGGTGGTGTGATCTTCCCCGAACTCCATTATGGGCGCGATGCACTCATCGGCACGGCTCTTTTCCTGAGCAATCTGGCCCAGAAAGGTCTCAGCGCATCTAACCTGCGCAAGACCTATCCCGACTATTTTATAGCAAAAAAGAAGATTTCCCTCAACGACGCTTCGCAGGCTGACAAGATTTTCGAGGCCCTCAAGGACAAATATGCCTCAGAGAAAATCAACACTATGGACGGAGTCCGCATCGATTTCGAGAAGGACCGCAAGTGGGTGATCCTGCGCAAGTCTAACACCGAACCTATAATCCGTATCTATGCCGAGGCTCCTGGCCGCAGTCAGGCCGAGGCGCTTGCGGATGAAGTAATAGCAGTAGCCGACAGTATCCTGTAATGTTTTCCTTCCGCACGTCATCACTCTTCGAACAGCAGGACAGGGCTCTCTCCAAGGGGCGCCTGGCAGTGCTGGACAGCCCTACGGCCTGGTATCCTGAAATAGAAAGCTACCTTTGGGAAATTCTCTCCGGCAGGGGGAATGAAGTCGTGCTGCTGTCGGAAGACAGGCTGGACACCGATACCCTGGCAGCTGAGCACATAGACGCACTTGTCATAGAAAGGCAGGGAACGGCGGACTGCTTCGACCCGTTCTACGGAAAGCTCTTCAACTTTTTCCGCCAGTGCAAGGATGCTGGCAGCGATGTTCCTGTGTACATACTAGACCGTCCGAATCCCTGCGGCCGTTCCGTGGAAGGCAGCTTCAAATACGGGATGTGCCACAAGCACGGAATGACCATAGCCGAGATGGCCAATATGTTCTTCACCGACCTGGGATGCAAGTTCCCCCTTCACGTGATCTCGGCCGACGCGACGATGGCGGGCAGGGAACTGCTGACCTGGAGCATACCCGCTTCGGATGATTTCGCAGGTTACTTCACCGCCTATTTCCACGCAGGGCAGTACCTCTGGCACGCGACGAATGTCAGCTGCGGTATCGGAACAGACAGACCCTATGAGCTGTTCGGAGCTCCCTTTATGCGGGATTTCAATTCAGTGGAAGCTGCCTACAACAAAGGCGTTTTTATGCGCAGGGCGTCGTTTACTCCGGCAAACGGACTGTACAGCGGCGAGAAGTGCTTCGGCTATCAGATGCTGGCCAATCCTACTGAACCTTACAACAGCGTACTGCACGCAGTGCGCCTCATAAAACTTGTCAAGGACAGCTGCGGAGAATTCGCGCTGAGTGATGATGCCGAAGAGATATTCGGAGAACCGCTGATAGGTGCCTATTTCAACGACGAGTGCAGCTGGGAAGACCTCAAGGAGCAGATAAAGCAGCAGGAGCAGCGCTGGCTGCGCAAGGCCAAGAAATACCTGCTTTATCCCGAACCCCTCACCAGAATCAAATAATCAAACTCCACCCACTGATAGTTTGCTGACAAGTACGGTAGGCATTCCGCAGCTTACCGGGCAGTATTGCTCCTTGCCGCAGGTCCATTTGCCGTTGTCGATCAGACAGTCGGAAGCCACGGCCACGATGTCGGCCAGAGCCTGGGGACCGTTGCCGATGACATTGATGTCCTTCAGCGGCTGCGTCAGCTTTCCGTTTTCGATGAGCCAGCCACTCTTCACATAGAAAGTGAAATCTCCTGCTCCAATCTGCACCTGGCCGTTGGAGAATGTGTCGAGGAAGACACCTTCCCTGACAGATGCAATGATGTCTTCTTTCGTGGAGTCACCGTTCTCCATATAGGTGGCGCGCATCCTCGGAATAGGGTTAAAGCGGAATGATTCGCGACGGCCATTGCCTGTCGGGGCCACGCAGTAGTGCTTTGCGCTCACGCGGTCGTGGAGGAATGAAGTGAGGATGCCATCCTTCACCATATAGGTTTTCTGCGAAGGCACTCCCTCGTCGTCGATGTTTATGCTGCCGCGGTTGAAAGGGATGGTGCCGTCATCCACCACTGAGATCTTTTCGTTGCAGATCTTCTTTCCGAGGCTGTCGGTGAAGATGGAAGTTCCCTTGCGTATGAAGTCAGCCTCGAATGCGTGGCCTATGGCTTCGTGCAGCAGTATGCCAGAGCCGCCAGCTCCCATAACCACCGGCATCGTGCCGCCTTTGACGGTCCTGGCCTGGAAAAGCAGCGAGCATTTCCTGACAACCTCGGAAGTCATTTCTGACATAAGGCTGTCCGTGAGGAATTCGCTGCCCATACGGAAACTTCGCGACAGTGAGGCATTTTCCCTGCGGCTGCCTTCCCTGGCGACGATGCTTATGCTCAGCGACGACATCGGCCCGCAGTCTTCGGCAAGTTCTCCGAGCGAGTTGAAAAACAGTGTCCTTTCGAAAGAGCTTGTCAGGGACTCCATCACATTAGTTATGCGTGCGTCGAGCCCGTAGACCTGATCGTTCATACGTTGCAGGAAGTCAATGCGTTTTGCCGCATCGAAACCGCTCCAGCTGTCGTTGGCCGGGTAATAGCATGCGTGACTGATCTCCGTGACATCGACAGGGCAGGAGGCCTGCACCAGACCGTCGGCAATGGCAGCCGCCGTACGGGCGGCCTTCTCCATCTTGTCCCACTCTGTGCTTTCGGAGTATGCATATCCGGTCTGCTCTCCCTTGAGTACCCGGATGCCGACGCCATAGTCTATGTGCTGTCCCACGGAACTGACCTTGCGGTCTTTGAACTGCATCTCGTCCAGTGAGCTGTATTCGAAGAAGATGTCGGCATAATCGCCGCCTCGGCCCATCGCGATGGCAATGAGCCTTTGCAGCATTTCTATATCTACGTTGAAAAAGTCCATCCTATCAATACTGAAAAGGGCTGACGCTCGGGTCAGTCCTTTTCTGTTGGCAGAGTTTTACTTGTTTTCCAGTTTACTTGCATCTACCTGTACCACGTTTCCTTTGTTCGAGAAAGCGAGAGGTTCGTTTTTCCGCTTTTTCTGCTCGACCAATTTATCGAACGTGATATCCAGCCCTTTGAGTAGATTCTCTCTAAGCTGTCTCGTTTCTTGTTCGCTCATAGTTGATAAGCAGATTGTAAATGGTTTTGTTGTGAAGTTTAGTACTTACATCTTTACCGCCTTCTGCAATCATTGCACTCGGCGTATTGGAGTTATCCACGATCATCCAGTAATCCACAGCGGGGATGTACAACTCGAAGAGGTTGGTTATTCCCATATGGTACCTTCTCAGTATCGTCCTTTCAGGGACGTTGTGGCCTCCGGACGCGACCCTGAGTTTGACCCTTTGCAGGGCAAGCTCAGGAACATTCAGCCAGAAGAAGATGAGAGTCACAACATAACCGCTCATCTGAGCTTCCTTTATGATTTTGATCAGCGTCCTGGTTGCCAGCGTTGTCTCTATTCCGAAATCGGCGCCTTGCTCTATCAGCTCGTGCATTCTCTCAAGCATGATCCTGCTGGCCCTTATGGCCGCAGACTCCGGATTATCCGGGGAGAGTCTCATCGCGATCTCGTCTGAATTGACAAAATCGTGGCAGTTGAACATATCAGGGAGTATGGTGTACGAAGCAGTGGTTTTTCCTGCTCCGTTGCATCCTCCTATGATATATATCTTCGGCATCAGGCCTTTGGCCTTAGATCATCAGGGCTGCAACCAGTGCAAGGATAGCGTAGAACTCAGGAAGGGCGGCGTAGATCATGGTGTTGGTCATTACGTCGTGGCCCTGAGAGATACCGATAATACCGTTGGCGCAAAGCTTTCCCTGGCGGATGGCAGAGAACAGGCAGACAACACCCACGCCGAGGCCTACTGCGAACAGCTTGAAGCCATCAGCAGCAAAGTCCTTGCTGATCCACATCAGGAAGGCTACGAAGCCGTACAGACCCTGAGTGGCGGGCATGGCTGAAAGCACCATGTATTGAGACGATTTATCGGGATTTTTCTTTAACGCTCCTTCAGCGGCGTTTCCAGCAATAGTAGTTCCGATACTACTTCCGATTCCGGCCAATGCCAGCATCAACCCGAATCCAAGATAACCTAATATTAATTGAAGCATGATTTAATGATTTAATATGTTATTGTTTTTTTACTGTCAATGGTTTGTAAAGTTTGCCTTTGCCTTCATATCCCGAGTTCTTGAAGTATTCCACGAACGTCAGACGCAACGGGTGGACGAATGCTCCCAGACAGGACATCGCAAGGTTAAGAGCGTGGCCTATCACGAGAATCAGGATGAGCACGAGGTAATTGACTCCGGGAACAGGCATTCCGTTGAACGCCATCATTCCCAAGTCGTTGAACGCACCTCCGAGCATACCTCCGGCAAGGCCGAGGGCATAGAGACGAATGTAACTGAGCACGTCGCCGAGTATGCCGGTGACTTTGTTGTATGTGTCCCACAGTCCCGCTCCTACATTGAGGAGAGGATTCCTGCCGGGAGTGTTGAATATGAATATTCCGAGGGCGGAGATCACGCCGACCACGATTACTGCCCACTTGGTGACCTCAGAAGGCATAACCTTGAGCAGTGACAGGGCGGCGATGACAATGCCTCCGATGATCAGGAGTACCCATCCCCAGGTGCTGACGGCCTGTCTGAAGCCGTAGGCCTGGGTATAGACAATTCCCTTGATGATCATCGCAAGGATGATATGGAACACACCGATGCCCAGTGCGAGCACCATCTGCGTGTCGTAACCCATTATCTTGCCGTGGAATATGAATTTCTTGAGCGGCTCCGGGAACCAGGCGGCATCATACAGGCTGATGCCGAAGAATGTTCCGAGGAAGAAGCCGATGACCAGAGTGGCGACACCCAGTGTCGTGACCAGCGGACCGAGCTTGGCCATACCCATCTTCGAGCGGCCGAGCAGGATGCCGATCAGTATCAGCAGGATGCCGTATCCGGCATCACCCATACACATCGCAAAGAACAGCATAAAGAAAGGTCCGAGGATGGGAGTGGGGTCGAACTCGTTGTAGTCGGGCATTCCGTACATTCCTGTGAGGACCTCGAACATCTTCGCAAACTTGCTGTTGCGGAGCTTGATCGGGGGATTGTCCTCTACTTTTGCCTTTCCTGAGAGATAGACCACAGGGGCTTCATCCAGGAAGGCTTTCACCTTGTCGTCAGCCTCGGTAGGAGCGAAGCCTTCGATGATGGACAGCACGTCTTCGGCTTCCTTCTTTGCGGAATTGGAAGCGAAATACAAGTCGAGCTGTTCGGCGAGGTTCTGCTGCTCGTCCTCAAGCATAGGGGTGCAGGCGGCGAGAGAAGCAAGCTCCTGACGGGTCTCTTCTATCTTCTTCTCCAGGTCAACTGCTTCGGCCTCGTATTCTGCGGCGGACTTGTTGGGGAAATCGCATTCCGAATAAGGGAAGTCGAAAGGTTCACCCTTGGTCTGCAGGGCTATGAGGTAGACAGAATCATCGTCCCTTGCGATAACTTCGCAGGGATATTCCGAGAGAAGGCTTTCGTCAAATTTCTTGTTCTTGAGATGATAGAACCTGGGTATGAGTCCCAGCTTGTCGAGACGGTCTATGTCTGAACTGTTGAACTCTCCCCATACGGCTGCACGCTTTGCCAGCGTACGGCAGTCCTTGAGTGCTGCTTCCAGCTCCTTGAGCTCCTCGAGCTTGCTTTCAGCGCTCGAAAGCACTTCGGCGGCGGAAGCCAGGGCAGCGGCCGGAGCCTTGGCTTCCGGGTCCGCAAAGCCCTTGAGTGCCTTGCATAGCTTGTTATATTGCTGTATCTGAAGGAATTTCTCTCCTGAATCCTTGTCGAAAGGTTTCTGCTTCCTGGTCACGTCCACCAGTCCCAGAGTCTGAAGGTCGGAGAGGAACGCATCCATCTCCCCGCTCATGAGGATGATGGAGTATTTTGTCATTTGTGTGATCATTGTTCGTTCTCCTCCTCTTCTTCTATTTGGTGACGGCTCTTGACGATCTTCTGGGACGCCTTGGAGAGGTTCTCTTCATCCTCCATATATCTCTTGATCTTTCTGATGGCCTCCTGATAGCCTGGAATCTGAACTTTTTCGTAGAGGTTCACCTTCTGGGTGGTCTTCTTGCGCTGGAAGTCGAGAATGCGGGCTTTCTCGATGCATACCTCGCTCTCGATGCCCAGCTGTGCAAGCCTCTTGAGAATCTCCACACCCTCAGTGTACCACATCGGCTTTGAGAAAGTGTTGAAAGGCTTGACGCTGTAGATAACCTCTTTCAGTTCGGGGGTCTTGATTCCGGCAACCTTCACGGTCTCCAGGATGACGTCGTCGACGCTGATCAGATTGGGCTCGAATTCATTCCAAAGCCCAGACATATAACCATAGCTCTGCAAAGCCTCTTCCAATTCTTCCTGGAGCTGCTGTGAACGGTCTTTTGCAAGCTTCGCCATAACCCTCAGGGCAGATTCCTTGTTCTTGAGGGTAGGCAAGGCACGCAGACGAACCTTCAACTGCTTGTTGAGCTCGTTCATGGAAGTCTTGTTGAATTGGAATTTAATGGCCATTGACGCTATTTGTTATCTTTCCAATATTTTTCAATGAGTGAATCACGCAGACCTGTTTCGGCCTTGGTGAAATATTTGGCGAACAGCTCCCAGCCCGTGTCGAGCATCTCGGTGATCGAGATGTTGACGTCGATGGCCAGCAGCCTGTTGGAATACTCTTTCGCATAGTCGAGGCAGCGAAGGTCGTAGTCGCTGAGGTCGAAACCGTTCTCCAGCTTGGTCTTCGCGTTCGACGCATCTGCATACAGACGCACGGCAGTGTTCATCACCTGGCTGTGGTCCTCGCGGGTCTGCTTGTTGATCACAAGCTGTTTCAGACGGGACAGGCTTCGGAACGGGTCGACGATGACCTTTCCTGTGTCTGTGTCTGTACGGAGGAACAACTGGCCTTCAGTGATGTAACCCGTGTTGTCAGGGATGGCGTGAGTGATGTCACCGTCGTTCAGCGTGTTCACGGCAATGATGGTGATGGAACCGCCGCTGGGCAGCTGCACGGCCTTCTCGTAAATCTTTGCGAGGTCGGAATACAGCGATCCGGGCATAGAGTCTTTCGAAGGAATCTGGTCCATACGGTTGGACACAATACTCAGGGCGTCGGCGTAAAGCGTCATGTCGGTGAGGAGCACGAGCACTTTCTCGTTCTTGTCGACAGCGAAATATTCGGCTGCGGTAAGAGCCATATCCGGAACCAGCAGACGCTCTACAGGGGGTTCGTCGGTAGTGTTTACGAAGCTGACGATCCTGTTGAGGGCGCCGGCGTTCTCGAAAGCCTGACGGAAATAGAGGTAGTCATCGTTGCTGAGGCCCATTCCGCCGAGGATGATCTTGTCAACGTCCGCACGGAGAGCCACCTGGGCCATTACCTGGTTGTAAGGCTGGTCGGGGTCTGCGAAGAACGGAATCTTCTGGCCGGACACAAGCGTGTTGTTGAGGTCGATGCCCGCGATACCTGTGGGAATCAGCTGGCTCGGCTGCTCCCTCTTGTAGGGGTTCACCGAAGGACCGCCGATCTGGCGGCGTTCGCCTTCCACTGCGGGACCGTTATCGATAGGTTCGCCGTATGCGTTGAAGAAACGGCCGGCAAGTTCGTCGCTGACGTTGAGGGTAGGGGGCTCGCCCTGGAACACTACCTCAGCGTTGGTCGGAATACCTTCCGTACCGGCGAATACCTGAAGCGTAATCAAATCGCCCTTGATCTTTACGACCTGGGCTGCACGGCCGGCAACTGTTGCGAGCTCGTCATTGCTGACACCGCTGGCCTTGAGGGTGACCGTAGCTTTGGTGATTGCCTCAAGCTGGGTGTAAATTCTCCTGTATGCGTTATTTGTTGCCATTGCCAGTTATGTTTTTAACCTGTTCAAAATATTTGTTGAACTGTTCGCTCTTGAACTCGGAGTAGTTCATCTGCTTGAAGGCGTTGATGAGCTCCTTGTAGAAATTGCGGCAGTCTTCGAAATTGTCGAATTTGAACTCCTTGTCGCAGATGTTCAGCACTTCCTTGAGCATGAACTCCTGACGGTCCATAGGGGTGACGCAGTCGATCTTGTCGAAGGCATCCTGCTGGAGGATCACGAAGTCGATGAGTTCGGATTTCCAGAATGCCTCGTGGTAGCTGATGGGCACACCGTCGTCACCGAGGATGTTGATCTGCTCGGACATCTCCTTTCCGCGGCGTACTATGTTCTTGGCCTTGAAAACGTTCTCAACCCAATGCGGGTCGACCCTCTGGTTGAGGTAGTCGACGATTTCAGGGTATTCCAGATATTTCGAGTATGAATCCAGCGGGTCCACGGCAGGATAGCGCTTGCTGTCGGCACGTGCCTGGGCGAGGGCGTAGAAGCATCTTGCAGCTTTCTTCGTAGACTCGGTCACAGGCTCCTTGAGGTTACCGCCGGCAGGGGATACGGTACCGATGAAAGTCACGGAACCGGTCTTGCCGTTGCGGAGGTTGACGATGCCGGCGCGGGCGTAGAAGTTAGATATGATGGCTGACAGGTCGACAGGGAAGGCGTCGGCTCCGGGAAGTTCCTCCATACGGTTGGACATCTCCCTCAGGGCCTGTGCCCATCGTGAAGTCGAGTCGGCCAGCAGCAGCACCTTCATTCCCATCGCGCGGTAGTATTCGCAGATGGTCATCGCGGTGTATACTGAAGCCTCGCGGGCAGCCACAGGCATATTGGAAGTGTTGCAGATGATGGCAGTCCTTTCCATCAGCATACGTCCGGTGTGCGGGTCGACAAGCTCGGGGAACTCCTTGAAGATCTCCACAACCTCGTTGGCACGCTCGCCGCAGGCGGCCATCACGATGACTTCGGCGTCACCCTGCTTTGCGATGGCGTGCTGGAGCACGGTCTTTCCGCAGCCGAAAGGTCCGGGAATGAAACCAGTTCCGCCTTCGGCAATGGGATTGAGGGTGTCGATGGTGCGGACGCCGGTTTCCATAATGCGGTAGGGACGGGGTTTCTCCACATAGCCTCCGATGGCAACTTTGACAGGCCATTTCTGGACCATCGTCACATTGACTTCCTCACCGTCCTCGTTGATGAGGACTGCTATGGTGTCGTCAATCTTGTATTCTCCGGCTGCAACAACGCTCTTGACGGTGTAAGAGCCCTTGAAAGAGAACGGAACCATTATTTTGTGAGGCAGCCAGCCTTCCTTGACCTCACCAAGCCAGTCTGCAGCGAACACCTTGTCGCCAGCCTTGGCTAGCGGGGTGAACTCCCACAGCTTGGAGTGGTCGAGGGGGGAGGTATATTCTCCTCTCTTGAGGAAAACGTCTTCCATGGTCTCCAGGTTGTTCTGCAAGCCGTCGTAGCTGCTTGAGAGCAGACCGGGACCGAGGGTGGCTTCAAGCATATGGCCTTCGAACTCCACGCTGTTGCCCTGACGCAGGCCGCGTGTGCTTTCGAAGACTTGCACGAAGGCGTTCTTTCCAGTTACCTTGATGACTTCGGCCATCAGTTTGACACCACCGAGATCGATGTAGCATATTTCGTTCTCAGCTACATGCCCGTCATATTCAACCGTGACGAGGTTCGAGATGATGCCGGTAACTATACCTGTTGTTTTTTTCATATATTGTTTCTGTTTTTCGATGAATTGTAAGTGTCATTTACTTCATTGACGAACTGGCGGAAGAGTTTCTCTCCCGAAGCCCGGTCGAGCTTGTTCCAGCGCGCAATGATGTTGGCCTTGGCCAGGAAGGCGAGGATGATGTTGAAGTCGAGGACGTCGAAAACCACCAGGTCCGAGATCTTGTTCCACATCAGCATATCCAGCTCACGTTCCCTCTCCAGGATGTTCTTGTTCCCGAAGATCTTGAGCAGGGCTGCCTTTTCGTCGAAGTATTCGCCAGTCTCCTCCTTCTTGAGGAAAGCGACTTTTTCTGTGCGGACCTTGTGGTCGAACTCGAAATACTCGCGTATGAAGTCGTTCTTGCATTTGCGGCAGGTGCGGTAGAAGTGGGGGGAGAGGTTCGCATCGTCGAAACCGTACTCCATCCACTCTATCATCCTGCGGTCCAGAGGCTCGCACAACTCATAAATGTCATCCCTCACCGCACGGTAGTCGCAGTCTTTCTTCTCGAAATCCAGGACATAGTCCGGCAGGCTGGCAATTATATAGGGATAGTTGTTCATCGGCGCTTATTCTGAGAACAGAATCTTCTTAGCAGCGGGGCGGAGATAATCGCTGAACATCTTCTCGAAGTCGCCGTCGGCGAAACTGATAAAGTAGCCGCCGTCTTTAGGGGCAATCTTGAAGCCACCGGCGATGTTCTTCGCAAAACTTACGTCAACACCTGATTTGAGCTCTTTGGCAAGGCCTGCCTGAAGCGACTTGCCCAGGCTCTCCTTCATACTTTCGGGAAGTATGACGTCGAGGCCGGCAGGCGCAATGTCGGCGGCATTGAAAGACTTGATGACTGTCTCGATGAGCGGTTTGACGAAGTTGGCGTCCTTAAGGGCGTCCTTGACTTCACCTCCTACCACTTTCGCCATTAATGATTTCTCTATCTGTTGCTTGAGAGCTGAGATGGACTGGCTTGACGCCATCTTGACGTCGGCTGAAACCTTGGATTTGAGGTCTTCAGCATCTTTGCGGGCCTTGCCGACGATCTGCTCGGCCTCGGCCTGTGCATCCTCTAGTATTTTTGCTGCTTTGGCCTGTGCGTCAGCCAGAAGCTGCTCGGCCTCCTGCTTACCCTTTGACAAACCTTCGTTATAAAGTTTATCGGTCAATTCTTGCAACTTATTCTGCATTTTATCGAAATTTTGGATGATACCTTGCAAATCTAAATAAAAAAATTGCAGATATCAATTGATTTAAGATAATTTTGCGGCGATTTTTGGGGCATATGACAATGCCTCGAGATATGGTGAAAAATGATTAAAAATATAGTCCTGGATTTTGGCGGTGTCCTTGTTGACTGGAATCCCCATTATCTCTATGATGATGTGTTCGGAAGCAAGCGCAAGGCCGACTGGTTCCTGAGCAATATCTGCACTTATGAGTGGAACGCAAGGATGGATGCCGGCGCTTCTTTCCGCAGGGAAGTCGTATTGCTCCAGCGCAAATATCCCCAGTGGGCAGCTGAAATAGAACTGTATGACACGGGCTGGTGGCGTATGATGCGCGATGCCATACCCGGAATGTATGCTCTTGTCAGCGAGCTGAAAGAAACGGGCCATGCAGTGTACGGACTGAGCAACTGGAACGACAAGAAGTTCCGCACATACGTGCAGTCGTCCTACCCGGTGTTCAACCTCCTTGACGGAATGGTAATCTCCGGAGAAGAGAAAGTGGCCAAGCCGGATGAGAGGATATACCAGATCCTGCTTGACCGCTATGGTCTCAAGGCAGAAGAATGTCTGTTCGTGGACGACAATCCGGACAATATAGCCGTCGCGTCAAAACTCGGTTTCAAGACAATTCTTTTCGAATCGGCTGACGCCCTTCGCCACGAACTTGTTTCCTATCTGTAATTGTAGTTGCTTCTGAGCGCTTCGAAGTTCCCGGGGTTCGACCGCAGTGCTGCGTCGTCGGCCATTATGTCGTATCTCGTAAGCGAGAACGGCTTTTCTGCTGAAGGCAGGCTGAAGGCCTTGAGTTCCGGTATGTCGAAGAATTCTCCCGTGGCTCGGACTACGGCTGTGGTGCCGTTGATCTTGCCCTGCATCGAATAACCTGCGATGTGGGGTGTGGCGATGTCAGCTGCTTCAAGCATTGCGGGGGTAATGTCGGGCTCGTGCCTCCAAACGTCCATTATAACGCCAGCGAAACGGGGACGGTTTCTCAGGAAAGCTTCCTCCACGATGACCTCACCTCTTGATGCGTTGACGAAAATGGCATCATCCTTCATACTGTCGAAGAAATGGTCACCTGCGAAGTCAAGGTTGTTCTCAAGAGGTATATGGATGGTGACTATGTCGGAATGCTTCAGAAGTGTGTCGAGGTCCACGAAGCCTTTGTGTCCTTCTCTGGCCATCCTCGGCGGGTCGTTGCGCAGCACCCTGAATCCGAGTTCTTCGGCCATATTGGCCACCTTGCTTCCCACGTGTCCTACTCCGACGACACCGATGGTCTGTCCTAGAAGGTCTATACCCTTCATCTCAGCCAGCTTGTATATGGCAGTGAAGAAATACTCCATAACAGCGGAACTGTTGCATCCCGGTGCGTTCACCACCTTGATGCCTGCTTTTTCGCACCACGGCATATCGATGTGGTCGCATCCGATAGTTGCAGTCGCTACAAGTTTTACTTTCGAACCGTCCAGCAGCGCTTCGTTGCAATGAGTGCGCGTGCGTATCAGCAGCACGTCCGCATCTGCCGCCTTTGCGCGGTCTATGTCTTTGCCAGGCAAGTATTCAACGTCGAAAAATGGCTCCAGGACGCCCTGAATGTAGGGGATTGCTTTGTCGATGATGGCTTTCATATTATGTGAATATTAATGATTTTACTTCTTCTTTGCCTAAGATTCCGTTAATGGATTGCAGGATTTCATCTTTGACCGATGTCAGGTGCATCCTGTAGACTGACGATGAGATGCGGCACCGCAAAGTGCCGTCCTTGAAAGTGACGCCCATAGTGGCTGCGGCCGCAGAGCTGCCGACGGCCTGGTTGTAGGCCTGCCGGACCTTTGCAGTCAGCAGACCTTTGCCCAGCGCGCTGTCGCGAGGGATGTATTCGCCGAGGATGTCACCTATGAGGACTGATTGCTGCTTTCTCATCTTATTACATTATGGTGTATCGTCCGTCTTCGACATCGAACATCGTGCATTCGGCGCCAAGGGTGTTGACAATCTGCCCGAGCCGCACCTTGTTGCTGTCAGTGATGAATATCTGTCCGAAATCTTCGCCGGAGACGATGGACAGCAAATTTGATACCCTTTCTGAATCAAGTTTATCAAAAACGTCGTCCAGCAGCAGGATGGGAGGGAAGGGGTAGCTTTCCCTCATAATCGAGAACTGCGCCAGCTTCAGGGCAATCAGGAAACTTTTCTGCTGGCCCTGTGAGCCGCACTTGCGCAGCGGATAGCCGTCGAGCTGGAGCAGGATGTCGTCGTGATGAACGCCTGCAGTCGTATATTTCAAAATTCTTTCCCTTTCGGCTTCCTTGCGCAGAATATCCTCCAGAGGGCCGTTCTGAAGGTCTGAAACGTACTGTATAGATACCTTTTCCTTGTCTCCGGAAAGCAGATGATGATATTTGTCCACCAGCGGGGTAAGCCTTTCGCAGAGCTCGGACCTTCTGCGGAAGATGTAGTCGGCATATTCGGACAGTCTGGCCGAGAAAACGTCAAGCAGGTCTGCGGGTACGGCTTCCTGCTTGAGAAGCTTGTTGCGCTGCATAAGCAGCTGGTTGTAGTCCTGCAGGTTGCGAAGATATTCCTTGTCGGTCTGGGACAGGAACATATTGACGAAGCGGCGGCGTTCCCCGCTTGCGTCGTTCACGAGCGCGGTGTCGGTGGGAGACGACATCACGATGGGAATCAGGCCGATGTGGTCGGAGAACCTCGAGTATTGCTTCTTCCCTCTGCGCACCTGTTTGGGCGCCTGCTTGCTTAGCAGCACTGTGATGGTCTCTTCCGTGCCGTCATCGTTCAGGTAGGTGCCTTGCACCGATGCGGTCTGCTCTCCGTGCCTGAATGTGAAACGGTCCAGGACGTCGAAATAGCTCTTTGTCATCGACAGGTAGTAGATGGCGTCAAGCAGGTTGGTCTTGCCCTGTCCGTTGTTTCCGTTGATGCAGTTCAGCCCGCTCGAAAACTCGATCTGAGCTTCCGGGATATTCTTGAAATTGGTGAGGCTGATCCGCTTGAGGTACATATTTGCAAAGATAGCAATTCGGCGCGAAGACGCTGCCTATTCCTGACTGCGTCTCCAGGCGAAATATTCGTCCAGCACTTTCATTGCGGCTTCCGAAGGAACGGGAGCTTCGTGGCAACCGCTGCCGGTGAGCACCATCGTCTTCGGGTCGTCGTTGCGGAAGCGCGGCCAGACCGGAAGGCCTTCGCCGTTGGGGTCGCCCGTCTTTGCGAAGTTGGTCCAGTAGTCCATCATCCAGCCAGAAAGGGCCTTGTCGGTGGGCAGGGTTTCCTGGGGATTGCCGAATACGTAAGCAACATCCTGTCCGTGGGGAGAACCCTGGCCATAGCGAGGTGAATCTGCGGGATAGTCGGGATGCTGGTCGAAGTAGTAGAGCCATACGCGGCCCTTGCCGGTGCGTTCCTGCAGGCGGGCCCAGCTCCAGGTCTGCCATCCGAAGGCAGCGTCGCGGGTAAGGTCGCGGGCGGTCTTGCCCACCTTGCCGTCTGGTTCCACGGGATATGCGGCCAGAAGTGCGTCCGCATAGTCTTCGTAGCGTGCGCGGACAGACTCCTCGTGAGTTCCGCCGCCGAATGCGAAGCCGAAGCTCATGCCCTCGTCGGAGTTATATCCGATGAGCACGTCGACGTCGTTGTATCTGCCGGCTTCATATAGTTTGAACTGGTCGTCGGGAATTACATAGCCATCGGTCACAGGCCATCCGCCTGAGCCTCCGAAACCGCCCATTACAGCCTTTGCATCAGCGGCACGCAGTTGCTCGAGAGTATAATTGTCGCCGAATGCAGCCTTGGCCCAAGAGACATTCTCCTGCTGTGCTACTGCGAGGGTTTGCATATTCTCGCCGGGATAGGACTGGGGGTTGGTGGGGCCGAAAGAGCCGCCGCTCTGGGAGATGGCGCCGCGGAACAAACCCTTTGCAAGGGGAGATGCGCAGAGCATGCTGACGGAGATGCCGCCGGCAGACTCACCGAAGATGGTCACCTTCTCAGGGTCACCGCCGAACTTTGCGATGTTGTCGTGTACCCACTGCAGGCCGGCGATCTGGTCGAGGATGCCGTAGTTGCCGCTCACGCCGTGAGGATCCTCGGCACTGAGCTCTGGCAGCGACAGGAAACCGAGCTTGCCTACGCGGTAAGCTACGCTCACCAGGATGACGCCCTTGCGCGCAAGGTCAGCACCGTCATAGAGCGAAGTGGCTCCGCCTGCGAAACCGCCGCCGTAGATCCATACCATCACGGGAAGCTTATCCTTGGGGCTCTTTGCAGGCGTCCATACATTCAGGTAAAGGCAGTCTTCGCTGCAGTTGTCACCGTTTCCCTGCATAGGGTCGGGACCGAAATCCTTGCACTCAAGCACTCCGTCCCAGGCCACTACGGGCTGGGGGGCTTTCCAGCGCAGCTCACCCACAGGCGGTGCGGCGAACGGGATACCCTTATATATTGTCATATCGTCCAGGACGACACCCTGGATGGTGCCGCCGGTTACCTTTACCTGACCGGGCACCTGTCTGGAGCAAGCGCACAGGCACAGCGCAGCCGCCATTATGATAAAAAACCGTTTCATAGTTGCGTTAAAATCCTTATCCCCAAAAGTAATCATTTTTGAGCGAATCCCAATGCGTCTCTCAGCTGCGAGGCATAGCTGCCGGTGAGTATGACGTGATGGTTGCCGATGGGAGTGCGAAGAAAGTAGGGGGCGAGACCTTCTGCTTTCAGGATGACCTGGGTGCGGCAGAGCATTCCTTCGTAGCAGTTCTGCATCAACTCTGCTTCTGCTATGAAGGCTGTATTGAAGTCGGGTGCCAGCTTGAAGATGGTGGCCGGGCCGCAGGGCAGTTCACCGTGAACGGCCACTCCGAAGCCCGATTCAAAGTGCGTGTCATAGACCCAGCGCCGGACCATCGACAGAGGAACGGTGCAATGCGCGAAGAGCAGCCTGTCGCCATCTATGGAAGACAGGTTCGCCTGGAAGCCGCTCTGGTTGCAGAACTTGCGTGCCACTGCCATCGAGAGCATCGCGGGAACGTCGCCTTCGCAGGTCGCATTGTAACCTTGGGAATTCAGCAGCGCAAGCGCCATACAGCCGGTGTTGTGTACAGTGCCGAGTAGGTCGAAGCAGCGGATGGTCAGTCCGTCGAGGCGGTGACGGGCTATGATGCGCAGCAGCGCGCCGTAAATGTCAAGTGCAACATCAAGGTCACCGGCCGGAATCGGGTTGCCGAACTTCGGGGCGTTCAGAGGCGGAACTTCCACGGCAGGGTGGCTGTGCGCTGCAATTTCATCCAGCAGTTCTTCCATACCGATGTCAACCAGCTCCACTCCGAGCACATCGTGTGCTGCGGCATAATCCACGTCACTTGAAATCAACCAGTCCGACGGACGGCCTGCTACACCCAGCCGCTGTCCTTGAAGGATCTTGTCGGGGTGCACATTTAGGACGAGCCCCGAATCTGCAGGTACGGTGTCGTCCTTGGAACTCCTGATTCTTGCGGCAATGTATGCCGGACTGCCGTGCAGGATCTCTCCCTTGATGCCGTGCAGGTTGAGGTAGGACATAATCTCCATGCTCGCCGCCAGCGAATTGCTTTTGCCGCTGGTGAGCAGCCTCACCGGTTCCGGAATGCAGGGCTTGCCGCCATCCTTGCAGAAGACTGCCTTGAACGCCCCCTCAGTGCCACCCGTGCGGACATATATCAGTTCACAGGGCCTTGTGCCGTATTTTGAGAAATCTGCCCCGGCAATTTCGAAGTCAGCTCCGAGAGCAGCCTCAATGTTTTTGATGAAAGGTTCCCTGCGGACGTCATCGGCCATTTCGGTGTGAAGGCTGGATGTGAGAGTGTATAGCGTTGCGTTCATTGCTGTCTGATTGCTGCAGTAAATATAAAGAATTCGATATTTATTTCTAAATTGGCCGGGTCAAGTGACTCTATGATTCATTTCCGACCACTTACAGCAGATGATATAGACCGGATCCGCCGCTATGCCTGGAACGGCGACAGACGCGGATGCGACCTGTCCGTGGCCAACCTCATCGGCTGGCAGTTCCTGTTCAACACCCAGATTGCAGAAGTCGAAGGGCAGCTGGTGTTCCGTCTGCATTTCTTCGGTGACCTGGCATATATCGTCCCGGTCATCGACATAGATGTAATAAAGGCTCTGATGGAAGATTCCGCCTCGCTGGGACAGCCGTTCCTTATGAGCGGCGTCACCGAGCAGATGGCGGAAGCGCTCGAGGCGGCGATGCCCGGTGTGTTCGATGTCGACCAGAACCGCGACTACTCAGACTATGTCTATTTCCGGGAGAAGCTGGAGAATCTCAGCGGCAAGAAACTGCAGAGCAAGCGCAACCATATCAACAAGTTCCTGAGCCTGTATCCTCAGTATGAGTACAAGCCGCTGACGAAGGAAATGATTTCCGACTGCCTGCGGCTTGAACGTCAATGGAAGGCCGGGCAGGACGATGACGAGCAGGCCGACAGCCAGAATATGGAACTGAGGGCTATGACCCGTGTGTTCCACCGCTGGGACCAGCTTGGTATGTCAGGCGGTACCATATGGGTGGACGGCGAACTGGTGGCCTTCACTTACGGCTGTCCGATCAACCACGACACTTTCGATGTGTGTGTGGAGAAGGCTAATGTGGCTTATGAGGGAGCATACACCATCATCAACCGTGAGTTCGTGAGACATCTTCCGGATCAGTTCAAATACATCAACCGCGAGGAGGATATGGGAGAGGCGGGACTCCGCAAGGCAAAACTCAGTTACCGCCCCGACATCCTGCAGGAGAAACTGCTGGTGAGAGAGAAGTCTCACCTCAGGCAGAGCGTAGACAGCGAGACTATCAGGCTTGAATGCGCGCAACTCTGGAGGGATACCTTCCACGACCCCGACGAATATGTCGAGACTTACTTCTCGAGGATATACCGCAGCGAAGACAATGTCTGCATCCGCAATAGAGGCAGTGTCATTGCAGCTTTGCAGACTATACCTTTCACGCTGCTATGTTCAGGGCAGGAACTGTCTGCTGCATACATAAGCGGAGTGGCGGTGAAAGATGAATACCGCGGGCAGAACATAGGTGCGGAGCTTATGCACCAGGCACATTACAATCTCTATAACCGCAAGGTGGCTTTCGCCGTGCTGATTCCGGCCGAGCCGTGGCTGCGGGATTGGTACGGCAGGCTTGGCTATGCCAGCTGCATTGAGTGCGTAAATCCTCCGGCAGAAGCTTCTGAGATGAGCTGGGAAGAGTTGGCGGCATTTCTGCGGAAGCAGCGCTGCTCATTGCTGGCCGGAAGAGAATGGTTTGCAGTCGCGCAGGAAGAATTTCGTCGAAGCGGCGGACAGACGCCTGCCCCTGTGACGGGAATGCTTCGCGTTATCGATGCGTTCCAGGCCCTGCAGCTTTATGCAAGCCTGCATCCCGAAGCCGAAATGAAACTCCGCGTCACAGACGACGATGTCATCCCTGCCAACAACGCCTACTTCACAATCTCCGCAGGCAAGGTCCTTCAGTCTGAGGAACCCGACGAATCAGCGCATAAAATCACAATCGCATCCCTCGCAGAAATGATCTTCCACGAGCTGGATGCGACTATGACACTTATGCTGAACTGATTACTTTCTGCGTTCTACTTTTACGTTGGCGAGCTTCTCCCAGTACTGGATAACACCGCAGTGGTCGTCATTGACGTGGCCGTCGCACTTGCAGGCCTTGAAAGCCTCGAGCACCTGAGTCGTGAGCGGAATCGGAGCATCGATGGCGAGAGCAGCGTCACGCACGTTGAGCAGATCCTTGGTGTGCATCCAGATGGGACCGCCCGGCTTGAAGTTGCGGTCCAGGATCATCGGCATCTTGGCATCAAGCACCGTGCTGCCGGCCAGACCGCCACGGATGGCCTTGTAAACCTTCTCCGGGTCCACTCCAGCCTTCTCGGCAAACACCATCGCCTCAGACACAGCCGCAAGATGGAGCGCCACCATAATCTGGTTCGCAAGCTTGCAGGTATTGCCGCTGCCGATGTCGCCGACGAGAGTAACAGCGTCACCCATAGCCTTGAAAACGTCGTAGACAGAATCAAAGACCTCCTGCTTGCCACCGACCATAATCGACATCGTGCCGTCCTTAGCCTTCGGCTCGCCGCCGCTGACCGGAGCATCGAGCATCTCGACACCCTTTTCAGCCATAATGTCATAGAGTTTCTTGTCGAGTACGGGAGAGATTGAACTCATATCGATGTAGATCGAGCCCGGACGGATTCCTTCCAGAATGCCGTTCGCACCGCACACCACAGCCTCGACGTGAGGTGAATTGGGCAGCATCGTGATGATGATGTCGCATTTTGAAGCCACCTCGGCAGGCGAAGAGGCAGTCTTTGCGCCAAGAGCCGCAACCTCAGCTACAGGTTCCGGTTTGATGTCATACACTGTGAGGGAAAAACCTCCCTTGAGGAGGTTCTTGGCCATCGGCTTGCCCATAACGCCAAGTCCGATGAGACCTATCTGTTTTGATTTGTTGTCCATATGAAATTAATAATAAAGTGCTACTTCGTTTTTAAGCTGGTTTGCGCTGAGAATATAATCGACGCCGTCAGCAGTGAAAACCTGAGTCTGGGTGGGACCCACTTCGTCCTCCAGAATCTCGTGTGAGAAGCTGCCGTCGGCCAGACGCTTGTAGAGATTGAGCGTCAGCGGACCGCGACGGTTGCCGACCACGATTATCGCCTCGCCTTTGAACATTCCGCAGCTCAGGCCGTGTCCGAACCGAAGCTCGTCGGTAAAAAGCTTGTTCCATCCGGAACCATTCTTCTTGTATACATTGAGAGTGTTGCCGTGGAAGGGCTCGATGGTCACAAGTTCGTCCACGCCGTCACCATCCAGGTCGATAAGGCCGAATTCGCTGACCTCGTGGTCGAACAGCTGGCAGACTTCCCATTTGCCATCTTTGCGTGCCATATAGAAGACACCTTCTGCTCCCGAGAATAGGAGGGTGTCATCGCCTGCGATATTGGCCTTCAGCATGCCGTGATGCCTCCAGATTTTGTCATATATCAGTTCGGGCGTGCCGGGAAGACCTGCCTCGTCCAGAGGAATCGCGTAAAGTTCACCGGCATTGGCCCAGTCCAGGGGATCAGCCTTGAACTTGCTGCACGAAGCAGCGAAAATCCAGCTCTTGCCGTCCTTTTCCAGAATGTCGCATCGGTGCGCGAAGGGGAGATGCATTATCCTAGAAGTCTCCCATTTGTCGCCAGTGCGGCGATGCATGAAGACACCGGCTTCGAGCCCTTTGAAAGGAGGGAAGAGGCCCATTATGGAATAGAACAGGTCGGGATGTCCCGGCGCCGGAACGAAACTCATCACGCCTCCCGGGCATCCGTCAACAAAACTTGAGGTGCCGGCAGGCAGATTGTGCAGATAAACGGCGGGAGTCGTCTCAGACCCTGCGCCTATGAAAGTCACACCGTCAACCTGGAAAGCATTGGCGGTATAGACTGATTGGATTTCGAGAATGGATTTTTTATTCATTGTTGATTAGCAAAATATAGCATATAAAAGGCACATGGGCAGCATTGCGGTCAAACCGCATAGAAGGGTGCCCAGCGTGTGCAGCTTGTAGCCGGTCTTGATGCTCATTCCGGACATCTGTGTGACTACCCAGAAGAAGCTGTCGTTGACGTGGGCGACAACCATTGCACCTGAGCAGAGCGCAGTGACGAGAATCGCTTTCTCAAGCGGGGCCACGAAGCCCATCACGCCCATCAGCGGGGCGATGATCGAAGCTGTAGTGATGATGGCGACCGTAGATGAGCCCTGTGCGGTTTTGAGCGCTGCAGCAATCAGGAAGGGAAGCCAGATGCCCAGGTTAAGGCTGGAAAGAGAGTCCCCAAGGACATCTGCGATGCCGGAATCCCTGAGAATCATACCGAAAGAGCCGCCGGCCGCAGTGATCATAATGATAATCGCAGCCGAAGTGAGAGCCTTGCCCACCCATCCGGTTGAAGAAATCATCTCGCGGTCGAATTTCTTCGGGAGGGTGAAAGCCAGAACCATTCCTATAAGAAGGGCGGTGACAGGCTCACCGATGAAACCGATGATTTTCGCGAAAGTCCCCGTGCCGAAAGGAGCGGAAGGGAATGAAGATAAGGATTTGAGTACTATGAGAACCAGCGGAACTATGATCGGCAGGAAAGACCTGGCTGCGGAGGGAGCCTCGGCCACTTTCTTTTCGATGTCGGCATCGGTCTCGTTCGGCGACGGGTCGATGTATGTCCTGGAAGCCCACTTGGTCACGAACAGCCAGGCCACCAGCAGCGGAAGTATGCTGGCTGCTATGCCGGTGAGGATGACCAGGCCGAGATCTGCCTCCATTATGCCGGCGGCGGCTATAGGGCCAGGAGTCGGCGGCACGAGGCAGTGGGTGATGGTAAGACCCAGGCCGAGGGCGCAGGCCGAACTGGCAAGGGTTATCTTGGCTTTCTTCGAAAGTGCGCGGTTGAGAGGAGTCAGGATGACGAAGCCGGAGTCTGCGTAGACGGGTATGGAGATGAAATAGCCGAGAATCAGCATCGCCAGAGGGACGCGTTTTTCTCCGACCAGTTTCAGGACGCTCCTTGCCATTACGTAAGCACCTCCGGATTCCTCCAGGAAAGTCCCGATGATGCAGCCGACCACGATCACTATTCCGATGGAGCTTACCGTGCTGCCGAATCCGTTGTTGACAGATGAAATGATCTTGTCAAGCGGGATGCCGGCGCACAGGCCGTACCCTATGGCAGCAATGATAAGGGCCAGGAACGGGTGCAGCTTGAATTTCGTCGTCGAGATGACGATGAAGGCGATGGCCGCTATGAGCAGGATGATGAGCATTTCGACTATGCGAGAAGTTCCTTGATGGTATCAGCCATAGTGTGGAGAATCAGGTAGCAGGATGCGCTTCCCGCATCCATCACGCCTCTCGAGCGTTCTCCGAGCCGGCTTGAACGACCAAGCTTGGCTACCATGTCGACCGTGCTGTCACGGCCCTTGAGGGCAGCGGCGTCCATAGCCTCGAGTGCCTTGCCGAAAGGAAGCCCCTCGGCTGCGGCATTGCTGTATGCCTCTTCGGCTGGAATGAGCACATCCATCAGAGTCTTGTCTCCGACCTGTGCGGGAGAGATTGCGTGGATGGAGTCGAGAGAAGCCTTCAGGGCTGCGCCGAACTCGTCGCGGCCTATCTCGTCCACACCTTCCAGAGCCTTGCCCATAGAAAGGAAGAACTTGCCGTACAGAGGTCCCATAGAGCCGCCTATCTTCATCATAAGTATCTTGCCGAGAGTCTTGAGCCCATAGGTGAAGTCTCCCGGCTGTTTGTCCAAAGCCTCGCGGCAGAGCGTGAAGCCCTTGTTCATATTGATGCCGTGGTCGCCGTCGCCGATGGCTCCGTCAATGTCGCTCAGATATTGCTTGTTTTCCTGAATGGCCACTATGAGCCTGTCGACTATCAGGCTTCCGGCCTGCTGCGTGAATTTGTCCATACTGCGTCAGTCTTTCGGATATTGGGTGAGTCCGATTGAGTTGCATTCCAGATCGATGCACTCCTTCAGCTCATCGTCGAGTTTCATAAGAGTGAGGGTGATGCCGGCCATCTCGAGGGAAGTGAAATAGTTGCCCACGAAGGCCTGGTGCACCTTGATGCCCTTTTCGCAGAGAATCTTCTCGACTTCGCCGTAGAAGATGTACTGCTCGAGAAGGGGAGTTGAGCCGAGGCCTGACACGAGGACTACCACTTCGTCGCCGGCGGCGAAAGGCAGGTCGGGCAGGATGACGTCGCACATACGCTTGGCAATCTGGCCGGCAGTTTCGAGTTTTGCGACCTCGATGCCGGGCTCTCCGTGATGCCCTATGCCGACTTCCATATTGCCGGGCTCGATGGTGAAGTTAGGATGGCCGACTTCGGGAATGGTGCAGGGGCTCAGACCGACACCCATACTGCGGGTGTTGTCAATGGCCTTCTGTGCGGCTGCAATGACCTCCTCCAGGCTTCCGCCCATAGCAGCCATGGCTCCGCCGACCTTCCACATAAGGATTTCGCCGGCTACGCCGCGCCTTTTCTCGCGGGTCTCCCTGGGGGCAGAAGGGACGTCGTCGTTTGCGACTACCTTGCCCACCTTGATGCCGTCATCTTCGGCAAGTTCCATTGCCATTGCGACATTCATATTGTCGCCGGCATAGTTACCGTAGAGTATAGCCACACCCTTGCCGGCATCAGCCTCGTGGATGGCGTCGTAGAACATCTGGGCAGGCGGAGAAGAGAAAAGTTCTCCTACGGCCACGGCATCCACCATATTCTTGCCTATATAGCCGATGAACGCCGGCTTGTGGCCGGAGCCGCCGCCGGTGACTATGCCGACCTTGCCCTCTATGGGAGCTTTTTTGTATTTAAGGACGCGCTCGTTCTCCGTAGCAGAGACGAGTTCACTGTTCGCCTTGACGAAGCCTTCCAGCATCTCGTCAACGACGCACGAAGGGTCATTGATAATCTTTTGCATATAGTTGGGGTTGTTATGATCCGAATGATTTGTTTTCCAGTTCGTGCATCTGCTGCACTTTGGGAAGCGAACCGCCGCCCTGGAACTCAGATGCCAGCCAGGCGGTGACGATGGTCTTTGCAAGCTCGGGGCCTATTACGCGGGCGCCCATCGTGAGCACCTGTGCGTCATTGCTCTTGCGGAGTCTTTCGGCAGAGAAGACGTCGTGGCACACACCGGCATAGACACCTTTCACCTTGTTGGCGATCATCGCCATGCCGAGGCCTGTGCCGCAGATGAGGATGCCTCTTTCAAAAGTGCCGTCCTGGATCTTGAGCGCGAGGTTGTATCCGATTTCAGGGTAGAACGCACCGGGATGCGCCCCGAGATAGTCGAGGTCGATGGCCTCGACACCGCTTTTTTCAAGATGGGCTACTATGACCTTTTTCAGTTCGATGGCAGCGTCGTCGCAATCTATGACTACTCTCATAACTGTGGTTTATTTGACGGTAAGAGTGAGTTTCTGCAGGCTGCGGTCGTCTGAAGAACCACCGAAGAGGATTTCATATTCACCGGCTTTCACGGCCAAGTCGTCGACGCTTGCGTCGTAGAACGAGAATGCGTCTGGACCGAGGGTGAACTCGAACTTGCGTGATGCTCCGGCCTTGATGGCTGTACGCTTGAAGCCGCGCAGGGATTTGAGCGGAGCTGCAGGGTCACCGAGACGCCTTACATATACCTGGGCCACTTCGTCTCCGTCCTTGCCGCCATTGTTGGTGACATCGAACGAAACCTTGACTGACTTGCCCTTGCGTATGCTTGAGGATGAGAGCTTGCCTTTGCCATATGAGAAAGAGGTGTAGCCGATGCCATATCCGAAGGGATAGAGAGGCTCGCCTGTGAAATATCTGTAGGTGTGGCCGGCCATATTGTAATCCTCGAAGTCGGGAAGTTGTGCGGTCGACTTGTAGAAAGTCAGAGGCAGGCGGCCTGCAGGGTTGTAATCACCTGCAAGAACGTCAGCAACGGCATTGCCGCCCTGCTCGCCGGGATACCAGGCCACCAGAAGGGCGTCATAGTTGGGTTCATCCCTTTCAAGTCCGATGGCACTGCCGGTGGTGAGCACGAATACGACGGGCTTGCCGGTTGAGCGCAGTGCTGCAAGAAGCCTGCTCTGCACTTCAGGAAGCTCGATGGTAGTGCGGTCGCCGCCCTTGAAGCCATCGTAGCTGACGCCGCGCATTTCTTCGCCCTCAAGGTTCGGGCTGAGGCCTCCTACATATATGATTACTTCAGCATCTTTCACCCTTGCAACGACATCGTCGAAGTTCTCAGGAGCCTTCCAGGGGCCGGGAGGAGTCGCCGGCTGCTGCGGAGCGCTCTGGGCTCCCTCCACGATTCCCTCGTAGAACTCGGGAGTCCTTCTCTGGCGGGTGTCGGCGGAATTGCGGACACGCTCCACATAACCGTCAACAAGTTTGCTGCCTTGTGCATATGTGATTTCGGCCTTCGGGAATTTGGCCTTGATGCCATCGTAGATGGTGACTACGCTTCTGGGGGTTCCGTTGTAGTTGCCCAGGAGCATTGCCGAATCGACAGCGTTGACTCCGACTATCGCGATTTTCCTGATGTCTTTGCTCAGAGGAAGGACATTGCCGTTGTTCTTGAGAAGCACCATGCTTTCCCTTGCAACCTTGAGAGAGTGGGCGATATGCTCGGGAGTGCAGATGTCGCCGATGTTGTAGTCTTTCCAGGGGGTGAGATCAACGGGGTCGAGCATTCCAAGCTCGATGCGGTCTGCGATCAGGCGCGCTACGTGCGGGTCGAGGTCAGCATCGGTGATGACGCCTTTCTGCACGCCTTCAATCATAGACCTGTATGAGCTGCCGCACTCGAGGTCGGTGCCGCTCATTATGGCGTCCTTCGATGCAGTGAGTGCGTCGGGATGGGTTCCGTGACGGCCTTCACGATAGAAATCGTCGATAGCGCCGCAGTCGGAAACGACCACTCCTTCAAATTTCCAGCGGTTGCGCAGGATGTCTATCAGGAGCTTGGTGCTGCCGCAGCAGGGGTTGCCTTCGTAGCGGTTGTAGGCGCACATCACTTCCTGGACGTTGCCTTCGGTCACAAGAGCCTTGAAAGCCGGAAGGTATGTCTCCCACAGGTCGGTGGGCGACACCGTCACGTCGAATGAGTGGCGGAGGGGCTCCGGACCGCTGTGCACTGCATAGTGCTTGGCGCAGGCGTGTGCCTTGAAGAAGTTCTTGTCATTTCCCTGAAGGCCTTTGACGGCTGCCAGGCCCATCCTTGAGGTGAGGTACGGGTCTTCGCCGTAGGTCTCGTGTCCGCGTCCCCAGCGCGGGTCGCGGAATATGTTGATGTTGGGAGTCCAGAAAGTTAGACCGTAATATTGCCTGTAAGTGCCGTTGGCAATTGCGTCATTGTATTTAGCGCGGGCTTCGTCCGATGCGATGGTGTAGGTCTCAAGGTTGAGATCCTCGTCGAAAGTGGCTGCGATACCGATCACCTGTGGAAAGACTGTCGCTTCACCGGCACGTGCGACACCGTGAAGGGCTTCGTTCCACCAGTTGTAGGCGGGAATGCCGAGGCGCTCGATGGCGGCCGAGTTGTTCATCATCATCGTCACCTTCTCCTCGGCGGTAAGCCTGCCCAGAAGGTCGTTGACGCGTTCTTCCTTGGAAAGGCTCGGGTCATTGAAAGGATACTCTGGTTTTACCTGCGGCTCCTGCTTGCAGGAAGCCATTCCGGCGAGCAGCAGCAGGGCAAGAAGTAATGTGGAAAAATGTCTCATATGGGGAATAAATTTGACTGATGCATATTTCCTTGCAAGTTAGCAATAAACTCGCAGAAAAACTCGTCAAAATAAAACTTTGCGTTTTGCATTTTTATTGTAATTTTGCGACTCGCAATTTTTGTGGATTAATCAATATTAAAATCATAATGGCTAACAAGAATCAGAAACCTACAGAAAATCAACAGGCAGTAGGACAGGCAGTCAGCGGGACTGAAGAATTTTTGAAAAAGAACGGCAAGATGTTGGGCCTGATCGCCCTCTGCGTGCTCATAGCAGTGGCTATCTGCCTCGCAGTTATCAACTGGGTGGTAAAACCCGCCAGGGCAGCCGCTGTTGATGAAACTTTCGCAGCAGAGCGCTACTTTGCATCAGGAGAATACCAGACAGCCCTCGAAGGTGACGGATCATCACTCGGATTCCGTGACATCATCGCCCAGTACGGTGCCAAGGCAGGCAAGGCAGTCTATATGTATGCAGGTGTCAGCGAACTTCAGCTCAAGAACTACGAAGAAGCCATCAAATATCTCAAGAAATACAACGGCAAAGACGATATCCTCGCAGCCAGGGCACTCAGCTGCCTCGGCGACGCTTATGTCGGTACAGGTGACCTCAATGCTGCTCTCGCTTCTTATGAAAAAGCCATCAAGAAAGCTGACAATATGTATGCAGCAGCCTATATGCTGAAGGCCGGCCTCGTTTGCGAAGAACTCGGCAACAACGCCAAGGCTCTCGAGTATTATCAGGAGATCAAGGATATGTATCCCCAGAGTCTCGAGGCTTACGATATCGACAAATACATTGCCCGAATCAACAAATAGCAGCTATGGGAAGAGCTTTTGAATTCCGCAAGGAAAGAAAATTCAAACGTTGGGGCCATATGGCCAAGACGTTTACCAAGATCGGCAAGGAAATCACCATCGCCGTGAAGCAGGGCGGCCCTGACGTAACAGGCAACCCCCGTCTGCGCGCACTGCTGCAGACAGCCCGTTCTGAGAACATGCCGAAAGAGAACATCGAGCGTGCCATCAAGAAGGCTACCGACAAGGACCAGAGCGATTACAAGGAAATGCTGTACGAAGGCTTCGGCCCTCACGGCATCGCAATCCTGGTGGAAACAGCTACTGACAACACCAACCGCACCGTTGCCAATGTCCGCAGCTATTTCAACAAGTTCGGAGGCTCTCTCGGTACTTCAGGCAGTGTCGAGTTCATGTTCGACCGCAAGTGCGTCTTCAAGATCAAGGACCGTGACGACATCGACCTCGACGAACTCGAGCTCGAACTCATCGACTACGGAGCAGAAGAAGTATTCCGCGAGGGCGGAGATCCCGACGAGGATGACGATCCGAAGGTAATCATGATCTACGGCGAATTCACTGCAATGAACAAGATACAGCAGTATCTCGAGAGCAACAACTACGAGATTATGTCCGCCACCTTCGAGCGTTTCCCGAACGTAGAGCTCAAGAAGCTGTCTCCCGAAGACCAGGCTTCAGTAGAGAAACTCATCGACATGATCGAAGAGGACGAAGACGTCCAGAACGTATATCACAATATGGAAATCGCCTAAAGGCGGAGCTCCATAAAGTCAGACTATAAAAGGCATTTGCAGGGACTTTCCCGCAAATGCTTTTTTTATTTTTAAAGTTGCGATTATTGATTATTTTTGCAGGATTAGAGCTAAAATTTCAATTATTAAATATCAACGCTATGGAAATCTCTCAAATAGAACACCTTGGAATCGCTACTCCCTCATTGGAACAGGCAATTCCCTACTATGAAAATGTTCTCGGTCTCAAATGCTACGCTATCGAAGAAGTAGCTGACCAGAAAGTTAAAACCGCTTTTTTCAAGATCGGTGAAGTAAAGCTCGAACTGCTTGAACCCACAAGCCCTGAAAGCACCATCGCCAAGTTCATCGAGAAGAACAACGGCCGCGGAGGTATCCATCACATCGCATTCAAGACCAAAGACGTGGCAGCTTGCCTCGCCGACGCTGAGAGCAAGGGCGTAGTCCTCATCGACAAGGCTCCCCGTCCCGGTGCAGAAGGCCTCAACATCGCTTTCCTCCACCCGAAGTCAACTCAGAGCGTCCTGACTGAAATCTGCGAGAATCCCAAAGAGAAATAATCAATCATCAAATAACAAACTAACAGATATGAGTCAACAACTCGAAAAAGTAAAAGGCCTCATTGCTCTCAGAGAGAAAGCCCGCATTGGCGGTGGACAGGCCCGTATCGATGCACAGCACGAAAAAGGTAAATATACCGCTCGTGAAAGGATCGCAATGCTCCTCGATGAAGGCAGCTTCGAAGAATTCGATATGTTCATGCAGCATCGTTGCACGAACTTCGGAATGGAAAAGAAACAATACCTCGGTGACGGTGTCGTAACTGGTTACGGTACTGTCAACGGCCGTCTGGTATATGTCTTCGCACAGGATTTCACAGTTAACGCAGGTTCCCTTTCAGAGACCCTCGCCCTCAAGATCTGCAAGGTCATGGACCAGGCTATGAAGGTTGGTGCACCGGTCATCGGTCTCAACGACTCAGGCGGAGCCCGTATCCAGGAAGGCGTCAACGCCCTCGCCGGCTACTCTGAGATTTTCGAGCGCAACATCCTTGCCTCAGGCGTAGTTCCCCAGATCAGCGCCATCCTCGGTCCCTGCGCAGGCGGTGCAGTTTATTCACCCGCGCTGACCGACTTCACCATTATGTGCAAGAACACCAGCTATATGTTCCTCACAGGTCCTGCAGTAGTTGAGCAGGTGCTCGGCGAAAAGGTTACCCAGGAGCAGCTCGGCGGTGCAAGCGTTCACGCAAGCAAGAGTGGTGTGGCTCATTTCGCATGCGACAACGAAGAGGATGTGATCAGCACGATCCGCGAACTCCTCAGCTATATACCCCAGAACAATATGGAGGAACCTCCGTATGTTCCCACCGAGGACCCCATCGACCGTACAGAGGATTCTCTCAACGAGATCATCCCCGACAGTCCGAACGCACCTTACGATATGTATGAGGTGATCGGCAGCATCGTCGACGACGGCAAATTCTTCGAGATCCACGCTGATTATGCCAAGAACCTCATCGTAGGTTTCGCCCGTATGGGCGGCTCTACCGTAGGTGTGGTTGCCAACCAGCCCAAGGTTCTTGCCGGTGTGCTCGACTGCAACTCAAGCCGCAAGGGTGCCCGCTTCGTCCGTTTCTGCGACGCTTTCAACATTCCTATCCTCACCCTCGTTGACGTGCCCGGCTTCCTTCCCGGCACACAGCAGGAGTACAACGGCGTCATCCTTCACGGTGCCAAGCTGCTCTACGCCTATGGTGAGGCTACCATTCCGAAAGTTACCGTTACTCTCCGCAAGTCATACGGCGGAAGCCATATCGTGATGAGCTGCAAGCAGCTCCGCGGCGACATCAACTACGCTTGGCCTACCGCCAACATCGCAGTGATGGGTTCAGACGGTGCAGTTGCAGTTCTCTACGCCAAGGAACTCAAGGCTTGTGCAAGCCCTGAGGAAGCAGCTGAACTCAAGGAAGCCAAGAAGAAAGAGTACGACGACCTCTTCTGCAATCCTTACAAGGCAGCTTCTTATGGCTACATCGATGACGTCATCGAGCCTCGCAACACTCGTTTCCGCGTAATCCGCGCGTTCGAGATGCTTTCTACCAAGAAGCTCACCAACCCTGCCAAGAAGCACGATAACCTTCCTTTGTAACAATCAAGAAGCAATTCGATATGAAACACATAAAGAAACTTGTCGTTCTGGGTTTGCTTCTTGTCTCATTCGGTGCCGCAGCACAACAGCAGAATGCGATGCGCATCAATGAGTTCATGGTGACAAACACAAGCGACCTGATGGACGATTTCGGAGAGCACGGCCAGTGGGTCGAGCTGTTCAACTCTTCCTATGGAACTGTTGACATCTCGGGCTGCTATCTGACCAACGACCCGAACAACCTCAAGAAATACATGTTCCCCAAGGGTGACCTCATCACCAAGATCAAACCCCGCCAGTTCGTGGTTATCTGGACTGATGACAACCCTCATAAAGGAACTCTGTATACCAACTTCAACCTTGCACCCGGCGAAGAGATCCTCTTTGTCGGCGGTGACGGCAAGACTATCATCGACCGCGTTACAATTCCCGCCAATCTCGGCGAGAACCAGTCGTTCGCGAGGAAAACAGACGGTAACGGTGAGTGGAACATTGCCCAGAGCACAACTCCGAGGGCAGCCAACGTAACCCATACCGAGGAAACCAAGAGCCAGAAGATGGCTCGCATCGACCCTTACGGATGGATCATGGCTCTCACTGCCATGTCCGTAGTGTTCACTGCCCTGGTTATCCTCTATCTGATCTTCAAGCAGATCGGTAACGCTTCCATCAGACGCAGCAGGAAGAAAACCGCAGCATCCAACGCACCCGAAGCAGTCAAGGCTGCCGTCGCTGCCGCAGAAGAAGCTACGACCGGCGAGACTTATGCTGCAATCGCAATGGCCCTGCATCTCTTCAGGGAAGAGAATGACACTCACGATGAGGAAAGCTTCATTGTGACGCTCAATCATACCGACAGGACATATTCACCGTGGAGCAGCAAGATTTATTCTCTCCGTCAACTTCCTCAAATCAATAGAAAATAAGCATTATGAAAGAATATAAAATCAAAATCAACGGCAACGATTACAATGTCGTTATCGACGAGGTAGAAGAGACTTCAGCAAAGGTCGAGGTCAATGGTACCCCTTATTCAGTGGAATTCGAGAGGTCAGAGGTTAAACCCCGAAAGATCGTCAAGGTTGTCAACAAGGCCAAGGCTGCTCCCGCAGCTCCCGTGGCTCCTGCACAGAAGGTATCTGCTCCCGCAGCAGCTGCCGGCGAGACTATCGTCAACTCTCCTCTGCCGGGCGTAGTTCTCAGCATCAACAAGAACGTGGGCGATACTGTCAACAAGGGTGACACTGTCCTGATTCTTGAGGCCATGAAGATGGAAAACAGCATCGAGGCTACTACCAGTGGTAAAATTGTGAAATTCCTTGCACAGAAAGGCGATTCAGTCCTTGAAGGTGCTCCTCTTTTCGTTATTGGATAGATAAAAGTCAATGGAAAATATTATCAATAATCTGATCCAGTTCTGGCAATACACAGGTTTTGCCAACTGCAATCTCCAATATCTGATAATGATAGCTGTGGGAATCCTGTTCATTTTCTTGGCAATCAAGTTTGACTGGGAACCGATGCTGCTTATCCCTATCGGATTTGGTATTCTTATCGGTAACATTCCATTGTTCGCCGGTTTGAATGTAGGCGTCTACGAGGAAGGCTCGGTATTCAATATCCTGTATCAAGGAGTGCAGAGAGGTTTCTACCCTCCGCTCATCTTCCTCGGCATCGGAGCGATGACAGACTTCAGCGCTCTGATATCCAATCCCAAGCTGCTTTTGATCGGTGCTGCCGCACAGTTCGGTATCTTCGGTGCGTATGCACTTGCTTTGCTGCTCGGTTTCAGCCCCAGCGAGGCAGGTGCCATCGGTATCATCGGTGGTGCCGACGGTCCGACCGCCATCTTCATCTCAGGACGTCTTGCTCCTGACCTGATGGGTGCCATCGCAGTGTCTGCATATTCTTATATGGCCTTGGTTCCGGTGATCCAGCCGCCGATCATGCGACTCCTCACTACAAAGAAAGAGCGTCTTATCCGAATGAGACCTCCGAGAGCCGTCTCTCCGACCGAGAAGAAGATATTCCCGATCGTAGGTTTCCTCCTGACTGCTTTCATCGTGCCTTCAGGTCTTCCTCTGCTCGGTATGCTGTTCTTCGGTAACCTCCTCAAGGAAAGCGGTGTGACCCGTCGTCTTGCCAATACTGCAAGCGGTCCGCTGGTCGACATCGTGACTATCCTCATCGGTGTTACCGTGGGTGCTTCTACCCAGGCTGACCAGTTCCTGCAGCTCAAGTCTGTGCTAATCTTCGGTCTTGGCGCGCTTTCATTCGTGATCGCTACTTTCACTGGCGTGATGTTCGTGAAGTTCTTCAACCTCTTCCTCAAGGAGGGTAACAAGATCAACCCGCTCATCGGTAATGCAGGTGTATCCGCTGTGCCTGATGCCGCCCGCGTTTCGAACAACGTCGGCAGGGAATATGATGACAAGAACTACCTGTTGATGCACGCTATGGGTCCGAACGTGGCCGGTGTGATCGGTTCTGCAGTTGCAGCCGGTATGCTCCTCGGCTTCCTCGCATAGTCCCTGGCACATACGATATTTCGAAATGCCCCGAAGGCCTCCGCCTCCGGGGTGTTTCGTTTTATATAGTAAATACTCGTTATATGATTGGCAGGCAATGTCGTGCGGCAGTAATGCCTAGGGCAACCGCGAAATTATTCCACAATTTCGCGCCCCTCCAGACCCCCTTCTTTGCTCGGCAAAAAGGCCGGCCTCGCAAAGTGGGGCACAATGTTGCCTTGCGGCATTCTGCCGGCACGCCAGCTTATTCCATGGACGTAAATTAGAGCAAGCAAGGGTCTCCAAAGGCAGCGGCGTAAAGGGCACTTGAGCGAGGCCGAAACAGTGGATGAGCAGAGAACGCCGCTCGGGAGCGATGCTGTCTGAGCCACGTTAGGCGCAGATTGAGGTGGAGACAGACATGACTGCGTTAGCAGGCATAGTCTGACGAAAACGAAAGATGCAGACTAAAAGGGCGAGTTCGTCGCGACAGGCGGGCGAAGCGAAATCCACCGGCCGAGCGAACTCGTGCCCTCCAAGCCGCTTGCCTTGATGGATCCTTGTTGGCCTTGCTTTCTTCTTATCTGATATAACTCAGGATGTCTTTTTAGCTATTGTATTTGTTTTATGTTCAAAAGTTGTGAATAAAACGTAAAGGGGGTAGGAGGGCGGACTCCTTGTTTAGGACTATCTTTATAGTATGAATAAGGAAAAACTGACTAAAAATCTCCGTACAGTGCCTGATTATCCCGTCAAGGGAATAACGTTTTTCGACGTTACGACACTGTTCAAGGATGCTGAATGTTTCAATGAGATAGTGAACGCCACCTGCGACCTTTATCGCGGCAAGGGTGTCACCAAAGTGGCCGGAATCGAATCCCGCGGCTTCGTGGTAGCAGCTGCCGTAGCCGCAAAACTCGGCATCGGCTTCGTCCCTATTCGCAAGTCCGGCAAACTGCCTGCCGAGACAGTCCGCGAACTGTATTCGAAGGAATACGGCCTCGACACCATCGAGATGCATACCGACGCACTCGGACCTGACGACGTAGTCCTCATCCACGACGACATCCTCGCAACCGGCGGCACGGCCCTGGCGGCGGTCCGCCTTGTGAAACAGTTCAATCCCAAGGCCATTTATGCCAATTTCATCATCGACATAGTCGACATACCCCGCAGCAGCCCCATACCCCCGGAAGTAGAAGTGACAAGCCTGCTGCAACTCTCGGAGAAATAATATTCGACCTAATAATCATAATTATGAAAAAAATCTTCATTTCGCTGTTTGCACTGTTTGCAATGGTCTGGATGTCCAGCGCCCAGACCAACTTCCAGACTTTCTATGATCTCGGAAGAGGACATTTCACAACAACTCTGGAAGGCTTCCACCAGGACAACTGGGGAAATACCTTCTTCTTCATTGATTACGATTACAACAACAAGGACGGGAACAAGATCATATCTCCCAGCAACACCTATTTCGAGATTGCACGCTGCCTGAACTTCTGGTCTGAGAGCGCTATGGCTCCTCTTTCTCTTCAGGTAGAGTACAACGGCGGTTTCGGTATGGCTACCAACACTCCTGCCTATGCTGAAGGCCTGGCTTTCCCTGTCAACAGCGCTTTCCTGTTCGGATTCGATTATTTCCTCCACTCAGCCGATTTCAACAACACCCTCAACCTCAAGGTCCTCTACAAACATTTCGTGAACCTTGCTTCTAAAGTTCCGCTTCAGTTCACTGCAGTATGGGGTCTCCAGGATCTCTTCGGACTCAAGGGTCTTCGTTTCTCAGGCTTCGCAGATTTCTGGTGCGAGGGCAGCAACCTGGTGTTCCTCTCAGAGCCTCAGCTCTGGTTCCAGGTATTCGACCATTTCAACATCGGAGGCGAGGTTGAGCTCAGCTATAATTTCGCCGGCATGCAGGGTTTCCACGCTATGCCTTGCATCGGTACCAAGTGGGTTTTCTGATCTAAACGATATCTACTATGAGATTTTTAAGCAAAGCTTTCGGATTTGATGCTTCCAAGCACGCAGTCCGTACGGAGATTGTAGCGGGTATAACCACCTTCCTTACGATGGCCTATATCCTTGCTGTCAATCCCAATATCTTCGGCGCCCTTGACATGCCGCGCGGCTCGGTGTTCACCGCCACCGCACTGGCAGCCCTCGTAGGTACGCTGGTGATGGCTCTCTATGCAAAGAAGCCGTTCGCCCTGGCTCCCGGAATGGGACTGAACGCTTTCTTCGTATTTACAGTATGCCTCGGAATGGGGCATAGCTGGCAGTTTGCGCTCACTGCAGTGTTCATCGAAGGTATCCTTTTCATCATCCTTACCCTTACCAAGGTACGCTCCTGGATACTTAACGCCATTCCTCTGAGCCTCAAGCACGCCATCGGCGCCGGTATCGGCCTGTTCATCGCCTTCATCGGCCTTCAGAACGCCGGCATCATCGCCAACAATGACTCTACCCTTGTGGCACTTGGCGACATCACCCACGGTACAGCCCTGCTGGCCGTCATCGGCATCGTCATCACAGGTGCGCTGGTAATCCTCAAGGTAAAGGGCGCCATCCTGCTCGGCATCCTTGTCACCACTGTCATCGGACTCATCATCAAGGATCCTGCAACAGGTGCGGCCATCACCTCTTTCAACGGTGTGGTTTCTGCTCCCGACAGCATCGCTCCCATCTTCTGCAAGTTCGAGTGGGGCAGCATCTTCAGCCTGGATATGCTGGCCGTTGTCTTCACCTTCCTCTTCATCGATATGTTCGACACGATGGGTACCCTCATCGGCGTTTCCCAGAAAGCCGGGATGGTAGATGAGAAAGGCAACGTGGAAGGCATCGACAAGATGTTCATGGCAGACTCAATCGCAACTGTGGCAGGTGCCTGCTTCGGTACTTCTACCACCACCACTTATGTGGAGAGTGCATCAGGCGTCGGCGCAGGTGGCCGTACAGGTCTCACTGCATTCACTGTAGCTGTCTGCTTCGCCCTGGCTCTCTTCCTTTCACCGCTGTTCCTCGCCATCCCCAGCGCAGCTACGGCTCCCGCACTGGTCATTGTGGGCGTGATGATGATGACTCCTATCGTCAAGATCGACTGGGAAGACTTCTCGGAGAGCATCCCCGCATTCATCTGCGTGCTGCTTATGCCGGTAGCCTACTCAATCTCTGACGGTATCCTTCTCGGCGTCATCTCTTACGTTGTCCTCAATGCCTGCGCAGGCAAGTTCAAGAAGATATCTCCCACAATGTGGGTTCTTGCGGTACTCTTCATCCTCAAGTACATCTTCATCTAAGGCACTCGCCTGAAAACAAGAAAGCCGGCTCTCGACGAGGGCCGGCTTTCTTAGTTGTAAAACTTCCCGCTATTTCACAGAGAACTGATATTTCGCGTAGTGAGTATATTTCTCTCCGGGACGGAGCACGATGCTCGGGAAATTGTCGTGGTGGGGAGCGTCAGGGAAGAACTGTGTCTCGAGAGCCACGCCGCTGAACTTGTGGAACACGCCGCCGCGCTTGCCGACCTCATAGCCGTTCATATTGCCGCCTGAATAATACTGGAGGCCAGGACGGTCGGTGTAGAGAGTCAGGCATATGCCGGTTTCAGGCTCATAAAGAGTGGCGCAGGGTTTTGAAGAGTCACCTTTGGTGTTGAGGACGAAGTTGAGGTCATAGCCTGCATCGGTCTTCGAATCGACCCTTGCGGCAGTCCTGAAGTCGTAGATGGTTCCCTCTACGGGAGCGATCTCTCCGGTAGGATTTGTGTTCTCGTCTACGGGAGTGTAGTAGTCTGCATCCATCCAGTAGATGTGGCTGTTGCTGCTCTTCTCAGTAGTTCCGTGAAGATTGAAGAACGGATGGAAGGTAGGGTTGCAGAGGGTAGGAGCATCTGTAGATGCCTCATATTCGAGTACCAGCGCATTGTCGTCAGTGAGGCTGAAAGTGACGCTGATGTTGAAGTTGCCGGGATAGCCTTCTTCGCCGTCGGGAGAGAAGTAGCTCATCTTGACCTTGTTGTCAGCCAGCTGCTCGGCATCCCAGACGTGCTTGTACATTGCGTTGGGGCCTCCGTGGATATGGTTGACTCCACTGTTGATGGGCAACTCGTAGTCCACTCCGTCGAGGGTGAACTTGCCGTATGCGATACGGTTCACCACGCGGCCTACGATAGAAGCTGAAGATACGCTGGCGGTGTTGAGATAGCTCTGGATGTTGTCGTGGCCTACGATGACGTCCACCGGATTGTTGTCCTTGTCGGGAACGATGATCGATGCAGTCCTGGCACCGTAGTTCGTAACCTGGACCACCATTCCGTTCTTGTTCTTGAGTGTGTAGAGGGCCACAAGCTTGCCTTCGTATTCAGTGACGAATGCGGCAGGGTCGAGCATCAGCGGTTCTGCAGAGAACTTCTCGCCGCTGCAGCTGCAAAGTACGAGTGCTGCCATAAAAATGCTTGCAATATGTTTTTTCATTGTATGGTTGTTTTTATTTGATGCCGTGTTTTGCCTTGTAGGCCTTGAGTGTGTTTCGCATCAGCGAAACGATGGTCATTGGACCGACACCGCCCGGAACGGGAGTAATGTAGGAACATTTGGGTGCCACTTCGTCGAAGTTGACGTCGCCCATTATGCGGTAGCCTTTTTCGGTCTCGGCAGGAACCCTGGTGATGCCGACGTCGACTACTACGACTCCTTCCTTGACCATATCGCCCTTGAGGAAGCCGGGAACTCCGAGGGCAGCTATGATGATGTCGGCAGACTTAGTATACTGTTCGATGTTCTGGGTGCGGCTGTGGCAGATCGTCACGGTGCAGTCACCGGGCTTTGCCTTGGCGGAAAGCAGGTTGGCAATGGGACGTCCCACAATGTTGCTGCGGCCGAGCACGACGCAGTGCTTGCCCCTTGTCTCGATGCCATATTCCTCAAGAAGGGTCATAATGCCGTAGGGGGTGGCGCTCACGAAAGTGTCAAGCCCGAGACACAGACGGCCAACGTTCTCGGGGTGGAAACCGTCCACATCCTTGGCGGGACTGACAGCCATTATTATCTTCTGCTCGTCGATGTGCCTGGGAAGCGGGAGCTGGATGATGAATCCGTCGACGCTTTCGTCATTGTTGAGCCTTTTGACTTCGGCAAGCAGTTCTTCTTCGGTGGTGCTTTCAGGAAGGCGGAGCACAGTGCTGTCGAAACCTACCTTCTTGCAGGAACGTTCCTTGTTGGCAACATAAGTCTGGCTGGCGCCGTCTTCACCGACGAGAATGGCAGTCAGATGCGGCCTGCGCCATCCTTTGTCTACAAAGTAATCAACTTCGGCTGCTATCTGAGCCTGAAGGTTTGCCGATGTGGCTCTTCCGTCGAGTAGTGTCATTTTATCTGCGTTTTTTCTTCATCAGTTTGGCGGCCGGTCCACCGGCTACGGTCTTCATCATCTTGCGGGTCTGTTCGAACTGCTTCAGGAGCCTGTTCACTTCCTCGATGGAAGTTCCGCTGCCTGCTGCGATTCTCTTGCGCCTGCTTCCGTTGATGATGGTCGGGTTCTCGCGCTCCTGTACGGTCATTGACTGGATGATGGCTTCGATGCTCTTGAACGACGAATTGTCGATGTCCACGTCCTTGAGCATCTTGCCCATGCCGGGTATCATCGACGCGAGGTCCTTGATGTTGCCCATCTTCTTGATCTGCTGGATCTGCTGGTAGAAGTCGGTTATGGTGAACTGGTCGTGGGCGAGTTTCTTGTGGAGCTTTCGGGCTTCTTCCTCGTCGAACTGCTCCTGGGCTTTCTCCACGAACGAAACGACGTCACCCATACCGAGGATACGGTCTGCAATACGGGCAGGGTAGAAGATGTCGAGAGCCTCGAGTTTTTCGCCGGAGCTTATGAACTTGATGGGCTTGCCGACGACGGCCTTGATGCTGAGCGCTGCACCGCCACGGGTGTCACCGTCCATCTTGGTGAGAACCACTCCGTCGAAGTCGAGACGGTCGTTGAATGCCTTGGCTGTCTCCACTGCATCCTGGCCGGTCATTGCATCGACTACGAAGAGAGTCTCAGTAGGGTTGACGGCTTGCTTGATGGCAGCGATCTCGTCCATCATCTGCTCGTCGACTGCCAGACGTCCGGCGGTATCGACGATCACCAGAGAGTAGCCCTCCTTGCGGGCATAGTCGATGGCGCGGCGGGCGATGCCTACCGGATCCTTGACACCTTCTTCGGTGTAGACCGGAACCTGTATCTGCTCGGCCAGAACCTTCAACTGGTCGATGGCAGCAGGACGGTATACGTCTCCAGCCACCAGAAGCACTCTCTGGCTTCTCTTGCTCTTGCAGTTGAGAGCCAGCTTGCCGCAGAACGTGGTCTTACCTGAACCCTGGAGGCCGCTGACCAGCACAATGCCGGGATGGCCCTTGATGTTGATGTCGCTGTGCTCGCTGCCCATCAGTTCGGCCAGCTCGTCGTGGACTATCTTGACTATCATCTGCTCCGGGCGGACGGCCTTGAGGACATCCTGTCCGAGGGCTTTCTGCTTCACTTCATCGCAGAAACTCTTCGCTATCTTGTAGCTGACATCGGCGTCGAGAAGTGCCTTGCGCACATCCTTCATAGTCTCGGAAATGTTTATTTCCGTGATTTTTCCCTGTCCCTTGATCAGTTTGAAGGACTTCTCCAGTCTGTCAGTTAGATTTTCAAACATAAGCGTGTAATTCTTTTTACTTTATATCATCTGAATAAACCGCAGGGGCAAGATCCCTCTGCAGATATCTCATATTCATAACCTGGCCATAGGCACCGGCGCTGTGGATGGCGAAAAAGTCTCCCCTGTGGGGAGCGCCTCCCACGAAGTCTTTCGCGAAAGTGTCGCTCGACTCGCACACGCAGCCCACCACGTCATATTTCTCCAGCGGCTCCTTGCAGGACAGATTTTCCACAAGGTGTTTTGCCTGGTAGAGGGCGGGACGGATGAGGGTGTGCATACCGCAGTCCAGTATGGCGAATTTCTTCTTCTGTCCCTCTTTCACATAGACAGCCCTGCTGATGATGTGCGCGCAGTTCGCAACCATCGCCCTGCCGGGTTCTATATGGATTGACTGGCCAGGCTTGAGGGAGATGTTCTGCGAAATGGTGCGGCAGAGCCCTTCAATGTCCGGCATCCAGTTGTCCAGCGGCTTTTCGTAATCGACGCCCAAACCGCCTCCCAGATTGAGCACCTTGACGTCGAAGCCCCTCTGGGTGAAGAGTTTCTCGAACTCGGCGGCTTTCTTGCAGAGCTCTGCATAGACGTTCATGTCAGTGATCTGCGAGCCGGCGTGCATATGGATGCCAGTGAATGTCAGGTTGCGGCAGCGTGCCAGGGTGGCGAACAGTTCTTCGAAAGCCCACGAGCTGATGCCGAACTTGTCTTCTTCAGTTCCCGTGGTGATGTATTTGTGCGTCTTGGCATCAACATCCGGATTGACTCTGACCGCTATGGCAGCTTTCAGCCCCATTCCGCCGGCAATGGCGTCGATGACTTCCAGTTCCTGTATGCTCTCGCAGTTGAAGAGTTCGACTCCGGCCTCAAGGGCGGTTTTTATTTCCTTGTCGGTCTTGGCTACTCCGTCGAAGAAAACGCCGGAGGCAGGAAAACCGTTCGCGAGGGCGAGTGTTATCTCATTGCCGGTGGCGCACTCGGCCTGGATGCCTGCGCCGCTGATGGTTTTCAATATCCGGCCGTTGGAGTTGGCCTTGACTGCATAGTGGGCTGTAATGCCATATTTTTCAAGCGTGGAAGCGAAATTATCAACAGTACGGCGGAGAATGTCCATGTCATAGTAGAAAAATGGAGTCTCCATCCTGTTGAATGACTGAAGTGCGCTTTGGGTGATCATTCTTTGGCAATTTGACCGCAAAAATAGTCATTTTACATCTATTAAAAGAGAAAAAAGAATCGTAACTTTATCCAACTATATCGAAAAATGACATTATGGAAGAAAAAGATCTGCTTCAACTTGAACGCCTCGGCATCTCTGAGGAGAAATTGAATACACAACTGGAAGCTTTCAGGACGGGATTCCCGTATCTGGACGTAATAAATGCGGCAACTGAAGAGAAGGGCATCACGTTTCTTGACGATGATCAGAAAGCGGCGGCTCTCAAGGCACTTGAGGATTCCGGCGCAAAGGTGACGAAGTTCGTCCCTGCGAGCGGTGCTGCCTCGAGGATGTTCAAGGATCTGTTCAAGGGTCTGGACATCGTGGAGAAAGGGGAGGAGTTGCCTGCGGATTCTCCGGCTGAGGTTTTCTGCCGTCACATCAAGGAGTTTGCGTTCTACGATGACGCGAAGTTCGCCGGCAAGGATGACAAGGGCATTCTGTCCGAGACACTGAAGGAAGACGGACTGGGCTATGGAAGCAAGTCGAAGGGGCAGGTCGCTTTCCATCGTTACGCCGACTACAGCAGAACCGCCTTTGAAGAGCATCTTGTCGAGGGTGCGCTATACGCCAAGGATGCTGAGGGCAAGGTCAACCTCATCTATTCGGTTTCTCCTGAGCATCTGGATGCCTACAAGGCGATGTATGAGGCCGTAAGACCGAGGTATGAGGCTATGTTCGGTGTGCGTTACGATGTGAAGTTCACTCTCCAGTCCAAGTCTACGGATACTGTGGCCGTCAATGAGGACAACACTCCTTTCCGCAAGGCTGACGGCAGCCTGCTGTTCCGCCCGGGCGGACACGGAGCCTTGATTGAGAATGTCAATGACATCAAGTCTGACGTCATCGTCATCAAGAATATCGACAATGTGATTCATCAGTCTGGCATTGAGCAGACTGTGCTTTGGAAGAAGCTGCTGGCGGGCCGTCTGCTGCAGCTCAGAGGCCGTGTCTTCGACTATCTGCGCCGCATCGACGAGGGCTGTGATGACAGCGAGTTCATCTGGGAGATGGTGGATTTCCTCGACAAGGAGTTCTGCGTTACTTTCCCGGAGTCGGATTTCGACTCGTCAAAACGCAGGATGCTTGCCCGTATCCACGCCAAGTTGAACCGTCCTATCAGGGTGTGCGGAATGGTGCGCAATCTCGGTGAGCCGGGCGGTGGGCCTTTCATCGTCAGGGACCGTGACGGTGCGACTTCGCTTCAGATTCTGGAGAGCGTGCAGCTGAATCCGGAGGATCCTGCTACAGCGGGTCTGTTTGCAGCCGGTACTCATTTCAATCCGGTGGATCTTGTCTGCAGCCCGATGAACTACAAGGGCGGCAAGTTCGACCTGACTCGTTTCGTGGATCCACAGGCGGGGTTCATTTCATCGAAGAGTTATGAGGGGCGCAACCTGAAGGCTCTTGAGCTGCCGGGACTCTGGAACGGTGCGATGTCGGACTGGAACACTCAGTTCGTGGATGTTCCGCTCATCACTTTCAATCCCGTGAAGACTGTCCTGGACCTTCTCCGCAAGGAACATCACGGATAGTCTGCTATTCCGTCAGTGCAGATCGCGGTAGCTCCACTGCTCGAGGAGCTTTCCGTCCTGCGTGTGGATGACTACAGGATAATGCCCGTTTGTGATGTGGAGGAATGTGTTGGCGGAGAGTGAGTCTATTCTGTCATAAGGCAATTGTGAATCGGCGAAGAAGGCGGCTGCATCTGCAGCGAAGTCATCGTGCTTGCCGCCGACTATGACATTGACGTCTGCGCCTTCGAAAGCTCCGCGTTCGAGCATTATGCTGAGTTTCTTTGCCGTCATATGGCAGAATTCGCAGCTGAAGCTGAAGAAGCAGGTTATGTCTTCTCCTTCGGCCAGCGACTCGTCTATCTGGCCTTCTGCTACGGCTTTGTCGAATATCTCCTGGTTGAAGCCTTCGATGGCATAGCTGGAATACCTGAAGTTGTCAGGAGGGGATATGATGAAGACTGCTGCCAATGAAGCGGCTGCAGTCAGCGCTGCGATGAGGTTCCTGTGCGGAATGTTGAACGGCCTGGCCTTGAGAGACAGGACTGCGATCAGCAGCAGGACCCCATTCTTGATGAACGACTGCCAGGGGGTGAAATCTATCAGGTCGCCGAAGCAGTGGCAGTTGTCCTTGCTGCCCTTGATTATCATTACGACCAGGAAGGCCGAGAATCCGGCGAGCAGCGCCACGGCCAGCTTTAAGGCCGCTTTGGGATGAGTGTTGAGCATCAGCCATACACCCAGGAACAGTTCCAGGGCTATGACCAGTCTCGCTATTACGAAAGATGCTCCGAGCGGGAATAGCCCGAGACTGTAGACATACAGTTCAAAATTATCGGCGCCCGCCAGTTTGGCGACCGCCGACAATATGAATACTAGTCCAAGGAGTTCCCTGAAAAATAATCTTAGAGAGTCATTGTGCATTTGTACTCGACAGTTTCTCCAAGGAGAGTTGCTTTGTAGTTGTAATCGCTACATTTCTTTCCGTCGTCGAGAGTGACAGTGCTGCCGACCTGCTCTTTGCCGTTGACCATTGCTTTGCAATAGCATTTCTTAGAGCAGCTGCTCAGGCCTGCTACACAAGCCAGAACCAATAATGCAAATAGAACTTTTTTCATTATGAAAAGTGTTTAATGGGTTTGTTTATATGAAAATACTAAAAATTACATCGTATCGGCGCAAGTGTACTCGACGGCTGTGGTCTCCCATACGCCTTTGTAGTTGTAGTCGCTGCACTTCTTTCCTTCTTCAAGGAAATAGGTGTTGCCTTTGACCGCCTTACCGTTGACCGATGCCTTGCAATAGCATTGTTTAGAGCAGCTGCTCAATCCTGCAACACATACTGCAAGCAATAATGCCAGAATAACTTTTTTCATTACAAAAAGAAAAATTTGATTTGTTGTCAGGACAAAAATACAAAAAGCTGGCCAAAAAATTCAATTTTTGGACAAAAGGTTGGGGCGGAGCCTCTTCGTCCGCTCCAGCGCCTGCTCGTCCTGCCAGGCCTTGATGAGTTTAGGATTGCCGCTGAGAAGCACTTCCGGCACCTTCCAGCCGTTGAAGTCTGCCGGCCGGGTGTAGATGGGAGGGGAGAGCAGCTCGTCCTGGAAAGAATCGCTCAGCGCGGAGGTCTCGTCGCCAAGGGCTCCCGGGATGAGGCGCACCACCGCGTCGGTGATGATGGCGGCAGGGAGCTCTCCTCCGCTCAGAACATAGTCTCCTGCAGAAATCTCAAGGGTGATGAGATGGTCGCGGATGCGCTGGTCGATGCCTTTGTAGTGTCCGCAGAGTATAATGATGTTCTGCAGGCAGCTGAGGTGGTTTGCGCAGGCCTGGTCCAGGATCTTCCCATCGGGAGATGTGTAGATCACTTCGTCGTAGTCGCGTTCCTTCTTGAGTTTCTCGATGATGTTGAAGATGGGCTCGACCATCATAACCATACCGGCGTCTCCGCCGTATGCGTAGTCGTCGATCTGGCGGTAGTTGCCGAGACCATAATCCCGGATGTTGTGGATGTGTATGTCCACAAGGTTTTTGTCTTTGGCGCGCTTGACTATAGAGTAATTCAGCGGGCTCTCCAGCAATTCCGGAACGGCAGAAAGAATATCAATCCTCATATGCGCAAAAATATTTTAAAAGTGTTATATTTGCAAGCTTAATTATTATTTGTACCCCATGAGTGAAGATATGAAACCGATTGCTTCAGAAGTTGAAAACAACGTGGAGCAACCCGTAGTTACGAATCCGGAAGCAGTCGCTGCTCCCGTCGAGGAAATTATTGACTATTCGAACAAAGGACTTAAGGAACTTGTCGACCTTTTCCAGGAATTGCTTGACAAAGGCGATGTCCAGCAGCTTTACAAGTATGCCGAAGGCATCAAGGCCGCATTCTACAAGACTCTGAAAAAGGAAAAGATCGCAGCAGGTTTCCAGCCCGTAGAGACCGCCGTCGCACAGCAGGCTGCTGAAGCAGCTGAGGAAGCCGAGACAGAGGCCGCAGCCCCCGAAGCAGAAGCCCAGCAGGAAAGCGAAGATGTGTCAGTCAATCCTTTCGCAGAGATAGAAAGAGGTTTCAAGGATCTTTATGGTCAGTACAAGACCGTCAGGGGTAAATACGTCCAGGAGCTCAACCAGAAGAAGGAAGAGAACTACGAGACCAAGTGCAGGATCATCGACGAGCTCAAAGTGCTGGTCGACAATCCCGGTGACCTCGGCACTGCATATCCCGCATTCAGGGAACTGCAGAACAGGTGGCGTGCGGCAGGCGCCGTACCTCCCACCAAGGCCAAGGACCTCTATGAGACCTACAGCCATTATGTAGAAGCTTTCTATGATTATGTAAAGATCAACCGCGAGCTCCGCGACCTCGATTTCAAGAAGAACCTCGAAGCCAAGGAGAAACTTTGCGAGAGGGCAGAGGCTCTGGCAGAAAGCGACAATGCTGTAGCGGCATTCCGCGAGATCCAGAAGCTCCACGACGAGTGGAAGGAATACGGCCCCGTCGACAAGGAGCACCGCGAGTCTATCTGGGAGAGGTTCAAGGCCGCCACTTCTGTTGTCAACAAGAAGCATCAGGCATATTTCGAGTCGCAGAAAGGCAACCAGCAGCAGAACCTCGAGGCAAAGGCCGCCCTTTGCGAGAAGGTAGAAGAGATAGAAGAACGCGAGGTTAAGGACTCCAACACCTGGAATGCACTCTCAAAGGAGATCGAGAACATCCAGAAGGAATGGCGCACCATCGGTTTCGCTTCTAAGAAGGACAACCAGAAGATATATGAACGCTTCCGCGCAGCCTGCGACAAGTTCTATGCTGCCAAGAGGGAGTTCTACAACGGCTTCAAGGATCAGATGCAGGAGAATATGGAGAAGAAGATTGCTCTCTGCGAGCAGGCCGAAGCCGTTGCGAACAGCACGGAGTGGAAGAAGACCTCTGACCTTCTGATCAACCTGCAGAAGCAGTGGAAGGAGATCGGCCCTGTTTCACGCAAGAAATCAGAGCAGATATGGAAGAGATTCCGCGCAGCCTGTGACGCTTTCTTCGAGAGCCGCGACAAGCATTTCTCAGACCAGGACAGCCAGTATGACGACAACCTCGCCGCCAAGAATGCCCTGATCGAAGAGATCAACGCATATGAACTGGCAGGCACCGATGCCGACAAGGAAGCTCTCAGCGACTTCCAGGCCCGCTGGAACGAAATCGGATTCGTTCCGCTGAAGGTCAAGGCCAATGTCCAGAGCGCATACAACAAAGCCATCAGCGACAAGTTCGGTTCAGCAGCCGAGCCTTCCGACAGGGTTTCACGCTTCAGGAAGCGCTATGGCGAGCAGCACGCCAAGTCATATTCAAAGACTCCTTCAGAGAAGGACCGTCTCATCCAGAAGTTCCTCAAGATGGAGCAGGATATAGCTACCTGGGAGAACAACATGGGCTTCTTCGCCAAGAGCAAGAACGCCGAGTCGCTCCTGGCAGAGCTTTCAAGCAAGATAGAAGTGGCCAAACAAGAACTTGCAGACCTTGAACAGAAGATAAAATCACTGGACGAAAAGGAGAACGGGCAGGAGAATGGATAGGAAAAGCATTATCGGATTTGCACTGATCGGTCTGATCCTTTTTGCATTCAGCTGGTATAACACAAGGCAGTTCAACAAGCAGCAGGCAGCCCAACTTGAGGAGAGCAGGGTTCGTGACTCCATCGAGAGGGCTGAAGCATTGAGGGCTGCGGCCGAGGCATACCCGGAGGCTGATTCTGTAGAGCTTGCAAGAATTCTTCAGGAAGGCGAGCTGCCCGTCGTTTCCGACAGCGCCGCAGCACAGACAGCATACTACAAAAGCGAATTCCTCAATGCAGCCGCGGCTGATTCTGCAGGCAGCATAGTTTATCTCGAAAATGACAAGATCAAGGTCGGCATCTCCACTAAAGGTGCGCAGGTTGCCGAGGTCCTTGTAAAGGAATTCTATAAGTACGACAGCACCGCCCTCTATCTGGTGGACGCCCGCCGCAACAGCAATTTCGACATCGAACTCGACGCAGGGCAGTACATCAACACTGAGGACTTCAACTATCGCATAGCAAGTACGACGGACCACAGCGTCGCTATGCGTCTGTATTTCGACGAGAATTCATACATCGAGAATCTTTATACGCTTTCGTCTGACGATTACTTCGTGGACATGGACCTGCACTTCGTGGGTATGGACGAGTACATTCCCCGCAGCGCATATTCGTTCACTGTTTCGTGGGCCTGGGACGTGCCTCGTCTTGAGAAAGGTTATGACAACGAAAAGAACTATTCAAGCGTTGCATTCCGCTATGCGGACAATGATAACGTGAAGGAGATATCGATGCGCAAGGATGGCGGAAGTGAATCGCTTGCCGGCCAGACCCAGTGGGTTGCCTTCAAGCAGCAGTTCTTCTCGTCTATCCTTGTGGCTGCCGACAACTTCAGTTCGGGAGACGTGGGTGGCCAAACCTATGCGGAGAGCAATCCGGACAAGTATCTGATGCACGATGCTGCTGTCCTCAATGTGGAATACGGAGAGAAGAGTGCAGATTTCAGCAAGAACTTCCAGTTCTTCTTCGTTCCCAACCACTATCCCGTCCTCAAGGGCTACGACATGAAGTTTGACAAGCTGATTCCTCTCGGAGGATGGCTGGTCGGCTCCATCAACAAGTATATCCTCATTCCGGTGTTCAACTGGCTGCACAAGTCCATCTCCAGCTATGGTCTGATCATCCTGATCCTGACCATTATGCTGAAGCTTGTGATTTCGCCTTTCACCTACAAGTCTTACGCTTCTTCAGCCAAGATGAGGGTGCTCAAGCCGGAGGTTGAGAAGATCAACGCACGTTATCCCAAGGAGGCTGACGCAATGAAACGCCAGCAGGCTACGATGGATTTGTACAAGAAGGCTGGTGTGAGCACGTTCGGCGGCTGTCTGCCGTTGCTCTTCCAGTTCCCTCTGCTCTACGCGATGTTCCGTTTCTTCCCTGCTTCGTTCGAGCTCCGTCAGCAGCCGTTCCTCTGGGCGGAAGACCTCAGCTGCTACGATTCCATCCTGGATTTCGGATTCAGGCTGCCTCTCTACGGAGACCACATCTCTCTGTTCGCATTGCTGATGGGTATTTCGATGTGGGCATATTCGAAGATGACTTTCGATTCTAACAGTGCCGCTTCGTCCCAGCAAATGCCCGGAATGAAGTTTATGTCGGTATGGTTCATGCCCATCTTCATGGTTTGCCTCTGTAACAATTTCTCAGCCGGTCTGAGCTACTATTACCTGCTGTCGAACCTGTTCACGGTCGGCCAGAACTTTGCCATCCGCAAGTGGTTCATCGACGAGGACAAGCTCTATGCCCAGCTGAAGCAGAAGGCCGATTCCAAGGAAGCCCCCAAGAAGTCTAAATTCCAGCAGCGTCTTGAGGAAGCCTACAAGATCCAGCAGCAACAGCAGAAGGCTCAGCGCAAGTAATGGGCGTCATCGGTGACCAGATAGCTTTTTTCAGGAACAGTCTGCCTGCCGGCGTAAAGCTGGTGGCCGTTTCCAAGTTCAAGCCTGTTGAGGCTCTGATGGAGGCGTATGAGGCAGGGCAGAGGGTGTTCGGCGAGAACAGGCCTCTCGAGTTCCAGGACAAGGCGCGCCAGCTGCCTGCGGACATAGAATGGCATTTCATCGGTCATCTCCAGACCAACAAGGTGAAGAACGTGGTGCCTTACGCTGCGCTCATCCAGTCGATTGACAGCGAGCATCTGCTCAAGGCTGTCAATGACCAGGCGGCGAAAATCTCAAAGGTTCAGGATATCCTTCTTGAAGTGTTCGTGGCTTCGGAGGCTACTAAGCACGGGCTTTCGCGTGAGGAGGCTGTGGATCTTGCGTCACGTATGGCGGATTTTCCGAACGTGCGGCTGCGCGGTGTGATGGCCATGGCTACTTTCACCGACGATACAGACCAGGTCCGTCGTGAATTTTCGAATGCGGCATCCATCTGCTCAGAAATCGCCGCGATTGCCGGAATTGAAAAGCCCGAGATATCTATGGGAATGACCGGCGACTACGAAATCGCCATCGAGTGCGGCTCCACAATGGTACGCATCGGCACCGCCATCTTCGGTGCCAGGTAGTGATTTATTTCCTCGCTGAAATCAGATTGGAAAGCAAGGTCTTCTGGAAGCTCAGTCGCTTCGCTCCTTCGTACCCTCCTCCTGTCTACTTCGTCCTGCTTCGCAGAACTCGTATCCAGCAGGCAACCTCCCTCTTCCCTGGCCGGGGTGGCCATGTTCCCTCAGACCTTCTTTCCAATCTGATACAGTACAGGTATGTGGCATACTGACGCGATTGCCTATAATAAGCATGTTGGGAAGCAGGTATGAGGGGAGTAAAGAAGGCCTGAGCGGGGGCTGGCCACCCGCGGCGTGCAGAGCGGGAGGGACCCGACGACAGCGAGTTATTGCGTAAGCAATGACGATGATGGCGTTGGGAGGGATTGGAGTGAGCGTCAGCTCACGGAACCCCCCGAAGGCCTTGCTTTACTCCCCTCTGCCATGCGATCGGTATTGACAATCATTGCTACCATACGTCTGAATGTTGAAAACAGTGCAAAAAAAAACGGCTCGGGGGTGCCGGGCCGTTTTCGATGTATGTTGCTAAAAAAGATTAGCCGTTAACCTTTGCCATGTGGGCGATGAGGTCGAGGACCTTGTTAGAGTAACCGATCTCGTTGTCATACCAAGAGATAACCTTCACGAACTTGTCAGTCAGGTAAACACCGGCGTTGGCATCGAAGATAGAAGTCAGCTTGCAGCCGAGGAAGTCTGAAGAAACGACAGCGTCCTCAGTGTAACCGAGAATACCTTTGAGTTCACCTTCTGAAGCCTCTTTCATAGCCTTGCAGATATCTTCCTTGGTAGCGGGTTTCTCAAGGTTTGCAACCAGGTCGACAACAGAAACGTCGAGGGTCGGAACGCGCATTGAGATACCGGTAAGCTTACCGTTGAGCTCAGGGATAACTTTACCTACAGCCTTAGCAGCACCAGTTGAAGAAGGGATGATGTTGCCAGAAGCGGCACGGCCACCACGCCAGTCTTTCAGAGACGGACCGTCAACGGTCTTCTGGGTAGCGGTAGTTGAGTGAACGGTAGTCATAAGACCTTCCTTGATGCCGAACTTGTCGTTGAGAACCTTGGCGATCGGAGCAAGGCAGTTGGTGGTGCAAGAAGCGTTTGAAACGAACTGAGTACCCTTTGCATAGGTCTTCTCGTTAACGCCGCATACGAACATCGGAGTGTCGTCCTTTGCAGGAGCTGACATCACAACATATTTGGCACCTGCATTGATGTGGGCCTGAGCTTTCTCCTTGGTGAGGAAAAGACCTGTAGATTCAACTACATATTCAGCACCAACCTGATCCCAAGCGAGTTCGTTGGGGTCTTTGCATGCAGTAACGCGGATAGCCTGGCCATTGACGATGAGCTTGCTGCCTTCTACGTCAACATCGATAGAACCTTCGAACTGACCGTGCATAGTGTCATATTTGAGCATATATGCCAGATAGTCTACAGGGCAGAGGTCGTTGATTCCTACGATCTCGATGTCATTTCTTTCCTGGGCGGCACGGAAAACAAAACGTCCGATACGGCCGAATCCGTTGATACCAACTTTAATCTTTTTCATTTGAATGTTAATTTATGTGAGTATAAAAAATTTAGGACTTTATCTGAAAATCAGTTGTTTTCGAAACTTTTTCCGGAAACCGTGCAAAGGTAAAAAAATAATTATTATATTAAGTAACTTTGCTGCTGCAAGTTTTCAACAGAATGACAAGAGAAATTTTATTGACTAACGACGATTCATATACAGCCCGAGGTTTGACTGAAGTGGCTGAATTCCTGAGAAAATATGGAAACGTCCTGCTGGTGGCTCCGAAGAACCCCCAGTCGGCAAGATCGATGGCGCTGAGTATGGAAGATCCGCTGTATGTGACCCGCTATGCATATCACGAGGCAGAAGAGGGCAAAGGAAGCCTGAGCTGCTACTATATGAACGGCACACCGGCCGACTGCGCCAAGATGATGGCGAATATGTGCATCGAGAGAGGAATCCATCCGGACCTGTTCGTTTCCGGAATCAACCACGGTTCCAACGCCTCCGCCGCAGCGCTGTACTCTGGCACTCTCGGAGCCAACAAGGAAGGCAGCCTCTATGGCATTCCTTCGATAGGCCTTTCTATAGACACCCACGCCGAGGATGCCGATTTCTCGGCGGTTCTCCATTTCCTTCCGAGGATACTCGACCAGATGTTCGAGATTCCGCCTGTGCATCAGACTTACCTCAACGTGAATTTCCCCGACCTTCCCGTCGACCAGATCAAAGGCATCAGGTTTGCCCATCAGGGCAACGGCCGTTGGGAGAAAGAGTTCCAGAGAAGCTGGGACGGTCACGGCCGCGAGTTCTACTGGATGGTAGGGCAGTTCGTGGACTATGAGATGAAAACTACTGCCGCGGAGGCGGACCATATATTGCTGGCCGACGGCTATATCACCATCGTGCCCCATAAGATCGACACCACGAATTACAACGAGAAAGACAGGCTGTCCCATTTGTGGAAGCTTTAGTTCCGTGAAATATTACATCATAGCAGGCGAAGCCTCCGGCGACCTCCACGGCGCCGGGCTGGTAAGGGCCCTCAAAGACCGCGACGGACAGGCTCAGTTCCGTGCCTGGGGCGGCGGCAAGATGGCTGCTGAGGGGGTTCAGCTTGTGCGTGATTACCGGGAAAGTGCCGTGATGGGAGTTGTCGAGGTACTCCGAAAGGCAGGAACGATATTCCGCAACATCGCTTTCTGCAAGTCCGACATCAGCGCGTGGCAACCCGATGCAGTGATCCTTATCGACTATCCGGGCTTCAACCTTCGCATCGCCCGCTTCGCCTCGCGCCGCGGAATAAAGGTTTTCTGGTACATAGCCCCGAAGGTCTGGGCGACCAGGGAACGCCGGGTTAAGAAACTGAGGAAATGGGTCGACCGCCTCTTTGTGATATTTCCCTTCGAGCTGGACTATTTCCGCAAGCACAACATCGAAGCCGTCTATGTAGGCAATCCGCTCGTGGACACAGTAAGATGCGAGGCCCCTGCAGATGAGGAATCCCGGCCTTACATCGCCCTGCTGCCCGGAAGCCGCAAGATGGAGATAAGCCGAACGATGCCGGTGTTTCTCGAGCTTGAAAAGCTTGTCGCATCCAGCAGCCTGCGGGACTACAGGATGGTGATTGCCGCGGCACCGTCCATCGATGATGCCGTTTATGATGAATACCTGAAAGATTCTTCCATAGAACTGGTGCGTGACCGCACCTATACCGTGCTTGGCAACGCCGCGGCGGCAGTCATCGACTCCGGAACCGCCAGTCTCGAAGCTGCGCTGCTGTCCGTTCCCCAGGTGGTGGTGTACGCGATGAACCCCGTGTCATACAGGATCGCCAGGCTGATGCTTAAGACCAGATACATCTCGCTGGTCAACATAATGCTGGACAGACAAGTGTTCGAAGAACTCATCCAGAAAGACTTCACTGCTGAAAAAGTTCTTGAAGAACTGCTCAGGCTCGTCAGCAACGAAAGCTGCCGGTCGGCCCAGCTCGAGGACTGTGCCAAAGTGAAGCAGCTGCTTGGCAGGGGTGGGGCGGCCGCTCGTGCGGCAGAGGAAATGGTGTTCCTCCTCGAGGCATCTTTTGCCGAATAATTATTACATTTGTGCTATATTCCGTCATCTATGAAACGTAAGAAAGCCAGAAGAACGATCCGCAGGAAAGTCCGCACGGGATTCACCATCCTGGGCACCATACTGTTCTTCTCTAGCGTCATAGCTGTTTTCGAGTTTGTCAGGATCAACAGGGCAAGTTCCGGAGTTGTGAATGACAACATCCTCAGCATAAATGAGGAACGTTCTCTGATGGAGTCAAGCGAACAGTTCAACCTGGCGCTGCTCGAGATGCTCGGTGAAGAAACTGCACCAGAAGACTTCAGCAACTCCATTCACGATTCGTTCGTCTCCACTCTGGAAAACCTCCCTGACAATTTCACTACGGAACAGGAGAACCGCTATGCGGATTCTGTCCGTTTCGCCTACGCGGCATATATGCAGGTGGTGATGGAGGCCCCTGAGATTTGGGAGCAGGGCGCGGCTGCCCGCCAGGAGTGGTTCTTCGGCCGTGTGCAGCAGTATTATTCCTATCTGCGCAACTACATCAACGACCTCAACTCCATCAGCAACGCCGCCCTTCAGGCCAATTCCGAGATGATGGAGAGTACTTTTTTCCGCAGCATGATGCCTGCGGTGGCAGCCCTGATCGTGGGCCTGATCGTCATACTTCTCTTCAACGCCTATCTCAACTACTACGTGATCAAGCCGGTTTCGAAGATGGGCAAGGGTGTCAAGGAATTCGTTCGCTTCGGCAAGGATTACAACATCACCTTCGACAATGATGACGAAATCTCAGACCTCAACGACGCGCTGACCGACCTCATCGACGTGCATAAGACTTTGAAAAACAAATAAGGATGAATATCAGGGCCATATCCAGAAACGTGGGTGTCGCGCTGCTTTTCGTCGCAGCGTTCATGCTGGTGTCAGCTGTCGTGGCCGCCATCGATTCCCTGGATTCGTCTTTCTATCCGTTGCTGCTTAGCGGAATCCTGACGCTCTGCTGCGGCATTTTCCCCATTGTCTTCGTTTCCCGCAAGCACGCTGAGATCAACACCCGTGAAGGCGTCGTCATCATCATCCTTTCCTGGGTTCTGGCGTGCCTTTTCGGAATGATGCCTTATGCTCTCTGGGGCGGTGAGTTTACCCTTGCCAACGCCTGGTTTGAGAGCGTGTCGGGAATCACCACGTCCGGAGCCACCATCCTCTCCGACATCGAGTCGTTGCCGAAGGGCCTTCTTTTCTGGCGGTCGTCTACCCATTACATAGGAGGCTTGGGTGTCGTGCTCTTCATGGTTATGATCCTTCCTTCCATCGGCTCCGTCCGTCTGAAGATGAGCCGTATGGAGGTGTCCGACGTCACCCGTCCGGGATACAACTACAAGACCGACGAGTTCAAGAAAGTAGTCCTTTCGGTATATATAGGACTGACGCTGATCACTATGGTCCTCTATATGATTGCCGGAATGAACCTTTTCGATGCAGTCAACCACGCTATGAGCACTGTGGCTACGGGCGGTTTCAGCACCAGGAACGCTTCCATAGGCGCCTTCAACAGCCGCTGGATAGATGTCATCGCCATAGTGTTCATGATACTGTCGTCGATGCACTTCGGAATGATCTATGTGTCCATCGCACGAAGGGACCTGACCCTCTTCAAGCATCCGGTCACGAAGTTCTACCTTATGTCGATACTCATCTGCGGTGTGGCCATCTCCCTGGACCTGCTGCTGACCCATACATACACCAATGCCGGTGACGCATTCCTGGACGGTTTCTTCAATGTGGCTTCGCTCGTTACGTCCACCGGTTTCGCAGTCTGCGATACTTCGGTATGGCCGCTCTTCTGCATCCTGATCCTGATGTATCTCTCGATCCAGTGCGGCTGCTCCGGTTCTACATCCGCAGGTATGAAAGTCGACAGGGTATGGATCCTCTTCAAGGCAACGTACATCCAGCTGCAGCGGACCATCCATCCCAATGCCGTGCTTCAGGTGAAATACGGTGACAACGACATAGTCGACAAGGAACTCATCACTTCGGTGGCACACTTCGCAGTGCTCTATATCTTCATCGCCTTCATATGTGCAGTGATCTACGCGGCGCTTGGAATGGATATGACTGATTCCATCAGCGCTTCCGTGGCAATGATAGGCAACATAGGCCCGGCCTTCGGCCATTTCGGTTCCCTGGAGAACTATGCTGCCGTATCTGTGCTCGGCAAGCTGGTGATGACCGCAGAGATGATCATAGGCCGTCTCGGACTCTATTCCGTACTCTCAGTATTCCTCCTCTTCAGAAAAGGCGCATAATGGGGGTCGAGCATTTTTTTCAGCAGCAGATAGAACGCAATCTCCCTTTCGAGCCTACCGGGGATCAGAGCCGTGCGGCAGCGGCCCTTGCCGAGTTCGTGACGCTCAGGGATGACAGCGACATAATGGTCCTTGCGGGCTATGCGGGTACAGGAAAGACATCTCTGATGGCGGCATTTGTGAAGACCCTCAAGGCTATGGAGTACAAGTTCGTGCTGCTGGCTCCGACCGGACGTTCCGCGAAGGTCCTTTCGGGCTTCACAGGTGAGAAGGCTTTCACTATCCACAAGCATATCTACCGCCAGCAGTCCCTGGCTGCCGGAGGCAAGTTCAACCTCGACATCAACAAGGCCTGCGACACTTTCTACATAGTAGACGAGGCTTCGCTCATAACCATTGACAGCGCCGGAGGCTCCATCTTCGGGTCAGGCGACCTCCTCGAAGATTTCGTGACATACGTGCGGGGCGGCCGCGGCAACAATATCATTTTCGTCGGCGACAGGGGGCAGCTTCCTCCCATAGGGATGGAGGAGAGTCCTGCGCTCGACATCGATTTCCTGCAGAGTTGCTACGGCACCGTGGTCGAGGCTTCGCTGTCGCAGGTGGTGAGGCAGACAAGCGAGTCGGGCATCCTGCACAATGCGACTCTCATCCGCCGGCAGATAGAGCAGGGGATGGGGTGCGCCGTTCCGATGGAACTGGAAGGCTATGACGACATAGAGAGCATTAACGGAGGCGACCTAATAGAGAAACTTTCGGACACCATAGACCATTACGGTCTTGACGAAGTGGTGGTGCTGTGCCGCTCAAACAAGAGAGCCAACCGCTACAATGCCGGAATCCGTTCCGCAGTCCTTTACCGTGAGGAACAGCTCAACCGCGGCGACAAGCTGATGGTTGTCAAGAACTGCTACCAGTTCCTCGAGCAGGTCAAAGATCCGTCGTTTTTCATTGCGAACGGTGACGTGGCGCAGCTTATGAGGATTTCGAAGCACGAAGAGCGCTACGGCCTGCATTTCGCCGAGGCTGTGCTCTGCTTCTCGGACTACAATGACCTGGAGATAACTGCCAAGATCATTCTCGACACCCTTTCGAGCGAGAGCCCGGCGCTGACTGCAGAGCAGCAGAACGAGTTGTTCGAGGGTGTGCTGGCTGACTATGCTGACGTAAAGACAAAGAAAAAACGTTTCGAGGCTGTCCGTGAGGACCCGTATTTCAATGCGCTTCAGATCAAGTATGCCTCTGCCGTGACCTGCCACAAGTCGCAGGGTGGACAGTGGAAATGCGTGTTCATCGACAACCCATTCTGGCGCGACGAGATAGAGCTTGAGGATCTCAAATGGCTCTACACCGCAATGACCAGGGCTACTGAAAAGGTTTACCTTGTCAATTTCAAGAATAATTTCATCAAGCAATGAGAAAAGTCATAATCGCACTATTCACTCTGGCGGCCTTCGCTGCCGCCACGCAGGCTCAGGCCCAGCAGAAGATACGCCTGACCGACGAACAGCTGGTATCCCGCATACCTGCAGGAATATTGAAGTCAAGACCGGTGACTGCCCCGGCAGCCGGTATGCCTGCTGTGGCTGAGATGCCTCAGCTCGTAGAAGGCTGGGTGAATCCTACCTGGTCCCCGGACCGCAGCAAGATCGCTTATACACTGAACAACGACCTGTATTCCATCGACGTGTTCTCACGCGAGATAGTGCGCCACACTTTCGACGGCTCCGACATCATCCTGAACGGCTATGCTTCCTGGGTTTATTACGAGGAGATTTTCGGCCGTGCTTCGAGATACAAGGCTTTCTGGTGGTCGCCCGACAGCCAGATGCTGGCATACTACCGTTTTGACAATTCGAAGGTGCCGATGTTCCCCATCTACAATTCTACAGGGCAGCACGGCAGCATCAACGAGACCCGCTATCCGAAGGCCGGCGATCCCAATCCCGAAGTTAAGGTGGGTTTCGTGAGCGTCCGCGGTGGCGAGACTGTATGGGCCGATTTCGACAGCAGCCTCGACCAGTATTTCGGCATTCCGTTCTGGAATTCGGAAGGTAACCGCTTTATGGTTTCGTGGATGGACCGCAGCCAGGACAATCTGGTGCTCTATGCCGTGGATCCTACCTACGGCAACAAGTACAAGGTGTATGAGGAGCATCAGGACACCTGGATCGACTGGATGGACCAGATGCTGTTCACTGACAAAGGTATGTACATCGTCAGGGATATGAGTATGTGGCAGCAGATATATTTCCTCAGTTATGACGGGCAGACTTTCCGCCAGCTCACCGACGGCGGCCCCAACTGGAGCATCCGGCTTCTGTCGGTCGACAAGAAATATCTTTACTACACTGCTAAGCGCGAATCGAGCGTCCGCAATGACATCTACCGCATCACTCTTTCCGACAGCAAGGTGGAGCGTGTGAGCCGTGGCGAATACAATTACACTTCGGTGCGCGTGAGCGAGGAGGACGGCGGCACCAAAATCTACGCCAGCCTGTCCAACCTGTCTACTCCGACACAGGAAGTGGTGTTCAACATCCCCCGCAGCGGCAATCTGTCAAGGATGACGATGGATGTGCTTTTCGATTCGAAAGGTCCGGACTTCGACCTTTATGAGATAGCCGTGCCTGAGCTTGTGTACATTACCACGCGTGACGGCCTGAGCCTTCCGGCGACTGTGATATGGCCGATAGGTATGGACCGTTCGGGTGCGGTAAAATATCCCGTGAAGGTGAATATCTATGGAGGCCCGGACAGCCCGCAGGTTCTGGACAGCTGGAAGGGTGTTACATTCAACAACCAGTGGTGGGCCAACCACGGCGTGATCCAGGTCGTGCTTGACACAAGGTCTTCAGGACACCTCGGCAAGGCCGGTATGAACCAGGTCTACCGCAAGCTGAGCGTGCTGGAGCTTCAGGATTTCATCGACGGCATCTTCTATTTCCGCCAGTTCCCGTATGTCAATGAGAAGAAGGTCGGCATCGAGGGATTCTCTTACGGAGGTACGATGTCGGTGCTGTGCGTCACTGCCGGCAACGAATATTTCCAGTATGCGATAGCGGGCGGTGCCGTGGCTGACTGGAGGCTCTACGACACTCATTATACGGAACGGTATATGGATACGCCTCAGGACAATCCAGAGGGTTACGCTGCGGCTGCAGTGTTCGACAGGCTCGGCAGTTACAAGGGTGACCGCACCAATATGTTGAGGTATACCCACGGAACCGGCGACGACAACGTCCACTTCCAGAACGGCCTGCAGATCATCGACAAGATGCAGGAGCTGGACAAGGACTTCGAGCTGATGATCTATCCGCAGGGTATGCACGGCTACCGCGGCTACCAGAGCACCCAGAGCAACTTGCAGGATTACCGCTTCTGGTATGAATACCTACTCGAGCAGGACCTCCCGGAGATCTTGCGCGAAAGATTCAAGTAAAGAAAAAGACCGGCTGGGAGGCCGGTCTTTTTGTAAGTATAATGGGTATTATTTTAGTCTTCCTTTGAAATAGCACCCATAGGACAAACTGCTGCGCAAGAACCGCATTCTACGCACAGATCAGGGTCGATCATATAGATGTCGCCTTCTGAAATTGCACCTACTGCGCACTCGTCAATGCAAGTGCCGCAAGCTGCACAGTCTTCTGAAATCTTGTAAGCCATCGTTTTTTTGATTTAAGTGTTAATGCAGCACAAATATAGCATAATTTTTGATTTAGACGTATCTTTGTAAAAAATAAAGGAACCATGAAAAAGTATGCGATATTGCTTCTTGCAGCATTCCTGGCAGGGACTCTTGCCACATTCGCCCAGACCGGGAAAGCGAGCCAGCCTGAAGAGAAAGTGGTCAGCTTCGACACCAAGACCTACGACTTCGGCGACATCCTGCTCTCCGACGGGCCCGTTTCCTGCAAGTTTGTCATGAAAAACATAAGTGACAGTCCGATTGTAATCCACAATGTCGTGTCAAGCTGCGGCTGCACCGTGCCTGACTATGACAAGAAACCCATACAGCCCGGCAGTTCCACTTCCATCGAAGTGACCTACGCCAACGACCAGGGGCCTTATCCTTTCAACAAGACCATAACCGTCTATGTTTCGAATGTCAACAGGCCGATAGTGCTCAAGATCAAGGGCCAGGTCCACGAGCGCAAGAAATCGCTCGAGGAGCTCTACAAGGTTTCAATGGGCCCCGTGGCAGTGCGTTCGACTTCGGTCGATATGGGCTACATCGCCCAGGGAAAGCGCAAAAGCGAGGACGGTGAGATTGCCAATATGTCCAACAAGCCCGTGAAGGTGACCGTTACCGGAGACGAGGCGGTCAGCGTCTCTATCTCTCCCAACCCCATTCCAGCCCGCACTGCAGCGAAGGTCAAATACACAGTCAATACCAACAACGGTCCCAAAAACTGGGGAAAGACCACCTACAGGGTCAGTTTCCTGACTGACGGAACCCGTCAGGACGGAGCGGTCAGGCTCAACGCCACCATCAACGACGATTTCGACAACATGACGGTACGCCAGATCAACAACGCTCCGGCACCCCGTCTCGACAATACCTACAGCGAACTGAAAGAAGTCAAGAAAGGAACGACGGTCCGCAAGAGTTTCAAGGTGGCCAACGCGGGCAAGAGCGACCTTCTCATCCACAAGATCGACATTGACGGAGAAAACAGCAAGGTCGTGACCCGTATGCCCATCACCGTCAAGCCCGGAGCCTCTGCCACCGTCGATTTCTCTTTCGACGCATCAAAAGGTGACGGCGAGATCATCAACGTGCTGACGCTGATAACCAATTCGGTGAGCAAACCGCAGTTGAACTATTTCGTTACAGCCAATATCGTAGACTAAGCCTTTCATGGACCTGAACAAGCAAGGAGATTTCTTCGGAGATTACGAAAACAAGGACACTGCCCTCAACGTCAACGACGGAGTCAAGCAGCCTCCCATCATAAACCCTTATCTCAAGATCAACAAGAAGCCGGCTATCAAGTCGGTTGACGAGTATATGGACGGCATCGTCGGTGGTGACCGTGTCATCCTCAGCCAGGCGATAACTCTGGTGGAGAGCACTCTTCCGTCCCACAGGGCGGTGGCTGCCCAGATCATCCAGCGCTGCCAGAAGATTTCTTCGGGAAAGCGCACGATGCGCATCGGCATCACCGGAGTGCCCGGCGTGGGCAAGAGCACATTCATCGAGGCATTCGGTTCTCACATCACCGGCAAGGGCCACAACCTTGCAGTGCTGGCCATCGACCCTTCCAGCGAAAGGTCCAAAGGCTCCATCCTCGGCGACAAGACCAGGATGGAAACACTTGTGCACGATCCCCACGCATTCATCCGCCCCAGCCCGAGCGAAGGCTCCCTCGGAGGAGTGGCACGCAAGACTCGCGAAACAATACTGCTCTGCGAGGCTGCAGGCTATGACGTGATCTTCATAGAGACGGTAGGAGTGGGGCAGAGCGAGACGGCTGTCCATTCGATGAGCGATTTCTTCCTGCTGCTGATGCTCTCCGGAGCCGGAGACGACCTGCAGGGCATCAAGCGAGGCATAATGGAGATGTCGGACCTCATCGCCATCACCAAGGCCGACGGCAACAACGTGGACAAGGCCAATTTGGCAAGGGCCCTGTATGCGAATGCGCTGCATCTCTTCCCGCCGACAGAGTCAGGATGGGTGCCCACTGCAGTCACTTCATCGGCAGTCGACATGACCGGACTGGACGACATCCTCGCCAAGATAGAAGAATACTTCAAACTTGTCTGGGAGAACGGCTACTATGACCGTCACCGCCGCGAGCAGGCACGTTACTGGATGTACGAAAGCATCAACGAGACACTCAAGAATATGTTCTACGAAAATCCCCGCGTGGAGGGCCTGCTTCCCGATTATGAGAGCGCTGTGCTCGACGGTCAGCTGGAATCTTTCTCTGCGGCGGAGGAGCTCATTGACAAGTACCTGGGCAAAATATGATCCACATCCTTGCAGAAGTGCTGTGGGACAGCATCCTGATCACCGCCCTGGTGATCTTTATGATGCTGGTGATCGAATTCGTAAATGTGGCCTCCCACGGCCATTTCTTCTCGCGTCTCAATTCAAACCGATTCACAAGAGTGCTGTTCGGAGCTGCTATGGGAATGATTCCCGGCTGCGCCGGCGGCTTTGCCACAGTGTCGCTCTATTCCCACGGAATGATTTCCTTCGGCGCACTGGTTGCGATGATGATAGCTTCCAGCGGCGACGAAGCATTCGTGATGCTTGCTATGTTTCCGGGTAAGGCGCTGCTGCTCTTCGCGGTTCTTTTCGTCATTGCCGTCGCAGTGGGACTGCTGGTCGACCTCAGGCCGGCAGGAAAGGAGAAAGCTGTCTGCAAACAGTCCTATGGCCTTCACGAAGACGACCTGGAGGAGCACGGTCACAGCCATCATCACATCCTTGACAGGCATTTTTTCAGGGAGCATCTCTGGCATCACGTGATAAAGGAGCACGCACTGTCCATCTTCTGCTGGACATTCGGGGCCCTGCTGCTCATCCATCTGGGAATGGAATACATCGACCTGGAGTCGTGGATGAAAGAGAATATCGCCCTGGTAATGCTGCTGGCCGTGCTGATCGGCATTATACCCGATTCCGGTCCGCACCTGATATTCGTGACTATGTTCGCCAGCGGACTGGTGCCGTTCTCAGTGCTGCTTGCCAGCAGCATCAGCCAGGACGGACACTGCGCCCTGCCGCTGCTCGCCGAGAACAAGGCAGGCTTCCTCAAGGCGAAACTTATAAACTGCGCTGTCGCCGCAGTCGCGGGATATGCACTTTATTTCTTTGGAATCTAAAATTCCATTACTTTTGCAAGATTGAGATTTAAAGTTTAGATAATGAACATACTTAAGAAACTTTTCGGATCGAAGGCAGAAAGGGATGTCAAGGCTATTACCCCCATTCTGAACCAGATCCTGGACGAATATAAAAGGATAGATGCGTTGACCGACGACGAGCTCAGGGCTGAGAGCGCCGCGCTGAAGGAGCAGATAGCCTCCCGCACTGCCAAGGAAGAAGAGGAAGCCGCGCAGATAAGGCTTCAGCTCGAAGACGTCGAGATAGATGTCCGCACCAAGGAAGAACTTGCCACCAGGCTCGACGAGCTTGTGAAGAAGATAGATGTCGAAATCGAGAAGGCGCTCGACGAAGCCCTTCCCAAGGCATTTGCCATCGTGAAGTCGACTGCCCGACGTTTCAAGGAGAATGAGACCATCAAGGTCCTTGCCACCGACTTCGACCGCGACCTGAGCACGACCAAGGATTTCGTGAAGGTCGAGGGCGACTATGCCATCTGGAAGAACAGCTGGATGGCCGGCGGCAATATGATCAAGTGGGATATGGTCCACTATGACGTGCAGCTTATCGGAGGCATCGTGCTCCATCAGGGCAAGATAGCCGAGATGGCGACCGGTGAAGGAAAGACCCTCGTGGCCACGCTTCCCGTGTTCCTGAACGCTATGGGCAAGAAAGGCGTCCACGTAGTGACCGTCAACGACTATCTGGCCAAACGTGACTGCGAGTGGATGGGTCCGCTCTATGAGTTCCACGGAATGAGCGTGGACTGCATCGATATGCACGAACCCAACACCGAGGCCCGCAAGAGGGCATACCGCTGCGACATCACCTTCGGTACGAACAACGAGTTCGGTTTCGACTACCTGAGGGACAATATGGCCATCAACCCCAACGACCTTGTGCAGCGCAAGCATCATTACGCCATCGTCGATGAGGTCGACTCCGTGCTGATCGACGACGCCCGTACCCCTCTGATCATATCAGGTCCCGTGCAGCGCAGCGGCGACGAAGCCTACATAGAATACAAACCCTATGTGGAAAGGCTCTACAAAGCCCAGCGTGAAGTGGTGAACAAGTTCCTCAACGAAGCCCGCAAGCTCATCTCTGCAGGCAAGGTGAAGGACGAAGGAGAGATAATGCTTCTCAAGGCCTACAAGGGTCTGCCCAAATACCAGCCTCTGATCAAGTATCTCAGTGAACCCGGCATCAAGACCATCCTGCAGGAAGCAGAGTCGAAGGTCATCAGGGCCGCTTTCACCGACAAGGACATCGAGCAGCGCGTCATCACCAACGACCTCTATTTCGTCGTGGACGAGCAGCAGCGCTCTGTGGAGCTCACCGACAACGGTAACGAAGAGCTCGCCAAGGCTGTGGGCGACGCCGAGTTCTTCCTGATGCCCCAGCTGGCTGACGAAGTGTCGAAGATCGAACACGATCCCGGGCTGGACGCCGAGGCCAAGAAAGTAAAGAAAGACGAGCTTTACTCGAACTATTCGCTCAAGGCTGAGCGTATGCATACGGTAGACCAGCTGCTCAAGGCCTACGCAATGTTCGACCGCGACGTGGACTACGTCATCATCGACGGCAAGGTCAAGATCGTCGACGAGCAGACCGGCCGTATAATGGAGGGACGCCGCTGGAGCGACGGTCTCCACCAGGCTGTCGAGGCCAAGGAAATGGTGAAGGTCGAGGCCGCTACCCAGACTTTCGCTACCATCACCCTGCAGAACTACTTCCGTATGTATCACAAGCTTGCCGGTATGACCGGTACCGCCGAGACGGAAGCAGGCGAGTTCTGGGAGATCTACAAGCTCGACGTGGTGGTAATCCCCACCAACCGTCCAGTCATCCGCAAGGACGAGGACGACCTCATCTACAAGACCAAGAAAGAGAAATACAACGCCGTCATAGCGAAGATCCAGGAGCTCGTGGCCCAGGGAAGGCCGGTGCTCGTGGGTACGACCTCAGTCGAGATATCCGAGCTGTTGAGCAGGATGCTCAAGATGAGAGGTATCAAGCACCAGGTGCTGAACGCCAAGCAGCACGCCCGTGAGGCCGAGATTGTCGCACAGGCAGGCAAGGCCGGCACCGTTACCATCGCCACCAATATGGCCGGCCGTGGTACCGATATCAAGATCGATCCTGATGTGCGTGAAGCCGGAGGTCTTGCCATCATCGGCACCGAGCGTCACGACAGCCGCCGCGTCGACCGTCAGCTGCGCGGTCGTTCCGGCCGTCAGGGAGACCCGGGTTCTTCAATCTTCTACGTATCCCTCGAAGACAACCTGATGCGTCTGTTCGGTTCAGAAAGGATAGCCGGAGTTGTGGACAAGATGGGTCTGACCGAGGGCGAGGCTCTTCAGAATTCTATGCTCTCAAGCTCCATCGAGAGGGCTCAGAAGAAAGTGGAGGAGAACAACTTCGGAATACGTAAGAACCTCGTGGAATATGACGACGTGATGAACTCGCAGCGCGAGGTTGTATACTCGAAACGCCGCAGCGCCCTCACTGGAGAGCGCATCGACGTGGACGTGATGAATATGGCCAGCGACTACTGCGACATCTTCGTCGACAAGTACGGCGACCTGGACTATCAAGGCTTCCGCGAGATGCTGATGGAAACTCTCTCCATCGAGCCTGACTTCGACGAAGCTTTCTACGACAAGGCCAAGAAAGGCGAGATTTCAGACCGCCTGAAGGACACTATCATAGACACACAGAAACGCCGCAACGACACCATCGTCGCCCAGGCCTGGCCGATCATCAACTACGTCTACGAGAAGAAGCGTATGTTCTACCAGAACATCGCTATTCCCGTGTCCGACGGCCGCAAGGTGCTTAACGTGCTCGTGGACCTGCGCAAGGCCTACGAAAGCAAAGGCAAGGAGCTTACCCGCGCCATCTCGAAGACCGTGACCCTCAGGGTCATCGACGAATACTGGAAGATCCATCTGCGCGATATGGACGACCTGAAACAGTCAGTCCAGAACGCTTCATATGAGCAGAAAGACCCGAAGCTCATCTACAAGACCGAGAGCTTCGACCTCTTCATCAAGGCTCTGGAAGGCATCTACAAGGATGTGCTGACCTTCCTGCTCAGGGCTCAGATATTCCTCAGGAACGACATGCAGTCGCCTGAAGAAGTGGCCACTGAAGCCCACGAGCGCAAGACAGATATGAGCCGTATGCAGGCCGGAAGACCGGACCTCCTCAACCACAGTTCGGAACCGAAGAGCAACGCCCCGGTGAGGGTGGCCAAGAAAGTGGGCCGCAACGACCCTTGCCCTTGCGGAAGCGGAAAGAAATACAAGAATTGCCATGGAAAAGAACAAGCCGGAGAATAGCCTGATCGTCATCGGCTCAGGCCCGGGCGGTTATGTGGCCGCTCTTGAAGCCGCAAAAGCCGGATTCGACGTCACTGTCGTCGAGAGCGCGTCGCTCGGCGGAGTCTGCCTCAACTGGGGTTGCATACCCACCAAGGCATTGCTCAAGAGCGCACAGGTGATCAACCATTCCCGCGAGGGCGCAGCCTACGGTTTTTCTGCCGACAATGTCCAGCCCGACATAGAACGCATATTCGCCCGCAGCCGCGAGGTCGCTGCCACTATGAGCCGCGGCATCGAGTTCCTTTTCAACAAGGCGGGCGTGAAACTCGTCCAGGGAACAGGACGCATACTTCCCGGCAAGCAGGTCGAGGTAATCGCCGAAGACGGTTCGACCAGCGTGCTGCAGGCCGGACACATCATCATCGCGACTGGCGCCAGGCCTTCAAGCCTTCCGTTCGCTCCCGTCGACGGGGAGAAGATATGGTGTTCGCGCCAGGCCTTGATGCCGCCCTTCATACCGAAGTCGATGGCAGTCATCGGCTCCGGAGCAGTGGGCACCGAATTCGCATTTTTCTACCGCAGCCTCGGAGTTGAGGTGACCCTGATCGAATTCCTTGACAGAGTACTTCCCCTCGAGGATGACGACATATCGGCCCAGGTGAGCCGCAGCCTTCGCAAAATGGGCATCAAGGTTATGACCTCTTCTGCAGTCCAGGCTGTTGAAAAAGGAGAGAAATGCACTCTTACCGTCAAGACGAAGAAAGGGGAGGAGCAGCTTGAGGCTGAGGTTGTCCTTTCAGCCGCAGGTGTCGTTCCCAACACAGATTTCATAGGTCTCGAACAGGTCGGTGTAGAAATGAACCGACGCAAGATTGTGGTTGACTCTGCATATATGACCAATGTAGAAGGCATCTATGCCATAGGTGACGTCATTTCCACTCCGGCTCTGGCACACGCTGCCAGCGCAGAGGCAGTTGCGTGCGTGGAAGGAATAGCAGGCCACGAGCACAAGCCCGTGAACTACGAGACTATGCCGGCCTGCACCTACATCACTCCTGAGGTCGCTTCGGCAGGACTCAGGGAGCGTGATGCCGTTGCAAGGGGCATAGAGTACAGGGTAGGCCGCTGCCAGTTCGCATCGAACGGCAAGGCTGTCGCTGCAGGCGAGAAAGACGGTTTCGTCAAGGTCATCTGCGACGCACACGACGGCCGCATACTCGGCGTGCATCTCGTGGGTGCCAACGTGAGCGAGATGATCGGAGGCCTGGTGCTTGCAATGGACTGCGGAGTCACTGCCGACAGGTTGTCGCACACAGTTTTCCCTCACCCGACTATGAGCGAGGCAATCTGCGAGGCTTGCAGGCAGCTGACGGCCAAATAGCCGTTTTTCAGAATTTTTCCTTGATGTTGTAGCTGTTGCGGCTGCTGCTGTTGCGGCTTATCAGCTCGCCGATGAAACCGGTGAGGAACAGCAGTGTGCCTATGATCACCGCCAGCAGGGCGAGGTAGAACAGGGGCTGGTCGGTGACGGCGCGGAACACGCGTCCCTGGCTCTGGAGCACAAGCTTCTTGATGATCAGCCAGAGCGTTATCACGATACCGATGAGGAAGGTGATTGTGCCCATCAGTCCGAAGAGGTGCATGGGCTTGCGGCCGAACACCTGAAGGAACCATATGCTCGTCAGGTCGAGGAAACCGTTGACGAAACGGTTGAGCCCGAACTTGCTCTTGCCGTATTTGCGCTTGCGGTGGTGTACGACCTTCTCGCCGATGTTGCCGAAACCTGCTTCCTTCGCCAGATAGGGGATGAAGCGGTGCATCTCGCCGTAGACCTCGATGTTCTTGACGACCTCCTTGCGGTAGGCCTTAAGGCCGCAGTTCATATCGTGCAGCTTTATGCCGGTGACCTTGCGGGCGGTGGCATTGTAGAGCTTCGAGGGAAGGTTCTTGGTCAGCTTGTTGTCGTGGCGGATCTTCTTCCAGCCTGAGACGAGGTCGTACCCGTCTTCGCGTATCATCCGCATCATCTCGGGAATCTCGGTCGGGTCGTCCTGAAGGTCTGCGTCCATAGTCACGACTATGTCGCCCTGTGCGGCTTCGAAACCGCAGTAGAGCGCTGCGGACTTGCCGTAGTTGCGGCGGAAACGGATGCCGTGGATGGTCTTGTCGGTTTCGGCCATCTGCTGGATGGCGTTCCAGGAACCGTCCGTGCTGCCGTCGTCAACCATTATGATTTCATAATCTGACACCTTGCCTGCAAGGGCTTCGTGGATCCAGGCTACTAATTCCCTGAGTGATTCCTCCTCGTTGAAGAGCGAAATGACGACTGACAGTTCCATATTGGCGAAGTATTAATCCACAAATATACAAAAAACTAGAAGAGGCCGTACAGAAGGGCGTCGATACGGTCGGTGATGTTGCGGAAGTCTTCGGGGTTGTTCTCGAAATCCATATTGTCCGCATCGATGGTGATGACCTTGCCGGGGTAGGAGGCTATCCACTGCTCGTAGTAGTCATTGAGGCCTCCGAGGTACTCCAGGCTCATTCCCTGTTCGTAGCCGCGGCCGCGCTTCTGGATCTTTGCCACCAGGCTTGCCACCGATGAGCGGAGGTAGATGAGCAGGTCGGGCAGCTTCACGGTCGAGATCATCTGGTTGAAAAGGTCCATATAGGTGTCGTAGTCCCGCTGCGAGATGTTGCCCAAGGCGAGGTTGTTCTTCACGAAGATGTGCACGCCCTCCATCAGGGTGCGGTCCTGGATGATGACCTTGTCGGACTTCCCGATCTCGACGAGGTCCTTGAACCGCTGTGCGAGGAAGTAGATCTCGAGATTGAAGCTCCAGCGCCGGATGTCCTTGTAGTAGTCTTCGAGGTAGGGATTGTATGTCACCGCCTCGTACTGCGGAGTCCACCCGTAGTGCTCCGAGAGCATCCTCGTGAGTGTGGATTTTCCGCTTCCGATATTACCGGCTACACCGATGTGCATTGTTGCTTGTCTTTTCCTCTTACAAAATTACCAAATAGGGTGGCATCCTGAACAATAACTTATCAACAATCAGGAAAAAATGTATATCTTTGCCAGCCTGAATAAGAATATCAACTAGCAGAATATGATAAAGATAACATTTCCGGACGGCAGCGTGCGAGAGTACGAAAGCGGCGTAAGCGCCTATGACATCGCCAAGTCCATCAGTCCCCGGCTTGCGGCAGACGTTCTTGCCGCTACAGTGAACGGTGCAGTGTATGATCTGGAGCGCCCCATTACTGAGGATGCGACAATTAAGCTCCACAAATGGGAGGATGAGGAGGCCAAGAAGGTCTTCTGGCATTCTTCTTCACACCTTATGGCCGAGGCTCTGGAAACTCTTTATCACGGCATCAAGTTCGGTATCGGACCCGCCATCGACAATGGTTTCTACTATGACGTGGACCTCGGAGACAAGCAGATCACCGACGCCGACCTCAAGGCCATCGAAGACAAGATGACCGAGTTCGCCCGCCAGGGCCAGCACTTCGTCCGCAAGGACGTTCCCAAGGCTGAGGCAATGAAGACCTTCACCGAGAAGGGCGACCAGTACAAGTGCGAGCTGATCGAAGGCCTCGAGGACGGCCACATCAGCTTCTACACCAACGGCTCGTTCACCGACCTCTGCCGCGGCCCTCACCTTCGCGACACCTCTGTCATCAAGGCCATCAAGCTCACCTCCATCGCAGGTGCATACTGGCGCGGCGACGAGCACAACAAGATGCTCACCCGCATCTACGGCATCACCTTCCCCAAGAAGTCGATGCTCGACGAGTACCTGGTGCTGCTCGAGGAAGCCAAGAAGCGCGACCACCGCAAGCTCGGCAAGGAGCTGGAACTGTTCACCTTCTCCAACAGGGTGGGACAGGGCCTTCCTCTCTGGCTGCCGAAAGGTGCCGACCTTCGCGACCGTCTGCAGGAATTCCTCAAGAAAGTACAGAAGAGATACGGCTATCTGCCGGTCATCACTCCCCATATCGGAAGCAAGGAACTCTATGTGACTTCTGGTCACTGGGCACACTACGGCGCCGACTCGTTCCGTCCCATCACTACTCCGCAGGAAGGGGAGGAGTACCTGCTCAAGCCGATGAACTGCCCTCACCACTGCGAGATCTACCGCAGCAAGCCCCGTTCGTACAGGGATCTGCCCCTGCGTTTCGCAGAGTTCGGAACAGTGTACAGATATGAGCAGAGCGGCGAGCTGCACGGTCTGACCCGCGTGCGCGGTTTCACCCAGGACGACGCCCACCTCTTCTGCCGTCCCGACCAGATCAAGGAAGAGTTCTGCAAAGTGATCGACATCATCCTCTATGTCTTCAAGACTTTGGATTTCAAGGAGTACGAGGCTCAGGTCTCTCTCCGCGACCCTGAAGACAAGGAGAAATACATAGGTACTGACGAGAACTGGGCAAAAGCCGAAAGCGCCATCATCGAGGCTGCGGCTGAGAAAGGCCTGAACACCACCGTGAAGACCGGTGAGGCTGCCTTCTACGGCCCTAAACTCGACTTTATGGTGAAGGATGCCCTCGGACGCAAGTGGCAGCTTGGTACCATCCAGGTTGACTACAACCTTCCGGAGCGTTTCGAGCTCGAATATATCGACTCTGACGACAAGCGCAGCCGTCCCGTGATGATCCACCGCGCCCCGTTCGGCTCGATGGAACGTTTCGTGGCAGTGCTCCTCGAGCACACCGCCGGCAAGCTTCCGTTGTGGCTTGCTCCTGACCAAGTGGTAGTTATGTCGCTGAGTGAGAAGTATAACGATTTTGCAAAAAAAGTTTGCGAATTGTTTAATAATTCCGATATTCGCGCCTCCGTAGACGACCGTAACGAGACCATTGGCAAGAAGATACGCGAAAATGAGCTCAAGAGAATCCCGTATCTGCTGATCGTCGGCGAGAAGGAAGCCGAGTCAGGCACAGTGTCAGTGCGCAGGCAGGGTGGAGTGAACGTCGGTACTATGAAAATTGAAGATTTTGTGAAACTGATAAAGGACGAGATTTACCAACAACTTAACTAGGAGGATACCAAAATAGCAACTTCTAATTATCGGCCGCCGCGGCCCAAACCCACACCTCAGAAAAAGAATTCCAACCCTCAGAGGAATGCCAAGAACGAGGACAGGAATCGCATCAACGAAGAAATCACCGCACCGCAGGTGCGTGTCGTGGGAGACAACGTAGAGCAGGGGATTTACCCGTTGAGGGAAGCTCTTGCCATGGCTGAAGCACAGGAGTTGGATTTGGTCGAAATTGCGCCCAATTCCGATCCGCCTGTATGTAAGATTATTGATTATCAGAAGTTCCAGTATCAGCAGCGCAAGAAGGCCAAGATGCAGAAGGCAAATGCGTCGAAGGTCGTGATCAAGGAGATAAGGTTCGGTCCGCAGACCGATGAGCACGATTTCCAGTTCAAACTGAAACATGCCATCAACTTCCTCAAGGAAGGTAGCAAGGTCAAGGCCTACGTGTTCTTCCGCGGACGTTCGATCCTCTTCTCAGAGCAGGGCGAAAAGCTCCTTCTGAGGTTCGCCATCGAGCTCGAGGATTACGGCAAGGTAGAGCAGCTGCCCAAGCTTGAAGGGAAGAGGATGATTATGATGCTCGGACCTGTGACCAAGAAATGAAACATTACGACAAACAAATAAAAACTTTCGAAAATGCCTAAAATGAAAACGAATTCCGGTTCAAAGAAGCGTTTCACGCTCACCGGATCCGGTAAAATCAAGAGAAGACACGCTTATCACAGCCACATTCTCACCAAGAAGACCAACAAGCAGAAAAGGAACCTCGGCCACATCGCCATCGTTACCCCTGCAGACAACAAGAGAATCAGAACTCTGCTGGTCAAGTAAAAATTAATTATTAACCGAGTGGACAGCTGACAAGTCCGGGATTGCCCGGCGCTGACATTCAAAAACGCAAAATTATGCCTAGAAGTGTAAATTCGGTTGCTTCAAGAGCACGCCGTAAAAAAGTCCTGAAAGAGACCCGCGGTAATTTCCTGTCAAGAAGGAATGTCTGGACCGTTGCGAAGAATACCTACGAGAAAGGTCTTACCTACGCATACCGTGACCGCAAAACCAAAAAGCGCAATTTCCGCGCCCTTTGGATCACCCGTATCAACGCTGCTGCACGTCAGCACGGTTTGACTTACTCTCAGTTCATGGGTAAGCTCAACGCGCAGAACGTCGGACTCAACCGCAAGGTTCTTGCCGACCTGGCTATGAATGATCCTAAAGCATTCGAAGCAATTGTAAATTCAGTTAAGGATTAAGCTTGGCTGAAAAAAAATCATACTTGAAGAACAGATGGGTACGGTTCGGAATATGGGCCGTACTCTATGTTCTATGGGTAATCTGGTTGGGGAATTACTGGTGGCTGCTGGGCCTTGCAGTAATCTTCGACATCTTCATCACCAAGAAGGTACACTGGAATTTCTGGAAGAAACGTTACAAGGAAGGGGAGAAGCACAGCAGCTGGAACGAATGGCTCGACTCCATCATCTTCGCCGTAATCTTTGTAACCTTCATCAACATCTTCTTCTTCCAGTCTTTCAAGATTCCCTCGTCGTCGATGGAATCCAGCCTGATGACCGGTGACTTCCTTTTCGTGGACAAACTGAGCTACGGACCGAGAGTTCCCGAACATCCCATTTCGATGCCCTTTATGCATAACGTTTTCCCGGGTACGCTCAAGAAATGCTATGTGGAAGGCTTCGAGAAGGAATACCGCAGGCTCAAAGGTTTCTCGCAGGTGAAGCGCGACGACTATGTGGTCTTCAACTTCCCTCACGGTGACACAGTCCTTTCCCGCCTCCCGGCCGACGACTACTATATGCACGTCCGCTTCAACGGAAAGGAATACACCGAAAAGACGTACGGTCCCGTGATCGCCCGTCCCGCCGACAAGACCGACCACTATGTGAAACGCTGCGTGGCGGTTGCAGGAGACTCTCTCTCAGTCATCGGCGGAGAAGTGTATGTCAACGGCAGCAAGCAGAAAGACTACAAGGGTATCCAGTACAGCTATACTGTGGTGACTGACGGCTCCCCCATCAATCCGAAATTCCTTTCGCAGATTGGGGTGAATCTCGGCGAGTCGTGGTACAATGCCAACCTTCCCGGATATCCGTCGCTGTTCCTCACCGCAGAAGGCCTCGAGAAGGTGAAAGCCCTGAAGAACGTGGTGTCTGTGACCGACAATCTCGAGACCAGCTACCCCGCAGGAAGCCAGGAGATGCTGATGCTCTTCCCCTTCACCGCAACCGGATGGACCAGGGATGACTACGGTCCCCTCTGGATCCCCAAGAAGGATGCAACCGTAACCCTCACCAAAGACAACATCGCCCTCTACCGCCGCATCATCGACGTCTATGAGGACAACGACTTCGAGGTAAGGGACGGAAAGTTCTACATCAACGGAACCCAGACCGACAGCTACACCTTCAAGTATGACTATTATTTCATGATGGGCGACAACAGGCACAATTCCCTCGATTCGCGCTACTGGGGCTTCGTCCCGGAGACTCATATTGTGGGCAAACCCTCTGTAATATGGCTCTCTATGGACCAGAACAAGTCCTTCCCGCGCAACATCAGATGGAATCGCCTGCTAAAGATTGTTTTAAAGCAAAAATAATTTGCGTATTAAAAAATAATTCTTGATATTTGCAGCCCCCAAAAGCAGATAATATATAAAAATAGTATACTATGTCACGAGTTTGTCAAGTTACAGGAAAGACCAGAATGATAGGAAACCACGTTTCCCATTCAAGAAGGCGTGTAAAACGCGAATTCGCTCCTAACCTGAAAACCAAGAGGTTCTGGTCAGAAGAGGAGAAGAGATTCGTTACTCTTAAGGTGTCTTGCAACGGTATGAAGACCATCTATAAGAACGGTCTTGCTGCAACCCTTAAACGTTCACAGGAAAAAGGTTTAATCGACATCGTTTAATATCACACGGCCATGGCAAAGAAAGGTAACAGGGTACAGGTTATTCTGGAATGCACCGAGCAGAAAGAAAGCGGTGTTCCGGGTATCTCAAGATACGTAACCACTAAGAACAAAAAGAATACTACAGAGCGTCTGGAGCGCAAGAAATACAATCCTTATCTGAGGAAGGTAACCCTCCATCGCGAGATTAAATAATTTTTAAAGACCAAGAATTATGGCAAAGAAAGCAGTTGCAGGTTTCCGTGGTGACAAAACCCAGAAAAATGTAGTTAAGTGCATCCGTATGGTCAAATCAGAGCGCACAGGTGCTTATGCTTTTGACGAGGATCTCGTTCCCACAGACAAGGTTAAAGATTTTTTCGCAAAGAAATAATTTTTCCTGACTAACATAAAGAAGACGGCTCTCGCAGCCGTCTTTTTTTTTGTATCTTAGCGCAACTTGAGCCAAGCTATGAAACTCGCATTATGTCAGCTGGATTCGCGTTGGGAAGACCCGCAGTTCAACCTGGGAGCCTTCGGCGAAGCCGTCGACCGTTACGTGGCTGAGCGTGGTGCACCCGACCTGCTCGTTTTTCCCGAGTGTTTCAATACCGCCTACACGTTCAACCTCGACTTCGCAGAGCCTGCCTCCGGCGGCCCTACTCTCGAGACTATGGTCAGGAAGGCGGAGGATGCCGGATGTGCGATTGCCGGTTCCGCAATAGTAGAGGAAGACGGCCGTTATTTCAACCGCTGCTACTTCGTCACGGAGAACGGCGAAATCCACAGCTATGACAAGCGGCACGCTTTCTCATATTCAGGGGAGGACAAGGTCATCAGCTGCGGCTCCGGCAGGACCGTCCTGAACTACCGAGGCTGGAACATCGCACTGACGGTGTGCTACGACCTACGCTTTCCCGTGTGGATGCGCAACGAAGGCAACAGCTACGACCTGATGCTGACCGTGGCATCCTGGCCTGCATCAAGGAGCATCTTCGCCACCAGGATGGCTGCCTCGAGGGCTATTGAAAACCTTTGCTATATGGCGTTCAGCAACCGCACCGGCAGCGACCCGCACTGCAGGTATGACGGCCGCTCGAACGTATGGGACTTCGGCGGAGAGCCTGTCGGGAAGGAAATGGAAACAGCCGGGTTCGATTTCGTGGAGGCTGAGATAAAAAAGGGGCTTCTCGACGCCTATCGGGAAGGATTCCCCATCTGGAAGGACAATGACAAATTCAAGATAGAACTATGATAAGGAAAATATTCGTTGCGGTGCTGGCCATACTTACGCTGGCCTGCTCCTGCAAGCATAAGGACGGAGAATATAAGCTGGACATATACGCCGTGTCCGACGTTCACGGCCGCTATTTCAGCGAAAGCTACACCGGAGGGGAGGACCAGACATCCATCTCCAACGTTTCTGCCTATATCAACGAGATGCGCAAGGCCAATCCCGAGCTCATACTGATTGACAACGGAGACAACCTCCAGGGCGACAACGCAGCCTACTATTTCAACTACATCGAGACGGGTGTTCCGCATCTCTATGCAAGGATTACCGATTACCTGAAATTCGATGCGGTCGTAGTCGGCAATCACGACATCGAGCCCGGGCACGCAGTCTATGACAGGCTCAAGAAGGAATACAAGATGCCGCTTCTGGCAGCGAACGCCGTGTATGAAGACAGCGGCAAGCCTTATTTCCAGGAATACACGATACTCCGCCGCGGCGGGCTGAAAGTCGCCCTGATCGGTATGGTCACCCCGTGCATCGGCAACTGGCTGCCCGAGGAGAAATACAAGGGCATCGACTTCCTGGAAGCAGCAGACTTCGCCCAGAATCTTGTGGACAGGGTCATCGCAAAGGAGAAGCCTGATGTAGTGATACTCTCCATCCACGCCGGTACCGGCAGCGGAAGGCCTGACGACATCGAGAATCCTTCCCTCTGGCTGGCTGAGAACCTGCAAGGCGTCGACCTGGTCATCGCCGGGCACGACCACACTCCGGCTGTCGTCGATGCAGAAAACTTCCATCAGCACACTATGCTGATGAATTCCGCCGACAGGGCCAGGAACGTGGCACACTGCGAGATCGTGCTGACCTACCAGGGCGGCAAGCCTGTCGACAAGCACATCAGCTGCGACCTCATTCCGATGGCAGGAAAGCCCAGGGATGCAGCCTACGAGGCCCGTTTTGCAGAAGATTTCGAGAAGGTCAAGGCTTTCACCAACCGCAAGGTCGGCATCCTGACGTCCGACATCGACCTCAATGACGTCTTCGACGGTCCCAATCCTTATGTCAGCCTGCTCCACGAGGTTCAGCTCGACGTGTCCGGCGCCCAGCTGTCGTTTGCCGCACCGCTCGGCCGCTCCGGCATCATAAAGAGCGGAGACCTGTGCTACAACGACCTGTTCTCGATCTATCCCTTCGAGAATTCGCTCTACAAGGTCAAACTCACAGGCCGCCAGGTAAAGGACTATCTGGAGATTGTCTATGACAACTGGGTGAACCGTCGCGGAGCCACCTACAACTTCGATTCGGCGGCTGGCATCAACTACAGGGTGCACCGCAGCAAGCCGAAAGGCGAGAGGGTGGAGATTGTTTCGCTAGAAAGCGGCGAACCTTTCGATATGGATGCCGTGTATACCGTTGCAATGACTTCCTACAGGGCTATGGGCGGCGGCAGCCTTCTTGCCGACGGCGCAGGAGTGGACACTTCGGACGGCAGCAGCTATATTGTGGATATCTACGATGACATCAGGGACCTGATATTCAAACAGCTCGAGGCCGAAGGCACCCTGACTCCGGAAATCAGAAATAATTGGTGTTTTGTAGAATAATAATTACTAAATTTGCCGAGAACATACTGGAGGTAATCCTATGGAACAAGCGCTTATCGAAGGACTTAACTCGAAAATAGAGACTTTGATTTCGATGTACGAAGCCTGCAAGGCGGAAAATCAGCGTCTGGAGGCCACGCTTGAAAGCTATCAGGACAAGCTCCTTGCAAGAAACACAACAATTGAAGAACTAAAAACCCAAATAGATCAACTAAAACTTAAAAACAAGAATTTACAACTGGTCGATGCTTTCAACATCTCTGCCAATGACCGTGCCCGTGCGAAAAGGAGTGTGGAGAAGATAATTCAGGAGATTGATAATTGTATTGCAATGCTGAATATGTGACGATGGAGAAACAGACAATAAATATTATCATAGGAGGGAGGAGCTACAAGTTTCAGGTAGCGCCTGAAAACGAGTCCAAAGTCCGGGCGGCCGCCAAGAAGATCGAGACCAAGGTGACGTCTTATCTTCAGAGATATGAAAATAAAGATATGCAGGATATATTGAGCATAGTGTTGTTGGATACAACTCTGAGCCTGATCTCAATGGAGAACAAGGACGAGATGGGTGACGTGATGCAGCAACTGCAGGATCTGGACAAGAAATTGGAGAAATACATTTCTAGCCGTTAGTTTTGCAACTTTGCCAAAATCAACATTTTTAAATTAAACGAGTCAACTCGGAAGCCAAAAACAGGCCTAGGTTACCTTTCGGGGGATTCCAATTGCGGGACGGAGGAAGTTTGCGGCGCATAATCCGGAGCTCAAATCTTAATTATTTTAAGATTTTTGGACTTAATAACGCATGCTAACGGCTTTTTTTCAAAAGCTATAGGACGACCGGTTGTCATTTGAGTATATTTTATAACTAAAATATTTTCACCAAATGACCGCAACAATCATTATAACTGCCATTCTGGCCGCTGCCCTAGGCATTCTGGTGTACATTTTCATCAACAGGATCATCCTCAAGAACCGCGGCGATCAGATCATCCGTGAAGCTGAAGCCAAGGGTGAGGCTATCAAGAAAGACAAGATCTTCCAGGCCAAGGAAAAATTCATGCAGCTCAAGAGCGAGCATGAAACATTCATAAACGAAAAGAATCTGCAGATACAACAGGCAGAGAGCAAGCTCAAGCAGCGCGAGATGGCTCTCAACCAGCAGAGCAGCGAGCTGGGCCGCAAGCAGAAAGAGAACGAATCCATCAAGGAGAACCTGAAGGTTCAGATGGAGATAGTCAGCAAGAAGGCTGAAGAATACGACAAACTCCGCAGCGAAGCCATTGTCAAACTCGAGGAAATGGCCCGTATGACTGCCGAAGAGGCTAAGGCACAGCTTGTCGAGACAATGAAGGCCGAGGCTAAGACTGAGGCGCAGACCTACATCAACGACGTGATGGACGAGGCAAGGCTGACCGCCAGCAAGGAAGCGAAGCGCATCGTGATCAACACCATACAGCGTACTGCTCCCGAGACTGCCATCGAGAATGCAGTCACAGTCTTCAACATCGAAAGCGACGAGATCAAGGGCCGCATCATCGGTCGTGAAGGACGCAACATCCGTGCTCTGGAGTCCGCAACAGGAGTCGAGCTGGTGGTTGACGACACACCCGAGGCCATCCTCATCTCAGCCTTTGACCCTGTCCGCCGCGAGGTCGCCCGCCTGGCGCTTCACCAGCTTGTGACCGACGGCCGCATCCATCCCGCCCGCATCGAGGAAGTGGTGGCCAAAGTTCAGAAACAGCTTGAGGAGGAGATCCTCGAGACAGGAAAACGCACCTGCATCGACCTTGGCATCCACGGTCTGAACAGCGAGCTCGTGCGTCTCATCGGCCGTATGAAATACCGCAGTTCTTATGGACAGAACCTGCTTCAGCACTCCCGTGAGGTTGCCAATCTCTGCGCCACTATGGCTGCCGAGCTCGGCCTGAACGTGAAGGCTGCCAAGAGGGCCGGTCTGCTCCACGACATCGGCAAGGTCTGCGAGGATGAGCCGGAACTTCCGCACGCACTGATGGGAATGAAGGTTGCCGAGAAATACAAAGAGAAACCCGAGATCTGCAATGCCATCGGAGCACACCACGAGGAGATCGAGATGAATTCACTCATCGCCCCGATCGTGATGGTAGGTGACGCCATTTCAGGCGCACGTCCCGGTGCACGCCGCGAGGTAATCGAGTCTTACATCAAGAGGCTGAAGGATATGGAAGGCATTGCCCTTTCTCATCCCGGCGTAACCAAGACCTACGCCATCCAGGCCGGCCGCGAGCTTCGCGTGATCGTAGGTGCCGAGCAGGTGTCAGACGCTCAGTGCGAGGAGCTCTCAGCTTCGATTGCCAAGAAGATTCAGGAAGAGATGGTATACCCCGGTCAGGTCAAGATCACAGTAATCCGCGAGACACGCTCTGTCGCCATCGCCAAATAGCCTGCAGGATATGGAAAAGAAAGAACTCAACATCGAACTTCGCCCTGAGATTGCACAGGGTATCTATACCAATCTGGCCATCATCACCCATTCCCAGAGTGAATTCGTGATGGATTTCGTACAGATGATGCCCGGTGTCCCCAAACCGAAGGTCGTCAGCCGCGTGATTATGGCTCCGGAGCATGCCAAGAGGCTTCTGAAGGCGCTTCAGGACAATATCAGCAAGTACGAGCGCGAGAATGGGGAGATCAAGCTTCCCGCCACGCCGGCCCCCGTCGTTCCACCGCTGGGATTCACCGGTGAGGCATAGTCCGCAATGAAAAGGTATTTTCTAGTATTGGCGTTTGTGCTGTGCAGCGTCGCCGCTTTGGCTCAGGAGCGGAGGTCGCCTGTCTATCTCGGCGGCGATTTCGGACTCTCTGTAGGATCAGGACGCACCAGCATCGTGGTTTATCCTGAAGTCGGATGGCGCGTGGGAAACAATCTCTACGCCGGTGTCCAGGCCGGGTTCGGCTACTACGACAACAACAGTTATTCCGATTTCTCTGTCGGCGTCATTCCTCACCTCCGCTATTATTACTACATCTACAAGCGTTTCGGTATCTCCGCCGAGGCTGGGATGAAGCTTGGACTCACACGCCGCACCGATTATCAGGAACTAATCCGCGTCTTTGATGTGGGTATCAGGCCTGGTCTGGTGATTCCGATAGGAGAGAGGTATGCGATCACAATGCAGGTCGGCTTCCTCGGCTATCAGAGCGAACGCTACGGTGACGTTGTCGACGGTCGCTGGGGCTTCCGCCTCCAGGGCAACGACTTCCGATTCGGCTTCCTGATGAATCTCTGATCCGTCAGCCTTTATACAAAAGCTCGAAACCTTTCCAAAGGTAATCTATGAGATCCCTGCTGCTGTAGGCTTCCGCAGTGAATCTTTCTGTGAGGAAGTCTCCTGCGCAGCCGTGGATCCAGACTCCTATGGCAGCTGCGTCGGCAGGGGAGTAGCCTCTTGCGAGCAGCCCGCCTGTCAGTCCGGTCAGCACATCGCCGCTTCCGCCTTTTGCCATTCCCGGGGTGCCTGTCGTGTTGACAAGGCATTCTCCCGATGGAGTGAATACTTTTGTGCGGTATCCTTTTCGGACAAGCACACATCCGGTATGTCCGCACAATCTGCTTATGGCTTCGTCACTGATGCCGTCGGGCATCAGCCTCTTCAGCTCTCCGAGATGAGGAGTGAGTATGGAACCTGCCGGCACCAGCTCCTGCCATCCGTCTGTTTCAGAGAGGATGTTCAGGGCGTCCGCATCCAGGACTGCCGGAATTTCCTTTTCCCTTGCCTTCTTGAGCAGTTCCACCAGTGCTTTCCGAGTTTCAGGCTCTTTGCCCAGCCCTGGGCCTACTGCAATTGCAGAGAATGTTCTGCTGTCAAGATCGGGTATGACGCTGAAATAATTCCCCGGATTTTCCGACAGCATCGCGGAAGGATAGTTGTTTACCACAGCCTGAAGCGCCCTGGAGGTGGAATGCAATGACACAAGGCCGCATCCCGACTTTAGGGCCGCACCGGTTGCAAGCACTGCCGCCCCGGGCATACGCTCACACCCCGCCACGATCAGCAGATGGCCGTAGTCTCCCTTGTGGCTGTCGTCCTCGCGCCACTTCACGAGAGCAGAAAGCATTTTCAAGTCTATTGTATCATTCATATTACACTCCAAAATACTTTATCAGGAATTTCTCAGGGGCGTCAGCAGCCGTGCGTACATATTCCTCCATAGCCTCGACGCGGGCCATATTGCGCTCCACGCGAGCCTGATATTCATCCTTCGGCAGATGGAGGTTCTTGTCGTAGAGCCGCTCGTTGACAATGTTCAGGATGGGCGATTTTACCTTGGGGACATACTTCAGGACACGCCTGGCTTCCAGCCTCTTGAGCTTGGCCTCGACAGCCAGCACCGAATAGTGGCCGCTGGCGGCAATCTTCTCCTCGTCTATGGTGACAAATCCGCCGAAGAGACCGGGATACATCCTCATTATCACGCTCAGCAGATTGTCCAGATCCTGCCCCAGCTGCTGCGAATAAAGGCTTTCTCTGTCCACCAGCATATTAATGCGCGAAGCAATGTCGATTTCTTCGGTGAGAGACCAGTAGCCCGACATTTCGATGTATTTGATAGCATAGTATGCACTCGAGCTGAACAGCTTGAACTTGCGGCAGAAATCCTCGAGGTTGAACTTTCGGCTGCTCATTGCGCCTTCCTCGTAAGGGATGCCCAGATATGCGAAGACCTTCTGGTAAACATCCTTTATATAGTCCAGGGGAGGATAGGCTGCCGTGGCGGTTTTCTTCAGGCGGCTCAGGTCATTCTCGTTCCAAAGCAGCAGGGCATAGGACTGCTTGCCGTCGCGGCCCGCCCTGCCGGCTTCCTGGAAATAAGCCTCCGGAGAAGCCGGTATTTCGTAGTGGCAGACAAAGCGCACATCCCCCTTGTCGATTCCCATACCGAAAGCATTTGTGGCTACAATTACCCTCTTCGCTCCGGACTTCCATTCCTGCTGGATGTCGGCGCGCACCTTGCCGTTCATCCCGGCGTGATATGCTGCGGCGTCGACTCCCTGGCTCTGCAGGAAGGCTGCGACATCCTCTGCGCTCTTGCGTCGGGCGACATACACAATGCCGCTGCCCTCAACGCCGTTGCACAGCTTGAGCAGCTGCCCAAGCTTGTTTTCCGACTCCCTAATGACATATTTCAGATTCGGCCTCTCGAAGCCGGAGACCAGCATATTGCTTTCTGCGAAGCCGAGCTGCTTCATTATGTCCTCTGCCACGAAGCGGGTGGCAGTGGCAGTAAGGGCGATTACCGGAACATCCGGCAGGATGGCGCGAAGGTCCTTGATCTTGAGATAGTCGGGGCGGAAGTCGTAGCCCCACTGCGAGATGCAGTGCGCCTCGTCGATGGCCAGGAAGCACACCTTCATCTTGGCCACCCTCACGCGGAAGATTTCGGTCCGGAGTCTCTCGGGGGAGACGTACAGGAACTTGTAGCCTCCGTAGACAGCATTGTCCAGGGCGATGTCGATGTCGCGGAAGCTCATTCCCGAATATACGGCCAGGGCCTTGATGCCGCGTGCGCACAGATTTTCCACCTGGTCTTTCATCAGGGAGATGAGCGGGCTCACGACTATGCATATCCCGTCGCGCATCATCGCCGGAACCTGGAAGCAGATCGACTTTCCTCCTCCGGTAGGGAGGATGGCGAGGGTGTCTTTCCCCTCCAGCGCAGACGAAATTATCTCCTTCTGCATCGGCCGGAAAGAGTCATATCCCCAGTATTTCTTGAGAGTCGCTTCCATATCTCTACAAAGTTAGCAAACAGGCTCGGTTTTTGCTTGTTTCAGCTCGATTTTTCAAAAATAAAATATTACTTTTGCAATTGACCAAAAAGGCATTATTCAAAATCAATTAATATATTTTTAATAAAATTATGGCAAAGATCGATTTCTCAAAGTACGGTATCAAAAACGCCGGTAAAGTTCATTACAATCCTTCATACGAGGAGTTATTCAAAGATGAGATGGATCCCTCTCTTACTGGTTTCGACAAAGGTGTCCTCACCGAACTCGGAGCAGTTAACGTAATGACCGGAGTCTACACCGGACGTTCTCCTAAAGACAAATACATCGTTATGGATCCCCAGTCAAAGGATACCGTATGGTGGACTACTGATGAATACAAGAACGACAACCACCCGATGAGCGAGGAAGTTTGGGGCAAGGTTAAAGCCCTGGCACTTGACGAGCTCTCAGGCAAGGACCTTTATGTAGTCGACGCTTTCTGCGGCGCTAACAAGGATACCCGCATGGCTGTACGTTTCTTTATGGAAGTTGCTTGGCAGGCACACTTCGTACGCAACATGTTCATCAAACCCACTGCTGAGGAAGAAGCATCTTTCGAGCCTGATTTCGTGGTTTACACCGCTTCAAAGGCAGAAGTTCCCAACTTCAAGGAGCTCGGTCTGAACTCTTCAACCTGCGTTGCATTCAACACCACTTCACGCGAGCAGGTTATCCTCAACACCTGGTATGGCGGCGAGATGAAGAAGGGTATGTTCTCAATGATGAACTACTACCTCCCTCTGAAGGGCATCGCTGCAATGCACTGCTCAGCCAACACCGATATGAAGGGCGAGAACACCGCCATCTTCTTCGGCCTGTCAGGCACCGGCAAGACCACCCTTTCAACCGACCCGAAACGTCTCCTCATCGGTGACGACGAGCACGGCTGGGACGACAACGGCGTCTTCAACTTCGAAGGCGGCTGCTACGCCAAAGTCATCAACCTCGACAAAGAGTCTGAGCCCGATATCTACAACGCCATCAAACGCGACGCCCTCCTCGAGAACGTTACCGTTGACGCAGAAGGCAAGATCGATTTCAAGGACAAGAGCGTTACCGAGAACACCCGCGTAAGCTATCCTATCGAGCACATCACCAACATCGTGAAGAACGTTCGCCCGATCTCTTCAGGTCCCGCAGCCAAGAGCGTCATCTTCCTGTCAGCCGATGCATTCGGCGTTCTTCCTCCGGTTTCTATCCTGACTCCCGAGCAGACCAAGTACTACTTCCTCTCAGGTTTCACCGCTAAACTCGCAGGTACCGAGCGCGGAATCACCGAGCCTACTCCGACCTTCTCAGCTTGCTTCGGCCAGGCATTCCTGGAGCTGCATCCTACCAAATATGCTGAGGAACTCGTGAAGAGGATGGAGCAGAGCGGTGCCAAGGCATACCTCGTGAACACTGGCTGGAACGGTACCGGCAAGCGTATCTCTATCCGCGACACCCGCGGTATCATCGACGCCATCCTCGGCGGCGCTATCCTGAACGCTCCTACCAAGAAGATCCCTTACTTCAACCTCGAAGTGCCGACTCAGCTCGACGGCGTTGCCTGGGGTATCCTCGATCCTCGCGACACTTACCAGAATCGCGCTGAGTGGGATGCAAAGGCCCGCGACCTCGCAGAGCGCTTCATCAAGAACTTCAAGAAGTATGAAGGCAACGAAGCCGGCAAGGCTCTCGTAGCAGCAGGTCCCCAGCTCTAATCATCAGAACTGAGCCAACAAAAAACGCCGTCCGGTCCGGACGGCGTTTTTTATTTCCATACGCTGCTCAGATCAGCGCCATTCCGTGCTTGCGGCACTCGCGGCGCATATCGTCGGGCCAGATGCTTGCCTGGATCTCTCCGATATGGCCCTTGCGGAGCATAAACATACAGAGGCGTGACTGTCCGATACCTCCGCCGATGCTGAGGGGAAGTTCTCCGCCGAGAAGGCGGCGGTGGAAATAGAGTTCGCTGCGCTGCTGCTGGCCTGACAGCTCGAGCTGCCGCTTCATAGCCTCGGTGTCAACCCTTATTCCCATAGATGAAAGCTCGAAAGCAGTCTCAAGGACAGGATTCCAGAGCATGATGTCGCCGTTGAGGCCTGCCAGGCCTGTCTGCGGGTCGACAGTCGACCAGTCGTCGTAGTCTGGCGCCCTGAGGTCGTGGGGCTTGCCGTCTCCCAGTTTGCCTCCGATTCCGATGATGAACACGGCACCGTATTTCCTGGTGATGATGTTCTCACGCTCCTTCGGCTCCTTGTCGGGATAGAGCCTGCGCAGCTCCTCGGAGTGGATGAAGGTAATCTCCCTGGGAAGGATGGGGCTGATGGCGGGGAAGCGCTCACACACCATATATTCGGTCTGCAGGACGGCGTTGTAGATGCGGGTGACCACCTGCTTCAGATAGTCGACGCTGCGGTCCTCGGGGCCGATGACGGCTTCCCAGTCCCACTGGTCGACGTACATAGAGTGGAGGTTGTCAAGCTCCTCGTCGGCTCGGATGGCGTTCATATCGGTGTAGATGCCGAAGCCGCGCTGCACGGCGTAGTCGGCGAGTGTCATCCTTTTCCACTTTGCGAGGGAGTGCACGATCTCGGCCTTGGCGTCACCCATATCCTTGATTGCGAAGCGCACGGGTCTCTCGGTTCCGGAAAGGTCGTCGTTGATGCCGGTGCCGCTGAGCACGAAAAGCGGAGCGGTGACGCGGCGGAGCCTGAGTGCGGAAGCCAGTGACTGCTGGAAGAAATCCTTGATGAACTTGATGCCGAGCTCGGTCTGGCTGGGGTCCATCAGTGCGCTGTAGTTTGCGGGAATGGTGAGTTTGCTCATTGCTGAAATCCTTTTGACTTCCAAAAGTAGTCTTTTTGCGTTAAATATTGATAACTTTGAGGTCTCAAACTGACAATATGAACACTGAGACCATCCGACAAATCCTCTCCGAAAGGATAATGCTGCTCGACGGCGGGCTGGGAACCCAGCTGCAGCTCGCGGGCATCACAGGCTGCCCCGACCTGGCTTGCCTTGACCATCCCGAAGTCGTAAGGGAGATTCACGAGCGCTATCTCGAAGCCGGCTCTGACTTCGTCGAGACCGATTCCTTCAGCGCCAACGCAATCAGCCTTGAGGGATACGACAGGGCTGCGGACGCCTATGCAATATCACTTGCAGCAGCAAGGATAGCCCGCGAAGCCGCAGACAAGTATACTGCCCTTACTCCCGAGCGTCCCCGTTTCGTGGTCGGCTCTATGGGACCTACGTCCAAGAGCGCCACGCTCGCTCCGCTGATGGACGATCCGGTGACTCCCGAGGATTTCGAAAATGCATACTACGACCAGGCCCGCGGTCTGGTGGAGGGTGGGGCAGACGTGCTCCTTCTGGAGACTATGGTCGACTCGCTGAATATCCGCTGCGGCCTGAATGCCATAAAGAAACTGTCGGAAGAGAAGGGCGTGCAGATTCCGGTAATGGTCTCTGCTTCGCTCACCGACTCGTTCGGCAGGCTGCTTTCCGGCGAGAGCATCGAAGAACTCTGGGCCCAGATCAAGGATGACGGACTGTTCTCGTTTGGACTTAACTGCTCGATGGGAGCCGAACTGCTGTTCCCGTTCGTGGAAAAACTTGCAGCGACGGCTGACGTGTTTGTGAGCGTGCATCCCAATGCCGGACTGCCCAACCCGGCCGGCGGATATGACGAGACGCCGGAGATGTTCGCCGCACATATGAAGGCGATGGTCGATGCGGTCATCGTGAATATAGCCGGAGGCTGCTGCGGCACTACGCCGGAGCACATCAGGCTGCTGAAGCAGGTGACGAACGGCGCCGCTCCGAGAAAGATCTAGCTATTGCGGCAGGGTGCCGTGGGTGTAGTAGTTGTAGCCTCTGATCACGCCTGCGACGATGGCCTTCCATCTGATGGCTATCAGAACTATCAGGACAAGACCGACCCATATCATACCCTTGGTCGTGTCGCTCTGCTTGTCGTACCAGTCTTTAAGTTTCTTGAACATCGTCAGTCGTCATTGTCGATGGAGATGCGTGCGTTGAGCGCGTTCATCGAGCGGCTGTCGCCTATCAGGGGATTGATCTCCACCGACAGGATGCTCGGCGCCGCGTCGCACAAAGCGCTGACTCTCCTTATGTTTTCTGCAAATATGAATTTGTTCACTCCGGTGTCGAGGCCTTCGACCATCTCCGAGGCAATCTGGGGAGTAATCGGGCTTTCCCGCTTCACCGGCGAAGACTTGCCGCACAGCCCGCAGGAAATCTCGTAGCAGCCGACATATTTGCGGGTGGCGTAGATATACACTTCTTCGCCTTCAAGCATCGGCTCTATGCTTACTGCAGAGACGCCTTTGATGTTCATTATGCGGTCGAACTCGATCTTCAGCGTGCCTATGTCATTTACGTTCAGGGCAATGGCTCCGAGGGCCTGCTTGTCGCCGTCGATGACGCCTTTCATCGCCACCGGGCCTCCGATGGCAATCCTGGCATATAGCGCTTCGTCAACCGTGTAGGCTCTGAACTGCCTTGCCTGGGTTATTCCGATGGCATCCAGAAGGACTTTCGACGCTACCTGTGACAGAAAGCCGCGGTTGGCTATCTGCACCACATCGTTGATCATCCGTTTGTCTACCGGAGGGTAATGAGGATCTATTTTGGTTTCGGTCATAGTGCTTTTCTGTATCTCTCAAATTTAATAAATAATTCGTACATTTGGAAACTAAAACCTGGCTATGGAAGATTCTCTGCTGCAATGCGGCAATGCCGCCGATTATATCCGCCGCAAGACCGGCGGGGCAGAGTTTTCCGTAGGCATCATCCTCGGCAGCGGCCTCGGCGACCTGGCCGAAATCATCTCGGACAAGACCGTCATCCCATATTCCGACATTCCCGGTTTTTCGCAATGCTCGGCCGACGGCCACAAAGGCAGGCTGATAACCGGCCGCCTTGGCGGGAAGATGGTATGCGCGATGCAGGGCCGTTTCCATTGCTACGAAGGATATGAAATGGGGCAGGTGACCCTGCCGGTGAGAGTGATGCGTCTTCTCGGAGTGCAATGCCTATTTGTCAGCAATGCCTCCGGCGGGATCAACAGCGCATTCAAGGTGGGCGACATAATGGTCATTACCGACCATATCAACCTGCTGCCGAACCCCCTCGTCGGTCCCAACGCCGACAGTTTCGGCCCACGCTTTCCGGATATGCTGAACGCCTATGACCCTGAGTTAATAGAAAAGGCTTTCAAGGTTGCCGCAGAGAATGGCATTGCCCTCCGCAAGGGTGTCTATCTTGCCACCAGCGGCCCTTCCTACGAGACGCAGGCCGAGTACGACTGGTTCAAGCGGATGGGCGCCGACGCAGTAGGGATGTCGACCGTTCCGGAGGTTATCGTAGCCAGGCACGCAGGCATCCGTGTTTTCGGAGTGTCAGTGGTTTCAAGCGCTCCACACGACACGGCTGCCGACTATTTCATAGATGGCGAAGAAGTCATCAAGGCTGCCGCTGAGGCCGCCGGCAAACTGACTGTATTATTTACAAAGCTGATAGAATCTCTCTGATGAAAAGCTTTTTTGAGAACGATGCCGTAGAGCTTACCCAAGACGGTAAGGAACTGATCATACTCGACCAGACGCTGCTGCCCAACCAGGAGAAATACATCCACATCACGACGGCTGAGCAGCTTTTCTATGCAATCACCCTGCTGAAGGTGCGCGGTTCACACGCCATCGGCATTTCTGCCGCCCTCGGCCTTGCGATGTGCATGAACCGTTTCGAGACCAATGACCTGAGGGTGCTCGAGAAGGAGTTCCTCCGCGTGAAGAAATATCTGGTCATAAGCCGTCCTTCGGCGGTCGACCTTTTCACTGACCTCAACAGGATGGAAAGTTGCTTCTATGAGCAGATGAGCGCTGCCGAGGAAAGCGGCGAGGCCATAGGCCGGATCAAGGAGCGCCTCACCGCCGAGGCAAGGAACATAAAACTCGAGAAGATCCGCACCTGTCTCGCCATAGCAGAATACGGCTTCGGACTTATGAAGCCCGGTGCCTGCATTATGACATACTGCAATGCCGGCCACCTGGCAGTGTCGCGCTACGGAACCGCCCTCGGCCCGATCTTCCTTGCGCAGGAGAACGGCTATATGCCGAAGGTTTTCGTCTGCGAGACAAGGCCTCTGCTGCAGGGAGCAAGGCTGACTGCCTATGAGCTGGGCAAGGCCGGAGTGGACGCCACCCTTATCTGCGACAATATGGCTTCGATAGTGATGAGCCGCAAGAAGGTGGATATGATCTTCGTGGGCGCCGATACCGTGGCCGCCAACGGAGACGTGGTCAACAAGGTCGGCACCAGCGGACTGGCCATCCTCGCACAGCATTACGGCGTTCCGTTCTACGTGCTCTGCCCGTCACAGACCATAGACAGCAACCGTCCCACAGGCTTTGACGTGAAGATAGAGGAGAGGCCCGGCTACGAAGTCACCGAGATGTATTTCGAGAAACCTTCGGCACCTATCGGCACCAAGGTCTACAATCCGGCCTTCGACGTCACTCCGGCTTCGATGATTACCGGCATAATCACTGAAAACGGAATCTACAAATGACAAGGTTCGTCAGTCTGTCGAGCGGAAGCAACGGTAACTGCTATTACATCGGCAATGACGATGTGTCCTTCCTCATCGACGTGGGGGTAGGAGGCAGGACCATACGCAAGCGGCTCGCCACGCTGGGAATCGACATAAACGACGTGGATTTCGTGCTGGTGTCGCACGATCACGTGGACCACATCAAATACCTGGGCTCGTTCACCGAGCATTACCACAAGCCTGTTTTTGCCACGAAGGAGCTGCACCGTGCCCTGGACAACCACTTCTGCACGCGGGGCCGCCTCTACGGCTGCGTGAAGGAGACGGAGCCCGGTGTGACCACCGAGTGCCTGGGAGTGAAGTTCACCCCGTTCAGGGTTCCGCACGACGCTCACGACACGGTGGGCTATCATATCGATTTCTTCGGCACCACCTTCACTTTCATAACCGATGTCGGTGAAGTCACCGACGACGTGGTCCGGTACTGCAGCAAGGCTTCCCATCTCATCGTGGAAAGCAACTATGACCTGGAGATGCTGATGTACGGACCCTACACTCCCGAGCTTAAGCGGCGCATCCGCAACGGAAGAGGACACCTCTCCAACGACCAGGCTGCCGGGCTGCTGCGCAAGGTGGCCGGCCCTGACGTGCAGTCGGTGTTCCTGTGCCATCTGAGCGAGAACAACAACACACCTGAGCTGGCCCTGCAAAGCGCTTCCGCAGCACTGCAGGATGCCGGCGCAACACACATATTGCTTAAAGCCCTGCCGCGCAGGACTTCTTCTGAACTCTTCGTATTCGAATCATGACAGACCTCAAAGACATAAAAGCTTTTGCTTTCGACGTGGACGGCATCTTCACCGACGGCAGCGTACTCGCCCTGGACAACGGTGACCTGCTGCGCATATTCAATGCCAAGGACTCTTTCTCTGTGCGCACGGCCGTGATGAACGGATTCCCGGTTGCCATCATCACCGGCGGCTGTTCGGAGAGCATCATCAGCCGTTTCAACTCGCTTGGAATACCTGCTTCCGACATCTACCAGATGTCGAAGAACAAGCTGCCCGACCTTCTGCATTTCTGCAAGCGTCACAACCTCGACATAAGCCAGGTGATATTTGCAGGAGACGATGTCCCGGACGTAGCTGCTATCAAGGCTGCAGGCCTCGGCATCTGCCCCAAGGATGCCTGCGTGGAGTGCCAGGAAGCAGCCGACGTGGTTTCTGATTTCTGCGGCGGCCGCAGGTTCGTCAGGGATATAGTCGAGAGGACCCTACGTTCCCAGGACAAGTGGCTTTTCGATCCTGAGCAGCCTTGGGGCTTCAGTTACAGGGAAGAGGTCAACTCAGCACAATTCAAGTCCGGACGCTATGTTGAATAATCTCAAGATCACGCTTGCTTCCGCTTCGCCCCGCCGCAGGGAACTGCTTGCAGGTCTGAACATCCCGTTCATCGTGGAACCCGCAAAGGACGAGAAGGAGGCTTTTACCGACGACATCCCGTGGCAGGAGGTGCCGGAGTTCCTTGCGCGTCACAAGAGCGAGACTTTCCACAGGGAACTGCTGCCGGAAGAAATCCTGATCACTGCCGACACGCTGGTGTTCCTTCCTGACGGTGAGGATATGAAGATACTCGGCAAGCCGGCCGACAGGGAAGATGCGCTGAAGATGCTGCGCGAGCTATGCGGCCATACGCACTATGTCCTTACCGGCGTCTGCCTGCGGAGCAATGACAAGACCGTCACTTTTACCGATTCCACCGAGGTGGATGTCGATGTGCTGTCTGAAGAGGAGCTCGAATATTACGTGGACCATTTCCGCCCATACGACAAGGCTGGAGCATACGGCGTGCAGGAATGGTTCGGCTATGCTTCCATCGGCACCATCCGCGGCTCTTTCTACAACGTGATGGGTCTGCCCGTCCACAAAGTTTACGCAGCACTGCGAAGCCTGTAGCTGATGTAATACAAATTCCCTATCTTTGATAGAATAACAGGGAATTGCATCGTATGACACTGAAACGCTCGTTCATAGCGGTTTTTCTTCTATGCTTCATTGCGTCTGCCGCCCAGCCCTCGGCCAGTCTCAGCCTGTACTGTGAGAGTACCGGCTGCCAGCCTGCAGTGGAAGGGAACAGGGTCCAGCTCATCGATGATCCCAACGTCTTCTATGATGAAATGCTCGAAAGCATACGTGGCGCGGAGTCTTTCGTCTTTATGGAGTACTATATCTTCCGGGAAGATCCGGTCTCCACTGCGATAATGGACGCCCTGGCCGAAAGAGCCAGGGAAGGCGTGCGCACCTGCGTGATACTCGATTATTACGGCTGCGCCCAGCATATGGAAGATAAAGGCCACCGGCAGAGTATGTGGTCTTTCAGGCACGGCTTCCTGGAACGCTATATGGACAGCGGGGTTGACGTCGTCTTCTTCAACAGGACTGGCCTCCTGCCACGCGACCACAGGAAACTCACGCTGGTGGACGGAAAGGTGGCCTATACCGGCGGGATGAACGTCACAGACCTTTACATAAACGGCATAAAAGGCGTCGGACAGTTCTGGGATATGAGTCTCAAGATAGAAGGCCCGGCGGTCCAGTCGTTCTTCACGGGCTTCGTCCGTATGTGGAATAAATGCGGCGACCGGCCGCTGACACTTTCTTTTCCCGAAGTTCCGGCTCCCGCAGGAGATGTCCCGCTCATCGTTCTGGAGACGCAGGGGGCTGCCATCCATCCCAACCCTGAAGAATTGTTCGCTGCACTTTTCTCGATGGCGGAGCACTCGATACGCTTCATCAGCGGTTACTTCAATCCTACGCCGGCCATAGAGAAAAGTCTCAGGGACGCAGCACGGCGTGGAGTAGACGTGGAGATGCTGATGGGCGAGTCCACCGATATGCCGCCGGTCATCGACAGGATGCTGATGCGCCGAGCCGAGCGTTTTTTCCAGGACGACCAGTTGACGCTCTTCATCCAGCCGGGAGGCTTCCATCACGAAAAGGTCATTTCCATCGACGGTCACCTGCTGCTGGTCGGTTCGCACAATCTGGACCAACTCTCCATCAAGACCAATCACGAAATGAGCGTGCTGATGGACTCCGAAGAAGTTGTTGCGGCCTTCGACGCCTATTTTGACGCTCACGCCAATCCTGATATCTGAAATATACCCTTGGCGCTTGATTAGATTCAAGTAATTCTGTATTTTTGCATACTTTGCATTAGAATTATTTGATACTATGGAATTATCCGCTAAATATAATCCGGCAGATGTTGAGGGGAAGTGGTATGCCTACTGGGTAGACCATAAGTTTTTCCATTCGGAGCCTGATGAGAGGGAACCGTATACGATAGTGATTCCCCCGCCCAACGTGACTGGCGTGCTCCATATGGGGCATATGCTCAACAATACGATCCAGGACGTGCTGGTGCGCCACGCACGTATGAAAGGCAAGAATGCGTGCTGGGTGCCAGGCACCGACCACGCATCGATCGCTACCGAGTCGAAGGTGGTGAAGAAGCTCGCTGAGCAGGGCATCAAGAAGCACGAGCTCACCCGTGAGCAGTTCCTTGAGCACGCCTGGGACTGGACCCGCGAGCACGGCGGTATCATCCTCAAGCAGCTGCGCCGCCTGGGTGCATCCTGCGACTGGGACCGCACGGCCTTCACGATGGACGAGACTCGCTCGCAGAGCGTCATCAAGGTCTTCGTGGACCTCTACCGCAAAGGCTACATCTACCGCGACCTGCGTATGGTGAACTGGGATCCCAAGGCCCTCACCGCGCTTTCTACCGAAGAAGTCATCTACAAGGAGGAGAAGAGCCATCTCTTCCACCTGAAATATTATGTCGACGGCCTGACCTCCCTTGAGAACGAGGAAGAACTGAAGGCTGCCGGCAACGTCATCCACAAGGATGAGAAAGGCTACTATGCAGTAGTTGCCACAACCCGTCCCGAGACCATAATGGGAGATACCGCGATGTGCATCAATCCCAAGGACCCGAAGAACCAGTGGCTCAAGGGCCGCAAGGTGATTGTGCCCCTGGTCGGCCGCGTGATCCGCGTGATCGAGGACCGCTACGTTGACATCGAGTTCGGAACAGGCTGCCTCAAGGTGACTCCCGCTCACGATGTGAACGACTATATGCTCGGCAAGACCCACAACCTCGAGACCATCGACATCTTCAACGAGGATGCGACCATCTCGGACCAGAGCCCCATCTATGTGGGTATGGACCGTATGGCCTGCCGCAAGCAGATCGCCAAGGACCTGCAGGAAGCCGGCCTGATGGAGCGCGTCGAGGACTATGTCAACAAGGTGGGCTATTCGGAGCGCAATATGGACACCGCCATCGATCCCCGTCTGTCGATGCAGTGGTTCCTCTCCATGAAGCACTTCGCCGAAATCGCCCTCAAGCCTGTGGTCGAGGAGCAGATGCACTTCTATCCTCCGAAATACGTCAACACCTACCGCAACTGGCTGGAGAATATCCAGGACTGGTGCATCAGCCGCCAGCTCTGGTGGGGACACCGCATTCCTGCATATTACTACAATGAGAAAGGCGACTATGTGGTGGCTGAGACCCGCGAGGAAGCCCTGAAGCTGGCCCAGGCCAAGGATTCAGGCGTCACCGACGCCGACCTGCGTCAGGACGAGGACGCCCTCGACACCTGGTTCTCAAGCTGGCTCTGGCCTGTATCGCTGTTCGACGGCATCAACAATCCCGGCAACCCGGAGATCAAATATTACTATCCCACCAGCGACCTTGTGACCGCCCCGGACATCATCTTCTTCTGGGTGGCCCGTATGATTATGGCTGGCGAGGAATATATGGGAGACTTCCCCTTCGAGAACGTATACTTCACCGGCATCGTCCGTGACAAGCTCGGCCGCAAGATGAGCAAGTCGCTCGGCAACAGCCCGGACCCCATAGGCCTTATCGACAACTACGGCGCCGACGGCGTCCGCCTGGGAATGATGCTCTGCACCTCTGCGGGCAACGACATTCTCTTCGACGAGAGCCAGGTGGAGCAGGGCCGCAACTTCTGCAACAAGATATGGAACGCCTACCGTCTCGTGAAAGGCTGGCAGGTTGCCGACAAAGAGCAGGACAAGGCCGCCAAGGTTGCCGTAGACTGGTTCTCAAGCCATCTGTCGAAGACCATCGAGGCCTACGAAGACCATTTCAGCAAGTTCCGCATCTCAGACGCCGCGATGGCAGTCTACAAACTGTTCTGGGATGACTTCTGCGCCTGGTACCTCGAGCTTGTCAAGCCTGCCTTCGGACAGCCGATAGACCGCGCCACCTACGACGCCACCATCGGCTTCTTCGACGCCCTGCTGAAGCTTCTGCATCCGTTTATGCCGTTCATCACTGAGGAACTGTGGCAGAACATCGCAGAGCGCAGGGAAGGTGAGACCATAATGCTTCAGGATATGCCTGTCGCAGGTGACAGCGACGACAAGCTGATTTCCGACTTCGAGGCAGCCTGCAAGGTGGTGATGGAACTCCGCGCCCTCCGTCAGGGCAAGGGCATCTCACCCAAGGAGGCTCTGAACCTCAAGGTTAAAGGCGACTTCAGTGAAACTATGTACCCTGTAGTGGAGAAGATGGCCAACATCGGCTCCATCGCCAAGTCAGCCGGCTTCGAGAACGAAGGCAGCGGCCAGAGCTTCCTGGTAGGCACCCTCGAGTTCTTCGTTCCTCTGGAAGGAATGATCGACAAGGAAGGGGAGATTGCCAAGATCCAGGCCGAGATCACCCGCTACGAAGGCTTCCTGAAAGGCGTTAACGCCAAGCTCTCCAACGAGAAGTTCGTGGCCAACGCTCCCGCACAGGTGGTCGAGACAGAGCGCAAGAAGCTCTCCGACGCCACTGCCAAGATCGAGGCTCTCAAGGCCCGTTTGAAAGAATTATCATAACAATCAATAATACTTACAGCTATGATCACAGCATTGTATATTATGCCCCTTACCCTGGGAACCTGGGAAATAGTAGCCATCGTCCTTGTAGTCCTCCTGCTCTTCGGAGGCAAGAAGATTCCCGAGCTGATGCGCGGTCTCGGTAAAGGCGTCAAGGAATTCAAAGGCGGAATGAAAGAAGCCGAGAAGGAATTCGACGACATCAAGAAGGACGTAATGTCTGACGACACTAAAAAATAAAGAGGCATGTCAGACGTAAAGATGTCCTTCTGGGACCATCTTGACGAGCTTCGAAAAGTACTGTTCCGGATAATCGGAGTGCTGCTGGTTCTCACCGTGGCGGCATTCTTCTTCAAGGAGCCGATGTTCAATGTCATCTTCGGTCCCTTGAACTCCGATTTCATCCTCTACAGGGGTTTCGACAAGCTGCTCGGCCTGGTGGGTTTGAAGGGAGTGGACAGTTTCGATATCAAAGTGATGAATATCGAAATGTCCGCACAGTTCTTTACGCATCTGAAAGTCTCGTTTTTCGTGGCCCTGATCATCGGAATGCCCTTTTTCTTCTATGAGATGTGGACCTTCATCCGTCCTGCGCTCTACCCGAAGGAGAAGAGGGCCATCAGGGGCACGTTCGGCTTTGCAGGCATCCTTTTCTATATGGGACTCGCCTGCGGCTACTTCCTCGTACTCCCCCTTACCGTGAAGTTCCTGGGAACCTATCAGGTATCGCCCGACATCCCCAACGAAATCTCGCTGACATCCTACATCGGTATGTTCCTCGGACTGATACTGGTGATGGGAATCGTATTCGAGATGCCTATCCTGGCAGCCCTGCTGTCGCGCGTGGGCATCATCAACAAGGAGCTTCTCAAGAAATACAGGCGGCACGCAATCGTCATCCTGGTGATCCTGGCGGCCATCATCACGCCGAGCGGCGACGCCTTCACGATGATGATAGTGGCTATTCCTCTCTATCTGCTCTATGAGTTCAGCATTATGGTATGCCGCAGCGAAAAGGACCAGAACAAGGAGAGCGACGGCGACGATGAGGAAGACTACGAGGAGATGGACGAAGACGAAAGCGACGTCGACGACCACATTCTCATAGAAGCCGGGGAGGCCGGCGAATGATCTCCATCAACGATCTGACAGTGTCGTTCGGGGGCTACACGCTTCTGGACAACATCAACCTGCACATATCCGACCGTGACCGCATAGGACTCGTGGGCAAGAACGGAGCCGGCAAGACCACCTTGCTGAAGCTCATCATCGGCCTGCAGTCACCCACGTCCGGCAAGGTCGTCAAACCCGCAGGTGCCGTGATAGGCTACCTCCCGCAGCAGATGGAGCACCACCACAGCCGCAACGTCATCGACGAGACGATGACCGTGTTCGACGGTTACTTCAAGATGCAGGCGCGCTTCGACGCCGTTTCGGCCGAGCTTGCCACAAGGGAGGATTACGACTCCAAGGCATATTCCGACCTGATAGTGGAGCTCAACGACCTCAGCGACAAACTGTCGCTCCACGGTGGCCCGTCGCCCCAGGCTCAGGCGGAGATAGTGCTCAAGGGCCTCGGGTTCAAGGCAGGCGAACTGCAGCGCCCCACAAGCACCTTCAGCCAGGGCTGGAACATGCGCATCGAACTGGCCAAGATACTGCTGCGCAAGCCGGACATCCTGCTGCTAGACGAGCCCACCAACCACCTGGACATCGAGTCCATCCAGTGGCTGGAGGAATACCTGCAGGGTTTCCCGGGCACGATAGTGCTCATTTCCCACGACCGCAAGTTCCTCGACAACTGCACCGACCGCACCGTGGAGATCATCCTCGGCCAGATATACGACTACAAGGTGGGCTACAGCAAGTTCGTGGAGCTGCGCAAGGAGCGCATCGAACAGCAGCGGGCTTCCTACGAGAACCAGCAGAGGATGATCGAGAAGACCGAAGAGTTCATCGAGAAATTCCGCTACAAACCGACAAAGAGCAATCAGGTCCAGAGCCGCATCAAGCAACTGGAGAAGATTGACCGCATAAAGATAGACCTCGAGGACAACAGTATGCTGGCGGTGAAGTTTCCCCCCGCACCGCGCTCAGGAGACGTGCCTTTCAAGGTGACAGACGCAGTGATAGCATATCCCGACAAGCCTGAGAAGATAATTCTCGACGGGGCGAACCTCGAGATAAAGAGAGGGGAGAAGGTTGCCTTCGTCGGCCGCAACGGCGAAGGTAAGACCACGATGATGAAGGTCCTGATGGGGCAGCTGACGCCTCTCGCAGGCAGCGCCGTCGTGGGACACGGGGTCAAGATCGGATACTATGCCCAGAACCAGGAGGATGTACTGAATATGGACGACACCGTCTATGACACCCTTGACAAGGTAGCCGTGGGCGACATCCGCACCCGTCTTCGTGACATACTGGGAGCCTTCCTCTTCCGGGGTGACGACATCGACAAGAAGGTGGCTGTGCTCAGCGGAGGCGAACGCTCGAGGCTGGCGATGGCCCGTCTGATGCTGACCTCATACAACCTGCTGGCCCTCGACGAGCCGACCAACCATATGGACATCCGCTCCAAGGACGTGCTCAAGACCGCCCTTAAGGCTTTCGACGGCACGCTGATAGTGGTTTCTCACGACCGTGACTTCCTGGACGGCCTCGTGACCAAGGTCTATGAGTTCGGCGACGGCAAGGTGAAGGAGCACCTGGGCGGCATCAACGACTTCCTGGCCAACAAGAAGATAAGTTCGATGCGAGAGATCGAGGCTCTCGCCGCCAGGACTCAGCAGGAATCGAAGAAGCCCGAGGTGTCACAGTCGCAGAAGGACCGTGCCGCCGACAAGGCCGCGATGCGCGAGCGCTCCCGCAAACAGAACCTTGCCAAGAAACTTGAAGGCCAGATAGAACAGATCGAGGCCAAGATGAAGGAGATAGAGGAGAAACTCTCTGCACCGACTCCGGAGGACGACATTATGGATCTCACCCGCGAGTACCTGGAGCAGAAACGCGAACTTGACATCAAAATGGACCAGTGGTCCCAAATAGAAATATAATGGAACAGACTACCCACTACATCTACGGAATGCGCGCTGTCACAGAGGCCGTGCGCAGCGGACGCAAATTCGAGAAGGTACTCTTCAAGCAGGGGATGGAAGGCACGCAGTACCGCGAGCTGCTCGAGCTGCTGATGCAGAACGACATCCCTTTCCAGTTCGTTCCTTTCCAGAAACTCAACAGTCTGGTGAAGGGAGCCCACCAGGGTGTAGTGGCGTATATCAGCCAGATAGACTACGTGCCTTTCGAGGAGATGATAGAGCTGGCGATGAGCCGCAAGGAAGCGCCGCTGTTCGTGCTGCTCGACGGAGTGAGCGACGTGCGCAACTTCGGAGCCATAGCCCGTACGGCAGAATGTGCCGGTGTGGACGGCCTGATCCTTCCCGCAAAGGGCGGTGCCGCCATCAACGCCGACGCAGTGAAGACATCCGCCGGCGCCCTGCTGAGGGTGCCTACCGCCAAGGTGACGAACCTCAAGCTCCCGCTCTACTATCTGCTGGAGTCAGGTTTCCAGGTGGTGGCAGCCACCGAAAAGGCCGAGACTTCCCTCTATGACATCAAATTCCGCAAGCCTACAGCCATCGTGATGGGCTCCGAGCAGAAGGGCATCAGCCCCGCAGTGCTCGACCTCTGCACCGCCGAAGCCCGCATCCCGATGATGGGCGAAATCGGCAGCCTTAACGTTTCGGTGGCAGCAGCCATAGTATTGTACGAAGCCGTAAGACAGAGACAATGAACAAATTCTTCATCATAGACGGACACGCCCTGGTCTTCAGGATGTTCTATGCCTTCTTCCGCAGGCCTATGGTCAACTCGAAGGGGGAGGACACATCCATTCTCTTCGGCTTCACCAAGTACCTGCTGGAAGTGCTTTCCAAGGAGCATCCCACCCACGTGGCGATATGCTTCGACGCCCACGCCAAGACATTCCGCCACGAGGCATATCCCGAATACAAGGCAAACCGCACCGCGGCGCCCCAGCTCGTGATAGACTCCGTCGAGCCGCTCAGCGAGATAGCGAAGGCCCTTGGCATCCCCGTCATAATGAAGGAAGGGTTCGAGGCTGACGACGTGATATGCTCCCTCGCCGCCCGTTTCGCCGGAGAAGGAACAGACGTCTATATGGTGACTCCCGACAAAGACTTCGGCCAGGCCATCGACGACCATATCTTCCAGTACAAGCCCGGCAAGGGCGGAGCCGACAGCGAGGTGGTAGACAAGGCCGCCATCTGCGCCCAGTACGGCATCCAGAATCCCCTGCAGGTCATCGACATCCTCACCCTCTGGGGCGATGCCTCCGACAACGTGCCAGGAGTGAAGGGAGTGGGAGAGAAGGGCGCCCAGAAACTTGTGAGCGAATGGGGCAGCGTGGAGAACATCTACGCCCATCTGGACAGCCTGCCTGCCAAGATGCAGGAGAATTTCAGGCAGTCGCAGGACCATATAGAACTCAGCAAATTCCTCATCACCATAAAGAAGGATGTGCCGTTGGACTGCAGCGAAGACGATTTTATCAACAAGGCCTGCTACAACGCCGCCGTTGCGGAGCTGTTCGCCCGACACGAGATGAATTCGCTGCGCAGGCTGCTTCCGGACTCTCCGGAGCCCCTGCCGGAGGCCCCGGCAGCCGCAGTGAAGTCTCTTCAGGTCAGTGAGGTGGGCTTCCCTGAGATAAGGAAGCTTGCTGCTGAAAAATCTGAAGTGGCAGTGTGCGGAGGAAAATCCCTGGTGTTCGCCTCCGGAACCAGGTTCTGCCGCTGTGCGGCTGACGACCCGCAGGCCCTCGCGCTGATGGCCGACGCCACAGTGGCCAAGGTGGGATTCAACCTCAAGGCAGTGATGCGCCAGCTGCTCAGGCAGGGCGCTTTTTTCGCAGGGAATCCCTACGACATAGAGATAATGCACTACCTCATAAACCCCGAGCGCACCCACAAGCTAGATATGCTTGCCAAAAGCTATCTTGAACTCTCGCTCGAAGAGCCGGTGGAGCAGGACAACGCAGTGCAGGGCGACCTGTTCGCCGCCGCTGCCGAGGCTGAAGATGCAGGGGATAGGCTCCGTGACGCACGCGAGACCGCGGCCTGCAGCCTGCTGAAGGAAAAGCTCTGGGACGAACTCGAAGCGCAGGGCGTGACGGAACTCTATACTAAGATAGAGATGCCGATGATCGAGGTTCTCGCCAGTATGGAGCACGAAGGGGTGAAGGTCGACACCGCTGCCCTTATAGAATACGGACGCGAGCTCAGTGCCCAGATGCTGAAGGTGGAGGAGGAAGCTTGCGAACTGGCCGGCGAACCTGATCTTAACCTGTCCAGCCCCCGCCAGATCGGAATCGTGCTCTACGAAAAGCTGCATCTCGACGACAAGGCCAAGAAGAACGTACGCGACAACTATCCCACTGACGAAGAGACTCTGCAGGCCCTTGCCCATAAGCATCCCCTGATAGACAAGATATTGGAATTCAGAGGGCTGAAGAAGCTCATCTCGACCTATATAGAACCTTTCCAGCAGCTTGTGGACCCTGTTGACGGTAAGATACACACCACCTTCACCCAGGCGCTGACGGCTACCGGACGGCTCAGTTCCCTCAAGCCGAACCTGCAGAACATTCCGGTCCGCACTGCCCAGGGCCAGCAGATACGCAAAGCCTTCGTGCCGTCGAAGAAGGACGGCTACATAGTGTCGGCCGACTACTCGCAGATCGAGCTGCGCATAATGGCCCATCTGAGCGGTGACGAAGGAATGATAGAAGACTTCCGCAGCGGACACGACATCCACGCCGCAACCGCGGCCAAGATATTCAAGGTGCCCGTGGACCAGGTTACACGCGAACAGCGCAGCCGCGCCAAGACCGCCAACTTCGGCATCATCTACGGCATCTCGGCCTTCGGCCTCTCGCAGCGCCTGTCCATCAGCCGCCAGGAGTCGAAGCAGCTCATCGACCAGTATTTCGAGAACTACAAGGGTGTGCGGGAATACATCGACCGCGTCGTGGCGGAGTGCCGCAAGAACGGCTACGTGGAGACGGTCTTCCACCGCAAGCGCTACCTGCCCGACATCAACGCCCGCAACTATAACCTGCGTGCTTTCGCAGAGAGGAATGCCGTGAACGCTCCCATCCAGGGCAGCGCAGCCGACATCATCAAGCTCGCGATGGTAAGCGTATGGCGCAGGATGAAGGAAGAAGGGCTCAGGAGCAGGATGGTGCTGCAGGTGCACGACGAGCTCGTGTTCGACGTGGTGCCCGAAGAACTCGACAGGGTGATGGAGCTCGCCCGCGAGCAGATGGAGAGCGTATGCAGCCTGAGCGTTCCCCTGATCGCAGAATGCGGAAGCGGCCGCGACTGGCTGGAAGCCCATTAGAAGAATGGAACAGATATTACGATATTTTCCCTCGCTGAGTCCGCTCCAGGCCGAAAGGTTCGGGGCGCTGAAGGCCCTTTACGACGACTGGAACAGCAAGATCAACGTCATATCCCGCAAAGATATGGACAGTTTCTACGAGCACCACGTGCTGCATTCGCTTGCCCTGTCCATACCCTTGAAAAATATGCTCGTGCCCGGCGACAGGATACTCGACCTCGGCACAGGTGGAGGATTCCCCGGCATTCCGCTGGCCATTATGTTCGAGGATTGTGAATTCCTGCTGTGCGACTCGGTGAACAAGAAGACCAAGGTTGCTTCGGAAGTGGCAAAGGCGCTGGACCTCGGCAACGTGACCGTGGTCAACGACCGCGCCGAGAACCTGCCCGGCAGTTTCGACTACGTGGTGTCGCGTGCCGTGACCTCGCTCGACAAGATGCTGCCCTGGATCAAGGGACGCTACGGCAAAGGAGTGCTCTACCTCAAGGGAGGGGACATCGAAGAGGAACTCGACCGCTGCATATCGCGCCGGATGTTCGATCCGAAGATGCTTTCGGTCATCGACATAAGCGATTTCTACGGCGAAGAATGGTTCGTGGAAAAAAAGATTGTGATAATCAGGAGATAAATTTGTATAATTAAAAGAGACTTTTTACTTTTGCACTCCCAAAATCGACAAATAAATAGCTATTATAATGAAACGTACATTTCAACCCTCACAGCGCAAGCGTCGCAACAAACACGGCTTCCGCGAGCGTATGTCCACTCCTAACGGACGCAGGGTGCTTGCAGCACGCCGCCGTCACGGTCGCAAGAAACTGACCGTTTCAAGCGAGGACAATTTCTAGCAATCGATATTGCTCGAAATGCATTATGAGGCATCTCCTTTGCGGGGTTGCCTTTTTTGTTTAAATTTGTGCTTATGGAAGAGTTGAAAAACAAAGACAAAAACCAGCATATCCTCAGACGCAATTTCATCGGCGGCATCATCTTCGTCTTCGCCATGCTGATATTGCTCTCTATGGGTCTCAAGGCCTGCACCCGCCACAACAAGGAGCTCGCAGTTCCCGACTTCACGACGCTGAGCCTCGCCGAGGCAAGGCATCTGGCCGCGAAGAACGACCTTCGCCTGGACGTCGTAGATTCCGTGTATGTGAAGAGGCTCGCCCACGGTGCAGTCTACCGTCAGAATCCCGAGGCCGGCAAGGCAGTCAAGAAGAACCGCCGCATCCTGATCACCATCAACGCCAACACTCCCCAGATGACTTCGGTTCCGAATGTCGTCGGCTATTCGCTCCGTCAGGCCAGCGCAGAGCTTCTGGCAAGGGGCCTTACCATAGGCAAGCTCGTGTACCGCAGCGATATGGCCACCAACAACGTGCTTGAGCAGCGATACAAAGGCCGTCAGGTCGTTCCCGGCACGCTCGTGGAGACTGAATCGCAGATCGACCTGGTGCTCGGTCTCAATCCTTCCGACAACATTACCTACATTCCATACGTAGTCGGCTACACCGCCCAGGTAGCAGCCAATTCAATCAACGAGAACTCCCTGAACGTCGGCAACGTCAAGTATGACGAAACCGTCAAGGACTATCAGGATTCTCTCCGCGCCGTGGTCTACAGACAGAGCCCGATGCCCAGGGTGAGGACAACAGAAGAAGGCGAGGCCAGCGTCATCGGCTCGAACGGAGTCGTGATGGGCTCCAACGTCGACATCTTCCTGACCCTCGACACAGACAAGGTAGTTCCCAGACAATAGGCACACAATGACTGAAGACGACAGCCTCCTCCTCCCCGAAGAGGAAATGTTCGAACATTTCCGTTTCGTAAGCGACAAGAAGCAGGGGCTGCTGCGCGTTGACAGGTATATCACCGACCATATGGAGCAGACATCCCGTCACAGGGTGCAGCTCGCCATAGAGGCCGGCTACGTGCGTGTCAACGACAAGGTCGTCAAGGCCAACTACAAGGTGAAGCCGCTGGACGTCATCACCATAGTGATGCCCTACCAGCGCCGCGGCTTCGAAGTGGTGCCGGAGAACATCCCCCTCGACATAGTCTACGAAGACGATGACCTGCTGGTGGTGAACAAGCCTCCCGGACTGGTGGTCCATCCCGGCCACGGCCACATCACCGGCACGCTGGTCAATGCGCTGGCCTACCATCTCGGCATCAGCCAGGGACCTGACGCAGAGGACGACCGTATGGGAATCCTCGTGCACCGCATCGACAAGGACACCTCAGGGCTGCTGCTCGTTGCCAAGAACGAGGATGCCCAGATGTTCCTGTCTCGGCAGTTCTTCTACCACACCATCCAGAGGACCTATGTGGCGCTGGTATGGGGCAACGTAGCTGAGGATTCCGGCACGATAGAGGGCAACATAGGGCGCGACCCCAACGACCGAATGCGCTTCAAGGTATTCCCCGAAGGCGACCAGGGCAAGACCGCAGTCACACATTACAGGGTGCTGGAGCGTTTCGGCTACGTGACCCTCGTGGAGTGCAAGTTGGAGACCGGCCGCACCCACCAGATCAGAGTGCATATGAACTACATCGGCCACCCGCTGTTCAACGACGACCGCTACGGCGGAGACCGCGTGCTCAAGGGCCCCCTCTACACGAAATACAAGCAGTTCATCGACAACTGCTTTGCGATTATGCCCCGCCAGGCCCTCCACGCCAAGACGCTGGGCTTCGTCCATCCTACCACCCGCAAGGAGGTTTTCTTCGACAGCGAGATCCCTGCCGATATGCAGGCTCTCATCGAGAAGTGGAGAAAATATGCCGCAAGGCTGAATGATTCAGAAGATTTTTGAGTAAATTGCCATCCTTATGAGCGAGATCCTTCTTAAGAACGTATATACTCACGGCCGCCGCACCGACATCCTGATAAGCGGCAACATCATAGCGAAAATCGCCGACGGCATCGAAGCCCCCGGCGCAGAAGTCATCGACTGCAGCCGTATGGCCGCAATCCCCGGCTTCATCAATATGCACACCCACGCCGCGATGACGATGACCCGCAGCGCCAAGGAAGACATGAAGCTGCATCCGTGGCTGCAGTACATCTGGAAGATCGAGGCGCACATCGATGAGGAAATCCTCTACTGGGGCAACAAGCTGGCCTGCCTGGAGATGATCAAGACGGGAACTACCTGCTTCAACGATATGTACTGGGGCGTGGACATAGCAGCACGTGCCTGCGACGAGATGGGCATCCGAGGAGTCCATTCCTACTGTATGCTGGACAACGGCAATATGGAGAAGGCCGAGAAGGAACGCCGGGCTCTGCTCCGCGCCTTCGAAAAGTCGCAGTCGTTCTCTTCCCTCAATATGTTCGCCGTGTCAGTGCACGCTCCCTATACGGTATGCGAGGACAATATGCGCTTCGCCGCAATGTTCGCCGAGCAGAACAACCTGCTGCTGCACATCCATCTCTGCGAGACGGAGCAGGAGATCCTCGACGCACAGCGCGACTGGGGCTGCTCTCCGGTGGAATACTGCGAGAGTCTCGGCATCCTTAGCGACCGTGTGATTGCCGCCCACAGCCTCTGGCTGAGCCCCCACGACATCGAACTTATGGGAGCCTACGGCGTGACCGCAGTGCACAACATCAACAGCAACCTCAAGATAGCCAGCGGCTACAAGTTCCCGATGGAGGAACTGATGGCTGCCGGAGCCAACGTCACCCTCGGCACCGACGGCTGCGGAAGCTCCAACAACCTCGATATGCTCGAGGCCCTCAAGACAGCGGCGATAGTCCAGAAGGCCTGGCGCAGGAATCCGGAGGCCATTCCTCTGGAGACGCTCCTGAAGATAGGTTCCGAGAACGCGGCCAAGGCCCTTGGTCTCAATGCCGGAAAGATAGAGGAGGGAAGGCTGGCCGACATCGCGCTCATCGATATGAACAATGTCTGGTTCACGCCCAACTATGACTTCGAGGCCAACCTGGTCTATTCTGCCAACAGTTCCTGCGTGGACACTCTCATCTGCGACGGACGCATCGTGATGCGCGGGCGCAAGGTCGAGGGAGAACAAGAAATCCTCGACAATGCAAACGCCTGTGCAGAACGTCTGATGTCGAGGATAGATTCCTGAGATATATCTCTGATTACATAGGTTCGATCTTCCTGCTGAGCTTCGCGCAGAGGCCCGGGAAGAACCTCTTTATGTAGACCATCAGCAGTTCCTTGCGGCCTACGAGCACCTCTCTCTTGCGGTTGAGTATGGCCTTGCAGATCTTTTCTCCGGCCTTGTCGGCGGGAAGGCCCGATGCCTGGCCGGCGTCGAGCTTGCCGTGCTGCTTGCCGCCTTTCTCAAGGGCGAAGAACGAGATGTTGGTCTGCACACGGCCGGGACACACGATGGTTACGCGTATTCCCTGGTCGTAGTACTCGGCTGCCAGAGTCTCGAAGAAGCCGTAGAGGGCGTGCTTCGAAGAGCTGTAGGTGCAGCGCAGCGGGAAGCCGAAGCGTCCGTTGATGCTGGTGGTCACTGCTATCTGCCCGCGGATGCCGTCCTTGGGTTTCCTTGCGAGCATCCTCGGGAGAATCTCCTTGGCCATCAGTACGGGGGAAAAGTAGTTCAGCTCCATTATCTTGCGTATCATCGCCTCGTCGGTGTCGATGACATTGGTGCGCTGGCTGATGCCTGCGTTGCAGTAGAGCACGTCGACTCCGCCTTCGAAGGCGTTCCAGGCCTGCTCTGCGAGAGCCGGGATGTCCTTGGTCTCAAGGAGGTTGGCAGGAAGGCACTTCACGTCGGGAGCGCCTTTCTTCTTGCATTCTTCCGCAGTAGTGTAGAGTTCGGGAGCGTCGAGGGCGGTGAGTATCACGCGGTGACCCCTAGATGCAAAGCTGTATGCAGTGGCCTGTCCTATGCCTGAAGAGGCTCCAGTGATCCAGACGTTCATTTGCATTCCTCCACTTCCTTTGCAAACCAGCGGGCCCTTTCGCTGCCTTCGCCGATGTTCAGCAGGATGGTTTCACCCTGATGGATCATATTCTGTGCGAGAGCCTGATAGAAGCCTGCGAAGCAAACCATCGAAGCCGGTCCGAAGATGACTCCGGTCTGCTCCTGGATTTTCTTGGCGAGACCTGCAAGCTCAGATTCCTGAACCCTTACGAAACCGCCCTTGGTGGCGCGTACCATCGGGGCCACTACGGGATACATACCCGGAGTGCCGGCCGACAGGATCGAAATCTTGGTCTGCGGGATAACGGTGGGGAAGTCCTTCTCCCAGCCTTTGGGGAAGTTCTCGGCAGTCGCCTTCTCCCAGGCCCTGACCATAGGGTCGCAGGTGTCCTGCTGGGCGAGGATCAGGCGCGGCATCTTTATGTTCTTGTCGTAGTATTTCTGCAGTTCGCGGACTCCTTTGTCGAGGGCGATGGGGCCTGTGCCTCCGGCTACCGCCTGGAAGAACACGTCGGGCATCTTGCCCAGCTGGCGGAGGAACTCGAAGGCCATCGTGCGTTTGGCTTCTACACGGATGGGGTCGATGTTGCCGGCTGAGATGAGCACGTTCTCCCTGACGTGGAAGTCGGCGGCTTCCTTCTTCGCTGCACCGTAACCGCCCTGGGAGATATGGAGTATCTGGCCGTGGGAGCGGATGGTGTCGGCGGTGTCCTTGCACACGTCGTTAGGCATAAACACGTCGAAGGTGACGCCGGCCTGAGCGCAGTAGCGGCTGAACGCCGTGGCTGCGTTGCCAGTCGATGCAAGGCAGAAATTCTTCACGCCCTTCTCCTTGAAGATGGACGCTCCGAGAGCTGCCGCTATGTCCTTGAAAGTGCCGCTGCCGCCGTTGAGGTCGTTGCGGACCACGAAGACCTTGCAGTCTACTCCGTGTTTCTCCTTTGCGTAATTCTCGAGGAAATCCCATTCTTCGATGGGCTCGGCGCCTTCGCCGCAGGAAACCACGTTGGCGCGGTCCTCGAGCGGAAGGAAGTCGAAATAGCGGAAAAGGCTGTCTTCGAAGCCTTCGCCTTCGAACAGCTTGCTGTAGTCGGAGTTGTAGACGGCCTCGGCCCTCTGGCAGCCGCAGCTGCATTTCTGGTCGTGAGCGAACCAGTCAGAGAAGTCGCCGCAGTCAGCGCCGCAGGCAGTGCATATAAGTTTATACTTGTTGCTCATTATTTGTGCAGAAGTGTTTTAAGGTCGGGAACGGGATGGTCGTATTTGCCCTTTGCGAGGTTTTCCTTGATCTCGCGGAAAGCGTTGAGGGTGTAGTCCACGTCCTCGATGCTGTGTGCGGCGGTCGGGATGATGCGGAAGATGACCATTCCTTTCGGGATGACAGGGTAGATGACCACTGAGCAGAAGATGTGGTACTTCTCACGGAGCTCGAGAGCCATGTTCATTGCCTGGTATTCACCGCCGTGGATCTGTACGGGAGTTACGCAGGCCTCTGCAGGACCGATGTCGAAGCCCATTTCGCGGAAGCCGTTCTGCAGGCGGCGGGTAACCGTCCAGAGTTTCTTGCGGAGTTCGTCGCCTTCGGCCGAGCGGATGATCTCAAGACGCTTGAGGCAGCCCTCTACGATGGGCATAGGCAGCGACTTGGCGTAGATCTGTGAGCGCATGTTGTATTTGAGGAAGTCGATGATGGGCTTCTCGCTGGCAACGAAGCCACCGATGATGGCCATTGACTTGGCATATGCTCCGATGTAGATGTCGACCTCGTCCATCACTCCGAAATGCTCGCTGGTGCCGCGGCCGGTCGGACCCATCACGCCGAAACCGTGGGCGTCGTCGATGAGGATGCGGAATTTGTATTTCTTCTTGAGGGCGCAGATCTGGTCGAGGATTCCGAGGGCTCCGGTCATACCGTACACGCCTTCGGTGATAAGAAGCACGCCGCCGCCCTGCTCTTCGGCAATCTGGGTGGCAACCTTGAGCTTCTGCTCGCAGCTTACGATGTCGTTATGCTTGTATGAGAATGACTTTCCGGTGTGGAGGCGTTTGCCGTCGAGAAGACAGGCGTGTGCCTCGGCGTCGAACACGATGACGTCGTGGCGGCTCACGAGAGAGTCGATGGTCGAAACGATGCCTTGATAGCCGAAGTTGAACTCGAAAGCGGCTTCCTTGTGCTCGAATTCCGCGAGTTCCTTTTCAAGCTGCTCGTGGAGAGAGGTGTTGCCGGTGAGCATACGGCTTCCCATCGGGTAGGCGAGGCCCCATCTTGCAGAAGCTTCCGCATCGATCTTGCGGATTGCGGGGTGGTTGGCGAGGCCAAGGTAGTTGTTGAGGCTCCAGCAAAGCACGTCTTCGCCGTTGAAGCGCATATGAGGGCCGATTTCGCCTTCAAGCTTGGGGAATGAGTAATAACCTTCGGCGATTTCTCTGTACTGGCCGATAGGGCCGCCTGTCGATTCTTTGATCCTGTCGAATATGTCTTTCATTATTGTAAGGTTTTGATTTTTGTGAGACCCATAAGCCGGAACAGGAATTTTGGCAGAGGCTTGAGAGGGTCGCGTTTAGTCATATCTATATAGAGGCCGAGCTTTTTGAGCACGGGTATTTTCTGTGTTTCCACGAATTCGATGAGGGTTCCGTCAGGATCCTCGATGTAGGTGAAGTGGCCTGAGGCCTCGCCCATATCGAAGCGCTCGTCGTTGGGGCAGCTGTCCACGGTGAAGGGGTGGCCCTTCGAAGCGCAGAACTCGCCCAGGGCTCTCATTCCGGTGACGTCGAAGCATACCTGGATGAAACCGGGGTCGCCCCAGTAGCGTCCTTCGAAGATCTTGCGGGGCTTGCGGTCGAGCGGCTCTGCAAGCTCGATGGTGCTGCTGCCGAACATAGCGCTGAACGCACCTTTCTGAGGTTTCGACGGGGCGAGCAGGACTCTGCGGAAACGTCCTTCGCTGCCCGGCATAATGCTCCAGTCTTCGAATTTGTCTGTCTGGTCGTAAAGCACCTTGTCATATCCGAGCACTTCGGAGTAGAAAGTCACGGCCTTGTCCATATCGGTCACTCCGATGACTGCTCCGCACACACCGCCGTTGTGGCGTCCCTGGTCGATGAATACATAACTGTCTTCCACTGCCTGGAAATGGTTGCCCCAGGGGTCCCTGATCCAGAACGTGGGTTTGCCGTCGGGTGCTTTCGAGAGCGGGCCGACAGCGTCGTATGAGGCGCTGAGCTCCTTGTGGAATGCGGCTACGTCGTTGCTGCGCAGCTTGGCTCCGAAGACTCCGGTGTCAGCCACGGCGATGTCGAAGGGTACAGGACTGGGCTTGCGCTCTGAGTATTGCCAGATTTCGAAACCGCTGCCGCCCTGGAGGTTCACTGCTATGCAGGCGTGACGCTTCTGGGCCTTTCCACCGGTGTAGGGCAGCATCCTCTCGGCCACTGTGTCGTCTTCGAGGATGCGGACGTTCGCACCGAAATGGTCGATGTACCACTGCCAGCTTTCGTAGAAATTCTCGCAGCCGACGCCGACCTGCTGTATTCCGCTTATGTTGAATTTTGCCATACTTAATTTTGAATCAATAATTTTCAAAGATACAAAACTTTGAGATAAAAGCCGTCCGAATCGGTAAGGATTGGGTGCGCGGTGTAACCATTTGAACTTTTTACGTAAAAATAAATTTCTGCAAAGGATAAAATGGGTAAATTAGCAGGATAAAGCATATCCGGACAATGTCGCAGAAAGCGAAAACCATAATATACGTGATGCTGTTCCTGGCTCTTCTGGCCGCAATAAGCATCTGGCCTGAGTGGATGAAGTACAACGCCCTTGCCGTCATCTTCGCAGCCGTTGCCGCGGTTTTCGCCCTTCTGTATTTCGACACCCGCCGCAAACTCCGCAACCTGCTCTCCAAGAGCGCCGAGGCGCAGGCCATCCCGGAAGTTCTCAACTACGATTATGATTTCGACAGCGCCAAGGTATGTGACGAAGTTGACGCAAGGCTTCTCGAGGAGCTCAGGGTGCTGTTCGAAGAAAAAGAGATATATCTCGACAAGAATCTGTCGATAGAATCGCTTGCAAAAATGGCAGGTACCACTAAGGCCCGCATGTCCCATTTCATCAACGACGTGTTCGGCTGCAACTTCCCGACATTCCTGAATAATTACCGCGTCACAAAGGCGGTGTCCCTGTTCAGCGATCCGGCAAATGCCATCTACACAGTGGAGGCCATAGGCGAGAACTGCGGCTTCAACAACAGGCAGGCTTTCCACTCGTCCTTCAAGAAGAGGATCGGAATGCCGCCGAGCAAATTCAGGGTTTTGTTAAAGAAAAAAGGATTATGAGAATTGGATTGTTTACTGATGCTTACTATCCGATGGTGGACGGTGTCATCAAGGTTGTGGACAGCTATGCCCGCAGGCTTGTGGAGAAATGCGATGTGACGGTTTTCGCTCCCGGCATTGGCAAGGAGAGCGATATCAGGGTGCCATACCCGGTAGAAAGGTGCAATACCATCAACTTCAGGAATTTCGACTACTCGGTGCCGATGCCATATTTCGACCCGGCCTTCGAGGCTGCCATCATCCGCAGCAAGCTCGACCTGGTGCATATCCATTCGCCGTTCTCAATAGGCCTGATAGGTCTGAACTACGCCCGTCTGAAGGACGTGCCGGTGGTTGCGACCATCCACTCCCAGTACAAGCGGGATTTCGAGCGCACGCTGAAGCTGCAGTCTACTGTCAATCTCGCCATGATGACCATAATGAGCATCTTCAACGGCTGCGACGAGTGCTGGACGGTGAACGAAGCAGTGCGCCAGCTCTACATACACGAATATGCCCTCACGGCTCCCTGCAAGGTGAAGCAGAACGCCACCGACCACATGCCGGTGTTTGACCGCGCCCTGGCGGCGGCCGACGTCAACGAGAAATACGGGCTCGACCCTGACGACCTCGTGCTGCTGTTCGTGGGCCGCATCAACTTCATCAAGAACATCGATTTCCTCGTGCGTTCCCTCAGGATAGTCAAGGACAAGGGCCTGCGCTTCAAGATGCTGTTCGTGGGCCAGGGCCAGGACGAGGAGAAGCTCAAGGCTCTCGTGACTGAGCTGGAGCTCAACGAGGATGTGGTGCTTTGCGGCCTGGTGAAGGAAAAGTCGATGCTCGAGAAGATCTACAGCCGCGCCAAGCTGTTCCTGTTCCCCTCGCTCTACGACGCCAACTCGCTGGTGCAGATCGAGGCTGCCTGCCAGAGCACCCCGTCGCTGTTCCTGCGCGGCGCCCGCACTGCCGGCAACGTGACCGAAGATGTCAACGGCTTCCTGGCCGACGCCGACGAGCACGCCTACGCTCAGAAGATAATGGACATCCTCTCGAACGAAGCCTATTACCTGAAGGTCTCTGAAGGTGCCTTCCGCGACATCTACCGCACCTGGGACCAGGTGGTCGACGATGTCTACGAGGAATACCAGAGGCTCATCGCCAATCACGAAAAGAAATCATTATTAAATACGTTATGAGAAAGTTATCATTCATCGCAGCAATGCTGCTTGTTCTTGCAACATCCTGCAGCCAGAAACCAGAAGTCATACAGCTGTTCAACGGCAAGGACCTCGAAGGCTGGACCCTCTTTGTCAACGATCCCGCAGTAGCCCCCACTGACGTTTTCAGCGTTGTGGACGGCAACATCCGAATAGCCGGCAATCCCTTCGGCTTTATGCGCACCAACGAGAAGTTCACCGACTGCGTGCTCCGCGCTGAGTGGCGCTGGGTAGGCCAGGGTACCAACAGCGGCATCTTCAGCCTCGTGCAGGACGGCCTGCTCGCCTGGCCGAATGCCATCGAGTGCCAGCTCAAGGCTGGTTCTGCAGGTGACGTGGTGCTGCTCGGCGGCTCTGACGTCAAGGAGCTCGACGTTCCCGAAGGAGCAGAGCGTCCCCGTTTTCCTATGGTACGCAAGGCGGCAGACTCAAGCGAGAAAGCCGACGGTGAGTGGAACCTTGCAGAGATCGTGGTCACCAGTGACGGCGGCGTGGACATCACCATCAACGGAGTTCACCAGAACCACGTGACCAACAAGAACTTTACCGAAGGCTACTTCGCGCTTCAGAGCGAAGGCGGCCCGCTTGAGTTCCGCAACGTAACGGTTACCCGTCTCGCCAAATGATAAGGCTGCTGCTTGCCGTACTGCTCGGCGCCGGCGTGGTGTCGGACTGCAACCGTGACTCCTCGGAACCTGAGGCAGCGCCCCGGCAGGAGTGGGTTGCGGGCAGCACCGTCACGGCTTCGGTGATCGACAGCTGGGGAGGGGAGGAGAACTGCTTCGCCGTGATGCCCATCGACAGCGCGTTGAAGGCATCGATGGTCGCCGGCGGCTCGTATCCTGCCAGCGGAGCGCTCATCAGCACCGAGGAGCTGCGCTGCATCAGGGTTCTGCACGTCAATCTCGACCGCGACACGCTCTGCGGCGAGATGGTCTGCAACAAGGCCATCGCTGCCGACCTGATCGACATCTTCCGCGAGCTCTACCACCAGGGCTATCCCATTGAGAGGATGGTGCGCATCGACGAGTACGGTGCCGACGACGAGAGCTCGATGAGGGCCAACAACAGCTCTTCGTTCTGCTACCGCGCGATAGCCGGAAGCACGAAGCTGTCGAACCACGCCAAAGGCCTGGCGGTGGACCTCAATCCGCTCTATAACCCCTATGTCAAGACCAACAACGGAAAGACCGTCATCCAGCCTTCCACCGCGGAGGCTTATGTCGACCGCAATGGCGACTATCCCTACAAGATTGACAGGGACGACCTGGCCTACAAGCTCTTCATCGCCCACGGTTTCACCTGGGGAGGGGCCTGGACCAGCCTGAAAGATTATCAGCATTTCGAAAAATAACATTCCGCTATGAAAAGATTCATCGCTCTGGCGACCGTACTGCTGACTGTCGCTTTTTCTGCCGCGGCAGCGCCGCGCTCTTTCCAACTCAGCTCTCCCGACGGACAGCTCTCGCTCGACGTCCAGGCAGCTCCACAGATCAGCTACCAGCTGTCCTTCAAGGGAACTCCCGTGATGGCTCCTTCCACACTCTCAGTGCAGCTGGCCGACGGAACCGCCTATGACGGAGCCGTACGCTTCGAGAAGGCACTGCGCCGCTCCGTTGACGGCAGCTTCGCTGCTCACGTCTACAAGCGCGCCGAGGTCAAGGAGAAATACAACGAGCTGACTCTGCGATACAAGACCTTCGACGTGGTTTTCCGCGCCTATGACGCCGGCATCGCCTGGCGCTTCGTCTCCCGTTCGAAGAAAGACTTCATCGTGCGTGACGAGCAGGCAGAGTTCCGCTTCGCCGAGGATGTCGAGGCCACGGTTCCCTATGTGAAGCAGGACTCTCCCCGCGACCCCTTCCTCAACAGTTTCGAGGCCTATTATGACATCCATCCCCTGAGCGCCTGGAAGCAGGGCGAGAAGGCCTTCCTTCCTGTATCCTTCAAGATGGCCAACGGCTGGAGGGTGAACATCACTGAGTCCGACCTGCTGGACTATCCCGGAATGTATCTCAAACACCTCGGCGGAGCGGCCCTCGGCGGCCTGTTCGCTCCCTATCCCAAGCTCATCGAGCAGGACGGCTACAACAAGCTTCAGGGCATCGTGCGCACCACCGAAGACTATATCGCCAAACAACCCGCCGGAGCATCCCTGCCCTGGCGCATCGTGGCCGTGGCACAGAAAGACAGCCAGCTGCTCGACAGCGACCTCGTCTACGAACTCAGCCGTCCGGCAGCCGATGTAGACTGGAGCTGGGTGAAGCCCGGCAAGGTGGCCTGGGACTGGTGGAACGACTGGAACATCCACGGCGTGGATTTCAGAGCCGGCATCAATACCCAGACATATAAGTATTACATAGACTTCGCAGCCGCCAACGGCATCGAATATGTCATCCTCGACGAGGGTTGGGCTGTGAACCTGCAGGCCGACCTCTATCAGATTATCCCTGAGATAGACCTTCCCGAGATCGTACGCTACGCCAACTCAAAGGGCGTGGGCATCATCCTCTGGGCCGGCTACTATGCTATGGACCGCGACGTGGAGGGCATCTGCAAGCACTTCTCAGAAATGGGAGTGAAGGGTTTCAAGATCGACTTCATGAACCGCGACGACCAGCTTATGGTGGACTTCTACACCCGCGTGGCAGAGACTGCCGCCCGCTACCACCTGCTGGTGGACTTCCACGGCGCCTTCAAGCCCAGCGGCCTTCAGCGTCCCTATCCGAACGTGATCAACCACGAGGGCGTTGCCGGTCTCGAGCAGATGAAATGGGCTCAGGCCACTGTAGACCAGGTGACCTACGATGTGCAGATCCCGTTCATAAGGATGTTCGCCGGTCCGCTCGACTACACCCAGGGAGCGATGCGCAACGCCACACGCCGCAACTACCGTCCGGTCAACAGCGAGCCGATGAGCCAGGGCACGCGCTGCCGCCAGCTTGCTGAATACGTCATCTTCGAGGCTCCTCTGACAATGCTTTGCGACGCTCCGACAAGCTATCTCGCCGAGCCGGTTTGTCTGAAATGGATGGCTTCCATACCTACCGTTTGGGACCAGACCGTGGCTCTCGACGGAGCCATCGGCGACTATGCCGCAATAGCCCGCAGCAAGGGCGGGGCCTGGTATGTGGGTGCGATGACCGACTGGGACGCACGCGATCTCGAACTTGACCTGAGCGCCTTCCTGCCCGCAGGAAGCTATCAGGTGGAGATCTTCCGCGACGGCCCGAATGCCGACCGTACCGCCCGCGACTTCGTCCACGAGTTCAAGACCATATCGGTGTCTGCAGCAAGTCATACGATGAGCATCCATATGGCTCCCGGCGGAGGCTGGACCGCGCGCTTCACCAAGCTGTAGCGGCCTCCTTTGCAGATGAGCACGATTATTGCTATTTTTGCTCCACATTCAAACGAATATCTGATGAAGAAGTTGATGATATTGGCCTTCGCACTGCTTGCCGGCGTGTTCACGGCCAACGCACAGATCTCGATAGGCGCCAACTCCGGCGGAGTGCTCGGTGGTGACACCAACAAGAACGCGACCTTCGCTCCCGGCTATTTCGGAGAGTTGCAGGTGCGCTATATAATGAACAACGGAACGTATGCGTCGTTCGCTCCCCGTTTCGAGAGTTCGAGCTACAAGAGCAAGGCCACCAGCCCGGATACGTTCTATTACTACACCAACTCGATGGAATTTCCCATCCACTTCGGTCTCACGAGGCCTGCCGGAGACAACATCAATTTCTTCTTCGACCTCGGACCGTCGATGCGCTGGGTTATGACCAACGACTGGTACGGTCCCGTGTACGGCGTGAATCTTGGCGACAAGATCCATCCGAAAGACCTGGGCTACAACAAGCTGTTCAACTGTGACCTGGGCGTCACAGTGGGCCTCGAGGTCTGGAATCATATGAAGCTGTTCGCCGGCTTCGACTACGGCCTCCTGCCCGAGAATACCAAGGCCTTCTACGAGAACTTCGAGGTTGATCCCACCCATTCGTTCTCAGTGCGCTTGGGCGTCGGATATTTCTTCACCTTCAAGAAGAGACATTAGCAGACAGTAATAAATGAAAAACGGCCGGATGATTGTCCGGCCGTTTTCTTTTTCCTGGAGCAGCACTATGCTCCGTGGAAGTAGTAGTTCTCCTCGATGTCCTTGGTGAGCTCGGTGAAGAGTTTCTCCTCGAGGTCCGAGGCTACCCCCAGGGCCTTGGTGAGCCACTTGTCGGACCATTTCTGGAGCAGGCTTATGGCTTCGGCAGGAGCGTCCTCGTGGCCCTTGCACATCTTGAGGAAGGCAGCTTCGAGCTTCGTCTGGCTTGCCGCCATATCGGCCTCGAACTTCGCATAGCGCTTCTTGATGATGGGAGCGAACTTGTTGTAGTCGGTCATTCCGAGCGCGGCCACCTTGCGGAAGGTCCAGTAGGCCGAGCTTTTCTGCGAGAACTTGCGGCCGACGCCGTAAGCCTTGGGATAGGAGGTGACTCCCTGGTAGAGGGGAAGGTAGACGCTGAGGTCGGCCATTCCCTCGGCCATATAGTCGAGCCTGCCTATCTCCTTGGGCAGGCCGGGCCTTACCTGGAGGATGTGGGTGTTGATGGTGCGGAATATCGATATTGGGCGGTAGGGCTCCTTCGGGTTGCAGTGCAGGTAGGGGTCGTGCTCCGTGCCGTTGTAGTGCGAGCGGAAGGCTTTCTTGATGTCCTCGACGGTCAGCATGCGGTCTGCTTTCTGGTAGACAGGGAAGTCGTTGACATTCACGTCGGTCTTTACCGACGGGGTGAACATATGCTGCAGATACCACACGCGGGGGTAGTTGTAGCTCTTGTCGTTCTTGCACTCGAGGCAGTAGGCCTCGTGGAAGTCGAACTTGCCTGTGAAGAGCTTATGCTCGCGGGCCCACTCCACGAGGTCGGCCGATGCGAGGTCTTCCTTCGGGTCATACTCGCGGTAGCGGCCCTGGTTGCCCGACACGAAGTATTTGTCTTCGGGCATCTTCTTGGCGAGCCAGCGGTGTCCGCCTGCGTTCTCGAGATACCAGGTTTCATTCTCGTCCATAAAGGCTATTCCGAAGCCTTCGGCGCTGCCGTATTTTTCTATCAGTCCGCCTACCCTCAGCACGCCTTCGCGGGCTGTGGAGATGTAGGGGAGAACTATCTGGAACACGCAGTTCTCTGCGATTCCTTCATGCACGTAGGGGTCGAGGGCGAGGACTTCTTCCTTTGAGAAGATGGTCTCGGTGGAGCTCATTCCCACGCCTGCGTCGTTGAATCCGGCTTCGCCCCAGTGGTAGGGGAGGTCGGCTCTTTCAAGGGCGCTGAAAGCGCGTCTTGTGGGAGGCAGCGGGCAGCGGAAAGGTCTGTCGAGCGCTACGAATTCTTCAGGGCCCTTGCCTGCTGGATACCAGGCCAGGCGGGTTGCCCTTATTGCTCTGGAGTCATCTGAGCGGGCGGATATCATAGAGCCGTCGGCCATCTGCTTCGAGCCGACGATTATCATTGTGCAAGCTTCGTCTGTCATAATATCCTATTTGTATCCGAGGGCCTTCAGAAGGAGGTCTTCCATTATTTCATATCCGGCGTCGTTGGGGTGTACGGTGTCGTCAGCAAACTTAGTGTCGATCTTGTGACCGTCGGAACTCAGCAGGGCGTCGTGGTAGTTGACGTAGGTGATGCCGTGGCGGCCGCAGTATTCCTGCAGGCGGGCGTTGAGGCTCTCGACTTTCTGCAGGTGGTTCTTTGCTTCGGGCCTCCAGAAGAAGGAGTATGAAGGCAGCAGGGAGCAGATCACGGGACGGATGCCGTTCATCCAGCAGAGTTCCACCATGCTCTGGATGTTGGAGAAGGTGGCGTCTTCGTTATATTCGTCGCCGAGGTTCTCGGCAATGTCGTTTATTCCTGCCAGCAGGACCATCGTCGATGCCTGGATGTCGATGACGTCGGCTCTCATACGGAGCAGCATCTGGGCGGTCACTTCGCCGCTGATGCCGCGGCCCACGAAGCCGTGCTCCACGAAGAAGCCGGGACGCATCCTGGCCCAGTTGTCGGTGATGGAGTCGCCGAAGAGTACCACGCGGGGACCGGTGGTGTAGACGAGGTCTTTGTTCGACTGGGCGTAGCGTTCGAGGTTGAGCACTTTGGGTTTCTGCTGTTGCTGCTGCCGCTGCTGTGCGTTGGCCGTGGCTCCTATGGCGAGGAGCAGGCAGCATACGAGAAGTATCTTTTTCATCTGTCTAGCGTTTATGTTTGATCCATCAAATTTACAAAATAATCTCCTGCATTACCAGTGCAGGCTGTTGCAGCGGGCGGTGTAGAAGTCGCGCACGTCGCTCCATCGGTAGTAGGGGAACATATCGGTCGCCACCGGGAGGGAGGCTTCGGCGCCGTTGAGCAGGCATTTGACGAGGATGTCGTCGGCTCCCTTGCGGCCGCGATAGAATATGAGCTGGATGTTGCAGGCCTTGCAGGTCTGCCAGTTCTGGTAGCAGTTCTTCACTTCGTAGGGGTCCTCGGGGTCGCGGTCGGCGCCGTTGATGCCCATCAGCACCGTGAGCGGGCCGATGCAGCTGTCGTGGCCGAAGCGCAGGTCCGCCAGATGGTCGCTGCTGCCGTTGATGGCTGCCTGTGCCTTGGCGAGGATGTCCTGCATTATGGGAATCATCTCATACTTGTGGGAGAACACCCAGGAGTACGAGCCGAGGTTGGACGCTTCCCAGCGGTCTGCTATTTCCTGGTCGGTGATGATGCCGCCCATCATTCCTTCGTGGTATATGTTGGGAAGGGAGGTGTAGAGGTTGATGAGGTTGCCGGCAATGCTGTTGGGGTTGCCGGGGAGCCCTTCTGTGCTGACGAACACGCGCTGTACTATCTTTTCCCTGAGGTTGTCGTTGTCTGTGAAGCGGTCTTTGTTCTTTTCATATTTAGGCGTGGCCTGGGGATAGTCGTGCTTTATGGGGTTCTCGCTGTCGTTGGGCACGACTGCATCGAGCGTGAAGCGGGATGACTGCTCGCGGATCTCGAGCTTGGGATTGCATTGGGTGAGCTCCTGGCAGAATGCCGACATACTGATGACGCAGCGTCCTGAGAGCGACGATATGGCGGAGACGTTGCCGCCCTTGCGGAACACTTCGGGGAAGGAGTTGTACATATTGCGGGCTATCCACTGGTGCTGCTCCCATCCGAGCTGGGTGAGCTCGCTGATGCCGGTCATCAGCTCGTCCTTGGCTGCCATGAACTTGCTGTAGAAGGCTTCTCCCTCCGCGGTCAGCAGCTTCTTGTCGTGGGCCTGTGTCATCAGGGTGTCGAGCTGCTTGTAGAGCGTCTCGTTCCAGTAGTATCTCGAGCCGTGGCGGGCGTAATGGCTGATGTAGAATGCCTTGTAGCCGCGGGGCGCGCGTGTCAGCTCGTGCTTCTCCAGTTTGTAGGGGTAGTCATTGCCGTAGGCTTTCCTGGGGTCGGCCTTGACCTGCTCGAGCGGGGACAGTCCCTGCGCCCAGGCTCCGAGTGCCAGCACGGTCAGCAGCAGTGTGGTGATGATTCTTTTCATATTGGGATTATTGCTCCACTAAGTTAACCAATTGTTTGTTACCTTAGCGGAAAATGTCACTCTCATGAACGATTCCAACCGCATTGTGTTTCTCGACTACATCCGTGTGGCCGCGTGTTTCCTGGTGATGCTGGTTCACTCCAGCGAGTGCTTCTACGGCGGGGGAGGTTTCGGCCTTGCCACCGATATGGCTCTCGTGCCCAACGAGGCCGCCCGCTTCTGGGTGGCTTTCTACGACGGTTTCATCGCCCGTACCTGCGTCCCTCTGTTTATGATAGTGTCGGCTTTCCTGCTTGTCCCGATGAAGCCTGGCCAGACGATGGCCGGTTTCTACAAGCGCCGTTTCCTGCGCATCCTGCCGCCGATGCTGATATTTATGGTGCTCTACTGCATCCTGCCTCCGCTGTTTGGATGGATGAGTTGGGAGGACGGCCTGCACGACCTCAAGATGCTGCCGTTCAATTTCCCTTCTACGGGCGGGCACCTGTGGTTTATGTATCCGCTAATCGGCATATACCTGATCATTCCTGTGGTTTCTCCCTGGCTGGAGAAGGCTTCCGCCAAGGACGAACGCATCTTCCTGGCTCTGTTCGCGCTGTCGACTTTCATTCCCTGGATACACCGTTTCATCACCAGCGAGCTCTGGGGCGAGTGTTTCTGGAACGGCTTCACGGCTCTGTGGTACTGCTCGGGCTATCTGGGCTACCTGGTGATGGCTCACTACATCCGCGTGCATCTGGGTTGGAACCGCAAGCGTCGTCTGACGGTGGGCTGGACCTGCTTCCTGCTGGGCTCTGCCTTTACTTTCCTGTCTTTCTGGCAGAAAGGGACTCCGGGCGTGCCGATGCCTACTCCTGACATCGAATGGGCCTGGGAGTTCTGTATGCCGAACCTGCTTGTCTCTACTTTCGGCCTGTTCCTGGTGTTCTCCTGCATCGAGCGCAAGGAGGCTCCCTCTCTGGTCACGAACATATCGAAGCGTTCTTACGGAATGTATCTTATGCATATGCTTTTCCTCATCCCGATCTCGATGCTGGTGGTTGGCGGCGACACTGCCAATCCGCTTGTGCCGATGTGGCTGGCCATCCCGCTCATCGCGGTTGCCACATACATCTGCTGCGCCGTGACGACTAAGCTCATCTCGTTCATCCCCGGCAGCAAGTGGGTGATAGGGTAAAAAAGGCTAGATCAGGATTCTTGTTTCCTTGCGGTATTCGGCATATGCGGGCTTGTTCGCGAGCTGGCGGCGTTCCATCATCGGTATGCTGATGAACAGGAACAGGGCTGTCATCGCCACTGGGCAGAGAACCAGCAGGTCGAAGCCATAGATGGAGGCATACATCGTCCAGACGCCCCACCACATCAGGATTTCGCCGAAGTAGTTGGGATGGCGTCCGTGCTTCCACAGGCCGGCGTTGCAGGGCTGACCGGGATGGGCTTCCCTGAACCGGTGGCTCTGGGTGTCTGAAACCAGCTGGATGGTCACTGCCGTCAGGCACATCGCAAAGCCAAGCCAGGTGAGGATATTTGCGGCTGCCGATGTTTCGTAGAGGCGAAGCCCCGGAACCATGCAGGCAAATACAAGCACGGTCGGCATCATATTGAGTCCGAAGAAATTGGTCAGTTGAAAAAGGGCGGGGGACTGGGTGGTGCGGTAGCGGGTGTAGCGCCAGTCTTCGTGGCCCATTCCCTTGAAGGTCCAGGTCCAGTTGCCGGTGAGGCGGATGCCCCAGTACCATGTTGCGATCAGCAGCAGGATGACCGGGAGGGAGACGCTGCCTTTGAAGAAGGCCCACAGGGTGAATATCACCGGCGGGGCTACGCTCCAGTACGGGTCATAGACCGATACGTTTTCATATACAAGGCCGAAGCCCCATACTATGACTGTGGCAATGACGTCTGCTGCAAACAGTGCCCAGATTTCGGGCATAGAGGGGATGAGCCTGTCGAAGACGAGGGCGCCGGCTGCTATGGCTATTCCGTAGATGAGGGCGATGATTGCGAGACTTGCAGACTTGGAATATTCTTTTCTCACTTGCTATTTGTATTTCTGGAAGTTGTACTTCTCCCGGAGGGCGGCTTTGGTTTCGTCGTCCTGGTTGGTGAAGTAGGCCTTGAAGCCGGGGCAGAAGTTGATGTGCCAGCGCCAGATGCGGCCGAGGGCTGATTTAGGGCTTTTGTCGTAGTGGGCTCTGAACTTGCAGTTTTCGCAGGGATATTGTGCCATGGTACTATGAATAAAAAATCTTACGGCTCAAAAGTAGGAGGACATAGCCATTTATGCTACGGATCCTATGGACATCAATTCTTCTCCGATATTGTGAAGCGTTGCGTATATCTTGGCCAGGCGTGCCTTGGATGGTTTTTTTATCCCGCTGATGTATTGTGCAAACAAGCTTTGGGATATTCCCATCCTGCGGGCTATTGCTGAGGCGTTGAGTTCGGGATGGGAGATGAAGATTCTGTAAAGGTCTGTCCTTTCTTTTTTCTGGAAGAAACCTTCGTAGCTCAAGTCTTCATCAATGTCCGGCCAGTTGATGCCATATTCATCTGCTTTGAAGTTCTGCCGCTGTTCTGCGCTGGCGTGGCGAAGACGAGGATAGTCTGAAAAGTACTCACACGCCTGTCTGCCATCCTCGGCCTGAATCCATACTGCGTCTGCAGTAAGCCATATTTTATTAATGGTGATCATATTATTTGCTCTTGTTGAAATATAGGTTCCAGCTTTCTGCTATAGCATCTTGGTTGTCTTTAATAATTGACAGGTGCAGCTTAATCTCAGTAGGTTTAAATCCCAGGTTTTCTATAAGTTTGACTGGAAATAGTGAATATTTGGCCTTGTGGCCATCTTTGAGAACATGGATATGAATAGGTTCATGGTCATTTGAGTAAAACTTGAATATATAACCTGCGACTACAAGTACAGTTGGCATCTATAATCCTCCACAAAAATAGGTAATAATTTCATTACTATAAAGACTATTCGTCGCAATATTATTATCTAATCATCGAATGTATCGATGATTAAACGTTTATATCCGTTTTAAGTGATAATAGTAGTGAAATGAGTGACCTTGCGGACGTTGCGGATGTGCTCGCGGTTGGTTGCGCGGCCTGGCTCGAGCCGGTTGCTCTCGATGCAGTCCCGGATTGCGAGGACTTGTTCCCAGGACAGCCGCTCGCGGTCATAACTGCCGATGATGTCGGCTACCTGTCCCCAGTAGATTACGTGGCTTTGCTTCGCGTTGACTTTGAGGTCTGCTTTTTCGGAGAATGCTACTATGGAGATGTAGGGCAGGGGCTCAAAGTCTTTCAGTACTCTGCGCAGTGCGCGTATATGCCCGGCATTCTGGAATGTGGGGTTGTAGAGTTTGTTCTTGTTGCCGTAGATGTTCTGGGTCCAGTATTCAGCGCTCTCGCTGCCGTAGATCCATCCGGTGTAGTTCTTGGTCTCGAGGACGAAGATTCCGAAGACTTAGATTATCAGGTGGTCGATCTGGTTGCTGCCGCGGGGCGTGGGGACTGTGACGTCGTCCAGAACGATGTATTTATCCCCGGGCAGCCTGCCCAGCATCCTGGCTACTACTTTCTCGCCGACCTTGCCTTTCATCCGGTTCATCAGCAACCGGAAGAAATACATTATCACTGCAAATATCGCAGCCGCGAGTATCGTCGTCAGCAGCCCGTCTTCCATAAATGGCTAGAAGGTCAGTTTCAGGGAGAGGCCTGCGGCGGGCTGGTAGCCTGCTATGTTGACTTTCGAATATGTCAGGAACGGCTCGAGTTTGAGGTCGATGCCAGCTCTTTGCGAGAGGATGTCCCGCACGTACATATTCTTGACTTTTGCCATATGGACTGCGTCGCAGATGTTCCATATTTCCAGTACGGCCAGGCCGACTGACGAGGCGATGGCCAGCAGGGTTCCGGGGTCTGTCACGATGTGGGCGTCATAGGTGGATATGTCTGCCAGTTCTACTGAGCCGAGCACGGCTGCTTCGAGCAGCACGCTTGATCCGAAGATCAACAGTCCGCGTTCCCATTCTCCGCAGATGCACTGTCCGAGTCCGGGTATGAAGAACGATGCCACGCCTGACCAGAAGGGGCTGTACGGGTCATAAAGGTCGGGGACGTAGAAGGCTGTGTCGTAGAGGTCTTTGTATTCTTTGTAGCGCATTCCCTCGTGGATTCCGTCGACTGTGTAGCTGATTGTCGGGGCTTCGTCGAAGATGTCTTTTTCTCCGTTCTCGTATCTCACCATTATGATGTCTGAGGTGTTGAGGACGAAGTTGGGGCCGTCGGGGTTGCTGAATCTCTTGTAGGTGACGGTCTTCGGAGAGACTTCCAGGATCTTTGCCTGTATTTCGTCTCCATTCTTGGTGATGATCAGGTCCTGTGCATCGCACAGCGCGTTGCTGCACATCAGGATCGCAAACAATAACAGTATTCGTTTCATAGGTGGGTTGACTAATTCGGAGGCGAAGATAGCAATTATTTGCATTCAATCTGCGGCTGCCGGCGCAGGGCCGCCGTGTCACAGACCTGACTTGCGGCGACCTTCGTTCGCTGACGCTCACTCCGACCCTCCCAACGTATACTTCGTCCTGCTTCGCAGAACTCGTCTACGTCGGGCCCCTCCCTCTTTACTTCCGAGGGCGGTAGTGTCGCCGGCAAGTCAGTCTTTTCGGGCGGCTTGTCGCCGACTTGGTTCGCCAAAGTGCGTTAGGCGAACCTTGCCTGTACGCTCTCTGGGCCACATTGGTCTGACGCACTTTGGCGGGAAATACAGAAGGATTACAGTGATACCGATAACAGTTCGCTTCCAAGACGATGAAGAGCGTTCTCGATTTTTATGACCTGAGCCCTTCGTGGAGTCGAAATACCATTGGCGTAGTGCCAAAGTTGTTTCTGGTTGATTCCTGTGATTCTTTCCAGTCCTGCTTTGGTGAATATTCCTTCATATAGGCACAGCAGGCTCTTGACATCCATCTTGAATTCGATGATATAATCACTGTCTTTGAGTTCGTCCGGCAATTCGCATTTCAGCGCCTTGCAGGATTCTGCGAAATCGGCGACTGCGGAAATAAGGTTCTCCTTGATCTCGGCGATTGTTCTTCCTGTGGCGACAACCCCGTCAAGATTTTCGATGTAAGCAGAGTAGTTTTTCTCAGTGCTCTCAATAACTGCTTTTAGAGTATGCATAGTGATATCTATTTTAGTCCTGCTTCTCGCAATATAGATTGAAGTGTACCTTCAGCTATATCGTCATTCCTTTTGCCGGCAACAATAATAGGCCTTCTTGCGCCTGGCTTGTAAAATTTGTGATGGTCGCCTCTCGTATTGATGTAATGCCAGCCTTCAGCTTCTAACTGGTCAATGACCTCTTTTACCTTCTTCTTCATAAGGCACCTTGATGCGAAGATAACTAAAATTCTATTATTTATACAGAAGAATAGAAATAAAGTTACTGTATGGGCCACAGTAGCTCTAATCGCTTCGGTGGTCTCAAAACTATGCACTGAAAATAGAAAAATTCAGACCTTGGCGACAATAGCACAGGTATTGTCGTTACGGACAAGAATTGCTGAATTCAGAAATAGAAATCCAGGATAACAACATTGCCCCTGCAAGCCTTGCAGGTTTTGTGTCTGGGTGGGTGATCGGGGGTAATATTGCACTCGAAAACCAATTAATTCTTTTTGCTATGAATATCTACAATGTTATTATCCTGGACGAGAGCGGGAGCATGTCGGCCATCTACAAGGAAACTCTGAGCAGTATGAACGAGGTGCTGAACGGTATCCGCAGGGATCAGGAGGATCATCCTGACCAGAAGAATTTTGTGACTATCGTGACTTTCGAGGGGGAGGGCGTCAAGGGCGTCAAGACGCGCCGTGACCGTGTGCCTATCGCCAGTATCAAGGATTTTACCGAGGAGGATTACCGACCGGGCGCCTGCACGCCTCTTTACGATGCGATGGGCAAGACTCTGAACGAGCTTGAGACTCTGGTTCCGGAGGGGGACCGTGTGTTGGCTACTGTCATTACGGACGGCTATGAGAATTCATCGGAGGAGTATTCGGGCAGGACCATCAAGGCGCTGGTGGACCGTCTGCGCGCAAAGGGCTGGACGCTTGCCTACATCGGTGCGAATCAGGATGCGGTGGGGGTCGCCAGGGAGCTGCACATCAGCAATGCGCTGAATTTCGACGCTACCGGAGAGGGTGTGGAATTGATGAGCATCAAATGGAGCAGGGCACGCAGCAAGGCTTGTGCAAAGATGAAGGAGCAGGATCTGGCTGGTGTCTGCGGGTCTCTGACTGATATTTTCGACGAGGATGACGAGTAGTGTCAGTGGCTCCAGATGACGAGGTCGCGGTCGATGGCTATCTTGCGTTTTTTGGCATATCGTCCGTCTACGTAGTAGAATTTTGCCACGCGGTCGCCTACCACATCTCTGAAGGCTTTCTTGATGCGTGAGATGCATACGTTGAGGCTGTTGCCGTAGGGATCGAGCAGATTGTGGACGCTTCTGTGGATTTCCTGGACGTTGTCTCGGCCGGTGATGCTCATATAGTGATGGAGTATTTCCTGCTCGTGGTCTTGCAGTTCCTTGAGGCTGCAGCCTTCCGGATGCCTGAGGTAGTAGAAGTATACTGCTTTGGTGAGGTCGTCCATCTTGACTTCGGGGCGGCCTTCCCAGTCGGTGAGGATTATTTTTCCTGCGGTGGTGATGTTGAGGTGGCTGAGCTTGACGCGGTAGCCGAGCATGATTTCGAGGTCTTCGATGGATATGCCGTACTTTCTCTCGATTTCTTCCCACGCTGCTATGATCTTGCGGGCGCGCTCGTCGAGGGGGGTCTCGACGCTAACTTCGGGGAGATGGAGCTGCTTGAAAGACTCGCGGGCCTTCTTTTCACAATGCATTCCAGCGCTCTGTCTGCTGAAGCGAATTTCAGACTCGGGCACGGCCGACTCAAGCACGCCTGTATATGGTTCACAAAGGAAATCGATGAATGCATCTACGGATGCTTCGATGTTTTCTTCGGCCACAACCCTGAAGTGCGCTTTGCCGTCTTTCTTGTAGAGGAAGCCTGACTGGCCTTTGAGTTTGGCAATGTCCTGGATGTGCTGGTAGATTCCTTCGACTGACAGTTCTCCTTGAACTCCTGGGAACATATAGTTCAACAGCGACTGCTCCAGGCTGTACGCTAGTTCGGGAATGAAGAGGAGACGGTATCCCACATCTTCGAACCGGTCGGCAAGTTCTTCCCGGTCCTTCTCGATGTAAGAATGCACAGCACTGTCCCTGTTGCCTACGAACAGCACGGTCTTGCCTCTCAGGAAAGATGCGGGCAAACTGACTTGGGAATCATGGTCGAACAGGGTGGGGGACATTGCAATTGGATTTATGCGAAGATAGCAATAAATCAGCAGATAACTGCAGCTGGCGCAGCCCAGCGGCTCAGAGGGCACGAAGACACTCGGGCGGCGGCTTTCACTTCGTCCGCCTGTCGCGACGAACTCCTCCGTTTTAGTCTGCGTCTTTCGGTTCCCTCAAGACTTGCCTAACCGTCGTCAGACAAGCATCGCTCCCGGGCGGCGGACTCCGCTCAGCCGCTTACTCGCCCTCACGCCAGTGCCCTTAACGCCGCTGGCTGCGCCAGCACTGCAAGCCTTGCAGTTATTGTGTGGAAGCAATAATCTGTCAATACTTTCGTGAAAAATTATTAGTAAGATGAAAGGAAAAGGAATATCGATGAAGGGTGTTGATGCCCAGCTTGAGCATATTTTTATTGACTCTATTGGAGAAATAGAACTCATACCCAATGCAGAGGAATACCTTGTCGCAGTATGTTGCTGGGGTTTCCTGAATGAAAACTATACTGTGACGACGGTGTCGGAAATGATCAGGAAAATGAAATACAGTTACGATGACAGTCCCCTTGTTCAAGGAATGCGCAATCTGCAGGCGTTCGATTTCTCAGATGAAGAACTGGTCAGTCTTATGCTTATGTACAGACATATTTATGAAGAGGGGCTTTGGACTCTTGATTATGGCATCTATTCACGCCATTCGGAATATGAGCAGATTCAGCAGGGAAAAGACGGCCTGCTGAGACGAGGTATTATAAGGCGCATCGGTAACAGTAGTTCCAGTCCTGAGCGTAGAGCGGACCAGAAAGCGAGATTCTTGCCAACCCCCGCTGCATTCGGCCAGTTGTTCTCAGACAGGAATGACCTTGTGTCGCTTGATGCCTTGTCTAATCAAGCTGAAATAATCACTGCATCTTCCATTCAGAGAACAGAACTCTTTTTCAACGAAATAAACCGGGAAGATGTTGAAAGGTTATATCAGCTGTTAGACCCCGAAAAGTTCCTTGCAATTATGGACCGTTTGCGCGCCAAAGGCAGGAAAGCATCCGCTTCCTGTCTGCTGTATGGAGCGCCAGGAACCGGAAAGACCGAACTGGCAAAGCAACTGTCCCGTGCCACCGGCCGTGACATCGTAATGGCAGATGCGGCAAAGCTCTATTCATCATATCACGGGGATACCGAGAAGAATGTCGAAGAGTTGTTCGAAGCCTACAGTTACATACAGTGCGTGTCGAGCAATGCACCGATCCTGCTCTTCAACGAAGCAGACGGCTTCCTGAGCAAGCGTACCGACCTGATGCGCCAGGCAATAGACAAGATTGAAAACAGAGTCCAGAACATTCTCCTGCAAGCCCTGGAAGACTTCGAAGGCATCTTCATCGCCACGACCAACTTGGCCGACAACATTGACCCTGCCTTCGAACGCAGATTCCTCTACAAGATTGAATTCCAGGTTCCCGACCCTCAGACCCGAGCCAAAATCTGGCTTTCGAAGATTCCAGATCTGGACAGGGGAGAAGCAATGATCCTTGCCGGCCAATACCGGTTCTCAGGAGGCCAGATCGACAACGTCGCCAAGAAACGCGACATCGACGAAGCCATCTATGATGAAAAACCGAGCCTTGAGAAAATGATGAACTATTGCGACAACGAACTGATCGCAACCTCAGGCAACACATTGATGGAAAAGATTGAATATGGTCAGAAATTCTTCCAACACGGTGGGGCGATGAGCTAAACTGCAACTAATAACATTATGGAAAAGGATCTGAATAAAATCAAACTATTGACGGGCATGACGGCCGCAGAGTATATAAAGACAAGGCCGGAAGAGTATAGGTCGGCAGTGACCGAAGCGATATACGAGTGCTTGAGACGGAACTGGCCGCTAATAGACGCCAGTATCCAGATGATAACGAGGGACATCACCAGCGGTAGACTGAAGATTAGGCGAGATTAATAGCGCAGCCCAGCGGCTCAGAGGGCACGAAAACGTTCGGGCGGCTGAACTCCGCTCAGCCGACATTCCTCCCTTGCGCCAGTTCCCTTTACACCACTGTTCGGGGCCACTTCCCCCAATATGTGCCCTATTCTGCCATTAGTCTCAAACGGGTGGAGCGGTAAAAGAACAAAGAATAATAGAGATTAATTCGTCAGCAACAACTTAATGGAAGAAAAGAGTTGAAACGCCATCATGATTTTGAATGACTGAGCCTGAAAGGAAAACTTTGATTACCAGAATAGTCTTGTTATTTTTGTTTGTTGAATAATTAGGTTAAATCATGAAGAAGTTTGCTTTATTACTTGTTTTGTTTCTGGTTTTATCGAGCTGCAATAAAATACAGCCAGAGTCCACAAAAATGGTTGAGGTTACTATCGGATATGCTCTACCTACGAGTGGTAGCATGACCAAAGCAACCGCCGCCGAAGTATATGACTTTTTTTATGAAAAGTTTATTAAGACTCGAGAACTTCTTCCTAATCCTTATACACTTTCTTTCAAAACTATGGATGACGTTGAAGTTGCATCCATCTCCGGAAATTGGAGTAACAACAAACCTGTGATGTTATCCACTGGTAAATACCATGTCACTGGTTTCTCAAAAGGTAATGTTACATCAAATGACAATTACCATAGATCGCCACTTGTTTTTGATGAGGTTATCGAAATAACGGAGAACACATCTTCTATTACACTCCACGCTATTTACGATTGTTTTTTGTTGTTGTTCGATGCAGAAGGAAAAACTTATTTTAAGTGGTCGGCTGATGGCTCTGCGAAAGAGGGTATTAGTGGAGATGTGAATAAAGCCGGTGATTGGTATTACATTTTTGTGCAAAAGTTTGAAACTAATGGAAGCGTGAGGTGGAACTATGGAGGAAAAGAGAATACGATTTGGATGGGGGAATTCAATTTCCAGAAAGGCTTCTACTATTACTACAATGATTTAGCAGGTTCTTTTGAGGTCCCCAAAATGCAACCTGGCAGCATTTAGAAATTCGCTGGCTTTAGAAATAGATTAAGACATTCTCAAGTTGCAAAAGGAGGAAAAATATAAGATAGTCTCCATATGAGTGCATTAAGACAGGCAAACCCGACTCTCATATTGTAAACTAAGCACCAATTGCAGTATCACTTGGTACGGGGACAAAGCCTTAATTCCAACGTCTGCAATTGGCTCCTGCAGTAGTGGTAATTTTTTATGTTTACAAACAACAATAATAAATGGCGGATCGGGTATGAGGGTGTATGGCCACAGTAGACATAATTAATTATCCGCTTGATTGGTTTTAACTCGCAACTTTGATTGTTGTTTCATTCCCCATCAAGACTTATTTCTTTAAGTTTCTCGCATAAGACCTTTTCGTTAACCCCCATAAAAGCCGCGAATTCATTGTAGCTATTACATGACTGTGGAATATTAACTCCGATAATGTAAATATCACCCCCATCTCCATGTAGCTCGCCAATTCGAGTACAAAAAGCAGTCTCGGGGAGATAATCTCCGGTTTCGGGATTCATTACTCTGATGTTCAAAGGATTCACAAAAATCCCTTTTCGAGACGAGGTGATATGGAGGTATGTGATCATCTGATTAAGGTCATCACGAGATAGATATTCATAAATCAAATCTCTCGAGTCACGGAGAAGCACCTTGTACTTTGCATCGGCAATGATGTTTTCCTTCATGAAGTCCGGATACCGAGGATATCGGTCCCTGTCCCTAAAGACTTGTATTCGCCCTCTTCCGGTCCGATTCTCTGGGTGCTGGAAACCGGCTTTACTGAACGTTAAATTGAGATACTCTTCCCACAGCCATGCCCCGTCAAATAAAACACCATGGATTCTTTCGTTATCAGACCCGTAACTGATTCTTTCTCCCCTTAAAATTTGCATGCATAGCCTCTGAAGAGGTCGATATTCAGAATAATATGGATGAATCTTAGGCTTTAGATTCGCAAGCATTATTCTCCTCAGATCACTTCTCCTGTAAGTGGGAGTGGCATCCACTATCTGCTTGATATTTGCTTGCGTTTCAGGCGAAGAATATAAAATAGCTGTTGCGGACGCTTTCTTAGTACGAATATACTCTATTGTGTGGCGAATAAGTTGTGTTATGGAATTGTCATACCTAAACTCCCTTGTAGAATATGCAATTTTGCCGTTCCTAAAAGGATAGTTTTCTTTAATATGGCGACTGATATCTAATGCACCACGCAAATTTGAGTCATTATAATCTTGGCTAATATACTCTCTGTACAGGCCCTGCCCTAAAGCCTTTTGAAGAAAGTATGGCAACATCAATGCAGCAATATCTAGACTTTCGTCCGTGCTTTTAGTGTGCTTGAGATCGAAAACATTGATTGCAAACACTTTCTGGAGCATATACTGCATGAACCAATCATTGCCATCCTTATTGGAAAAACGAGAGCGAATAGTTAACTCTGTATCACCACATCCAACAAAACCCATAATGTTGTTTGTGGTGAGTACCTTTCCATCTAGCTCAAACAAAAACTGATTCTCTATCTTGTCGTCATACCGATCTCCTTTCTTGGGAAACAACCACAAATCATTCCCAGTCTGATCTCTCAGCTTGTCAATGCTAATATTGGCCAACTGTTTCAAATCCTCCACAATACAAGGATTATCGATGGTCACGCCGCAGTTGTTATCTGTTGTACGAAATTGCATGAAACAGCTGAAATACAGGTTTATACTTCATTCTGAGTAGCCTCAGCTTTGGCCATAAAATAAGCATTCTCAACAGACTGAATCTTATCCTTGGCATCTGGCTCACCCCTGAAATACTCGGAGATGACACATCTGAGACGTAGATTCCAAAGGTCCGAGAAATTCTTATCATCTAGCTTTCTGAAATATGCACCTCCAATATGAAATGCATCACTTAGCCCGGCTTTAGACAGGGCGTCATTGACAGCTTTCATCTTGACATATGCATCGCCAACTATGCCCATATTTATGGCACTTTCTTCAGCTGTTATTTCACGCCAGACAAAACGCCTTCTTACTGCGAAATCCATAGCTTCTACTCCCCGGTCAACATCATTCATTGTTCCAATTATATACACATTGTCTGGAATGAAGAAGCCATCCTTAAATTCGTCCCCATTTTTCACCATCTCATTGTACTGGGTCAAGACAGTACCCTCCGGCCCACGGTAATCGGGTTCAATCGAATAGAACAGCTCGCCGAAAATCTTTGATAATTCTCCCCGGTTAATCTCATCAATGATAAAAACACACTCCTTGCCATCGGACTTCAAAGCAGTCTTGCAGAAGTCTTTGAATACGCCATCACGTCTTGCGAAGGAACCATCCGATTCTGGCCTCAAGCCTTCTACGAAGTCCGTGTAGTCATATGACGGATGAAACTGGACAAAACCACACCTCTTCTTCTGTTCTGGGGTCAACTCATCCCATGCACACTGCCCCACTATAGAGGCGGCCATAGATTTTGCCAAGAAAGTTTTTCCTGTGCCAGGAGCACCCGTCAGAATTAAATTACCATTCTTCAGCAGTAGTGAAAGATACTCTTTAAATAATTGCTCATCAAATGGATTGTCAGAAGGAATAGTGATATTTTCTACTTCTTCAATTTTTAGCCTCTTAAAAGTGCCGTCAAAAATGGACTCTGTCATAACTGGAGAATTTGTTGTTATAATGGGAATGATGTGTATATTCGGAGACAAGACTAATAGGTTGGAATTGTTTGGATCTAGAACAATCTCAGAATAGCCATTTTGCCTTGAAGGCAGGTCATCAATGCGAATAAACGATTGAATATAATTAGATACTTTTTCCTTTAATTCAGATTCGGACTCGGCGACCATACTCAAATAGTAATCCTTGTCCAAATTTGATTTGGCCCTTGTGACAAATCTTTTCACCGCAGAATTTGTAGCTTCCGATGAAGAGTTCTGATCTATAACTTGGAGGATCGTTTCTGTATCTCCAAATCTTCCTAACAAACTGTCATTTACCCAAGTAATGCAGCCATGAAGACTCCTAGAATACAAAATGTACTGTTTGGGCCTAGATATATGATTAATCAAGTTAAAGAAATGGAAGAACCTTTGGCATGAGTCATCAATATAGTTGTATTCAATGCCATCTTCTCCTGTTCTCTTTACTAAAATACTAAAATTGTGATCAGTGAAAATGTTAATTAGTTTTGCGTCATTAACCTTGTTTGTTACCCCCCAATCCTCAAACAATTCCTCATAATCTATTTCATTGGTGTCCCTATTCCTTTTGATGTCTTCTATCAACTCAGGGAAAGATTTGTTAATGCTAACATTACCAGCATCACCACGATTGAGAGCAAAAAGAACGTAAAAAATTTCGTCATTTGAGGCGTAACCCAGGGTCATGATTGTTTGAAAAATTACTCCTAAGGGGTCTACGTCGGTTTTGGACGTCTGGGCACCTGCATTATTCTTGCCATGAGAGTCAAAGAGAACACTCTCCCAAATAAGGTCTTGGACATATCGCCTGTTCTCCTCCTTAATGCCACATACGTACCCGTAGTTAGTGGATTCTATCTCTATAAAAGGTAAAAGCTTTTTCCCACGTCGAGTGATTCTAAGGCATTCTTTGCCATCTGTATCATCAACGCGGTCAATAAAGCCATAATACTGGGCATACAAACTCTTATTAAAGACCGTACGCTCCTCACGCCCCTCCGCATTATAAGCGTTTAGATGAGCAAAATCCGCCATCCTTTCAACAAAACTATCTCGGTCAAAGTTGCGCCGGATAACTCCGTCTCGACCGAATTCGTTTATGAGATAGACAGAGTAAAGTAACAGACTTACGTCTTGGCTTGATTTGTCAAAAGTCAGTCTACCTATCATAATGACCTATAGTTATTAATGATTCAACGGCCCTCTTGATTAAGAGAGGAGGAATACCCTCGCCAATCACTTGACGTATTAAGGTGTCGCTTGCCCAGTCTGGAATGTTCCAATCCACAGGTAGGGAGGAAACAATCAGTAATTCGTAAATAGACAACGCTCTCGCATCGGAATAAATCCTCTTAGTCTCATCAATCGAATCCTGGATTAAGCGACCAGGATGCACCGTAGAGAACGCAGAGATAACACTGCTATTCTGCATAACTGTAGTGGCGGGCTTATCCCAAGACATTCTCATGTAAGTACGAGGAGCACCTTTAACCCTTCTTCCTTTTGTTTGGGGAAAATAGACTTCATTTTGAAATGCGGATTTTCCTGATGGAGTATGAATCATCCATTCCACGTTTTTCCATCCGTGAGTAGGCGGGTAGTGCCACTTTGACACTCTGAGCCCTTCTTCTTTTTTCTTTTCGTAGTCTGGAAAATGATATCTTTCATCAACTTCGCGAACAAGAGGATCCAATGAAGGTAGGCTACCGATCGCTTCCTCAAGCGTAATGATTTTCTTATCTTTCTCAGGAAATTCCCACTTGATCCCCTCGTCTTTCCGTGCCATAAGATATATGTACCGCTGCCTTGATTGCGGCACACCATAATCCATTGAGTTAACTATGCGATTATCATTGATAGAATACAGTTCGCCCAGTTCTGATTCAACATACTGTGGAATATAGACATAGTCATTTCCACGTTTAATCGTAGTATGTTGCTGCATAGTGACGTTCTCGAAAAGAACAAATCGCGGACGTAATCTTTTTGCCATTTCAATTGCGTAGTAGATCAGGTAGTTCCTTGGGTCAAATGGATCCTTTCGTCCTGCGCAAGACATTCCTTGGCAAGGCGGGGTGGCAAACAGAAAATCTACTTTGTTCTCAATGGCTAGATTAACCAAACTATCAAAAGTATTCGGATCGGTAATGTCTCCGGTCACCATATTTACGGTGGGATACAGGTGACGATAAAAGTCGGCCCTTTCCTTAACAAGCTCATTGGCGACTTTTACTTTAACACCAAGAGAGTCAAGGTAGGTTTCCGCTATTCCAACATTTGCGAATAGCGAGATCGCATTTATTCCTTTCTTAAACTTCATTCTACTTTATTTGACGCTCTAATTCAATTAATGCGCTTTCTAATAACCTGGGGGGTACTCCTTCGCCAAGAATCTCTCTAATAACGTTTGTGCTTGTGTTGTCAGGAATGTTCCAATCATCTGGAAGTGAGGACAGTCTCATTAACTCAAAAATGGTCATAGTGCGGGCATCGGACCAAATTCTCTCCTCTTCTTTCTTCGAATCCACAATAGGATAGCCGGGATGGCCATTTTCCTGAGAGCCAATTCTACTTGTATATTTTGTTATTGTATAAGCCGGTTTATCCCACCATTGCCTTTTATAGGTGTTTTTATATCCCTTCGATTTCGATCCGTCTTTTAACGTGGGATAGTAAACTTGATTTTCCCACGCCGAATGTCCCTCCGGAGTATGCATCATAGCGATTACGTGGCGAAATTTGTGTTTTGGGGGATAATGCCATTTTGATACCGCAAGACCGGCGTTTCGCTTTTTGTAATAGTCCGGAAACATCGCTAGAAGCTCCGCCTCTGAAATATCAGTTATATTCGGGTCAAGTGAGGGCAAGTCACCGATAGCATCACGCATTGTTGTAATTTTATCTGAAGGTGTAGGAAACTCCCACTTGACGCCGTTATCCTTATTGCTAAGAAGATACACGCAACGTTCCCGTGACTGGGCAACGCCGTAATTCATGGCATTTACAATCATTCTTTCATTGAAAAGATAAGCCCGCCCCAATTCGTCTTTTAAGATTTTATCGATAAGCTGCCATTCTCCATTATACTCAATTCTAGTGGTGAGAATTTCCGGAACATTTTCTATCATGGCGTATTTGGGCTTCAATTCTTTAATTGCCCTAATAACAACCAATATCAGGCGATTCCTCGGATCATCCTCCTTCATGAGACCCGCCGTACTCATTCCTTGACAGGGTGGCGTAGCAAGAAGAAAGTCGCAACCAGCTCTTTTTGATAACGAAACTACTTTTTTGTATATCGAGTCCTCCGTAATATCTCCCTGAACCATTTCAACGGAAGGATATAACTGGCTATAAAGGGTTGCGCGTTCCTTTAAGAGTTCAGACGCTACCTTTACTTCAATGCCATGCTTCTCGAAATACGTTTCAGCAACTCCGGCGCTAGAGAATAATGATACTGCCTTGAAATTCATGCTCAATTCCTTTTGCTGTTATCGTAAAAGGTCTTTAAGTTCCACGCCTAGTAATTCTGAGATACTTTTGAGTGTCTCAAGACTAGGCTGGACACGGTTAGTACACCATTTAGAAACGGTCGCTTGATCACGACCTAACTGCTCGGCAAGCCATTTACTGGTTTTATTCTTCTCGGCCAGAATAACCTTTAGACGGTTTATCTCTTCCTTCATTGCTCTGTGATTTTTGCGTTAAATGCAAATATAATGAATAATTGCGCAAACTCTATGGTTTTATTAAATTCGCGGGTCAGAGACCATTAATGGCTGAAATTATAACTAATACTAATAACTTGCGACACTATACTATGTCGCAAGTTCGTTCTGTCTCGACCAAGCCGGAACTTAAGCTACGTCATGCCCTATGGCATCGGGGATTTCGTTACCGAGCAAATGCCAAGAGTCTTCCAGGCAGTCCAGACATAGTTCTTCCAAAGCATCGAACCGTCATTTTCATTCACGGCTGTTTCTGGCATGGCCACAAAGGCTGCAAGTATTATACTGTTCCCAAGACTAACACGGAGTTCTGGGTTACTAAGGTCGCTAGGAATCAGGTGCGAGATCAGGATGTCTGGCGGAAGCTGGAGGCGAAAGGGTGGAGCGTCATCGTCATTTGGGAGTGTCAGCTGAAGAAGGCGAGCATTGGAGAAACCATCGACCGAGTAGTCGACGAGATTGTCCGGAACGGGGAGGCTTATCGAGCCGCTCAAGAAGAAAGAAGAAAAGCGCGGGAAGAATATCGGCGGGATAGGCATGCTTTGAAGGAAAGAGAACAATCTCTCTTGAAGGAAGTAAAGGCTTTATAACATATTCTTCGTTCTAGAGTTTTAGTTATCTATATGTGAGTAAGTATTGGTCTTCAATTACCTTGTTTGTGGCAATATTTCGAACCCGCTCATAGGAATATGCCTCGCCCCAGCAGGAAAGAAGGTCTGAGGGAACATGGCCACCCGGCCAGGGAAGGGGAGGGCGCCCGTTGAATGCGAGTTATGCGTCAGCATGACGAAGCAGGCAATGGGAGGGTACGAGAGAGCGAAGCGAACGAGCTTCCCGAAGGCCTTGCTTTCCTGCGGCATCGGCGAGGCGGTCAGTTTTTAATCTCGCTAGAAATCACAGTCTTTTTTCTAAATTTGAATTCGTACATACGCTGTATCAATAGCTTCGGGATGTAGCAGGCGTGCAACGGATTAGTTATCCATGAGTCACAAAACAACCACCATAGAAGGTCGAGAGTGCTTTGTCTTTGCCTCAGGACAACCTCTCTATATTCTTATACAGCCGTTGGGAGCCCACGAGAGGAGTCTCTTCGACCATACAGCTCAGCTGATTGCCGATGAGGCAGGCGTACCCTTTGCGCTTGCCGCCTTTCAGGTTTTCGACTGGAACCTGGACCTTACACCCTGGCACGACGACGCCATCAGCCGGAAGCCAGAAGTGGGGACGATGACCTCCGATACGCTACGCCATGTGACAGAAGCCCTTCTGCCCGTGCTGGAAGCGGAATATGGCAAAATACCAGTCATCCTTGGCGGATATTCCCTGGGCGGCCTTTTTGCCCTCTGGTCAGCATCGCAGACAGAACGTTTTGCCGCAGTTGCCGCCGCTTCGCCTTCCCTCTGGATCAGAGACTGGCTGGACTTCGCAAAAGAACATCCCGTCAAGGCAGAAAAGGTATATCTGAGCCTGGGCGACCAGGAAGAGCACGTAAAGAACCGCGCCATCTCACGCGTGGGTGACAGTGTCAGGGAAGAGTATGAACTGCTGAAGGTCCTGCTTGGAAGCGAGAACTGCACACTGGTCTGGAATTCTGGAAACCATTTTAAGGATGCCGACAAGCGCCTGTCCGCAGCCTTCGCCTGGTGCATAAAAGCATTGGAGGCAGGAAAGAAGGTCTGAGCAGGAGGGATTGGAGAGAGCGTAGCGAACGAGCTTCCCGAAGGCCTTGCTTTCCTGCGGCAAGGCGAGGCGGTCTTTTCGCATTCTCGCTGATTATCTCTAAATTCGCAGTGATAATCTTGTGGCCAATGAAAAAGTTTCTGAAAGTTATCTGGGGCATATTCGCCGTGATTGGGATTCTGTTCACCGTGCGTGTCCTTTTCTTGCTTAATGGAAATACCACCATCTCAATCCATCCGTCAACCAAAGGAAGGTTCGATGAATATGTGGATCTGCTTCGCACATCAGGACCGTTTGCCAAAGACACCGCGGCATTTGAAATGAAAATAATCCAGGACCCCGTCCGCGCGAAAGAGATCAGAGACTATTTCCAGTTCGACTCACTGTACGACGCAGAAGCAGACACCTGGACCAAAGCACTCGCCATCGGCAAGTTCGTAGCATCAAACATCCCGCACGACAACCAGGCAATAGAACCCGAGCACCGCAACGCCATCGACCTGTGGGAGTATACCAAGAACGTCGCACCCGCATTCAACTGCCGTCTGCACAGCATACTCACATTCGAACTGATGCTCGCGGCCGGGCTGGACGCACGATTTGTGACCTGCATGCCGGAAGACAGGTATGATAATGACTGCCACGTGGTCAATGAAGTCTGGCTTCCCGAACTCGGCAAGTGGGCGATGATCGACAGCGATATGGGCGGAAACTACGCATCCGAACCAGACGGCACGCCGCTATCCCTCAGGGAGATCAGGGAGCATTACATTTCCGGTGAAAAGATACAATATCATCCGGGATTCAATAAAGCCACCACAAAGGTGAGCGGGCACTACGCATATATGGCCAAGAATACCTACTGGTTCAGTTGCTGGGAGACGCTTTCCTATTACCAGGAAGACGGTGAGAATAGATTGCGTGAGGCCGGCCGATACATCTATCTTGTTCCGTCAGGCTTTGGCGGATTCAACTTTGGCGTATTTAACAACGATGGAGAGATTGTTACAACAGATGCCGACGCTTTCTGGGCCGCTCCCGGAAAATAAGATAATATCCAACGATCAATCGGAATTAAATGAAGAAAATTCACATCATTTCAATCCTCTTCGTTCTGGCTATCAGCCTTGTCGGTTGCGAGTCCCAGTTCGAATATTGCACCGTGAAAGGCTCCATCCAAGGAGTCAAGGATGGAGCAGAACTTGAATTGCAGGATGAATGGAACAACTTTAAGGTTGTCGCCACGGCCACTGTCGAAAATGGGACCTTCGAGTTTCATCCTCGTTTCAATGCTCCGACACACGTGTACCTGTATGCCAGGGATCCAAAGGATGTCTATGCCAATCCTTTGGATGGGGGCCAATTGAAGGATTTCTTCCTGGAGCCCGGTACCGTTATTGTCGATGTGCACGCCGATGATGTGTCTGACATGGACACAGGTGCGACAGGAACGGTCCTGAATGACGCCTACCATAAGATCCAGACTGCGGAAGACGATGCCAAAGAAGCTCTTTGGGAAGAAGCGATCAGGGATGGACGGACGAGTCTACTGGCCTTGGCATATGCCAATAGGGAATCCAGCGATCTTACCAGAGCGTCGGAGATACTGAACCATTTGTCCCCGGACCAGGCCAAGGACTATAAGAAATATATCGCCACCATGAAAAAAAGGTGGGTTCGTCGGGCGCAAGCGGAAGAACACAGGAAAAACGCTGCAGAAGAAGCCGTGAATCTCCTTCATCAACATTACATCGATATGGAGTATCCAGATATGGATAACAATCGTGTCAGCCTGAGTTCAGTTGTTGCCAATCCGGCAAACCGCTATGTCATCCTGGATTTCTGGGCGACCTGGTGCCTCCCCTGCGTGCAATCCCTTCCCATGCTGAAGGATGTGTATGACCGTTATCATGATATGGGACTGGAGATATTCAGCGTTTCCCAGGATTCCAAAACCAAGGAGTGGAAAACCTTCGTTGCGGAGAATGAGATGACATGGGTCAATGTTTTATGCAAAGACCTTAAGGCAGTCCGGGAATATGGAGTCGAGACCATTCCGGCCGTATTCCTGATTGATTGCAAGACCGGGGAAATCCTTGTCAACGACCCACACCCGGACCTCGACTCCATACTCTCCGACCTCCTTCCATAAATGTGTCTAATTATATGGATTACCGAAAAGAAGCCATAGAATGCGTTAAAGACCGAGTTCTCCCGATCCATCAGCAAATATATGCCAAGTATGATGGGGACTTCGACAGGATTTACGCGGAAGGGTACAACAGCAAATCGTATCAGGGTAGGGTGATTGAACCGGGGAAGGTTTACGAGCTGAGTTATCTGGAATGTTCCTGCCCCAAGGTGAAGTGCGGGCTCAGGAGCAACCCGGAGCAATGCGAGTGTTCCAGGCAAAGCATATTATTCATTCTTTCGCAGCTTGAGTCTGACAGTCGGTTCGATGTCCAGATTGTAAATACGATACTCCGAGGGGGCGAACGTTGCACTTTCAGGATAACAAGATGCCCGGAGAAGGACATTTGCACGAAGGTCGGTGCCATTCGGCAGAATAATCCTCAGGCGAAGAAGAACCTGGAAGGGTGAAACGCATCCCCAACATAATAACTGCCTTCAGATTCGTTGGGGCCACCAGTCTGTTGTTCTGTAACCCAGCAGGTGTTGCATTTTGGGTAATCTATGGCCTATGTGGGATAAGCGATATGCTGGATGGTTACCTGGCGCGGAAAATGAACGCCGAGAGCAGGACCGGTGCTGTGCTGGACAGTGTGGCGGACATCTGCTTTGTCGCTTTTTGCGCCATACGGCTTATCCCCGTTGTTCAGATCCAGACTTGGCTGTGGATCTGGGCAGGGGTAATAGTAGCCATCAAGATCACCAATCAAGTTTCGGCTCTGATTGTCAGCAGACGCTTCTGCTTTCCTCACACCAAGGCAAACAAATTGACAGGTCTTTTGCTCTTCCTCTCAGTCCCTACAGTGTTCTGGTCCTTTGTGCCTGTTGCCATCGTTGCCAGTGTCGCTTCATTCGCCGCTATTCAGGAAGGACATTTCATCAGAACAGGTAAGGTTTAAAGAAACAATGCTTCCGGGGCAAAATGGAGCAGACGCACCTGCCCCAGAATGTCCTCCAGAGCCGATGGCCCTGCTCCACTTTTCCCCTACACGTACGCGTTGCCTGTCAGCCTCGCCCCAGCAAGAAAGAAGGTCTGAATGGTAGCTGCCCGCCCGAACAGACTGACTTGCAGGCGACACTACCGCCCTCGGAAGTAAAGAGGGCGGGGCCCGTTGAATGCAAGTTATCACGCAGTGATGACGAAGCAGGCAATGGGAGGGTCGGAGTGAGCGTAAGCGAACGGAGGTCGCCGCAAGTCAGGTCTGTGACAAGGCGGCAGTGACAGGCAGTCTGTTTCCATTCTCGCTGATTATCTCTAAATTCGCGCAGACAAATCGAATTTAAGATGAAGAAAGTAATAAAAATAACGCTATGGGTTCTTCTGGGCCTGATTGTCGTTATTGGCGTTTATTCCTGGATACTCTTCGGCCCGCTGGTCAAAGGTGCCATGTCCGTCCAGAAACTGGACGAGCGGTTCTATTATATGGAATACAAAGGAGATGACGGATTTGCAGGCCTGATCGAGCAGGGCGGAGGACGCAGTTCCGGTGAACTGGCCGGATACTTGATGTCTTTCCTGTCGAAAGGTTTCTACAATCCGCCGAAACCCACGCCCGCAACTGAGCCGTACGGCTGCTCCGCACTGACGGTCCGCACTCCTGAAAACGGAGTAATGATGGGAAGGAACTATGACTGGGGAACGGCGACAGGAGAACCGGACGCAACGGGCATCATCCTTCACACCATACCCAAACACGGCTATGAGACCATAACTACATTCGACGGGGATTTCTTCGGGTTCGGCGATGGATGGCTGCCGGAAGGGTTCGCAAACCAGTATATGGCCTTGAGCGGACTCTTCTTCGCCCTGGACGGGATTAACGAGAAAGGCCTGGCCATTGCTGATCTCATGGCAGGGGACCAGGTGGAGACACACCAGAATACCGGAAAACCGGCGCTTACCACGAGTTCGGCCATCAGTTACCTGCTCAGGAATGCCGCCGATGTGGACGAGGCCCTGGAACTGCTCCGCGGTATCGATATGCATTCCGACATCGGCTCTGCTCATCATTATGCCATCTCCGATGCCTCCGGCCGGAGTGTGGTAGTGGAATATGTCGACAATGACCTTGTCGTGGTGGAGTCTCCCGCAGTAGCAAATCATTATCTGTGCGATGCGAAAAAGAATGTCGGGCTTCTTGAGGGCGATCACCGTTACGAGCAACTCTGCGAGCGATTCGACCAGGCTGGTGGAACAATGGACGAGGATAGCCTGCAAGATGCCATCCAGTCAGTTTCCCAGTCAGGTACATGCTGGACAATGGTGATGGACCTCACGCATCCTTCCGTCATATACTATTCGCGCCGCCAGTTTGACAAGCCCTTCCGTTTCGAATTAGTTCGCAAAGAACGTTGAGGAAAACGTATGGATTACCGAAAAGAAGCCATAGAATGCGTTAAAGATTGTGTCCTCCCGATCCATCAGCAAATATATGCCAAGTATGATGGAGACTTCGACAGGATTTACTCGGAAGGGTACAACAGCAAGTCGTATCAGGGCAGTGTGATTGAACCGGGGAAGGTTTACGAACTGAGTTATCTGGAATGTTCCTGCCCCAAGGTGAAGTGCGGGCTCAGGAGCAATCCGGAGCAATGCGAGTGCTCCCGGCAAAGCATATTATTCATCCTTTCGCAGCTTGAGCCAGACAGTCAGTTCGATGTCCAGATTGTGAATACGATACTCCGAGGGGGCGAACGCTGTACTTTCAGGATAACAAGACATGCCGGTATAAATCAATCAGAAGATATGAACCAGAAGAAACGAACCCAGACCATCGTGCTGCTTGCAATATGCAGCCTTGTCGTTATTGCCAGTTGCATCCTGCTCGTCAAACTCATCGTTACAGGAAATCATAAATTCACGATCTGGTTCTACGCAGTCGCATCACTTATCGCATCCGTCCTTCTCATCGCAGATGGAATCAAGAGATTGAAGAAAAGCCAAAAGTAAATTTATGGATAAAAGATTGCTCATACAGTCTCTCGCAAAGTTTCTGCTTGGCGTCGCCATCGTCGGCCTGCTGATTTTCCTGCCGGCAGGCTCATTCCGCTATTGGCAAGGATGGCTGCTGATGGGCATCCTCTTCGTGCCGATGTTCATTGCCGGGCTGGTGATGATGGCCAGGAACCCCGAACTTTTGCGGAAACGCCTAAATGCCAGGGAACAGGAGGCCGAACAAAAGACCGTGGTGAAACTGAGCGGGTTGCTGTTCTGCGCAGCTTTCGTGGTTGCCGGACTGAACTGGCGAAATGGCTGGTGGAGCTTGCCTGATTGGGCCGTTTGGGTGGCAGCCGGGCTGTTTTTGGCATCGTATCTCCTGTATGCCGAGGTACTTCGGGAGAACACATACCTGTCCAGGACCATCGAGGTCCAGGAGAACCAGAAGGTCATCGATACAGGTCTTTATGGCATCGTAAGGCATCCGATGTATATGGCCACCACCATTCTTTTCCTGGCAATGCCTCTGGTGCTTGCATCTCCCATTTCCTTCATCATAATGCTCGGCTACATCCCCGTGATAGCCAAACGCATCAAAAACGAAGAGAAAGTCCTCGAAGAAGGACTGGACGGCTATGCCGAGTATAAGAAGAAAGTGAAGTACAGAATCCTGCCCTTCATCTGGTAGCAAGAGACAGCATAGCTTTCCTGCACCAAAGGCGAGGCGGTCTGTCTCTTCGATAAATCGCCATAAATGGGGATTTCGCGCTTGAGTAAGCTCCATAACTTTACAGTCGTAAAACTAAACACTATGAAGCTATGGAAAAGAAAATGAAAACCATTCCCAAGATCATCCTGCTGGCTGCAGCCTACCTTCTTACATACATTCTGGGCTCCTGCACAGGCCTCATTCACCCCGCGTGCTATGCATATGTAGGAGCGATTCTGCCCCTGCTGACCGCGTTCATCTACCTTCTGACCTGCTCGACGATCAGAGGCTTCGGCGCAGCGACAATTCTGAACGGATTTGTCTTCGTCCTGCTTTTGATTGCGGGTGAGGCCGACACCACGCTCGCCATCGGCTTTGCCATCCTGACCGCACTGGCCGAGATCGTCCGATACATATGCAAATATGATACGCTGAAAGGAGTGCGCTGGAGTTTCATCCCCTTCGCATTCTCGTTCTTCGCCTACACCGCCCACTGGTGGTTCGACACCGAAGGCTCCCTGGCGGCCGCAGTCGAAGAAATGCGTGCCGGATACGACCAGCTGATGATTCCCGTCATCAATAACATCCCCGTGCTCATCGTCGTTCTGGTCCTGACCGTCCCGGTAGCCATCCTTGCCATGCGCCTTGCAGAACGGTCACTGAAGCCCGACTATATCCAGCCGTTGGAAACCAACCACCGGTAGAAGTGCTCGCGCCAGGCGCCCGAAGTGCTGTGGTCGTCCCCGGGGCCGAAAGGACCCTGTCCGTCATCATAGATGTACATCTCCGCATTTGCTCCCGACTTTTTCCACTCCAGGAAAAGCGCCAGCATTCCGGCAGCGACATTGTTGTGCTGGGCGCGGACAGCGATGAACAGATTAGGCGCGTTGTCCGGTACGGAGACATCAGTCAGCGAAGGGCCGTAGCAGCTCGCAAGGAAAGAAGGCATAGAAGCCGCATCCGCACGAAGAGTAGCCTCGATGGCGACACCACCTCCGGCAGAGTAGCCCAGATAGCCCACCCTGTTCGGATCGATGCCCCATTCCGCCGCGTGAGCGCGCACCAGCCTGATGGTACGGATTGCGTCTTCAGCAGCAGGCGCCAATGAAGGATCCTGAGCTCCGGACTGATCCGGGCTGGCATTCGCATTCTTCAGCTGGTCGAAGCCGGTGATGTCAGGAAGCTGCAAACGCATTGCGGGAGTATTGCCCGGTGCAGGGGCCGCAGGACGGGGCTGCATCTGACGGAGCCGGTACTTGAGGCCGATGACAGCGACGCCCCGCTCGTTCAGCCAGGCGGCCATCTTCTCTACGTCATTGCCCCAGGAATGGAACATAAGAGCCCCGCCCGAGCATATGATGACGGCGGCGCCGGTGTTCTTTTCAGCGTCAGGAAGGAAAACCTTGACCGCAGCCTCAGTCGTTCCTGAGATGCGCTGAATAGTGCCATCCGAATCGTAGGTCACCTGGTCAGAATCGTTTATAAGAGGTGCTTCATTTCCGTTCAGATCCAGCGTGAAAACACGTGCGGAGAGCGGATCAAGAGCCAGAAGGCTCATAAGTAAAAGGCATATCAGTTTCATATAAACAAATATAAGGAATGCCAGACACTCTTTCAAGCCCTGTTACCCTGACACGAGAGCGTTGCCTGTGAGCCTCGCCCCAGCAGGAAAGAAGGTCTGAGGGAACATGGCCACCCCGGCCAGGGAAGAGGGAGGTTGCCTGCCGGATACGAGTTCTGCGAAGCAGGACGAAGTAGACGGTAGGAGGGTACGAAGGAGCGTAGCGACTGAGCTTCCCGAAGACCTTGCTTTCCTGCGCCAAAGGCGAAGCGGTCTCGTCATTATTCTCGTGCAGAATTATCTCATAGTCCCGGGGCAAAATGGAGCAGGGGAGTATGCCCCAGAGAGGCCTCTGAAAGGGGTTGGCCTGCTCCACTGGCTTATTTAGGGCAGTGGAGCAGATACACCTGCCCCAGAATGCGCTCCAGCGCCGATTGCCCTGCTCCACTTTTCCCTGGCACAAGCGCGTTGCCAGCGAGCTTCCCGAAGACCTTGCTTTCCTGCGCCAAAGGCGAAGCGGTCTGTTCGCGGTTTCGCGGATTATATCTAAATTCGCACATATGCCCCTGAACAGAACCATAAGCATATTGTCAGACAACCGCACGGCAGATCCGCAACGCTTCCAATGCGAACACGGCCTGTCAGTGCTGTTGCAGACACCGTCTGCAAAGATCCTGATGGACACCGGAGCCTCAGGACTGTTCGCAGCCAATGCAGCACAGATGGGCATTGACCTTTCCGACGTGGACTATGTCTTCCTTTCCCACGGACATTACGACCATACCGGCGGCCTGAAGACCTTCCTGGACCTTAACAACAAAGCCAAAATCATTGTATCCCGCGATGCAGTCTCCGGACAATTCTGTTCAGAAAGGGGAGGACTCCATTCCATCTCCAGCGATTGGCCGCTGGACCAGATGCAGGGCCGGACCATCTATGTGGAAGACACGATTGCCCTTGCCGAGGGAATACACATAATCGCCCGCATTCCCGGGACACACCCCCGGCCTATGGGCAACAGGCTTCTGACAGTAAGGAGCGATGAAGGCCAGGTCCCCGATGATTTCTCCCACGAAATCGCCCTATATGCGGACGGCCTTCTCTATACAGGCTGCGCCCACAACGGACTAGAAAACATCCTGGAAGCCTGTCCCTGGCCGGTGGACACAGTCATCGGCGGCTTCCATCTGCTGGATTCAGACGCTCGGCACCAGTATGAATCGGACGAACAGCTCGCGGTGCTGGCAGGCCGCCTTGCCCACCGCTGTCCCCAGGTATCATACTATACCGGCCATTGCACAGGAGACAATGCTTTCCGCATCCTGCAGTCCGTCCTGGGCTCCAGCCTGCAGCAGTTCTCCTGCGGTCAGCAGATTTTTATAGATTTGCATCAAAGAGAAAACAATATGAAGAAGATAGTAATCATTGACGGCGGTCCGCGTCCGAATATGAACACCGCCCAGATTCTCCGGAAATTCGCAGAAGGCGCACAGTCGGTTAGTGAGGATATCGAGGTGAAGACAGTACGTCTTTATGACTTGGATTACAAGGGATGTATGTCCTGCATGGCCTGCAAGGTCAAAGGCAGAGCCTCAAACATCTGCAGGTTCAAGGATCCGCTGACACCCATCCTTGAAGAGATTGCGCAGGCCGACGGGCTTGTGCTCGGTTCACCCGTTTACTTCGGTGACGTCACAGGCCAGATGCGTACCTTCCTGGAGCGCCTCTGCTTCCCGTGGCTTTCCTACAACGATTACAGCCTGACGGCCCCCAAACGGATGCCGGTTGTGCTGATCGAGACTATGAACGGAACGCCGGAGCGGAACAACAGCAATGGCTATGGCTCGATGGAACATTGCATTGCGGCTGCCCTCGGCACACCCGAGCGCCTGATCGCCTACAACACCTATCAGGTCAAGAACTACGACCGGTTCGAACTGGGCGCATTCTCGGAGTCGGCCAAACGGAACTGGCGCGATAGGCATTGGAAAGAAGACCTGCAGAAGGCCTTTGACGCAGGTCGGAAAATGGCAGGTGGCGTCAAATAAAAACATATCATATGAAACGTATAGCACTATCCCTGGCACTTGTGGCGGCGCTGCTTTGCTGCTCGTGCCGCAACAACGCAGCAAAGAACGGGATAACCCCGGAACAGGCCTTCGAAGGAATCAGCAACTATTGCCGCAGCGAATATGACTGGAGCGCGGCAGAAGACAATGCCTCCATAATGACCCTCGAGATGGGAGAGGAGACAGAAACCGAATACCAGGCAGTCTTCCGCAGCTATACCGGAGCATATGTCTATTTCTACGTCGACAAGAAAAGCGGCACCACCCGTATGGTCGAGCACGTACCCGCCCTTGACATCACCGAAGAGGCCGGCACCATAGAACTGAAAGATTACCTGTAAACTAGTATTAGCATACGTAGCCTTGCTTTCCTGCGCAAAAGGCGAGGCAGCCTGTTCGCATTCTCGCTTAGAATAACTGGCCGCTTTTTATGTTGATTCTTGCCGATATCGGCAAGAATTGGTATATTTGTATTCAGTTATCACGCAATAATTGCCGATAAGGATGGAACTCATATCAGTCAGCCAATTTGCACAGCAACATGAACTCCCCGAGCGCACTGTCAGGAACTGGTGTGCGACCGGGAAGATAGCAGGGGCTGTGCTTGTCGGAAAGACCTGGAACATTCCAGCCGATGCCCCGTTGCCGCGAAAGGGCAAGCAAAAAGCAAGTCCTTTGCTGAAACGACTCCGTGAAGAAAAGGAAGGCAAGATCAGTGGCGGCATCTATCACCGTACCCAGATAGATCTCACTTATAACTCCAACCATATAGAAGGGAACCGTCTTACACACGAACAGACCCGGTTCATTTTCGAGACAAATACAATCGGCATAAGAGACGAGAGCATCAATGTCGATGATATAATCGAGACAACCAATCACTTCCGCTGCATCGACCTTATCATAGACCGGGCAGAAGAAAAACTCTCCGAACCTTTTATCAAGGAAATACATAGAATACTCAAGACAGGGACATCCGACAGCAGCAAGCCCTGGTTCAATGTCGGAGATTATAAGAAGTTGCCCAATGAGGTAGGCGGAAACACCACCTGCCCTCCTGAAGATGTCCACGTACGGATGAAAGCCCTCCTGTCTTCATACAACACAAAAGTGCCCAAGTCGTTGGAAGACATTATCGACCTCCATCAAAAGTTTGAGGCAATCCATCCGTTTCAGGATGGAAACGGCAGGGTAGGAAGACTGATAATGTTCAAGGAATGCCTTGCGAACGGAATCGTACCGTTTATCATTACCGAAGATCTCAAGCTATTCTATTACAGAGGTCTCAGAGAGTGGGGGCACGTCAATGGCTTTCTCACAGACACCTGCCTTGCGGCCCAGGACAACTACAAGGCGTTGCTTGACTACTTCAAGATTCAGTATATTCGCACAATATGAAAAGAAAGACTTTTATCAGTTTTGCCATAGCAATCCTGGCGATTGCTATGATGGTGGCAGGGTGCAGGAATGCCCGTGTAGAAAAGAAACAAATGGCAGTCACAATGGAAACGCCCGTGCCGTCGGACGTGATGCCCGACCGCGTTCAGCAGGCAATGGCAAAGGCGATGAAGTACCATAGCCACGACCTGTTTAATGACACGGCGAACGAAATAAACGTATCGAGCATAGACGAGGTTGACGAGACTTCAACGGAAGGCTACGGCATCAATGTGACGAAAGGGGCGATGTCCACCACCTTCCCGAATATCCGCAATACCCGTCAACCACAGGCCAGCTACAATGCCAAGGCAGGCGACCTCTGGCTTACCAGTTCCGCAATGGAAGGCTCCGGAGTCCGGGTAGAGTGGCTCTATCAGATCCGCTTCGGCGACAACGACCTGGCATATATGAAGACAGAAGTCAACCCCTACGGCGTTCAGCAGGAACTGCAGCAGCGCCTGAGCTACAGCATCAAGGGAGAAACCATCTCGCTTTATGACGGAGACAAGCTGCTGGCGACTGTCACAAATTCCCTCAAGGAAATGGGCGACTTCGATGAGCAGCCGCTATGGATAGGCGAACAGCTGTACTATGATGTCAGCAGCGGCGACCCCAAAGTCATTTTCACTCCCGGCGTGAAATACACTTCAGCTCCCGTGCTGTTTTACGACGATATGCCCGAACTGTCTGCACCCGTCACCATTGATGATAACGGATTGTTCACCATCCGCGAAATCACTGTGATTGCAATGCTATAGCACTGCCACTGTCACTTGTGCTGCGCTGATGTGCTGCCCGTGCCGCCTGAACAGACTGGCTTGCCGGCGACACTACCGCCCTCGGAAGTAAAGAGGGAGGGGCCCGTTGGATACGAGTTATCGCGCAGCGATGACGAAGTAGGCAATGGGAGGGTCGGAGTGAGCGCCAGCGAACGGAGGTCGCCGCAAGTCAGGTCTGTGACACGGCGGCAGCGGCAGGCTGGCTTTGCTGTTTTAATAGAAAAATCTTAACTTTATTTCTCTAACAGTACCAAACAATTCCAATCCTATGGCAAAGTCAGACATCAAGAAGCAGAGGTCTTCGAACATCGAGATCGTCTGGAAAGAAAACGTACCCGAAGCTACGTATTACAACCGTTCTGGCTACAGTATTGTGGCAAAAGTTGAGAACGGACGATTCATCCTCACCCGCGACGGCTGGGACGATGACCCGAATAATGCCGAAGGCGTCGTAGTCAGCCCGATGAATACCGACAAACTCAGAGCCAGCTTCAAAGTCAAACACTCCGACTCACTCCTGAAAGCCATAGGCAGAAGGTTCGCCCAGAACGAGCCGCACAAAGCCTACGCCAAGATCCTGACGTCACTCGACAGACGCGGCATCCCCTACGAAAAGGTAAAAACCGAGATCTAGGCGACCACCTCAAGATAGAAGCTGACGGGACGGAAACCGTCGTTGCAGGAAATCATCGCAGAGTCAGGATCCTGCATCCACCCGTCATAGAAATTGCTCTCGCCCCTGGCAAGCGCCTCCACGAAAGAACGCATAGACTCCCAGGCAGAAGCGCAGAGCCCGTCAGGCTTTTTGCCGTCCACAGAGATCCAGGACTGCCCCTCAGCCACATCGCAGGCGTGCTCTATCGGATTCTCGTATTGCGCCATAAGGTCAGGATATGAAACCATGCGGACAGCCGTAATCCTGACCTTCCTGAGATCAGGCTTGAGACAGGCTACAAGCTCGTCCAGACTGCCCACAACCCCGTCGAACAGCTTGTACATCAGCTCCGGCTCCACCATCTCCGGAATGTAGGCGATCACCTTCTTCTTCGCGCCGGAGAACCATCCCGCCTCAGTGTGCGCACTGCGTCCGCAGGGGAGCACCAGCACACAGGTGTCGGCCCAGTCCAGAGCCTCCTCATCAGCCCTGAACTGACGCTCGGCCAGAGGATGATGCAACCCCTCGGCATACTGCGCGAAAGACCAGTGCAGCGCCTCAGGATCGATGTCCGTCCAGCGGAAACCATTGCCCCCGTGAGGAGGATTGCGGAAATCATAGACCTCGTGGCCGGCCTCGCGCAGACGGGCCACAACCTCGGGATAGTACTGGTTCCTCCAGCTGGAGGCGACATAAATTCTAGCCATATCAATAATTCTCCAGACGGCCGAAATCGCTCCAGTCAGTGCGGAACTTCCCGTCACGGCAGTCTTTAATCAAATTGTTCAGAGTCTTGAGTGCGTATTCCGAGCGGTTCGTGCGGTTGTAGTGCTGTATCATATCCACCTTGATGCGGCGGCAGTTCTCAGGCAGCGTCATAAAGAAGCGCCAGGCCTCTTCGTCAGCCGCAAGTGCGTCGAGCACCCAGTCCTCGAATACGAAAAGCTCCGGATTGAGGTCAGGAGCAACAGCCAGACCCGCAGGAGTCATCTCCCCGAGCTTCACGAGACGGCGGCAGCGCTCCAGATTGCGCTCGCACCAGTTGCCGCCCTTGCGCCTGGGAGTGAAATGCTGCACAGGTTTGCCGTCGTCGATACGCTTCATAGTGCTGTCGATCCAGCCGAAACAGAGAGCCACCTCCACCGCGTCGACATAGTGAACAACGCCGGGATAAGGATCCCTCGCACGGTTCACCCTCAGCCAGAAATCAGGAGTGGAATCGTGATGGTCCAGATACCACTGGTACAGTTCGGCGCGGGTGCCGATGTCAAGCAGGTTAGTGACTTCCATTCAAAACGTCTAGTTCAGCAGCGACGACACCTTGAGCTCCGGCTGGCGGCCGTGAGTGTCGAGCACCTTGCAGCGGATGGTAACCGACTTCGACTCGCCCGGGAGCAGCGAGAACCAGTTGTCCTCGTAGAGCACAGGAAGAACCTGCTGCTCGCCCGCACGGAGGTCAAGCTGCAGCATAAGGGCGGGAGTAGAGCCTGTATTTTCGAACTGCACGTCGCCGACCCATTCGTCGCCTACTCTCCTGAACAAGTACTGCATATCGACAGTAGTCTTGGGGAGAGTCTTCAGAACCTTCAGGTCGCCGTCGGCGCTGTGGATATAGAAATTGTCGGCGATAGTCTCGCCAGACTTCGAGAGCGTCAGCTTAAGGTAGTGGGGACCGCTGATCTTAGTGGAGTCAACGGCCAGCTGGGCGAGAGGCAGGGTGCTGTCGTCAGCGACCGAAACCTCGTCGCTGCGCGAGAACACAAGCTTGCCGTCGTAGGTGTAGACACCGATCTCAGCCACTGCGCCGATTACGTCACCGTAGCTGTTGTTGACGACCTCCACGGTCTCAAGCACGGGATTCCACTGGATGCGGATCGGGGCGGAACCCTTCTTGGCGCCGAAATATGCCGCGGTGGGAGCGAGGTAGTAGTCGTAGGTCTGCCATACCATTGAAGGCCAGCAGGCGTGGCTCATCCAGATGATGAGACCCTTGCGGTTCCAGCTGCGCGACTCGTACATAGCGCGGTAGCCGTCGTAGTTCACAAGCTGTGCCCACTTGGCGAACTCCTCCATTGACGAAGCCTTGCCGAAGTGCTCCTCAACCATTGCGTTGAAGGTAGCGGCGCTCTGGGCGTTCTCCAGGGTGTAGTCGTGGATGCCCCATACATAGTTCTGAGGCCACTGGTTCTCCTCGCGGAAAGTGCGCTTCAGGCTCTCTGCAGTCATCACGTTGGGCATACCGCGCTCGCTGTGGAGGCGGTCCTTGCCGACCTCGGCCTCGAAATAGGTCTTCACCGGCATAGCGCGGTAAGGACCGTGGCCGCTCACGAAGTCGTCGGCGGAATTCGGGAAATAGATGATGCCCGGATGGCGCTTCTCCACGAGCAGCCTCAGGCCGTCGTCAAGAACCTGGGGCGGGAAGCCCTCGTTGCGGCCGCAGTAGAGAGCGATGCTCGGGTGGCGGCGTATCTTGCGCACGAAGTCTTCGGCGTTGGCCATAAACATCGCGTTGTCGTCAGGATCCGGACCGTCCCAGGGATTGGCCAGCCAGAAGTCCTGCCATATCATCACACCGTGGCGGTCGCAGGCCTCGAAGAACTCTTCGTCGCCGGTCTGGCCCACCCAGTTGCGTATCATAGTGAAATTCATATCGGCGTGATAGGCTACTGCAGCGTCGTATTCCCTCGCGCGGTAGGTGAGGTTGATCTCGGGGAAGCCCCAGTTGCCGCCGTTGCCGATGAGCCTGCGGCCGTTGATGAAGATGTCGAGGATGCCCTTCGAAGTGTCGTAGGTCATCTCACGCAGGCCTGTGCGGAATGCAGTGCGGCCCTCGGTCTTTCCGCCTGAGACGAACTCGGCTGTCACGTCATACATATAAGGCTCGCCGTAGCCTACAGGCCACCAGAGCTGCGCATCGGGCATCTGGCGTTCCGCCATAACTACCTCGCGCTCCTCGTTGGGAGCAAGGCTCACTGTCTGTTCAGCCAGGAAATCGCCGATCTTGATTTTGAGCTGTCCGTCGACGGCCTTGCCGGTGAGGTTCTTCACCACGGCGCCGGGAGTGACCATCGCCTTGCCGCCGTCAAGCCTGCAGAGCACGAAGCCGTCGTCCACTGTCACTGCGCCCTCGGCCCTCAGGTAGACATTGTCCCAGATGCCGATGTTGCGGCCCCTGACCGTAGGAATCCAGTCCCAGCCGATGGAAGGGTGGAAGGTGGGGTTGTCGGCTCCGAGGATGCCTCCGTTGGAGTCGGCGGTGATGGCCGTCTGCTCCTTGATGATGCCGGGATGGGCGTTACGGTGGATGAGCACGGCGAGGAAGTTCTCCTTGCCGGCAATTGCAGTGACGTCGAAGCGGCCTCTCTGGAACGCTCCGTCAATATTGCCGAGGAAACGGCCGTTGAGGAAGACGTCGGCCTTCCAGTTGATGCCGTTGAAGTCGAGTATCAGGTTGCGGCCGTTGAAGCTTTCAGGAAGAGTGAAAGTGTCGCGGTACCAGAAATCGCTGTTGAAGAACGACTCCGAGAGCTGGAGCTGGTCGGTGTCGTAGCGTATGTCGGCGATGGCTCCCGCGTTGAAATAGGAGGTGACGACGGTGCCGGGAACGGTGGCTGCCAGCCAGCCGTCGGTCTTGTAGCCGCTGCCGGAAATGGTTTCGCCGCGGTCGTGGACCTCAGATGCTCTCTGCAGTTTCCAGAAGCCGCGTGCCAGCTCGAGAGTGTCGCCATCGGCAGTCTTTGCCGCCTGGGGCTTCGCTGCAAGTCCGCCCTTGCCCCAGACTTCGAATTCGGAAACTGCTGCCTTGGAGTCAATGCACAAACGGACGTAGCGTGCCTTGTCGTGCACTGCAACTTCAGAAGCTCCGTTATTGAAAGCTACGATATGCCTGAATGTCTTGCCGTCTTCCGAAACTTCAATGTGTCCGGAGGCTGAAGTGCCGCCGGCCCAGCGGATGACGCATTTGTCGAACTTCGAGACAGAGCCGAGGTCTACTGTCACATAGCCTCCGTCAGCAGCTGCGGGAACCCAGGCGCTCACGAAACGCTCAGAAGGCAGCATAGACACCTCGCGGCCGCCTACGTAGAAGTTCATCTCAGTGAGGTTCCATTCCCGCACTGAGGTGCTGCCCAGGTGGATTCTCAGGCTGCGCACCTTGCCGACTTTCATATCGGACGAGTAGCCGAATGCCAGTTCGCCGGACGAGCCGTTCTTGGGCTGCATCGTCTTGCCGGTGAGCCCTTCGAGCACAGAGACGTTCTGGCTTCCGCCACCCTCGTGGATGGTGGGGCTGCAGGGCTGCAGGGGAAGGTTCACCTGTGTGCCGTCCTCAAGCACGGCGACGAGCCGGGGAGAGAAGGAGCGGGGAAGGGTGGAACCGGCCATAAGGCGGCAGCTTCCTTCGAATGATACCGCGTCGGCAGTGACTCCCTCGCTGAAAATGACCTCAGTGAGAGCATCTGCAGTGCCCGGAACGGTGATTCCTGTGAAGTTGTCGTCGAAAAGTCTCTCCTTGAGACGCATTATCACAGGCTCTCCGTTGACGTTCACGTCGACAGTGAATGGAGTGGCGGTGGAGACTATGCCGTCGGTGACCAGATGGCCAGTGAGGTTGTAGTCGTATGCCGAAGAGTGCCAGGCCGCACGGTGGAGTGCCAGGTTGCGGTAGACATTGTTCACTTCGAGGGTAGGGCCGTCATATTCCGCGGGGTTGCCGGGATAGACGCCGATGCCTCTGGTTGATTCGGGCTGGGTGCAGGCGGTCACAGCCGCTGCGAGGAGAATGCATGCAGTTGCTCTGCAAATCTTGATCATAGTTCAGTTGCTGTTTAGGAATATGCTAATTTACGATGTTTTTGCTAAATTTGGATTATCCTTGTTTCTAACCTGATAAACAACTATACTATGACGACTGAAAAACTCGACATCATGAAGGTCATCGGGGACGGCATCCGCTGCGGCCTCAAGAATTTCTTTCCCCTGTTCCTTATGGTTATCCTCTATATCCTGACATTCTGGATTCCCTATCTCAACGTCGGCACCACCATCGGCTTCTGCAAAGCTGTCATCAGTGTCGGCAGGGGCGAGAAGATAGACCCCTTGTCTATATTCTCGAGGGACAACTTCAAGAATCTCGGCAACTTCTTCCTCCTGATGGGCCTCATCAGCATCGGAGTCACCGCGGCGATGATATTCATGTTCTTCCCTGCAATGGTCATCGGAATCGCCTGGTCTTTCGCCATCTATTTCCTGATCGACAAGCAGGTTTCTCCGCTGAAGGCACTCCAGCTCAGCTACGACGCGACCTACGGCAACAAGTGGCGCATCTTCTTCGTCGGGCTGCTCTGCGGCATCGTGGTTTGCGTCATCAGTCTGGTGCTTGGTCTTATCCCTAAGGTCGGTCCGGTCCTGGCTGTAATAGGTTGCTTCCTCTTCACAGCGATCATTATTGCCGTCGAGGGAGTTATGTACGACTTCTTCTCACAGAAAGCTGACGCCATCATCGCCGAGCACCGCGCCCAGTTCTGCAGGCACCACGCTCCCGAGGCTCCCGCTGCTGAGGCTCCTGTAGCAGAGGCTCCCGCAGCTGACGATCCCGCTCCCGAGGCATAAGCTCATTAAGCGGCAACTTAGGTTATGGGTCCAAAGTTTGGACCCATAACTTTATTTTACCCCCTTTTCTGACGTTATGGGTACTTGGTTTGGACCTATAACATCACCCAAAGCCTAGCGCTTTTCAAAGTTTGTTTCAAACCATATTGCGAGGTGCGGGTGAATTACATAACTTTGTTCCGAGTCCGGTCAGTTCCGGGCACTTGAAGGATATGTGGAAGGAGGAACAATTCTGGCTCGTTACTACTGAGCATCTCGAAGATCGTCTCTGGTTCAGGGATGATGAAGATTTCAAAGTTGGAATGAATTATGTAGCTGTGCAGGCTTCTATCGGCCCGGCTAGCGTACTTGCATTCATTCTAATGTCTAACCATGTTCATTTTGTGCTGCATGGCACTCATGACGATGTCCTGAGCTTCATCAACAGCTTCAAGATGCGTTATGCGAAGTATTTTCAGCACAAATACGGCCATAAGGAGTTTCTTCGGCGGAATGGCATAGACATACGTGTTTTGCCGGCAGATGACGAAGCATTGGAAAGGGCCGTAGCATACGTGCACATGAACAGTGTGGCAGCGAATATCTGTGCTAACGCCTCTCAATATCCTTGGGGAAGCGGCAGCCTCCTTTTCAACGGCATCAGGGATGCAGGGACACCTGTAGGGGAACTGAGCCGGCGTCAACAAGCTCTCAGGCTGCATTGCTCTCATGCCGTGCCTGGCAGTTGGCTGATGGGGAAGGAGGGCTATATCCTGCTGCAGTCATACATAGACGTGTCGTTCATGGAAAGAGTCTTCAGGTCGCCAAAGAGGATGAACTACTTTCTGGCATCTTCATCCAAGGCCCGCAAGAGAATTGAATGCGGAGAAGACAACCACCCATCGTTCCGAGACCAGATAGTTGCTGATGCCATTCCCGACTTGTGCCGGACACTCTATGGCTGCTCATCTTTAGCAGGGCTCACCTATGCCCAGACAGTTGAAGTCCTGCGGCAGATACGCTTCCGCTTCGCATCAAATGTCAATCAGATAGCCCGCGTGACAAATATGTCATACAAGGAAGTAGCAAAACTGCTAGATCAGGCATAGTATTTTTTTGAAGGCCATACAGGATTGCAGCACAGATTTCCTTCGAGCGCTGCTATGGGTCCAAACAATGGACCCATAACTATATTTTACCCCCGTTTTTGATGCTATGGGTCCAAAGCCTGGACCCATAACTATATCTTTCAGTAACAGACTGATTTGCCGGCGACACTACCGCCCTCGGGAGTAAAGAGGGGAGGTGTCCGTTGTTTACGAGTTCTGCGTTAGCAGGACGAAGTAAACAATGGAAGGGTCGGACTGAGCGCCAGCGAACGGAGGTCGCCGCAAATCAAGTCTGTGCCATGGCGGCAGTTGCAGTGTAGATGACCAGCAGAACTTCGGACTGTCTTCCGCATCGGCAGCCGAATAGGCACATCCAGCTTACATAGAAAAACCCCGGAAGTTTCGAAGGCTTCCGGGGTTTTCCGTAATGTGGATAGCAGGATTACTTCCTGTTTCTCCAGAGGTTGCTCATATCCTCGAGGGTCTTGCCCTTGGTCTCGGGAACAAGTCTCCAGACGAAGATTGCAGCGATGATGCAGAAGCAGGCGTACATACCGTAGGTGAATGCCGGGCTCCAGGTGTAGAGCGGAACGAAGGTCGAGCTCACGATGAAGTTCGAAATCCACTGGAATGCAACTGCGATGGCAACTGCGGCGCCGCGGATGGTGTTCGGGAAGATCTCGGAGATGAGCACCCAGCAGATGGGACCCCAGCTGAACATAAATGAAGCTGAGTAGATCATAATGCTGAGAACACCCACGATGCCGGGAACTGCGGGAAGGGCATCGGCCAGTGCGACGCCGATGGCGCCGAGGGCCATACCCAGGGATCCTGTGATGAGAAGCGGCTTGCGGCCGAGCTTCTCGACGGTGAAGATGGCTACCAGGGTGAAGCTGATGTTCACGATACCCATCAGCACTGTCTGGGTCATAGGATCGCCCATACCCATCGAATCGAAGATTCGCGGTGCGAAGTAAAGCACGGCGTTGATGCCCACGAACTGCTGGAATACGCTGAGCATACAGCCGATGAAGATCACGAGCACGCCATAGGCGAAGAGTTTCTCCTTCTTCTCGACGACGGTGTTCTTGATGTCGGCCAGGATCTGCTGAGCGACTGAAGAACCGTTGATGCGGGTGAGCACGTCGAGAGCCTTGCTGTCGTGGCCTGACATAACCAGATAGCGGGGAGTCTCAGGCACGAGCAAGATCAGCAGGGTGAAGAGACCTGCCGGAACGCACTCTGAGCCGAACATCAGACGCCAGCCCACCTGGTTGGTCCACTCGACGACAGCGGGGTCGTTCTTGTGGGACTGGATGATGAGGAAGTTCACGAAGTAAACGACCAGCTGGCCGAAGATGATCGCAAACTGGTTCCAGGACACGAGCTGGCCGCGCTTGTTGGCCGGGGCCACCTCGGCGATGTACATAGGGCAGATGGCAGAAGCCATACCTACGCCGATGCCGCCGAGAACGCGGTAGAGGTTGAATGCAACCCAGAGACCCTTGGTTGCAACGCCCTTCTCGAAGAAAAGGAACTCCGGATTGTATGAACCGGCGGCACTCAGGAAGAAGCAGATACCTGCGATGAACAGGCTCTTCTTACGGCCGAGACGGCCTGCCATCAAACCTGAGATGGCGCTACCGATGATACATCCGATCAGCGCGCTCGAAGAAGTGAAACCGTGGAGGAAATCGGTGTAGGTGAAGTCCTTCGCGCCCTCAAAGAACGCCTGAAGGCCTCTTTCCGCTCCGGAGATGACAGCTGTGTCATATCCGAAGAGCAGACCACCCAGCACCGCCACGATGGTAATGAAAAACAGATATCCTCTGCTTGCGCCTTGCTGTGTAGCAGTCATAACAGTAATGTTAGTACATATTTACGATAGCCTCGTAGAGCTCCTGCTTGCCGCTGGTCTGCTTAGGCTCGCCGACTTTGCGTCCGTAAGCTACAACCTGCTCGAGAGTGAGCTTGCCGTCCT
>JAFWSX010000022.1 GCA_017519185.1 Bacteroidales bacterium | reverse complement strand
GCCAGGATCAAACTCTCCATTGTATAATTTATTTAAATTTCAGTCCGACCCCGCTCTACTTCTTCTTCATTCAAAGAAATTCACGCTTGCTCTTTCAATTGTTATGCTACAATTGCCTTGTACTTTTTAAAAGTACTTTGTCTTCCATTATTTCAATCAACCTTGCCGCTTCTTCCGAAACGGGCTGCAAATATAGCCCTTCTTTTTTTATCTCCAAAAAATATTGCGATTTTTTGAAGAAGATTTTAGAAAAGACTCGGATAGTTCTCATCCATATCGACGAGGATATGGCTGATGACCGCATTGCGGATGAATGCGGACTTCGACTTGATGCCGTATTTTTTGCAATATCCGTCTATCGCAGCCTTCTCCTTGTCATTGAAAAGTATCGTTTTGCGATAGGAACGGCGCAGTTTGGCCTTCCGTTCGCGCAGAGCGTCGACCGAAACGGATTCCTTTTTCTTCCGAGATGTTTTCTTCTTTGCCAAAATTGCGGGATATTTCTCATTGTAAATATACATTTTTTTAATGATAAATCAAATTTTGGCGATTGATAAATTTTTATAGTACCTTTGTAGCAGTCTATGAAAAAAGTATGCACATATCCTTCGATTGCGATACGACGTGTCCGACGTTAAGCCGGCGGCGTGATTTCAGCTCGCGTTTCGCACAGGCTTTTTTCAACTCTCCCGGGACAGCAGAATCCCATCCCCTATTTTCCGATAATTATCATTTTATTCATACCAGATGAATATATCAATATTTGTGGCTGACGGCAGCCACGCAAAATACGCACAGGCGATATGCGATGAAATATATCTTTCTGCACAGGAAAGAGGCACAGGCATCGCACGCCGTACCCCTGAATATATCATTGAAAAAATGAACGCCGGCAAGGCGGTCATCGCACTTACTGACGAGGGCGAGTTCGCTGGTTTCTCCTACATAGAGACCTGGAGCCACAAGAAGTTCGTCGCGAACTCCGGACTTATCGTCAACCATAAATACCGCAAGATAGGCCTCGCATCCAAGATCAAGGAGCGCATCTTCCGCCTGTCAAGGGAGCTTTATCCCGATGCAAAGATATTCAGCATCACCACCGGACTGGCCGTGATGAAGATCAACACCGCTCTTGGCTTCAAGCCCGTCACCTTCTCCGAACTCACTGACGACGAAGAATTCTGGAAAGGCTGCGAAGGATGCAAGAACTTCGACATCCTCACCCGCAACAATTACGAGAGATGCCTCTGCACAGGTCTTCTCTACGATCCTATGGAACACATCAAGATAGACATCAAATAGCACGACCCGATATGGAAAAGAAGAAAAAAGTAGTAGTAGCGTTCAGCGGCGGACTGGATACATCCTACACTGTGATGTACCTCGCAAAGGAAAAAGGATTCGAGGTGCACGCGGCCTGCGCCAATACAGGCGGATTCAGCGAGCAGCAGCTCAAGACAAACGAAGAGAACGCCTACAAGCTCGGCGCCACAAAGTATGTTACGCTGGACGTAACGAAAGAATACTACGACAAGAGTCTTAAATATATGGTATGGGGCAATGTGCTGCGCAACGGCACATACCCGATCAGCGTCTCTTCGGAGAGAATATTCCAGGGAATGGCTATTGCCAAATATGCCCGCGAGATCGGAGCGGATGCCATAGCCCACGGATCGACCGGAGCCGGCAACGACCAGGTTCGTTTCGACATGACCTTCCTGGTTATGTGCCCGGGCGTGGAGATCATAACACTTACTCGCGACGGCAACCTCTCCCGCAAGGACGAGGTCGACTATCTTAATGCCAACGGCTTCAACGCAGACTTTGCGAAACTCAAATATTCCTACAACGTAGGCATCTGGGGAACGTCTATCTGTGGCGGAGAAATCCTCGACAGCAAGCAGGGGCTTCCCGAGACAGCCTATCTGAAACAGGTGAGCAAACAGGGAAGCGAGATACTCAGCCTCGACTTCAAGCACGGCGAGCTGTGCGGCGTCAACGGAAAACACTTTGACGACAAGATAGCCGCAATACAGGCCGTGGAAGAAATCGGTGCAGCATACGGCATCGGCCGCGACATGCACGTCGGTGACACTATCATCGGCATAAAGGGTCGCGTAGGTTTCGAAGCTGCAGCCCCGATGCTGATCATCGGAGCCCACAAGTTCCTCGAGAAGTTCACCCTCAGCAAATGGCAGCAGTACTGGAAGGACCAGGTGGCCAACTGGTACGGAATGTTCCTGCACGAAAGCCAGTATCTGGAACCGGTTATGAGGGACATCGAAGCTATGCTTGAGAGCAGCCAGCGCAACGTCAACGGCACGGTGACACTCGAGCTCAGGCCTTACGGCTTCTCTACCGTCGGCGTAGATTCTCCTGACGATCTCGTCAAGTCCAAGCTCGGAGAATATGGAGAGACACAGAAAGGCTGGACGGCCGAGGATGCCAAGGGCTTCATCAAGGTAACCTCCACACCTCTTCGCGTATACTACGGCAACCATAAAGACGAAATGATATGATAAGGGCAGCCATAGCAGGCGGCACCGGCTATACTGCAGGCGAGCTGCTCAGGATACTCATACGCCATCCCGAGGTGGAAGTGACCGACGTGCTCAGCACCACGAGTGCAGGCAAGCCCATCACCAGTTTTCATCGCGACCTTCTCGGCGAGACCGACCTTATCTTCACCGACAAGCTGAGCGGCAATGAAGACGTGATATTCCTCTGTCTCGGCCACGGCCTTTCAAGAGAATTCCTCGACACCCACGAACTTCCTGAAGGCTGCAGGATCATCGACCTCGGCAACGACTTCCGCACCGAACCCGACTACAAGGGCAGGCATTTCGTATATGGACTGACCGACGTATTCAAGGACCAGATCGACGGCTGCGACTGCGTTGCAAATCCCGGCTGCTTCGCCACCTGCATACAACTGGCCACAGTGCCCCTGGCGGCATTGCACCTTCTCAAGGACGAGGTGCACGTGACGGCCATAACCGGTTCCACCGGAGCGGGAAGGAAACTTTCCGAGACCACCCACTTCAGCTACCGCAACGACAACATTTCGGTCTACAAACCTTTCACACACCAGCATCTGGCAGAAATCCGCCAGACTCTCGGAATCCTTGGCGGCAGCTGCCCTCAGGTGAATTTCGTGCCGATGAGAGGTGACTTCACCCGCGGCATCTTCGCCAGCGTATATACAAGATGCGATATGGATGCCGAAGGACTGAACGAATTATACAAGAATTACTACAGCGACTCCCCTTTCGTCTTCGTCAGTGACGAACCGGTGAACCTGAAGGAGGTAGTCGGAACGAACAAGTGCCTGCTTCACGTCGAGAGCCACAACGGCTATGCGCACGTGACGTCGATAATAGACAACCTCACCAAGGGCGCCAGCGGGCAGGCTGTTGAAAATATGAACCTTATGTTCGGTCTGGACCGGACTGCCGGACTCAGGTTCAAAGCAAATTATTACTAATGGAACTTTTCAAGACATATAAGTTGTGGCCCATCGAGCCTGTACGCGGCAGAGGATGCTATGTATGGGACAAGGAAGGCACACAGTACCTGGACCTTTACGGAGGCCACGCAGTCATTTCCATCGGACACTGCCATCCCGTCTATGTAGAGATGATGGAGAAGCAGCTGACACAGCTTGGTTTCTACTCCAATGCCGTGGAGAACTCCCTGCAGGTGGAGCTGGCCCGCAATCTCGGAGAACAGTGCGGTTACGCAAGCCATTCCCTCTTCCTCTGCAACAGCGGAGCCGAAGCTAACGAGAATGCATTCAAGGCTGCATCGTTCCACACCGGACGCAAGAAAATCCTGGCCATCGGCAAGGCATTCCACGGCCGCACCAGCGGTGCCGTGGCCGCAACCGACAACCCTGCCATCCAGTCTGCATTCAACAAGACAGACAACGTCACCTTCACTCCTCTGAACGACATCGACAAGATGGAAATCCATCTTGCCAGCGGAGAATATGCCGCCCTTATTGTGGAAGGCATTCAGGGTGTTGCCGGCATTTTCGAGCCTTCATCCGGATTCTGGAGAGCAGCACGCGAAGCCTGCGACAAGACAGGCACCCTGCTTGTTGCCGACGAGATCCAGAGCGGCTACGGACGCAGCGGCCGCTTCTTCGCCCACCAGCACGCAGGAGTCAAAGCAGACATAATAACTGTAGCCAAAGGAATGGGCAACGGTTTCCCTATCGGAGCCGTACTTCTCTCAGACAAGATAGAGGCACGCTACGGAATGCTCGGCACAACCTTCGGTGGCAACCACCTGGCCTGCACGGCAGCCCTTGCAGTTCTCAAGGTGATGCAGCAGGAAAATCTCGTGGAAAATGCTGCTACAGTAGGACAGCATCTTCTGGACGGGCTCAAAGGCAACAAAGCCATCAAGGAACTGCGCGGCAGAGGCCTTATGATCGGCATCGAGCTCGGCGAAGAATGGACAGACCTTCGTGACCGGCTTCTCTTCGAAAAGCACATATTTACCGGAGGCGCAGGCAAGAACGTCATAAGACTCCTTCCGCCTCTAATGATAACCCGCGAGGATGCAGACCATTTCCTCGAAGCATTCAACTCCCTTACGTTATGAGACAATTTCTCGGACCGCAAGACCTGCCGGGCATAGAGTATGCCCTCGAACAGGCAAGACAGATAAAGCAGGACCGCTTCGCCGACCAGGCGCTCGGGAAAAACAAGACAATGCTGCTGGTGTTCTTCAACTCCAGCCTGCGCACAAGACTGAGCACCCAGAAAGCCGCGATGAACCTCGGAATGAACACCATCGTGCTCGACATCAACCAGGGTGCGTGGAAACTTGAAACCGAACGCGGAGTGATTATGGACGGTGACAAGAGCGAGCATATCCTGGAGGCCATTCCCGTGATGGGCAACTACTGCGACATAATCGGAGTCCGCTCATTCGCAGGGCTCAAAGACAAGAAATACGACTACAGCGAGACCATTCTGAGACAGTTTATGGAGTATTCCGGCAAACCTGTCATAAGTATGGAAAGCGCCACCGTACATCCGATGCAGGCCTTTGCGGACCTCATCACCATCGAGGAGCACAAGAAAACGGCAAAGCCGAAAGTCGTCCTCACCTGGGCGCCCCACCCCAGGGCTCTTCCGCAGGCCGTTCCGAATTCATTCGCACAATGGATGAACGCTGCAGGCTACGAACTGGTCATAACGCATCCCCAAGGATATGAACTCGAGCCCGAATTCGTAGGGAATGCAGTCGTAGAATATGACCAGGACAAAGCCCTCAAGGGTGCGGATTTCGTATACGCCAAGAACTGGTCGGCCTGTATGGAACCCCACTACGGTGAAATCCTTTCAACCGACCGCAACTGGACGGTGACTACCGAAAAGATGGCTCTCACCGACAATGCATTTTTTATGCACTGCCTTCCGGTGCGCAGGGGAATGATAGTCAGTGACGATGTCATCGAGTCGCCCCAGAGTCTGGTGATTCCTGAAGCAGCAAACAGGGAGATCAGTGCGCAGACAGTGATCAAGGAAGTTCTTAAATCGTTATAATGAATTCGCTTTCAGTCATAAAGATCGGCGGCAACGTCGTGGACAATCCCCAGGCCCTGGAAGCTTTCCTCGACGATTTCGTTTCATTGCCGAAGGAAAAGATCCTGGTGCACGGAGGAGGAGTGATGGCAAGCCAGACACTCCGCCGGATGGGAATCGAGCCGAAAATGGTTGACGGCCGCAGGATCACCGATGCAGAAACCCTCAAGGTAGCGGTGGCTGTCTATGCTGGATGGCTCAACAAGACCATAGTTGCGAAGCTCCAGGCAAGAGGATGCAACGCAGTAGGCCTTTCAGGAGCGGACGGAGGAGTTATTGAATCTGTCATCCGTCCCAAGGAACCCGTTGACTTCGGTTTCGTCGGCGATGTGAGGTCTGTGGACGTCAAGTTCCTCGAGATGCTGCTGGACCAGGGCATAACCCCGGTTTTATGCGCCGTGACACACGACCGCAAAGGCACGTTGCTCAACACCAATGCAGACACCATAGCTTCAAGCGTTGCCAAGGCAATGGCTTCCGTGCGCAAGGTCAACCTCACCTTCTGCTTCGAGAAGAACGGAGTCCTTGCCGATCCCGCAGATGAAGACAGCGTAATCTCCCAGATAGACAGGGCGGGCTTCGAAGAGATGAAAGCCACCGGCGCCATCTCGGCCGGAATGATACCCAAGTTGGATAATGCATTCTCCGCCATCAGCGCCGGCGTCCATAAGGTAATCATTAAGAACTCAGCCAATCTAGGCAATTCGATAGGTACAGTCATAGGATGAGTGAAATAGGCAAATACTGCGAAGCCGCCTGCAAGCTTCTCTCCGAAATTGTAGCGATCCCTTCCGAAAGCTTCCACGAGACCAAGCGTGCGGATTTCCTGTGCTCGTTCCTGCAATCCGAAGGCTTCGAACCGGCAAGGTACGGCAACAACATCGTTGTAAGACAGGCGGCAAACGAATCCGGCAAGCCCGTTCTGATGCTCAACGCACATATCGACACTGTAGCTGCTGCATCGGGATATACTTTCGACCCGGTGAATCCACCTGCAGACCGCGACAGAATCCTCGGACTCGGCAGCAACGATGATGGAGCCAGCGTTGTGTGTATGATATTCACATTCATCCACGCAGTCCGCGAGCGTCTGAAACTGCCGGTCAACCTTATGCTTGCCCTGAGCTGCGAAGAAGAGCGTTCCGGAGAAAACGGAATGCGTATGCTGAGGCGCATAGTCGAAAGGGAAGCCGACTTCGCCATCGTAGGTGAACCGACCGAGATGAAAGCGGCCATCGCCGAGAAAGGGCTGCTGGTGGTAGATGCCTCTTGCGAAGGCCGCAGCGCCCACTGCGCACACGCCGAACTTGGTGTGAATGCCATCTACAAGGCTGTGACAGCAATCTCATCCATACGGGACCTGGAGTTCAGCAGGGTGTCTCCGTCGATGGGAAGAATAGGCCTGAACATAACCCAGATCAATGCTGGGACAGCCCACAACGTCATCCCCGATTCCTGCAATTTCGTGGTTGACATACGCACTACTGACAGCTACACCAACGAGGAGGTTATGGAGTTGCTCAACGAGGCTGCGCCTCAGTGTGACCTGAAGGCCCGCAATATGCGCAACCACGCATCGGCCACGCCTCAGGAGCATCCCCTGCTCAAGACAGCAGAAAAACTTGGAGTGGAAACCTACGTCTCTCCCACCACTTCCGACTGGATGAGACTTTCCATCCCCGCCATAAAGATGGGCCCGGGCGACAGCAACCGCTCGCACAAGGCAGATGAATTCGTCTACCGCGACGAGATCGCCGACGGGCTTAAGAAATATTTGGAATTCATATCTAACATACAGGTATAATGCAGACACTTTGGAACAAGGGAGTTTCCGCCACACAGATAGTTGAAGACTTCACGGTCGGCAATGACCGCGAGCTTGACCTCAAACTTGCCAAGTATGATGTGCTGGGTTCTAAAGCCCATATAGCTATGCTGGCGGAAGTAGGCCTTCTCAAGAAAGATGAAGAGCAGATACTTCAGAAAGAACTCGACAACATTCTCGGGCAGATTGAAGCAGGCGACTTCGTGATGGAAGACGAAGCCGAGGACATTCATTCCCAGATCGAAATACTGCTGACCCGCAAGCTCGGAAGCATCGGCAAGAAGATCCACTCGGGACGAAGCCGCAACGACCAGGTCCTGGTCGACCTCAAGCTCTATATGCGCGACGAACTGGACAGTCTGGCATCTGAGGTCTATACCTTGTTCAGCCAATACCAGGAGCTCAGTGAGAAGCACAAGGAAGTGCTGCTTCCGGGCTATACCCACGCCCAGGTGGCTATGCCTTCTTCGTTCGGACTCTGGTTCGGCGCATATGCCGAGACACTCGCTGATGATATGGTGATGATACGTGCCGCACGCAAGATAGTGGACCAGAACCCTCTCGGGTCAGCCGCCGGCTATGGCAGTTCCTTCCCCCTCGACAGGAAGATGACCACCCGTCTGCTGCAGTTCAGCGACCTGCACTACAATTCGATAGCAGCCCAGATGAGCCGTTCGAAAGCAGAGAAAGCCGTTGCGGCAGCGATTGCAGCCGTGAGCAGCACATTGAACAAATTCGCTGCCGACTGCTGTATGTATATGTGCACAAACTTCAAGTTCATCTCGTTCCCGGATTCTCTGACCACAGGCAGCAGCATAATGCCGCACAAGAAGAATCCCGACGTTTGGGAAATGGTCAGGGCGAAGACCAACCGTCTCCAGAGCGTCCAGAACGAAATGGCGCTGCTGTCCACCAACCAGCCCCACGGCTACCACAGGGATTACCAGCTGCTGAAGGACATCCTCTTCCCCGCTTTCGAACTGATGCATTCCTGCCTGCGAATGACTTCATATATGCTTGAGCATATCACAGTCAACGAGCATATCCTCGAGCAGGACAGCAAGTATGACCCGATGTTTACTGTGGAAGTGGTCAACAACAAAGTAGTCTCAGGAGTGCCTTTCAGGGATGCCTACAGGGAAGTCGGCATCGCAGTGCAGGAAGGCCGGTTCACCTTCGACAAGCCAGCCAAGGCATCGGAACTTGCCCATACCCACGAAGGCAGTATGGGAAATCTCTGCACGGAAGAAATAAAGGAAAAGATGGACAAAGCCGCTAAATGGTGATGTCGATGCTGTTGGCATCCTCCCAGATGCAGTCGATAAGATGGACTTCGCTGTCGGGGATGACTTTAATGGCACAGTTGTATTTCTTTGCCCAGCGGCGGCGGATGCTGTTGAAGCCTTTAGTAAGATAGGCGTGAACCACAGGGCTCACTCTGAGTTGCAATGAACTGTGCCCACGGTCTTTCACCAGTATTTCCAACTGCTTTTCCAACTCTTCGTCAATCACGAGAGTAGATGACACTTTACCGGTGCCGTGGCAGGTCGGGCAGACCTCAGTGGTATCTATTTCAGTAACAGGGCGCACCCTCATCCTGGTGATCTGCATCAGGCCGAACTTGGTGAGAGGCAGGATGGTATGCTTGGCGCGGTCGCCGGCCATAAACTCCTGCATCTTCGCAAAAAGTTCATTCCGGTGCTCAGGAGTGTTCATATCAATGAAATCGACTATCACTATTCCGCCCATATCACGAAGCCTCATCTGGCGGGCTATTTCTTCAGCGGCGAAGATATTGACCTCGAGGGCATTCTCTTCCTGGTTGACCTGGGTATGCCTGATGCCGCTGTTGACGTCAATCACGTGCAATGCTTCGGTGTGCTCGATGACCAGGTATGTCCCCTTTTTCATAGACACCACCTTGCCGAAAGATCCCTTGATCTGGCGCGTAATGTCGAACTGGTCAAAAATCGGAGTCTTGGAATTGTAATAGTGAACGATCTTCTCCTGTTCAGGAGAGATCAGCGAGATATAGTCGTGGATTTCATTGCAGATCGACTCGTCGTTAGCATATATGTTGTTGAACGAGTCATTGAGAAGGTCCCGGAGAATCGTGGTCACGCGGTTGTTTTCGGTAAACAGACGGCTGACTGCCTTGGAGGCCTTCATCTTCTCCCAGGAACTCTCCCACTTCTCGACAAGGCTGCGCAGCTCTGCATCCAGCACGGCTGCTCGCTTTCCTTCGGCCGCAGTGCGGATGATGACACCGTAATTGTCGGGAAGTATGCTGTAGACAAGCCTCTCGAGACGTTTTTTTTCTGTCTTGGAAGTAATCTTCTGGGAAATGCTGACCTTGTCATTGAACGGCAGCAGCACCATATTCCTTCCGGCTATGGAAATCTCGGAGGTAAGGCGTGAACCCTTTGTGGAGATGGGCTCCTTGACGATCTGAACCATAATCGGCATTCCGACCGTCAGGAAATCTTCTATCTTGCCGTCCTTGGGTAGGACTTCGTCGTTGCGGAATTTCCGATAGAAAGCCTTTGTGTCAGAGACCCGTTTATCGATCTGCTGCACGAACCTGTCGAATGCCCTGAAGTTCAGCCCAAGGTCAAGATAATGTATGAAAGCGTCCTTGCTGTCCCCGATATCGACGAACGCTGCGTTCAGGGATGGCAGAAGCTTTTTCACCCTTCCGATATAAACGTCACCAACAGAATATTTCTTCCCTTTGAGAGACTCGCTGCTGTATTCCATCAAACGATGGTTCTCGAGCAGGGCCATGTTTATCACATCTTCTCTGACGTCTACTATCAGTTCTTTCTCCATTCAGTTAGAAAAATAAAAATAAAGGGCAATTTTCATTGCCCTATAGGTCTATTTCTTTTTGTGTCTGTTCTTGCGCAAACGTTTCTTACGTTTGTGCGTAGACATTTTATGTCTCTTTCTTTTTTTACCGCTAGGCATAATCTTGAGTTTTTAATAATTATTTGAGCTTTTTAACTTGATCTACGAAGACTTTAGCCGGCTTGAAAGCAGGAATCTTGTGAGCTGCGATTGTAATGGTCTGGTTCTTTGAAATATTACGAGCAGTCTTCTGAGCGCGCTGCTTAACGACGAAGCTACCGAAGCCACGAAGATATACATTGTTGCCTTTCTCCAGCGAGTCCTTTACACTCTCCATGAAAGATTCTACCACGTTCTGAACGGCGATCTTCTCGAGGCCAGTTGCTTTGGCTACTTCATTTACGATTTCAGCTTTAGTCATTGTTTTATAGTTTATATAATATTATTAAATAGAGTACCTTCTCTGAAATTGGGCTGCTAAATTATGCTTAATTTTATAATATTCAAAAATTTATGTGTTTTTTTTCGAGAAATGACGTCTTCGGGGATGTTTGGCAGCTTGGCACAATCATTGACAATATAGTACCCATTGATATAATACTGACAAATTGGCATAAATATGAGCGATAATTTATTTTTTGGAGACGGACAAGGCATGGAAATCTCTCCTGTGATAAGCATAGAAGCCATTCAGGACCTGAACGAGCAGGAGCTTCCATCCGTACTGCCAATACTGCCACTGAGAAACATTGTACTCTTCCCTGACACGGTGATTCCCATTCCTGTCAGAAGGGAGAAATCGATACAGTTGCTGAACGAAGCCTACAAGTCAAACAAGCTGATAGGCACGGTAACCCAGAAAGATTCGAAGGTCGAAGATCCCGGGCAGGGCGACCTGTATGAAATAGGCACCCTCGGAAGGGTCGTCAAGATCATCGAAATGCCCAACGGTCCTATGACCGCCATCATTCAGGGCGTACGCCGCTTCAACGTGGTGTCGGTCGACATCACCGAACCGTATATGATGGCAAGGGTCAGCTATCTTACCGACATACCTGCAGACAAGGACGATGCAGAGCTTGACGCTCTTGCCAAAGGCATCAAGAATGCAGCGATGCACATCATCAAGCTCAACCAGCACATCACCCAGGAAGCAGGCTTCGCCATCAAGGGCATCGAGGACCAGACCTTCCTCATCAATTTCGTGGCGACGACCATCGATATCGAGAACCAGCTTGAGAAAATAGACCTTCTCAGGGAGAATGAACTCAAGAAGAGGGCCATCAAACTGCTGGAACTGCTCGACAAGCAGATCGAGCTGCTGAAGATACGCGAAGACATCCAGAAGAAGGTAAAGAGCGAAATCGACCAGCAGCAGCGCGAATACTACCTCAACAACCAGCTCAAGACCATTCAGGAAGAGCTTGGAATGAACTCCGACGACGAAGACATCGCTGAGCTCAGGGAAGCCGCGAAAGGCAAGAAATGGTCCGAGCAGGTTGCGGAAGCGTTCGAGAAAGAGCTGAAGAAGCTGGAGAAGCTGAATCCATCTTCGCCTGACTACAATGTGGAATACGGATACATCACCACGATGCTCGAGCTTCCGTGGGACGAGACCACCGAGGATAACCTCGACCTGGCCAATGCCCAGAAAGTGCTGGACGACGACCATTTCGGCCTCGAGAGCGTCAAGGAGCGCATCATAGAATATCTCGTCGTGCTCAAGCTGAAGGGCAATATGAAATCCCCGATACTCTGTCTCTGGGGCCCTCCCGGCGTCGGCAAGACTTCTCTCGGCAAATCCATTGCATCAGCCCTCGGCCGCAAGTATGGCAGGATTTCCCTGGGCGGTCTGCACGACGAGTCTGAGATCCGCGGTCACAGGCGCACCTACATCGGTGCAATGCCGGGCCGCATCATCCAGACCATCAAGCGCTGCGGCGCTTCCAACCCCGTGATCGTGCTCGACGAGATCGACAAGGTGACTGAAGACTTCCACGGAGATCCGGCTTCCGCCCTTCTGGAGGCTCTCGATCCCGAGCAGAACACTGCATTCCACGACAACTACCTCGATATCGACTATGACTTGTCGAAAGTGCTGTTCATCACGACTGCAAACAACATTTCCACCATACATCCGGCCCTCAAGGACCGTATGGAGATGATCAATGTCTCAGGCTATCTGGCCGAGGAGAAGATAGAAATCGCAAAAAGGCACCTGCTGCCGAAGCAGCTCCGCGACCACGGCCTGACAAGCAAGGACCTCAAGCTGACAAAACAGGACCTTGCTCTCATCATCAGCGACTACACCAGCGAGAGCGGTGTCCGCGGACTTGACAAGCAGATAGCCAAAATCGCCCGCATCACCGCCAAGAAGATTGCGCTGGGCGAAGAGCATAACGTCACTCTCACAAAAGAGGACGTGAGCAAGTATCTCGGCCTGCCGACCAACCATCACGATTCGATCAAGGGCAACGAGATGCCCGGCATTGTCACTGGTCTTGCGTGGACCCAGGTCGGAGGTGAAATACTGTTCATCGAGTGCAGCATCAACGACCACGGCAAAGGAATGCTGTCGACCACCGGAAACCTCGGCGAGGTGATGAAGGAATCTGCAACCATCGCTTTCCAGTACCTGAAGGCCCACGCCTCCCTGCTGGGAGTCGATCCGGCAGTCTTTTACGAAAAGGATTTCCATATCCACGTTCCGGAAGGTGCCATCCCGAAAGACGGTCCTTCAGCAGGCATCACGATGGCCACTGCCATAGCTTCCATGCTTATGAACAAATGCGTCCGCAAGGGCGTCGCGATGACAGGTGAAATCACCCTGCGCGGAAAGGTTCTTCCGGTCGGAGGCATCAAGGAAAAGATCCTTGCAGCCAAGAGGGCCGGAGTCAAGACAATAGTACTTTCCAAGGAGAATGAGAGAGACATCAAGGACATAAACGAGATTTATATCAAGGGACTGGACTTCTTCTATGTTGAACGAATCGAAGAAGTTCTTAAATTTGTTTTTGACAAATAGTCTCCAGATGGAAGTCCGTATCGAGCAGAGCTGGAAAGAAGTACTCCAGGATGAATTCGACAAGTCTTATTTCAAGGACCTGGCCGAAAAACTGCACGCAGAGAAAGCTGCCGGAAGGAAGATATATCCTCCCGGCAGTAAGATTTTCAATGCCTTCGAACTCACTCCTTTCGACAAGGTCAAGGTGGTAATCCTCGGCCAGGACCCTTACCATAACCCCGGGCAGGCAGAAGGCTTGAGCTTCTCCGTTCCTGACGGCATACAGCCTCCCCCTTCCCTGCTGAACATCTACAAGGAAATAGAAGACGATCTCGGAGTGAGGCTCGACAAGAGCAGCGGCTCGCTGGAAGGCTGGGCAAGGCAGGGAGTGTTCCTGCTGAATGCCATTCTGACAGTCAGGGCCGGCCAGGCAGCTTCCCACAGCAGCATAGGCTGGCAGACTTTCACAGACGCGGTCATCAAAGCCCTGAGCGACCGGCGGGAAGGCATAGTCTTCCTGCTTTGGGGCAATTTCGCCCGAAGCAAGAAGGAACTGATAGACACCAGCCGCCACTATGTGCTGGAAGCAGCACACCCTTCTCCCCTCGCCAGAGGAGCATTTTTCGGATGCAGACATTTTTCCAAAACCAACGAAATACTGATTAACAACGGCCTCGAGCCGATAGATTGGACAAGAAAACGATGAAGACAGCATTATTTCCCGGTTCATTCGACCCTTTTACGCTTGGACACCTGGACGTGCTCCAGTCAGCACTCAAGCTATTCGACAAAGTCATAGTTGCAGTAGGTTACAACTATACTAAAAAGGGATTCTTTCCTCCCGAGATCAGGGCGGAAATCATCAAGGATGCAGTTAAAGACATCCCGAACGTATCGGTCTGCACTTTCGAGGGGCTGACTATTGATTTCTGCAGGAAGGTCGGAGCCAGCTGCATCATCAGGGGCATCCGCACGACCACTGACTTCGAGCTTGAGAGCGTTGTAGCCCAGGCAAACAAGAAGATGGCGCCGGAGATATCCAGCGTGTTCATTCCTTCTAGCCACGAATACTCATTCATCTCATCTACAGTCGTGAGGGACGTGCTGGTCAACGGCGGCGACGCAAGATGCTTCCTGCCGAAGAATGTAGACATCACCAAATATCTTGACTACCTCAACAAATGAAACGCCTCTGCACTCTGACGATACTGCTCGTAATCGCACTGTCTTCCTTCGCGCAGTCGGTGCAGAGTGAGAGAGATTCCCTAAAGGCTGCGCTGTTCGATGCCGTCCGCAGAGATCTTCCCGCGATGAGCCTGCTTCCCGCCGACTCCATCATCTATTTCGCCGACAAGATCATTTCCATTATGGACAGCCGGGAAGATTCGACCGAGATGGCCGGACTCTTCTTTGACTATTTTATGGAATGTCCCGTGATGGGTGCCGAAGCCGTTTCCGTCCACATCGCCGACAGCTATTTCCTTAACGGAAAGCTCAAGTGGCCTGATGACAACAGCTATCCGGAACTTTACGCATTCGCTGAGTTCAACCGCTCGTCTCTCATCGGCAGCAGCGCGCCGCCGCTGGTGCTGAACGCCATTGACAGTGCCATAGTTGATGTACGTGCCGTCAGAAGTCCCCACAAGGTGCTGTATTTCTATGAGGACGGCTGCGCCACCTGCATCAGACAGACTCCGCTGCTCGTTTCCCTTCTGAACGCATACGACGGCGAGGGGCAGGTAGCGTTCTTCGCCATCTATACCCAAAGCGAACGTTCGCAATGGGAACAGTATGTCGCACAGAATTTCGACAAGATAGACAATCCCAAGGTCACCGTCTACAATCTGTGGGATCCTGAGCTGGAAAGCGACTTCCAGATGAAATACGGTGTCCTCACCACACCAGCGCTGTTCCTGCTGGACAGCGAGAACATAATCGTAGGGCGCAAGCTCGACAGCAACGCTCTGGGGCAGTTGCTGGACGTTAAGGATGACTTCAGGTCGTCCCTTCTCAGGCTCCTCGACACAGTGACGGACGAACTCGGAGCCAATGAGAAAAGCATAATGCAGCTCACCGCCGCACTCTACCAGCGCTCTGACGGAGACGTGGAGACATTCAAGACCACCCTCTACGAAATCTTCAAATACTATCGCAACATCCCGCTCAGGGACGCCCAGCTGGGAGCCGCGATGCTGGCCAACGATTTCATACTCGGAGTTGATGCCAATTGGGCGGACGAGACTCTCGAGGAGGTGCGCTGGAACCTGGAAAAGATGAAGCAGAACGACATCGGAGAAAAGGCCGCTGACGAGACTTTGCTCAACAAGAGGGGCGCAAGGAAAAAGATGCTCTCGGGCCGCAAGCCTTATACCGTGCTTTTCTTCAACATCGCCCACTGCAACGACTGCAGGCAATACACCGAGGACCTGATGGATGCCGCAGACTTCCTGAAAGCCAAGAAAGCAAAGGTCGTGTCTGTGTATCTCAGTGCAGACCGCGACTACTGGCAGGACAATATCAAGGCTAACAAATGCTGGACGCACCTGACCGACGAAGGTCCCGGCAGCAAACTCAGGGAGGATTATGACCTGGAGGTAGTTCCAAGGATCTACCTTCTAGACAAGGACAAGAAAGTGGTAGCAAAGGACATCACCGTGCGGACACTGTGCGATATTCTCGAAAATAATGAAAAGTAAGGCGATTGAAACATTCATCTCTGAATCCGACAAGAGGATCAGACAGTATATAGCAGACACCCTGGGCAACGATTTCAAGGTAAAGCTGAACAGGAAGCAGCCTGCCTGCCATCATTCCGTCAAATACAACGTGGATTTCAGCCAGACCGGAGTCGCACAGGCCGAATTTGCCACCCTCATCTGGAAAGAGCCGCTGAAAGGTCTCTACCGGATGGCAGGCATCAGCCTGCGGGTGACCGGCAAGGATTCTCTTGCAGTCAAAGTCTCCGGCAAGCTGAAGGCTGACCTTCTCAACTCTACGTTCCGACTGCCCGCAGTAATCTGCCTCGGAGGCGACCCTATCTACAGTGAGCTGGACACCCTTAACATTCCTGACCAGATCGATGCATTCTGGGCGTGCGGTTTCGTCAGGGAGAGTTGCGTGCAGGTCATAGACTGTTTTACACAGGACCTGGTCATCCCGGTCGACTGCGAGGCTACGGCAGAGGGCTATTTCCAGCGCAATGAAATGAAGGACGAAGACGACGGGGAACTGACCTTCCACGCAAGCTGCTTCACCCAACCCTTATAAAACCAGCCATTTTTACTATATTTGCGGCTTGTAATAAATATATCATACGATGCTTACACTTAAACTTCTTCGCGAGCAGCCCGACTTTGTAGTGGAAAGGCTTGCAGTCAAACATTTCGACGCACGCGAAATTGTAGATAAGATACTCGAAGCCGACCGCAGCAGGCGCGCGCTCCAGACTGAACTTGACGCCTGCCTGGCCTCACAGAAGACCCTTGCTGCCCAGATAGGTTCATTTATGAAATCTGGCGACAAGGAGTCCGCCGAAAAGGTAAAGGCAGAAGTAGCCCAGCTCAAGGAACGCTCAAAAGCCCTTGAAGCAGATATGGACAGCTGCAGCAAGCAGCAGAACGACCTGCTGCCAGAGCGAGAGCGACGTGCGGTTTGGCTGGCGGAGCAGCCGCATAAGCCCCTCGCCGTTT
>JAFWSX010000021.1 GCA_017519185.1 Bacteroidales bacterium | reverse complement strand
GGTATCCTCAACATCTTCTGTATGACCGCATGGTGGAACGTCTATGCCTCCAAGGACAAGAAGGATATGATCTGGGCCGACATGACCTGGGTGTACATCGTCATCTACGATATCTGGAACTTCGCCTACACCTACAACTGTCTGCCTACCCATAGCTGGTACTGCGGTATCGCACTTCTCCTTGCCCCGACCGTCGCAGCCCTCTGCTGGAACCGGGGCGGCTGGATCCAGAACCGCGCCAACACCCTTGCCATCTGGTGCATGTTCGCCCAGGTGTTCCCGCTCTTCCAGGAGACCTTCAAGGACGGCCGCCAGTGGTTCAACTGGGCTACGCTTCCCGTCCTTTATCCGGAAGGCGTAGACACCATCGAGAAGCTCTATGCTGCAGGCGGCCAGGCTGCCGTTGACGGCATTGTAGGCACATCCGTGGATCCGTCGGTGGTAGCCGCCAATCCTTCGATGATGGTCTTCATCAGCGCCCTCGCGCTGGTCACCAACATCATCGCCCTCGGATACATCATCTATGTCTCCAAGAAGCGTCACATCAACCCTTACAAGGAGGATGTGTTCGTGAACCAGAAGTACTACAAGGACGCCATGGCACGCGCAGACCTGTCATAGTGTGTCCCTTTTGACCAAGGCGGCCATGGCTCATCCGAGCATGGCCGCCTTCTTTTTTACCGTTTCATCATTATAACTATCACATTTTTATGCCTATATTTGCAAAATATTTACATCAGCTATTGATTGCTGAGTATAACTTGACATAAAACAAAAGCTAAAAGTATATCGTAATGAAACGGTTTTTACTTCTTGCTGCCTTGTCGATTGTGGCAGCAGTATCTTGTTCCAAGGGGCCCCAGTCTCCCTTTGCACACAGAGTGGCAGATTATGCCGTAGTGACTTTTGAAGCACCTGACCTGAGCGGTATTACCGACAACGGAAAGGAAGTCCTCAGGCTTTACCGTTATGCTGCCGACGTAGTCGATTCCATCTATTGGCAGCAGTACTTCGGAGACCGTCAGGCTCTGCTTGACGGGATCGAAGATCCTTACCAGAAGACCTTTGCCGAGATCAACTACGGTCCCTGGGACCGCGCTGACGGCAGTTCTTTCGTCGAGGGCTATGGCGACCGCCCTGCCGGGGCCGGTTTCTATCCTTCCGACATGACTGTGGCAGAGTTCAACGCATGGGACAATCCTGACAAGGACAGCCCCTACACGCTTGTCCGCCGTGCCGCTGACGGCTCCCTTGAGACCGTCTGGTATCACGATGCGTTCAAATCCTATATCGAGAAGATCGAGAATGCCCTGAAGGTGGCTGCCGATGTCACCATCAAGCCCAGCGTGAGGAAGTATCTCCTCGCCAAGGCCGAGGCCCTCAAGACCGACAACTATTATGAGAGTTCCCTCGCATGGCTCGACATGGACGACAGCAAGATGGACCTTGTCATCGGTCCTAACGAGGTCACTGACGACCAGTTGCTTGGCATCAAGCGCTCATACGAGGCCTATGTCCTCCTCAAGAATGAGGCAAAGACCAATGAGTTGATGCAGTATGTATCCCGTATCAGCGAGCTGCAGGAAGACCTTCCCGGCGACCCGGCTTATAAGGCTTTCCAGCCCGGAGCCGGTTCGAACATCTTCTCCTGCGATGCATTGTACTATGCAGGTAAGGCTAATGCAGGCGTCAAGGTCATTGCCCTGAACCTGCCCTTCGATGCTGACGTCCAGAGGGATCGCGGTACCCGTACCATCCTGCTTCAGAATGTCATCCAGTCCAAGTTCAACTACATCATCAAACCTACTGCCGAGCGCCTTCTGGACGCTGAAACCGCTGAGCATGTCTCCTCCGACGCATTCTTCTGGAATATCGTTTTCCGTGAGGTGGCTCATGGACTTGGTGTCAAGGAGACCGTGAACGGCAAGGGCAGCGTTGATCAGGCACTTGGAAGCGCCGCCGCTACCTTCGAGGAGCTGAAGTCGAATGCCGCCGGCGTGCTCCTTGTCAGCAAACTGCAGAAGCGTTTCAACATCCGCAACCACTATTTCTCCAAGGATGACGCCCTTACCACCTTCTTCGCATCCCTCGTCCGCTCCGAGCGCTTCGGTGAAGCCTCCGCCCTCGGCAGGAGCAGAGTAATCATCTACAACTATCTCAACGAGGCCGGTGCCTTCAAGCACAAGCCTTCAGGACAGTATGACCTGGATCTGGATAAGATGGAAAAAGCTCTCTCCGATCTCACTGCCTTCGTCCTCAAGACACAGGCCACCGGCGACCGTGACGGAGCCCTGGCGTTCGAGAACAAGTACTCGAAGCGCAGCGCAGACTACGAGATCGACCTTCGCAACCTGCGCATCGAGATGATCCCTGCGGACATCACCCTGAAATTCAAGCAGTAACGGTTTACAACCGATAAGAGTAATAACACGGTGGAGCCGTAAGGCTTCGCCGTGTTATTCTTTTTTCAGCTCCTCAGCCGGATTGGTCCGCGCGGCCTTGAGGGTTTGCCAGAGGACGGAGAGCATGGAAATGACCAGGGTTATAACAACTGCTACCACGAATATCCACCAATAGCCTTCCAGCCTGTAAATGAAATCCTTAAGGTACTCCTGCGCGACATAGACGGCTATCGGGATGCCGATTGTGCAGGCGATGCCGACAAGCGCCATGTAGTCCCGGATAGTATGCAAGGCCTCTGTGTCAACAGTACCACCGAAGACTTTCCTGACAGCTATATCCCGGGATTTCTCGTCGGCATAATAGGTGCTCATGGCCAGCAGTCCCAGCAGGGAGATGATGATGGACAGCAGCGTGAACAGCTCCACCAGGCGCATATTGTTCCTGGCGGGCTTCCATGCCGCCTCTATGCTCTCATCTACCCACGAAGGATAATTCAGGTACACCTCGCGTTCCTTAGCGTATTCCTCATACACTTCCATGATCTTCGACTGGGCCTCTTTCCTGTCACCGCTTGTCTCGATCAGGAAACTCCCGACCCAGATGTCTTCCGGTCGCACGACGGAGATGATGGCGTGCTCCTCCTCACCCATGTTGGCGCTGTTCGTAGGAAAAGCCTTGAAGACACCAGCCAGCTGGTCACATCCGTTCGTTCTTTGAGACAGCACGCTGACATCGTGATAGTCGTCGTCGAACCCCGTGGCCGCGAAACTCTCGTCGGAGAACCACACGCTGTTGAAAACAGGAGCGTTGTAATCCTCGATGATCTCAAAATCGAACATCCTGAAAGCCGTACTGTCCATCCTGTAGAGCCGGTATAAGATGTCCTTCCCATCCCTTGTGGTGCTGTACTGCCCCCCGGGATTTGAACCTGGCACGCCGGCGCATTTGCCGATCCGTTTCACGAACGGGAGACGCTCCAGGGCATCTTTCAATGGCGTCTGGTCTTCCATCGTGATGAAGGAAAGATTGAACTTGTCCGTTATGTTGCAATGCATCGGCCGGTTCTGGGTCTTGTGCATCTGTGCTTCCATCGTAATGGCAAGTGCGATCAGGATGACCGCCAGTGCGTTTTGAATCACGATGAAGACCTTGCTGAAGACCATTTTGGTCTTGCGCCGGAATCCACCCTTCATCACCTCGAGGGCATTGTATCTGCCGGCTATTGCTGCCGGAATGATGCCACAAACGGCGCCTACCAAGAGGATGATTCCGATATAGGCGAGGATATAACCCGGTGACCAGGCGATCCGGATAGGAATATCCGGATAGTTCAGGAGCCTGTTCATAATCGGGCAGAAAGCTTCCGCCAGCAGTAGTCCCATCCCGAAACAAACTGCCGTGAATAGGATGGACTCGCCCATGTATTTCGTCACGATACGGCCCTTCGAGGCTCCGGACAACTGCCTGACGGCCATTTCCTTCGCCCTTTTTCCCGTCAGTGCGACCGAGAGGTTCACGTAGTTGAAGATGGCGGAGAGCAGGAGCAGAAGCCCCACCAGGAGAAGCACCCGGATGGTTCTCAAATCGCCATGACGGAAAAGCTTTTCCGTGTCTCTGAAAAACAGTTCGTCAAAGCGGAACAGTTCCAGACGGTCGAAAAAGCTCTGCCCGTAGATATCCGGATACACCTTCTTGCATAGCGTTTCCAACTTGTCATAGAGCACGCCGCGGTCCGTGCCAGGCTGCACCTTCAGGAAAGTGATGGCGCTTCCGAAATTGTCGAAGGGTTCAAAACTGTCTTTGTACAGTTCAACGGGCAGAAATACCTCATAGTATTGGAATACGGTTCCATCCGGGTCTTTAAGGATTGCCCCTACGGTCTGTTCGTTTTCCCCCAACTTTATATTGTCTCCGACCGAGATGTCATTCCTGCGGGCAAAAGACTCTGACACGATGACGTTCGAATCCGATGAGATCACGTCTGCGTCGCCTTCCACAAAATGATAGTTTGGGAACATGTCGAAAAAACTGCGGTCCACACCCGCACCGTACAGCACTTCGCCATCTTTATAGGGTAGGCCGACGGGGCACAACATGGCCACCTTTTCAATGTCCGGGATTTCCGTGACCACGCCGGGGAAACCATAGGTAAGTCCCGGATAATCAGGAAGCCCCGGCAAATAAATACGGTTCCCGTCCGGATTCTCCCGCGTCACGGCATACTGTTGCCACACGTAACTGCCGATAATGATCACGAACGCCAAACTCACGGCCAGCCCCACTCTTGCTGAACCGGGTGAAGGGGGTGGTGTCAAGCACCTTGGGCTCCGCATCGGTCAGCGTCGCCACATGCTCCTTCAGCTCGTCATTCAGGCAGCCCGCCTGCTTGTAG
>JAFWSX010000004.1 GCA_017519185.1 Bacteroidales bacterium | reverse complement strand
TCCATATACGTCCTCTGCATCTTCTCGAGTTCATAGCGGTACACATCGGTGTTGTCCTTGCGCCTGTTCACGGCATCGAACACGAGCTGGTGGCAGCACGTCAGGTTGGCCACTGCAGTACGGAGCAGTTCCATGCGGTCACCGTTGTTCTCCGTAATGATGGCAGCCGTTACGCCGGACGTAAGGATGACATCCACCCTTTTCTTTGCCGCCGTTCCTGCAGGGAGGAGGTCGGTGAGGCTGTTGTTCGTCTCCACGCCCGGGGCATACTTCTTGAAGTCTGCCATTCCGGAGAATAGGGTTGTCAGAATATTGCTCATGATTGTTGCTGATTTAGTCGGTCTTTCGGTGCGATATCCTCCTGTCGTTGCGGGACCTCACGGTAGAACCCGATGCGGTACCCCTTTTCCCAGTATTCCGGGAAGTTCACGCGCAGCGCAAGGTTGAGCGGCTGTGCGCACACCTCATCCTCCGGAGTGAGCGACATGATGTATATGAGATAGTTGTAGTACGCATCGGATCCGGATTTCGAGATCACGCCGTCCTTGCTCACCGCACTGATGGCGGCATCAAGGCCGACACTGCTGAGCAGTGCTTCCTCCGTGCGTTTGTCATAGGCGATGAGGGCATCCACGTACTCCTTGTATTTCAGGTCGACGGGTTCGATCCTCCATTGCTGTTCGTGCCCGGATGCGTCCATGAAGGAGGTGCTGCTGTATGCCTTTCCCTGGTTGTCCGCACCGCTGAGGTACTGGCTTACCTTTCGCAGCTCCTCACGCATGTACTGGAGAAGAACAGACTCCTGGTATTCCGTGCCGATATCGATACCGTTGTACTTCAGCAGCTCCTTGCTGGCTGCCTGACGTTTCTTGTTCTCGTTGCACAGAAGCGTTATCTGTTTTCTCTTTGCATCGACCCACGCATTGGGTATGATGATGTGGATCTTCGCAGCAAGCGAGTTCTTCAGGAAGGAGTTGATGTAGTTGGCATTCTCGTTGCTTCCCTTGATATACGGCTTGGCACCCTCGTGGGTCTCGTTGACGCCATAGAACTCATCCACCGACCGCTCCCGGTGATGGCTGATGGCCGCGAACCTGTAGTTGTCGAGATCCTGGAGCGAGAACCTTGGGTATATCTTGAACGCCGTTGATCCGTAATTCCACTTCCCGACGGCGATGTGCCGGAAGTCCGAATAGTAGACGACATCGGTGGCCACGTCCTGTCTGGTCGTAGCCAGACGGCAGTAGCGGTTGTCCATGCACTCCAGGCCAGCAACGGGAAGGAACCCGAGGCGCTTGCCGCGCGAGAACCGCCATTTGACGAAGAAGTCGCGGAAATAGTAGTAATTCTTGATGCATGCCTTGCAGAACTCTTCCAGGGACTGCATCCCGTTCTCTTCCCAGCTGGAGAGCCAGTCCTGTAGATCCGGAAGGGTGGTGAACTCCCTGTGCAGCTTGCCGTCCCTGATCGTCTCCACGAAGGCGGCGGGTCCGTGGCCGTACAGCATCTTGATCTCCTTGTCGTACAGACGGGGGAGGAGACGGTTGTTCCTGATGTCCTGCGTCACCTCCTCGACGAGCGCGTTGTTGGATCCACGGCAGCACACCTGATATCCGTTCAGCCCGAGGAAGATGTGCTCATTCTGCGGCAGCGAGCTGACAGGTACGAAAGCAGGCTGCTGGAACAGCTGATGTCCGGTGCCGATCTGGAACGAGAACACATTGCCGTCGCTGACGTACAGCCCTGCATTGCCGTGCAATTCTAAATGATCGTTCTTCATAACCAATCTATCTTATGTAATTTGTATCCATCCTGTGGGAACCCCATATACCGGATGAGGATGCGCCAGCACATGCGAGGGTTCCCGTCTCCGTCCGTAAAGAGGAAGTAGTTCTCTGCAGCAGCCTGGAAGCGTTCGTCGGGCAGCTGCTTGCGGTACTTGCAGCCTTCCTTCACCACGAGCTCCGATCCTGCATATCCCTTTGAGCGGGAGTACGGGAAGTAGGCAACAGTGAAGCACCCGTCAGGCAGCTTGCTGATCTCACGTGCCCATTGCATGGCATTGATGCCGGTCATAACGATATCCCCATCCATGACGCGAAGATACTGTTTTCAGACTGCCCGGCAAAGGACGGAAGACGGGGATGGCCGCCCATCAGGCGGCTTCCCTCATATTTTCCGGCAGGCCGAGACCCCTGCACCGAAAGCCGAACACTCAGCGGGGCGTGGAGACGACTCCCGCACGTTTTTGTTCGGTACCGGACAAAAACCGCCAAAATATTAAGTATCAAGCGGTTGCAAATCCGATTTTTGCAGAAATAGCCCCATATTAGCACATAAAACGGGCATATTCACGGAAATTCGGGGATTTTTACACCTTTTACACGCGAAAACGCATTTATTATGCCAGTTATACACCGTATTATTGCTAAACAGTGAAGTTGTCAGGCAGGTCGTCGGGCAGTGAGGTCAGGTCGTTCTTCGCAATGTCGCCGTACAGGCCATAAAGGAGGTATATCATGGCCGAAGGGAGCTGCGTAGTGAGCCCGGCCTGCCGTTTGAGGGCCTCCTTCTTCTCGCTTGACTTGTCGAGCTCTATCTTCCCGTCGGTTTTCTTGAGCGGGGATATGAGAATGGCGCTGCAGAGGTTCGGACACTCATTCTCATCGATGCGGACGCGCGGAAGGTAGCCCGTGCGCTCCGAGAAGAGCAGGAGGCAGAGCTTGAACTGCTGCCAGTGGTAGATCGTCCCCTGGTTCTCGTTGTAGAGTACGACGGTGAATCCGTAGTTCTCCAGTGCATGCTGCATGATCTTCGAATCCGTCGTTATCTGCTCCATCTGTTCCTTCGTCTTGTTGCCGGCACGGTCCGGATAGAGGTGTATGACCTTGTTGACGCTGTCCGCGCCGAAGAACTCATAGAACTGCCTGGCCAGTTCCTGCTGGTCCTCAGGCACGTAGGCATAGAACTCCTTGATGATGTCAAGGCGCTGGCCGTAATCCTTCTGCTGTGCGACGATAAGTGACTGGAAGTGTCCGGGATCGTACCCCACATACAGGGGGTCGTTCTTCGAGTAGTGCTGGAGGAACCTGGCGGACAGCGTGAAGTGGTCCTTCAGGCTGTAGCGCATGATCTGGCTGTAGATATACGAGTCCTTGAACTGGTGCCGTTCCCTGTTGTAAGCGGCGAAGAACTTGTTGGTCACCTCCTTGTGCCTGACGGAGCAGATGGACGTCAGGAACTCGTCGATGTCGAGGGTCTCTATCTGTGTCTTGAAGAACTTCGGACCGAGGATATCCTTGTTGGCGAATGAGGAGGCACGCATATAGAACACCGCATTGCGACGCATGTCGGCAAGTCTCGGCTTCCATCGTGCGATGAAGTGCTGCAGCCGCTGGTTCTCCAGCCTGATCTTCTCCATTACGGCTGGATTCTTCGTTTCACGCAGCTCCTTCTGCAGAGCGTACTGCCTGTAGACGCTCTTGTTCAAAGACAGGGCGACGGTGGCTATCTCATCGATGAGCTGCTTATCCATGTTCTGCTCGTATTCCTCGAACCAGCTGTCCTCGCCGAGGTCGACCCTGGCCGTATCGCTGACTCCCGTTATCCCCGCATAGTATGCAGAGCGGCGGACTTCCGATCCGCCACCGCGAAGGGTAGGGAACAGGCGGCTCTTGAGCTTCTCGCCGCTGTTGTGCTTCATCTCCTCTATGAATGCGTGCACGGCGCTACGTCCTGCCACGCTCTCGGGCTGGTCGCTGCTCACCAGCTGCAGATGTGCTCCGTTGCGGAACACGATGGAATGCTTTGCCATGGACAGCGGGAACCGGGGACGCAGGAAGTGTGACGGCAGCTTCGTCTCACCGGCCACATAGTCTATGCCGTACTCCAGCAGGGGACGCTGGTGGCCGTTTACCGTCACCATCTTCGAGAACGAAGCCTGGATGGACGGCCACACATTGGTGAGAAGTGCCACGTAGGTCTTGTGCACGAGGAACATCAGTTCCCTCGGCAGGTCATTGCATACCCTGATGATCCGTGGAGTCATCACCATCTCAGTCTTACCGGTACCACGGCCCAGCTCGGCGTACATCTGGTTCGCATCGATCAGATTGCACACGATCTGCACATGATTCATGTACAGAGACTCGAAATCCGAGAATCCTTTGTCAATATCCATCTTCCTGTATATCCTTTATCAGTTCCGCATCCTCGATATCAGCATCACGGAGAAGCCTCTTCTTCTCTTCCTTCTCGATGGGAAGGCCGTTGATGAGCGTGACGTAGAACCCGTTGTTGCACTTGGAGGCGATCTCCTTCAGGCTCTTCTTCTCGAAGCCCAGCATCTCCGGAGTCATCTCCGGCGTAATGAGGTAGACTACTCCCATGTCCCTGTCCGCCTCTGCGATCTCGGAAGCCCTCCTCCTGCACTCCAGTGCGGCATCATAGCAGAGCTTCATGTTCTTGTAGTCGCGACGCTCCGCGCAGAGCTTGGCGAGGTCCTCGTACTTGTTGGCGAAGTTGCTCTCCCATACCTTTATCGACACGTTGCAGTCGACGTTGAAATAGTTGATCGCCTCATAGATGCGTGCCATGCAGGTACGCACCTCCACGGACACACCCTGCTGCGCATTGATCCTCAGCTTCAGCTTACGAGCAGCGCGTGTGATGTTGCGCTCGGTCTCGAAGATCTCGACCGCCCACTGCAGCTGCTTGAGGAACATCTTCATCTCCTCCGGGATCCTGGAGCATTGCCCTGTGGCCAGGAACTCGGATATCAGGTCAGGATGCAGGTTTTCTAGTTTCTCAAGATTTGTCATATTCCGAACAGTTCATAACGCAAATCACGCTCACGACGCTCGTTCTTGCGCTCCTCAAGCAGCGTGATGGCATCCACGTCGCCCGTCTCGGCCTTCTTCGCAAGTTCCGCATCGATATTGTATTCACCAAGTGCATGCCCCTGTCGGTAGGCGTCATGGTAGACATCCCCGGGGATCTCGAGCCGGAGCATCAGCTGTACGCTGGCCGTCTTTGACAGCCCCAGCAGCCGGCAGATGCGCTGGGGCGTGTAATCCAGCGCCCCGAACGTCCGCACCTGCTGAACGTACTCATCCCCTATCATATCCTTCGATGTCATAGGCTGCAGAGTTTCTTCGTCTCATCAGCGGACATCAGCACACCGTCCCTGATCAGCCTTACCGGCTGCTCTGGGAACATGGTTCTGAACCTCAGTACCGATGCCGACACGTATTTCGGATCAATCTCCATCGCATAGCACAGACGGTCGACCTGCTGGCAGGCCATGATGGTGGATCCGGACCCTGAGAAGAAATCCGCTACGACCTCACCTGTCTTCGTCGAGTTGCAGACGGGGTACGCCATCAGCGCAACGGGCTTCATCGTGGGATGGATCCTGTTGGCTCGCGGTTTGTCGAAGTTCCATACTGTAGTCTGTTTCCTGTCGGAATTCCAGAAGTGTGCTGCTCCCGGCTTCCATCCGTACAGGCATGGCTCATGCTGCCACTGGTAGTCCTGGCGGCCCATGACCAGCGAGTCTTTCACCCAGATGCAGCATTGTGCGATCTTGAATCCTGAAGAACGGAGCGACTTGCGGAAATTCTCCCCTTCCGAATCAGCATGGAACACATAGAATGAACCTCCCGGCTTGATAATGGAAAACATGATAGAAAACACCTGCTTCAGGAAGAGCGCGAAGGTGTCGTTCTCCATGGAGTCGTTCTCTATCTTGAGCTGGTCCTGCGACCCTCCCTGATAGTCGACGTTGTATGGAGGGTCCGTAAGGATCATGTCCGCATACCTGCCATCCATCAGCACGGAGACATCCGACCGTGAGCGGCAGTCACCGCACATCAGCCTGTTGCTTCCGAGCAGGAACACGTCCCCGGGACGTGCGAATACCTTCCCCTCTTCCTGAGGAAGCGAGAAAACGGCTTCATCCTCCTTTACGTCCGCCGACTCCTGTCCATGGAACAGGCATGTGGTGTCAGCCCCGAAGTCCGTCTTCACGGGCTCAAACCCGAGACTGAAACGTTCCAGCACCTCCGAGTCGATATTGTACTTCCTGAACAGGATCGTGTCAGGGTTCTTCGAGGCGAACTCGGAGTTGTAGGCGGCGATTTCCTCCACTGCCTCCTGTTTGTCCTTGGCCTCGATCTCCTCGTAGGGTATCGGCGGAATGGTGAAACCGGCCTTTCGCAATGCGGTAAGGGCCTTCTTTCTCTGATGGGCGTCTATGATCCACAGAACGCCGTCAGGATCCTTCCAGACCTTGAATGAATACTTGAAGCCGCGTGTGATGATCAGCATCTGCAGCTTCGCTAACTTGTCAGGATCAGACTTCTTGAAGTCCTCCTGAAGCTCATGGAAGGAATCCAGCGGGGCGGTAGGAAGTCCGCCCAAATTAAATACTTCTATCAGCTTTTCCATTATTACATTGATTATTTATTGTTCTGCTCCAGGACCATCCTGAAGATTTTCTCCCTGTTGATATGGCGATCGAGGTTCTCGCGGTCACTGCTTCTCCTGGCGGCACGATCCTCCCTCTTGAGGTAGGACCTGTATCTCTTGATGCTATCAAGTTCGTTGCGGTGCTGGCGAAGGAATTCAGAAGGATCCCTTGAGAGCAGGTCAAGCAGCTGTGAGAACTCGGAACGATCACTTAGCAGCGGGTGTTGGCACAGGAACTTCCCCGTGTCATTATAAGACTGCAGCTCGTCGAACGCCTGAAGGTTGCGAACCCTGAGCTCCGCCATGCTTTTGACGGCAGACTCTGTCGGGTGCTTGTCAAGCTGTTCGTCGAGCTGCTTCATCTTACGCCATGTGTTGATGCGGTCATTATACAGAACGGTCGCCATCTGCACATCCGGGTCGGAGAGGTCATCCCAGTCTATCCTGGGATATTCCTCCTCCTTACTCACTTTTTTTTTGCCTCTTTCTTGGAAGGTGCTTTCTTGGAAGGTTCTTCCTCAGCTGGTGCTTCCTCAGCGGGTGCCTCCTCTGCAGGTGCTTCCTCAGCGGGTGCTTCCTCAGCTGGTGCTTCCTCAGCTGGTGCCTCCTCAGCTGGTGCTTCCTCAGCTGGAACCTCCTCTGCAGGTGCTTCCTCAGCGGGTGCTTCCTCAGCTGGTGCCTCCTCAGCTGGTGCTTCCTCAGCTGGAACCTCCTCTGCAGGTG
>JAFWSX010000020.1 GCA_017519185.1 Bacteroidales bacterium | reverse complement strand
GGCAGCTGGCGGCCCGAGGGGCCACCAGCGACTGTTTTTGGCCCCGGCCCCCTGCGAAAGCTAGCTTTCGACAATCCCTCACTCTCCGGAGGGATTGTGCTCGGGCGCTGCGCGCCCTGCGCATTCCCATTCCGCTCGCCGCGGGGGCCCTTGCAAAGCGGAAGACAGCTGGCGGCCTGAAGGGCCTCCAGCGACTGTTTTTGGCCCCGGCCCCCTGCGAAAGCTAGCTTTCGCGACGGGCCGAAACCAAAAACAGCTGGTTGCATTCGCAACCAGCTGCCTTCGCTTTGCGGAGAGTGAGGGATTCGAACCCCCGAACCCTTTCGGATCAACAGTTTTCAAGACTGCCGCCATCAACCACTCGGCCAACTCTCCTTCCCATAAGGGACTGCAAAGATAGATAATTTTAGAATTAGTGCAAAAATAATTTTCTAGTCCTTCAAACGAACCGAAACTGCAGAGCCGTCATACGTCACGGCGACGCCGGCAGCGTCGGGATCGTAGGCGAACGGATGGGCTGGATCACAGACCACTACGCGGAACTTGCGGGAGGTGAGCATTCCGGAGAACGAACCTGAGCGCTCCCCTATCGTCAATGTGCGAGAGGCGTCGTCCCACGAAAGCGGAATTGTCGCATAGGCACCTTTCTCGTAGTTGTAGTTCACATTCTCGTCCTCGTAGAAGGTGAACGAACCATCCGCACCGGCATACACCGCAAGCAGGATGTCGTCGGCAGGCTTCTCGTCGGACCACTGCATCGCGGGACCGATGGGAACTATCGAGCCCTCGCGCACGTAGAGCGGCATACGCGAATACGGAGCGGGCATCGTGAATCGCTTGCCGCCCGGCATATATGCACCAGTATAGAAGTCATACCACCCTCCCATCGGGAAATACACGCTGCGGGTGCGGGCCTTGTACTCATATACAGGACAAGGCATAAAGGCCGGGCCGAACATCCACTGATCGGACAGGTCGCGCACCTCGGGTTCGCCGGGAAAATCCATCGGCAGGCCGCGCATTATCGTGTAGTCCTCGAAATGGACGGCGCCGGCAAGCGAGTAGATGTACGGCATAAGACGGTAACGCAACTGCATATACCACAGGATGGAGTCATAGGTCTCGGTACCTTCCGGAGCGATGTTCCACAGTTCGCGCCTGGGCCACTGGCCGTGGGTGCGGAACAGCGGCACGAAGGCTCCGAACTGGTGCCAGCGGGTCTGGAGCTCGCGCCACTCGTCGAGGGCCTCGCTCCGGGTGCCGTCACGCAGATAAGCGCCCACCGCAGCGTTGAACCGGTCGGTCACGGAGAAACCTCCTATGTCCATTCCCCACATCGGGAGACCGGCCATCGAGTAGTTGAGGCCGGCGGTCATCTGCATCCGCATATCCTCCCAGGTCGTACCGATGTCGCCGCTCCACGAAGCAGTGGAGTAGCGCTGAAGGCCTGCGAAGCCGTTGCGGGTGAGAAGGAACACGCGGGTGTCGGGATTGACGCTGCGCTGGCCGGTGTAGATGGCATCGGCGTTCACGAGCGAATATGCGTTGAAATACTCAGTAGACGGTCCGAGGGCCGTGGGCGTGAGCAGCCACTTGAGGTAGTCCATCGGCAGGCAGTCGCGGAGGTTCGGCTCTGAAGCGTCCATCCACCAGGCGTCGATCTTCTGGCCGTAGCGGCTGTAGAGGGTCTCGTCCATCTGGCGCCAGAACATCTTGCGTCCGCCCTCGGCATAAGCGTCGTAGAACGACTGCTCGTGTCCCAGCCAGTCCACGAGGGCGGTATCTTCTGCGTGGGTATAGGCATAGCCTGCCGCCTTGAGCTCCTTGTAGTGCTCGGTGTTGGTGTAGAACTTGGGCCACACGCTTATCATAAAACGGCCGTGCATCGCGTGCACGTCGTCCAGCATTTTCTCGGGATCGGGGTAACGGGATGCCTCGAACTCGTGGCTGCCCCACTGATCGTCGACCCAGTACTGCCAGTCCTGGACTATATTGTCCACGGGTATTCCCCTCTGCCTCATCTCGGCCAGAGTGCCGACCAGGTCATCCTGTGTAGAATATCTTTCCCTGCTCTGCCAGAAACCGAACGACCATTTGGGGAAGAGCGAAGCCTTGCCGGTGAGGGTGCGGTAGCCGCTGATGACCTCGTCGTAGTCCTCTCCTGCCATAAAATAGAAGTCGGCCTGAGGCTCGAATTCCGACCAGAAGCTGAGCTGCGACTGTTCGGCAACAGAGCGTGGCTCGGCCACCTTCACGCTGAGATACGACACGTCACCGTCGGGCTCCCAGCTGACCTTGAAGGGCTTTCGCTCTCCTGCCTCGAAATGGACGCAGTAACGGTAACTGTTGGGATTCCAGGCCGGACGCCAGCGGCGCGGCATCACTTCCTTGCCGTCAACCTCTGCTGACTGGAATCCTGCGTAATACTGGGTGAAGTAATAGTCGCCTGCTGCCGGAGCCTCGAGCTCGCCCTCATAGGTAACGACAGCCCCTTTAAGACTCATCTTCGGCAGATTGGCTATCACCCGTTCGTTCTCGTAGAAAAGCGAGTCTTCGCGCTGCACCAGCACCTTCCCGTCGCCGGAGCGGTAGGTTCCCGTCAGGGCGCCTTCCTTTCCGTCCGCATCATAGAGGCGGAACACTTCTCCCAGCTGCCTGTAAGGCTCGGGATTGCCCCAGCGACTCAGCGAATAGGCGTCGAAGAGCAGGCCGTAGCCTCGGGACGACACGACGAAGGGTATGCTGATCTTGGTGTTGTACTGATAGAGTTCCTCGTTGAGCCCTTTGTGGTTGAACTCACCGGTCTGCTGCTGCCCCAGGCCGTAGAAGGCCTCACGCTCAGGGGAATCGAACACCACCCTGGTGGAATATGCCCTCTTCCCTTCCACCTCTGTCGGCGAAAAGCTGATGCCGCCCCCATCTCCGGAAGCGAGCAGTTCGCGGCCGGAAGCGTCACAGAACGACAGCTTGCCGGTGGCGACATCCACGGAGGCCGTAACCTCAGAGGTCGCCACGCTGACCACTCCGTCAGCAAAATTCATAGAATACAGCGCCCCTTCCTGCTCCGGCAGCACCACTAGGCTCTTGCGGTCGCTGAACTTCTTGTCTGGTGTGGCGCTGACGCGGATGATCTTCTCCCCCAGTACCTGCAGTCGTATCTGCGACGGACCGCCGTCAGCCGGCGAGGCAAGGCGCACGATGACGCTGTCGCCCTTGACCTTCACGACCTTGTTGCCGCAGGACTGAGGCAACACAAGCATAGCTGCCGCAACTGCTGCCAGCAGCGAATATCTGAGAAATCTCATAGCCCTAACCACTATTTGAACAGTCTGGGCGCGAACTCCTTGAGGCTGCGGCGCCAGTTGAGCCACTCGTGACCGGTGCCTGGAGATTCATAGTATATGTGCTTTACGCCGTTCTTCTCCAGCACGTCGCGGAAATTGGTGACGGTGGCGTACATCTGCGGCGACTCGTCGCTGCCGGTGCTGATGAACAGCAGCTTGTACTGGTCGTTGAGGCTTGCCGGATATGCATCGGGGTTCTGGGCCATTCCACTGCCGCTGAAGCCGCCGATGTATGCGAAGAGCTCGGGATGGTTGAGGCCCACGCTCCACGCTATGAAGCCTCCCATCGACAGGCCGGAGATGGCGCGGTGGTCACGGTCGGCCACGGTGCGGTACTTCGAGTCGATCATCGGGATGAGTTCCTGCGAGATGAGTTTGTCCACGGGGTCGAAGTTGAACATTCCGCGGGGGCCGCCGGCCATCGACGCGCCGGGGATAAGCGCCTCGCCGCGGTCCATCACGATGAGCATCGGCACGGCCTGCTTAGCCGCGATGAGGTTGTCCATTATGTTGTCGGCCTTGCCCTGGATAGCCCAGCCGGTCTCATCCTCTCCACCGCCGTGGTAGAGGTAGAGCACGGGATAGCGCTTGTCTGCATTCTTCTCGTATTCTGCCGGAAGATAGACATAGCAGGTCCTCCAGGTCTGGGTGAGCTCGGACCAGTATCTCTGCATACGGATCTCTCCGTGGGGCACGTCCTTCGGCAGGTAGAAGTCCACTCCCACCTCGGGAATCTCGATGGCGCTGGACATCTTTCCGGTGCCGTAGAACAGCTGGCTAGAGGGGTCAGCCAGCCGCACGCCGTCGACTATGATGGAATAATAGTGGAAGCCGGGCACCTGAGGGTCGCTGGTGACTTCCCAGATTCCTTCGGCGTTCTTTGTCATCTCATATACGTGGCCGAGGTCAAGCTGCACGCTTTCGGCCTGGGGCGCATTCACCTGGAAAACTACGCTCAGGTCGGGATTGATCTTGGGATATTCCTTTCCGGGAACGTTAGAAGTTGCCGGAGTCGGCTCGGTGATGAGGCCTACAACAGGCTTTTCCTTGCAGGATGTCATCATTGCCGCAACTGCGAGCAATGCAACGAATATATGTCTGGTTTTCATCGTAGTCTATTTAAAGAGTTTCTTTGCGAACTGATAGAGGCTGCGGCGCCACGAGAGCCACTCGTGGGCAGTGTTGGGAGAGCAGTAATATTCGTTCTGGATGCCATTGGCCAGAAGGATTTCGTGCATCTCCTCGATGAGTTTGCCCTCGGCCTCGCCTGTGGTGAGGAACACCAGATGGTAGTCGCTGTTGAAGGCTGTCGGGTTCTTGAAGAGGCCGTTCCAGGCGGCTGCGAATTGCTCGGGATCCTTGAAGCCCGGGTTGCGGGTGTTGAACTCCCCTATCACGATGATGCCGCTGAAGCCCGATACGTATGAGAACAGGTCCTTGTGGCCGAAGCCCAGGTCGTAGGCCTGCTTGGCACCCCACGAGAGGCCTGCCACTGCACGGTGGTCACGGTCGGCGATCGTACGGAAGCGCTTGTCCACGAAGGGTATCACATCGTCCACCATCATCTGGTCGAAAGCCTCGGTGCCGTCAGGCTTGCTGGCAACGCCAGAGTTCATCACGATGATCATCGGCACGGCCTCGCCCTTGGCAACGAGATTGTCGAGGATCACGTCGGCAAAGCCCTGGTAGATCCAGCCTGTCTCATCCTCGCCTCCTCCGTGTTGCAGATAGAGCACGGGATAGCGCTTGCCGGGGTTCTTTTCATACTCCGCCGGGGTGTAGACATACATCCTGCGGTACTGCTGGCATACGTCCGACCAGAAGCGCACGGAGCGCACGGCACCCTGCGGAACATCTTTCTTCGGGGTGTAGAAATCAGCCTCCTCAGGCGTTTCGTTCACCTCGACGGCGCTGGCATAGCGGCTCATTCCGAAGAATGTGTAGGTAGCGGGGTCTGCGAAAGACTGTCCGCCCACGCTGAGCGAATAGTAGTGGAAGCCGGGAACCTGGGGAGCCGTCGTGGCAGTCCAGAAACCATCGGCGCCCTTTTCCATAGGGTAGCGACCGCCAAGGTCCACTGTGATAGCCTTGGCATTGGGAGCGTTGACCCTGAAAGTGACGGAATTGTCCGCATTGATCTGCGGGAACCTGCCGCCTGCATTGTAGTCCGACGGGTGCTGGGCCCAGGTCAGAGCCGACAATGACAGCAGGAAAAGAATTAGACTGAAGCGTTTCATATCGTTATAGTTCAGGTGTTGCGGGTTAATCATTCTCCGTATATGTAGCGGTGCTGCTCTTCGGTGAGGCTATCGATGTTGCAGCCGAGTGTGGCGAGCTTGCGGCGGGCCACTTCGTCGTCGATGGCATCCGGAACCTGGATGACCATATCGCCGGGGCTGCGGTGCAGAGGACCTTCGGTGGCCAGGTAGCGGGCGCAGAGAGCCTGGATGGCGAATGACATATCCATAATCTCGGCGGGATGGCCGTCGCCTGCGGCCAGGTTCACAAGACGGCCCTGGGCGAGGATGTAAATGGTGCGTCCGTCAGGCAGCACGTAGGCCTCGATGTCCTTGCGGGCGGGATGGTGGCTGACAGCCATAGCCTTGAGCTGCTCGATGTTGACTTCGCAGTCGAAATGGCCGGCGTTGCAGCAGATGGCACCATCCTTCATCACGCGGAAATCTTCGGTGGTGATGACGTCCTTGCAGCCGGTCACTGTCACGAATATATCTCCCAGAGGGGCGGCCTGCCTCATCGGCATCACCTGGAATCCATCCATCACGGCCTCGATGGCCTTTACGGGATCCACTTCGGTGACTATAACCTTGGCTCCGAGCCCCTTGGCGCGCAAAGCCACTCCCTTGCCGCACCAGCCATAGCCGGCCACGACGGCAGTCTTTCCGGCAACTATGAGGTTGGTGGTGCGGTTGATGCCGTTCCACACCGACTGGCCGGTGCCGTAGCGGTTGTCGAAGAGATGCTTGCAGGGCGCGTCGTTCACCAGGATCATCGGGAACGCGAGCTTGCGGGCCTTGTTCATCGCGTTGAGACGCAGGATGCCTGTGGTGGTTTCCTCGCAGCCTCCCATCACATTGCCGAGCAGCTCGGGGAAGCGGCTGTGTATCTTGCTGACCAGGTCTCCCCCATCGTCGATGATTATGTTCGGAGCAGCTTCGACTACCTTCGTGATGTGGCGGTCATACTCCTCTGCCGTGGCGTCATACCAGGCAAAGACATTCATCGAGTCGTGGACCAGCGCGGCGGCGATGTCGTCCTGTGTGGAAAGGGGGTTGCTGCCTGTCACGAACATCTCAGCCCCACCTGCCGCAAGTGTCTTGCACAGAAAGGCGGTCTTGGCTTCAAGATGCACCGACAGGGCGATGCGAAGCCCCTTGAAAGGCTTAGTTGCTTCAAATTCCTCCTTAAGTCCCGACAGCAGAGGCATATGCGCGGCGACCCAGTTGATCTTCAGCTCACCGTCCGGCCACAGTTCCGGATTCCTGATTTCGTACTTCATATTATGGCTTGTTTTCTACAAAGATAGTTTAACTTTGTACTTTATTAACTGAAAAATTAGCATATGCAATATCATATTTTCGCTCCATATCGCATCTGCCCCGTCGGCGCGCACGTCGACCACCAGCACGGCCTGGTGACGGGATTTCCTTTCGACAAGGGTGTGGATCTCTGGTTTGACATCACGGAAGACGGCTCGGTGGAGCTTGAAAGCGGCAATTTCGACGGCAAGGTAAGCTTCGACATCCGCCAGAAGACCATTTTGAGACAGGGTAACTGGGGCGACTACGCCCTCGGTGCGAAATATGCCCTGCGCAAGCGCTTCGTCCTCAAGAAAGGCATCCGCGGCAAAGTGTCCGGCAGCCTTCCTGTTGGCGGACTTTCGTCAAGCGCCGCAGTGCTCGTGGCCTACGTGATGGCTTTCGCAAGGGCCAACGACATCTCCCTGATGCCTATGGAAGTGGTGATGACTGCTTCCGAGGCCGAGAGGGAATACATCGGACTTAACAACGGTCTGCTCGACCAGTCATGCATCGTCCTCGGCAAGAAGGACCATATGCTTATGCTGGACTGCGACAGCAACGAATACCGCCTGATCCCCCGCAACCCCAAGATGAAGGAGTTTGAGTTCGGCATCTTCTTCAGCGGCCTCACCCGCAACCTGATGAGCAGCGATTTCAACCTCAGGGTGCAGGAGTGCAAGGTAGCCGCCTGGGACCTGCTTGCCTATGACAACCAGCCCATAAAAGCCTTCGACAAGACCTTTATGAGGGATGTGCCCCGCTCCGTCTACGAACAATACCGCGACAAGCTGCCCCGCCGCTTCGCCAACCGTGCCGAGCACTATTTCAGCGAGTACAAGCGCGTGCGCCAGGCTGTCACGGCGTGGGATTCCGGCAACCTCGACTGGCTCGGCCAGCTCAGCTTCGAGAGCTGCGAAAGCTCCATCAATAACTGGGAGTGCGGCAGCCCCGAACTCATCAGCATCTACCGCGCAATGCGCAACACCGACGGCATCTACGGTGGCCGCTTCTCAGGCGCCGGCTTCAAGGGAGCCTGCATAGCCCTGGTTGACCCTTCGAAGAAGGATGCCATCCGCGAGAGCATAACCCGCCAGTATCTCGCCGAGTTCCCGCAGTACAAAGACACGTTCGAAGTCCATTTCGTAAAGAGCGCCGACGGCGCCGCATTCATTGAAGGTTAGCCTATGAAAAATGTCGTTCTGGCAGCCGGATATGCCACGAGGATGTATCCGCTCACCGAGAATTTTCCCAAGCCGCTCCTGCCCGTGTGGGACAGCACCATCCTCGACCGGATGCTGATGGATGTGGACAAGATCGACGAGATCGACGAGCACATCATAGTCACCAACCACCGTTTCATCAGCATCTTCGAGCAGTGGCTGGAGGAAGCCGTGAAGAGATATTCCAAGCCCATACGCCTGCTTGACGACGGCTCCACCTCCAACGACAACCGAGTGGGTGCCGTGGGCGACCTGATCGCCGCCATCAAGGAGTTCAGCATCTACGACGACATACTCGTGGCTGCGGCCGACAACCTGCTGGACTTCTCACTGAAATCGCTGGTGGACTTCTTCCACCAGAAGAAGACTGCGGTGATATTCTACTACGACGAGGCTGACGAGCAGAGGCTGCACCGTTGCGGTGTCATCTGTCTCGACGAGAAAGGCCGCGTCACCGATATGGAAGAAAAACCTGCCGATCCGAAGAGCCACCACGTGACTCCGCCTTTCTATATCTACGGTTCTGCCGACATTCCGCTGATCCTCGAGGCCATAGACAACGGCTGCCAATGGGACGCTCCCGGCAATCTTGCGGGATATATATCGAGGGTCGCTACGCTCCACGCCCTCCGTATGCCGGGCACGCGCCTGGACATCGGCAGTCTTGAAGGCTACCGCGCTCTGATAGCGCAGGAAAATCTCTAATAAGTATGTACCGAAAGTCCCCGGGCTGAAGGGAGGTAATTGATGCCCCACCAGCAGATCTGGAGGCAGACGAAGCTCACCAGCAGCAGCACGCAGGCATCCTGCCACTCGGCGGGACGGGCCTTGCGCAGATGGATATAGACCAGATAGCACAGCCAGGTGGCGGCGGCCCAGGTCTCCTTCGGGTCCCAGGCCCAGTATGTGCCCCAGGCCTCCTTGGCCCAGAGCGCTCCGAAGAGCATTCCGAAGGTCAGGAAGGCAAGCCCGACATAGACCAGATTGTCAGTCAGGTTGATCTCCGCGGCAGTGGTATTGCCCTTGCGGAGCAGCATATAGACAGCCATTATTGTGGCGGCACCAAGCATAGCGTATGAGAACATATAGACTATCACGTGCGGCGCGAACCACGGGCTCTGCAGCGCCGGCATCAGGCTCTTGGAATGTATCTCGGGCTTGAAGAGGTTGACGCAGATGAACACCAGGGCCAGCAGCGTGCTGAAACTGAGTATCCACTTGTAGCGCCAGCGGCTGTAGACTATTATGCCGGCGACGGGCAGGAAGAACGAATACCAGAGGCGGGTCTCCCCCATCGTGCGCATCGGCGGACGCTCAAGGGTTATCCACATCCCCACAATAAAGGCGAAGAACACCAGTATGCCGGCCAGCGTAAACAGATAGACCAGACGAGGCCGCTCTTTCCACGCAAAAAAGGCTCCGAAAGCCCAGAGAGCCACGGCCACCAGGGCGAACAATATGAACAGATTCCAACTCATCATTATCTAACAGGTTTAGGAGCCATAAACAACATCAGGCACACTGCGCCTGCAATCATCATAAATATGCCAAGATACACCCAGAATATCCACGGGTCGTGAACCAGCTGGAACACGCTGTATTCGCTTTCGGCGCCCCGTGACGAGTCATAGCCGTACTGGTAGATCTTCCAGCCGTTAACTTTGAGCGGCTTGTTCACCTCAACCACTCCCTGCACGGACTGCCCGGCTTCGGTATAGACCGAGATGTCGGAGGCGAAGCGCTTCGGGCTGTGGTCGGGATATTCTTCCATAGTGAACTTGTGCAGTTCGATGGCCAGACCTGGTTCCTGCACCATACCCTCGTCATCCACCGCCCTCCACTCCGGACTGCCTGAGAAGACGGTCATCTGGAGGCTGCGGGTGTCGGCATTGCCGAGGGTGGCCGCAACTATGGCCACCACCACTCCGAGATGGTTCAGTATGAAGGGTATCTCCCTGACCTTCCAGCGAAGCAGATGGTTCAGCGCAGCCAGAGCCGAGATGACCATCATCCAGGCCCATATAAGCACGAAGGGCCAGAAGGTGAGCATCTGGCTGAGCCAGGGTATTCCGCCGGAACGGACCTGCGGCAGCAGGCCCATCACTATGGTGAGCACTGCGGCATACAGCAGGCAGGGAACGGCAGCGCTGGAGTGCATCATCCATTCAAAGGCATAGACGCGGCGGCGCAGGGCATACATCACGCCGATGCCCGCCACCAGCAGAATCAGCACGATGAGGTTCACCGGCCAGGCGAAAACGCTCCAGTCGATGGGGCCTGCTACCTTCCGGAGCAGCACTCCGGCAAGAAGAAGGCCTCCTCCGATGAGGAAGCCCTCGGTCATTTTCCAGGGTTTGGTCCACATAAATCAGTATTCGAGCAGTTTCCCCTGTTCCTTGGCCATAGTGATCCACTGGGGAACGATATTGTCCATAAAGGCCGCCTTCTTTTCTGCCATACCTTTCATATCCAAGCCGATGTATGCCTGTGCCTTGGCTTTCGTAGAGATGTCGGGCATCGGGACGTCACCGTCAAAGCCGTGCTTCGCCAGCACCTTGGCTATCTGGAGACGGGCTTCCTGGGCGTAATTGATGCCATTGCCCATAAGGCGTAGCACTTCCTGCGGAGCGTGGAACGATGCGCCGTGAGAAGCCACCGCGTAGTCCCAGCGCCACTGGCTCTTGCGGATGTTCTGGAGGGCATCCTTCATCTCAGCGTCAGTGGCACCTTTGTCCCAGGCGAACTTGGCCTCGATATGTGCCTTGGCGAGGATGTCTTCCAACTGGTCCCGAACCTCAAGGCACTTCTCCTGACGCTCATAGACGTTCTGGCGCAGGGTCTCTTCGCTTTCGCGGTGGCAGTTCAGACAGGTGCGATCCATATTGGCAAGAGGGCTCTGGATATGATGGTCGGTATACTTCACGCCACCGTCAGCCACGTAGGGCATATGGCAGTCCGCGCAGGTGACTCCTCTCTGGCCGTGGATGCCCTGCAGCGATGTCTCGTAACCGGGATGCTGTGCCTTCAGGATGGGAGCTTTGGACAGTGCGTGGATATAATCGGCATAGTCCATCTCATCGTAGTATCTTTCTGCATCCTCCAGGGTGAGACCGTATTTCCACGGGAAAGTCAGATACTGGTCTTTCTCCGGAGTCTCGAGATAATCGTGGAAATAATATTCGACGTGGCACTGGGCACATACGAGTGAGCGCATCTCGTTGTGGGTGGCCTTGTCCACGTCCTTGCCCATACTTGCAAAGGCTTCGCGGAGGGCCGGACGGCTGATGTGCAGGTCCATTGTTCCGCTGTCGTGGCAGTCAGAACATCCTATGGGGTTCACCACTTCGGCACCCCATTTCGCCCAGTTGGCCTTGTAGAATTCTGCCGGGCCCACTTCTTCCATCAGGCGGGGCACGTCGGGGCCCTTGCAGGTCCAGCAGGTGCCGGGCTGGTTGGAGCCGTCGGTGAGGCTTGTGGGGAAGCCCGTGCGGAGAATCTCACGATGGTCTTCCAGGGCGTGGAAGTGACCGCGGGGGGAATTGTAATCCCACGAGAAGGCGTAACCGGCCCAGAGCACTACCATATTGGGGCGTTCCTCGAGGACATCCTGGATGTCGGATGACATATACTTGGAGCGGAAGTCCGTCTCCTCTGTCGCCTTCCAGGTCTCGTACTCCCTGGGGAAGTCGCTCTTGAACTTCTGGTTCTGGGCGACTATGCCTTCCATCGGGTTCTTGCGGTTGTTGAAGACGCTGGCTACCTCGGCCCGGCGTTCCATAAGGGCAGACACCACCAGTCCAAGGACGAACACGGCCGCCATCGAGGCGCCGAATATCAGCCAGCTGTGCAAGGGTTTCAGTTTCTTTTCGCTCATATTGCAGTTATTTTATTTTCCGTGTAAATGACCGTGGGGAGACTTGTGTCCGATGACTTTCTGCAGCCATTCGGGCACCGGAGAATCCGGGAACGGCACCTTGGCCTCGGGGGTGGATGCTAGGGCATTCTTGCCTCCGTGCGGCACCTGACGGTGGCAGTCCCAGCAGGCCTGGCCTTCTCCTGCCTGAGTCATCCTGAAATCTATCTTTCCGGCCTTCACCATCTCTGTGGTGAGTTCGGTGTGGCAACGGATGCAGTTGTTCATTATGACCTGGGCGCTGGGATCCTTTGCTGCCGGGACCTGGGGTTCGCTGAAGGTGAGGAAGGCTGCAGTATGTTTCATTCCGTCAAGGCCCTTGAAGGCATACTTGCGGACCATATTCTCGTGAGGGACGTGGCAGTCGTTGCAGGTCACGATGGCTCCTTCTCCCCTTCCGTGGGAAGAGTGGCTCCAGGTGGCGTAATAAGGTTGCATTATATGGCAGTTGACGCAGGCTGAAGGGTCATCTCCTATGAGGTACGTATGGAAACGCATCATATAGAGGAAGAGACAACCGCCGCCCACGAAAGCTCCCGCAAGGCAAAGCAGGAGAACTTTTTGCCATCGTTTCAGTTTAGTTCCAAGCGCCATTTCAGCGTAGTGTCAAGGGTTCTTTTCAAAGTTAGGCATAATAATATGATAAAGCAAATTGAAAGTATTTGTAAAGAAAAGCGTACATTTACGAAAGCAAATGACATAAAGATGAAGCATCTCTGGAAACTTTCGCTGCTGCTGATATGCCTTGCCTTCTCTTGCAACGAGAAGCCCGTCCCTGAGCCGGAGCCTAACCCGCAGCCGGTGGACAACGCTCTTTACGTGGGCGGAGACATCTCCGTCCTGCAGAGCTATGAGGACAACGGCGTGGCCTATCTCGACCAGAACGGCACCAGGATTCCTGACGTGCTGGACTATATGGCCGGCGAGGCCGTGGGCTGGAACGCCCAGCGGGTGCGTCTTTTCGTGAATCCTTCCCAGAAGGATCCTGACGGAAACAAAGACGCCCAGGTCTGCCAGAACCTGGACTATGTGGTGCGCCTGTGCAAGCGCATCAAGGCCAAGGGGTTTGCGCTGCTGCTGGACTTCCATTACAGCGACACCTGGGCCGACCCTTCCAACCAGTGGATTCCGAAGGAGTGGGCTTCGCTGAGCGATGCGCAGCTCCAGACAAAGGTCTACGAATACACGAAGGAATGCCTGCAGCGTCTTGTGGCGGAAGGTGCCGCTCCCGACTTCATCCAGCCGGGCAACGAGATTTCCTACGGTATGCTCTGGAGCGCGGAGGTCAACCGCAGCTCGAACGCCAACCGTTGCTACAGCAATTCTCCCGAGGCCAACTGGACGCGTTTCATCAATCTGCTGGACCAGGCTGTGAAGGCTTGCCGCGAGGTCTGCCCGAAGGCGAAGATCGTGATCCACACTGAGCGTGCCGGACAGCCGGAGGTTCTGAAGGGGATCTACACGAGGCTGGCGAAGGTTGACTATGATGTAATCGGTCTCTCCTACTATCCGTTCTGGCATAACTCGCTTCAGGTTCTCTCGCAGTCGCTGAACACGCTGGAGTCTTCTTTCCCTGACAAGAAGGTGCAGATCGTGGAGACGGCCTACTACTATCAGTGGCAGCCGAAGGTGGGCGGCGGCATCGACTATGACTTCTCGTCGAAGTGGCCTGTCTCTCCCCAGGGGCAGGCGGCTTTCGCCAAGGATCTAATCGACGAGCTGAAGAAGCACGGCAACGTGAACGGCCTGTACTGGTGGTTCCCCGAGGAGAACGGCAACGGCCCGGACAGCAAGGTCCTGAGCTATTGGGTGAACCGTGGCCTGTGGGACGACAATTCGCACAAGGCGCTTCCCGCCCTGTATGTCCTGAAGGATTTCGTGAGATAGCTAGTCGCTGAAGTTGTGGTCGACGGTGACGAGTATCGCTTTGCCGGGTATCACTGCGCTGAGTTCTTCTGTCAGTGCCTTGCAAAGTGCGGCTTCGTCGGTGACTGAATAGTCGGGCACTACGTCTACTGCTACATAGTTTTCTTTCTCATCGAAGTAAAATCCGTGGATCTGGACGATCTCGGGGTGCGCGGCGAGGGTGCTGGTGACGAGTGTCTGGAGTTCTCTTCTCTTGTTCTCACCGGTTGCCACTGAGTATATCCCGACTGTCATCACGATGTTGTGCTTGAGATACATCATCTGGGATATCTTTCGTGTCAGGCCGTGGATTTGCTGTGCTGTGAGTGTGTCGTCGACGCTTATATGGAGCGATCCGATCATCAGGTCGTGTCCGTAGCTGTGGAGGATGATGTCGTAGATGCCGTGGACTTCGTCGAACTCCATTATTTCTTTTTTGATGGCTGTGATGAGTTCGGGTGAGACTCTGGCTCCGAGGAGTTCATTGACCGGGGATGCAATCATCTCGACGCCGGCCTTGATGATGAAGAGTGAGATCAAGGCTCCCAATATTCCGTCAAGCGACACTCCCCAGAGGAGCATTATTCCGGCTGACACGAGTGTGGCGAGTGTAATTATGGCGTCGAAGAGTGCGTCTGAGCCGGACGCTACGAGTGCGTCGCTTTCGAGTTTTTCGCCTTGTTTCTTGACGTATCTACCGAGCAGCAGTTTGACTGCGATTGCTACGATGATTACTACGAGGGTTACTGTGGTGTAGCTGGGTTCGGTGGGGTGTATGATTTTCTTGACTGACTCGACGAGTGACGTGATACCGGCGGACAGTACGATGACTGCTATGATGATTGCACTGAAGTATTCGACTCTTCCGTGGCCGTAGGGGTGGTCGCGGTCGGCGGGTTTCTGGGAGAGTTTGGTGCCGACGATTGTGATTACGCTCGAGAGGGCGTCGCTCAGGTTGTTGACGGCGTCCATTACTATTGCGAAGCTGTGTGCGAGTGCGCCTACTGCGGCTTTGAATGATGCCAGCAGCACGTTGGTCACGACTCCAACCACGCTGGTCTTGATGATTTGTTGGCTACGGTTCATCGGTTTGCGATTAGTGCTGCAAAGCTAGTGCTTTTTAGTTTGTTTTGTTATCTTTGTCTGCAGAAACAGTGTCCTGCGGAGTAGCTGTGTCATTCCGCTCGCCCGCAAGGGTCTCGCCAGTGTCCATCGTATTGTCGGGGACACTGTTTTTCTTTTTATGGCAGCTCGCCTTTTGCGCAGGAAAGCAAGGGCCTTCGGGGGGTTCCGTGAGCGTTACTGGGGCTCTGCCCCAAACCCCGCCGCTACGGCCTGCTATCAGCACTGGCAACCCTCACGGCCTCCGCTAGCGCCTGCAGGCGCCCACTAACGCTCACTCCAATCCCTCCCAACGTATACTTCGTCCTGCTTGCGCAGAACTCGTCTCCGTCGGGTCCCTCCCGCTCTGCACGCCGCGGGCGGCCAGCCCCCACTCAGACCCTTCTTTCCTGCTGGGGCGAGCTTTTGAGTAAGAATCATCAAACAAAAAGCCACCTCAACTATGTGAAGTGGCTCTTTGTTACGTCACGTGGTCTTATTTGCTAAACTTCTTTATTCTTACGAAGTATATTTTATTATTCTTGTCTATCACATAAAACCTGTCTTTGCCAACCATCTCAAATGGGTGGACTTCTATATCACCTTCCTCATCAACGAATAAGAGATTATCTTCTATCCAATACTTTGCGATAATTGAAAGTTTCCACGTACCCGAGTAATATAGCACACCATCTTTGTAGGTGGCATTGCTATAGTCGTCATCTGTGTAAAACTCATTGAGAAGGCCAGTTTCCGTGAATTCTAAATACTCATCTATGGCATTATCATCCTCCCAAGTCCAACAACCGACAAGAGGCGAATCTTTTGTTTCGTTTTCTGTTTCCGCTTTTTCGCAGGAGTATAAAAAAGCACACATCCCAAGCAAGAGTGCTACTGCAAAGAAGATTCTTTTCATTGTTTCTTTATCTTAATCGTGGAACTGCATTGATTCTTATCTAAAGATAGGTCTTATTTCGTCGGCAAGCAAACACATTACAAATTTGTGCAACGGTGTTGCCAAAATTAACACAAAGTCACGACTGACCACCCTGTGCGATTGAGCGGTCAACAGTTTCGCTAATTCTTTATGCACCTGCTTTCTATACTCTGCCCGATACTACCCTTTCTGCTCATCCTCTTCTATGTATCGTCCGATGAGACCTCCGTCACATTTCCTTTTGTTTCGATACTTTTCATACTGGCACGAATCTACGCATCGAAAATAGAAAGAAGCAGTCCCTTGCGACAATAGCTCAACAATTGTCAATGCGAACCATTTTTGCGTTTTTGGATTTGCAACACCAGCCCGCCTTTGGCGCAGGAAAGCAAGGGCCTTCGGGGGGTTCCGTGAGCTGACGCTCACGCCAATCCCTCCCAACGTATACTTCGTCCTGCTTAACGCAGAACTCGTCTCCGTCGGGTCCCTCCCGCTCTGCACGCCGCGGGCGGCCAGCCCCCACTCAGACCCTTCTTTCCTGCTGGGGCGAGCTGGGCGAGCATTGGCACTCTAAAGCCCAATACTGTATCGCGATTTGGTACAATCCATTTCTATTTTTGAATTTGGATAATGCTTTTTTAGATACGCACCACTAAATCCACGATTTATTTGCTAATTTTGATATTACTACTTCTCTATTATTTGATAATCCCGTTATACCATTATGAGCGACATAGACATTATCCTCAAAGAATTGAGACAGTTCAACTTAGATCGTGACTGGGATCAGTTCCACAATGGGAAAGATCTGGCGATTGGCTTATCTGTTGAAGCCTCCGAATTGCTTGAATGCTTCCTGTGGAAAGACCCGGAAGATGCCAGCCTCGATAAGATTCGCGAAGAGCTTGCCGATGTCCTTAATTATGCTTTCCAGATGGCCGACAAATACAATCTCGACATCAAGCAAATCATGATGGACAAGATCCAGAAAAACGCAGCGAAATATCCGGTGGAGAAAGCCAAGGGGAGTGCTAAGAAATATAATGAGTTAAGCTGACTTTTATCATGATTGTATATAACGACACAAAGCGCCATTTTATCAACGATGTCAAGTATGGGGAAATCGCTGACAAAATATTGTCATTAATACAATCCAGAGGATTGAATGCTGGCCAGGAAAGGGAATTTGAATCCTGGCACAACTCCATGCAATTCATGCGTAATATTGTAGACGATTGCGACATAGATGATGACGTTCAAATTGCTATTGAATACAATATACCACAAACATCAAAACGTGTCGATTTCATCATTCTTGGTTCTGATAGCGACAATCATGACAATATTGTGATTGTGGAATTAAAGCAGTGGAGTAAAGCCGAGGTTGTTGACAACGACATGCATTACACTGTTAGGACCTACGTTGCAAATGACAACAGAATCGTCTGCCATCCATCATATCAGGCATATTCATATTCCAGATTTATTTACAACTACTCACAATATATTCAGGATAATAGTGTCAGTCTAATACCTTGTGCTTATTTGCATAATTATAAGCCTGAATACAAATCAGCACTGACAGCTGAGATATACAAAGAATGGTACACTGCAGCTCCTTTTTTCGTTAGAGACGAGGTGCAACAGTTCTCCCAGTTCGTCAAGAAATATGTGACGAAAAAATCCGCCAATGGAGATCTCTTATATCAGATTGAAGGTGGAAGAATCAGGCCATCAAAATCTCTCCAGGATTCTTTATCCGAGATGGTCAAAGGCAATCCAGTATTCAATCTCCTAGATGAACAGGCTGTATGCTATGACATGTGCATCAAGACAATGCTACAATGTCAGAAAGACCGAAAGAAGAGAACTATTGTGATCCAAGGTGGACCAGGGACGGGGAAATCTGTATTAGCAGTTAATCTGCTTATGGCTTTTATCAATAGGGGTTATAACTCTGCTTATGTTACAAAGAACAGTGCCCCGCGTCAAGCCTTTTTATCACTTCTGACAGTCAATCAGGCAAATCGTCTTGCAGATATAGAGCATCTATTCAGATCTCCATTTAGGCTATCTACTGTTCCAAAGGATGGTTATGATTGCTTAATTGTGGATGAGGCACATAGACTGGTAAAGAAGATGTATGGAGATTGGACTGGGGAAAACCAAGTCAAGGAATGCATCAATGCTTCGCTGTTATCAATCTTTATGATTGATGAGGATCAGGCTGTTACCACAAAAGACATCGGCAGCACTGAAGAAATAAAAACATGGTGTAAACAATTGGATTCTAGAATAGTCATTAACCCAAACACAAAACTCATTTCTCAATTCAGGTGCAATGGCAGTGACGCCTACATTCAGTTTATCGACAACATCTTGCAACGTAATGAAGAGACTGTTCCGATGAATATCCAAGAGTTGAATTATGACTTCAGGGTATTCGATAACCCTGTGGAAATGAGAGAGGCTTTAAGACAGAAGAATGCTATCAACAACAAAGCTAGAATGGTTGCTGGATACTGCTATGATTGGAATGTAAAAAATGGTCGTGGCGAGTTCGATATCGTATTGCCTGATGGGTTCAAAGCACAGTGGAATCTGGCTAATGATAGAATCTGGGCTATCAATCCAACCTCTTTTGAACAGGTCGGATGCATTCATACTGCCCAGGGGCTAGAATTTGACTATGTTGGTGTTCTAATTGGGAAAGATTTATCCTACGATAAAGAATCTGGAAAGATATTAACAGACAAAACCATGATTTCAAGGGATGACAATTCATCCGGAATTAGAACTGCCAGTGATGAAGTCGCAAAAAGGCTTATAATCAACACCTATAAAACTCTTTTAACCAGGGGGCAGAAAGGATGTTATGTCTACTGTGAAGATAGGGCCCTGGCTGATTATATCAAGATCTTCTTACAGCCCTAAATCTTCATGTCTTCTTCCAATAATATGACCTTCCTCATCGAATCTATCATAGCCTGCGCGGTTTTCACGTTGTTCGTGTTCCTGATGTCCAGGAATCCGGTCAAGACTGTTTTCAACTACCCTCCTGCCATCATTGCGCGTTGCGAGGAGCTTGGCCTGGTGGATGCTGGCAACAGGCCTGGCGGTGCGGCGTTCTATGCCAAGAAGGGCTTTGCGATGGTGATGTTCGGAGTGCTGCTGGGGTTGCTGGTGCGCTATGTCAATGGATGCTCTACATATTGGTGCGGTGTGCTGACGGCTTATGCACTCTGGTGCGTGGTGAACTGGTTCGATGCTTTCGTGCTGGACTGCATCTGGTTCTGCCACGACAAGCATTTCGTGATTCCGGGCACGGAGGATATGGTAGCCGACTACCACGACTACTGGTTCCACATCAAGGGCGGACTGATCGGGATGCTGCTGGCCATTCCCGCCGCGCTGATTGCAGGAGTTGTCGTTGTGCTTTAGGAAAAGTATACACCTTTGTCTACCGCTTTCTTGAGAGAAAGCTAACCTTTGAAGATGATCTAGCGACAGAAGAAATTAACAATTCCATGAAAACAAAAGAAATCAAATGGCGCATCGTCGAGCATAACCGACAGAGGATGAATGACGGAGTCTTTGTCTACAAAAAGAACGGGTTTTATACGATCTACCGCTACATCGACGACTGGGACGAAGACGGAGACACCATATACGATGACGAAGAGTACCTGAGTCAGATTCCCGAGGGCGAATTTATGGCAGCCATAGGAGCCTCCGACGACAGTCAGGTGATTCACTGGATCAAAACCCACCTGATAAAAGAGCAAAGCAACTCACTCGACGACATCATCACATTCCTCGACGAGAGCAAAGTCTCCTACCGCTACGAAATCAACGGCATTACTGTGTGATTATCCACCGTAGCGCTGCTGTGAGAGTTCTTTTTTTATCTTTGTTGGAACAAAGTATCAAAGAATGACTCAAAAGCAACGCATAGTATTTCTGGACTGGCTGCGTGCAGCAGCGTGTCTGATGGTAATGTTGTGCCACGCCAGCGAGTGCATCTATTCGGACGATTATTCCTTTTCGTTCCCGTCTGAACTTGCCCGCTGGAGCGTAATGTTCATACAAGGATTCGTCCGGCCGGTGGCAGTACCGCTGTTCCTGATGGCCTCAGCCTATCTGCTCGTACCGGTGAAGACAGGCACAGGGGAATTCTTCAAGAAACGTTTCACACGCGTGGGCATCCCCTTCGTAGTGTTCCTTTTCCTCTACGCCTTTCTGCCCGCAGTATGGGGAGAATTCTCTTGGGCCGAAGCCTGGGCGAACGTCAAGCAGGCCGGCATCAACTTCATTCCCCGCGAATCGCACCTGTGGTTCGTCTATATGATGCTCGGATTGTATCTGGTGATGCCCGTGATTTCGCCGTGGCTGGCCAAGGCAGGAAAGAAAGAAGAGCGCTTCTTCCTCGGCCTGTGGGCATTCACCCTGTGCTTCTATTGGCTCAGGGATGTCGCAGGGCCGGTTTTCGGTGAATGCTGGTGGAATCCCTATCCCCTGTTCTACTATGTTTCCGGCTTCATAGGCTACATAATCCTCGGTCATTATATCCGGACACACCTGCAGTGGTCTGCACGGAAGACACTGCTCGTCTGCCTTCCGGTCCTTGCAGTATGCTATGTGTTTGGAATGTGGCAGTTCTACCATCGCAGTTTCCTCGTAGAAACGCCTCAGGAGCTGGAGATGCACTGGCAGAACGACACGATTGTCGCCGGACTTATGAGCGCCTGCCTCTTCCTGATCTTCAGACTGATACAGAAGCCCGGCCGGTGCTACGGCCTCGTCCGTAAAATATCCGAAGCGAGCTACGGTATGTACCTGATGCATATGCTGATGCTCCCGGCAATATTCAGATTGCTGAGTCCAATGCTTCCAGCACCCCTGGCAATCATACTCACGGCAGCAGCGACCTACATCCTGAGCTACTTCATCACACGCCTGATAGGCAAACTCCCCTTCGGTAAGTATATCGTAGGCTAATTATTTTCGGGAAAACAACCGCGTTTTTGTTACTTTGCATAAAACCATAAGAATATGAACTCAGAAAATACATTCAAAGAAGTTGCAGGCCGCAAGAATTTCGGGCCTGAGCACGCACTCGTAACCACACCCCAGCCGTGCGTGATGATCGCCACCTGGGACGCAGACAAAACCCCCGACGTGATGATGGCAGCCTGGGCCGGCCAGTACGACTTCAAGCAGATCGTCGTCAGCCTGTCGAACCACAAGACCACGAAGAACCTTGAGCGTACACGCGCCTTCACCGTAAGCTTCGCAGACGCACGTACAGTAGCCGAGTCAGACTACTTCGGCCTCGTGAGCGGCAACAAAGTGGCAGACAAAGTAGCCAAGGTAGGCTTCAGCGTCACCCCCAGCCCCAACGTAGACGCCCCCATCATCGACCAGTATCCCCTCACCCTCGAGTGCAAGGTCATCAGTTGGGCAGACGGAATCCTCGTGGGCGAAGTAGTCAATATGAGCGCCGACGAGAGCATCCTCACCGACGGCAAGGTCGACCTGGCAAAACTCCAGCCCATCGTCTTCGACGCAGCGGCAATGTGCTACCGCGCCATCGGAGAAGAAGTCGGCAAAGCCTGGGGAGCAGGAAAGAAGTTCACAGAATAGCCATGGAAAGCCAGAAATACCCTTGCGAGAACTGCAAGTTCCGCGCACATTACGACAAGAGCCCCAAATCAGTGCTCGGCCGGTTTTGGCGCTGGCACATCAACTTCTGCCCCGGATTCAAGACATACTTCACCCATCAGGATGAAGAGACAAAAGCGATAATCCGCAAAAAATACAATTTCCAGAAATATAAATAACACTCGTATAATTCAGCATACTGCTGATGTTTTCTCCGCCACCGATGCTATCATATTCCTTGAAATATGATAGCATTTTTATATATCTTTGCAGAAAAGAAGATATTATGCAGACAGTAATGAGACAAACCATTGTCAGGATGGACGAAAGCCTTTTCCAGAAGGTCAAAGCCGCGGCAAAGAAGCAGCACCGTTCCGTCAACAGTTACATCAACAACATCCTCGGCGAAGCCGTCACAGGCACAGTACCGAAATTGAATCCAAAGGATTACCAGCCATCTGCCGAGATGTTGAAACTGGGATCGTTGCTTGAAGGCACAACAGAAGAAATGAATAGACTCGACTCCAAATCGCAATACATCCTTTCCAAATGACATTCTTTGACACCAATGCGATAATCGACATACTCGACCGCAAGAGAGATAATCATCATAAGGCAATCATGCTGCTGTCAGCCGCGCAAAAAGGAGCCATCAAGATAGTTGCGACAACTCAGTCAATAGTAGACGCGGCGTACGTCACAACACAGGCCAACAAAGTTCCAGTAGAAGAGTTCCGACGCGCTATGTCATTCCTATGCGATATAATCATTGTCTGCCCTGTTTCGAGATTTAATATAGAAGAAGCCAATAGCAGTTCGGTACCAGACTATGAAGATGCAATACAACTCAGTTGTGCTATGTGCGAAGAGTGCGACAGCATAGTGACAAGCGACAAAAAGTTCAAATCATTCACCTCTAAACCGACCTATACGGTAGAAGAATACTATCGGTCGGTCTTTGAAGAATAGACTTCTTTATTCCTATGAAACTCGAAGAAGCCATAGTGTTTGTGCTCGCATCGTCGGGATATGGTATGCGGACGGAGCAGATTGCCCGCGAAATCAACAAGCGGGGGCTGCTCGCCCGACGGGACGGCAAGCCTGTCGACGGCAAGATGATATATGCCGCAATAATGGCTCACCCCGACACATTCTGCAAGAACGAGGGGCGCATAAGGCTGATAATGTAACAGGCTATCGGCGAGGCTTGCAGACAGCCACTCCAACGAAAGAATCCGCGCAGCCGTAGAACAGATACCAGCGTTTCTTGTACCATGTGAGGCCCTCGATGAAGACAGTGCCGTCGACATACTGTCCGCTCTTCTCGAAATCTTCGGTCGGCACGAAGAAAGGCTCGTCGAGACGCTTGAGCACCTGCTCAGGGTTGCCGGCATCGAAAAGCACCTGCCCCGCCGCGTAAGTACCCGCGGGATAGCGGGCATCGCCACGCTCATCCTTGCGGTTCTTGCCGTTGTAGAGCAGCAGGATTCCGCGGTCGGTAAGCAGAGCCGGAGGACCGCACTCAGTCAGGGCGCTGTCGAAGAAACCGTCACGGGGGAAAAGAACTCCCTTCAGGCTGCCGTCCTCGTTGACGCGAGGAGTCCAGTGGATCAGATCGACAGATTCGGCGAGATTCACCATATGCTCGCCCCAGTACATAAGATACTTCCCCCCTATTTTCGCTATAACCTGACGGTTGCCCTTGAGTGTAGTGACAATAGAGCCGGACTTGCTCTGAACCTCACCGAAACGGCCGTCGTATGCATCAGCGAAAGCCGGTCCGTGCTTTGTCCAGTGCACCAGGTCGCGCGAAGTCGCTACGCTCAGCCTGGGCACCTTGCGGTTCCAGGAAGTATACATCATCACGTAGAGACCGTCCTCAGTAACCGCGATGCGCGGATCCTCACAGCCGCCCGGCCAGTCGTAATCCTTGAAACCATCGTCAGCCGGATAGAGCACAGGCTCCGGCTGGATGTCCATATGGATTCCGTCCGTGGTGTAAGCAAGTCCAAGCCGCGAAGTACGCTTGCCTATGCCAGTCGCAGAATTGTCTTCAGCCCGGAATATCACGGCCATCCGGCCGTCGATGAGCGTCGCACCGGGATTGAAGGTGTCACTCTCCATCCATCCGACACTGTCCTGCGTCATCGGACAGAAAAAGCGGATGGAATGATCCGGGCTGATTACGGGACCGACTCCATCAGGCCTGACGAAATCACCAAGCGCCCAGTCCGGCAGATTGCTGACATTTCGGTCGGCACAACCAACTGCCAGCAGGATCATCACAAAAGAGAGAAGAAGCTTCTTCATAACTTGAAAACAAAGGCCGCCCATTTGAGCGGCCTTTGCTCTAATTATAAATAAACTAGTTCAGATAGCCGGGATTCTGGTATACCGCCTTCTCTTCATCAGTCATCTCAAGACCGTTCAGGTGGTCGATAGGAATAGGCCTGATGTAGTGGTGAGGCTCGATTACCCTCTTATAAGTATGCTCGTTGGGATCGTTCTTGGTGAACGCCTCGGTCATCTTATAGGTAGCAGCCCTGTCAGCCCAGGTTTGAGTGCGGACAAGGTCGAACCATCGCCTTGACTCACCGAAGAACTCGCGGCTGTACTCGTCGAGCAACCAGTCAATCGTGATGGTGGCAGGAGTCTCTGCAACCAGTTCGGCACTGTAGTCGTATGAAACAGCCTTCTGGTCAGCTACAGAGAAATTCCACTTGCCTGCACGGGCGCGGATGACCTTCATCAGGTCTGAAGCGCTCTGGCTGCCGGTAGCACCCTTGACATAAGCCTCGGCTGCCACGAAATACAGTTCGGCGAAACGGGCGATAACCAACGGACGGAAGTTTCCGGAGTTCGGAGCTCCGGGCTCATTTTCACCCTTGTCGGTACGATAAACTGACACCTTCCAGGGGCCCGGGTAGTTGTTGCGGCCGATGTGGTTGGGCTCTATGACGAAAGCTGACTCGCCAGGCATCTCACCTCCGGCGTATGCTGACGGACCCTTCATATCGGTAACGCCCGGACGGTCCATAGGATATACGACGACGCCAGGTTCCTGGTTCTTCGACAGGAACTTGAGGATCACGCCGTCATACTCGACAGGCAGGTTGTTGGCGCCATATACCACGTGAGATTTCTCCTTCTTGTTGTACCTTGAATAGTTCTGGCGGTATGCCATATTGAAGGTCACGTCAAGACGGCTGTCGTGGTCATTGACGAAAGTGTTGTAGAACACCTCGTGTACAGGAGCCATACGAGTCCAGGGACGTCCGTAACCCTGCTCTGCAGAACGGGTGATGGCAGCTCCGGATGACCACTCCTCTACTCCCTTGGTGATCTTGCGTTCCGGAGACAGACCGGCCCTGATGTAGGTGTAGTTCGGGTTGTGATACCAGAACTCGCAGTTGTCAGGTGCGCCGCCGCCGGAGTTCGTCAGGTCGGTACCGCCATACTGCACGTTGTCGATGGTGTAGTCTGCATAGAGCAGGAACTCCTTCGAATACTTGTTGGAACCCCTCCAAAGGTCATATTCTGTCTCTTCAAGTCCATAGATGCCAGGAGCCTTGTTGATACCTTCCAGTGCAATATCGTATGCTTTCTGGAAGTACCCCTTAGCCTTGGATGCATCCCTTACGACTGAGTGAGACTGGCCTTCGGCATTAGTAGTGGTCTCGGGATATGTCGGGATGTTTTTAGGATTTTCATTCCACCAGGCATATGTAAGATAGGCCTTGGCAAGAAAGAGGCGGGCTACAGTCTTGGTCACGGCGCCCTTTACCCTGGGAGCATCAGGCAGATTGTCTACTGCATATTGGAAATCAGGGATGATACATTTGTCATATACTTCATCTACAGTGTTGCGGATGGAAGTACGGCTGGGCGAAGCATTGAACTTCAGCTCACCTGAGCCAAGATCCATCGGAACGCCGCCGAAGGTCTGGACCAGCAGGAAATAGTCAAATGCGCGGAAGAAATATGCTTCGGCAAGAAGTGCAGGAGACACTCCGTTCTTTTCACCGTTTTCGATAACGCCGTTGGCAGTATTGATATTGCCAAAGCAGGTAGTCCAGGTTGAAGAAGCGGGGTTCTGGGAAGCAGACCACTGGGTCGTACCTTCACCCATATCAGCCACCTGGTGCTCGATACGTGCAGATCCGCCGGTGGTGAACTCGTCAGTTCCGGGGCCCATCTGGTTGATCATATTACCACCGCCATATACATTCCTCAGATGGTAATACATATAGTTCAATCCTCCTTCAACGCCAGCTTCAGTGCTGAAATAAGAAGGGACGAACAGAGTCCTGGGCTGCTCCTTCAGGAAGTCCTCACCACAGGAAACGCACACTATTGAAAGAATAGTTACTAATGCAAAATATTTTAATGTTTTCATGGCTATTCGGACTTTAGGTTAGAATGACAGGTTAAGACCGAGCAGATAGTTGACTGTCGGGGGTGTTCCCTGAGACACAGCGAAAGCGCCGCTGTTTGAAACAGGACGGATACCGGTCTCTTTATAGAACGGTGAGTAGATTACGAACGGGTTCTGGACTGTTGCGTAGATGCGGCAGTTGCGCAGGCCGAAATTCTTCACCGCCTTGATGTTGGCAAGATTGTAACCGAGAGTGATGGTGTTGATGAGGATATTGGATCCAGTCCATCTTGAAGCTGTCTCTATGTACTTCGCATTGTCACCGCCGGATGTCGCACCGCCGGGAGCAGGGAACCTTACATTGGGAGTTTCAGGAGTCCAGTAGTCAACGACCACGTTGTTACGACGGCCAGACAGAAGGTTCTGATAGCCGTTGTGTATGTTGGATGTCAGCATACCTCCTACCTGGAAGCTGCCGACTACGGTGAAGTCGAAACCTTTCCAGGACATTGTCGAGTTGAAACCGCCCTGAAGCTTGGCCTCGTTAGTCATTACAACCTTGTCGTCATCGCCGATAACCCTGACGGGGTCACCGTTTGCATCATATTCTCCGTTGTACTGAACCTTGATCATACCGACGTTTCCACCGGGCTCGAGTTTCTCGCGCAGAGCCTCTTCATCCTGCTGCCAGAGTCCTTCGTAAACGTACTCGCGGAACGAATTGACAGGATAGCCCACATACCAGTTGTTTGCCCTGTCCTCAGGCTGGCCTGATGCCAGTTCCACAATCTCGTTGTGATTGTGATAGAAGTTAAGGCCTGCGGTCCAGTTGAACCCGTCACCGCGATGCTGGATCAGCGTGCCGTTGACGGTGAACTCGACACCGTTGTTCATCGTCTTGCCGACATTAGCCGTATAGCTGCTTACACCTGCCGTTGAAGGAAGGTTGATAGTCATCAACAGGTCTTTGGTGAGGACGTGGTAATACTCGAAACTACCGCTCAGGCGTCCGTTGAAGAAGCCGTAGTCGATACCGAAGTTCCAGGTCTCAGAATACTCCCATCCGAGGTCATTGTTCGGAAGAGAAGTGACGTAGTAGGCAGTTACATAGTCGGTGTCGTAGTTGTAGTAGCGTGAAGAAAGACGGCCAAGAGTAGAATAAGGAGAGATAGACTGGTTTGAAGTCTGTCCGTAACCGGCCCTGATCTTCAGCATGTCAACCCAGGCGACGCTCTTCATGAAATCCTCGTTGCTGATGTTCCATCCGAGAGATACGGCAGGATATGTATGCCATTTCTTGCCGTCTGCCAGCCTTGAAGAGCCATCGGAACGGACGGTAGCGGAAATCATATACTTGTTGGCGTATGAGTACATCACACGGCCCATCACAGACATCAGGTTGGTCTTGCTGTATGACTGGTTGTTCGGGCTGAAGGTGAGGTCACCGGCGCCGTCACCCATATAGTAGTAGAGCATATAGTCGGCGGGAACACCGCGTGAAGAGAAGCTGTTGCCATAGCTAGTGGCCGACTCGGCAGAGAACATACCGGTAATGTTCAGGCTGTGGACATCGTTGAAGGTCCTGTTGAAAGTCAGCAGGTTCTCGAGAGTCCAGTTCTTGCTCAGATTCCAGGAGCGGCTTGCAGTTGCGGGCTCAGTGAGCACGCTGTTCAGGATACCCTGGCCCCTGAAAGTTCCGGTTTCATTCATTCTGAAGTTGTAACCTCCGTTGAGGCGGTATTTAAGGCCTTTGAGGAACGGCGCTTCAACTTCTATATATGCGTTGTTGTATGCACTGTACCTTATTGACTCGTTGATGTTCTGATCTGCGATTTCATACATCAGCTCACGGGTCTTGACCACATAGTTCTGGTCCTTAGGCATATTGATGGCACCACGGCGAATGTTGCCGTTCTCGTCAAAGGGGCTTACCATAGGAGTCAGGTCAACCTGCGCACCGCCGGCACCCTGGCCATAGTTCTTGTTCGTACCAAGGTTGGTTGAGAAACCTACGGCGAAATACTTACCTATCTTCTGGTCGATGCTTCCCCTGACATTGACACGGTCGAAACCTTCGGTAGGGATATTCGACTCATCTTTGTAGTAGCTGGCGCCAAGAGAGAAGTTGCCGCCGTTCGTACTGCCGGTCACTGAAAGGTTGTTCTGCACTGCATAGCCGGGCTCGTAGTAGATTGCCTGCCAGTCCGTGTCATACAGATCCCTGTACTCGTCCGCTCCGTCAATGTATTTCTTGGCAAGGTCACGGAGTTCGGTGAGCTGCTTGGTGTTCATAAACGGATAAGGAAGCCATTGCTTGTACATACCATAGGTATTGAAATTGACCCTTACCGGAGCGCCCTGAGCACCGTGCTCGGTGGTTATCATTATGACACCGTTCGCGCCGCGGGAACCGTAGATAGCCGTTGATGACGCATCCTTGAGTATGTCGATGCTCTTGACATCGTCGGTGTTGATGTCGGCAAGGCTGCCGGAGAAAGGAATACCGTCAAGCACGATCAAAGGGTTGTTGTCGGCTGAGAGGGAACGTGTACCACGGATACGGATACGCATCGTAGCACCAGGTTTGGTAGAGGTTGACCTCATTTCCACACCCGCGACACGACCCTGGAGGGCAGTGGTAATATCGCCCGCAGGAATCTGCCTCAGGACATCCTGACTGACTGATGCGATTGAGCCAGTCACATCGGACTTCTTTGCGGTACCATAACCGATCACGACAGTCTCTTCAAGGAATTGTGCATCTTCCTCAAGAGTCACTTCGAAACTGCTGCGGTTACCGGTAGGCAGTGAAACAGTTTTATAGCCGATGCTGGAAATGGTAAGAACGGCATTTTGGGGGATGCTCAGCGAGAACTGTCCGTTCTCTCCTGTAGCCGTACCTGTCCTGGTATCACCTGCCACAAACACAGAGGCGCCTACAACCGGCTGGCCGTCCGTATCTGTGACTACACCAGTAACAGTGCGGTTCTGAGCCAGTGCCGGAATGTTCCAGCACAGGGTGAGAAGGGTGATTATCACACCCGTTAACTTTAAGATTTGTTTAACCATAATAATAGTATTTGGTGAATAGTTCTATAGGTAAATTTAGCAAAAACTGCCCATATGGTCAAACATAAAAATCCATTATATGTCCTATCTTTGCATAAAACACTGTTATGCTTATGAATAAAATTTCAACAATAATTATGGCTGTCGCTTTGTTCGCACTTGCATCCTGCCAGAACAAGGAAGCGGACATATTGAAAAGGGTCGATGCTATATACTCTGACGTGGCTGCAGGGCAGTTTTCTTCTGACGAGCTCAGCAAGCGCTATTGCTCCGAAGACTGGAACAAGACCGTCGCCCTGGTGGACGAGTTCGACCAGAAGAACAACGAAGGAATGCTCGGATTCTTCGAGTATGACTATTGGGTACAGGGCCAGGACGTCAGCGAGTTCCACATCAGCGACCTTGCCCTCGAAAGCCTAGAAGGCGACAGGGCCACGGTCAGCTTCAAGCTGTACAACTTCGGCTCTGCAATCCCGATGCAGCTGAAACTCGTCAGGGAAAACGGAAGCTGGCAGATCGATGACTTCATCTCGCTCGGCGAGTACCCCACCGACCTGAAAGCCGCTATGCAGGAATATATCAAAGGATAAACAAAGGCCCGAAATGGAAGGCAAGTACAAAGTAATCACCCTGTGCGGCAGCACCCGTTTCAAGGAGCAGTTCTTCGAAGCCCAGAAACGCCTCACCCTCGAAGGCAACATAGTGATAAGCGTAGGTCTCTTCGGGCACTCCGGAGATGACGAAGTGTGGACCGAAGGCACCAAGGAGATGCTCGACGACATGCACAAGCGCAAGATCGATATGGCCGATGCCATCTACGTCATCAACGTAGGCGGCTACATCGGCTCAAGCACCCGCTCCGAGATCGAATATGCCAAGGCCAGCGGCAAGGAGGTGATGTACCTCGAAGAGCCCGGCACCCCCTGCGAGCCGGCAAAACTCTCGAAGAGAGAGAGCCGCGTGGCAGAGCAGAGCGCGAGGATGAAAGAAGTGCAGCGCGCGATGAAGCGGGTGATGGACGGCCTTGAGGCCCTCGAAAGCCAGAAAGACAACATCGAAGCACTAGAAAAATACCTCAGCACAAACTGGAAGGCCGACTACGAAGCCGACGAAAGAGGCGAGATCGGCAAGGCCGTGGACCGCAGCGTGCTCGGACAGGACACCCTCTACGACCTGCTGGAAGACATCGGAGAACTCAACGAAGGATACGAAGAATAACAACGCAATGAAAGCATTCAAGGCAATCATAATCACGGCACTGCTCTTCCCGGCACTGATCGCCGGAGCACAGGCCACCAACCAGTTGTTCGACAATGGCTGGACATTCACCCATAACGGAAACACGTCAGTGGTGGACCTTCCCCACGACTGGGACATATATACCTCTCCCCTTCCCAAGGTCGGCGCTACAGGCACCGGCGGAGGATGGTACGCAGGCGGAAAAGGCGAATACCGCAAGACTTTCAGGACGCCCTCCGGCCAGGTGGTGAAACTCCATTTCGAAGGAGTCTACCAGAACGCCGAAGTCTTCGTCAACGGACAGAAAGCCGGGCAGCACGCCTACGGCTACACCCCGTTCACAGTAGACATCACCCGCTTCCTCAGGGGCCAGGGCCAGGAAAATGAAGTCCGTGTGACCGTCGACAACAGCCAGCAGCCCAACTGCCGCTGGTACACAGGCTCCGGCATCTACCGCCACGTATGGCTGCAGACAATGCCCGCCCTGCACATCGCAGAGAACGGCATCTACATCACCACACCCGAAGTCTCATTCGACAGGGCCGCCGTGAAGGTAGAAGTCACAGTGGTGAACGAATCTGCCGTCGACAAGAACGCCACGATTTCTGTTGCCGGAATAGAGAAGAAAGCAAGCTTCACCCCCGGTGAGAGCAAGACCCTCGAATATGTCCTATATATGGACAGGCCGAAGCTCTGGTCGCTCGACAATCCGCACCTCTACGACTGCAACGTGTCGCTGACAGACGACACCAAATATGCCTATACCACCCAGACAGTCAAGTTCGGCATCCGCTCCCTCGCATTCGATGCGAAGAAGGGATTCACGGTCATCGGCCAGTCGGTGATCCTCAACGGAGCCTGCATCCACAGCGATGACGGCGTGCTGGGAGCAATGGCCTTCGACGCAGCTGAAATCCGCAAGGTGCAGCTGCTGAAAGACGCCGGCTTCAACCTGATCCGCACAAGCCACAACCCGCCCTCAAGGGCACTCATCCGCGCCTGTGACTCGCTCGGAATGCTCGTCATCGACGAAGCCTTCGACGGCTGGCGCACTGCCAAGAACCCCTTCGACTACTCCACCCTCATCGACTCCTGTGGCCGTGAGGACATCCAGGCCCTGGTGCTGCGCGACCGCAACAACCCGTCAGTGATAGCCTGGAGCCTCGGCAACGAAGTCATCGAGCGCAACGAGCTGCAGGTTGTCGCCACTGCCAAATGGCTCAAGAAAGCCATCCTCGACGTTGACGCAAGCCGCGCCGTGACGGAAGCCCTCACTGCCTGGGGCGGGGAAGTCTGGGAGCATTTCGACCCGCACGCCGAAGTCCTTGACATTGTCGGCTACAACTATACGATTCGCAAGCACGCCACCGACCACGAGCGCGCCCCCGAAAGGATTATGTGGCAGACCGAAAGCTACCCTCGCGACGCATTCCGCAACTGGAAGAATACGAACGAGTTCTCCTACATAGTGGGTGACATCGTCTGGACCGGAATCGACTACCTCGGAGAATCCGGCATCGGCCGCTCATACTACACCGGAGAGACCGCCGGCGAGCACTACGTACAGGGAGGCATTCCCGAATGGCACGGCGCTTACTGCGGCGACATCGACATCACAGGCTGGCGCAAACCCATCAGCCACTACCGCGACCTTCTGTGGAACAGCAGGGAGACCCTCTATATGGCAGTAAGGGAGCCGAGCGGCTACCGCGGAGAGATCAAGACTACCGCCTGGAGCGTATGGCCCACCTGGGAGTCCTGGAACTGGCAGGGCTGGGAAGGCAAGCCCATAGAAGTGGAAATATACACGAAGGCACCCGAGGTGAGCCTCTACCTCAACGAAAGGCTCATCGAAACAAAACAGGTCAGTCCTGACACCGAATACAAAGCCGTCTTCAGCCTTCCCTATGAACCGGGCACACTGCGTGCTTCGGCAAGGGGACGGAACGTGACGCTTACGACGGCAGGCCAGCCCGCAAGACTCAGGCTGAGCGCTGACAAGAGCATCATCACCGCCGACGGGCAGGACCTCTCATTCATAACCCTGGAAGTGGTCGACAAGAACGGCAACGTCTGCCCTGACGCCTCCATATCCTGCAACGTGAGCGTATCCGGCCCGGCAAGGCTGCTGGCAGCCGCAAGCGCCGACCTGAAAGACCTCGAGCCCTACACATCATCGCGCGTCACCACCTGGAAAGGCCGCGCCCTGATAGTGGTACGCAGCGGCGACCGCAAAGGCAAGGTCGAAGTCAACGTAAGCTCATCCCTTCCCAATGCAAAACTGAATCTGCAGACAATACAATAAACACCAAAAACAACAGATATGAAAAAACTTCTGCTGCTTATTCTTCTCGTGCCGATGCTGTTCGCCTGCAAGCAATACGAGCAGCCCGAACTCGGCACCAGAAGCGTATCGATCATCAAGAAAGGAGGCCTTGAGTTCAAGGACCTCAACAAGAACGGCAAGCTCGACAAGTACGAGGACTGGCGCCTGACTCCCGAACAGAGAGCCGCCGACCTGCTGGGCCAGATGACCATCGACGAGAAGATCGGCTTTATGATCATCTCCCAGATCAATATGGGTCCCCAGGGCACATCAGAGCTCAACGAGCGCGACCAGGTGACCAACCGCAACAACTTCACCGGCGAAGCCGCCGATGAGTCCATCAACGTGTCCGGAACCACCAAGGGCATTATGGAAAGGCATCTGCGCCACTTCATCCTCCGCGCCAACGCCCCTGCAAGGATTATGGCAGAATGGGCCAACAACGTGCAGGCAGTGGCTGAGGGCAGCCGTCTCGGCATCCCCGCAATCTTTGCCTCCAACCCCCGCAACCACGTTGCCGTCGACAACTCTCTCGGCCTCAACGTGGGCAACAGCTACTTCACCCAGTGGCCCGGCACCCTCGGACTCGGAGCCGCCAACGATCCTGAGCTCGTCTACCAGTTCGCCAAAAGCGCTGCAGCCGAATGGGCAGCCTGCGGCATCCGCAAGGGCTATATGTATCAGCTCGACCTCTCCACCGAGCCTCGCTGGAGCAGGATCGAGGGAACCTTCGGCGAAGATGCCGACAGGGTTGCCGCCATCGCCACTCAACTTGTGAGAGGATTCCAGGGCGAAGAACTCGGGCCTCAGTCAGTGGCCTTGACGATGAAGCACTTCCCGGGCGGCGGTCCCGAGATGAAAGGCTGGGATTCCCACTACAGCTACGGCAAGAACCTCATCTATCCGGGCGGAATGTTCGACTACCACATCAAGCCGTTCAAGGCTGCAGTGGATGCCGGCGTTTCCGGAATTATGCCATACTATGCACGTCCTCACGAGACTCAATACGAAGAAGTGGGCTCTGCATTCAACTACGGTCTGCTCACCGACCTTCTCCGCAACACACTCGGCTTCAAAGGCCTCGTTAATTCCGACACAGGCCCCATCAACAATATGCCCTGGGGTGTTGAAGACCTGACCTACCAGCAGAGATATGCCAAGGCTGTCGCTGCCGGCACAGACCTCTTCTCAGGCGGAGCTGACATCAAGAACCTCAAGGCTACCTATGACGCCGGTATGATCACCGACGAGCAGGTCGACACAGCCGTGACCAGACTGCTGGTCGAGAAGTTCAAACTCGGCCTCTTCGAGAACCCTTACGTGGATTCCGACAAGGCTGAAGCCACCGCCAACTGCAAGGAGTTCCGCGATATGGCAGAGACTGCCTTCCGCAAATCGATTGTGCTGATGCGCAACGAAGGCTCCGTGCTTCCTTTCAAAAAAGGCACGAAGCTCTATGTGGAAAGAGTTGACGCAGGCGGTGCCCACACTGCCGTGCAGGTTCCCGAGAACAGCTGGGATGTAGTGTTCGTCGACTCTCCCGCCAAGGCTGATGCAGTAGTGTTCTGGGTATTCCCGGGAACAGCCGGAAGAGGCGGCGGATTCCTCGGCGGAGCAGCCGGAGACGCTCCCATCAGCAACCTTCTCTCGGCCAACAACATCGACGTTCGCTACATCAACACCGTCGCCGGCCGCAAGCCGACCGTGGTGGCTGTGAACTGCAGCAAGCCCTGGGTTCTCAGCGAGCTTCAGGGCGGTGCATCCAAGGCCTGGATAGCAACTTTCGGAACCACCCTCCCCGCCCTTCTCGACGTCGTGACAGGCAAGTTCAACCCGACAGGCAAGATGCCGTTCGGACTTCCTTCATCACAGCAGGCTGTCGAGAACAACAAGGAAGACGTTCCGAGCTTCCAGGAGGCTGAAGGCTATGCCCTCATACCCTGCGGCGCCGGCCTGAGCTACTAAGAGCATCGCTCCCCACATAAAACGAATGCCCCGGTTCTCGCCGGGGCATTTGTCGTTTACAAGGAATGTGACGCTATTTCATACACATCTTGTAGATTTCGATGACATCCTTCTGGCGGAGCGGCTTGAAGCCCGGCAGCACGTCGAAGTTGACAGACTTGCCTGCCATAATCTCGAAATGGGTCTCGTCGATGCCCACCTCAGGAAGGGTGCTCTTCAGGCCGAGTGTCTTGAAGAAGAAGTCTGCGAGCATATCTATGGCCTTGTGTGCGATGTCCATCGGAGCGAGCTTCGGGTCGATGCCGAACACGTTCACGCCGAACTGGACATACTTGTAGACGTTACTCTCGTCAAGGCAGTATTCCATCCATCTCGGAGTGAGGATGGCAAGACCGTGTCCGTGGGTGATGTCGTAGAAGGCTGACAGCTCGTGCTCCATCGGGTGGCAGCTCCAGGCGTGTGTCTTGCCTGCTGTGACGAAGCCGTTGATGGCCCACGAAGAAGTCCACATCAGGTTGGCGCGGGCCTCGTAGTTGTCGGGCTCCTTCATCGCGATGGGGGCATACTTGATGACGGTCTTCATCATACCCTCCATAAAGGTGTCGAGCATATATAGGTCGTCGCTTGTGTTGAAATAGACTTCAAGGATGTGGCTCATTATGTCCGAAGAACCGCAGGCTGTCTGATAGGGGCTCACGGTGAATGTATTGGTCGGGTCGAGGAATGACACCTTCGGAAGGATCATCGGGTCCAGGCGGCCTATCTTGTCCTTGGTCTCGGGGTTGCTGATGACAGCTGCAGTGTCCATCTCGGAGCCGGTGGCCGACAATGTGAGAATGTCGACTATGGGCAGGGCCTTCTCCACGGGTGCCTGTTTGCTGAGGTCCAGGAAGTCCCAGGGGTCGAAGTCCACACAGGCGCCTGCCGCCATCCACTTGGTGGCGTCGATGGTGGAACCGCCGCCGACGGCGAGAAGCACGTCTATCTTGTGGTCCTTGCACATCTGCGCACCCTTGCGGACTGAGTCGATGCGGGGGTTGGGCTCGATGCCGTCAAGCTCCCAGAGTTCCAGGCCGGCGGCCTTTATCTCCTTCACTACTTTGTCGTATAGTCCCATACGCTTGATGGAGCCGCCGCCGTAGGTCATCAGCACGCGGGTACCGAAGCGTTTCAGTTCTTCTCCAAGATGATGAAGGTGGTCTTTTCCGAAATACACCTTCACAGGAATGTTGTAGATAAAATCGTTGATCATATCAGTTGAAATTTATGAGTGTAAGGTACGGATTTCTTTTCTTCCTTACAACTCATTTCAGCGCTCTCATCGAATTGAGCACGGCGAGGACGGTGACTCCCACGTCGGCGAAGACTGCCATCCACATCGTGGCGACTCCGAAGGCTGCAAGCAGCAGCACGAGCACCTTGATGCCGATGGAGAACCAGGTGTTTTCGCGGGCTATGCGCAGCGTGCGACGGGCTATCCTGGCAGCGAGGGCCACCTTCGACGGCTTGTCGTCCATAAGCACCACGTCGGCTGCTTCGATGGCTGCGTCTGAGCCAAGAGCGCCCATCGCTATGCCGATGTCTGCACGGGCCAGCACCGGTGCGTCGTTGATGCCGTCGCCCACGAAGGCAAGCGAACTTCCGTCTTGTTTAGAGGCTATCAGTTCCTCGACGCGGTTCACCTTGTCGGCCGGCATCAAGCCTGCGTGCCATTCGTCCACGCCGGTCTCGGCTGCGACTTCTCTCGCCACGTCCTCGTGGTCTCCCGTCAGCATCACGGTCTTCGACACTCCGAGGTTCCTGAGGCCCTCGATGGCCTGGGCGGCGTCGGCCTTGATGCGGTCGGAAATCACTATATGGCCGAGATATGTGCCCTCTTGGCTGACGTGAATCACCGTTCCTGCCTTCTCGCACGGATGCCACTGGGTGCCGGTGAATTCCATCATCGCACTGTTCCCGACGTGTATCCTGCGACCGTTGACGGTGGCGCTGATGCCCTTGCCGGACACTTCCTGCACATCTTCGATGATGCAGTCGTCATTTTCTTCGGGATATGCCGCACGCAGCGAGGCGGCTATGGGATGTGTGCTGAAACGCTCCACGTGGGCCGCCAGATGCAGCAGTTCCTTCTCCTCTATTATCTCAGGATGGACGGCCACCACCTCGAAAACGCCTTCTGTGAGGGTGCCGGTCTTGTCGAAGACCACCGTGTCCATCCTTGAAAGTGCCTCAAGATAGTTGGAGCCCTTCACCAGGATTCCTTTGCGGGAAGCTCCGCCGATGCCGCCGAAGAAAGCCAGAGGCACGCTGAGCACGAGGGCGCAGGGGCAGGACACTACGAGGAACATCAGGGCGCGGTAGAGCCAGGTGGAGAATTCGCCGCCGAAGAGCGGAGGTATCACGGCCAGCAGCACCGCTGCGGCTACTACTATCGGCGTGTAGACTTTTGCGAAACGGGTGATGAAGTTCTCGCTGCGGGACTTGTTCTCGGATGCATGCTCCACAAGTTCGAGAATGCGGGAAGCCGTCGACTCGCCGAACTTCCTCGTGACTTTCACCCGGAGCACTCCGCTGAGGTTTACGCAGCCGGAGAGGATTTCGTCACCCTGCCCTATCTTGCGCGGGACACTCTCACCTGTCAGGGCTACGGTGTCGAGGCTTGAAGATCCCTCTTCCACGATTCCGTCCACAGGCACTTTCTCGCCGGGCTTTATCACTATCATATCCCCGGGCCTGAGTTCCTCGCAATGGACCACGGCGACCTCACCGTCCTTCTCGAGGTTTGCCGTGTCAGGGCAGATGTCCATCAGATGCGCTATGCTCTTCCGGCTCTGGCCTTCTGCGATACCTTCGAACAACTCTCCTATCTGGAAGAAAAGCATTACGAAGACTGCTTCAGGGAACTGGGTGGCCGCCTCGGGCAGGAAGCCGATGCCCAGCGCCCCGAGAGTGGCGACGCTCATCAGGAAGTTCTCGTCGAGGGCCTCGCCGTGGGCTATGCTTTCCGCAGCTTCCTTCAGCGTGTCCCATCCTGCCACAAGGTATGGAACCAGATAGACCAGCAGAAGCTGCCAGGTCGCCAGGTTCGTCTTCTTTTCTATTGTTACCGCTGCCACCAGCAGCACTGCAGCAACAACTATCCTTATCAGGCTGCTGCGGGTTTCGTTTTCTTCTTCGTGATGGTGGTGATGATGTTCGTGTGCCATTTCTTTGCTCTTGTTTTACGTCGGCAAAGATAGAGGGCAGGCTGTGCAACTCAGTTGCAATGTTTGCGGCAGTCAGGGCAGATGCCGCTCACCATATAGTTGACAGAATCGCCAGCATAGCCTTCCGGCAGGTCTACGTCCGGTATGGGGATGTCTTCCAGGCAGAAGGTCTTGCGGCAGCGCGTGCAGTAGAAATGCACGTGGGCATCCTCGTCGTGACTGTCGGAGTGGCTGTGGCAGAGCTCGTAGCGCACGCCGTCGCCGCCGTCTTGGAGGGTGTGGACAAGGTGCTGTTCCCGGAACAGGGCCAGTGTCCGGCTGATGCCCGACTTGTCGATGGTGCCGATGGCTTCTTCCAGCTCCATCATCGACATAGGCCGGCCGGCGTCGTGCAGCGCCTCGGCCACGAGTATGCGGTTGGCCGTGGGTTTCACGCCGTGGTGCATCATCAGGTCTATGATATCGTTCTCTGCCATCTGCAGGGCAAAAATAACCATATTATCGGGTTTTTTGTACTTTTGTCTGCGATTGCTAATTGTATGACGATGAAAAACAATTCCTTCCTTGCCTGTCTTGCGCTGACCTGTCTGGTCGCACTGGCAACTGGTATGACTCCGGATCCGTCGCTCGACAAGTCCGGTTTCGTCAGCATTGCCGAAGAGATTCCCGACATAATGCTCGAAGTGCGCTACTACAGCACCTACAATTTCGTGGGCGACCGCATCAACGGCTACAACGCCCCCGTGTCATATATCACACGCGAGGCTGCCGAGGCTCTCAAGAAAGCCAGCGACGCCGCGATGAAGGACGGCTACCGCATCCGCGTCTATGACGCTTACAGGCCGCAGATGGCCGTCGACCATTTCAAGGCCTGGGCAAGGGACATACAGGACACAAGGATGAAGGAATATTTCTATCCGGATCTCGACAAGTCAGTGCTTTTCGAGCAGGGCTACATAGCGTCCCGCTCCGGCCATTCGCGTGGAAGCACCGTCGACCTGACTCTCTTCGATATGCGCACCGGTCACAATGTGGATATGGGCGGCACCTTCGACTATTTCGGGGAACTCTCGCATCCCGACTACACCGACATCACTCCTGAGCAGTATGCCAACCGTATGTATCTGCGCCAGCTGATGATCGACGCCGGTTTCAAGCCGCTGACCACCGAGTGGTGGCATTTCATTCTTGCTGACGAACCTTATCCCGACACCTATTTCAACTTTCCGAACGAATAGTGGCGAAAAAAGACAATCATAAGCTTCTCACCGAGGGCCCCGTCTCCAAAGCCATACTGTCGCTTGCGCTGCCGTCGTGCATCAGTATGCTGGTGACCAGCATCTACAGCATTGTCTCCACTTTCTATGTGGGCCGCATAAGCACCCAGGCCACTGCAGCCGTGGGCGTCAGCTTTTCGCTTATGTCCGTCATCCAGGCCATAGGTTTTATGTTCGGCCAGGGGTCTGGCAACTACATTTCCAGAGAGCTCGGGGCGCGGCACACCCGCAATTCGGAGCAGATGGCCATCGTAGGGCTGGTGCATTCTCTGCTTTCCGGCACGGTGCTTGGTGTCGTAGGACTTCTGTTCCTCAGGCCTTTGTCTGTTCTGCTGGGTTCCACTCCCACCATCCTGCCGGACACGATGACCTATCTGACCTATGTTCTGATAGCCACTCCCTTCATTATGGGGGCCATCGTGCTCAACAACCAGATGCGTTTCCAGGGGAATGCCTCATATGCGATGTGGGGCATCATTTCGGGTGCCATAATGAATGTGGTGCTTGCTCCGATACTGATTTTCGTGTTTGATATGGGAATCAGCGGTGCTGGCATTGCGACGCTTGCCGGCCAGGCCTTCAGCTTCTTCGTGCTGCTGCTGATGTACCGCAAGGCTGACGACCTTAAGTTGGACCTCCGCAATTTCGTATGGGGTGGCGGGCATTTCAGGGAGATTCTGGCAGGCGGCACGCCGTCTCTCACCAGGCAGGGTCTCGCAAGCATCAGCATTGCGCTTCTCAACAATGCTGCGGGAGTTTACGGCGATGAAGCCATCGCCGGTATGTCCATCGTCTCCAGGCTTGCGTTCATCTTCCTCGCCGTGACGATCGGTCTAGGTCACGGTTTCCAGCCGCTGTGCGGTTTTTCTTACGGTGCCGGGCTCTACGGAAGGGTGCGCGAAGGGTTCGGATACGTCCTGAAGCTCGGGACGATCCTGATGCTGGTGTTCGCTGCGTTGGGACTGGCGTTTCCGGAAGCTCTGGTGGGTTTCTTCCGCAACGATCCGAAGGTCATCGAGGTCGGGGCTGCAGCTCTGCGTTGGCAGATGGCGACTCTGCCGCTGGTGCCGCTGGTGATGTACACCAATATGACGCTCCAGACCACGCGTCATCCCTGGGAGGCCAATCTGATGGCTATGTCCCGCAACGGGATTTTCTTCATTCCGGTCATCCTGATCTTGCCGCGCATCCTCGGCCTTGCCGGCGTGGAAATGGCACAGGCGGTCGCAGACGTTATGGCAACGGTTCTCGCCATCATCGTCATCACTCGTTTCTTCAGGAAATTGCCGAAATAGGCTTCCTTCGCTGTCTTGCTGGCGGCAGACCTGCCTCTTGGCGAAGCTCCGTTCGCTGCGCTCACTCCGTCCCCTCCCATTGTCTGCTTCGTCCTGCTGCGCAGAACTTGCTTCCAACGGGCCCCTCCCCCTGCCCGCTCCGGGGGTGGAGATGTTCGCCGCGAGGCAGTCTGCCTGCAGCGACAGGCCGTACTGGGATTCTGTCCGGGGAATAAGGTGTTTTCTGGATAAGCAGCCGGAAAAAAGCCCGAAATCCCGGCCGTAGAGCAGTTCCGCAGGCGTTCGGCCGGAAAAACAGCCAGATTCCCGGCCGTGCTATTGCGCCCGGGGAAACATTATATCTACGTCCTCGGCAGGTGCCGGAGAATCTGGACAATCTGCTTGTTCGCGCAAGCCAGCTCCTTTTTCATCTTCCTGGCCGCAACAAGACGTTCTTGCAGGTTCAGGTCCCTGATCTTCCGGCCTTCAAACCATCCGGCGACGATTTGGAAAACTTCTTCGTTAGGCAGCTGTATGCCTTCGCCAAGCATCCTGGCAATTTCGACATCGGCTTCCCCCCTGCGGTAAAGAAGTGAAAAATACTGATTTGCGCTGTTGAACATGCTTTCCGTACGATGGTAATCCACGAAACTGCTTCGAAGAATCATTCCGCGGAACACCCTGTAAGTATTCGGCAAATCGATTATCTTCGACCTGCAGATAATTCTCCGCGCATCTATGCTGAGCGACTGGAAAGGATCGCCTTTCTCCATCATCCACAGATTTCCGTTGAAAAACAATCCTGCGCTGCTCCAAGGGTATCCCGAAGGCGTGCTGTCAAGCCTGACCACATAGGGATTCCTGTCGATATACGCAGTCCTGTTCCTGAACTGCTGAAGATCAGTCGTCTCGTCTATCCTGATTTTCCAGTTCTTCAAAGAACCGTTGCCCACAGTATTCTGGAAACGCCTCATCTTATCTGAAAATAACCGGACAAATGATTCGACCTGATTCCGGGTTCCGGTTCCGAGGATGTGATGATGGTTGTTCATCTGGACATCGTTCAGGATGACAAAACCGGACAGGCCAGCAGCTATTGCGGTAATGTTCGTTCCGACGATGAATTCTTCCCGTGACTTGTACATAAGCCAGTCCTGTTGCGGGGTAGTAATCATAAAACAGGGCTCGCAGGCTGCAAAGCGACTCTCGCACTCCCTCTCGCGCATCCAGTAATCATTCCTCTCATTCATACTTCCAGCTTTTTTGCAAATAAGGGAAATGATATCCACTTAAGCCGTTTTTAAACGCTTAATAACTGATATTGTGCAGAAAGAAAGGGATGGCTGTCAGATCTCCGACTCCACGTCCTGCGCGTCTTCCTTCGGAAGGCCGGCCTTGCGCCGCTTGCGCCAGATGCTGCGCGCCTTTAGCCTGCGCATCATCCTTGTCCACACGCCGCGCTGGCGATGGAACTCCTCAGTCGCTCCTTTGAAGAAGCCTTTTATGCCCGCCAGCACTATCAGCACTGCGAACACGGCGAGGGTGATGAGGGAGATCGTGAGTATCAACATACGGCAAAGATAGCAATTTTAAGCCATAGTAAGCAAATGCCCCGACGCGGAAAGTCCGGCCGGGGCATAATGATGAGTTATTACTACCGTTTACACATTATTCGGAAACGGCACGAATAGATAAGCCATAGCTACGGTGCATACGATAGCTGCTCACATGATTATCCATAAAGCGCAGGTCCGATGCCATGTCCGAATCGCCTTCGTAGAGAACTGAAGACCAGTAGTACCCTTGGGTGCCCTCTTGTTGCGCATGCTCACCACTAGTACCGGCTTGGGCGCCTGTAGCGGGAAGGAAGATGGAATTACCTTCGTAGCCAGCCACCTTGGATGTCACGACCATACCAGGAATACCAGTCTCATTGTAATCATCAGTCCAGGCCCATTCGAAGTTGACCTCGTCACGAAGTGCCGCCCACTCGGTGTAAGTCGGTATACGCCAAGTTCCTTTCCATATCTGACTAGCCGCATCATCTTCAGGATCCAACTTGGTTTTCTTGTCATTTGCATACTTTAAGAAGGTTACGCCCCCATCGGAAGTGTCAAAGTATGTATCCCAATCATAATTTGTCTTAGATGCCGTCGTCTCACCCCAGGCGAAGTAGTCGCCGTATTCCTCCGGGCTGGTGGCACCGACGTTCATCGTCGCCCACTTCAGGCCGTCGCCCATCTCAACGTAGGCATATCCGTTGATGGTGTCACCTTCGATCAGCTTGATTATAGCATTGTAGATTGCAGGTATGATGGTCTCGAAGTCGGTGAGGCCTTCGATGGCGTCGAAGATGTCGTTCAGTGCTTTCACGATTTCCTCGTTCGACGATGCTGACGAGATGCCGTTGATCGCGTCGATTATGTTCTGCACTGCCACACCCATAGCCGTGCCCATTCCGCCCACGGTCGTCGATATCGACGCTACCGCTGTCTTGATAAGGTCGAGCGCGTTCTTTTCGTTTACGAACCCGTTCTTCAACGCCGTCTCGATGGCTGCGAGTTTCGTGCTAAGGTCGGTAGTCTGGCTGCCGATGGCCGACTTGATGCTTGACATTGCGTCGCCAAGTGCATCGCCCAGAGCTTCGATGGCTTCCTTGATGAGTTCCTGCTGCTCTGCAGCGTCTGCGGCTCCGCTCTTCACTGCAGCCTCAATTGCTGCGAGTTTAGTTCCAAGACTTGTGGTCTGCCCCTTGATTGCTTCCTCCAATTTAGCGAGTTTGTCCTCTACGGTACCTTCGAGCGCTTCTATCGCTTCCTTGATCAGTTTCTGCTCCTCCTCGCTGCCTGCAAGGCCTTCCTTCACTGCCGTCTCTATCAGTCCAAGCTTGGTCTCAAGGCTGGTGGTCTGACCTTTGACTGCCTCTTCTATTTTAGCGAGTTTCTCTTCCAGCGAGCCTTGCAGGGCCTTTATCGCTTTCGCTATCAGTTCCTGCTGCTCCTGAGCATCGGCAGCCCCGGTCTTGACTGCCGCCTCTATCAATCCCAGCTTGGTCTCGAGGCTGGTGGTCTGGCTTTCTATCGCCGTCTCGATCGCTGCCAGCTTGTCCTCTACGGTTCCCTGCAGCGCCTTCACGGCTGCCTCAATGAGCTTGATGGCTTCGTCGTTGCCCTTGAAGCCGTTCTTGATTGCTGTCTCGATCAGGGCCAGCTGGTCTGTCAGCGACTTGTTACCGTTCTTGATCGCTTCGATGATGCCGCTGTAGTCCGACTCCATCGTCAGGTTTATTTCCGGCATGCTTGCCGCAGTGTCGCACGAGGTGAAGGTCACCGGCGCCGCTACTCCTACCAGGAACAGCATTCCTGCAATGCTGCCCAATATGTTTATCTTGTTACGTCTCATCGTCGTTTGGTTTTTATTATTCATAATCTTTTTTACTGCAGCATCCTGCCGCCAATGTTGAACACCAGTCCCAGCTTGGCCAGCGCCATTCCTTTGGGAGCGAACTGCCCCCTTGCCGGGATGATCCTGTATTCGCAGCCTGCCGTAACTGCCACTTCCGGAAGGAAGGCATATTCCAGCGACAGCGTTATCGGTATGTAGAGATCCTTACAGTGGCTGACCTCCGTGTGGCTGCCGATGCCGAACGTCTGTGTGGCGTCCTCAGTCTTGTTTATTACGGAGAAAGTGTAGTCTGCAGTGCCGTCGAAGAGGCAGCCGAAGCCGGCTCCGGCATACAGCGACAGTTTGCTACCGCTGCTTATGAGCTCCACAAAGTTGTACTCAGCAGTCAGCGCCACGCCATTGTAGTAAGAAATC
>JAFWSX010000019.1 GCA_017519185.1 Bacteroidales bacterium | reverse complement strand
TGAACTGACCACCAACAATGCCACGAAGGCAATGCTTGAAGCAAAAAAACGTTTCATAAGTATAAAAAATAGCCGGTAATACTTGTTTAGTCATCGCCGTCACCCCATTGTCCACCTTCTCCCGTTGTCCCTTCCATAATTGGAGAGACCTCCACCTCGACCACCTCCGTGACCGGGGCCTCATATGCATTCATCATTTCCTTTTTCATAAGCGTATGTTTTATTGGTTATTGTTTCGTGACTGAATATTCCTTGGTTACTATCAAAAAACATCCCATAATCGCCTTAAAGTTAGACAAAATGCAGTTAAAATCCAATAATTGAAAATGAATCATTAAATTAGCAGAAATAAAAATTGCACCTATGAAACGTTTACTGATTCTTGCTTTTTTCGCGGTTGCGCTGACCGCTTGCGCCAACAAGGACGAAGTTCCGGGACTGAAAGAGTTCATCAAGGATGATTTCAGGATCGGTGTCGCTGTCGGCCCCAACACTCTCGAGGGTGTGCAGGGCGAGATGGTCAAGAAGCACTTCAATTCGATGACTGCCGAGAATGCGATGAAGCCCGCCGGCATCATCCGCCCAGACGGCTCCTTCGACTTCACTCAGGCCGACAAGATCGTGGCATTCGCCCAGGAGAACGGAATGAAGATGCGCGGCCATACCCTCGTATGGCACGGCTCCACTCCTCGCGGTTATATGAACGATGCCGACGGCAACCCGCTCACCAAGGAGCAGGTGATGGAAAAGCACGAGAAGTATATCAAGGCTGTCTTCGAGCACTATCCCAAGGATGTGATCTATGCCTGGGACGTGGTGAATGAGGCGCTGGCCGACACTCCCGGCGAAAGCATCTATCGCACCCGCTCGCCCTGGTACAGCGTGTTCGAGGGTCCCGAGTTCATCGAGTGGGCTTTCCGCACTGCAAAGAAATATGCTCCGGAAGGATGCGAACTCATCTATAACGACTACAACCTCGTTGACCCGGCCAAGCTCGAGAGGGCTTGCACTATGCTGAAGGAAATGCTTGACAAGGGCGTTCCCATCGACGGCGTGGGAATGCAGGCTCACTGGGACAATACGGTCACCGAGGAGCAGATCCAAACTGCCATCGACCGTTTCTCCGCCCTTGGTCTCGACGTGCAGATCACCGAGCTCGACCTCACCTGCTTCGACAATTACCACGGCCCCGGAGCACAGGAGCGCCAGAAGATCAAACAGTCGGTGCAGTACACCGCTGAGATGGCGGATGCCCAGGCCGAAGAGTATGCAATGATCTTCCGCACTCTCCACAAAAACCGCGACAAGATCTCATCTGTAACATTCTGGTGCCTTAGCGACCGCAGCAGCTGGCTCAACAACTTCGTCCGCGGCCGTCTCGACTACCCTCTCCTCTTCGACGCACAGTACCAGCCCAAGAAATGCTACTTCGCCGTCAAGGACGTTTATACAAAGAAATAACATAATATGACAGACAAACCCCATAAACTCTTTACCGAGGACTGGCTGGCCGTGTGGATTGGTGCGGTCGTAATCCTCCTGGGCTGCGTGGCTGTCCTCACAGGATGGTTCGACTTCTCGGCCCTCAAATTTTCAACCTGGCATTTCGGTGACCACACTATCTGGGCCCAGCTCGGCCAGTGGGCATTCTGGGGCAAGCTGCTGCTGACGGTGGCTGTGCTCGGAGTGCTCTTCGCCGCAGGCATCAAGCTGCAGGGCGGCAGCATCAAGAAGTTTATCCCCGCCTTCATCGGCCTCTTCCTACTGGCAGTGTTCGTACGCCTCATCAGTGCCGAATTCACCCTCAACCGCTATCTTGAATGGGCCTTCTGGGCGCTGATAGTCGGCCTTCTCATCTCCAACACCATCGGTGTGCCAGACTGGCTGAAGCCTGCCATCCGCACCGAATACTACATCAAGACCGGTCTGGTGATAATGGGTTTCTCGGTGCTGTTCTCCAACATTGCTAAGTTCGGTCTCTACGGCCTCGGCATTGCGTGGATCGTCACCCCCATCGTCATCATCTTTATGTGGTGGCTTGGCACTAAGGTCTTCAAGATCGACAACAAGCCGCTGGTGATAACTCTCGCCGCAGCCACCAGCGTCTGCGGAACCTCGGCCGCCATCGCCACCGGAGCTGCTGCCAAGGCAAAGAAGGATGACCTTTCGATAGCAATTTCCATCTCCATAATCTTCACCATCCTGATGATGGTGTTCGAGCCTATGATAATCAAGGCCTGCGGTATGAGCCAGCTGATGGGCGGAGCGCTCATCGGCGGCACTGTAGACTCAACCGGAGCCGTGGTTTTGGCCGGCAATGCACTTGGTGCCGAAGCCGAGCAGGCCGCCGTGCTGGTGAAGTCCATCCAGAACATCCTCATCGGTTTCATCGCCTTCTTTGTGGCCATCTTCTTCGCCACGAGGGTCGATAAGGGCTCTGAGCGCAAGGTTGGCGCCGGCGAGATCTGGACCCGCTTCCCGAAGTTCATCATCGGTTTCTTCGCGGCGTCGCTCATCGCATCGTTCATCATCCAGCCGGCGTTCGGCGGCGACCAGGTCAAGGCCATCAACGGAGTGCTCGACCAGTACAAGAACTGGGCTTTCGTGCTTGCCTTCACATCCATCGGGCTCGACACCAACTTCAAGTCCATCGCAAAGCAGATGCACGGCGGCAAGGTGCTCTGGCTCTACGTCATCGGCCAGCTGTTCAACATCGCCCTCACCCTCTTTGCCGTGTGGTTCCTGCTGTCGGGCGTTGTCTTTGACATCCCCGTCCTTTCTGAATTCAAATAATGGACAGGCGCAAGGCAATGAAAGTGGCGACCATCGTCGCTTCGGTGCTGACAGTCCTTTGCGCCCTTTATATAATGATCAAAGGCCTCGGCCTCTCGGAGAAATACGACTTCGGGGCCGGGGCCTACTATTACACCGACATTCCCGACTATGAGAATGTCATCCGCGACGACGCTTACACCGCCCGGCTTCCCTACTGGGTCTACGTCGTTCTCTTCCTGTGCTGGGGTTTCCTTATGTACCGTCTCTGGGTGTGGATTGACAAAAAAAGATGATTTGTCATTAACAAACCACCTGCCCGTACGTCTTATTGTCAAAACAGTTTTTATGAAACGGATTTTAGTAACGTTGTTTGTGCTGTTGTCAGTAACGGCAGTGTGTCAGGCCCGCAAGACTCCCGGCAAAAGCCGTGTTCAGGGTTTGGTGAATGAAATGAGAGCTGAGGCCAGGCTGGCCGGAATCGATTCGGACAGGGATGCCGTGACGCTCCCGGGCATCAAGGTGGTGTCGGAGTCCAATGTGGAGATGGTGTCCATCGGCGGTATGGCCCTTAAGTTCGGCAAGATGGTCAGCGGACTGGACCGGGAACTTCCGGTGATGCGCGGTGTGAAGAGTATGATTGTCGTCGACTACGATGACTGCCCTGCTGCGGTGAAAGACAAGTTCAACGCTAAGATGGCCGGTGAGCTGAGAGGGTGCGAACTGCTGATGGAAGCCAAGGACGGCAATGAGAAAATGTCCATCTTCGGCACCACTTCCAATGACGGGGAGACGATCAGCGACATCATAATGTTCGTCCCTGAGGATGGCGCACTGATCTGCTTCTTCGGAACCATCTCTGCCGGCGACCTTGCAGAACTCGTCAACTCAACGACAAAGTAAGCAGCAATGGGAATCCCTGAGTTTAAGGCCACCTGGCTGCCGCTTGAAAACGCTTTCTACCGCGTAGCCCTCTACATTCTGGAGGATGCGGATGATGCGGCGGACGCTGTCCAGGACCTCTACGTAAGGCTTTGGATCTCGAGGGACAAGCTGGACGGGATACGGCAGCCCAAGGCATACGGACTCGCGATGCTCCGCAACATCTGCCTCGACAGGCTGCGTCACGAAAAGGTTGCAAAGAGCGAATCGCTGAAGAAGGTGGAATTCCGCATTGCAGACGACGACTCGGTGCTGGCGGCGAGGGAAACCATCAGGGCCGTTGAGAAGGCGATTGCTAAACTGCCCGACAGTCAGCAGAAGGTGCTCCGGATGAGGGTATTTGAAAATATGGAATATGACGAGATCGCGTCGGCGACCGGGTTCTCCGAGGGAAGCCTCAGGGTGATGCTGAGCGCGGCACGCAAGACACTTAGAAAAATCTTGGAAAATGAAAGATATTGAAACCATCGGCAAACTGTCTCTGGAAGAGCTGGAAGCCATTGCAAACGATGAGACCCTGGACGCCGGCGATGCCGGAGCCAAGGAACTCGTAGCCAAGCTTGAGATTGCAGAAGAGGCCAAAGGCGGTTCTTCACGCAAGGTGTATGTCAGCTGGATTTCAGGCATCGCAGCTTCATTCATCCTTATGCTGGGCATCGGTATTGCCCTGCAGCAGAGCCGTGAGCCCAAGGACACCTTCGACGATCCGGAGCTTGCCTATGCCCAGGTCCAGGCTGTCTTCCGCCAGATCGGATCTGGCGTGCAGCAAGGCAGGGATGCGGTATATGAGAGCGAAAGGACCATCGCCGACAATATGGAAAAAACAATAAATAAAATACGATGAAAAAGATTCTCTTATCAGTTATTCTTGCAGTATTGTCTGTGGGCGCATTCGCACAGACCGGCAAGTCTCTCTACGAAAAGTATTCTGACCTGGAAGGTGTGGAGGCAGTTTACATCAGTCCTGCTATGTTCAAGATGATCGGCCGCCTCAACCTCGAGATGGGTGATGAGGATGTTGACATAGCACGCCTAGTGCGTTCCCTGAAGGGTATGTACATTCTCAATATCCCGCACTCCGGTCCTGCATCACAACTTGCCGGCGAGGTGTCGAGGATGATACGCGGCGGCAACTACGAGCTGCTGATGGAAGCCAAGGACAGCGGTGACCGGATGCAGATGTTCACCAACGGCGACGACAATATCATCAAGAGCTTCGTGATGCTGGCCACCGACGGCGACGAGACGTCGTTCATCTGCTTCGACGGCGACATCGTCCGTGACGAATTCGAGGAGGTCATCGCCAAATCCATGTAACGCAGAAATACTGACTGCTCGTCAGTGAACAGCAACAAGTCCATCCCCCTTGCATCGGAGGATGGACTTTTGTTTGTATTTTTATTATATTTGAAGAATTCAATAATTCACACCAGACACTATGAAACAACTGATAGAATGTGTTCCCAATTTCAGCGAAGGCCGTGACAAGGGCGTGATCGACGCCATCGTCAAAGTCATAGCCGACACAAAAACTCCCGACGGCCGTTCAGTAAGCGTGCTCAACGTCGATCCCGGCGAAGCGACCAACCGCACGGTGGTCACCTTCATAGGCGAACCCGACGCTGTCTGCGAAGCCGCATTCCAAGGAGCCGCCAAAGCCCAGGAGCTGATCGATATGCGTCTCCATCACGGCGAGCATCCCCGCTCAGGCGCTACCGATGTGCAGCCGCTGGTCCCGGTCCAGGGCATAACCCTTGAAGAATGTGCCGTCCTTGCAAGAAAACTTGCCGAGAGGATGTACAACGAACTGGGTATCCCCTGCTACTGCTACGAAGCCGCCGCCTTCAAGCCCGAGCGCCGCAACCTCGCAGTGTGCCGAGCCGGCGAATACGAGGCTCTGCCCGAGAAGATGGCCGACCCTGAGCGCAGACCCGATTTCGGTCCTGCCGCCTACGACGATGTTACAGCCCGCTGCGGAGCAAGCAATGTGGGAGCCCGCAACTTCCTCATCGCAGTCAACTTCAACCTCAATACAACATCAGTCCGCAAGGCGATGAGCGTTGCGTTTGACGTCCGCGAGAAAGGCCGCAAGGCCCGCGAAGGCGGCTCTCTCACCGGAGCGCTCATCAAGGACGCCAACGGCGAGCAGGTATGGATACCCGGCACGCTGAAAGGCTGCAAGGCCATCGGATGGTACATTCCCGAGTATGGCGTGGCCCAGGTGAGTATGAACATCACCGACATCGAAGCCACTCCCCTTCACAAAGCCTTCGACGAAGTGTCGGCCAAGGCTGAAGCCCGCGGAATGCGCGTCACCGGCACCGAGATAGTCGGCCTCGTGCCTAAGCAGGTGCTGATAGATGCAGGCCGCTACTTCCTTGAGAAGCAGCACCGCAGCGTCGGAGTTTCCGAAAGCGAACTGATGAAAATAGCGGTAAAGAGTATGGGCCTTGACGACCTCAAACCCTTCGATCCCCGCGAAAAAGTCATAGAATATCTCATTGCCGACCCGGCAGAAGAAGCAGCCCGCGAAAGGCTTGTGAGGATGACAATCAAAGGCTTTGCCGAAGAAACCGCATCTGAATCTCCGGCACCAGGAGGGGGCAGCGTGGCAGCAGTGATGGGCGCATTCGGCGCAGCACTGAGCACAATGGTGGCCAACCTGTCAGCCGGAAAGCGAGGCTGGGATGACCGCTGGGAGGAATTCTCACAGTGGGCCGACAAGGGCCAGAAAGTCCTAGCCAAGATGCTGGAACTGGTGGATGAAGACACCCGCTCCTTCGACGGCATAATGGCGGCTATGGGCCTTCCGAAAGGTACTCCCGAAGAGAAGGCAGCCCGCAGCAAGGCAATCGAGGCAGCCACGCTTCACGCAGCCCAGGTTCCCCTCGAGACAATGAAGACTGCAATGGATGTTTTCCCCCTGGCAGTGGCAATGGCCCGCGACGGCAATCCCAATTCCGCCTCTGACGCGGGAGTGGCTGCACTGGCCGCACGTGCCGCAGTCCGCGGCGCCTTCCTGAACGTCAAGATCAACGCTCAGGGACTGGAAGACAAAGCCGCCGCAAGCGCCCTGATCGAAGAAGGTGCAGCGATGGTTGCTGAAGCGCAGAAGCTCGAGGCTGAAGTATTAACGCTAACAAAATTGTAACGATGACATTCAAGGAAGAAATTCTGGCAGGAATTCCCCAGGACAGCCTGCCCGAGCAGAAGCCTTACGACGATAAAGTAAATCACGCTCCCAAACGCAAAGACATACTGACCAAAGCTGAGAAGGAACTCGCACTGCGCAATGCGCTGCGTTATTTCCCGCCTCAACTGCACGCTCAGCTCGCCCCTGAGTTCGCCCAGGAGTTGAAGGACTACGGCCGCATCTATATGTACCGCTACCGTCCTTCCTACCGGATGTACGCCCGCCCCATAGACGAGTATCCCGCAAAATGCAGGCAGGCTGCTGCGATGATGGCAATGATCCAGAACAACCTGGACGAGCGCGTGGCCCAGCATCCACACGAACTGATAGTCTATGGTGGCAACGGTGCCGCATTCCAGAACTGGGCACAGTACCGCCTGGTGATGCAGTACCTGGCCAATATGACTGAGGAGCAGACGCTGGCAATGTACAGCGGCCATCCCCTCGGATTGTTCCCGAGCCACAAGGATGCTCCGCGGGTAGTCATCACCAACGGAATGGTGATTCCCAACTACTCCTCTCAGGACAACTGGGAACGCTTCAACGCGATGGGCGTTTCACAGTACGGCCAGATGACTGCAGGTTCCTGGATGTACATCGGCCCCCAGGGCATCGTGCACGGCACCACCATCACAGTGATGAACGCAGCACGCAAGCAGCTCTGGAAACGCGGCCTGAAAGGCACTGAAGAGGAGCGTCACGGAATGCTCTTCGTCACGGCAGGCCTCGGCGGAATGTCTGGTGCTCAGCCCAAGGCCGGCAATATCGCCGGAGTGGTCAGTGTCACTGCGGAAATCAACCCTTCTGCCGCTCAGAAACGTTTCGAACAGGGCTGGGTGGACGAACTGCACGACGACCTGGACGAACTCATACCCCGCATTCGGTGGGCAGTGGCAGGCCGAGAGGTCGTGTCGCTTGCATATGTCGGCAACGTAGTCGACCTTTGGGAACGGCTGGCCGACGAAGGCATCAAGGTGGATCTGGGCTCGGACCAGACCTCCCTCCATAATCCCTTCGCTGGCGGTTACTATCCGGCCGGGCTGAGTTTCGAGGAGAGCAAGGCCCTGATGGCATCAGACCCCGCCGCCTTCAAGGAGGCTGTCTATGCTTCCCTTCGCCGCCACGCCGCAGCGATCGGCCGTCTGGCCGCTCAGGGAATGTATTTCTTCGACTATGGCAACGCTTTCCTGCTTGAATGCTCAAGGGCCGGCGCAGACGTGCTCAAGGCAGACGGCAGTTTCAAATATCCTTCATACGTGCAGGACATTATGGGCCCGATGTATTTCGACTATGGCTTCGGCCCGTTCCGCTGGATTTGTATGAGCGAGGATCCTGACGACCTGGCGCTCACCGACAGGCTGGCGATGGAAGTGCTCGAGAAAGAGGCAAGCACCTCTCCCGACGAGATAAAGGGCCAGATGCACGACAATGTGAAATGGATCGACGAGGCCGGCCGTAACAAGCTAGTTGTGGGTTCTCAGGCCCGCATCCTCTACGCCGACTGCGAAGGCCGCACCAAGATAGCCCTTGCATTCAACGATGCCATCCGCGACGGACGGCTCAAAGGCCCGGTAGTTCTGGGCCGCGACCACCACGACGTGTCGGGCACAGACTCTCCGTTCCGCGAGACATCCAACATCTATGACGGCAGCCAGTTCACCGCCGATATGGCAGTGCAGAACGTCATCGGCGACTCTTTCCGCGGTGCCACCTGGGTTTCTGTCCACAACGGCGGCGGAGTCGGCTGGGGTGAAGTGATCAACGGCGGTTTCGGAATGGTCATCGACGGATCCGAGGACTCCGCCCGTCACATCCGCGAAATGCTGTTCTGGGATGTCAACAACGGAATAGCACGCCGCAGCTGGGCCCGCAACCAGGGCGCGATGAACAGCGCCGAGCGGGAGATGGCCCGCACCCCCGGACTGAAAATAACTATGCCTAACATTGCAGACGACAACATAATCAAAGACGCCTTAACACTATGATACATAAGATAAGTTTCAAGCACCTGTCGCTGGACGGGATAAAGGAGATAATGGACAAGCATCTGAAAATCGAACTTTCAGACGAATGTACCTATGCGGTGATACGTTGCCGCCAGTATCTCGATGAGAAGATAAAATCTGTCGACCGCCCCATCTACGGAATTACCACTGGCTTCGGCAGCCTTTACAACGTGACCATTCCTGAAGCAGAGCTCGGCCAGCTCCAACACAACCTCGTTATGTCGCACGCCTGCGGCACCGGAGAAAAAGTCAATCCTGAGATAGTGAGGCTGATGCTCCTTCTGAAAGTGCAGAACCTCTCCTACGGCCATTCCGGAGCACAGCTCTCAACCGTGCAGAGGCTCATCGATATGTTCAACGAAGACATTCTGCCGGTTGTCTACTCACAGGGTTCGCTCGGAGCTTCCGGAGACCTCGTTCCTCTGGCTCATCTCTGCCTACCGCTGATCGGAATGGGCGAAGTGCTTTACAAAGGCGAAGTGAAGCCGGCGGCTGAAGTGTGGAAAGAAAAGGGATGGGAGCCGATATCGCTGAAGAGCAAGGAGGGTCTTGCCCTTCTCAACGGAACCCAGTTTATGAGCGCGCACGCCATCTGGTGCCTGCTCAAGAGCTACCGCTTGAGCAAGTGGGCCGACCTGATCGGAGCTCTCTCTCTGGATGCCTTTGACGGCCGCATTGAGGCTTTCCTTCCGCTGACACACCGGCTGCGCACACACGAAGGCCAGCTCGACACCGCGGAGCGTTTTATGAGGATCCTTGGCGGCAGTGAGCTGATCTCCCGTCCGAAAGAGCACGTGCAGGACCCCTACTCTTTCCGCTGCATCCCGCAGGTTCACGGTGCCGTGAAGGACAACATCAAGTATGTGCGTTCAGTCATCGAGAACGAGATCAATTCGACCACCGACAACCCCAATATCTTCCCTGACGAGGATATGATCATATCTGCAGGCAACTTCCACGGCGAGCCGATTGCCATCCCTATGGATGCACTGGCCATCGCAATGGCGGAGCTGTCGAACATATCCGAGCGCCGCATCTACCAGCTGATTGCAGGTGTGCGCGGTCTTCCGAAGTTCCTCGTGGCCAACCCCGGCCTGAACTCTGGCTTTATGATTCCGCAGTACACGGCAGCATCTATTGTCAGCCAGAACAAGATGCTCTGCTGGCCGGCTTCTGTCGATTCCATCCCTTCATCACAGGGACAGGAGGACCACGTAAGTATGGGTGCCAATTCAGCCACCAAGCTTGTGAAGGTTGTCGACAACTGCGAGACCGTGCTTGCCATCGAACTGATGAATGCCGCCCAGGCTATGGAGTTCCGCCGCCCTGCGAAAACCAGCAAGCTGCTTGAGGCTTTGCTCACCGACTACCGCAAGGAGGTTCCGTTCGTGGACAATGACACATACCTCTCTCCCCTCATCCACCGCAGCGTTCAGTTCATCAAGAAAGAAAACTATTTCTAAAGGATGAAGACTCTTGTCACCGACATAGGACTGCTCGCGGGCATAGGCACTGATGTGCGCAAGGAAGGTGCGGCAATGAGCGAAGTCGGCGTCCTGAAGGATGCCTGGCTGCTGATGGACGGAGATTTGATCGCCGGCTTCGGCACTATGGCCGGCGGCCTGCCTTCCGGGGCTGATGAGTGCTGGAGCGCTGCCGGCCGGATGGTCATCCCGGCCTTCTGCGATTCACATACCCACGCAGTATGGGCCGGCAGCCGCGAGCGGGAGTTCGAGGACAAGATACGCGGTCTGAGCTATGCGGAGATTGCCGCCAATGGCGGTGGCATTCTCAATTCCGCAGACTTGCTGCACAACACTTCAGAGGATGAGCTGTTCGAACAGAGCATTGAACGTGTCCGCGAGATGATGGCTGCCGGAAGCGGTGCCATCGAGATCAAGAGCGGATACGGCCTGAGCACTGACGACGAACTGAAGATGCTCCGTGTGATTCGCCGCATCAGGGAAACTGTGCCTGCAGTGGTGAAATCCACCTTCCTCTGAGCTCACGCTGTTGCGCGGGGAATGTCACGCGAAGATTATGTCCGGCTGGTGTGCCGGGAGATGATTCCGGCCGTGGCTGCGGAAGGCCTGGCAGATTTTGCGGATGTTTTCTGCGAACAGGGGTTCTTCACTGTTGAGGATACTGCTGAGATTCTGGAGACTGCCGCAAGATATGGCCTCCGCCCGAAGCTGCACGCCAACCAGCTCGCAGTGAGCGGCGGCGTACAGGTCGGAGTGGCGCACGGCGCCCTGTCGGTGGACCATCTGGAGAGGACTACTCAGGCCGAGATTGACTGTCTGAAAGGCAGCGCTACTATGCCCACGATGCTTCCGGGAGCTTCATTCTTCCTGCGGGATCCCTTTGGAAACGCCAAGGGATTCATCGAAACTGGTCTCGGCATCGCACTCGCATCTGACTACAATCCCGGCACCTCTCCTTCAGGCGATATGCGTTTCGTAATGGCACTCGGCTGCATCAGGATGAGGCTCACCCCTGAGCAGGCCTTCAATGCGGTAACAGTCAATTCTGCCTGCGCTATGGACGTCAGCGACATAGCCGGCTCCATCGCCGTCGGCAAGCTCGCAAACATCATCGTCGCAAAGCCCGGCTTCGACACCCTCGGCAGCCTCGCCTACCGCTACACCACCCCCTTCATCGACAAAGTCATCCTGCGGGGAAACATTTTAGAATAGCACTATAAGTCCGTTACTCTGCCGAAGAAAACCCAGTCGGCGACAAGCCGCCCGAACAGACTGACTTGCCGGCGACACTACCGCCCTCGGTAGTAAAGAGGGAGGGGCCCGTTGGATACGAGTTATCGCGCAGCAGGACGAACGGGCGCCTGCAGGCGCTAGCGGAGGCCGTGCGGGTAGGCTTGTGCTGATAGCAGGCCGTAGCGGCGGGGGTTGGGGCAGCGCCCCAGTAATATACAACGGAGGTCGCCGCAAGTCAGGTCTGTGACACGGCGGCAGCAATAGGTACCGACCGAGTGTTTTCGTGCCCTCTGAGTTGTTGGTCTAAAGAGTCCTTTGTTAACAGCAGATTCGATTATCTACTGTGCCGAATATTAGGTCTGATCTCGATGAAAAACTCGAAATTGCGGCCGGGCATAGGCCGGTTCAGGACAGATTCGTACTCCTCATTGAAAAGATTGTTGACCGCAAGTTTGAGCGAGAGCTCCGCAGGCTTCGTCATAAACCGCTTCTCGAGCACGATGTCATTCATAAAATATGGCAGCACCCTCCCTATCTTCGACTTGATGTCATTGTCCGAAGTAGTGAAACGCTCACTGTAATAACACCACTTGTAGGTCAGCTTCCAGCTCTTGTAAGCCAGCGAACCGTTCACCGAAGACGAGAGCAGCGGCACATAGACCAGCTGCTTGCCGATAGCCTCGTCTGCCCAGTCGGCCGGGTCGCCGTTGTTGATAGAAGGCGTCCACGAGAACGAACCGTTCAGATGCAGCTGCCAGTCACGTGCAAGCTGCAGGAAACCGCCCGCCTTCGCCTCGATGCCGTAGGCGTGCACCTGCTTGATGTTGCGCGGCGTCCAATAACCCTTGAAGGTTGGAATCCACACAATCCAGTCATCTATATATGAATCGAACCAGGTCAGCTCTCCGTCGAGAGAATAGACATCGTCCTTAGCCGTGGCAAAACTGACACCCGCATCATACGAAATACCCTTCTCCGGCTTCAGGTCAGGATTGCCGCCAGGCATGAAATAGAGGTCATTGAGAGTAGGAAAACGGAAGTTGTGGCTGGCAGAAGCCTTAAGACGGACATTGCCAGTGCGGCTTACGAGATAGTCCGCGAAGAATGCGGGAATCAGCGGAGTGAAACTATCGCCGTAAAGTTCTTCCCTCAGCGAAGCGCTCAGTCCCAGCCTCTGCGTAGGCTGCCACTTGGCGGAAATGTATGACAGCATCTCGAAGCGCGCCTGATTATAGCCTATGGCAACCTTCTGAGTATTGCCCTCGATGGTCCCACTTCCGGTCAATGCCGCGGCGTTGCGGTCCTTGCTCTGCACGAAATGCTGGTAGGCCGCCAGCTGCGCCGTGAACATCCAGTTGCCTGGCAGGAAAAACTCAGCCTCGCTCTGCGCATAGACCGTGTTGATGCGGCTGCGGCTCTCCACCATCTGCACCATCTGCCCGTTGCCCTTGTCCTTGATGAAATCGTAGGACTGGCGGGTGCCATTGTATCCGGCCTTAGTGTGGACCTTGTAGCTGCGGCGGTCGTGGTCCCAGCTCAGCACGCTGCGAAGAGTGTTCTCCCCCTGCTCGTTGACATAATCCTGGTTGCTGCGGTAATCGACGCTCAGCATCGGTACGCCACGTGTGCTGGCCATATACCAGGCATTGATGCCGAACCGGTCGCCGTGGCCTGTGTTGTAATATGCCTCCTGGAGCAAGTGAAAGTCTCTGATCGCACCGCAGCGGTTTGTATCGATCGGATACTGGCCGTCGATCTTCTTGTTGTAGTTGCGGTATGTGAAGTCGTTGCGGCTTGAGGTGTATACGGCACGGGTTGAAGTCTGCCAGTGATCGTTGCCCCAGGTAACCCTCAGAAACTCGTCGAAGGTGCCGAACGAACCGATGCCTTGAACAGCCTGTATGCCCAGCCCCTTGTAGTCCGCGGGCTCAGTCGACAACACCACAGCGCCACCCAGGCCGCCACCGGACATCCCGAGAGAAGATGAGCCGTGAAGCAGCGATGCATCGTCGATGAAGTACGACGGAATCATCGAAAAGTCGGTCATTCCGAGCATCGGCGAGTTGATCTTCATTCCGTTCCAGCTTACCTGCGTATGCGATGCCGAAGTACCCCTGAACGCTATTGTCGAAAGGCTGCCGCGGCCGTACTGCTTGACGAATACCGAAGAGTTGAATGTCAGAACGTCGGCAATAGAAAGCGCAATGTTGTCCCTGAGTGCAATTGTGTCGAGTCTGGTCTCCTGGATTCCTATCTTTCTCATAGGACGGTCGGCAGTAATGCCCGCCGCATCGATCGGAACCACATAGCTCGGGTCTTCGTTCCACCAATCTCCTTGCGCTCTGAGGATTACCGGCAGAAGTAACAGAAAAGTTATAAGGATAAACCGGCTTTTCATACCCTACCTCCAGCAGAAATTTCCAGGGTTTATCCCCACATTGAACGTGTCCAGCAACTCACCTTGAGGGCTGTAGCGGAGAACGACACCCGACTGTACATAGTCGATTGCATCAGAAACGTATATTTCCCCGTTTACCGGATTCAAGGTCAGTCCATAGAAAAGTGTACCCTCACGAGATATAAAAGGCCTGACGGGCAAATGCGCGGCATCCACGGACATTTTCCAAACTCCTGAGTTCAGCCAAAACAGTTCATCCCCTTCTGCATTGACAGTCAGCTTGGAAGCGTTGTCATCTGAAGGAAAAGTGAAAGTCTGCTCTATCACAAATGAATCCGGATTGATGCGCAGAAGCTTAGCAGCCTCGAAACCATATCCGCTGTCCTCGAATCCTCCGTCGGTCAGCACCCAGAGCTTGCCGTTGCAGTCCTTCACCATCGATTCCGGCTGGATGCCCACGACAAGGGTATTGACCACCTCGTCGGTCTGTGTATCGATCTTGAGGATGCGATTCTGATAGGACCAGCAGTTGGTTATGACATAGCGGCCGAACTCCACCATCATTTCTGTGGAGCCGGTCTCATAGTCCATATCAGTAGTGACATAGCCCGTGGTTTCACCGGTCATAGGATTCACCACGAAGATTCTCGGATCCCATATCTGGGTGACATAGGCCTTCGTGGGGCTCAGCATCTTGAAATATCTCGGTGCCGTGAAGCCTGTGATGCGGCGTACCTCCTTGAAGGTCGAAGGGTCGATGCCGAAGATTACGCCGGAGTTGTTGACCACCACCCAGCCTATCCCGTCCTCGATGGTCATCGACTGGGCCACGTCGCCGAGCTTGAAGCCGTTGCTGCGCACGAACACCTCGTTCTCCACGTGCTTTGTCGCAGGATCGTAATACGACAGCGAGGCGTTGCCGTACATATAATTGCCCTCATTGATGATGAACAACCCTTCCCCGGAAGGGTCCACATTGAATTCTTCTTCCTCCGCAGGGCCGTACTTCATGCAGGAAGGCAGGGCGAAGGATGCCAGGGCAACAGCGGCGAAAAGAAGATATCTCAGGGCTCTCATTGCTTGATATTGTTATCAAAGATGCCGCAGACTTCGGTGGAGATTTCACCAAGCCATCCGCTGCTGCCGTTGATGGCATTCTGGACTTTTATGAAATCGATGTACTTCAGGTTGGCGGGGCTGCCGTCATAGCGCACGGCGTTGCTGATCTTGAAATGGTTGGTGTCCTTGCTGCCGAGCATATCGGTCTCATTGAAATTGTCGACATAACCCCAGCCGTAAGGCGGATTGACCCAGTATGTGCCGTTGCCGGAACGGTCGTAGTTGTGAGCCTCGAGCCGGGTGCCGCGCAGGGTATAGCGATCTTCCTTCACCCAGAGCGGGTAGTACCACTCCTGCCGGTGATATGCTGCCATATAGTTGACCTTGCCGCTTCCACCCTGATTGTCGGTCCACTGCACGGACATCCCGGGAGCAGAAGGCCTGTAGTAGGTAACGCTGTAGTCGTGGATGGTGGTTTCTGCGAAAGAGTCGGACCCTTTGAGTTCATACCAGGTGTCGTTGGGCAGACCGTCGCCGTTCTCGTCCTGCATAACCCAGACTACACCGGCCTCCGTATATTCTTCAGAAAGGTGGGTAACGATTCCGATTTCGTAGCCGCCGTTGTTGTCGATGCTGTGGTCGAAGCCGGCCACTAAATAGCCGCCGAAGCCGCCGAGAGAGACATAACTGCCCTCGCTGAACCGCTTCGTCACATAAGTGACCGCCTCTTCGGCTGTATTGGCGGTATAATCTTCGTTGACATACTGGCCAGGTGCTGGAGTGAACTCGAATATCTTGCTGGCAGCCGCCGAGCTTGAAGAGCCTGCAGCCCTGCGATAAGTACCTTCGGCCGGGCATACGTTGACGGTCAGTGTCTGCGAGAGCTTGCCGTGGGTGACGCTGAGTTCGTGACTTCCCTCCTGCCTGGCCTCAAATACATATCCGGGCACGGCAGAAGCCTGAACTTCGACACCGTCAAGTGTCCAGACATAGCCGATGCCGTCATCTTCCTTGATGTCATAAGGTTTGAGAAGGATGCTGCGCCCGAGGCTGACGTTGAATTCAGTCTGGGGGAAGGTCCAGAAATCGTCGTCCGGTTCGGGTTCCGGGTCGGGCGGCGGCGCGGGAGCCTTTACGTCAACGCGGATTTCGTCTGATGCGCTGCCGACATCTGTCTTTACCGTAATCTTGATGTAGACGCTGTGAGCGACATCGTCGGTGTATCGCAGCACCGGTTCCGAAGAAATCAGCCTGCCGTCGATTGTCCAGGCGTATGTGGCGCCCTGGACATATTTGTATTTCGGAGAAACGGTGAGAGTCTCCCCTGTCATAACCGTATATACTGCCGACGAATTGTCCAGACTGATCTCAGGCGGCATCGGCTTGGTGTCGTCTATGACCTCATTCCAGTTGCAGGAAACTGCAAGCAGGAGCGTCAGCGCCATTATTATTGAATTGGTCAGTCTCATATTCGCAACAACGTTCAAAGATAGCAATTAAACTTAAACAGATTCCCTCCCGGCACAAGACCGGAAGGGAATCCCAACAACAAATAATATCAGCTTTCTTTATTCTTTTACGACAACGTCGCAATAAGCAAAATATGCGGGTGCATTGAAGCCCCATTCACCGTAGCAGTCTTCGCTTCCGTAAACTGCGAACTTGACTGAAACAACCTCGCCGAGTCCTGAAAGATCCCAGGTATTCCACTCGATGGGCTTGCCTGCAGCATAGGCCTCAACCTCGTCGCCGGAGATGAGGACTTCGCTGAGGGTGGCAGTCTCGTTACCCTCGGCATCAAAGCCGGTGGCCTTTACAGCCACGAAGCTTTCAGCTGCGAGCGGGCCGAAGAAACCGTCACCGAAGATTGTCGAATTGGCCAGATAGTTGGTCATAATATAGTCGATACTTTCGATGGTGCGTGCCTGTCCGTCAGCGAACGACAGTCCGATCGGAGCATCCTCGGCACCGAAGTGTACTATGAAGTTGCTGCCGTTTGCGGGAGCTGCGGGAACTTCGAGCTGCCTGAGATAGCCGGCATCCTTGAAATCGGGCTCGACATAATTTGAGATGACCTCGCCGCCTGATGAGAAACATACAGAGCCCCAGCTGTTGCCGAAGCCGCCGAATGCAAGAGTGGTCACAGGGTCTTCCCAGGTATATTCCACATTGTATGAATAGGTTTCAGGATCCATCGGACCGTAGAGCAGGTCACCGCCATACTGCGGATCGTCGATCAGGGCATCCCTGTATGCTCCGTTGACATCAAGGATGTTGAGTGCTACTGCGGCAGTCATCAGAACGAGACTGTTGCCGCCTGTGGCGACTACGATCACGCTGCCTTTGCGGGCTGCGCTTTCAGCGCTTGCGGGAGCTGTTACATTAAGGTTGTCTCCGTCGACGCTTGCAGACCATCCTGCAGGTGCGAATGCATCGATGATGCTGACACCGCTGACATTGATCGGGATGGTTTTTGTGCCGCCGAAGTTGAAAGCTTCGACAGTGTTGGAAAGTTTGGTCTCGATGACGCTTGCGGGGGTACCGTCCTGACCGTCGGCACCGTTGGCGCCATTCTTGACGCTGACGGTCTTGCCGTCACTCATTATAAATGTATAACCGTCATCAGTCTTGTTGACGTCGGTGATAACGAAACCGCCCTTGATCTTTTCAAGGATGGAATTGGCTTCTTTCATCTGGTCCTGAAGTTCCTTGATGGATGCTTTCAGTGATGAATCGTCATAGCAGGATGTCACTGCAAAAACTGCGAATGCTGCGACTGCCATCAATTTCAGAATTCTTTTCATTGCGATATACTAATAAAACAACATATGCATATCCAATGCAATGTAGCATACCGCCTGCAGGAGAATGAAAAGAGTGGATTGCAGTCTTTTATTCTTACGCCCATATACCCGCAGGCAGTAAAAACATTGCCGCTCGCAGGCAGGTCTTCTGGCTCGCTCCTTTCGCGGCGCCTTCCCGACTTGAAGTCAGTGGCAGTGATTGCCGCGAATAATCAGCCTCATCGGCTGGAGCTTACAGCAGCGGGAACTGCACAGGTTTTTCACCTGTTTCCCTTTTGATCCGTCGAACCTGCAAGGCCGGACGGAACCTGTGAGCAGTGCAAATATAAGAAAAAAAATAAATTACTGTTTCGTGTAGGAAATCATTTCTGTGGTAGAAACAAGTTTTCCTTTCTTGTCATACACCACGCTCTTCACCTCACCCATTCCGGGGACAACCCAGCTCTTTTCCTTCATTTTTTCAGACTGGCTGATGATGAGCACGCTGACTTTCACGGTAGAAGTCTCTTCAACGACAAAAGCGTCGAACGAGCCTGCAGGTACAGAGACTTTTTCCCTGGCAGTGACTTTCTGCTCGGAACTCTTGATGGACATCTTGGCGTTGATGCCTTCTATGTTGATGTTGACCTTGACTTCAGTGTCAGGCAGTTTCTGGCCGACACTCAGGTTCACGGGAAGCGAGGGGTCGTCACCGCTGAAGCTCAGCTCGATTTTCCGGCCTTCGAACATCTCCTCCACAGCCTTGGCGGCACCTGCAAAGTTTTCCTTGGGAACGACAATGCTGCTGGGAGTATACAGAATCTTTATCGTGAGATTGCTTTCGATAGGAGTCGAGTCCCTGCCGGCCTTGACGCTGCTTTTCTGGGCAATTGTAAGAACAGTTCTGGCGTCAGAGGATTCCTTGCCGACGATGCGATATACGGAGCGGTCACTCACCCACCCTTCGGCCTCGGTGGTCACGAACACCTGCTCAGCGCCCACGACGTCATCTTTGCTGAATGCCTGTGCGTTTGAAATGAAAGGTGCAGCCAGAAGGATTGCTGCCAACAAGAGGAATGCGTGTGTCTTCATATCGTTAAGATTATCTATGCAGTAGCTTGATTCTGCAGGGCAAAGTTATCAAAAACCGTGCTGATTGGACCGCTGCGGAGCATCTTTATCCGTTTATAAACGAATATAAATGTTTAAGAAAACAACATTTATTTCTCAATTTGATAAAAATTGCTACATTTGCAGTCCGAAACACGGGAAGTGGCGCAGTTGGTTAGCGCGCTGCGTTAGGGACGCAGAGGCCGGGTGTTCGAGTCACCTCTTCCCGACATATTGATTCTCAGAACATACGGGAAGTGGCGCAGTTGGCTAGCGCGCTGCGTTCGGGACGCAGAGGCCGGGTGTTCGAGTCACCTCTTCCCGACAGAGCTTCGCCACGACGCGAAGCTTTTTTGTATCGAAAGTTTCGTACATTTGCCCCAGATTAATCCGAGCGACAATGAAAAATAATCTGGTTCCCGTTGAAACGGCTCGTGAACTTTTCAAAGAAAGCGGCCTTCCCTGCATCGGCAATTCCGGCATACGTGAGATAAAGAGACTGGCAGAAAACCTCGAAGCTGCGAGCGGCGTGCATTTCATCCATATGGAAATGGGCAATCCCGGCCTTCCCGCCGCCCAGATCGGAGTTGAGGCCCAGATTGAGGCGCTCCGCCGCGGAGTCGCCGCATCTTATCCGGACATTGACGGCACCAAGGAGCTTAAGAAAGAGGCGTCGCGCTTCATCAAGAATTTCATCGACCTCGACCTGGACGGCTACAACTGCCTTCCGACCGTCGGCTCGATGCAAGCTGCCTTCGCATCATTCATGATCTGCAGCAAGACCTGGAAGGACCGCGACACGATCCTTTTCATCGACCCTTGCTTCCCTGTGCACAAATATCAGAACAAGGTGCTTGGCGTGAACGTCGCTGCTTTCGACATCTATGACTACCGCGGAGAGAAACTGCGCGGCAAGCTCGAGAGCATCCTGGCCGAAGGAAAGATTCACAGCATACTGTATTCAAACCCCAACAACCCTTCGTGGGTATGCCTCACCGACGAGGAGCTGAAGATCATAGGCGAGTTGGCCAGCAAGTATGACGTGATTGTCATCGAGGACCTCGCTTACTTCGGAATGGACTTCCGCAAGGACTACGGTCATCCCGGGGTTCCGCCCTACCAGCCCAGCGTAGGCAAGTACACCGACAATTACATCCTTCTCATATCAAGTTCCAAGGCATTCAGCTACGCAGGCGAGCGCGTGGCCATCCTTGCCATTTCCGACAATCTGGCAAAACGCCACTATCCCGACCTGCTGCGCTACTTCAACACTGACACTTTCCGCAGCGCTATCGTGTTCGGCGGCCTGCACACCCTTAGTTCCGGCACCTCCCACTCCGCCCAATATGCTCTCAGTGCAATTTTCAAGGCAGCCAACGACGGAGACTACAACTTCCGCGAACAGGTGATGGAATACGGCCGCAAGGCAAAGCTTATGAAGAAGGCCTTCACAGATAACGGCTTCGTGATAACCTATGACAAGGACCTTGAAGAAGACGTGGCCGACGGTTTCTACTTCACCTTCGGCTATCCCGGATTCACAGGAGCAGACCTGGTGGAGGAACTGCTGTACTACGGCATCTCTGCCATCTCGCTGTTTACCTGCGGAAGCACTCGCGAGGGTCTCAGGGCCTGCACTTCGCTAATCCCCAACGAGGACATTCCCTTACTGGCTGAGAGGCTGGCTCTTTTCCACAAGGACCACTGACTGTAAAGATTGTTTTTTTACGTAACAAAACTGCATTTGTTACACTCGGAAACGATTTTTTACGGGAAGTTCAGGGAAATTTCCGAAATTTGGTATCGCTAAAACTTAAACATGGGAAAGTTATACGAACGGCTTGCCAAGGACATCCGTATCAAGGAATGGCTGAAGGCTTGTATGAATTGCGGCGTGTGCGTTTCTGTCTGCCCTGCCGCTGAATTCTACAAATACAGTCCGAAAAACATAGTCAACATAGTCCAGAGTCAGGACGACGAGCAGATAGAGGCTCTTCTCAAGAGCGAGACTATCTGGTATTGCGGTGAATGTATGTCGTGCATGACCCGCTGTCCGCGCAAGAACGCCCCCGGCCAGATAGTGATGGCTCTGCGTTCTCTCAGCATCGATATGGGATACTTCGCCGAGAGCGAAAAGGGACGGCAGCAGCTCCCCCTCCAGAGGGCGCTTTGCGGCAACATTCTCAACTACGGCTATTGCGTCTATCCCCGCACTTTCAAGTATGAGGACCACCCCGAGTCCGGCACCATCGGCAAATGGATCGGAGAAAACCTTGACGAAGTCCACAAGCGTCTGGGCAGCAATCTGGAGCAGGATGGTCCGGGTGTGCTCAGAAAAATCCCTAAGGAGTCACTTGACGAACTCAAGGCGATCTTCGACGTCACCGGCGCTACTGAAAGGATGAATACCGTCGAGGAAGTTTCCCGTCGCAAAGCCGAAGAGATGGGGCTTGATATGGACGAATATTGCAAACGGGCTTTCAACTATGTGGGAGAAGGCCATACACTCGAATAATCAATTACAATGATATATAAGGGAAAACAAAAGATCTGGTCTGACTACCAGAAAGAGATTCCGGATGACCACTGGTTCTATGTGAGAAGCTGCATCCGCCAGAATTTCTTTCCTGCCTCAGAAGTAACCTTCCTCAGGATTCTCCGTGACGAGCTGGGCAAGGACATTTACGAGACCCCTCACCATACGACCTGCGGAGGTATCGCCTACCATCAGGAGTGCATTCCTCAGGAAACCCAGATGACTATCATCGCACGCCAGTTCGCCCTGATGACAGAGGCCGGCTATGAGAACTATGCCTGCAGCTGCATCACATCTTTCGGACTGTACTGCGAGACTCTGGAGACCTGGCACGAGATGCCGGAGGTGCTGGAGCGCATCCGCGAAAACCTCTGGAAGGCCTGCCGCAGGGAGTTCAACATTCCGAAATACCTGGCCCATTCGAGCGACCTTGTCTATAAGTTCCGCGATGAGATAGCCGAAAAGGCGAAATACAAACTGGTGAACAAAGAAACCGGTGAGCCGCTCAAGGTTGTCGAGCACATCGGCTGCCACTATGCCAAGATGTTCCCTTCAAAGGGCGTCGGCGGAGCCGAGTACCCCTATGTGCTGGTAGGAATGGCCGAGAAATGGGGCGGCAACGTGATTGACTACCCCGAGCGCCGTCACTGCTGCGGCTACGGATTCCGCCAGTACCACGTCAAGGCAAACCGCGGATATTCGATTTCCAACACCCACAAGAAGTTCGAGTCGATGGAACCCTATCATCCTGACTTCATCGTGACCAACTGCCCCGGCTGCCCCTATTTCCTGGACCGCTGGCAGTATGTCATCGCAGAGCAGACCGGCAAGACCTATGGCGGAAACGGCTACGGTATCCCCGTGCTTACCTACGAAGAGATGGCCGGCCTCGTGCTCGGCTACGACCCCTGGGATCTCGGTATGCAGACCCACCAGATAGCGGTGGAGCCGCTTCTGGACAAGATCGGAGTGAAATACGACGAAAGCAAGAAATATGAAGGTACCGGCGGCAAACCTCTGCCGGAACCCGAATTTCCAATGAATATAAGATGTTGCTAAATGGCTAAGGATAATGTAGTAGTGATAGGCGGAGGCCCCTGCGGCATAGAGGTTTCCCGCAACCTGAGGGATATGGGATACACCCCTATCCTCCTGGAGCAGCAGTCCGAGCTTGGAGGTCATCTCCGCAAATGGGACAGACTGTTTCCTGAAGGCGTCGAGGCCCGCAAGGTACTGAAAGAACTGACCAGTGACCTCAAAGGCGTCAAATGGTTCACTGACGTCAATATCGAGAGCATCCAGAAGTCACGCAAGGGTTATACTGTCAATGTGGACACTGGAATGTCATTCGAAACCAAGGCGCTGGTGCTGACCACGGGATTCAAGCTCTTCCCCGCCGAGAACAAGCAGGAGTACGGCTATAATATATATGAACGAGTCATCACCAACGCTGACCTGGAGCAGTTCTTCAAGACAAGGAAGGACAGCCGCATCCAGAATCCGAAGACCATCGGTTTCGTGCACTGCGTGGGTTCCCGCGACGAAAAGGCTTGCAACCGCCAGTGTTCGAAGGTTTGCTGCGCCACTGCAGTGAAGCAGGCTTCCGAGATCAAGGAGATCTTCCCCGATGCGACAGTCTACTGCTTCTATATGGACCTGCGCCTTTTCGGAAGGAGCTATGAGGATATGTACCTCAATGCCCAACGCAAATACGGTGTCCGTTTCATCCGCGGCCGCGTCTCGGAAGTTTCGGAAGACATCGACGGAAAACTCTACGTAAAGGCAGAAGACACCCTTCTCGGCAAGCCGATGAAGATCAAGATGGACCTCCTCGTGCTGATGACCGGCATCCTTCCCGGCGACAGCACACGGCCTTTCGCGGAGATGCTCAAGGTGCCCACCGGTGAAGACGGTTTCTTCACTCCCAAGGACACTATCCTTGAGCCGTGCGTCACCAAGGAGGGAGGCCTATTCGTGGCTGGTGCCTGCACCGGTCCCAAGACCATTCCCGAAACCATCAGTGAGGCCCGCGCCACAGCCATCCAAGTACATAAATATCTTTCATAATGATTGATTTCGGTTATTCACTGAGCAAGAGCAGGACACTGAGGATCGACAATCTCGACGATTCCAGGTTCAAGGCACTCCACAAACTGGAGCCGGATGCCTACAAATGCATCGGCTGCGGCTCCTGCACTGCCAGCTGCTCCGCCGGCGTATTCACCGAGCTCAGTCTCAGGAAAATCCTGCTCAGCATGCAGAGAGGCGACGAGAAGGAATATCTGAACCAGTTGCAGTCCTGCATGCTCTGCGGCAAATGTATGCTTGTATGTCCCCGCGGAATCAACACCCGCCACCTCATATTGAGCATCTGCAAAATCTGTTCGATTGAAAAATGAGAGAAAGGTTCCTCATAGGATTCGACCCGTTCGTGCTGCCGTTCCTGATCGGCATGGCCTTCGTGCTGACCTACTGCATCGTCGGCCTTGTAAGGGTGATACTTCAGCTCTCGAAGGCTGACCGAAGGAAGCTGGCAGCGAGCCTCTTCAAGCCAGCCAACGCCTGGCGCAACATTCGCGACATGTTCTGCGACTGCCTCTTCCACGTCAAACTGTGGAAGCGCAATCCCAAACTCGGATATATGCACTCGGCCATCGCTTTCGGCTGGTTTATGCTGATAGTCCTCGGCCACATCGAGACCTTCGTATTCGTACCCAAGAAGGCAGGGCTCTTCTACTACCCCATCTTCTTCAGGTACTTTATGGAGATGGACAACTACAGCCTGAGAGGATCGTTCTTCTTCTTTGCGATGGACTTCTTCCTCCTGATAGTGCTCAGCGGTATCTTGCTTGCAATGTACAAGAGAATCCGCAGCCGCTTCTTCGGAATGCGCCGCACAACCAGACTCTCCATCACCGACCGCGTCGGCCTCTATTCGCTGTGGGCCATCTTCCCGCTGCGCTGGATCGCCGAAGGCTTCACCGCAGGAATTGCCGGAGGAAGCTTCATGACGATTCCCATCAATATGCTGCTGAAGAACTTCATGAGCAATCCGGAGAACATAACCGTCGCCTGGTGGCTGTACTCGCTGGCTCTTGGAACCTTTATGATCGCACTGCCGTTCTCGCGCTATGTGCACATCCCTGCCGAGATTCTGCTCATACCGATGAAGAATGCCGGGCTGAAGGTCTATCATCCCCGCAAGGGATTCGCCCTCGCCCAGATATATACCTGCCCGAGCTGCGGCGTCTGCATCGATGCCTGCCCTATGAGCGCAAGCAGGCAGAACCTCAAGGACACAACCGTCTACCTGGTGCGCCAGATCAAGCGCAACAACGCCCGCAGGATGAACGCGATGACAGACAAGTGCCTGATGTGCGGCAAATGCCAGGAGGTATGCCAGATTGCATTGCAGTCCTATGACATAAGGATGAAAATCCGCGAACGTGCCACATACAACCTGGAACTGGACCACGGCTATCTCGATTCGTATGAGCCTTCAATTGCGAAGAGCAAGGTGCTCTACTATGCCGGCTGTATGTCATCCCTCACCCCTGTTACCGGACGCTCCGTGAAGAAGCTGCTCGACACAGCCCGCATCAACTGGACGCAGATGGATCCTGAAGGAGGTGTTTGCTGCGGCAGGCCGCTCATCCTTGCAGGAAGGCGGAAGGAAGCAGATCAGATGATTGCCAAGAACACGGAGATCATAGAGTCCAGCGGCGCTTCGATACTGCTTGTCAGCTGCGCCATCTGCTACCGCGTGTTCAAGGAGGAGTATGCCCTCAAGGGTATCCGTGTGATGCACTATACAGAATACTTCAATGAGTTGATGGAGGAAGGACGCCTGAAATTGAACCGCAGCGGTCTGAGATATGCCTATCACGACCCTTGCGACCTCGGCCGCGGCTGCGGTATCTACGAGGAGCCTCGCGAAGCCCTCTCACGTGTGGGAATCATAGCCCCGGCTGAGAAGGAACGTGCATTGAGCGTATGCTGCGGCGGCTCTGTCGGCAGTCTTACCCTCAGTCACGAAGACCGAATTCCCATCACTCAGGCATCCGTCCAGAATATGCTCTTCTCGAATCCCGACCGTATCGTGACGGCCTGCCCGCTCTGTCTCAAGACATTTGCGAGATACTCGCCCGTGAAAGTCGTGGACTTTGCGGAAGCATTGTGCGACGGACTGGAGAAGAAAGCCGAAAAGGTGCCGGAAGCCGTTCTTGAAGCCGTGGAGCTATAGATACACTCTGTCGGTAAGCACCCTCCAGAGAGCATAGTATTTCAGGACAGAGACCGCGTTGTGCGCTTTCAGCTGGTAGCGCAGGCTGCTGCCGCAGTTGAAGTAGACAGATCTCGCCAGGAAATTGCCCATACCGGTTATTTCATACAGATCGTAGACTATCGTATCGTGTCCTTCTGTGGGGAAAGATATTTCCAGACGGTCACCGTAGATTGAAAGCGTCGCATCATCGGAAAGTGTCTCCGGCACGCCTTCAGAAATCCTCATAACGTGGAAGTGACAGTCGCTTGCTATCGGTTCCGAGGTCTTCGCGCGGAGTCCGTCTGCATTGGCAGCCATCCATTCCTTCTGGAAACGGTTCCATTCCATCAGCGTGTCGAACGGCAATTTCTCACCGTTGATGCGGCCATACTCGTTATACGTGGCTTTCAACCCGCAGCTGCAGGAAATATCGTTGCCGGACGTCTCGATGGTGCCGAAACGGTGGCAGCAAGGGCACAGATAGGCTGCATACTGCATTCCTTCGGCAAGCCTCTTGCCGCGGTATACGTCGCCGTGCAGTGCTTGCTCCTTGTATGCGTCGACATAAAGGTCATCGCACATTGCCTTGTAAACCTCGTCCTCGGACATAGCAGCAAGCTGCTCCGGAGAGAATTCGTGCACAAGCTCGCCGCGCATCGGACCGTGGCGTTTAGTCGCCGCCCAGCGGGGTTTCAGCAGATAGCCGCCGGTCAGCCTGTATGTCACGAGGGCGGCTCCGGATTCCTTCACCATCTTCGCAGTGCGCTTGGAGATGAACTCCGTAGCTCCGTCCCAACTGCGGTTGCCTTCCGGGAAAAGGCCCACGGACACTCCTGCCTTAAGGTTCTCCTCGATCTGTCTTGTGACGACATCGCCCTTGGCTCCTTTTTCCCTTAGGATAAAACCGAAGAAATGCCTGAAAAGGTGCCCTGCTTTTCCCTTTCCGAGGGTGGAGTTGGCAACGAAGCGTATGTGACGGTTAAGGCCGAGCACCATCAGTGCCGGATCGAGATTCTGGGTGTGGTTGGTCACGGCCAGGAACGTCTTCGCCTTAACCTTGCAGGGCTTGGGATGGAAATGATAGAGCAGATAGAGCCAGGGACCAATGACTATCTGGCAGAAACGGTACATGAATTTCTGCAGCCCCAGACCTTTGGTGAGGTCGTTATGACTTCTGCTGCTCACGTTTCTTCGCCTCTTCTTCTTCAAGAACCCTATATGCAACTTTTCCTACCAGTGTCTTCGGCAGTTCGCTGCGGAATTCGATGTCGTAGGGCATCGCATACTTTGCGATGTACTTGCGGCAGTAGTCGAGCAGCGTCTGCTTGGTCTCGTCATTAGGTGCGACACCAGGCTTCAGCATCACGAAAGCCTTCACCTTCTGCATCTTGTAAGGGTCGGGAACGCCGATGATGCAGCTCATATGCACGAAGTCGTGGGCATCGAGGATATTCTCGAGCTGGGCCGGATAGACATTGTAGCCGGAGGTGATGATCATTCTCTTGATGCGGCCCCTGAAATAGATGAAGCCGTCCTCATCCATCGTGCCGAGGTCGCCTGTATGCAGCCAGATGCGGCCGTCCGCGTGCTTGCGAAGGGTGTTGGCAGTTTCCTCAGGCTTATTGAAGTAACCGGCCATCACGGTCGGGCCGGAAAGTGTGATCTCACCCTCTTCCCCATACGGCACCTCATCTATGGTACCGGGTTTGACAATCTTGTAGTAAGTATCGGGGAACGGAATGCCGATGCTGCCTTCCTTGGCAAGACCGGTCGGCGTAAGGCAGGAGGCTGTCACACATTCAGTGGTGCCATAGCCCTCGCGCACCTGGATTGTCGCCTTGTGCTCCTTGAGGAAAGCGTCGAAACGCTTCTTGAGTTCGATGGAGAGAGAGTCGCCGCCACTGAACACTCCTTTGAGGTGGCTCAGGTCTGCCCTCTTCATATTGGGAAGGCGGAGAAGGGCCTCATATAGCGTGGGAACTCCAGCCATGAAGTTGCACTTGTATTTCGTTATCAGCTTCGAATAGCTCTTGGCCGTGAAACGGGGCACCAGCACGCAGCGGCCTCCGCTGGCCAGCATCGAGTGGATGCAGACTCCGAGGCCGAAACCGTGGAACACAGGCATTGCAGCGAGCATACGGTCACCAGGCTTGAACATAGGGTTGGTGGCTATGATCTGCTGCGACAGGGCGTTGAAGTTGGCATTGGTGAGCACGATGCCCTTGGTGGTTCCAGTGGTTCCTCCGGAATAAAGGATGACAGCAGGGTCTTCGCTCTTGCGCTCAACCTTATAGTTGTAGAAGCAGCACTTGGAGAGCTTCAGGAAATGGTTCCACATAATGACCGGTGCGTCGTCGGGGATCCTTGCTATCTTGCGGCCTTCAGTGAGCATATAGCCGGTCTTCAACGGCTGAGCCAGTTCGTCCTTGATCTTGGCTATGATGACGTTGACCACCTTGGTGTTCTTTCGGATGCGCTCCACCTTGCCGTAGAACTGGTCGAGAGTAATGATGGTGACGCTTTTCGATTCATTGAGATAGAACTCGATCTCTTTCTCGCTCGAGAGCGGATGAACCATGCTGGCGATGCCTCCGACGAGGTTCACGGCATAGAACATATAAATCGCCTGCGGGCAGTTGGGCATCGCTATGGTGACGCAGTCCCCTTCGCGGATGCCTATGGTCTTGAGCGCCTTGGCGCACATTTCTGTTTTCTTGATGAATTTCCTGTAAGTCGTTGACTTGCCCATAAAGTCGAACGCTATGTTCGTGGGAAATTTATCGGCAATTGAACTGACTTTTTCGAACATCGATCCCTGGAAATAATCCAGGTGAGCAGGAACTCCGTTGAGGAATTTATACCACGGAGCCTTGATTGCTTCTTCCATTTATAGAGTTAGTTTAGGTTTTATCATAGTAAAAGTACCGTTTTTATCCGACATAAACAAAAGAGGCCGGCTGGCGGCCGACCTCTCATATTATTCATATGTCACTTGTCAGTTGCCAGCGGGAGCTGCAGGAGCACCGGCGGGCTGTCCCTGCTGGGCACCGGCAGCAGCTGCTGCAGCGGCTTCGGCTTCTTGCTGAGCTTCCATCTCAGCCCTTTGTTTTGCCCTTTCGTAGCGGACTTCCTTGTAATGCTCCCATTTCTCAATCTGCTCGGGAGTAAGGATCTTGCTGAACTTCTTGACACGCATTCCGTCATACTTCTTCAGAAGTTTTACGTCTGAAATCATATCTTCAGAAGTTGACATTTCGTCCTGCTGCTGGTCCTGACCGTCAAAGCCAGGGAAACCGCCCATAGGCATTCCACCAGGGAAACCACCCATTCCAGGACCGAAATCGCCGCGGGGCATACCGCCGCCGCGCCTTCTGTTGTTGCTCTGGTCCTTGAGCAGGTCCATATAACGCTCGTCAGCAACCTTCAGTTCAACTTTATATACTTTCTTTTGCTGCTTGTCAGTCAAATCGAGAATGTTGGCAAGAGACTGGGCCTGAGCCTTGGCTACTTCCACACTGCTGAAGTTGGAAGCGTCCATTCCGAACATACCCATCATTCCAGGAGGCATACCGCCACCGGGGAAGCCTCCTCCAGGGAAACCGCCGCCACCGGGAAATCCGCCGCCGCCCATCGGGGGCTGGGCGAGAGAAATGGTGCAGATCAAAGCTGCGCCCAATGCAAGAAGAATCTTTTTCATTTTCTATAGTTTGATTGTTTATGTTTTATATTATTAGATTATCGAGACCGGATTTGGTTTATTATCTTTGTGTCAAAAGTAGCAAAAATGTCTCTGAAAAAACCAATAGTAGCCCTTATCTATGATTTCGACGGGACGCTTTCTCCCGCCAACATGCAGGAATACGGCCTGATCCAGGCCCTGGGAAATACCGTGCCAAATTTCTGGGGTGTCAGCAACGGCCTTGGAGCCGACAAGTCGATGTGCAGCGTGCTGGCATATATGAAGGTGATGGTGGACGAAGCCGCAAAGATGGGCATCCCCCTCACCCGCAGTTTCCTCGAACAGTTCGGTCCACAGATAGAACTTTTCAAAGGCGTGACGGAATGGTTCCACCTGATCAATTCTTATGGAACCTCCAAGGGCGTCAAGGTGGAGCATTACGTGATTTCTTCTGGACTTACCGAGCTCATCGAATCCACTACCATCGCCAGGGAGTTCAAGAAGGTTTTCGCGTGCTCGTTCCTCTATGATGCCGACGGAATAGCAAAGTGGCCGGCCGTCGCGGTGGACTACACTGCCAAGACCCAGTTCCTCTTCAAGATTTCCAAAGGCATTATGGACATCAGCGACAACAAGCTTGTCAACGACAGCCGCCGCGACGAGGACAAGAGGATACCCTTCACCAATATGATTTATTTCGGAGACGGAGAGACCGATGTCCCGTGTATGAAGATCGTCAAGATGTTCGACGGCAACTCCATAGCCATTTATCAGAAGGATAATCCCAAGAAGGTAGCAACCGCGCGCAAGTTGCTCAACCAGGGGCGCGTGAATTTCATATGCGATGCCGACTACTCTCTCCACGGTGAGATTTTCGAGACCGTCAGCTCCATCATCGACAAGATAAAGGCGGAGAGCAACTATCTCCTTATGCAGAAAAAGACCCGCCAATGAAGAAGCTGTTCCTTGTCGCGGCCTCACTGCTGCTGTTTTGCCTTTCGATCCAATCTGCCGCCCAGACCATACAACAGCTTTTCCAGCCTGCCGCCGATGCTGTCTCGGCATATTTTGGCGACAGGACACAATGGCGTGACACTGCGCGCATACGCCATTTCTACATCCGCAATTCAGGGCCTGCCGAAGTGCATTTCAACCGCTTCCTAAGCGAACAACCACTTCGCAAGAAAGACATCGACGAAATTTACGCCATCGTCCGCAAGCATTTTCCTGCGAAATACAAGTCTTATTCGAGCAACTTCGCCATATATTCTGACGGCAACAAGATCGAGAAACTCTACAGCCACGCCTTCGGAGACAGCTTCGACGCAACGTCCGTCAAGCCGGGCAAGGCATCGTCGTCAGATGTGGCCAGACACGCACAGCCTCGCAGCCAGCATCCCCTGACCAGGAACCTCTCCAAGGCAGGACAGCCTTCCGCAGGGCTCCAGGGACGCCATATAGCCCTTTGGCAGAGCCACGGCTATTATTATGAGCAGTCCCTCGAGAGATGGGAATGGCAGCGGAGCAGGCTGATGACCACCGTGGAGGACATATACACCCAAAGCTACGTGCTGCCCTTCCTGGTGCCGATGCTCGAGAATGCAGGGGCTACAGTGCTTCTGCCGAGAGAGAGAGACCTGCAGCGGAATATGCTGATTGTCGACAACAATCACTCCGGAGAACTCTATGTCGAGCACGACGGTCCGAACGGCTGGCGTACATCTCAGTCCGGAGGATATGCCGACAGGAATATCCTCACACACGGAGTAAACCCCTTCAAGTCCGGTACGGCCAGGGTCGCCGAATGCACGAACGACAACACTTCCCTGTCGACCGCATTCTGGCAGGCCAAGGTCCCCCACACCGGTGAATATGCAGTCTACGTTTCATATCCGGCAGAGAAGAATGCCAGCAGCAGCGCCCACTACTGGGTACGCCACAACGGAGGGGCGACGCAGTTCGAAGTCAACCAGCAGATGAGCCCCGGGACCTGGGTCTATCTCGGCACCTTCGGCTTCAGCCCTGACTCCACCACCCACGGAGTATTTCTGAGCAACTTCGGTCAGGCCGGCAAGGTCGTGGGGGCCGATGCGGTGCGCTACGGGGCCGGAATGGGCAATGTGGCCCGCCAGCCCGCCGACATCGACGAGGATGGCAAGCCCATCAAGAGGGACCACAGGTCCGAGCCCCGCACGTCGGGACTTCCGCGTTATGTGGAGGGCGCCCGCTACTACCTCCAGTTTGCGGGAATGGACACTACCGTCTACTCGGTGATGAACAACCAGGACGACTATCGCGACGACTTTACTTCAAGGGCCGAATGGGTCAACGCACTGCTCGGTGGTACCACACGCCTCCCGGACAGCAGCGGCTATAACGTACCGGTCGATATGGCCATAGGCATCCATTCCGATGCCGGACTCTCGATGACCGATTCGATAGTCGGCACCCTCGGCATCTACACCGAGACGTCCGATCGTTCCGTCAAATATAAGTACGGCGGCGACCGCATCATTGCGCGCGAACTGGTGGACATCGTCCAGAGCCAGGTGGTGCACGACATCAAAGCCACATATGAGCCGAAATGGAGCCGCAGGGAGATCTACAGCAGGAACTACTACGAGTCGAGAGTTCCCGAAGTTCCCTCGATGCTTCTCGAGCTCCTCTCCCATCAGAATTTCGCCGATATGCGCCTCGGACTCGACCCTTCCTTCAGGTTCATAGCATCAAGGGCCATCTACAAAGGCATCCTGAAATATCTGGCATATGTCAACGGCGAAGACTATGTGGTCCAGCCTCTGCCGGTACAGGATTTCAATGTAACTCTGGACGGACGCACAGCAAGGCTCGAATGGCAGCCGAGGATAGACAAGCTGGAAGAGACTGCTGATCCTACAGGTTACATAGTCTACACCAGGATAATGGACCCTGATGAGGTGACTTACGACGGCAGGGAGCCGGGCAACGGAATCAGCGGTTTCGACAACGGTGTCTTCGTAGCAAACAATACCTATTCGACAAGGCTGGAACCCGACAAGATTTACAGTTTCAAGGTGACTGCAGTGAATACAGGCGGCGAAAGCTTCGAGAGCGAGATTCTCTCTGCCGGCATCAACTCCAGGAATCCTTCTTCGACCATACTTGTGCTCAACAACTTCACAAGGGTTGCCGCCGGGGCTTCCTATGCCACCGCCGACTCTTCAAGGGCTGGCTTCCTTGACGGCGTGGATGCCGGAGTGGCTTACCACCGGGAGATAGCCTATGTCGGCCCTATGATAGAGAACGACAGAAGCCAGGAATGGGTAGACGACGACAATCCTGGCTTCGGGGCATCGTCATACCAGTACGAAGGCTCCATTTTCGCCGGCAACACCTTCGACTATCCTCTGATCCACGGGGCAGCAATAATGAAGGCCGGCTACAGTTTCACATCAGCCGCGGCTTCTGCAGTAGGCAGGCTGAAACTCAGTTCATACCCCGCCATTGACGTGATTTGCGGCAAGCAGATACGCACCATAGCAGGCGTACTCCGCAAGAATTCCTACGAGGCACTTCAGCAGAACCTGAGATATGTGGTCTTCACTCCTTCCCTGATGTCCGCGCTGAAGAGCTACACTACTGCGGGAGGCAATATCCTCATCTCAGGAGCAAACATAGCATCTGACAGCCATCATTTCATATACGACATCAAGGCCGACGCCGAATACCGCAAGAAAGTTCTCGAACCCGAGATCGCATTTACCAGGGATGTGCTCAAGTACAGCTATATGAACTATGACGCCACTGCCAACGGCCTCGTCAAGACAGTCGACAACAAATACAACATACGCAAGGACAGCTATTACAACATAAATGTACAGCCCGGCAAGGATGTCTACTGCGTCGAGGCTGCCGACGGGCTCGTGCCTGCCATGAATTCCGAAACGATAATGCGTTACGGCGACAGCAACATCTCCGCCGGCGTCGCCTACAAGGGCAAGGATTACCGCTGCGTTTCGCTCGGATTCCCCATAGAGGCGCTGACGTCTACGAGGCAGACCGACCACATCATCGGCTCAATGCTTGACTTCCTTCTGAAAGATTAAATGACTATGAAACGATACCTTCTGACAGTTCTTTGCCTTATGGCAGCCGTTCCGGTTTTCGCCCAGAACAGGGATTATCCTTCTCCTGACGGCAAATATTGCATTACCTACAATGTAACGGACAAGCAATACTATATGCACGACAACCGTATGGACTATTCCTACTGCGTAACCTGCGACAATGTGAAGGATGCCTTCGACGACAGCATCCTTCCGGTATGGAGGGTCGATTCGCGCTATGTCTATCTGAGCGGCCACTATGACATCTGGCAGATAGACATCACGAGGGCCATCGCTCCGCAGAAGATCAGCAAGCTCAGACGCAACGCTCCCGTGAAGTATTTCCTCGTGAAGGACGGCAACACCCTGCCCAAGGCCGAGACCGTATATATGAAGACTGTCAACACCGAGACCGGCGAGAACGGCCGTGCTACCTTCAAGCAGAAGGGCTACCGCTACAGATACAGAACATATAAAGAAAAGTACGATCCGTGCTCGAATTCCTATTAGAATGGGGCTATCTGGGCATTTTCATCGGCTGCTTCCTAGCAGCGACGGTGGTGCCTTTCGCTTCTGACGCACTCCTGGTCGGTATGCTGGTGGCCGGCGGAGACGTATGGCTGACAGTGGCCTGTGCGTCGGCCGGCAATTGGCTGGGCGGCCTCACCACCTATGGCATAGGTTACCTCGGCAAGTGGGAATGGATCGAGAAATGGTTCAAGGTGAAGCGGGAAACCATCGAGAAGCAGAAGGACAAGGTTGACAAGTGGGGGCCATTGCTCGCCCTGGCCACCTGGGTACCGTTCATAGGTGACGTCTTCGCCATTGTCCTTGGGTTCTACAAGGCTCCTTTCGTCAAGAGTGCAGCGTATATGCTGATAGGCAAGACCGCACGTTTCGTGGTCTGGGCCCTGCTCTTCCTTGCCTTCGGGCAGCATCTGCCCTGGCTGGCCTAGTTAGCGTGATATAACTTCTTCGTCTGGTAGACGGGTTCACAAGTGAGGTTGACTCCGAGCTTGCGGAGGACTCCCATATCAACCTGTGAGATGATGACGCTCGTGTGGGCCTCGCTGCCCCTGAGGTTGCGAAGCTGCTCCATTGCCTTGCGGGCGTTGAGGTCTGTCAGGGCGCAGATTGATAGTGCTATAAGGATCTCGTCGGAATGCAGCCTTGGATTGGTGTTGCCCAGGTGGTCGGTCTTCAGCTTGCAGATCGGCTCGATGATGATGGGAGATATCAGGTCTACATCCCTTGAAATGCCTGCAAGATGTTTCAGGGCGCTGAGCAGCATTGCTGAGGTTGCTCCTAGCAGCTGGCTGGTCTTGCCGGTTATTATGGTGCCGTCTTCGAGTTGTATGGCTGCCGCCGGACCGCCGGTCTCCTCTGCCCTCTTCATAGCTGCCGTGGCCACTGCCCTGTCGCTGGGTGAAATGTGAGCCTGCTCCATAATCAGCTCTAACTTTGAAATCTGATCCTGGTCTGCATTGCCCTTGCGCACCTGGCAGCAGGTGTTGTAGTAACGGCGGATGATCTCGTCCTTGGCCGCCTGGCTGACTACGGCGTCGTCGGTGATGCAGCTGGTGATCATATTGACGCCCATATCGGTGGGTGACTTGTAGGGAGATTCACCGTAGATACGCTGGAAGATGGCGTTGAGCACCGGGAAGACTTCGACGTCACGGTTGTAGTTGACTGCCATCTTGCCGTATGCCTCGAGGTGGAACGGGTCGATCATATTGACGTCGCTCAGGTCGACTGTGGCTGCCTCATATGCCAGATTGACGGGATGCTTGAGCGGCAGGTCCCAGATGGGGAATGTCTCGAACTTCGCATATCCGGCCTTGATGCCGCGCTTGTTTTCGTGGTAGAGCTGCGACAGGCAGGTGGCCATTTTTCCGCTTCCGGGCCCCGGAGCTGTAACCACGACGATCCTGCGGGTGGTCTCGATATATTCGTTGCGTCCGTAACCGTCGTCGCTGATGATCAGGGACAGGTTTGAAGGATAGCCTGCGATGGGATAGTGCAGGTATACCTTGAGACCGAGCTGCTCGAGCTTGTGCCGGTACGAGATGGCGTTGGTCTGGCCTTCGAACTGGGTGATGACGACGCTGCTGACATAAAGTCCGTAGCCCCTGAAGGCATCGATGAGGCGAAGCACGTCCATATCGTAGGTAATGCCCAGGTCTCCCCTCACCTTGTTCTTCTCGATGTCCCCGGCGTTGATGGCGATGACTATCTCTGCTTCGTCCTTCAGCTTCTCGAGCATCTTGATCTTGCTGTCGGGCTCGAATCCTGTGAGCACTCTTGCGGCGTGATGGTCGTCGAAGAGTTTGCCGCCGAACTCAAGGTAGAGCTTGCCGCCGAATTTGTTTAGTCTCTTGATGATGTTTTCGGACTGCTTTTCGAGATAAGCATTGTTGTCAAAACCGAGTTTACGCATAGTACAGGGCATTTATCAGAGCAAAAATATTGTTTTTGCGACTTAGTTCATTCTGCAAATGCAATTTTTTTACTAACAGAATTTCAACTTTTGCCAATATGCGACAAATTGTCACCTTTTTGCGACTGGTATCCTTTTTGTCCATCTGTGGCGCAAAGAATAAAAGAACAAATAAAAACACACAGATATGACAAAAGGTAAAATAGGAGTAACAACCGAAAACATATTTCCGGTAATCAAGACTTTCCTGTATTCGGACCACGACATCTTCGTGCGTGAGCTCATCGCCAACGCCGTGGATGCTACACAGAAAGTCAAGGCTCTGGCGGCGGCCGGTACGCTGACGCAGGAGCTGGGTAACATAGACATCGAAGTCAAGGTCGACAAGGATGCCAAGACCATTTCAATCATCGACAAGGGTATCGGTATGACCGAAGAAGAGGTCGACAAATACATCAACCAGATTGCGTTCTCTTCTGTCGGCGAGTTCCTTGAGAAATACAAGGACCAGGTGGGCAGCATCATCGGCCATTTCGGACTGGGATTTTACAGTGCGTTTATGGTGTCCAAGAAGGTGGAGATCGACACTCTCTCCTGGCAGGAAGGTGCCAAGCCGGTCAAGTGGAGATGCGAAGGTGACCCTGAGTTCACTATGGTGAAAGGAACGAGGACTGAACGCGGAACTACGGTGACTCTCTGGCTGGACGACGAGAGCGAAGAGTTCGCCGATGAATACAGGATCGAGGGCCTGCTTGCCAAGTACTGCAAGTTTATGCCTGTTCCCATCGTGTTCGGCAAGGAGAAGGAGTGGAAGGACGGCAAGTATGTCGACACCGACAAGAACCACGTCATCAACAATGTGGAGCCGCTCTGGACCCGCAAGCCGGCTGACCTCAAGGACGAGGACTACCTGAAGTTCTACAAGGAGCTCTATCCTATGGCTGACGATCCGCTGTTCCACATCCATCTGAACGTGGACTATCCGTTCAACCTGACTGGTATTCTTTATTTCCCGAAGATCAAGGACAAGCTTGAGCTGAGCCGCAACAAGATCCAGCTCTTCTGCAACCAGATGTATGTCACGGATTCGGTGGAGAACATCGTGCCTGAATTCCTGACTCTGCTGCACGGCGTCATCGATTCTCCTGACATTCCGCTGAACGTGTCAAGAAGTTACCTGCAGAGCGATGCCAACGTGAAGAAGATTTCGGGCTACATCACCAGGAAGGTGGCTGACAAGCTGGAGGAGATCGCCACCAACAACAAGGAGGAGTTCGAGAGCAAGTGGGACAATCTGAAGCTCTTCATTGAGTATGGTATGATCACTGACGAGAAGTTCTGCGAGAAGGCTTTGAAGTTCGCTCTCTTCAAGAATACTGACGGCAAGTATTTCCATCTCGACGATTACCGTAAGGCTATCGAGCCGGCCCAGACTGACAAGGACAAGAAGGTGGTTTACCTGTATACTACTGATCCTGTGGCTCAGTACCAGTATGTGGAGGTTGCGAAGAACAAGGGTTATGACGTGCTTGTGATGGACTGCCCGCTTGACGCTCACTATGTCGGTCTGCTGGAGCAGAAGATCGAGAACAGTACTTTCGCCCGCGTGGATGCCGATACCATCGACGCTCTCATCCGCAAGGACAGCAAGGAGGAGGTGAAGATGTCTGACGAAGAGAAGAAGCATCTTACTGAGGTTATGGAGGCGCTGCTTCCGAAGGAGAGCAAGTACAATGTGAAGATGGACAATCTCGGTCCGGAGTCGGCTGCGATTGTCATCACCCAGAGCGAGTTTATGCGCCGTTATCGCGATATGGCGGCCGTAGGTGGAGGAATGAATTTCTATGGTGAAATTCCGGATACGTATAACATTACTGTTAATGCCGAGAATCCGGTGATCGAAAAGATCAAGGCCAGCGAGCAGGGGCTCAGCGCTGACAACAAGCTGCTCAAGCAGGTTACTGACCTGGCGCTCCTGGCGAATGGTATGCTCAAGGGCAAGGATCTTGCCGACTTCATCCGCCGCAGCGAAGAACTGCTGTAAGCGACTGCTGGCTCTATAGAGCAGATTTGTAAAGAAGCCTTCCATATCCTGGAGGGCTTCTTTATTATTAGCTGCGGCTTCGCCCGTCACGCAGGAAAGCAAGGCCTTCGGGAAATGCGTTCGCGGCTGCTGGCGCAGGAAAGCGGCGGCGCCCTTGTCGCAGGAAAGCAAGGTCTTCGGGGGGTTCCGTTCGCCTTCGGCTCACTCCAATCCCTCCCAACGCCATCTTCGTCATCGCTACGCGATAACTCGCTGTCG
>JAFWSX010000018.1 GCA_017519185.1 Bacteroidales bacterium | reverse complement strand
GGCGTGGTTCACCTCGATGTTGACCTTGAAGTCCTTGTCGAGGTTGTGTGCCTTCAGGAAGCCGATTACGGTCTCGGTGTCGACGTCATACTGGTGCTTGGTCGGCTCCATCGGGTTCGGCTCGAGGAGGAAGGTGCCCTTGAAGCCGTTTGCGCGGCCGTAGTCACGGGCGATGGTGAGCATAGTTGCGAGGTGCTCTTTCTCGCGTTTCATATCGGTGTTCAGGAGTGACATATAGCCTTCGCGGCCACCCCAGAATACATAGCAGGTAGCGCCGAGGGCGATGGCAGCGTCGATAGAGTTCTTGATCTGGACAGCTGCGCGTGCAACGACGTCGAAATCAGGGTTGGTGGCAGCACCGTTCATATAGCGCTTGTTGCCGAATACGTTGGCGGTAGACCACAACAGCTTGATGCCGGTCTCTTCCTGTTTCTGCTTCAGGTATGCAACGATCTCCTTGTAATTCTTCTCGTACTGTTCTACGGTGTCAGCTTCAGCTACGAGATCCACATCGTGGAAGCAGTAGTAACCGATGCCGATTTTCTGCATAAATTCGAAACCTGCGTCAACCTTGTCCTTTGCAACCTGCATCGGATCCTTGGCAACGTTCCAGGGGAAGCTCTTTGTTCCGCCGCCGAACTGGTCGCCGCCTTCTGCGCACAGAGTGTGCCACCAGGCCATGGCGAATTTGAACCAGTCTTTCATCTTCTTGCCGTTGACAACCTTCTCAGGGTCATAGTAACGGAAAGAAAGGGGGTTCTTGCTGTTTACACCTTCAAACTTGATTTTCCCAATCTCGGGGAAGAATTCTTTTTGTGCCATAGTAAAAAATGTGTTTTTAAAAATTTGATATTGTTATTTAGATATATTGTTTCCAGGTTTCATATGCCTGCTGGTACTGGTCTTTCAGTGCCAGTGAAGGCTCGATGACGTCCAGTTTCTTGAGAGAGGCGAACGCTTCCTTGCTGTCCTTGTAGATGCCTGCTCCGATGCCTGCGCCCTTGGCTGCGCCTGCAGCACCGTCGGTGTCATAGAGCTCGATGGCCGCACCGCTGACGCCCGCCAGGGTCTGGCGGAAGATGGGACTGAGGAACATATTGGCCCTGCCGGCGCGGATCACGTTGATCTTCATTCCCATTCCGCGCATAATCTCCATACCGTACTGGAATGAGAAGACGATGCCTTCCTGGGCGGCGCGCACGATGTCGCACTGCTTGTTGATGTTGAAGTGGACGCCGTGGATCGAGCACCCGCGGTTGTTGTTCTGCAGGATGCGCTCGGCTCCGTTGCCGAAAGGAATTATCGATACGCCGCGCGAACCGATGGGGGACTGGGCGGCGAGGTTGTTCATATCGTTGTAGCTGGTTCCGTCGTTCACGATGTTGTGCTTCACCCAGGAGTTGAGGATGCCGGTGCCGTTGATGCAGAGCAGCACGCCCAGACGGTTCTTGTGGGCGGTGTGGTTCACGTGGGCGAAGGTGTTGACCCTAGACAGCGGGTCGTAGTTGATGTTGCCGAGTACGCCGTATACCACGCCTGAAGTGCCTGCGGTGGAGGCGATTTCGCCCGGCTCAAGCACGTTCAGCGACAGCGCGTTGTTCGGCTGGTCGCCCGCACGGTAGGTGACGGGGGTGCCTTCGGCAAGGTTGAGCTCCTTTGCCGCTGCGCCGTTCACGTAGCCCTGGATGCCCATAGTCGGCTTGATCTCGGGAACCATTCCCTCGTCGAAGCCGAAGAAGTCCATAACGTCCTTGGACAGGCAGCCTTCCTTGAAGTCCCAGAAGATGCCTTCAGACAGACCGCCGATGGTGGTCACTGCATCACCTGTGAGGCGAAGGGCGACATAGTCGCCGGGCAGCATGAACTTGTCGATGCGGTCGTAAATCTCAGGCTCGTTCTCCTTCACCCAGGCCAGCTTGGCGGCAGTGAAGTTGCCGGGAGAGTTGAGCAGGTGGCTGAGGGCCTTCTCTGCGCCGATGGCCCCGAAAGCTTTTTCGCCGTAGGGAACGGCGCGGCTGTCGCACCATATGATAGAGGGTCTCAGGACCTGTTTGTTCTTGTCGACCAGCACGAGGCCGTGCATCTGGTATGAAATGCCTATGGCTTTGATGTCCTTGCCGTCGACGCCGGAGGCGGAAAGTACGCTCTCGGTGGCAAGCTTGAGGTTCTCCCACCACATATCCGGGCTCTGCTCAGCCCAGCCTGCCTTGGTGGCGGTGATTTTCATCTCGTTTTTCGGAAAGAAGTCAGAAGCGACGATCTGACCGTTCTCTGCATTGACAAGCGCAGCCTTTACTGAAGAGCTGCCGACATCATAGCCTAATAGATACATAACGTTCGTTTAATGAGTTTTGCATGAATTTTGCTCTTTATCGAGCCTGTAATAGAGCAAATTTACAAAAAATGACTACTTTCGCAAAGTATTTGGTCATATTTATCAACATGACAGCTATGAGAACAAAATTACTGATTATGGCAGCCCTTCTGGGCTTTTGCCTGACGGCAGGCGCCGGCAATGTGACTAAGTCTTATGACCTCACCTTCAACGGTATAGAGGTTTCGAACAAGTTCGACATCCAGCTCATTAAAGCTGACACTCATTCGGTAACCATCGAGGTTGATTCTGAATATGCCCCGTATCTTTCAGTAACCACAGAGGCTGGTATTCTCAAGGTTCGTTTCAAGAAGCTTCCTGTCAAGATGCAGATAATGAAGGATGCCTTCAAGATGACTATCCGCACCCCTATGGTCAATTTCATCGACCTGTCGGGAGCCTGCAAGCTCACCTGCACCGATGAGTTTTCTCTCGGTATGAATAATTTCAGGGCTACCATCTCGGGAGCCTGCACTGTCAATACGCTCAAGATAAACACCGTTGACGCTTCGCTCAGGGTCACCGGCAACAGCCGCGTTTTCATTGACGGTGAGTTTTCTGACTTCGAGGCCAAGATCGAGGGTGCCAGCAGGCTTACCTTCAACGGCCGCGCCAGCGACTTCGACGCTGAGGTCGTAGCCAGCAGCGAGCTCAATGTCACCGGTATCCTTCCTGACGTCAACGTAGCGGTCAGGGGCGCCAGCAAGGCTGAGTTCGCCGGCCAGGGCGGAGAGTTCGACGCAGAGGTTGGCGGTGCCAGCAGGCTCAGGGCAGAAGAGTTCCCCGTAGTCAATGCCAAGGTCGAGGTCAAGGGTGCAAGCTCAGTAACCGTCGATGCTTCAGAGTCGCTGAAGGCTGACATTTCAGGTGCTTCAAACTGCAAGTACAGGGATCGCGCAGGCCTCCGTCTCAATCCTGCAGTTTCAGGCGGCGGTTCATTCAAGACTTTATAATTCAAATCACATAACGCACAATTAATAACCATGAGAAAGAAAATAGTAGCAGGCAACTGGAAGATGAACACCACCGTTGCCGCAGGTAAAGAGTTGGCAAAGGATATCGTAGCAGCCCTCGGTAAGGTTCCCCAGGACGTTCAGCTGATCATCGCGCCGCCTTTCACCCATCTGGCAACCGTAGCTGACGTGATCAAAGGTTCAGCAGTGGCTCTTTCAGCACAGAACTGCGCTGACAAGGCCAAGGGTGCCTACACAGGTGAGGTTTCTGCAGAGATGATTGCAGGTGTGGGTTGCACATACACCATCCTCGGACACAGCGAGCGCCGTCAGTATTACGGAGAGACTTCAGAGACTCTCGTAGCCAAGATGGCTCTTGCACTCGAGAACGGCCTGAGCCCTATCTACTGCGTCGGCGAAATGCTTTCAGAGCGCGAGGCCGGCAATCACTTCAATGTGATCAAGGCTCAGCTCGAGGAGGTTCTCTTCGGTCTTACCGCAGAGCAGATGGCTAAGGTTGTGATTGCCTACGAGCCCGTATGGGCCATCGGTACCGGCGTCACTGCCACCAGCGAGCAGGCACAGGAAGTTCACGCTTTCATCCGCAAGACTCTTGCAGCCAAGTTCGGCGACCTGGCAAAGGACATCACCATCCTCTACGGCGGCAGCTGCAAACCCAGCAATGCCAAGGAGCTCTTCGCCTGCCCTGACATCGACGGTGGCCTCATCGGCGGTGCCTCTCTCAAGGCTGACGACTTCATAGCTATCGCCCAGTCATACTAATTGACTGGCGTAGCCTTTTTGCGGGCGTGTTGTAATTGGTAGCCAAGCTAGACTTAGGATCTAGTGCCGTAAGGCGTAAGGGTTCGAGTCCCTTCGCCCGCACAAAAATAGCCGACAGATTGTCGGCTATTTTTGTGCGTATCAACCCCACCGCTTCGCGGAGCCCCTGCCGAGGGGCATATGCCGGACTCCTGCCAGGCTACGCCTGTCCTTCGTCCGGGTGGCTCCGTGGCTCGTGTCCTTCGGACATTGCGCACACTCCGCCACGCGGCTGATGCCGCCTTGATATCCGTGCAATAATGTACAAGGTCTGCACTGTTTTAGCAGACCTTGTACGCAGCCGCTTGCCCTGCGCCAGCAGCCGCAATAAGGCTATTCGCCGGCGCGGAACTGGGCGGCTTGCTCGGCGCTCCAGGTGACGATGGCCTGGCCGTGACGGAAGTAGGTGTCGAGTCCCTGACGTCCCAGATTCGACGGCTCGGTGGCGGCAGTGCCGGCCACGATCTCATTCACGACAGCCTGCATATCACGCAGATATTCATTGCCAAGCTCAGTACCCTCAGGAAGATTCAGCCAGTCCTTCTGCCAGTAGTGGCCGCCATAGATCCGCAACTTGCCGAAATCCACGTTGCGGGCCTCCAGGGTAGCGATGAGATGCGGAACAGCCGAGACATAATTCCTGAAACCATCCGCATTGAATATCCATACGCCGTGGCCAGAACCGATGGCGTCACCAGTGAACAGGATGTCCTGTCCGCGCAGCAGATAGACCATCGAGCCGGCAGTGTGGCCCGGAACGGCGATAGCCTCCACCTGCATCCCGCCGAGATCGAAGACTTCCCCCTCGTCGAAGAAACGGCAGTCGACATCGGGATAACGCTGGGCCAGACGCGCCATATCCACGCGCGGCAGAGCAAACTTCACCTCAGGATCGTCGATGAAATCCGGAAGCATACCAGTGTGGTCACCGTGGTTGTGAGTGAACGTGATGGTCAGAGGCTTGCCCTGGGCACGCTCGAAAACCAGCGAGCGGAGCGATTCGGCAGCATTGTCTGCCCAGTTGATGGGATTCGACAGGTCGATGACCAGAGCCTCCTTCTTGCCGACCAGCAGGTAGATGTCCGAGCAATTGTTGAAATGGGTGAGAGTGCCGTCAGCGGCAAAGGTCTCACCGGCAGGATTGGAACTGTTGTAATCCTGGATATGGTATACGTTCTTGCTGATGACAGACACCGTATAAGGACCGACCTCTACATCTTTGGCGGGGCTGCACGCAGCCATAACGGTCAGCACAAGTGCCGACAGAAAATGAAGCTTTCTCATATGCGCTGCTACTGATTCTTGAGGACTTTGCCTTCCTTGTCCTTGAAATCCTGGCAGATGATAATGATGAGGTCGACAAGGGTCCAGATTCCGAGTCCGCCCAGAGTGACGAGCATCAGGATGGCTGTGCCGATCTTGCCTACATAGAAACGGTGTGCGCCGAAAACGCCGAAGAAGATGCAGAGGAGAAGAGCTGCCACCCAGCTTCTCTCGCTGATGTTGCTGTTGTCGAGATTTTCCATAGTTTTATTTTATTTGCCGGTATTGCCAGGATAGGCTTCGAGAGCTTTCTGCAGGACGATGAGGGCCTGCTTCAGGTCGTCCTTCTTGAGGACGTATGCTATACGGACCTCGTTGCGGCCGAGGCCGAGGGTAGTGTAGAAGCCGCTGGCCGGAGCCATCATCACCGTAGCGCCTTCGTAAGTGAAGTCTGTGAGGCACCAGGCGCAGAACTTCTCGGCGTCATCCACCGGAAGTTTTGCAACGGTGTAGAATGCACCCATAGGGATGGGGGAGTAGACTCCCGGAATCTTGTTGAGCCCGTCGATGAGGCAGTTGCGCCTCTCGACATACTCTTCGTAGGTGTCGATGCCGTACTGCTCCGGAGCGTCCAGCGAAGCCTCGGCGGCAATCTGGCCTATGAGCGGAGGCGACAGCCTGGCCTGGCAGAACTTCATCACGGCTTTGCGCAGCTCCTTGTTCTTGGTGATGAGGGCGCCGATGCGGATGCCGCACTCTGAGTAGCGCTTCGAAACGGAGTCGATGAGCACCACGTTCTGCTCGATGCCCTCCAGGTGGCAGGCGCTGATGTAAGGAGAGTTGGTATAGATGAACTCGCGGTAGACCTCGTCGCTGAAGAGGTAAAGGTCATATTTCTTGACAAGGTCACGGATCTGGTTCATCTCTGCCCTTGAGTAGAGGTAGCCCGTCGGGTTGTTGGGGTTGCAGATGAGGATGGCCTTGGTGCGCTCGTTGATGAGTTCCTCGAACTTGTCGACCTTCGGCAGGCAGAAGCCTTCGTCGATGGTGGTCACGACAGTGCGGATGACTGCTCCTGCCGAGATGGCGAAAGCCATATAGTTGGCATAGGCTGGCTCCGGAACGATGATCTCGTCACCGGGGTTGAGGCAGGACATAAATGCGAAGAGCACGGCCTCGCTTCCTCCGGTGGTGATGATGATGTCGTCAGCGTCGAGGTTAATGTTGAACTTCTTGTAATAGCCCACAAGTTTCTCACGGTAACTGCGATAGCCCTGGCTCGGACTGTACTCCAGCACCTTGCGGTCGATGTTGCGGATGGCGTCTATCGCGACCTGGGGAGTCGGAAGGTCCGGCTGGCCGATGTTGAGGTGATAGACTCTTGTGCCTTTAGCCTTGGCCTGTTCAGCCAGAGGGGCAAGCTTGCGAATCGGAGATTCAGGCATCCTTTTGCCGCGGTTGGAAATAGTAGGCATCTGACGGTTCTGTTATAGTTAGTGCGGACAAAGATAATTATTTTGATTAACTTTAATGGTTTTTAAACCCAACCGTCATGAGAATACTATCAAGAGTCTGCACTCTGGCCTGCCTTGCCGCAGCAGTTGTTGCCTGCACGCCCAAGGAGCCTGCCAAATATCTTGCCCTCGCATTTGACGACGGCCCCAACCTGACCACCGAGTCGGCCATGCTGGACGTCCTTCAGAAATACAATGTTCCCGCCACCTTCTTCGTAATCGGAAGCAACATCAACGACGATACGGCCGAAAATATGAAAAGAGCCGTGAAGCAGGGCTGCGAGATAGGCAACCATTCTTTCACCCACACCCAGATGTCGCGGCTCGACGAGGCTCAGGTGAAGGAAGAGATCGAGGCCACTTCGGATATGATAGAGAAGATCACCGGTACCAGGCCCAGGTTCTTCCGGCCCCCTTATATCAACGTGAAACCCGAGATGTACGACTGGATAGACCTGACCTTCATCTGCGGCAAGGGCTGCAACGACTGGGTGGGCGCCGTAGGCAAGGAAGAACGCCTTAAAGGCATCCTTGAAAATGCCGAGCCGGGAGCCATCTACCTGCTGCACGACTTCGAGGGTAACGAAGCCACTGTTGAAGCCCTCGATGAGGCCATTCCGCAGCTGCTGGAGCAGGGTTACACTTTTGTTACATTATCTCAACTGTTTGAGAAACAAAAACATACGCCCGACGGGCATACGCTCTACAACGTTGTTCCCGACGAGAGGAAAAAGTAGGTCGGATGCGTCGTCTCTGGGAACTTTTCTGGATTTTTTTCAAGATCGGGGCCTTCACCCTGGGCAGCGGCTATGCCATCGTGCCGGTCATTGAGCACGAGATCGTGGACCGTCGCAAGTGGTTCGACCTGGAGGATTTCAGGGACCAGTTCACGCTGGCCCAGTCAGTTCCCGGCCCGTTCTCTCTCAACACAGCCGTCTTCGTTGGCTACAGGATGAAGGGCTTCTGGGGAGCGTTCTTCGCAGTAGCCGGCCTCGTGGTCCCGACCTTCGGCATAATGCTGGTCGTGGCCATCTTCCTTACCGGCATCCGTGACAACGAGATAGTGGCTGCAGCCTTCAAGGGGCTGCGTCCCTGCGTGGTGGGGTTGATTGCCGTGCCGTGCGTGAAGATGCTCATCAAGATGAACGTTTGGCAGATGGCGCTGGGCTTCGCTGCCCTCGCGCTGATATGCTTCACGGGTCTTTCACCCATCTATATGCTGATCTTCGGTGCAGTACTGGGCATCGTGCTCTGCTGCGTCGGCAAAAAGGAGGAGCTCGGGCAATGATCTACTGGCAGCTTTTCCTTTCATACCTCAAGATAGGATTCTTCGGCTTCGGTGGGGGATATGCGATGATAAGCCTCATCAGTAACGAGATCGTGACGCAGCACGGCTGGCTCACCGAGGCTCAGTTCGCCGACATAGTGGCCGTGTCGCAGATGACCCCAGGCCCGATTGCCATCAACTGTGCGACCTATGTGGGCTATACGGTCACCGGCAACGTGTGGGGCTCCCTGCTGGCCACCATCGCCTGCTGCCTGCCCCCGATGACCATAATGCTCGCCCTGACCATCTTCTACCGAAGCGTGAAGGACAACCGCTATATGCGCGGGGCACTGCTCTGGATGCGGCCCATTCTCGTGGGTATGATAGCCGCTGCTGCGATAATGTTCGTCAACCGCGAGACATTCTTTCACTGGAGCAGCGTAATCATCTGCCTCGCAAGTTTCTATGCTGTCTGGAAAAAAGTCAACCCAATATATGTGATGTTTGCCGCAGCCGGAGTGGGCATTTTGCTCTATGGCGTGGTAATGTAGCTAAACGCAACAGCTATGATTGAGATTTTCTGCAAGAACACCGGGACAAGGAAGTACTTCAAGGAGGGGACAACCCTGCTGAAGATGGCCCGTGAATTCGAGTTCGACAAGCCCTACGACATCCTGGCCGCCAAGGTCAACCACGTTGCCGAGGGCCTGAAATACGCGGTATACAACAACAAGGAGGTGGAGTTCCTCGACTACCGCAGCTACGGCGGACGCAACGTCTACTGCCGCTCGCTCTGCTTTCTGCTCTGCAAGGCGGCCAAAGATCTGTTCCCGAACTGCAAGGTGGTTCTGCGCCGCCCCATCTCCAAGGGCTACTACTGTATGGTGGACAAGGGGAACGGCACGGAACTGACGGCTGCCGACGTGAAGAGCATCAGCTCCAGGATGAAGAAGATAGTTGCCCGCAACATCGCTTTCTACCGCCACGAGGTCCGAAGCCAGGAGGCCATCGAGCTCTTCCGCAGGCTTGGCTATGACGACAAGGTGAAGCTGCTCGAGACCAGCGGTGACATCTATGTGGGCTACTACACCCTCGACGGCACAGCGGACTATTTCTATGACGCACTCGTGCCGAGTTCCGGCTACCTCAGGAAGTGGGAGCTCACATTCTTCCACAGCGGAATGCTGCTCCGTGTGCCTGACCGCCACAATCCCGACACCCTGGCTCCGTTCTACTCGCAGCCCAAGACCTTCGAGGTCTTCGCCGAGATGCAGAGGTGGAACCGCATTATGAAGCTCGACAATGTCGGTGACGTGAACAAGGCCTGCCTGGACGGCAAGGTGTCTGACCTGGTGCAGATAGCAGAGGCCTTGCAGGAAAAGAAGATCGTGCAGATTGCCGAGGAGATCGAACGCCGCTTCTATTCGAAGGATCCGGTGCGCGTGGTGCTCATCACAGGCCCTTCAGGCAGTGGCAAGAGCACCTTCTGCAAGCGTCTGAGCGTGCAGCTGATGGCCTGCGGTCTGAGGCCTATATCGTTCTCTACAGACGACTATTTCGTGAACAGGGTGGAGACTCCGAAACTCCCCGATGGCAGTTATGACTTCGACAATTTTGACACCGTGGATCACGACTACCTTCAGTCCGACCTGATGCGGCTGATAGCGGGAGAGGAGGTCGAGGTTCCGCACTTCAATTTCGTCACCGGCCTTCGCGAATTCAACGGCAGGAAACTGAGGATGGAGGAGGGAACTGTCCTGCTGATAGAGGGCATCCACGCTCTAAATCCGCGTCTCACCGATAGGGTTCCGGCATCTGCCAAGTACAAGATTTTCATCAATACCATCACCAGCATCTCGCTGGACGACCACAACTGCATTCCGACTAGTGACAACCGCCTGCTGCGCAGGATTGTGCGCGATTTCAACTGCGGGGCGTTCACGGCTCAGGAGACCATCTCCAACTGGCCGATGGTGCGCCGCAACGAGGTGAAGTGGATCTATCCGTTCCAGGAGGAGGCTGACGTGCTCTTCAACTCGGCATATCTGATGGAGTTTGCGGTGTTCCGTGTCCACGCGGAACGCATACTCGCCACGGTGCCGAAGAATTCTGCGGAATATGGCGAGGCGCACCGCCTGCTGAACTTCCTGCATTTCTTCGTGCCGGTGTCTGACAAGGAGATTCCGCCGACTTCTTTCATGCGGGGATTCCTCGGCTAATATGTAGTATTTTCCGTTTTTATTGCTACATTTGCCGCCGTCATACTGGTCCGGTAGCTCAGCTGGATAGAGCAACAGCCTTCTAAGCTGTGGGTCTTGGGTTCGAATCCCAACCGGATCACAGAAAAGGTCGGTGGAAACCGACCTTTTTTGTGCCCGGTCGGGACAGATTTCACCCCCTGTCGCTCGCGACATCCCCCTCGAGGGGGACATGCCGGAACCTGCTTTGCAGAACCCGGGTGGCTCCGTGGCTCGTGTCCTTCGGACACATCCCACACTCCGCCACGGCGCTGATGCGCCCTGTTATTTGTAGGACGTCTCGGCCGGGAAAAAGGGCGTTTTTCCGGCCGTGTTGCGGTTTTTGAAGCGTTCGGCCGGGAAAAGGGCTCATTTCCCGGCCGGATTCCGAATTGTCCTTTTGCCGTTTGTTAAAATGGATTGGTGTTTATGTGCATCTATCATTTCTCGCCCGAGCGTTTTCGTGCCCTCTGAGCCGCTGGGCTGGACGCCAGCTGCCACTAGCGAGTTTCCCGAAGACCTTGCTTTCCTGCGTTACGGGCGCAGCCGCTGACCCTGCGCCAGCAGCTGTCCGGTGCGATTGTGGATAGCATTAAATTGTATTTTTATATAAAAATGCCCAAATTTGCGGCCGAAACACGACTGCAATGATTACGTTCCTTTGTTGCATCACCTTCCTCATTGCCGGATTCTTCACATACGGCAGATTCGTAGAAAAGAAACTCTTCCGCGCTGACCCTTCCCGCCAGACACCGTGCTTCCGTATGCGCGACGGCGTCGACTATGAGCCAATGAAGACCTGGAGGGTCTATATCATCCAGTTCCTGAACATCGCCGGCCTCGGCCCCATCTTCGGAGCCATCCTCGGAGCCGCCTACGGCCCGATGGCATACCTCTGGATCACGCTCGGCTGCGTGTTTATGGGAGCCGCCCACGACTATTTCAGCGGAATGATGTCCATCAGAGCCAACGGCCGCAGCATGCCGGTCGTCGTCGGCCAGTACCTCGGCCGCGGAGCCCGCAAGTTTATGAACGTGTTCCTCGCATTCACCCTCATCTGCGTGGGCTGTTCGTTCGTCACCGGACCCGCCGACCTGCTCAACAGCATGCTTCCGGTGAGCAAGCTGTTCTGGGTGATCGTAATCTTTGCATATTACGTCCTTGCGACACTGCTTCCCATCAGCAAGATAATCGGCAAGATCTATCCCGTCTTCGGCCTGCTGCTGCTCTTCATGGCCCTGGCCATCGGCGGAGCGATGATAGTAAGGCACGCCGGCGGCAACCTGCCGATGCTGGAACTTTCTGCCGACTCGTTCCGCAATTTCCACTCCCAGCCCGACAAGTTCATACTCTTCCCGATGCTTTTCGTGGTGATCTCCTGCGGAGCCATATCAGGATTCCACTCCACCCAGTCGCCGATGATGGCGCGCTGCATCCAGAACGAGAAACACGGCCGTACAGTGTTCTACGGCGCCATGATCACCGAAGGCATAGTGGCAATGATATGGGCTACGGCTGCCATCAACTATTTCGGAGGCCCTGAAGGCCTGAACGCTGCGGCTTCTGACGGCAACACTCCTGCCATCATAGTCAATACGCTCTGCAACGAATGGCTAGGCAAAGTGGGAGCGGTGATCGCCATCCTCGGCGTGGTGATCTGCCCCATAACTTCAGGAGACACGGCTTTCCGCAGCCTTCGACTTATGCTCGGAGACGTGATGAAAGTCAATCAGACCCCTGTCCGCAACCGTCTTATCCTTGCAATGCCCGTCTTCGTCGTGGCCGCCATCCTGTGCATGGCTGACTTCAGCGTACTGTGGAACTACGTCGGCATCTGCAACCAGGTTGTCGCAACCGTGATGCTCTGGACCTTCGCCAAGTATCTCTCAAAAACCCGCAAGCATCTGTTCTTCTCGATACCTGCATCATTCCTCACATATATCTGCGTGTCTTACTTCCTGATCGCCCCGCACGTCAACGGCGGACTGGCGCTCAGCCCCGCTGTCAGCTATTCGGTGGCAGGCGTAGTAGCTGTCTTGGCCATAAGCACATTCACTTCATACTGCATCAAACGCCGCAGGTCAACATCGGCACTCCGCAAACTTTCGGAACGATAATTGCTGCAAGGCGCAACCAATAGACAAAACAAACATCTGATATGAAAAAACTATTCTTAATGATCATAATGGCAGCCGCAATAGTGTCTTGCCAGAAACAACCCGCTGCAACTGCAACAATCGACGCCAACGGAGACTGCGTCTTCCAGAACTCCCTGGTCAGCTTCCGTCTTAACGGCGCAAAGAATCCTGTGATAACAGACGGCTTCGAGGCCATTCTCAAGGCACAGGACGGCAAACAGACTGTCGTGAAGGACCGCAAGGCCGCGATGGCTGCCAGCCTGAACGACGGCGGCACGGTGCTCGTGGCTGACGACTCGCTGATATTCCCTCACGCCAATTTCGAGTCTTTCGAGATCGTGGAGCAGACTGCAGGCCACGTGACTTTCACCTTGAGCTATCCCGAGTGGACAGTGGGAGAGGACAAGATATCCCTAAAACGCAAGATAACCCTTCGCGAAAATCAACTTTTCTGCGAGGTTGCTGACGAATACAACATCAACAGCAGCCGAGACATCAGCGTGGCCGCAGGTTTTGCAAAACGCGGCGTTGAAATGAACGAAGTCGGCAAGGACTACATCATTGCCTGGGAAAGCGTTCCCGGCGAGGGCAATATGGGTGTCGGCATAGTAGTGCCGATGGCAGAACGCTTCGAATTTGACGGCCTTGAAGACAATGCGCTGGCATTCTGCGATGCGAGGTACCGCAAGATTACCTACGCGGTGGGCAGCTGCTGGAGCAAGGGCGCCATCACCGATTTCAACGGCTGGGCGGCCAAAGTTAAGTAGCCTCTTATTTCTTGGATTTTGCGGCAGCCAGATTGATGGCTGCGACAAGTGCGGCCCCGACGAGCATCCAGATTATCGCTGATGCAAGTTGCGGGTCGCCTGCATATTGGGAGGGCAGCAGCACGTGGTCGGTGCCTGTGGGGAGAGTTTCCTTCCAGGGCCATACTTTCAGCAGCGAGCCGCACATAAGGCCGCAGAGCATGCTGAGGGTGGCGTTGTAGTATTTCTTCAGCAGCCACGAAAGGAAGTGCGAGAAGCACAGCAGGCCGACAAGGGCGCCTGCGGCGAACACCAGCAGGATGACTATCCTGAGCTCGGTGACGGCATCGAGCATAAATGCATATTTGCCGAGGAGCAGCAGGATGAAACTGCCGGAAATGCCGGGGAGGATCATCGTGCAGAAGGTGATGGCTCCGCAGAGGAAGATGAAGAGCAGGCTGTCCGGCGTGGTGGCCGGAGTGGCGATGCAAATGAACACGCCGAGGGCGGCTCCGACCAAGAAGCTAAGCGCGTTCTTGATGGTGAACTTGCCGAGGTCCTTCAGGATGAAGGCGGTGGAAACCAGTATCAGTCCGAAGAAGAACGACCATACCTGCACGGGGTGTGCCTCAAGCAGGTACTGCATCAGCTTGGCAAGCGAAAAGATGCTTATGACGACACCCGCAAAGACAGCAAGCAGGAAATTGCCGTTTATGGCTTTCCAGAATTCCTTGAACTTTCCCTTGAAAAACAGTTTGACAGCAGTTGCGTCGATGGATTTCAGCGAATCCACAAGCTCCTTGTAAATACCTGTCAAAAAGGCGATAGTGCCGCCTGAAACACCCGGGATGACATTGGCTGCACCCATAAGCAGGCCGTCGAGCGCCAGGACAAGATAGGACTTGATACTTCTCATGCGGCAAAGATATCGGATTTGTCTTGTTTTTATCTATTTTTTTGCAATCTTTGCGACGCAAAATATAAATACATACTTTATTATACCCTACCCATCATAACGCTGCCTAATGAAAGACTCAAATTTCATCATCAGTCTGGACCATATCTCTAAGTGGTTCGGAGACAAACAAGTTCTGAATGATGTCAATTTGCATGTTAAGAAAGGTGAATTCATCACCATTCTCGGTCCGTCCGGTTGTGGAAAGACCACACTTCTTAGAATCCTTGCAGGTTTCGTAACCCCGGACGAAGGTACGGTAGAGATAGGCGGAGAGCATATGAACTCGATCCCGCCCTACAAACGCCCAGTAAACACGGTATTCCAGCGCTACGCGCTTTTTCCTCATCTCAACGTCTACGACAACGTCGCTTTTGGCCTGAAACTCAACAAAGTTCCGGAAAAGGAGATCGAGCAGCGTGTCCGCAAAGCCCTCAAGATGGTCAATATGACCGACTATGAGTGGCGCGACGTGGAGTCGCTCTCAGGAGGACAGCAGCAGCGTGTGGCCATCGCCCGTGCCCTTATCAACTCCCCTGAAGTGCTGCTTCTCGACGAGCCTCTGAGCGCTCTTGACCACAAGATGCGCAAGGATATGCAGATCGAGCTCAAGGAAATCCACGAGAAGCTCGGTGTGACATTCCTCTATGTGACTCACGACCAGGAGGAAGCCCTCACGCTCAGCGACACCATCGTTGTGATGAACGACGGCGTGATCCAGCAGGCAGGAACCCCCATAGACATCTACAACGAGCCCGTGAATGCGTTCGTAGCCGACTTCATCGGCGAGAGCAACATTCTCGACGGCACTATGATATGCGACCGCAAGGTCAGCTTCCTCGGCCACGACTTTGACTGCGTGGACGAAGGCTTCGGAGAAAACAATCCCGTGGATGTAGTGATCCGCCCGGAGGACATCTACCTGATGGAGGCTCCCAACAAGGCCGGCCAGTTCGAAGGCACAGTCCAGTCCTGCGTGTTCCAGGGCATCCACTACGAGATAACCGTCATCACCGACGAAGGCTACGAGATAGTGATCCAGGACTACAATCCCTTCGAAGCCGGAATGAAGGTGGCTATGATCATCAAGCCGCAGGACATCCAGGTGATGAAGAAGGAGCGCACCTGCAACACCTTCGAGGGCAAACTGGTCGACGAGACACACGTGGAGATGCTCGGCATCACCTTCGAGTGCCTTCCCCAGGCTCTCTGGCAGGGCGAGAAGATCGACGTGCTGGTTGACGTCGACTTCGACAAGGTAGACCTGCTCGACGACATCGACAATGCAGAGCTGGTGGGTGACGTCCGCTTCATCCTCTACAAGGGAAATCACTATTACCTCACCGTAATGACTGAGGACCGCGACAACGTCTATGTAGCCACCAACGACGTGTGGGACGAGAGAGACCTCGTCGGCATCAAGATCCTTCCCGAAGACATCCGCGTCCGCAAAGCTGAGAAATAGAGATGGGAAAGATCAAACAGTTTTTCGGCCGTCGCAGCAGCTGGAGCATCCCTTACCTGATCTTCATGCTGTTCTTCATAGTGCTTCCGCTGGTGCTGGTAGTGCTCTATGCCTTCCGCGACCCTCAGGGCAACTTCACCTTCGAGAACATCCGCACTTTCATCAACGAGCGTGAGTCCGTCAATACGCTGATCTATTCCATCGGCATCGCCCTCATCACGACCGTCATCTGCATATTGCTCGGCTATCCCGCCGCATACATACTCAGCCGCTCCCATTTCCGCAGTGCGTCGGTGATGGTGGCCCTGTTCCTCATACCGATGTTCATCAACGTGCTGATGCGCACCCTTGCCACCGTGGCCCTCTTCGGCTTTATGAAAGTGCCGCTGGGGCAGGCTACCCTCATCTTCGGTATGGTCTACAACTATCTGCCGTTTATGATCCTGCCCATCTACACTGTGCTCCAGAAGATCGACAAGAGCTACAGCGAGGCTGCCCAGGACCTCGGCGCAAGCAACCGTGAGGTTTTCACGAAGGTAACTCTTCCGCTTTCGATGCCAGGCGTCGTGAGCGGTATAATGATGGTGTTTATGCCCACCATCTCCACCTTCGCCATCGCGGAGCTGCTGACTATGAACAACATCAAGCTGTTCGGTACCATCATCCAGGAGAACATCAACAACGGAATGTGGAACTACGGTGCACTGCTCTCGCTGATAATGCTCATCCTGATCGTGGTGACCAATCTGTTCAATGACGATAAAGAAGAGGCTTCGGCCGCAGGAGGACTGATATAATGAAGAACTTCCTTGCCAAAGCATACATCTGGATACTGCTCGTGCTGCTCTACGCGCCGATGATAGTCATCGCCATCTTCTCTTTCACCGAGGCCAAGGTGCTCGGCAACTGGACCGGCTTTTCCACCGGCCTCTACCGTTCGCTGTTCACCAGCGGCCAGCACGAGGCCCTGATGAGCGCCGTCCTCAACACCCTCATCATAGGACTTGTGGCCGCCATCGTTTCAACTGCGCTCGGAACCGTGTCAGCCATCGGCATCTACAACCTGCGCAACAAGCGCTTCAAGTCTGCGATGAACACGATGAACAACATTCCTATACTGAATGCCGACATCATCACCGGCGTTTCGCTGTTCCTGCTGTTCGTCAGTCTCGGAGTCACTCAGGGCTATGTGACCCTGACGCTCTGCCACATCACCTTCTGCACTCCTTATGTCGTGCTCAGCGTGATGCCGCGCCTCAAGCAGATGAATCCCAACACCTTCGAGGCCGCCCTCGATCTCGGAGCCACTCCTTCGCAGGCCCTGCGCAAGGTGATCCTCCCTCAGATCAGGAGCGGTATGGTGAGCGGATTCTTCCTGTCGTTCATCCTCTCAATCGACGATTTCGAAGTCAGTGTCTTCAATGTCGGCACCAATGGCCTGCAGACACTGTCCACATACATCTACGCAGATTCCCGCAAGGGTGGACTTACTCCCGAGCTGCGCCCGATGATCACCATCGTGTTCGTGGTCGTGCTGGCAGTCCTTATTATTATGAACCTGCGGTCTAAAAACAACACTCAAAACAATTCTCTGAAATGAAAAAACTATTGAAAGTTGCACTCTGCTTCGCGTGTGCAATGGCGGTTTGTGCCTGCTCGGGCGGTAATTCCGGCGACAGGGCGCACCAACTGAAAATCTACAACTGGTCTGACTACATCGACGAAGACCTTCTCGACGAGTTCGAGGAGTGGTATTACGAGCAGACTGGGGAGAAGGTTGAGATTATCTATCAGGTGTTCGACATCAATGAAGTAATGCTCGCTAAGATCGAGAGGGGACAGGCTGACTATGACCTCGTGTGCCCTTCTGACTATATAATCGAAAGGATGATCAACCACGGTCTGGCCCTTCCGCTCGACCGCAACTACGGTTCGACTCCCGACTACACTAAGAACGTGGCTCCCTTCGCCATCGAGGAGTTCAACGCCATGAACACTCCCGGCAAGAACGCCAACGACTATTCAGTGCCCTATATGTGGGGAACCGTCGGCTTTATGTACAACGAGAAGTATGTCGACCGTTCCGAGGTTTCTACCTGGGGCGCCATCCTGAATCCCAAGTTCGAGCAGAAGCTCTTTATGAAGGACGCGTTCCGCGACATCTACAGCCCGCTGCTTATCTATCTCAACAGCGAGGGTATCGCCAACGGCACCGTCGATGCCAAGAAGCTGATGTATGACGTGAGCGACGAGTCTATCGCCAAGGTCGAGGCTCTCCTTATGGAGGCCAAGAAGAACGTTTCCGGCTGGGAGGCAGACTTCGGCAAGGAAATGATGACTCAGGAGAAGGCCTGGGTCAACTGGACCTGGTCAGGCGATGCTATGTGGGCCATCAACGAGGCCGGCGACGTGGGCGTGAAACTGAACTATGTGGTTCCTGAGGAGGGCAGCAACTGCTTCTTCGACGGCTGGGTTATCCCCAAGTATGCTGTCAACACCAAGGCCGCCAACTACTTCATCAACTATATGTGTATGAGCGAGAACGCCATACGCAACATGGACGTCATCGGCTACGTGAGCGTCATCGGAACTCCCGAGGTTCTTGCCAGCCAGGAGGAACTGGCGCAGGATTCCCGCTACGCCGAGGTTGTAGACGCTTCTTATTTCTTCGGCCCCGAGGCTGACTCAGTTCTCCTCAATCCGATTTTCTATCCTGACAAGTCCGTTATGGACAAGTGCGTTCTGATGCACGACACCGACCAGGATACCGAAAAACTTCTCAAGATGTGGTCGAGGGTCAAGGGTGACAACCTCAATGGCACCATCCTCGTGCTCATCGCTGTTGTAGTGGCCGCTCTCGTAGTATGGTCAGTTATCAAATCAAAGAAAAACAAATCACGCCGTCAAGCAGCAAAAAAAGAAAATAATATGAAAAAGATAGTATTGGTTGCCGTAGCGCTGCTCGGCCTTGTCAATGGTGTTTCTGCCCAGACTCTCGGTTTCATGGCCGACAAGGAGTTTATGAGCGAGTATATCTGGAGGGGTATGAAGAACGACCCTGTCGGAGGCCCCGGTGCTTCTTTCGACATCGGTCTGAACTTCACCAGCGCTGATGAGAACTTCTATGCAGAGGCATATTTCTGGACATACCAGTCTTTCCACGCCAAGCCCATCGTAGGTGGCGAGAAACCTACCGACCACTATTCTGAGTATCAGTTCACCTTCTACGCCGAGACTCACGGTTTCCACCTGGAGTTCAACAACTACTTCGGCGATATGGGCGAGCTCGGCATCGGATATACCCTCCCGGGTGTGGTTCCTGCTTCTCTGACTCTCTATACTTCGCTCTATGGCGACGACCTGAACTGGGCTGAGACAAAACAGAACTTCTCTCAGTACCTTGAGCTGGCAGTTCCCTACAGCGTCGGCAATTTCAACGTACAGGCTACCTTCGGTGCGCTGACCCACGCTTCTCCCTACTATGAGAACGAGGGCGGCTTTGCCATCAACAATATGATGCTCGAGGCCGGCTATACCTTCGAACTCACTGACTGGCTGTCGCTGCCCATCAAGGCCGGATTCGGCTATTCTCCTCTCTACCAGGATTTGCTTTATTACGGAAGTGCAGGACTGAGCGTGGCTTTCTGATATGGACGCTAAGACGAAGGAATATTTCAAGAGCGGGAAGTTCTTCAAGGAGTTCCTCATCATGACTTTCGGCATGATGGTGGCTGCCGTGGCGGTGCACTATTTCCTTCAGCCCAGCAAACTGATTGTTGGTTCCATTTCAGGTCTTTCCATCGTGATTTTCAGGATTACCGGGATTCCGGTGTCTGCCCTCACTTTCATCATCAACCTGATCCTTCTGGTGCTGGCTTTTATCCTTATCGGTAAGGAGTTCGGCGCCAAAACGGTCTATACTGCGCTGGTGCTGTCGCCCTGGCTGTGGCTGTTCGAGGCTATTGACAAGAAGTTCGGCATCGATCCGTCCAAACTGTTCGACTGGGCAGGAGGTGACATTGACTACTGGTTCTACCTGTTCTGTTTCGTGCTGATCCTGAGCCTGTCGCAGGCCATACTGTTCAGGATAAACGCGTCGACCGGCGGTCTTGACATCATTGCCAAGATTGTGAACAAGTATGCCCATATCGACATCGGCACGTCCGTGACTGTGGCCGGAGCTATAATCTGCTGCTCTGCTTTCGCAGTTCCCGGCAATTCGCTTTACCTTGTGTTGATGGGCTTCATAGGCACCTGGATCAACGGTATGATGGTGGACCACTTTACTGCCGGCCTCAACGCCCGCAAGCGCGTGTGCATCATCACTCCGCGCTATCAGGAGCTTCAGGAGTTCATCGTGCACGACCTGGTGCGCGGCGTTACTCTCTACGAAGTCACCGGCGGCTATTCCAACGAGAAGAAGGTTGAGCTCGAAGCTATCCTCACCAACGAGGAGTTTGCAAAGCTTATGGAGAAGATCCGCGTCGAGGACATCCCTGTGTTTATGACCTCGGGCCGTGTCTCAGAAATATACGGCACCTGGAATCAGCACAAGAGGAAAGCCTACAAACACGACCGCAAGCATCTGGAAGAGTCGTAACTCTTGCGCTTGCTTCAATATATGAAAGAGCCGGACTGAATCAAGCCCGGCTCTTTTGTTTGTTACAGTCCGAAGGTGACGCCGGCCTGGACGATGCCTCGGTAGCCGACGCCCAGCTCCAGGAGGAAAGCGACACGCTCATTGCCGAGGCGCATTCCGATGGGGTTGAGCTGGAAGGCGGGGAAGAGGGGATCCTCAGAGGAACTGATTACGCCGAGACCGAGGTTCAGGCCTCCATAGAGCTTGCAGATGCCACGGGGCTTGTAGTATATCTTGCCGGTGGCAGCGACGACTGCAAGGTGGTTGTGGGTGACGATGCCGGTGTCTTTAGCGCGCGAACCGACATGCCAGTATCCCGCTTCGCCTCCGACATTCCACCTCGTGTCGGCAAAGTGATGTTCATAGCCGGCGGAGAAAAACGGAGTCCACCCGACCATTTCTAAATTGGGATCCTGTTTGAACATGGCACTTGCAGTCGCAGCGACCGCTACGGCGAAGGTTGAGACAAAGGTCTCTCCTGTAGCGTCAGAAACCTGGATGTCGATGTTGTTGACGGGAATGCCGTAGCCGTCCACTTTCTGCGCATAGGCAGCCGACGAGAGCATCAGTGTCGCAAGGATTACTGCGATCTTTTTCATTGTCTTCAGCTTTGTTTACCAAATATACGAAATATCCGTCAGGGTTTCAATATCTCCGGATGCTCAGCCATAATCCGGAGAGCAAAGGCACGGAAGTCATCCCAACGGTAGTACGGACCTGAGACAGGTTCGAGAGCCGGAATGGTGGCTTCCTTGCCGTTCCAGAGGATCTTGAAGAGGATGCCCCTGTCGCCGCTGCGGGAGCCGTAGAAGACGAACTGCAGGTTGGTGGCCTTGCAGATGCGGTAGCTCTGGAACCAGTATTTCACCTCGTCGGCAGTCTTGGGCGTCGTGCCGAAGCCGTCGAGGTTCAGCAGGGCGATGAAAGCCTCCAGCACATAATCGTGTCCGAAGCGCAGGTCGGCTGCGGTGTCGTGATTCACTATGGCTATGTCGGCCTTGCTGACGATGTCCTCCAGCAGAGGAATCATTTCATACCTGGCGGTCACATCTGTCAGATATGAGTCGTAATTGAATGTTTCCCAGAGCTGGGCGAACTGCTCGTCGGTAAGCACGTCGGCAAAGAGGGCCGGTTCGCTGCTATTCGGGTAGTTGCCCATAAACATATAGAGGTAGTAGAGGAAGTCGGTGGTGCCGCCTGTGTGCTTCACCGCCTTAGGGTCCTTGAAGATATGGCCCATTATCCCGTCGGTGTCCACCTTGCGGAGGATGAACTGGCCGAGCTTCTCGCGCTGCAGGCTGTCGGTGTCTTCGCCGGCGAAGTGGCGCACATATCCCTTAGGTGCCTCGGGCGGAGCCACGATGCCCATTCCGAGATGGTTCGACTTCACGTGGATGTCGAGCTTCGGAGCCTGCTTCTGCAGGCTGGTGGTGAAGGCTGCCATACTGACTATGCATCGGCCTGAGACCGACGACAGGGCGTCAACACGCTTGTTGCCGGCAAACACCTTTGGAAAGTTGCGGACCATATCGGCGGCTATGCGGGCGTGCTGATCCGCTCCGAGGTCCACCAGGTCTCCGGTGTTGGCTATGGCCACGTCGCAGAAGCTGAGGTAGCGCTTCAGGAACGATTCTCCGAAGGCGGTGAGATTGCCGGCTTCCTTAGCTTCGGACAGGACGTCTCCTATGACGGTATAGGCCTTGGAGGTCCAGGCATAGCGGCTTCCGTGACGACCGTAGTGGCTGATGTAGAAAGGTCTGTAGCCTTTCGGCGCCGGAGTCAGTGCGTATTCTTCGAAGCGGTAGGCTCCTTCCATTCCGGCGGCTTTGAGGCGGTCGGCTTTCACCTCTTCGAGGGCGTTGTAGTTCTGTGCGATGGCCGCGGTGCAGAGCAGCAGGGCGGCGATGGCTGAGGCGAATATCTTTTTCATGCTGATTATTGACCGTTGGGGATGACTTTCCATCTCACCCTCCACACTCCGTCGTTGAAGTCGTGGCTGATGATCTTGAACGTTCCGATTTCGGAAGTGTTCTCCACGTGCGCACCGATGCAGGCGCAGTCGTCGTAGTTGCCGATGCTGACAATGCGCAGGGTCTGCGAAGCATCTTCCGGCAGCTTGCTGAGGTCCACCAGGGCTGCGGCCTCCTCGCGGGGGACGAACCGCACCGTGACAGGCAGGTTGCGGGCTATCACTTCGTTGACTTTGGCTTCAATCTCAGCCACCTGCTCAGGGGTGGGGCAGGAGTCGAGCAGATAGTCGCACTTCGATTTCTTTTTCTCCACGTGGGCGTTGCGGCTGCGCGGGCAGCCGAACATATTGACCATCGTGCGGTTGAGGATGTGCTCGCAGCTGTGGCTGGGACGGTGCTCCTCCTTGTTGTGGGAATTGAGTACGGGTTCTTCCATTTCTGAGAGAGGGTTTGCTTGTGACAAAGATATCAAATTCAAAAAGATAAAATATCTTTGTATAAAAACTCATCAAAATGAAGAAAACACTGATTGTTCTTGTGGCAGGTCTTGTGGCCGCCGCCTGCTCGGTGGACGTTCCCCAGGGCACCGTCCTTTTCGACAATTACCATTATGAAGGCAACGATGATTTTTATGCGCAGAATCCCCTGCCGGGCGACGACTACGTCTACAACCCGATGCTCGCCGGCTGGTATTCCGACCCGAGTATGTGCAGCAACGGTGAGGGAGACTACTTCATCGTAACTTCTACCTTCTCGTTCTTTCCGGGTGTTCCCATCTTCCACAGCCGCGACCTCGTGAACTGGGAGCAGATAGGCAATGTCCTCGACCGTCCCGAGCATCTTCCCCATCTCGACGGACAGCGCGTCAGCGGAGGTATCTACGCTCCTGACATCAAGTACAATCCTCACAACAAGACTTACTATATGATCACCACCGATGTGGGAGCCGGCAACTTCTTCGTGAAGACCCAGGATCCGTGGGGTGACTGGTCAGATCCCATATACCTTCCTGAAGTGAAAGGCATCGACCCCTCGTTCTTCTTCGACGAGGACGGCCGCGCATACATCGTCAACAATGACGACGCACCTGACGGCAAGGCAGACTACAGCGGTCACAGGACCATCCGCTGCATCGAGTTCGACGTTGCTAACGACCGCACCATCGGCGAGCGCAAGATCATCGTCAACAAAGGCTCGCGTCCCGAGCAGGAGCCCATCTGGATCGAGGGACCGCACCTCTACAAGATCGACGGCACCTACTACCTGATGTGCGCCGAGGGCGGCACAAACATCAACGAGAAGCACTCCGAGGTCATCTTCAAGGGCAAGACTCCTTTCGGCCCGTTCGTCTCATACGAAGGCAACCCCATCCTCACCCAGGTGGGTCTCGACCCTGCAAGGCCTAACCCCATCATCTGCGCAGGCCACGCCGATATGGTGAAGGATGCCAACGGGCAGTGGTGGGCAGTGTTCCTTGCCGACCGTCCGTACCGCAACGACGCCGAGAACCTCGGCCGCGAGACCCATATGCTGCCCGTCACCTGGACTGCCGACAAGTGGCCGGTGATCCTTCCCCAGGGCGAGACCGTTCCGCTGATAGTAAGGCACGAAGGCGTGAAACGCAGCGACAAGGTGACCTTCGGCAACTTCGAGTTCACCGATGAATTCTCTGCACCCGAGCTTGACCCGGCCTGGCTGCTTCTCCGTGGCCCGGCAAAGGACCATTACTCGCTCACCGACAAGCCCGGCTTCCTTGAGCTGACGATTTCAGATAGCAAGGCCACCCAGCCTCACACCCCGTCGATCGTGCTTCGCAGGATGCACCACCACAAGTTCAACGCGACTTCACGCCTCTATTTCAAACCCGCAGGCGAGACAGAGGCAGCCGGAATGCTCCTCTTCAAGGACGAGAGCCACCAGTACTTCCTCAAGGTTTCCCAGGGCAAGGTATCAGTGGTTAAGGTAGAAACCAGGATGATCCGCGTTCCCGGCCAGAGACCGACTATGGAAGACGCCAGCAGCGAACTCGCTTCAGCCCCGATCGGCAACTTCAAGTTCGTCGACCTGAAGATCACCTCCGACGGTGACACATTCGGCTTCTGGTTCGCACCGAACGGAAAGAACTGGACCAAGATTATCGATGGTGTGGACGCACAGTTCCTCACCACCCTGAACGCCGGCGGCTTTACCGGCACCCTCATTGGACTCTACGCCGAGAAGTAACAGCCGCAAACTATGATTGACGACATACTGAAATTCAATAAACGGTTCGTAGCAGACAAGGCTTACGAACCGTTTGTCACTGACAAGTATCCTGCGAAAAAACTGGCGGTGCTGACTTGTATGGACACCCGCCTGACCGAACTGCTTCCCAAGGCGCTTGGACTGCGCAACGGCGACGCCAAGATAATCAAGAATGCCGGAGGACTGATTCTGTCTGAAACGGATTCGGCCATACGTTCGCTGCTGGTGGCCATATACGAGCTCGGAGTGGAAGAGGTGATGGTGGTTCACCATTCGACTTGCGGAGCCTGCCATATGAGTTACGGCGAATTCAAGCCGCATATGCTGGAAAGAGGCATTTCTGAACAGACGCTAGCCTTATGGGAAGAGCAGGGCGTCGCACAATGGCTTGAAGGCTTCCACGACACCGAAGCGTCAGTGCTCAGGACAGTCGATGCCATAGTAAACCATCCGCTCGTGCCCAAAGACGTGGCAGTGCGCGGATTCATCATCGACTCAGTCACCGGCGCACTGCAGGAAATCAGAAGAAAGAAGGTCTGAGGAGTCCCTCAGACCTTCTTTCTTCTGATGCAAGCCCTCATTAGATCTGCGCGAGCGCCTGCTCCAGATCCTCGATGATGTCATCGATGTGCTCCGTTCCGATGCTGAGACGCACGGTAGCCGGAGTGATGTGCTGCTGCCTGAGTTCCTCTTCCGACAGCTGCGAGTGCGTAGTCGTGTAAGGATGGATCACGAGACTCTTGACATCAGCCACATTGGCCAGCAGCGAGAAGATCTCCAGAGCATCGATGAACTTCCAGGCCTCCTTCTCTCCACCCTTGATCTCGAAAGTGAAGATGCTTCCGCCGCCGTTCGGGAAATACTTTCTGTAGAGAGCATTGTCCGGATGGTCGGCCAGCGACGGATGGTTGACCTTAGCCACCTTGGGATGCTTGCTGAGGAATTCTACCACTTTCAGAGCATTCTCCACGTGACGCTCCACGCGCAGCGACAGAGTTTCGAGACCCTGCAGAAGCAGGAAAGCGTTGAACGGAGAAATTGCGGCACCGGTGTCCCTCAGGATGACGGCGCGGATGCGGGTCACATAGGCCGCAGCACCCACAGCCTGGGCGAAGACGATGCCGTGATATGAAGGGTCAGGTTTAGTCAGGGTAGGGTAGCGGTCAGCATTGCCAAGCCAGTCGAACTTGCCGCCGTCGACAATCACACCGCCGAGCGACGAGCCGTGGCCGCCGATGAACTTGGTGGCAGAATGGACAACGACATCGGCACCGTGCTCTATGGGACGAATGAGATAGGGGGTGCCGAATGTGTTGTCCACGATGAAGACGATGCCGTGGCGGTGGGCGACTTCAGCCACACCGTCGACGTCAAGTACATCACCGTTGGGGTTGCCGAAAGTTTCGGCGTAGATGACTTTTGTTTCAGGACGTATTGCTGCCTCGAGGGCTGCCAGGTCATTGATGTTTATGATGGTGCTTGAGATGCCTTGTGTAGCGAGAGTGTGGGTTATCAGATTGTAGGTGCCGCCGTAGAGATTGTCAGCAGCCACGATGTGGTCGCCTGATTGGGCGATGTTCTGCAGGGCGTAGGTGATAGCAGCAGCTCCCGAAGCAACTGCAAGACCAGCGACACCGCCTTCAAGAGCAGCCACGCGGTCTTCGAAGACACCCTGGGTGGAATTGGTAAGACGGCCGTAGATGTTGCCGGCGTCGCGGAGGCCGAAGCGGTCGGCCGCGTGCTGAGAGTTGTGGAAAACATAGGAAGTGGTCTGGTAGATGGGAACGGCGCGTGCATCGGTTGCGGGGTCGGCTTGTTCCTGTCCTACGTGAAGCTGCAATGTTTCGAAGCGGTAATTCTTGCTCATGGTCGTATGTTTTTAATTGTTTTTCGTTTTCTTTCGGTGCAAAGGTCGTTTTGCTTTGAATTTCTACCAATGAAAAAGTAATATTTGGAAGAAATAACTAAATTTGCTTAAATTATTAGAATATAATTCCAAATACTTGCAATTATGGCCTCTGAAAAAGAATACACTCTCGACAGCAAGGATATCGACATCCTCAGGGCACTGCAGCACAACGCCCGCCTGACCAACAAGGAACTCGCGGCGCAGGTGCATCTGTCCACCACTCCGGCCTATGAGCGCGTGAAAAGGCTCGAACGCCTGGGTTACATCAGGCAGTACGCCACTATACTCGATGCCGAGAAGCTCGGACGCGGCTTCGCAGTTTTCTGCAGCGTGAAGCTCCGTCAGTTGAGCGCTGAGAAGGCAAGGGAGTTCACGGATATGATCAAGGCCGTGCCGCAGGTCACTGAATGCTACAACATCTCAGGCAGCTTCGACTATATGCTCCGCATCCAGTCACCCGATATGAAGTACTACCAGCAGTTCCTGCTGAACGTCATCGGCCGCCATGACAATGTCGCTTCCATCGAGAGCACGTTCGTGATGGAAGAAATCAAGCACGAATACAGCGTCAGCGTGTAGTATCGAAAGCGTTCGCCAAGTGGCAGGTCTGCCGTTCAGAGCGACAACAAAAAAACCGGCATCGCTGCCGGTTCTTCTGTTCTGTATAATACTGACGATTAATATCCGAAGATATCATCGAGAGAAACGATCTGGACAGGACCGAGAGTCTTGAGATAATTCATATCAAGATCCTTCGGGTCGCCGAGAATACCGTAGACATAAGTGCGGTCCTTGACATATTTCTGCTGGATAGCCACGATATCGTTCATAGTCATGCTCGGAAGCTTCTCGTAAACCAGCTTGTCGACAGGCTCGTCGATGCCGAGCTCCTGAGCAGCAAGATAAGCATTGAGGACAGCCGCACCGGTAGTCCTGCTGGTGCGAAGCACACCGTCGAGAGCAGTCTTGGCAATCTCAAATGCACGGTCACTCTGAGGCATATTGTTGATGATTTCGTCGAAAGCCTCAACAGCAGCCCTCAGCTTGTCGTTCTGAGAACCGATCCTTGCCATAAAGTAGTAGTCGTCATCCTTGTAGGTAGGAGATGCAAGACGGGCGCCGGCAGAATAAGCGAGAGCCCTGGCCTCACGCATTTCCTGGAACACGATAGTGTTCATACCACTTCCGAAATACTCATTGTAGAGAGTAATGGCAGGTTCGTCGGCCATATTGTATTTCTCGCCACGGTTCGTGAACTGGATGTAATTGAACTGGCGTGCGTCATAAGGAGCGACGAATACTTTCGGAGAGTCGGTGCGGACCTTCGGAGTGCGGATCTTCTGGAGCGGCTCGAGGTCAGCTGCGACGTCGTGGCTCTCAGCGATCAGGTTCTTCACTTCACCCGAAGTGGCAGGACCGTAGTAGAGCACCTTGTGCTGCTTGGTGAGCAGGTTGGTCACCTTGGCCAGAAGCTCCTCGGAAGTGAGATCGACGATCTGCTGGTTGGTGAGAGTGCGGGCCTTCACGTTCTCCGGGCCGTAGATGACATACCTGTTGAGAGCGCTTGAGCAAGAACTCTGGTTGAACTTGTTGATGGCACGCTGCTGGAACTGGTCAGCCTTCATCGCTGCCAGGATGTTCTCGTCGCCGACTGCATTGGCGATGAGGTCCTCGGCGATTTCAAGCGCCTTGCCGATATTCTCGCCAAGTCCTGTCACTGTAATCTGTGTCTGGTCGTCGCCGCAGGCGAAATTGAAGTTGGAAGCCAACTTGTACATCTCCATCGCGATCTGCTCGGCGCTGCGGGTCTCGGTGCCCAGGTAGCTAACGTAGTTGAGTGCAAAGCTCATTGCAGGGTCATTGAGAAGGCCTTCGTCAAAGAGGAATACGAGCTGTGCGATGTCGTTCTTTTCATTGTTCTTGTAGATGATGTCGAGGTCGGAGCGACCCTTGAATACAGACATATCCTTTGAGAAATCAACGAAGACAGGCTCGATGGGCTTCACTGCAGTATTCTGCACTTCAGCCAGGAATGCACTCTGCTTGTCGCGGTTTGTGGCGATGGGAGTGATGGCAGGAGCCTCGATCTTGTGGATGTCGGGATCGACACCGATATGCTTGTAGACAGTAACGTGGCTGTTCTCGCCGAGATACTTGTTGGCCCAGTCGACGATATCTTGCTTTGTAAGCTTAGAAAGCCTGTCGAGCATATGGACGTCATCCTTCCAGTCGCGGCCGGCGATGAACGAATTGACGAACTGCATAGCGCGGCTGCGGTTGTTTTCGAGGCTGCTCATCTGGCTGAGCTTGAAGTTGGCGATTGAAGCTTCCACGAGGTCTTCGTCAAAGTCACCGTTGCGGAGTTTGGCAACCTCTGCGAGCAGAAGGTCCCTGACTTCCTTGAGGCTCTGTCCTTCCTTCGGGTAACCCTCGAGCAGGAAGCGGCCGTAGTCGACGGAACCGTAAGGGAATGCAGCTGCCTCAAGCACTTTCTGCTGCTGGTTGATGTCGAGGTCGATGAGACCTGCCATACCGTTGTAGAGGATGGCTGAAACCACGTCGGCTGCATCACCCTCAAGATCCTTGCTGCCCGGATAGCTCCAGCCGACCATTACGAACTCGGCTTCGGTTCCGTATACATCTTTCTCGACAGGGGCGGTGATTTCTTTCTCGGGGGCATATTTCAGCTCGGGAACGCCGGCTGAGCGCTGCCAGTCGCCGAAGTACTTCTCGATGGTCTTTACGAACTCGTCGGGATCGAAGTCGCCTGAAACGCAGATGGCGATGTTGTCAGGAACGTAGTAGATGGCTTTCTGTTTCTTGATGGTGGTGATTGACGGATTCTTCAGGTGGTCCTGGGTTCCGATGACGGTCTGCTGGCCGTAAGGGTGGTTCTTGAAGAGTTCCTTTGAAATGGCGTCCAAAGCCTTCTCCATATCCTCGTTGAGGTTCATATTGTATTCCTCATACACAGCCTCAAGCTCGGTGTGGAAACCGCGGATGACCATATTCTTGAAACGGTCGGCCTGAACCTTGGCCCAGTTGTCAATCTGGTTTGAAGGGATGTCCTCGACATAGCAGGTTACGTCTTCAGAAGTGAAGGCGTTGGTGCCCTGCGATCCGATCATAGCCATCAGCTTGTCATACTCGTTGGGGATGGCGATCTGTGAAGCAAGATAGCTGACAGAGTCGATCTGATGGTAGAGCATCCTCCTCTCCATCGGGTCAGTCTTGGTCCTGTAAACTTCATAGAGTTCCTCAATCTTGTCGAGAAGGGGCTTCTCTGCTGCATAGTCAGAAGTGCCGAAGCTTTCAGTACCCTTGAACATCAGGTGCTCGAGATAGTGGGCGAGACCAGTGTTGTCAGAGGGGTCGTTCTTTCCGCCTGTGCGGACGGCTATCATGGTCTGGAGCCTGGGCTCATCCTTGTTGACGGTCATGTAGATCTTCATACCATTGTCCATGGTGTAGATCTTGGTGTTCATCGGATCGCCCTTGACGGTCTCATACTTGCCGGAGCAGGAGAACAGCATCATCGCTGCTGTCAGGACGAGAAACAGTTGAGATAATCTTTTCATAAATATTGTATATAATTGTGATATCTACTTGTAATTGCAGTGTGCAAAGGTAGAAAATAACAGCTAAATGCATTATTTTTATACGATTATTGGAATATGGAACTCAAGAAAATATACTTTGCCGCCGGCTGCTTCTGGGGCGCCGAGCATTTCTTCCGCAAGCTTCCGGGAGTGAAGTCCACCCGCGTGGGCTTTGCCAACGGCAACACAGCGTCACCTTCCTACCGTGAAGTCTATACCGACACTACAGGCTATGCCGAAACCGTAGAACTGGTCTATGATCCGGCCAAGATACCTCTTAAACTTCTCGTCGAGGCCTTTTTCGTCATCATCGATCCGCTGAGCCTCAACCGCCAGGGGGAGGACGAAGGCACCCGCTACCGCACCGGCATATACTATGAAGACGAAGCCGACCTTGCAGCTGTCGACGAAGCATATATGCGTGAACAGGAATGGCAGGGAAAGCCTCTCTGCGTCGAAAAGGAACCGCTGCGCAATTTCTATCCTGCGGAAGAGGAGCACCAGGACTATCTGGTGAAGCATACCGACGGATAGTGCCACGTCGACCTGAAGGCCTTCCGCTACGCCAGCCTGCTGAAGGAGCTGGAAAGCCTCATCGAGGGAGTAGGGGACGAAGTCGGCGTGATGGCCAACACCGCCGCCCTGATCCACGAGACGATGGGTTTCTGGTGGACCGGCTTCTACCGGGTGGCAGACGAAAGCCATCTGGCGCTCGGACCTTTCCAGGGCCCGGTGGCCTGCTACAGCATAGGGTTCGGCAAGGGAGTATGCGGCACGGCCTGGAAGCGTGAGGCAAGCGTAGTGGTGGAAGATGTTGAGCAGTTCCCCGGCCACATAGCCTGCAGCAGCGCTTCGCGCTCCGAGATAGTGGTTCCCCTCTTTGACGGAGAAGGAAAGGTCAGGGCTGTGCTGGACATCGACAGCGACAAACTGGCCACGTTCGACGATATGGACCGCCGGATGCTTGAGATAGCTATGCAGCTCGTTGCCAGGGAAATCTACTGATGCCTGATGATGTCGATCCTCCAGGTTATACCGAGGTCGAAGTTGTCTCTTCTGAGAGAATTGTCACGATAGTAGACCGCGTGAAGCCTTATGTTGTCGCGGCCCAGTGGAAAGTATTCCACTCCGGCACCGGCATAGAGGTATTCTGTTCCGGGGGCGATGACTGCGTCGTAGGGACGGCCGTAGCTGTCGACGTTGTAGCGAGAGTTGGTCTCGTAGCCACCCTTGAAGCACAGGTTCCAGTCACCGACGCTCCAGATGGTCTTCATAATCACAGTATAGTCGGTCAGGAAGAAGTTTCTCTGCTTCAGTGACGCCCTGTTCATGAAATCTACGTCCAGCAGGAAGTTGTCCCACTGGAAATGGTTGCCGAGGGCGATGTAGTTGATGAAGCGTCCGTCCATATCCTGCACGAAGTTGGCAGTCCATATGGTGTTCCAGACGTCGGTGACCTTGCCCATCCAGGCGAAGTTGTAGGCGTAGACTCCCTGATAGCCGTAGGAAAGGGGAGAGGTGCACACCTGGAACGACAGTGTCTGCCTGTCGGTGAGCTTATATGCAGTGCTGGCTCCGAAAGTGAAGCCCTGCCGGATGTTGTTGCAGAACTTGCTGTAGAAGTAGACGTCGATGGGCACCGCGTCGTATTCGTAGCCGCCGATCAGAACAGCGTCCTTGCCCACACGGAAGCTCCAACGGTCGGTGGCCTGCCAGTTGACATAAAGGAAATCGGTGGCGTTGAAGACATAGTTCTCGTCGAAGACTTTCTTGTTGAGCCTTTGGCGCAGGCGGTAGTCTATGCGGTCGTTGATGTGGCCGCGTATGTTGAGGTTGAGGTGGTCGGCGAGGAACTGGGTGCTTAGGTCTCCGTCGTCGGCCTGAAGGTGGAAAATGCCTCTGGTGTCAATGTAGAGCAGGTCGACTCCGCCTTCTTGTGCTAATGCGGCGAACGACAGTGCCATCAGTGAAACAATTGTCAGCAGTTTTCTCATTATCGTCTTTATTATTCGGGAAGCAGGTTGAGCACCACATATTCGCTGCGGGTGCCGATGCGGAACTTGCCGCCCCATATTCCCAGACCTGAAGTTATATAATAGTTGGTATTTCCTTTGGCGTAACGGCCGTATGATTTCTCGAATTTGAGGTGTGTCACGATGCTGGCAGGCCAGATCTGGCCGTTGTGGGTATGCCCGCTGAACTGGAAATCGACGCCGGCTTCCTCTGCCTCCTCGAGGTGCTCCGGCTGATGGTCGATCAGCAGCAGGAACTTGTCCCGGCCGGCATCGGAGATGAAACGTTCCAGCGGCTTGCGTCCGTACTTGTTGGAGTTGTCGTCGCGGCCGGCGATGACTATGCCGCAGTCTTCCGTCCATTCGTTCTTGAGAAGGTGGATGCCTGCCTCTCTGTAGAAGTTCTCCGCCTCCTCGACTCCTGCGTAATACTCGTGGTTGCCGAGGCAGCCGTAGACGGGAGCCTCGATCCTGTGGAATTCTGCTGCATCGCCGTCTTCCTCCAGCGCGCGGATGGACCGGTCGATGATGTCGCCGCCGAAGAGCACGAGGTCAGGGTGCTCGGCGTTGATGAGGTCGATCCACCGGCCGAGTTCGGCCCTGCGGTTGTGGTAGCCGATGTGGAGGTCGCTGGCAAGGACCACCTTCACCGGCCTGGTGATTTTCGGAGAGGTCAGCGTGATCTCTTCCTTGTATTTGTGGTGATAGTGTATGCCTCCGTAGGTCAGCAGGACGGCTATGGTGCCGAACACCAGCGCTGTCCCGGCCCAGCTGTCGGTGTGGATGCCGGCGGGCAGAACGTGGCAGAACTGGAGCACTCTCATCAGCACGAACAGCATCATAGCGTACAGGGAAGCTATGAGGCAGGAATTGCCTGTCACGTAGAGGACCGTGGCGACACCCATCGGGAGTTGGTTGACCTTTCCGCTTATGGCAAGGAAAAAGCCGGCAAAGGCAAGCAGGAAGATGCAGACTGCAGTCCACTTCCAGCCGTTGGACAACGGAAGGACGCGGTAGATGCAGAAAGCCACATACACCAGTGCTGCCAATGCTGATAACATTATTAACATGCCGGCAAGTCTTGAAAAATTCATCGTACGCAAAGATATGCTTTTTAGCATAATCGCTAAACAAAGATTATATTTGCTGAAGCTATCTCGCAAACGAACGCAACAATGAAAACAATACTTCTGCTAGCCGTCCTCGCTTCCGTCAATTTCTGTTCTTCTGCGGCTTCGGCCGGCGGATCTTCAAACGCAGTTCCTCCCAGGGTCGACACCGATTCCCTGAGGGCAGTCATCAAGGCCGAACTCCTCGTTGAGATCGCCGACGAACTGCAGCGCCTCCATCCAGAAACCCCTTCAGTGCCTGAGTCAATTGAGTTTGCAGGAAAGACCTACCGCTTCGATACTGACGCTATGTATGAAAGGATGGACCGCGAACTGATTGCGTTCACCTATATGCACACCAACTCAACCCTGATGCTCAAGAGGTCGGAGAGGTATTTCTCCCAGGTGGTTCCGATCCTCAAGGCCAACGGAGTGCCGGAAGACCTGAAGTACCTGATGGCCATTGAGAGCAATCTCGACCCGAAGGCAGTGTCAACCTCGGGTGCGGCAGGCCTCTGGCAGTTCCTCAAGAGCACGGCTCCCCAGTACGGGCTGGAAGTTTCGGCAGAGGTCGACGAGAGGTACAATATCGAGAAGGAAACCGAGGCTGCCTGCAAGTATCTCAAGGAGGCCTATGCCAAATATGGCGACTGGATGACAGTAGCAGCCAGCTACAATGCAGGGCAGGGAGGCATCAGCAAACGGCTCAGCGACCAGAAGCAGTCTTCTGCCTTCAACCTCTATCTTCCGGAGGAGACCTCGAGGTATATGTTCCGCATCCTGGTGGCCAAGATGTTCTTCGAGAATCCTGAGTCATTCGGTTTCTCGGTGCCCAAGGAGGACTACTACCCGTACCGAGCCCCCCGCAAGGTGGTGACTGTGGACTACTCGATACCTTCCCTCGTGGATTTTGCCGCTGACAATGGCGTTACATACTATGAATTGCGCAGCGCAAACCTTTGGCTCATAGGCACCAAGCTCACCAATCCCAAGGGCAAGGCCTACAAGATCATCATCCCTACTACGAAGTAAATTTTCGACCGGCCTTTGCTAATCAGCAGTTTTTTTCATACCTTTAGGTTAACTAAAACCTTTTTGATATGAAGAAATATTTTGCTGAGTGCGTCGGAACGTTCGTTCTGACACTTCTGGGCTGCGGAACCGCAATGTTCCTCGGCTGCAACACACCTGCCGGAGTAGTAGGTACTGCAATTGCCTTCGGTCTGTCAGTTATCGCCATGGCATACACCATCGGCGGAGTTTCTGGCTGCCACATCAATCCTGCCATCACATTCGGCGTAGCCCTTGCCGGCCGTATGAGCTGGAAGGATGCCTGCGGCTACTGGTGCGGACAGGTGATCGGTGCCATCATCGCCGGTGCTATCCTGCTTCTTCTCACCAAGGTGGTTGCCGCTCCTGACCTGACCGGAGCCCTCGGATCCAACGGTGTAGCCAATGCAGGCGGCGTAGGCGGTGCCCTGCTTGTCGAGATCATCGCTACCTTCCTGTTCGTCCTGGTAGTTCTCGGTACCACTGATTCCAAAGTCGGCGCCGGCAATCTTGCAGGTCTTGCAATCGGTCTTTCTCTCATCCTGATCCACCTGGTTTGCATCAATCTGACCGGTACTTCAGTGAACCCCGCCCGTTCAATCGGCCCGGCTCTGTTCGCCGGTGGAGAAGCCCTCAAGAACGTATGGGTGTTCATCGTAGCTCCGATGATCGGCGGTGCCCTTGCAGTTCCAGTATGGAAAGCCATCGCCCCCAAGAAGGCTTAAAAACAGCACTTTAATAGTAGAATGAACGCAATGGGCTGTACTTCAATCCATTGCGTTTTGTTTTTGCTCGATTTTGAAGACTTTCGGAAAGTGTTTATATTTACAAGTTAAAATAGACAATCTGAAAGCAAACGATGAAAAAACTGTTTTACGCAATATTTCTGCTCTGCGCGATTTCTACAGGCGCCTATGCACAAATACTTCCCAGTTCAACTCCTGAGGCTGATTCCATTGCCTTTGCAAAGGTCAGGGCAAAGATGGATTCCATCCGCCAGTACCGCCCGACCGTAGGCCTTGTGCTCGCCGGTGGAGGTGCCCGCGGACTTGCACACCTTGGAGTCATCAAACTCATCGAAGAGCTTGGCATCCCGGTGGATGTCGTGACAGGTACCAGTATGGGCGGCCTTGTAGGTGGTATGTACGCTCTGGGATACAAACACGACCAGCTGGATTCCCTGATCCGCGAAATCCAGTGGCCCGTGATGATGTCCGACAAGATTCCGAACAATTATATCTCATACAAACTGAGGAAATACCGCGAGCGCTTTGTCATCCGCGTTCCTTTCCATTATGACGACGATGACCTGGAAGCGTTGGCGAAGCAGGCACAGGAGTATGACAAGATGGCCGAAGAGGCCGGATTCAACACTGCCGATGCATCCCAGGAAGCTCTCAATAAATTCGGTATCGGAATGCCTGACGGATATCTGTACGGACTGAACGTCCGCAATATGCTGAGTTCGGTGAGCGTGGGCTATCAGGACAGCATCAGTTTCGCTGACCTTCCTATACCTTTCGCCTGCGTTGCTACCGACTTGTATACGATGACCCCCAAGTACTGGACCAGCGGCAGCATCACTACCGCCCTGCGATCTACGATGGCGATCCCGTTCTATTTCCGTGCAGTGAGGGGTGAAGACAACATATTGCTCGACGGAGGTATGCGCAACAACTTCCCGGTGGATCTTGCGAAGGAGATGGGGGCTGACATAATCATCGGTTCGGATATGGCCATACATCGTGGAATCGACGAACTGAACACCCCGATGGATTTCCTTTTCCAGACCATCGTCCTGCTGTCGTCGGAGGCTGTGGAGAAAGCTTCACAGATGGCAGACCTCAAAGTTCATCACGAACTTGAGGGATACAATATGCTTTCATTCGACGATGCCAGCGTCGATGACATCATTGACCAGGGCTATCAGAATGCGCTTGCCCACAAGGATGTCTTCGAGTCTATCGCAAAACTTGTGGCCGGCAAGGCAGTTCCTCAGACTACACAGCACAAGCCTGCTATCAACATTGCTCTCGGCAAGGTCCGTGTCTCAGAGGTCCGCTTCACCGGCATCAAGGAAGAGGACCGCAGCAAGATTCTGCACCCCAAGGACTATCCTGCCGACGGATTGTATGACAAGGATATAATAGAGCGGATGTTGAACAATATCTATGGCACCAATGCTTTCGAGGCTGTGTCCTATCATCTTGAGGGGCAGCAGGAGCCTTATGTCCTCGTGTTTGACTGCCAGATCGGTCAGGTTCACGACTCTGCCGTCGGAATCCGCGCAGATACGGACGAGGCTGTGGCTGCGGCCATCCATCTCGGCCTTGGAACGCGCAGGCTCGCAGGTCCCCGACTGACTGTAGATATGAAACTCGGCACAAATCCAGCATTCTCCGTTGACGGCGCTCTCAAGTCACGCATAGGACTGCCCACCATCGGAATGACGTTCCGCAACCGCATTATAAAGACATCATCCGGATATATGTCTACCGTCGACGACAAGCTGCTGACGATGGCGTTGGATCTCTATGCGGAAGATTCCCGTATGAGATACGGATCGATGAAGGCAGGCCTGACCTTCGAGATGGATCCTTTCGAACACTATCTGTCGCCCGAATACGCCTGGGATGGCTGGGATTGGGCGAGCTACTGGCTCTCAGCCTTTGCAACATTCAAGTTGGATACTTTCGATGACGGCTATTTCCCTACCAGGGGATTCCGTATCGTGGCGGATGCTCGCTATGTTTTCAAAGGCTATACGATAGACCTTGACCCGTATGATCCCAGTTATAAGGGAGAAAATCCGGTATTGACAGAGGATGGGACGGTTCCCAGATATGTTTCTACTCTTGGCAGCATATATGCAGCATTCTCTTTCGGCGACAATTTCACAATACTGCCCAGTGCACATTTCGGCTGGTCTTCTATAGCTACTGACTATCAGAATCCCAAGCATATAGTAAGCATCGGAGGCTTTATGCCCAACCGTTACAATGAGAGGCAGATTCCATATTTCGGCATCCCGGGAGGATTTATAGAGTGTAACCCTTTCACCATTGTGACTCAGGTTGACCTGAGATACCGTTTCCTCAGAAAGAACTACGTAACACTCAGGGCAGGAACCTTTGCCGATGACTTTACTTTCAGTGATCTTGTGCGGCAGAAGCCGCTCCATACCTATGGAGTGGAGTTTGCGCGGCAGTCTCTTGTCGGTCCTCTGAGAATTGCGTTTCAATACAATGCAATGAATGGTTTTACGGGGTACGCTTCTGTCGGTTTTGATTTCTAATGTTAAAGACAAAATACACTATGAAAAAAGCATTGTTGACATTTGCAGTAATGGCTCTGGCCATTTTCTCTGCACAGGCCCAGATGGGCAGGGGAGGCTTCGGCCAGATGCCCCAGATCGACGTTACTTTCAACCCTTACGTCGAGGCTCCGGCAGGCTATGACGCTGAGCGTCCCGGTATCGACCGCGGAACTCTAGAGACCGTCGAGTACAAGTCGGAATCAGTAGGCACTGTCCGCAAGGCCACCGTCTATCTTCCTCCGAAGTTTGACGCCAACAAGAAATATCCCGTGCTCTACCTGCTTCACGGCATCGGCGGAGACGAGCGTGAATGGCTTCAGGGTGTTCCCAACATCATTATGGACAACCTCTACGCTGACGGCAAGGCTGCCGAGATGATCATCGTGATGCCCAACGGCCGCGCACAGGTGAATGACCGTGCCGAGGGCAACGTCTATGCTACCGCTCCTGCTTTCGCGGCTTTCGAGCAGGACTTGCTCGGCTCCCTGATTCCCTTCATCGAGGGCAAGTACAATGTCTACACTGACAAGATGCACCGCGCAATAGCAGGTCTGTCGATGGGCGGCGGCCAGTCGCTTAACTTCGGTCTAGGCCATATGGACGTGTTTGCATATGTGGGCGGTTTTTCTTCAGCTCCCAACACCAATACTCCGGAAGTCCTCATTCCCGATGTCGCCAAGACCAAGGCGGAGAACAAGCTCCTCTGGATGGTATGCGGCAGCAAGGACGGCCTGATGTACAACAGCTCACGCCTGAAAGCCTTCTGCGACGAGCACGGCATTCCCTGCACCCTCATCAACTTCCCCGACGGCGAGCATAACTTCGTTGTCTGGAAGTACGGACTGTTCAATTTTGCACAACTTATTTTCAAATGAGAAGAACCATATTGATCGGACTGGCCGTACTGGCGGTCCTTTCTACAGGCTGCAAGAAATACACCCAGCCTGAACTCGGCGCCCGCAAGGTAGACATTCTCACCCAGGGCAAGTACCAGTTCAAAGATCTGAACAAGAACGGCAAACTCGATCCTTACGAGGACTGGAGACTGCCGATGGAACAGCGTATTGCTGACCTCGTGTCTCAGATGACACTCGAGGAGAAAGCTGGCCTTATGTTCCACCCCAACATCGCCGTCAACGAGAGCGGCGAAGTGAAGTATGACCTGACACCGGAAGAGAAGGAAGCCATACGCAAGGCTGAGGAAGAACGCTACGCGGGCCCCATCGGTCCCGGCGGACAGAATGCCGGCGCGATGGCTATGGGCCAGGTGCGCCGCGCCGCCACAGCCAAGTCATATATCGAAGAGAAGAACTTCCGATGCATCCTCAACAACGGTGTGGCTGCTCCCGAGAAGTTCGCCAAATGGTCGAACACTATGCAGGAGATTGCAGAAGCTTCGCGTCTCGGCATTCCCATCGTCTTCTCTTCAGACCCTCGTCACAGTGCAAAGCTTGGCGGCCACGTAAGCGGAACACAGTATTTCTCACACATCACCAACGGCGAAGGCCAGATAGGTCTTACAGCCGGTAGAGACCCTGAGATGATGCGCCGTTTCGGTGAAATTATGGCCGAAGAATACCGCGCCGTGGGACTCCATATGTTCCTCGGTCCGCAGATCGATGTCATCACCGAACCCCGCTGGAGCCGCAATATGGGCTGCTTCTCAGAGTCAGCCGAACTGACTGCCGATATGACGGCCGCCCTCATTGAAGGTGCGCAGGGAGAGAACGTAGGTCCCGGCAAGATCCTCGTCCATCTGAAGCACTGGCCTGGAAGCGGTCCGCACCTTGGCGGCACAGGCCGCTGGCTGGTATATCCCGGCAACAACCAGGAGTATCACTATCTTCCCTGGAAAAAGGGCATAGAGAAAGGCGCCCTCGCAGCAATGGGCTATTACAGCGGCACCTTCTCTGATTCTCTCAACGTCAACTATTCATACCATATGTCTACCGAAGTACTTCACGGAGAACTTGGTTTTAAGGGTGCCATCTGCACGGACTGGGGCGTAGTGGGCAACGGCCCTCTGAAGCCCTCGCTTCAGGGCAAGACCACCCGCAAGGACAATATGGAAATGATCATCAATGCCGGTGTCGACCAGATGGGTTCCGAGACACAGCCCGAACTCGTGGTAGAACTGGTGAAGGAAGGCCGCGTGTCCGAGGAGCGCATCAACCAGGCTGCCTCACGCATCCTGCAGTGGCACTTCATCCTTGGCCTGTTCGAAAACCCGTACGTCGATCCTGCCAAGGCCGCCGCAATTCTCCAGAGCGCAGAGAACGAGGCATTCGGAATGGAAGCACAGCACGTTTCGAACGTACTTCTCGTGAACGACGGCACTCTTCCGGCTAAGGAAGGAATAAAGATATTTGTGGATGGAATCGCACCTGAGGTAGCGGCTAAATACGGCACTGTAGTAGACAAACCTGCTGCTGCAGACCTTATAATCTACAGGACAACCTCGTCTCCTGACCGCAGAGGCGGCGGATTCGGCGGCGGACAGGCTCAGCAGGAAGTCAACATCGATTTCCCCGCCGAGAAACTTGCGAGGGTAAAGGAACTGGTGGCTTCAGGCAAGCCTGTGGTGGCCGACATCAACCCCACAGGATCTTCACTTGTGATCACTCCCGAGCTCAAAGGTCTTCCGAAAGCTATGATCCTGTCTTTTGACCCGACTGACGCAGCGGTGATGGACGTGATTTTCGGCCGCTTCAATCCCAAGAGCAAGTTGCCGTTCGAAATACCGTCTTCAATGGATGCAGTAAGAGCACAGAAAGAGGATATGCCTTTCGACTCGAAGGATCCTTCGTTCCCCTTCGGTTTTGGTCTAAGTTATGCCGATTAATTTTTGCACTTTCAATGGTTCTGCTTAAATTAGTAGTTACAATTGCTGAATAATCAACCAATAACAATATCTCAAAATGGCAAACTTTCAAGACATTCTGCTGCAGCAAGTGAAAAAAGCTGCCGGCAACGTTGAAATCCCCGCTAATGTTCAGAACACCGTGCTCAACGGTCTTACTGACTCAATCTTCGGCAGCCTCACCCAGACTGCTATGAAGGCAGGCGGCATCGACCAGATCACCAGCCTTCTTACCGGCAAGGCCAATGCTGCCACAAGCCCTGTGACTGCACTTGCAGGCAAGCTGTTCACCAACAACATCCTCAGCAAACTGAATCTTGGCAGCATCCTCAACGGAAAGCTCGCAGCTCTGATTCCCACAGTCATCGCAGGCCTTTCAAGCATCATCAAGGATCAGGACGGTGACGGCGACATCGACCTTCAGGACGTTCTCATCACCATCAAGGGTGGCAACAAGGGCGGCAGCCGTGGCGGCGGACTCCTTGGCGGCATTCTTGGCGGAATCCTCGGAAGGAAATAGTCTCATTTACATAAGATTGAAATCCCTGTCTGAACAAGGCAGGGATTTTTTTATATCTTTGCCGCCGAATTTAGAACTGTTGACATGAAAGAACTGTTGACACAAGGTGGCACTGCAGGGGCCATTCTCATTCTCGCCCTGGTCATTGCATCCGGCCTGTTCCTGGGCAAGTTCAAGATAAAAGGTCTGTCCATAGGCAGCGTATGGATTCTGTTTATGGGTATCCTTCTCGGGCATCTCGGCCTCAGGGTCGATCCCGTGATGCTGTCCTTCATAAAAGAATTCGGTCTGATACTTTTCGTATTCACCATAGGCCTCCAGGTGGGCCCGGGCTTCTTCCGGTCTTTCCGCCGGGACGGCCTGCCGATGAACATACTGGCAGTAGGTATGATCCTGCTCGCCGTCGGGACTACATATGCAATACATCTAATAAGCGGTGAGAACATCGGTATAATGACCGGCATAATGTCAGGTGCTGTCACCAATACTCCCGGCCTCGGTGCTGCACAGCAGACGCTCTACGATGCTCCGGTAGCTACTGATGAAATCGTAGCCGCAGCGTCGTCCATCGGTTCCGCCTATGCCGTGGCATATCCCCTCGGCGTGCTTGGCGCCATCGCTGTGCTGCTGCTCTCAAAGAGCCTGTTCAAGGTAGATATAGACAAGGAAAAGGAGAAGTCGTCCAAGGATGAAAGCGTTGATGACAAGGCGTACCGTCTGGCCTGCAGAGTCAAGAATCCCGCGCTGTTCGGCAAGACCATCCACGAAATAGTGGGAGAGGAGAATGCCGACCATCTGATCATCTCCCGTATGAAACGCGGGGAGTGGGTGACCTTCCCCGACCTCGATATGCCGCTGAAGCAGGGCGATGAGCTGCTGATAGTCACTGACGTTCACCATAAGGACAAGGCAGCCATAATCTTCGGTGAAGAATTTCCCGTAGATATGAAGGAATGGCAGCAGACAGGTGCCAAACTGGTCACCCGCAGGCTCACCATTACGAAGCCCAACATTACTGGAGCCAGTCTCCGCAAGCTTGACATACGCCACAAGTACGGTGTGACAGTTACCCGCATCCTGCGTGCCGGCGTGGACCTCCAGGCTGATGCCGACCTCATTCTTCAGGTGGGTGACAGCATCCAGGTGGTAGGCTCCGACGAGGGCATCAGCAGGCTTGCAAAACTCGTTGGCAACGAGCCTGACAAACTCCAGAAACCCAACCTCATCCCTATATTCTTCGGCATCGCCCTCGGAGTCCTGGTCGGCCTGATCCCGATCCACTTTCCGTCAATGCCCCAGCCGCTCAAGCTCGGTATGGCAGGCGGTCCGCTCATTGTGGCCATCCTGCTCGGCGCCTTCGGCCCTAAGTTCGGAATCACCACCTATACTGCTACCAGCGCCAACCTGATGGTGCGTGAGATAGGCATCTCGCTCTTTATGGCAGCCGTCGGTCTGGATGCAGGAAAGACATTCGTCGCCAGCCTTGTCGGCGGAGGATATATGTGGGTGCACTATGGCGCAATCATCACAGTAGTGCCGATGGCCATCATCGCTTTCATCGCCCGCAAGTTTATGAAGTTCGACTTCTTCAAGATCTGCGGTCTGCTGTCGGGCGGCACTACTGACCCGGCTCTGCTCTCATTCTCCGAGCAGCTCTTCGGTAACGGCCGCATCGCCCTCAACTACACAACCGTCTATCCTCTGACGATGTTCCTGCGAGTTGTCGCGGCGCAGGTGATGATAATGCTGATGCTGTAATACAAGAACGGGCGGCCTTCGCGGACCGCCCGTTTCTATTATTTACCTGCAGAGAGATATTCCTGCAGTGCCGTGACATAAGTGCTGAAGGCTTCCCGTCCGGCCGGCGTCATCCGGCAGGTGGTTCGGGGCATCTTGCCTTTGAAGCCTTTCTCAACGGTGATGTAGCCGGCTGCGCTCAGTTTGTCGATCTGGACGCTCAGGTTTCCGGATGTGGCCCCCGTCTGCTTCTTTATGTAGGTGAAGTCCGCATCTTCGACGCCGGCGAGGATTGACATTACGGCCAGCCTCAGCTCAGAGTGGAGGATAGGATCGAGTTTCGGAAACATACGCTATCTCCTGAGATTCTTGATGATGACACCGGTCAGGGCAAGTACTACACCCGCAAAGGTGAAGATCAGCATCTGTGCTGCACCCAGATCAACTATGTAATAAATTGCAAGTCCGCCGATGCCTGTTACGAATCCGGCGACAATGACGGGCCAGTTCTTGACGACAAAGCCGCTTATGGTCAGGGCCATGCCGAAAAGAAGGACAATCTGTGCAGTCAGGCTTGCTCCGACTGCGATAGTCCCGATAGGATTGGGATTGACCGAAACATAGAGGACTGTAAAAACGGCCACGGAAACCGAAAAGATGCAGAACGACAGCCATATGCTGCTGAGGATACGACTGAATACGTTTTCAGGCAGGTCTGCGTCCTTCTTGCGGTCAAGCAAGTGAGCCAGAGGAAATCCGACGGCAGGCATCACGAACCAGAGAAAATTCCACTGGGCGTGGCCGGTGGCCCTCCACAGGATGAATACTGCCAGTGAGAACAGAGTGAGCAAAACGCCCCAGAGGATGAAGTGCTTGCCGCTGCGGAAGATAATGTCCTTACGGTTGTTGTTCATTGTCTCGGTGATGAGAGCAAGGCTCTCGCGTGCCGTCATTTCTTTGTTGTTTTCCATTGTTTGATAATTATAAAATGTTACCGGCCGGGTCCAGCTGCGCAGTCTGTCCTAACCGCAATGCAAATATAAAGTAGTTTATAATATAAACCAAATTTATTTTGAAAAAATGAAAAAACGGCAGGAGCTCTGGATTGAGCAGCCTGCCGCAATGAAATGATATATGATGAAAGAGCTACATCCTGTCCTTTATGTCCTGACCGGCGCCGGTGCCTTTGTATTTGCTCTGGGCTGCATTGAAGATATAGCGGACCGAGAACTTGATGCGCTGGGTGTCCATTATGTTCGTCTGCCATACATTGTAGCAACCGAAGTCTGTGGCCACGTCGTTGTGTCCCATACCTGCCAGGTCGCTGCCTTCCAGGCGCAGCACGAGCGAGCCGTCTTTGAGGAGGGTCTTCTGGATAGCTGCTGAGAGGTTGAAGTAGTTGTTGGTGAGCAGCATATTGGTGGTGTAGCCTTTGCTGTAGGCCACTCCGCCCAGTTCCATTTGCCACCCGCCTTTCAGACGCAGGGTGTTGAAGAGCTGCGCCACGAACAGAGGCTTGTCGTTGAAAGATGTCTTCCTGTATCCTGAAGGCTGGCTGGGGTCAGGAGCATTGATGGTGAGCCACTGGGGCTGCACTGCGAGAGTATAGTTCAGCGAGATGGGGCCTATCGTAGGAGTGAGGTTTACATAGGCTGACAAGTTGCGGAACGGCTCTTCCAGGTTGCGGGGTTTCACCAGCATCACGCCCTCATCGTTGTAGGGAGTAGCCCAGTTTACTATGGCGTTGTTGACGCGGGAGTAAGTGGCGCCAAGGGTAATGAAGTTCCACACTGCGGTAAGGCTCACGTCGTGCATTGTCTGAGGCTGAAGGGCGGCGTTTCCGCTCTGCCACAGGTAGCGGCTGTTGTAGCGTACTGCGCTTGAGAGCATCGAGAAGTCCGGACGGAGAGTCTTGGCGCTGTAGTTGAGCAGCAGCTGTACGGGACCGAAGGCGTTGGCATAAGATACTGTAGGGAACCAGTTGCCATAGGAACGCCTGATGTCGTTCTGGTGTGCCAGGGCATCTTCATATAGATAGAGGACGTGCTCGTAGCGGACTCCTGCGCTCATCTGGCCGAATTTGGGCAGATAGAAGGCGTATGTTGCAAAACCTGCGATATTGTCTTCCTTCACGCTGGCGTCAGATGCCGGCACGGGAATGCCGGTGAGGGCGTATTTGTCGCTGCGGCGGGAGAATGTCTCCTCAGTGCCGAGCTGGAGCTGTCCGACGAGGATAGGATAGGACAGGACCAGCTTGGTGGCATACATCCGGTTGCGGCTGTCAGAGCTGGTGCTCACAGCGGCATCGTGCGTCATCCCGCTTGTCTCTTCGGAATTGCTGAGGGTTGTGCTGACATTGGTGAAATAGTCGGCGTTGAAGTCGATGTTCAGCTTGCCGCCCACCGTGCCGTTGTAATAGACGTTGGTGCCGATGTTGTAGGGGGCGATATCTCCGAACCTGTCTTCCGTGAGTGTCCTTATGTCGTCAACCAGCACGCCGTCGCGGTGCACCTTGTCGGTGATCAGGGTGCGACTGTCCATACTTAGACTGCGTCCCCATTCCACCTTTCCGCCAACGAAGTGGTTGTCAGCAATCTGCCAGTTTATGCCGGAGCTGCCGCCAAGACTGCGCACCATTCCCAAACCTTCTATGGTAGCCTGGTCCAGGAACTGCGGTGATCCGGTGGACCTTTTCTCGGCGTCGCTGAGCTGCATATAATGGCTCTTGTCGTAGTTGACGCTGGTAAATATGTCCACACCGCCGGTGCGGTAGTTCAGGCTCAGGTTTGCTGTCGGGTCGTTGAAATCAGCCCTTCTCAGGGACTGGGCGTCGGAGAGCGTGAGGTTGAAGCCGAAGCCGTCTCCCTGACGGCGGATGGTTCTGATGCGGACCACGGAGCGGACGCTTGCGTCGTACTGGGCCCCGGGGTTAGTGATGACTTCGACGCTCTGGATCTCGTTGCTCTGCAGGCGGGCGAGCTCATTCGCGTCCGTCACCTTGCGTCCGTTGATATATATAAGCGGAGATCCCTTGCCGATGACTTCCAGCCCGTTCTGGCCGCTCACAAGGCCTGGAGTCTTTGAAAGTACGTCGTTTGCAGTGCCGACATTCTCCAACACAGAGCCACGCACGTTTGTCTGCAGGCCTTCGCCTGTAAGTTTGGTGACGGGCATCACGGCTGTCACTGCAGCCCCTTCCAGCATCTGGGTGTCTTCAGTCAGCATGACTGTCATTCCGTCTACCGGTGTCAGATACTGTGTCTGGTAGCCCAGCATCACTACCATCATTATTCCGTCGGTTTCGCTGGTCACTATGTTGAATGTACCGTCATCCTGTGTCACTGCACCGCATACTACGGTAGAATCACTCCTTGACAGCACGGCTACGTTTGCATAAGCCACGGGCTTGCCGTCTGAGTCAATTACTTTTCCTCTCCAGTCTTCTTTTGCGCCGCCTGTCATTGCGGTCAGCATCATCATCGTGAATAAAATCAGTCTCTTCATTTCTTTTTTGTTTGTTTTTGCACATTAGACGCAGCCATTGCAAAAAAACTACACTACAATAACGAAAAATTGTCCAGAAAGGTTGGCGAATTTACTATAAAATAGACGGACCAATACGAAAAATGTTAATGGGCGAGCGAAATCACGTTCAAATACGTTAACTTAGTATGATTAAAAGAACCACCTGAGCTATGAAAAAAATACTTCTTATTGTCTGCTGCGCTGCGCTGGCGGCGTGCTCGCACAAGCCTGTCATCGACGTCCAGGCCCACCGCGGAGGTGCCGGACTGATGCCTGAAAATACAATTTCCGCAATGAAGCACGCGCTTGACCTGCGCGTCAATACCCTCGAGTTCGATCTGCAGCTGTCGAAGGACGGCGACGTTGTTGTGTCCCACGACAACTATTTCCATCCGCGCTATTCCATCAGGCCAGACGGCACGCTCATCGCCGAAAACGACCCCAGGGAATACCTCTTCACGATGCCCTATGACAGCATCGCAAAGTACGAGGTAGGTCTCAGGCACGTAGACCGCTGGCCCACTCAGACCAAGATTCACGAAGTTAAACCTCTGGCCGGCGACCTTATTGACTTCGCTGAATCCTATGCGAAGCAGATCGGCCTGAAGCCGGTGAACTACAACATCGAGATCAAGTCCTGGCCGGGAGAAGGAGAGGGAACCCTCTGGCCTGACTACAAACTTTTCTGTGACACCTGCGTTCCGCTGCTGCTCTCCAAAAATCTGGGAGACCGCCTTATCGTGCAGTGCTTCGACCCCCGTGCCCTCAACTATATGCACGAAAAGTGGCCGGAACTCATCCTGTCTTATCTGACAGAAGCCGAGGAAGGCGGAGACATTGAAGCTCTCCTTGCCAAGAACCTCGATTTCAAACCTCAGTGGTGGAGCCCTGAGAGCAGCGTCGTCACTCCCGAGAACGTGAAGTGGTGCCACAGGCACGGCATCGGCGTGGTTCCCTGGACTGTGGACGATCCCGACGAGATGCGCCGCCTCGTGGACTGCGGCGTGGAGGCCATCATTTCAAACTATCCTGACCTTCTTATAGAAACAGTAAGATAATGCTGAAATTCCTCAAGCAACCCGAATACAAGCCTGCACAGACCGGCCCCGAGGCCGACGCCAAATATAAACGTCTCAGGCTGCAAGTCTTTATCGGCGCCTTCATCGGATACGCCGGATTCTATCTTGTACGCAAGAACCTTTCTATGGCCATCCCGGCTATGGTTCCTCTAGGATTCCAGAAGACAGAACTCGGCTTTGTGCTGGGTCTGAACGCCGCGGCATATGCCTTGTCGAAATTCCTGAACGGAAGTGTGTCGGATCGCTCGAACGCCCGAGTGTTCCTTCCGATGGGCCTTATCCTGACGGCTATCTCGATGTGCTTTATGATAGTGCCCATCCAGTTCATAGGTGCAGAGAACAAAGGTCTGGCCATCCTGGTGATGGGTGTGCTGAACTGCCTAGTCGGCTGGTTCAACGGTATGGGCTGGCCTCCCTGCGGCCGTGTGATGACTCACTGGTTCTCCCCTGGAGAGCGCGGCACCAAGATGAGCATATGGAACTGCGCCCACAATGTCGGCGGCGCTCTGGTCGGCCCTATGGCAACCTATGGTGCGGCCTGGTTCGGCAGCTGGTTCTACGGAACCCACGAAGAGCTCTATTTCCTCATCGGAACATTCGCATTCCCTGCAGCAGTCGCCCTGTTCATCGCCCTGCTGGCCTATGTGCTGCTTCGTGACACACCCCAGTCCTGCGGCCTGCCTTCAGTGGAGTCCTGGCGTAACGACTATCCCAAGAACTACTCCGAGAAGCACGAGAAAACCCTTACCGCTAAAGAGATATTCTTCAACCACGTCCTGAACAACAAGTTCCTCTGGTTCATCGCCCTGTCGAACGCTTTCGTCTATATGGTACGCTACGGCTGCCTCGACTGGGCTCCGACCATCCTGACTGAGAAGGGCATCGACCTCAAGAGCGCAGGCTGGGCATATTTTGCCTACGAGTTCGCTGCCATCCCCGGCACGCTGCTCTGCGGCTGGATTTCAGACCATCTGTTCAAAGGCAAGAGGGCGCTCCCGACAATGATCTTTATGGCACTGGTGATGGTTTTCGTGGTGCTTTACTGGGCATTCATAGACAACCTGACCGTTGTTATAATCTGCCTCATCGGCATCGGTTTCTTCATCTACGGGCCGGTTATGCTCATTGGAGTTCAGGCCCTCGACCTTGCCCCGAAGAATGCGGCTGGAACTGCTGCCGGACTCACAGGTTTCTTCGGCTACTTCCTGGGCACCTTCCTGCTGGCCAATACCGTAATCGGCCTCGTGGCCCAGAATGCCGGCTGGGGCTGGACCTTCGTTCTGCTTATTGTCGCCTGCCTGCTGTCAATCTTCTTTATGGGACTGACAATGAAAGAGGAAAAACGGTAATCCTATGAAAAAACTGCTTATACTCGCTGCCGTTGCGGTTCTTGCCGCCTGCGCCCCGAAAGAAGTGGTTCCCGATGCGCCGGACTACAGCAATGCGACAGAATGGTATGTCACTGACCGCGGCGGCGACGTCGACTTGTTCTATATCAGTTCAACTTCCACCTTCGACTACGAGAAGGACGGAGCGACGGTTCACTGGGCCTGGGCGGCCGATTCCGCAGCCTGCCACAGCATGCGCGAGGAGATGGAAGGGGTGGACCGCATCCTTTCCGGAGACCTGAATTACTACTCGCCGTACTACCGTCAGATCACGATGGAGACCTACCTCGACAATGCTCTCATCGCAAGCCGTTTCCCGCTGGCAAAGGAGGATGTGCTCCGTGCCTTCAATTATTATATCGAGAACTACAACAATGGAAGGCCTTTTGTCCTGGCCGGTTTCAGCCAGGGCGGTCAGGTTCTCGTTGAGCTGCTGAAGGAGCTTCCCGAGGAGCTTCACGAGCGTATGGTGGCTGCATATGTGCTCGGCTGGAAGATAACAGGAGATGAAGTGGATAAATACAGTTCCATCATTCCTGCCACTGGCGCCGACGACACAGGCGTCACCATCTGCTACAACTCGGTCGAAGATCCTGAGGATGCGACGCCGCTCATAAGCGAAGGCAATGCCGTGGCGATCAATCCGGTCAACTGGGTCACCGACTCTACGCCCGCCGTCCTCTTCGACACATTGACTGTGACGCTGGACCAGAGTTCCAAACTTCTGCTGGTAGACGGTTTCGAAGGAACTGGATATGCCTGGAAACCATATTTCAAAGATGGCTGCTACCATACCTTCGAGATCCGATGGTACGGCGACAGTCTCCGCGAGAACATAAAAAACCGTTGCCAGAAATATCTGACAACGGTTTCTATGTAGTCTTATCTGAAAACCGGCCTGCTATCTCATCGGCTGGAGTTCCATATAGTCGATATCCGGAATGCCGCTGCGGTCGTTGGCAATCCTGATGGTGTTGAGGCCGGGCTTGAGGTTCACTGTGACTTCCACGTCCTGCCATCCGTCAGCAGCAGCTATCCTGACCTGACGGGCGTTGTCCGGGTTGTCTGAGAGATAGATAATACCGCCGCGAGGCTCGTTCGTCAGACAGCGGAGGGTGAGTTTGTATTCACCGCCTTTGGGGCTCCAGATGTCGCGCCACTGGATGTCGTTGGTGGGTTTGAAACCAAGCTGGGTGACAGCCATTCCGCCTGAACATTCAGGAACCGGAGTGTAGGTGGCAGTCTTGAAAGCCTGGTTGTTGTAGAGTTCCTGATAGTCGCTCAGCCAGGCGGTCTCAGCCTCGTAACGCACGCGTTCCAGCCTCTGCTTTGCAGCCAGTCGGTAGATACGGGCTCCGTGGGCGGGAACGTCAGCTTCCAGACGGTCGGTGACGTTGCCGATGTCCTTGCGCTCGAAGAGGTCGCGCACTGCTGCGCCGCCGGCCAGGTCAAGGTCCTTGAGGTCGATGCCCATATGGCAGGGTTCGTCGGCAGGGTTGTAGAAGGCCACTGCACGGACGGTTCCGAAGCGCTCTTCGATGTCTTTCACAAGTACGTATGTTTCACCTTCGTGCTGCACTACATAGGCCTGGAGGCCGAGGGGATCCTGGTCGAGGGCGATGAGGTCACGGTTGGTCATAAGGTCGAAGGCCTCAGAGCGAAGGGTGGTCATATCGCAGCCGATCAGAAGGGGAGACGACATTATGCACCAGATGCCGAAGTGGGTCTTGTCCTCTTCGCTGCTCATAGAGCGGCCGACCTCGAGCATATCCATATCGTTGTAGTGTCCTCCGCCTGCATAGGCCGAAAGGTAGAGGCTCTAGCCGATGATGCTCTTGACAGACTGCCAGCGGTCGCCGATGTCGTGAGACATACGCCACGAGATGGCTACGTCGCGTACCCATACGCCGGGGAAGTCCCAGCGGCATACGTTAAGACGTACATCCTTGCGTCCGGTGTTGTCGATGGCCTTGCGGATGGCAGTATAGCGCTCCTGAGGGTCGAGAGCCAGACGGTCTGAGTTCTGGGGGGCGTTTCCGCCGCAGAAGTCTACCTTGATGAAGTCGAATCCCAGCTCCTTGAAGAAGTAGTCGGCATCCTGCTGGTCGTGACCGTAGAGGCCCACGCCGCGTGCGATGGTGTCACGGTTATAGTAGCTTCCGCAGGTGTTGGCTCCGGCGTCACTGTAGATACCTGCCTTGAGGCCGAGCGAGTGGATGTGGTCCACGACCTTCTTCATTCCGTTGGGGAAACGGGTGGGATGGATGAGCAGCTGCCCGGTCTGCGGGTCGCGGCCTCCGAAATATCCGTCATCGATGTTGATGTGGTTGTAGCCGGCGTCGGCAAGGCCGGTTGATACCATCGCATCTGCCTGACTCATAATCAGGGAATCGGAGATGTTGACGCTGTAGGTGTTCCAGGAGCTCCAACCCATGGTGGGAAGTTGTATCTCATTGGAAATGCTCTGCCTGGGGGTACAAGCGACCACGGCAAGCAGGGCCAGAAAAAGGATGTACTTGGTTTTCATAGGTTGTTAATACAGATCTTCGGTCTTGAGGGTTTTAACTTTTTTCAGGAATTCCGATACCCTGCGGGTGTATTCCTCGGGATGCTTGGCATAGGCGTTGGCGTGTACGGCGCCCTCTGCAACCCACATCTCCTTGTAGCCGGCTGTCTTGGCCTCGTAGTTCTTCTTGAGATGGTCGAACGGCACGAAGTCATCGGCGTCACCGTGGATGAAGAGCATAGGCAGATATGACTTGGCAAGCTGGTTGACAGAAGAAGCCTCCTTGAAGTCCCAGCCGTAGCGCTTCTTGCAGACGATGTTGGCGCTGTTCAGGATGGGGAAGGGAGGAAGGTGGAAAGTGTCGTTCAGGTTGGATGCGAACTGGTCCCATACTGAACTGTATCCGCAGTCCTCCACGAATGCCTTGATGTAGTCGGGCAGGTTGTCGCCGCTCATCATCATAACGGTTGCGGCACCCATAGACACTCCGTGAACGACGGTGAAGTCGTCCTTGAAGATATCGTGAGCCTTCTCAGCCCACATCTCCACGTCATAGCGGTCGAACCAGCCCATCTGGACTGCATCGCCCTCTGACTCGCCGTGATACTGGAGGTCAGGAACCATCACGTTATAGTTGAGCTGGTCGCGGTACATACGCACCAGGTAGAGGAATACATAGTGGTTGTCGGTGTAGCCGTGAACTACCACGGCAGTGCCGTTGGCAGTTGCGGGATCCTTGGCGGGAGCGTATACGGCGTGAACCTTCTTGCCGTTGAAGCCGTCGGCATAGATGTCTTTCAGGACGCCCTGTGCCTTGAGATTGTCATACCAGGCCGTGCTGCCGGCGAGCAGCGAGTCGGCTTTGTATCGGGTGCGCTCTATGTCGTCCACTCCGTGAGGAGTGGGCTTCAGCGCGTAGTTGCACATAAATTTTCCGGCGAGGCAGCTGTTCAGTGAAAGAACCACCAGCATCAGCAGAGCTGCATTCAGAATCTTTTTCATGGCAGGACCAGATTAGAATTGGTAGTTGATTCCGATTCCGATCCAAGGGTCGGCAACCATCTCGTTGTAGAAGCAGTGAGCCAGCTCGACAGAAACGATGAAGTTCTGGTTCATTGCTATCTTGAGGCCGGCACCGCCGCTGTACACGATGTCACCGGCTTTTGCTGCGTCGTAGATGACAGGGTCAACTCCGAGAAGTGCAAGCCTGGGATCGAGAGTCTTGCCAGTTCCGAAGACGTCCGGACGATACTGCTTGGTGACGATACCTGCATCGAAGAACGGGTTGATTGCGATATAGAAATACTGATTGAAGAGGTTGAACTTGACAAGTTTCACGCGGAGTTCGGCGTTCATCCAGGCAAAGCCTTCAGCCAGAATCCTGTTCTCGCGGATACCGCGGATGGTGTTGCTGCTGCCGAAGCCTTCAGAGATCATATTGCGCTGCACAAGCAGGGGAACGTTCTGGATCATATAGAAAGGAGTTTCTCCTGCGATGGTCTGCTGCCAGGCGAGACGATATGCGAAAACGGGGTCGCCAGCCTTGATGTGGATCGGGATGTCGATATAGTGACGGAAATATGCGCAGGCCTTGAGGTAGCGCTGGTTGATTACGTTGCCGTTGAGATAGGCTTCAGCCCAGATGCCCTTGTTGGGGGCTGCTTCGATGTCGCGGGTGTCGAATACCAGACCTGCATTAAGCTCCAGAGAAGTGCCTCCATTGGCCTCTTCAGCTGTGATGGCGCCGATTTCCTGATATCTCCTGTACAGTGTCACGTCGGTAGAATACCTGTTCTCGTTTTTCGAGCTTTCTCTCATATCGCCGAGTTCCCACTTCCAGAAGTTGATGCCGGCAGCCCAGTTGAGATTGTCGGCCAGACGGCCCTGCACGTTTGCCAGACCGCGGAACATCTTGCGGCTCATTCCATAGTAGTTGATGCCGGGGGTATAATCCTTCTTGTTGCCCCAGAGGTTGTAATTCTGGAGTGCTGGAGTTCCGTTGAAGCCCCAGAAGTTGTACATCGGGTCGTCTACGTAGGTCAATGAAGCATTCACACGCATATCGGGGATGAGATACTTCGAGTCGTAAGCCAGATACAGGCGGGTACGGCCCTTTGTGAAGTGTGATGCCTCCCAACTTATCTTGTGGAGGGGATCGGGGTATGTGTCGCCGTCACCGTAGTAATATACGTCGCCAAATGCGCCGAACTGAAAACCATTGTCAGTAGAGAAAGTAGCAGTCGGAAGAACACCGAATGACCAGCCAGTCTTTACTTCTCTTTCGGCCTCCTGTGCGAACAGTGTGTTGAAAGAGACAAGAAGTAAGGCAATGCTTAAAATTTTTTTCATTATATAGTTTTTAGGTTAAAAATTATAATTCAAAGGTAGATAATTTTTGTAAATGTATAAAGGTATGGACTTTTCCGGTAAAATGCAATTCCTCAATATAGTTTGTGTTATAAAAGTATTTGTTATATTTGTGGGAAATTTCATACAAATCATACAATGATGCAAGAAGACGACGGCAAATACATCTTCGGTGTGGTGAAGGTGGGAGAGAAGGGGCAGATCGTGATTCCCCGCGACGCCCGCAAGATTTATGACATAAAGCCAGGTGACGCCCTGCTGATTCTGGGCGACCAGAAAGGTATGGCTCTGCTCAAGACTGAGATATTCCAGAATGCGATAGACCAAATGATGGAGGGTATCACGAAATGAGGAAGCACTGGATTGACAACCTGCGCTGGGTGACGGTACTCCTGGTGCTGCTCTATCACGTCATTTATTTCTATAACAACAAAGGAGTCTTCGGAGGCATCGGCGGTTTCGGCGACGGGCCGCAGTATCAGGACGTGGTGATGTATATCCTCTATCCCTGGTTCATGCCGCTGCTGTTCCTGCTGGCCGGCATCGGCTCCCGCTACGCTCTGGAGAACCATAGCGCTAAAGAGTGGTTCCGCGCCCGTACTCGGAAACTTCTGGTGCCCGGCACCATCGGCCTGTTTGTGTTCCACTGGATGGTCGGGTACTTCAATACAGCAGTGGCGGAAAGAGCCGGGATGCTGGATGGCGTGCCGGCTGTCGGCAAATATATCATTATGGCCATCAGCGGCATTGGTCCCCTGTGGTTCATACAGGACCTGTGGCTGTTCTCGCTGCTGCTCCTGCTTGTGCGCAAAGTCGACCCGAAGCACCGCTTCCACGAATGGTGCGGCCGCCTGAACATTTTCTGGATCATCCTGATGGGAGTGCTTTTCTGGGCAGGTGAGCAGCTGCTCATCCAGAATCCCCGTCCCGAAAGCCCCGACGGCCTGTATAATCTCTACAAGCCTCTGTTCTATCTGATTCCGTTCCTGATGGGATACTTCGTGTTCTCGCACGATGACGTGCAGGAGAAGCTCGGCAAGGCCTGGGTTCCGCTGATTGCCTGCGCCGCAGTGGCAGGCATCGTCCTGGTCGCCACGACTTTCGGTCAGGACAACACTTCGCCGCAGTATCTCGGAAGCCCGCTGAACTGCATCTATGGCTGGCTGATGTGTCTGGCGATGATGGGCTGGTTCAAAGCCCGCTTCGACCGCACGGGCGCCTTCGCAGGCTATATGACCCGCTCAAGCTATGGTATCTACATAGTGCATTACCTGGTGATTGCCAGCCTCGGCTATATAATGAAGACCTACACCCAGCTCCCTCCGTTCGCGATGTATCTCATCCTTGCCGTTGCTGTCTTCACCCTCTCACCGCTAATCTACGAACTCCTCCGCCGCATCCCCTTCGTCCGCTGGTGCGTCTTCGGAGAAAAACGTTAGAGAGAGAGGACGGAGTCGCAGTGCTCTGTGACATTGGGACGGTGAGTGATGAAGATCATCGTCTTGTCGGGATGCGTCTTGAACAGGCGGTCGTAGAGTTCCCGCTCAGTCTCGGCATCGAGAGACGAACTGATCTCATCCAGAAGCAGAATGGAACCCGGACGGAGAAGGCCGCGGGCGATGGCGATGCGTTGAGCCTGACCCTCGCTGAGGCCGCTGCCGCGCTCGCCCAGCTCAGTGTCAAGCCCTTCCGGAAGCTCCAGGACGAAATCGGCACAAGCAGTGTGCAGCACCTCTTCCAGCTGGCTGTCAGTCGCATCCGGCGAAGCCACCTGCAGATTGAACCTGATGGAACCGCTCATCAGAGTATTGCCCTGCGGAACGTAAACGAAATCGGGGCGGGTTACCGTTCCGACAGGAATGGAGCCGTCCTTGCCGTATAGCGTAATGCTGCCTTTGTCGGGGCTGATGAACCCAAGCATCATACGGAAAAGTGTGGTCTTGCCGATGCCGGTCTCGCCCATAATGGCAGTCTTCGTGCCCGGACGGAAATCATAGCTGAAGGAAGAAAACAACTGGCGGTCGCCGTCTTCGTAGCGGAAGCTGACGTCGTCGAAGCGCAGGCCGGAGAGGGAAGGGTGGAGTTCACTCTCCTCGACGGCTATTTCACTGTTCTCAAGCTCCATCAGGCGGTCAAGGCTTGCAGTTGAGTGGAAAATCTGGGAACCCATAGTGAGCAGCGATGACACGGGGTGCTGGATCTGCCCGACCAGCTGCAGGAATGAAGTCATCACACCGAAGGTGATGGCTCCGCTGCGCAGCTGCAGGCCTCCCCATACGAACGCCAGCAGATATCCCAGGCCGAAGGTGCAGCCAAGGATGATGCGCATTATTATGGTGAAGCGCGTGCGGCGCATCACGTCGCCTTTCAGCTGCTGCTGCATATCGTCGAGGCGGTCAGTGACCCACTCCTCGCTGCCCATCGCGCGCAGCACAGCATTGTTCTCGGTACCCTCCTGCACGTGCATCTGGATGCGGCTCTCGTCCTGCCTGATCTCCAGCGTCATCTCTCGCAGCTTGCGGCCTATAAGTTTGGCCATCACTATTGCCACCGGTGTCATTACCACCAGCGCCCAGGCCAGCCAGCGGTCGAAATAGCGCAGCAGGAAGAAAGCTCCTGCGAGCTGGATCAGAGTGATGAGTATCTGCGGGACGGTGTCGGTCATCGTGTCGCTCACCTCCTTGATGTCGCGGGAGAGACGGTAGCTGACATCGCCGGAGTGCATATCCTTGCCTGTGTAAAGCTGGCGGCGGAAGAGGCAGCTGTACATTTTAAGCCGCAGGTCATTGGAGAGGCGTATGCCCGCAGTGGTTGTGAGCAGATACCATACCTGGCGGAGCAGCACCCTGCCCACCACGATCAGCACCAGCCATACTATCATAAGCACAATGTCCTGCTGCGTGCCGGTGCGGATGGTCTCATCGATGAAACGGCGGCTTAGCCATACCATAAACAGGCCCAGCGCCACCTGCGCCGTGCCGCTCACCACGCGTACTATGGTGTTCCACAGTATGCTTTGTGTGTTATGGACTATCCAGCCTGCGTATTTCATCCTATTCCACCACGCCCAGTTCCTGCCACTGTCCGAATGTAGCCTTCACGTCATTCAGCGCGCGCTCAGGCTCCACGTCATATTCCTCGCAGAGTGCCGAGGCTATCTCTTCGGGAGTGAATTCCCCTGCCTGCTGGGCTTTCTTCCAGATCCAGGCAGCAGTTTCGTTGAGGCTCAGCATACGGCCGAAATTGATGGCATCCAGGCCTTCGCCCACGATGACGTTCTGGCCGCAGACCTCGCGCAGCACAAATCCTTCCTTGATTTTCATTATATGTCGTATTTTTTTATTGTTTTCCTCATTATCCACAGGATGTACCTGCGCAGCGGCAGCAGCCGGTACCAGAACTGTGCCCTGTTCATATGTTGCCTGGACTCCAGGGAGCGCTTGTTTCCCTGTGCGTCTACCACGTGGGTGGCGCGGGCAAGGACCTTGTCGGGCAGGCAGCTCTCCGTTCCGCGAATGTTGCCGTCGCCCATCAGGACGACCTTCCCGCCGTCAGGTTCCACGCTGATGATGCGGTGGAGTACAAACCTTGCTGGCCCCACTTCAGCCAGCACAACCTGGCCCGGCTTCAGTTCACCGGCTTTGTGCAGTATCACGCTTTCCTTCCCGCCGATGATGAAGGGCAGCATGCTCCGCCCCTTGACGGGGAGGGTGACGTCCACTCCGTCAGCCACGAGCCTGGCAGCTTCCCTTAAGATTTCTTCATCGGTCATTTCGTGACAGTATTGTTGCAGAGAAGGGCTGCAGCCTCGTCGGGCAGGCAGTCCAGATGCCACACCGGAACGTGGCTTGCAAGTGCGTTTTCGGTCCGGTGGAGGCCGTCAGCGATGGCTCTGTCCCAGCGTTTGCCGGAGATGCTGGGCATCACAGCCGCATAAGCCGTGATACCTTCGAGCCTGCGTATCTTGTTGTAAGGCGCCTGGCTCAGCGCCACTATACCGCCTACCGGGCAGCTGATGTTCCTGTAGCAGGGAGTCTTGCCGCTCCAGGGCGAACCGTAGACCGTTGCAGAACCGTCGGGATTGACGCGTACGACAGGGTTGTCGTCGTTCATCAGCTCGGTTCCCGGAATGTATTTGATCCACAGCTGGGCGTGAGTGCTCTTGCCGGTGCCGCTCTTGCCGAGGAACATATAGCCCTTGCCTTCGAAGCTTATGACGGCGGCGTGGAACAGCGCAGTGTCCCTGCAGGCTGATGCCAGTGCATAAATGATCATCAGGGCATTGTCCAGCGCGGCTTTGGGATAGTAGCCCGTCAGGTAGAGCACAGCGCTGCTGTAGTCGGGCTTGCAGACAAAGCAGCCGGCCGAAGTTGCGTGCCAGCGCGATTCGAAGACGGGCTCTCCCTGCTCCGTATGGCCGCAGAAAATGTCCTGGCCCTCGTCTTCCTGTCTCAGCTCCTCGATGTAGGCGGGTGGCTGCCCGTCAGTCACCTTGAGCGAGAATAGAAGGGAAGGAGCGGCTTCGGGTGCGGCTCCAGCTCCGGCTTCCACGCGGAAAGGCTCATAGTTGTGCATCTTCTCGAGGATGCTTTCCGAAGCCTCCACCGCGAACGTATGTCCAGCCACTGTGTAATACCTTGTCATACTTTTTCAGTCAAGTCTGCAAAATTACCGATTTTTGACGAATACAAAAAGCATAGGCGGCCATAACAAAATAATAATCCGCCAGAAGCGATTGCAACCTGACGGATTATTATTTATGAACCGATTAGGTAGTTTTACCACTTTCTTAACGTTGCTTCTACTTTGTAGACTTTTCCGGCGACGTAGTTTTTATTGGCGTCCCAGGTATGCATGAAATCATCATCATCAACACAGATATTCACACTATATCTAACTGCCTGTTCAATCTGGAAAGCGGCGACGTAAAATTCTAGAGTCTCATTTATATAAAAATCTGGTATGATCTTGATCGATTCTACAGATTCTCCAGTGTTGGTCAAGCTAAAGTAACCGCTTTCAAACGTGTTGTATCTTCCTATAGCGCCAAATTGTATGTCTTTTAGATCCGCATAATCACCAGGATAATCATAAGGATTAAAAGACAAGACAAAGTGAAAATAAGTGAGCTTTGACTTAAGAGCTGCCGAAGTTTCTCCAGCAGCGACTTCGGCTTCGAGATATTCGGGAAGCTTATCGAGAGTGCCTTTCTGACCTGCGAGGTTGAATGTCAAAGAATTGTCGCCGACTGTCGTATAGTCAGGTGTGGCATAGATAACTTTATAACCGATTTCGTCAGTCAATTCGCTTGCTGAATTGCTGAAGCTGGCAGATTTGCCGTCTTCAGAGATTGTGCCGATCGCAAACTCCTCAAGATGGGTAGTACCTTCTTTTTCAAACTGAACATAGACAACGTCACCTGCTTCCCAGGCGGGTTTTACCTTATTGTCAGAGTAGTTGTGCGATACTTTTGTCTCAGCACCTATCCCTACGTTGAGAGTAACAGGGCGAGTCTTAGAAACATTATTCAGTTCTTCCTTGTTGCAGGAAATCGCCACCAGCGAAACTGCAGCTAAAATCAAAAACAATCTCTTCATAGTTCTTCCTCCCGAATTAAGCTGTCTCTTCATCATAATCACTTAAAGTGAATGAGCGGTCCTCGTCGCTAGTGCAAATAACACCTGAAGCCTCTGCCACAAAGACAGTAATCTCAGGCGTCTCATAGATTTTTTTCATTTTTCGTCCTTTTTTTGCGAATTAACAATATGGTTTGTATGAGGTAAGGACCGGGGCGCAGAAATGCGCAAATAGAAATAGTGCCTCAAAAAACCGAGCGCAAAAATAACGCTTTCTTGCAAAAAAGAAAAAAAACCGCCAGACGTTATCACGGGCTGGCGGTTATTATACAGAATCGCTTCAGTGATATTACTTTTTCACAAGTTCTCCGGTTACTTTGTATACTTTTCCGGCGACGTACTCTTTGCCGTCTTTGGGGTTCCAGCTATAGTGGAATTCGTGAGCAGAATGACCGTGAGCTTTTTCCATCGTAATCTTCACGTTATAATTATCAGCTTGTTTTATCTGGAAAACTGCTACAAAAAGATCTATCGTTTGTCCCAAAGTAATAGAAGGGGTGCCGAGGTCGACGGATTCGACAGACGATTCATTAGTATTGGTCAATCTAAAATAACCACTTTCAAAAGAGCTTCCATCCCAAGCACCGAAATGGAGATTACCGATATGGTCGTATTGGTCCAAATGATTAAGAGTCAATACAAAATGGAAGTAAGTGAGCTTTGACTCAAGAGCAACAGACGTTGCGCCGTCGGTAACTACGGCTTCAAGATATTCGGGAAGTTCCTCGAGATCTCCTTTCTGACCTGCGAGGTCGAAGGTCAAAGAGGTTCCGCTGACTTGCGTCAATGCAGGGGTAGAATAGATAACCTTGAAGGTGTCACCGGTCAACTGGCTTTCAGGATTGCTGAAATTTGCGGATTTGCCGTCTTCGGAGATTGTGCTTGCATCGATGTCAAACTTCTCCAGATATTCAGTGCCATTCTCTTCAAACTGAATGAATACGTAGTCGGTGTCTTCCCAGGCGGGTTTTACCTTGTTGTCAGAATAGTCGTGAGACACCTTGGTGCCGCCGGCCAGGCCGATCGAGAGGGTTACAGGATGAGTCTCAGAAACAATATCCAGCTCGTTCTTGTTGCAGGAAATCGCCACCAGCGAAACTGCAGCTAAAATCAAAAACAATCTCTTCATAGTTCTTCCTCCCGAATTAAGCTGTCTCTTCATCATAATCACTTAAAGTGAATGAGCGGTCCTCGCCGCTGGTGCAAATAACACCTGAAGTCTCTGCCACAAAGACAGTTATTTCAGGAGTTTCATAGATTTTTTTCATATCTTAATTTCTATTAGATTAATCAAAATAGTGCATATTCGAGGTGATAAAATTAGCCTCATAAAATTAGCGCCAAAAGTAATTTTTTTTGACGAAATAACAATAGTAATTATGAGCAAATTGTCGTCACTCTGCTATAATTACAGCAGAGTAGCATCAAAATCGGCCCTTTCTGTCGTTACTCTGTCTCGATTTGCGCAGAGTAACGACAATTGGAGTCGAGGTTGCAGTCAGTGTGGGAATATGGTGCCGCGCGCCAGCCGCACCCGCAATACGCGATTCGTCCAGAAACCCGTGGCGAATCTTAGATGAGAGGCCGGGAATTCGGGCTTTTTCCCGGCCGAACGTTTGCGGAACTGCTCTACGGCCGGGAATCTGGCTGTTTTCCCGGCCGTAGTGCAAGACATACGGTGATGCTGCCAACCGCCCTGAGATATCTCCCGCCAGGCAAGGAGCTTTGGATGGGCTCCTACTGTCTGGCGAGGATATCTCGGGCACTGCCCGCCACGCAGGCACGGATGGATTGTTGCGATTGAGGATCCTGTCCACCCTCGGACGATAGAGGGAGGGGCCCACGCGCAGCGTGGGAGGGAGACGCGTCAGCGTCGATCCGAAATGCAACAATCCGGAGTGCCGCAGTCTGGCACAATTATCCACGGCCGGGAATTCGGGCTTTTCCCCGGCCGAACGCCTGCGGAAATGCTCCACGGCCGGGAATTCGGGCTTTTCCCCGGCCGAACGCCTGCGGAAATGCTCCATGGCCGGGAATTCGGGCTTTTTTCCGGCCGAACGCTTGCGGAACTGCTGCACGGCCGGGAATTCGGCTGTTTTCCCGGCCGAACGCCTGCGGAAGTGCCGACACCTCTGCTGTTATTCCCGCGAAAGCGAGTAGGGCAGGTCGGCCGGGGCGGGAGTTGCGGATTTGGCGGGGCGCGAAGTCATCTCGAACTCCAGCACGCCGCCGTTGAGGACATCCTGCTGCGTCAGGTAGCGTTTCGTGTAGGGCTTGCCGTTGAGTTTAACTGACTTGACATAACGGTTGCGTGAGCTTACCTTCGGGGCCTTTACCGTGAAGGTCTTGCCACTGTCCAGGGAGAGGCTCATCTCAGGCAGGTAGGGCGCTCCGAGAACATATTCGCCGCTGCCGGGGCAGACAGGGTAGAAGCCCATCGCCGAGAAGATGTACCAGGCGCTCATCTGGCCGCAGTCGTCATTGCCGCCGAGGCCGTCACGCTTCGGGACATACATCCGTTCCATAATCTCCCTCAGCCAGTATGCGGTCCGCCAGGGCTCCTTCGTCCATTGGAAAAGGTAGGGGATATGGTGCGACGGTTCGTTGCCGTGCACGTAGCCTCCGATGAGGCAGGACTCCTCGATGTCTTCATTGTCAGCGTAGTATACGGGGTCCAGCGGCTGACGGAAGAGAGTGTCGAGGATGCCGAGGAAGCGCTTTTCGCCGCCCATCAGTTTCATCAGCCCGTCAACGTCCTGTGCCACGTGGAAGGAGAAGTTGTAGGAGTTGCCTTCGATGAAGCCCTCGCCGTAGGTCTGCAGAGGGTCTGACGGCTCCTTCCAGCTGCCGTCGGCGTGACGTGCCCGTGCGAAAGAACTCTTGCCGTCGAAGAGATTGCGGTAGTTCAGGGCACGGGCCCGGTAGGCTTGTGCAATGTCATTCCGGCCAAGCTGCAGCGCAGTACGGTAGATGGTCCAGTCGTCGTAAGCATATTCAAGGGTGGTTGAGGCGCCGGTGGACGATGACTCCAGCGGCACGTAGCCCTTCTCCATATAAGCTCCGACACCTTCCAGATAGGGAACTGTAGAAGTTGCCACCATTGCTTCCAGGACCCTCTTGCCGTCCAGGTCCAGGCCGGCACCGAGCGCGTCGCTCAGCACCGAAACTGCGTGATAGCCGCTCATACACCAGCCCTCGTTGGCCTGAAGGGACCAGATGGGCAACAGGCCGTGGGCGCTCTGGGACTGATGGTCCAGCATCGAAACGGCCATGTCACGGGCGCGCTGAGGATGCATCAGAAGCAGCAGTGGATGCTCGGCGCGGTAGGTATCCCACAGTGAGAAGACGTTGTAGTTGTCTCCGTCGGTGTGGTGGATTGCTCCGTCCAGACCGCGGTAAGCTCCGTCCACGTCGCTGTAGACCGAAGGGTTGATCATCGTATGGTAGAGGGAGGTGTAGAGCATCTTCAGCTGGTCTTCAGTGCCGGTGGCCCGGAGCTTGCCCAGCTCGGCATTCCAACTACCTGCTGCAGCCTCGGCAATCTCGTCGAAACGTCTGCCTTCAGACTCGGCCTTCAGGTTCTTCAGGGCACCTTCCACCGATGTGGAACTCAGAGCCACTTCCACTTCCAGCGTGTCGCCGACCTGGCCGTCCCAGTCGAAATCGAACCAGCAGACTATGCCGCGTCCTGCCATTTCCGGAAAGTTGCGGTTCACGGGGAGCTTGCGCCAGAAACCGTTGTAGACCGAGGGAACGCTCTCCTTGTAGCCGTAGTCCTTGACAGGCCTTGAAAAGCGTATTGCGAAATATGTATAGCGTTCGCGAGCCCATCCCTGGGTGATGCGGTAGCCGGTGAGCATGTTGTCGCCGTGCATCCTCACGCTTGCCCAGAGGGTCTTCCCCTCGTAGTTGTAGATGCCGTGGGTGAGGTCAGCCACGAGATGGCGGGCATCAGATGCAGGGAAAGTGTAGCGGTGCCGTGCCGTGCGGGTGGTGGCGGTAACCTCCGCCCGGATGCCGTAATCACTCAGTGTGACGGCGTAATAACCCGGAGAGGCAGTTTCGCTGTCGTGGCTGAAACGGCTTCGGTAACCGCTCTCAGGGTGGCTGGCGGTGCCGGGGTTGAGCTGCAGTTCACCGGTGGTCGGCATCAGCAGGATGTCTCCGAGGTCGGAGTGGCCGGTGCCGCTCAGATGAGTGTGGGAGAAGCCGACTATAGTGTGGTCGGAGTAGCGGTAGCCTGCGCAGAGCGAATAGACCTCAGGCTGGTATTTGCCGGCGATGTTGTGGGGAATGGTGTCAGTGTCGGGACTGACCTGCACACCTCCGAAGGGAACGCAGGCTCCCGGGAAAGTGTGACCCATTCCATCGGTTCCGATGAACGGATCTACGTAGCCGGCAGGGCCGGAATGGTGGATAGGCTGGGCTGAAAGCATAGTCGCCGCGAGAAAAGTGGCTGCAATGAGCGGGATATGTTTCATCAGTCGTTGGCAGTTATTGCGACTGCGGGCCAGCCGTAGTCCTGGTAATATTTAGCATCGATACCATTGCGGCGGCAGTAGTTGCGGACTGCATCCCTGCGGGCGGCGTCGTGGACTTCCTGATGTGAATGGATGTTTTGGAAGACGTCGTAGTGGCTGCCGAAGATGCGTCTGGCGCTGGCGTCATTGCCTGCGCCGTCCACAGTCTGCTCGAAGCCGGTCACGACGAGCTTGCCGCCCTGCTTCGCCAAGGTCATGCAGCCGGAATGGTTGCCGCCAGAAACATTTTTCAGCGTGTCGCCGTCTTTGTCGTACCAGTACACCCAGAAGTCGCCGAAGAAGCGTGCGCGGTTGCTGTCTTCCTCCTCGGCTGCGACGAACATAATGACCGGTATGCAGATTTCACCCTTCTTGTAGTTCTTGCCGACTTCATTCACAAGATAGTCGCTGATCGCATTGCGCACTTCTGCCTCCTTGCGGTAATTAGCGATGCGGTCGAGGGCTGACTGCAGTGTGCCGTCGTAGTCCGACAGCAGCCATCTGCCGTCTACCTTCTCCATATAGAGAGTGTGATTTTCGGCATCATAGTCCTTATCGTCCGGCTGGACCAGGATGATGGCCTTGGCGTGGGTCTCGTCACTCTTCTCGACGGACAGGACCTCGCAGGGGTCTTCGGCGACGGGACTTCCGTCAGCCGCTGCGAACCAGAACTCCCATTCGTGCAGCACTGGTGTGAAATCTTCCTGGCCGAACAGTTCCTCCAGGGTGGCATAGTAGCCGTCGGTCATCCAGTCCTTCGACTGCTCGAGGCTTTCTGCATCAGGAATGTGCATAGCCAGTTCCTGCGCCCGTTTCATCAGACTTTTCTGCGACTCTCCGCAGCCCGCCAGCAGCATCACAGCCGCCAGTGTGCATATAATCAGCTTTTTCATTTTTAAGTCGTTGAGTGTTATTGGGCTTAAAGTTAGCAAATAATTCCGTACCTTAGCAGGCTGAGCGTTCCGGTGGCTGCACGGCTGCCGTTGACACCAGTTCCGAGAGAAATAAATATTTATATAGATATGGTTACAGAATACCCTCATTACCTCACCAGTTTGCAGGATTCAGTCCGCAGATTCTGGGACAAGAAGGCTCTCAACGACGTGGGAGGAGAGAGCTACAGCTTCGGCGAGATGGCCGTCAGGATCGAAAAACTCAGTTTGTTCATGGCAGCAGCCGGAATCAGGCCCAAGGATGACAAGGTGGCGATCTGCGCCCACAACTGTGCCCGTTGGGGTATGGTTTTCCTTGCCATCAACACTTACGGAGCCGTGGCCGTGCCCATACTGTTCGACTTTACTCCCGACAGCGTGTGCAACCTGGTGGACCACTCCGAGAGCGTCGGCCTGTACACTACCGCCGCCAAGTGGGCCAAGATGGATGTCAAGACGATGCCGAGACTCCGCTTTGCAGTGAACATCGAGAAGTGGGAGCTGCTCTTCGCGGCTGACGAGAAGGTCCAGAAGGCATTTGACGGTATGGAGGCTGCCTATGCGGCCAAATATCCGAAGGGATTCGGCCCCGACGATCTCAACTACGCCACTGACAATATGGACGAACTGGCCATCATCAACTATACTTCAGGCTCTACCGGCAATCCCAAGGGCGTTATGCTCTCCCGCCGCAATATGAGTGCGATGATCGACTATTGCAACCGCTGGATGCCCATCAAGCCTGACTTCAATATGGTGACGATGCTTCCGATGGCCCATATGTACGGTCTGATGATCGAGTTTATGTACCAGGTGTGCAACGGCTGCAGCATGTACTGGCTGGGCAAGACCCCGACTCCGGCCGTGCTGCTCAAGGCCTACGCTGACTATAAGCCCCACCTGTTGGTGACCGTGCCTCTCGTGATGGAGAAGATTTACAAGAGCAAGATCAAACCGGTTGTGGAGAAACCCGCAGTGAAGGTTCTTACAGCCATCCCCGGTGTTCGCCAGATCATCTTCAAGAAGATAAAGGACGGACTCTACAACGCATTCGGCGGCAACGTGGCATCCTTCATTATGGGTGGTGCCCCGCTCAATCCGGAGGTTGAGAAATGGTTCCGTGCCATCAAGTTCCCCTACACGGTGGGTTACGGTATGACCGAGGCCTGCCCGCTGCTGGCATACCGCCCGTGGCAGGAATATGTGCAGGGTTCCTGCGGCCGCGCCATCGACATCGTGGAGATCCGCATCGACTCTGAGGATCCCGAGCACGTTGCTGGCGAAATCCAGGCCCGTGGCCAGAGTGTCTGCCTCGGATACTACAAGAACGAGGAAGCCAGCGCAGGTGCCTTCACCGAAGACGGCTGGCTGCGCACCGGAGACCTCGGCACGATGGACAAGGACGGCAACGTCTTCATCCGCGGCCGCAGCAAGAGCATGATCCTCTCCGCAAACGGCCAGAACATCTATCCCGAGGAGGTTGAGGCTATGGTCAACAACCAGCCCGGCGTGGCCGAAAGCGTAGTTGTCGACAGGGACGGAAAGCTCGTAGCGCTGGTATATCCCGACCAGAACAGCCTGCCCGAAGGTGATGATGCGCTTGCTGAACTGGCTGAGGCCATCCGCAAGGGTGCCAACAAGGTGCTGCCTATGTACAGCCAGCTGGCCAAGGTCGAGCTCCAGAGCAAGCCTTTCGAGAAGACTCCGAAGATGAGCATCAAGAGATTCCTCTATTCATAATCCGCACAGCTTCCATTTCTGCTGAATTATGTACAAGACCCAAGGACTTAAAAACAGCCGTATCGAGGTTGCCGACGCCCTCAGGGGCATAGCCGTCATCGGCATCATACTCTACCACTCTGTGGAGCATTTCAACCTCGGTTCCGCTCACCCGTCACTGTCGCTTCCCTGCGACGATACCGTGTTCAACATACTGACAGTCCTGCTGTCCGGCAAGATGTACGGCATCTTCGCGCTGCTGTTCGGACTGAGTTTCTTCATAATGAGGGACAACCAGGAGCAGAAAGGAAAGGACTTCTCGGCACGTTTTGCCTGGCGTATGGTGCTGCTGTTCTGCTTCGGCATCATCAATATGACGTTCTACAACGGCGACATCCTCACGTTCTATGCTTTGCTGGGACTGCTGATGATTCCTGCCGGATACCTCTCGACACCGCTGCTTTGGGCCGTCACCATTTTCCTGCTGATCCAGCCAATAGAGATATACAGCCTTCTGAGCGGCTGGAAACCTGATATCTCGGCTATGGGCAAGTATTATATGACGATGGGCCGGGCTGCCATCGAAGGCAACTTCTTCGAATGTGCAGGAGCCAGCTTGAAGTACGGATTCCTGACATCCCTGCTGTGGTTCATCGGCAAGGGACGAATGACCCAGACTCTCGGACTTTTCTTCCTCGGCATCCTGTTCGGACGCCGCCGTCTGTTCTACAACGAGGGCAACAATCTGAAGATCTGGCGCGTGGTGCTGGCAGTGTCAACCGTTCTCGTGGCTGTCGGAGTGATCTTCGGCCGAGCCGGTGAAGGAAATGTGTATTTCGGAAAGCTCGACAGCCTGCTGCATCCAATGTTCAATCTGGCCATCCTTCTCTTCATAGTTTCGGGAGTCGTGCTGCTCTGGTACAAGTTCGAAGGTTTCCGCAAGAGCCTGTCACATATCTGTTTCTTCGGCCGTATGTCACTGACCAACTACCTGTTGTCGTCAGTCCTTGGCTGTTTCATATTCTACGGATGGGGCCTCGGCCTGAACGACGTCCTCGGCACGACCTGGTCATTCCTAACCGGCATCGGCATCGTCGTGCTGCAGATAATCATACTGCGCCAATGGGCTAAGAAACATAAGCGCGGTCCGCTGGAGACCATCTGGCGCAAGCTGACTTGGATTGGAAGCGAAGAATCATCAAAATAATAAGTCATATGGACAATAAAGGAATCACAAAGAAGCAGTTCCGGACTCAGCTCGTCATATACTGTCTGTATGTACTTCTGAGTGTCAGCTGGATCGGTATGGGTGTCAGCGATGGCAGCAAGTTGATGATTATACTTGGCAGCCTGTATGGTGCCTTTGTAGTCGGAGCCATCATCGCACTGATCATCCAGCGCAAGCGCAATCCTGTCGAGAACCCTGAGCTGGACAAGCAGATGGCGCAGGGAATGAAAGGCGCCGGCATAATGCTCGGCATCCTCACTATCGGATTACTCTTTGCCTTCGGCCTCGCCGCAATTCTGAAGTAGCGATATATGCTTCAGTCCGATAACCTGTTGCTATCCACTATGCTTGCGCAGGCCGACCCTATGCAGGTTGCCGGGCTTTCACGGTTTTTCAAAACCGGTCCGGGACAGTATGGGGAAGGGGACAGGTTCCTTGGCATCAAGGTTCCGGTGACTAGGGAAGCAGTGAAATCCTGCTGGCGGTCAGTCGGCCTGTCCGAACTTGAGGAATGCATCGGCAGCGAGTACCACGAGGTGCGGCTGGCTGCCCTGCTCGCACTGGTGGAAATCTTCAGGCATCCCGGCAAGGGAACTGCCGAATTGTCCAAAGAGGACTGCGTGCAGTTTTACCTGGAACATACTGCAAACATCAACAACTGGGATCTGGTTGACCTGAGCTGCTACAGCCTTCTTGGCGAATGGCTGATGGACAAGGACAGGACTCTGCTATACGACCTGGCCCGCAGCGGTAAAACCATCTGGGAACAGCGCATCGGCATTGTGAGTACAATGACCTTCATACGTCACGGGCAGTTGGATGACACATTTGCGATAGCAGACATACTGCTCCTTCATTCCCACGACCTTATCCACAAAGCTGTCGGATGGCTTCTCAGGGAAGCCGGCAAGAAGGATAAGGGAGCCCTTGAGGCATATCTCAAAGGTATTTATGCGGGCGGAGGCATCAGATACCGGATTATGCCCCGGACGATGCTGCGGTATGCTGTCGAGAAATTCCCCGAGGATGAGCGTAAAGCCTATCTTGAGAAATAAAGTTTCGACTGATGAAACGTGCAGCCATTATTCTGATTCTTCTAGTTGCGCCAATCCTCTCCATCGGGGCAAGGGATTATGATGTGCGCGGCCCGCAAGGCGGGATATCATTCAAGATAAGTCTTCCCGAGGGTTTCAATCCCGAAACGGACAAGTGCCCGATGGTAATCCTTATGCACGGCAGCAGAATACAAGGGACCCGTCCTTATCCTCCACGGGGACAAAGACTCCATCGTTCCTATGTGGTGCAGCGAGAAATACAAGGAAGTCTATGGAGAAAAGGCGACGCTGACTGTCATAGAAGGAGAGAACCATCTGATCAGCCGGCGTCGTGACGAAGTTGTCCGCAACACTGTGGATTTCTTCAGCAGCTTATTTCTTCTTAGCCCAGGTGTTGGCCAAGACTAGTGCGATTATGACGAAGACAGAGCTTGTGAAGGCAAAAGCCAATATCGATGTCATTGAGCTTTCGCGCATTGTCAGGAAGTAAAGGATACCCATTATAACCAGCAGGCTTCCTATGACGAGCCGAAGGCGTTTGACGTTGATTTCCTTCTTCTCGGATTCTGAGGCGGTGTTGTAGCCAGCAATGAGATTGTCTCCCTTGCCGATAAGGATGACGATGCCAGGAATGACCAGAATGGCCGCGATGATGATTGTGACTGTCATAATGATTTACGGATTTCTTCTTTTGCCGCTTTGCGGGCTGAATGCTTGATGTAACGCCGGATCCTCCTCATCCGCGAACTTTTCTCATATGCATCTCCGAAGCGGTTCCTGTCGTCTGATATGTGGATCTTGTCTAGTGCCTGTTTCCGCAGGCCTTTTGCACGGGTGCCGCCCGGATGCCTGGATGCCCTGGCCTTGGCTGCGCTGATGCCCATCTCCTGCAGCAGTTGCTTGTATTCGTGCTTCGAATGGTATGTCTTGCCCATAGTGAAAGGCCCTTTATTTTTCCCGGACACGCTTGCCGGAAATATGGTCAATCGTGATTTCCATCACCAGGGCGTTCGGGGCATTGTTGGCCATATCTTTCTCCAAGTCGTATCCTTCAGGAAAGAATTTGGCTCCGATAAGCCTAAGGATCCTGTCGGCTTCCTGCTTGTCAGTCAACTCCGCGATGCGGCCGAAGCAGATGACGCTGGTGAAGCAGTTCCACCATTCTCCGGGATTTCTTATCGGTTCGGAGAGCACAGTGAAGCACACCTTGTCATCGGCCCGCACGGCATCCAGTTTGTGCCCCGCCTTGGCGCAGTGGAAATAGATCTTCCCGTCCAGATACAGGAAATTGACGGGCACTCCGTAGGGATAGCCGTTCTCTCCGTGGACTGAAAGGATTCCACGCCAGGCTGAAGACAGCACGGCCTGGCACTCTTCAGAAGAAGCGGCCTGCTTGAAACGTCTGAGCTGCCTGAATTCCATCCCCTGGTTAATCGATCGCCTCGAGCAACTGCTCGCAGATGCTCTTCATTCCACTTATTGACGGGTGTCCGTTCTGCTTCTCGATGTCGTGAAGCTCTATGAGCTGGACGCCGTAATGCTGGCAGACGACGCGCATCGATTCGTTGATTTCTTCCCTCAGTTCGGAGTTCAGCAGAGAATAAATCTTGGCATCAGGATACTTTTTCTGCAGCATCTCCAGCAGGCAGGCGAGGGCAGGGCGGAAGTTCATCATATCCTCCTTCGTCCAGTCGGCATATTTGTATTCACCGACAGGAGCGCCGGCCCATGCGTCGTTGGTGCCGCCGAACACGAAGATGATGTCAGGCTCGCCGAGCATATCCACGCGGCTTGTGAATGAAGATGACGAAACATCCCTGTGGAAGTATCCCGTGTTGCAGATGGTAGTGCCGCCCCAGGAGTTGTTCTTCTCCAACTGGTAGCCTTTGGCCTTGATGTAGAGGTCCCACCAGGTCTGCTCTACTTCCTTGACATCATTGTTGGCATCGGGATAAAACGGGTTGTAGCCCTCCGGATTGTAGTCTTTGAACGTCGAATAAGAGTCTCCGAGTATTGAGACTTTCTTTGTCTGTGCAGATAAGGTCACCGTTGTGATGGCCAGTAATGCGATAAGGAGTATTTTTTTCATATGACAAATATAATCAATCGTGGTAGTCGCTGTCTTTCCATTCAAATTTAACAATTTCCGGCACAAGATAGCGCCCTATCTTGTAATCGATGTTGGCTTTGTGTGCCTGGCTGAGCTGGTGGCGCCGTTGTATGCGGTACATCTTCCCGTCCTTTATGAAATGGGCGCCTGTCTGGTGGAAGCGGAAGGCGACATCTTTCGCCATGCATTGTTTCCTAAGGGCGAGGACCCAGTCGTAGTTGCAAGGCCTGGCTTCTACGCCAGACTCTCCGCCGACCGAAACTTCCTCAATCATCTCGTCAAGATAGGGGGTGAGGTCTATCGCGGAGATAAGCGGAGACGCTATGATACTTTTGTGTTTTATAGGCAGAGACCGGAAAATCGGCAGGCGGTAGTCAGCCATCGCCTGATTCTCCACAGTGCAGCCCACGATGACATTGTCATAGCCGTCACCCCAGTCATTGGGCACGCACTCCAGGAAACGGTCGATGCGCTTGGTGAAGAAGTAGAACCACAAGTCGCTGCGCAGTTTCATCATCTGCCAGCATTCCGGCCGCCACTGGTCTGCGTCCTTCAGCAGGAAGTCCGAAGTGAAGCAGGTGAACACGAGCCTGCCGCTCTCGATCTTCCACGACTTGTCGCGCCTGCGCTTGACAGGCAGGTTGAAGGCTCCCGTCTTTCTGCACTCGCTGCTCGAGATTTCACTGCCGTACATCTCGTCCTGCCTGTAGACATAGCAGTACTTGCACCCGGGGCTTATCTTGGTGCAGCCGTGCCACGGATTCCAGTCAGCGTATATTTCCCAGTTCTCTGCCATATTCATTCGCGACCGTCCATAGTCATAAGCATCTCGACGACGCCGTAATAGTCCCCGGCACCCTGAGAAACGCCGTTGGATTTCAGAAAGCGGTCCATCATCCACTGCTGGACCTTGTCGATGATGCCGACTCTTCGCTCATTCCAGTATTCGTGTGAGCAGGTATAGTCTTCGAGCACCTTTTCGGCAAGGCTTGCTTTCCATTCGGAATACCTATCTTCTGGAAGATTGGCCTTGGCACTGGCGGAGACATAGGGCAGGAGGGCCAGATGGCCGCTGTAACGGATTTCCGGTAAGCCGGACTGCCTGCAATAGACATAAGCCCAGTAGTTGGCCTCCGCTTCGCTGGTCACGCCCGCAAGGTGTGCGAGTTCGTGGGCCAGTGTGAATGGATACTGCTCGTCCAGCAGCTCCTTGTTAAGCTGCGACTCGCAGAAAAACGGCCCCATAAAGCCCAGCACTCCGACAGCGGAGTACAGAGGGTTGATCAGCGGAGCCTTGGCGTGCTGCCAGCGGCGGAACTTGGAGTAGCCGAAGGCGGATACCTGGGTTGAATAGAAATCTTTTATGTCCGCCTCAAGGTCGTTCTTGTCCCAGGCGGGGAGATGGCCCGCAGTCCCGTTCAGGGCTTCAGTATAATCATCCAGGAAAAGGGAGAAGGTCTTCTCGTCGTACGAAGCCTTCTGGATGCCCATCCTCTCGTAGAGCGGAGTGCGGAAATAGTTGCAGGCCCAGCCGAGATTCAGCCATACCACAAGCCACATCGCAATCCGTGCAGTTTTTCCAAGCCATCGGAGAAACCCGGTTTTCCGGCGGATGGCACGGACCAGGACGATTATGAAAGCTGCGGCAAAGCCCAGGACGACTATCTCTTCGAGGGAGAAAGGTATTACCGAAGCGAAGAGCGACAGCCCTCCTGAGATGAGGGGATAGCAATATGCGGAGTAGAAATCAGCAATGGGAGTGACGAACCGGCATCCTGCGACGAATGCCAGCAGCACGAGACCTATGACGTCACTTTTCCTCATACTGAACAAATTTAATGATAAATTAATTTCTATTTTTGCGAAAACTAATGAATATGAAGAAGTTCTCGATTCTCCTGATGGCCGCTGCGGCAGTTGTTGCAGCCGCCTGCTCCTCAGACAGCGCAAAATACAACATCACCGGCATCAACGTCCCTGCAGAAGGGGCGGAGGTATTTCTGGTAGACCAGATGACGTCTGAACCCATCAACAGCGCCGTAGTTTCCGGCGGCTCGTTCAATATGAAGGGAACGGCTGCGAAAGATGCCTACCTGTCGGTCACCTTTGACGGCGAAGGCTGGTTTTTCCCGCTCTTCAATGACGGAAAGCCTGTCCGTATCAATTATGCAGACAGTACGCTCACCGGTTCCGCACTCAACACCAAACTGTCCGAGTGGGACAAAAAGGACGCTGCCGCATACAATGAGTACAACAGCTTCATCCAGAATTTTCTGTCTCTTCCCGAGGCCGAGCAGGAAGCCCGCGAAGAAGAGTTTGTAAAAGAATATGAGGTCAGGCTGAAGAAGTATGCAGATTCTTTTATGGACATGATCGGGCAGAATATGGACAACCTCATTCCGATTGCCTATCTCTCAAACGTTCCTTCTCTGGCTGGCAAGGAGAAGTTCGATGAACTCCTGGCTTCAGGCGCCCCCTTCACACAACATCCCTACGTTCAGGACCTGAAGCGCAGAATGGATGAGTCGGAGGCTAAAATGAAGGAAACCACAGACCGCAAGCAGGCCATCATCGGCCAGAAGTTCCTTGACCTCGAGGAAGCCGCTCCGGACGGAACTATGCACAGACTGAGCGAGTATGTGGGACAGGGCAAGTGGGTCCTCGTAGATTTTTGGGCAGCCTGGTGCGGTCCCTGCAAGGCTGAGATGCCCAATGTCACCGCAGCCTACAAGAAATATCACAGCAAGGGCTTCGACATCGTAGGCCTTTCTTTCGACAAGGAGAAAGACGCCTGGGTGAAGGCCATCAAAGACTGGGATATGCCGTGGATACATCTCTCAGACATAAAATACTGGGACAGCAAGGCTGCCGAGGTTTACTCGGTAAACTCGATTCCTGACAATCTCCTCATCGATCCTCAGGGCACCGTAGTAGCCCGCGGACTTCGCGGTGAGGCTCTTGCAGCCAAGCTGGCCGAGATTTTCGGATAACGGAATGACCGACTTTGCGGCTATCGATTTCGAGACGGCGAACGAGAACCCCTCGAGCATTTGCAGCGTGGGGGTGGTTATTGTCCGCGGAGGGAAGATAGTCGACACATTCTACAGCCTCATCAGGCCTGAGCCGGAGTATTACCAGTGGTTCTGCCAGCGTGTTCACGGCATCCGCGAGGAGGACACGTATTTCGCACCGGTGTTTCCGAAAGTTTGGGACAAGATTGTCCCTATGATTGAGGGACTGCCGCTGGTGGCGCACAACAGCCGCTTCGACGAAGGCTGCCTGAAGGAAGTTTTCAAGGTCTACCAGATGGATTATCCGGACTATGAGTTCTATGATACCCTTGTGGCTTCGCGCCGTCATTTCGGCCGCAGCATTCCGGACCATCAGTTGCACACCGTTGCCGCAGCGTGTGGCCATAACCTGGTCAATCACCACCACGCCCTGGCCGACGCAGAGGCCTGCGCCCACATAGCAATCGAGATATTGTAGTTGGAGTTCCCGCTAATTATGCAGAACTATGGACTTGTGGGAGAGGAGTTCGAAGAACGCAGCCTTGCAGGATTCTGACAACGGCAGTTGTTTCCCGGCAACATAGACCTTTCCTCCCTTGAGTCCTTCGATTTTGTCGACATTGACCAGGTATGAACGGTGGATGCGGCAGAAACGGTCATAGGGCAGCTGCTTTTCAAGTGACTTGAGCGTCATCAGCACCATAGGCGCAGAACCATCTGAAAGGTGGATGAGCACATAGTCCCCGTCGCTGTTTGCATACAGGATGTCATCCAGCTTCAGCTGTTTCTTCATCAGGTCTATCTTGACGGATATGGAATCCATCCGAGGGGCCGGCCGTTGAAGTGAATCGATCTGCTCCTTCAACTGCTCCACATCGCTTTTCAGCGCGCGGTTGCTCTTCTCTGCTTCATTATAGCGGAAAGCCGCAAGACGCCATTCATCCGACAGGTTGACGGCAATGGCGATGAATGTGGTGACTATCTGGATCACGGACATCATAGTCAGCTGGGCTATATTGACTCCGAAGCCGAGGTATTCGCTTACTGTCTGGCCGTTGTCCAGATGAATCCTTCCCGTGACAGCGTGAGCGAGATATTGGAGGCCGAGTCCGATGATCAGGAGGATTAAACTGAGCAATACATATATACCGTTCCGCCCTTTCACCAGAAACCGGTCGATGAGCAGACAGCGTTGTGCCAGATAGATGCCGGCGTTTACAATGATAATGAATGCATAGTAGATGAACGCCCACCAGGGAAGCACGAGATGGCCCAGAATAAACGGGAGAGTCGTTGGCAGGATGAGCAGTGCCAGCAATATGCAAATGAATATGACAAGTCTTTTACGTGACAATTGTTCCGCTTTTCTTCAAAGATAAACATTTTAGAAAGAAAACCCCATGTTGATGTAGACTCCCATCGTGCCGTCCTGCGGATTAAGCGGCTTGCCGAATTCCACTGCCACAAGGAAGTTGCGGTTCATTGCGAACCAGAATCCGCCGCCTGCGCTGGAGTGCAGCCTCTCGTGTGTGGCAATGGCTGGATCGTAAACGCTTGCATATGGACCGTAATAGATGCCGTCTATCTGCTTGCCGAATGTGAGGCTGCCCAGTGCGGTCTGTTCCTGGAGTTTGTATGGCTGAACTGCAGCTCCGGCATCTGCGAAACCCACAAGGCCGATTTCGAAGTTTTGCCGCAAGGCTCGGAATGAAGCAATGCGGAGTCGAAGGTCGGTGCTTGCCCAGGCGACACCGTTGCCGACGATACGGCTGCCGAACGAGCCGCGCATTGAAAAACCCTGCAATGCATAGAAGGGAAGGGAGCCGGCCATAAGGCCTCTGTAGGCAATCTGCCAGGCCCAGGTCAGGCGGCCGGGCCAAAGCGGCACATACTGACGGATGTCTGCCGAGAGCAAGACAGATGCTTTGGTCTGCGACGAGAACGATGCCCCTGCGGAAGCTGTTACGGAAGCGTAAATACCTATTTCAGGATTGGTCTCGAAATCTCTCGTGTCATAGACAACTCCGCCCTTCACGTCAAAACGCTGGCCGTGGGTATCCGATTCCGGAATCATTCCATTCTCCACGTATTGGTGATATAGAGATTCGGTACCGTCGTAGACTCTGTAATTGACGTCTGCATACTGCTGCCAGGAATATGTGGCACCTCCGATCCAGGTCATATTGTCGGTTATTCGTCCCTGCAGGTCCAGGCTGGCGATAAGCTGCTTCTGGTGGACAGAATAGAATGACAAGCCTTGAGTGCCGTCCGCGGACTTGTGAAGGTCCAGGTCGGCGTGATAGGGAGAAACGGCGCCGTTGAATCCGTAGAATCCGCAGAGGGGGTTGTCCATATAAGACAATGATGCCGTGACGCGCTTGCCCGGAATCAGGTGTTTGGAATCGTAGTTCATCCAGATCTGCTTTGCTCCACGAGAATAGATATTGACGTTGGCAGTGAACTTGTGACGGTAGTTGGGATAGACGGTTCCGTCACCATAGTCGAATATCTGCGCCAGCGCGCCGATTGAAAAACCGAGGTCGTTGTTGTAGTTGAAGGCCGGAAGTATTCCGAAGTTCCAGCCGGACTTCGCTATTTCCTTCTGCAGTGGAATGACAACAGGGGTGTTGCTGTCTTCGGCGTCTTTAGTCTTCTCACCGTCGGCCAGCGCGGGAATGGCAGAAATAATGCTCAGTGTCAGGATAGCGGCAAATCGTTTCATAATAGTTGTTGTTGGTTTTGACGCAAATGTATCCCTGCGCATGCGCCAGCCATAATATAATCGGTGAATCGGCCGGTTTTGTCGGTGAATGGAGCAATTATTCTAAATTTGCAATGTGAAAACCATCCGTCACGCTTGCGAGGCCGATCTGGCCGAAGTGATGTCCGTCATAGAGGCGGGAAAAGGGATTATGCGTGCTTCCGGAAATATGCTCCAGTGGAACGACGGCTATCCTTCCCAGTCGGTCATCCTTGCCGATGTGGCAGCCGGGAATGGCTATGTCATTGAGGAAGACGGGCAGACAGTTGCCTACTTCGCCCTGATCCCTTCGCCTGAGCCGACTTACAACGCAATCTATGGAGGCGAATGGCTTGACGATGAAAAGCCTTACCACGTCATCCACCGCATCGCCAGCACTCCGGAGTCTCACGGCGTGTTCGACGCCATAATGGATTATGCTTTCTCCATCGACGGCAACATCCGCATCGACACCCACAAGGACAACGCCATAATGCAGCACAACATCCTCAAGCACGGATTCAGCTACTGCGGCATCATATATCTCCTATCCGGCGACGAGAGACTTGCATACCAAAAATTCCTCCAATGAAAATAGTCCTTGCTCCCGATTCATTCAAAGGCTGTCTTTCGGCAGCGGAGGTGGCAGCCATAATGGCTTCGGCCCTGCGCGAGCTGCATCCCGAATGGAAGATAGTGGAGCTGCCTCTGGCTGACGGAGGGGAGGGAACTGTCGATGCTGTAATGTCAGCATTGGGTGGCAAGCTGCTTCAGGCGGCAGTTTCTGATCCGCTGGGCAGGCAGGTGACTGCCCGCTATGGCCTTTGTGGAGAACTGGCTGTCGTTGAGGTCGCCGAGGCCTGCGGACTCAGGCATCTGGCACCGGAGGAAAGAAATCCGCTCGTTGCGACGACCCATGGAGTGGGAGAATTGCTGCTTGCTGCCCGCAGTCAAGGTGCATCCCGCTTCCTCATCGGTCTCGGCGGAACTGCAACCTGTGACGGAGGTGTCGGTATGATGGGTGTCCCGGGGTTGAAGGAGGCCCTGGAAGGCTGCAGATTCGAACTGCTATGTGACGTGGACAATCCCTTCGTGGGGCCTCGCGGAGCTGCGCGAATCTTCGCCCCTCAGAAAGGTGCATCGCCGGCTGACGTGGAAATCCTCGAAGAACGGATGGCTTCTCTTGCGCAGACGATGCTGGATGAAACCGGAAAGGATGTCAGCAATATGCCGGGAGCAGGGGCCGCAGGAGGACTTGGCGGGGCTTTTATGGCTTACTTCAATGCCGCAAGCGTATCCGGCATTGAGAGGATTCTCAGCCTTGTCGGCTTCGATTCTATCGTTCCGGGAGCAGACCTTATCGTCACTGGTGAAGGCAAGTCGGACTTACAGACCTTGAGCGGGAAAGTGCCCTTCGGAGTGCTTAAAAGAGCGCATAACATTCCCGTTACCCTGGTTTCTGGCCGTATTGAGGATGTTGAAGCCCTTCGTGAAGCAGGCTTTTTGAAGATAGTCGAGGTTTCCCCCAGGAGTCTTTCACTTGAAAAAGCAACAACCCGTCCGGTTGCTGAAGCAAACCTGAGACGGGCTGTCGTAGAAGCTGTCTGCGACTGACGCTACCTGGTGTGGCGCTTGAGGTAGTCAATCACATAGTTGTGGTAGAGTTCTGACTGCTCGGGATTGTGGAAACCGTGACCGGCTCCGAAGATCAGATGCATTTCGCAATTCTTGTAGACATTCGAAGCTTTTGCCGAGTATTCGGGTTTTACCAGGGAATCTTCGGTTCCGTGGACTATCAGGACGTCTCCCTGATAGCGGGCGATTTCTGAATATATATCATAGCCGGCAACCAGCGGTGTATAGTATGTCTTTCCGATCTTCATATTCATCATATCATATTCATCTGGAATGTCAGCTACCGTAGGGAACAGGTTGTTGGCATCGTCCGGAATGCAGAGGGCGGGATAGATGAGCAGGATAGAGTTGATTTTCTTCTTGACGTACGGTGCGGTTATGGCGCTTACGCAGCCTCCCTGACTCTCGCCGAGCAGGAATACGTTCTTCTTGTCGACGAAATTCCAGCTGCGGACGGTCTCGAGCACGTCCATAAGGTTCTGGCGCTCGGTGAAGATGCTCATATCAAGAGTGCTGCCTTCGCTGCGGCTGCGAGAAGAGCCTCCGGCGAAGTCGTAGCAATAGCATACATAACCAAGCTTGGCCAGCTTTGACGCCAGTGTGTAGAAGGTCATGCTTGAACTGTTGTAGCCGTGGGAGAGGATGACTGCCGGATGCTTGCCGGGTGCAACGGGTATGAAAGCTTCGCCGACAAGCTTCTTGCCGTCGCTCATCACAGAAATTTCCTCAACACGGTATGCTGGATCCTGGGGCGGAGTCATCGCGCGGCGCATAGCACCGGCGGGCGCTGCGGGACGGGCATTTGAGGGAGTACCGGCAGGGCGTGCATTCGCAGGAGCACCGGCAGGGCGGCCTGTGACGGCACCGGTAGAAACCCAGTTCTTGCGCTCCACGCTCCAGTCGGGATATTCACGTTTTAGCGCATCGTCTGTCAGGAAGAAAGCAGCATTCGAAGAATCGCCCTTGAGCTGCCAGTCGAGCCATTTGCGAACAGCAATGGCATAGGCTCCGCCGTGGCGCTCGTAGTAGGTTCCGAGATGGCCGTCGTGTGTGTTGATGCGCACCACGGGAATGTCTTTTATACGCTCGAAGTCTTTCGCGGAATTGGGATATGCCGAATCGGTAGGACCTCCTATCAGGTAAAACATCGGTGTGTGCAGGCTGGCCAGTCCCTGTGCCGAAAAGCCCTGCATTGTCATATCACCGACACCTGAGTTCATAATGACGCAGGTCTTGATACGGGGGTCGTGTCCTACAGCCAGAGCCTGGACACCACCGCAAGATTGTCCGATGACGGCGACTTTATCCAGGTCGAGTTTGTGATAGTATTCTGATGTGGGATCGGTGCATTGCGCAGTGAGCCAGTCCATCGCATCCAGAAGCTGGCGGGCCTGCGTTGCGTTCGCGAAGGTTGCGGCAGGAGACGAAGGATTGCGCTCGGTCTCACGGCGAGCGTCAGCAAGCCTCTTGTTGTAAGCTTCTATGCGGGCAAGGGATTCGGCGGGAGCAAGTGGTTCGATCACTTTGCCGTTCGACAGGACGACCTTCTTTCCTTCAGGCCAAATATTGTACAGAACATCCACCCAGTGTTCGTTGGAGTCTTCATCGTCATAAGGGCCGATGCCGATGGCGAGGTATCCGTGGGAAGCCAGTTCGTTCAGGAAGAAGCGGATTTCCACGGTGCTGTTGGCGCATCCGCCGTTGCCGTAGAGAATGATTGGCAGCCGTCCGTTTCTGGTGGCGGCATCGAGGTCTGCAGGACGATAGATGGTGAAGTCGGGGCAGGAAGCATCACCGGCCATAATAGCCTTGTACGGGCCTGTTCCTCCGTCTTCGACCGTGCGTGACTTTACAGTCTGAGCCGAGCATATCGCAGACAAGGCTGCAAGAATAATTATAGGGAGTATACGTTTCATTTGATATAGTGTTTAGATATTGTCTTAAATAATGAAAAGTTTCCGGTAGGCCTCGGCTTTCCGGGCGAGGGGAAGGGGATAGGCGCGGGAGGTGGAGGGCATACGCCAGAAAGACAGCCGACGGTCGTTTATAAAAAGAGGGGTGCTGCCGCCCATCGGAGGCTCAGCGCAACCGAATGTCCCGACAATGACATCAGTGGCTTTCTGGCCTGTGGTAACCAGCGCATCACATCGTGAAATTCTGTCCAAAAGCGCGGGAATGTCGGTCGGGGTGACTACCTCAAGAAATTTGTCGGACGCATTGTCCTTAAGACGGCGTACCTCGCAGGCAGTGTCGTAGAGGGCAATCCCTTGCGTGCGGCAGAATTCCTTTGCCTTGTCGATGTCAAAGCGTTTCTCTGAAGGAACTGCGAACCAGTCTTTGTCATCGTGGAACAACAGCCCCATCACCCGCCAGAAATCGTTGGTCCAGTTGGGGTAGAAGAAAGGCATGGACCATCGCTTTTCCTGGGGCGGGAAACTGCCCAGGAAAAGAATCTTTGCGTCTTCAGGCAGGAATGGCTCGAACGGGTGCCGTTCAGTCATAACAGCTACCTGACAACCCTGGTGAAGTCGGGATCCTTGCCGTCGAGATCGATCACGTAAATCTTTATGCCGGGAGAATTGGTGTCAAAGAGATATTCGGTTCCACCCGGAATGGCTCTCGATGCAACGTTGGTTGCTTTTTCTTGGATCATAGGGTAAGTGCCGACAGCGGCGTTGAAGATTGCGACTTCAGCTTCTGATGCGGGATGCACTGCGCTGAAGGCTTCATATTCTTCAACTTCACCATCAATGAAGCCACCTTCCTTAAGGAAACGGTCGACTTCGGCAGGCATAGCTTCGAGGCGGGCAGACCTTACGCCATAGCCGGAAAGCACATTGGCCTTAGGCTGGGCAGTCTTGACTTCCCTTATGCCGACCTCGAGTCCGCCACTGCCGAATGTGCAGAACGGAACGACAGTCTTGCCACTGAGATCGATGCTCTTCAGTGCACTGATTGCAGGCAGTGCGCAGGTTCCGAACCAGATGGGGTAGCCGAAGAAAATGACGTCATAGGCATCAAGGTCAGCCTTGATGGGGTTGACCTCCGGAAGTTCTCCGGATTCCCTTTCCTTCATACAGCGCTCGATGGTTTCCTGGTAGGTGCCATTATAAGGATTGACGACTGTGATTTCTGCAATATCGGCGCCGAGCCTCTTGCAGAGTTCTTCGGCGACGGCCTTTGTGGTGTTGGTCTGTGAATAATATAAGACAAGGTATTTCGGTGTCTTGTTCTGTGCGCACGAAACGGCCATAAGCGTTGCGGCAATCATAAGCAGAAACTTTTTCATAGTAGATCGTATTTGAATTTTATGCGAAAATACAAAAAACTCAGCCACTTTTTATAAATATCGCTTGCGATATAAAATATTAGTTTTATATTTGCATCGTGAACGATATAAATATTAAAGATATGGCAACGATTTATGATTTCAAGGCACTGAGCAACAAAGGTGCAGAAATAGATTTCTCTCAGTTCGAGGGCAAAGTTCTCCTTATTGTCAACACCGCATCCAAGTGCGGATTCACTCCCCAGTATGACGGCCTCGAGGCTCTCTATCAGAAATACAAAGACCGCGGTCTGGTGGTCCTCGGTTTCCCCTGCGACCAGTTCGCACACCAGGAGCCGGGCAGCGACGAGCAGATCGAAGAGTTCTGCCGCCTCAATCACGGTGTTACTTTCCAGCTTATGAAGAAGACTGACGTGAACGGTCCCGCCGAGAGTCCTGTATTCACCTGGCTCAAGCAGGCTGCTCCTTCAGAGGAGTACAAGGGTCTCAAGGGCAAGGCCACCCAGAAGATGCTGAAGACTCTCAGCAAGAGCGTCGAGAAGGACAGCGACATCCTCTGGAACTTCACCAAGTTCCTCATCAACAAGGACGGTAGCGTTGTTAAACGTTTTGCTCCTGTCGCCGAGCCCGCATCATTCGAGAAGGACATTGAAGAAATGCTGTGATGGACGGACGCTTCAAACTTGACAATCAACTCTGCTTCAGGCTCTACACGGCATCGCGGCTGATTACGCAGGCTTATCATCCGCTTCTGTCCCAGTATGGTCTGACATATCCCCAGTACCTTGTCCTGCTGGTGCTCTGGGAGAAAGACTCCCAGCCCGTTAACGACATCGCAAAGCGGCTGATGCTGGAGACAAACACAGTCACTCCGCTTCTGAAGCGAATGGAGGCTGAAGGTATCCTGACCCGTACGCAGGGTAAGAAGGATGCCAGGCAGATGATTGTCAAGCTCACTAAAAAAGGACGCGAACTGCAGGACAAACTGACCGAGGTTCCCGAGACAGTCGGCAGCTCGGTGATGTGTCAAAGCGTCACCCCTGAGACAGTTCCAGGCCTTTTCCGTATGTTGGATGACATTATTGAACAACTGAAACATAACAACAATGAAAGCAATAGCTAAACTCGCCCTGGCATTATCCATAGTTCTCCTTATGGCCGGATGTGCCGGAAAGTCCCAGACAATCTACGGTTTCACCGCCGAGTCAAACAAGGGGCAGGAAGTGAACTTCGCTGACTACAAAGGCAAGGTCCTGCTCGTGGTCAACACCGCATCGAAGTGTGGCTTCACACCTCAGTATGACGGCCTGGAGGCCCTGTACAAGAAATACGAAGACAAAGGCCTCGTGGTTATCGGCTTCCCCTGCGACCAGTTCGGTCACCAGGAGCCCGGCTCAAACGATGAGATCGAAGAATTCTGCCGTCTCAACTACGGCGTTACTTTTCCTCTGATGGCCAAGTCAGACGTTAATGGAGAGAATGCAAATCCCATATTCAAGTGGCTGTACTCAGAAAAGCCGTTTGCTGGCTTCGGCGACAGCGAGACCGGCAAGTTTATGGACGGGATGCTCTCAAGGAGCGATGCGGACTACGCGTCTAATCCCGACATCAAGTGGAACTTCACAAAGTTCCTCATCGACCGCAAGGGCAGGGTAGTGGCCCGTTTCGAGCCCGTGGTTACGCCCGAAGAACTGGATTCCGAGGTTCTGGCGCTCCTGTAATCTTCAGGCAGAATAATATGCAAGCCAAGCCTCACTGGAGCCCTGACGCCGACTATTCAAAGTGTCAGTTTTTCATCCGACGGATGAATACCTCGGGTTATGCAAAACCCGCGGAGGCTCCGGTCGCACGGCTTCCTCTCATATCTTTTATCTATGTCACGTCGGGCGAGGTTCTCGCTGACGTCGACGGAACTCCCTTCCTTTGTCAGCCCGGGCATATACTTCTGATTCCCCAGCAGAGTCCGTTTGCCATACGTTATTACAATGATGCATTCGGATATACGGGCGGCTTTGCACCGTCATTCGTTCCTGACACCAAGTTGCTGCGCTATCTGTCTGTGCCTCTCCACACTGCATTCTGGTTTGACGAAGGTGCGTTTATGGCGGAGCTGTTCAATATGCTTGCAAACTCTTTTGAAAGAGGGGACAATACATTTATTGAGAAAGGGCTGGATCTTCTTCTGCTGCGTATAAAGCCCAATCGTCCAGCTACTGTTCCTCCAGCCGTCAGCGCTTTCCTGGAGTCTGTTTTCGATCCGTCTAAGAATCCAGGAACGATTGCCGGTTATGCTGAAGAGATCGGTATCAGCGAAAATTATCTCAGCAGGCTGGTGAAGCAATCCACCGGTCGCAGCGTCGGGGCCTGGATTGAAATCGTGAGGATACAGCGTGCAAAGCGCCTGCTCTCGACTACGGACCTCCCGATAATCGACATAGCTGCAGCCATCGGTGTGGATGATCAGTCCTATTTTGCCCGTTTCTTTAAGAAGAATACAGGTTATACACCTTCTGCCTTCAGAAAGGAGATGCAAGGATAATCCTAAATCATCACCGTTTCAGCCTAAAATAATCCATCGCCATTGCAGATCTTTGCCACTGTAAAGATTTGTTATGAATATCAGTGGAATCATCGTAGGCGCGGCCGTCTTCCTTAGCATCGGCATCTGTCATCCGGCCGTCATCAAAATGGAATATTGTCTTGGAAAGCAGAGCTGGTGGATCTGGCTTGCAGCAGGGCTGGCCTTCTGTGCTGTGTCGCTGTTCGTCAAGGACACTACCCTGTCTACCATCATAGGAGGTTTCGCCTTCTCTTGCCTTTGGGGCATTCACGAAATGTTCCTTCAGGAAAAACGCGTCCTGCGCGGCTGGTTCCCGGAAAATCCGGCCAGACATGCTTATTATGAATTACGCCGGAAAGAAATGGAGGATAAATTATGAGACGAATGTTTGTTATTGCCGTATGTCTTCTGCTGGCTATTTCCTCAACAGCTCAGGACAAGAAGTTGCTGCGAGGCTTCGACGGGGGAATGATGGTTCATTCCGGTCTTCTCAGAGGAGCCGTAAAGCCTATCGACTATGAGACATCAGGCGCTCCTTTCGGTATAGGTGGTGTTGCCAGACTGCATCTGGGAGACCACTTTAGAGTGGGTGGCGAGGGATATATTTCGACACTTAACCAGAAAGGAAACGGCAGTTACATAAAGTACGGCTGGGGAGGTATGGCAACTGACATCTACTTCGTTACAGGACGCTTGATGCCTTATGTCGGAGTGACCATCGGCGGTGGAGCTGCGACTACTTTGCTGATGGGAGAGACTCCTTCCACTGCTTGGGCTCCAATAGATGACACAATCTACAATAAGGAAGGATTTATGGCTTTTGACCCTTATGTGGGTTGTGATTTTATCGTGTCCGAAGCTATGCACCTGACTCTGAAAATTGACTATCTGCACACCCTGATCGACGGACATCAGACGCTTCCGGTCGGCCCCCGCGTTTATTTCGGATTCCTGTTTTATCATTGATTTTTGCAACCCGGTTGCAATGTTTCTTTTCGTATCTTTGCAGTGAACAAAAGGCAAAGAAATGAGTCCTGTCTTCACTGCATTGATGATTCCGTTCCTTGGGACGGCACTTGGTTCGGCCTTCGTCTTCTTTATGAAAAAGGAGATGCCGCCCCTGGTGCAGAAAGTGCTTCTGGGCTTTGCCTCCGGAGTGATGGTGGCTGCATCCGTGTGGTCGCTGCTGATTCCGGCCATAGAGATGGGAGAGGGGACTTCTGCGGTTGTTCCTCCTGTCATAGGCCTGCTTGCCGGCTTTGCCTTCCTTCTTCTGATTGACTACATAACACCTCATATCCATCCTGTGGGAGGTCCTGAAGGCCCTGAGAGCAGGTTGTCCCGCACAACCAAACTGGCGCTGGCCGTAACCATCCACAATTTCCCGGAAGGAATGGCTGTCGGCGTGGCCATCGCAGGGGCACTGACTGCAGATTTCAATATGGCGGGAGCTCTTGCCCTTTCCCTCGGAATCGCTATTCAGAATGTTCCGGAAGGAGCGATAATCTCAATGCCGCTGCGTGCCGCCGGGAATTCTCGCTGGAAGGCATTCGGCATCGGAGCGCTGAGCGGAATTGTGGAGCCTGCAGGCGGCGCGCTGGTGCTTCTGCTGGCTACGGCCGTCCTTGGCATAATGCCCTATATGCTGGCTTTTGCTGCCGGAGCGATGCTTTATGTGGTGGTTGAAGAACTTGTGCCTGAGTATTCTGAGGGAGCACATTCCAATATCGGTACCATCGGTTTTGCCCTCGGCTTTGCACTTATGATGGTGTTGGATGTAGTCCTTGGATGATTAAATTTAATTTAAGATGCGCGCCTTTCTGCTGTCACTTCTGAATGTTGTCTGCGAGATGAGTCCCTATCTGTTGCTGGGCTTTCTAATCGCAGGCATCCTTCACGTCTTTGTGCCGAAAGGTTTCTACGCGAAGTATCTTTCGAAAGACAACAAACTCGCGGTACTGTTTGCCGCCCTGCTGGGCATTCCGCTGCCCCTGTGCTCCTGCGGAGTGATACCGACGGCTGTCGGCCTCAGGAATGAAAAGGCATCCAAAGGCGCCGTCGCATCATTCCTCATCGCTACGCCGCAGACCGGCATTGACTCCATCCTGGCTACCTTCTCGCTGATGGGGCTCGGCTTCGCGATTATCCGTCCTGTCGCAGCCCTTGTGACCGGTGTCTGCGGAGGATTGCTGGTAAGCCGCTTCGTCAAGGAAGACGACGGCGATGTGGCCGTTGCAGCCAGCTGCAGCAACGAGACGGGCAGCCGTCTGTGGCGCGTTCTGCGATATGCATATTTCGAGATGATGCAGGACATCGGCGGAAGGCTGCTGATCGGCCTTCTGGTGGCAGCACTCATCCAGGTGGCTGTCCCCGACGAGTTTTTCCTCACTTTCGGCAAGCAGCCGCTGCTGCAGATGCTGGTGATCCTGATTGTTGCCGTGCCGATGTACATCTGCTCGACAGGCAGCATTCCGGTTGCGGCCGCCCTCGTAATGAAGGGCCTTTCTCCGGGCGCCGCCCTTGTGATGCTTATGGCCGGCCCGGCAGTGAACCTTGCATCCATACTTGTGGTGCGCAAGTCAATGGGACGGCGCTTCACCTCGATATATCTGCTCACCATTGTCTGTTTTTCCATCCTGTTCGGCCTGCTGGTCAATGCCATCGGCATCGAAATTCCTTCAATGGCATCCGGTGATGCGTGCTGCGCAGACGAAGCTGTGCTGCCGCCAGTCTTCAAGCTTGTCTGTGCATCGATACTGACAATTCTGTTATTATTCGCTCTTATTATGAAACTGTTCGAAAGATTCAACCGCAAGGCTGCCGATCCGGATACGACCGTCTATACGGTGGAGGATATGCACTGCAGCCACTGCGAGGCAGCAGTAGTACGTGCCGTGGAGAGTGTTCCCGGCGTAGAGTCAGCCAAGGCAAGCGCTTCCGCCAATAAACTCACTGTCAAAGGCTCAGCATCTGAAGAAGCCATTCGCGAAGCTGTCGAAAAGACAGGCTATACCTTCAAGGGAAAGAAGAATTAGGCAATTCCGCCGTTACAAAATTGACGATAATACGTGTTTTTGTGGTCAAAAATGCGTAATATTGTATTCATACGTACTATTTAAGCTCTTACTTAATTAAATCTATGAAAAACACAATCAGTTCTTTTTGCGTCGTGATGGCATTGATGCTCCTGATTCCGGGCGTTTCCGCCAGGGCCCAGGTGTATGCCGATTCATCGACCGATCTCGAAAAGTACATGGTTCCGGCAACCACGCCCAACGCGATTCCTGATGCACAGGGATTCCTCGGCCGCTGGCTGCTTCTCGAACCGATCAGCAAGCCTAACCGCTCCAACACGGTTTTCACAGACAGCTACATCCGTGATGTATTCGGAGTGCAGTATTTCCCCGGCCAGCTTTCCGATGTCCTTCCCAAAGAAGGCTCGAAAGTTAAGGTGACAGTGGAATATCAACCCCCTGTAAACCTTGAGGCCGGACGTCCCAGGATGCAGGCAGGTCCTCCTCAGTACGAGCAGAAGCAGGTGCAGCTTCAGTGGCGTGCCTTCGACAGCAAGCGTTTCAACGTCAAGCTGTTCCGCTTCGCCACCAATCTTACTGAAGACCGCTATGGCGTTATTTTCTGGGCAGCAACTGTTGTGAACTGCGAAGAGGACATTCCGAACGTGCGTCTTGCCGTCGGTTCAAACTCCGCCTCTATGTGGTGGGTAAACGGTGAAGAGGCCGTCATCCTTTCAGGTGACCGCCGTATGGTGATGGACGACTGCACATCGCAGCGTCTTACCCTCAAGAAAGGCCGCAACGTCATCTGGGGAGCCGTCATCAACGGTCCCGGTATGAGCGATTTTTGCGCACGCTTCATAGATGAGGCAGGCAATCCTGTCAGAAATATCACCCTCACTACGAAATAAGCCATGAAAAAGAATATACTGCTTACACTGATATGCGCTTCAATCTCTCTGGCAGCAGCTGCCCAGGTTGGAGCCCCCTTCATTCACGACCCGTCAACCATCCAGGAATGCGACGGTAAGTATTACACATTCGGAACCGGCGGCGGTGGCCTTATCTCATCTGACGGATGGGTATGGGAAGGCGGTGCCGTACGTCCCGGCGGTGGAGCGGCTCCTGATGCCATCAAAATCGGCGACCGTTATCTCGTGGGCTACAGCACCACAGGCGGTGGACTTGGCGGCGGACACGCTGGCCGTATCGTTACTATGTGGAACAAGACACTCGACCCGACAGATTCCCTGAACTTCGCATATACCGAACCGATCGAAGTAGCAAACTCTCTTATCGACGAGGACTGCGATGCCATTGACATCGGACTTTTGATGGATGACAACGGCCGTCTGTTCTGCACCTATGGCACTTATTTCGGCAACATCCGTATGGTCGAGCTCGACCCCAAGACCGGCGCCCGTCTCGCAGGCAACCAGCCTGTCGACGTAGCCATCGACTGCGAGGCTTCAGTAATGATCTACCGTGACGGATGGTACTATCTTCTCGGAACTCACGGAACCTGCTGCGACGGTGTCAACTCTACCTACAACATCGTAGTAGGACGTTCTCGCAATCCTTACGGCCCGTTCATCGACAATGTCGGCCGTGATATGATGAGAGGCGGCGGCAAGATGGTCATCGCAGCTGACGAACGTCAGTTCGGCGCAGGTCACTTCGGACGTTACATCGAGGAAGAAGGCGTTGAGAAGATGTCTTTCCACTGGGAGGGTGACCTCGACCGCGGCGGCCGCAGCGTGCTTGCCATCCGCCCGATTATCTGGCGCGACGGTTGGCCTGAGGCTGGCGAGATCGTAAAGGACGGCAACTACAAGATCCTGTCACGCCGTCGTGGCTATGCTCTGGAACTCACAGTCGATTTCGTACGCGCTGCCGGCGGAATGCGCGGCTTCGGCGCTCCTGCTGCCGCACCCGCACCCCTGAAGAACCAGAGGCTCGTGGAAGTTGTCCGCACCTGGCCGGAGGGTGTAATTCCCGTACGCGCCAACGACTATATGGCACGTCCTCACCAGAAATGGACTATCGAGGCTGTTCCTGATGCTGGCGGATATCTCGGAGGCCCGTATTACAAGATTGTTATCGAAGGTACAGACCGCGCCCTGGCTGCAGCTGAGGGTTGCGAGGTTGTGACTGTTCCTGCATTCACCGGCGCTGACGAACAGCTCTGGAGAATCGAGCAGCTCATCGACGGTACCTACCGCATTATGCCCAAGGCAATCCCCGGCACGGACGCCAAGCTCTGCCTCTATTCAGTAGGCGACAGCACTCCGACCCTTGCCAAGTTCGATTTCAATAACGACAATTCAAAGTGGGATCTCAAGATGCACTGATAGGCATCTTTAAATACGCCTTCTAAGTTTAAGCCCTGCCGCAATCGTGGCGGGGCTTAATTTAAACAGGCTGCACATCTCGCCGCCCATTGAGAATCCGCAGCGGTCGCACACGCCGTGGGTGTAGCCCATGCATTTGGGGCTGCGGCTGCCGTCGGAGAAGATGAAGTTGGTGACCCAGCAGCGTTTGTCGGTGCAGACTGTACGGCCGTCTTTCATACGCATCGCATTAAGGCCGGGTACGGTGTTCATAATGGGATAACCGGCACGCTTGCGCGCTATAAGCAGGTCTATGATCTCGTTGCGGCGGTCAGGGTCGAGGAACAGCCCTTCAGTCTCCTTGAACGGGGTGTGGAAGTTTATTGAGATGTTGTCTATGTAAGGGCTGGCTTTCACATAGTCCAGCGCAGCCTCGACATTGCTCTCGTTGAGGCAGTTTATCACCATATTGACGCAGACAGGGGGCAGTGTCTTGCCGTAGGGCTTGCTGCGCTTGAAGTCTGCGACGTTCTTCTCGAGCCTTGCGAAGGCTCCCTTGCCGCGTATCTCGTCGTGGTACTCTCCGATGCCGTCCATCGACACCCATACCTGGTCGGCGTGGCTGCCTGCGAAGGGAAGCTGGGCGTTCGTGGTTATCGTGACGCTCCAGAAGCCTATTTCGTGTGCGGCGTCGATCACGTCGTCGATGGTCTTGTCGCCATCCCTCCAGAGATAGAGTTCGCCTCCCTCGAAGTCGACATAGCGGCTTCCGGCATTGTAGCAGTATTCCAGCTCGGAGCGGATCTGCTCCAGGGTCTTGCTGCGCGGATTGCTGAGTTCATAGACAGAACAGTGCTTGCAGCGAAGGTTGCAGCGGTCCAGAATGAAGATCACGGACTGCAGGGGAGCCTTCCTTCCGAGCAGGGCCCGGAGGTACCACCAGCCGAGATATGGCAGCTGCCTTAGCATATGCTGATGATGTAGAGCACGATCTTGACGACCATCATTATCAGGCAGAAGCCGGTGTTGACGTTGCGCATCGCAAACCAGCGCATCAGGTAGTAGCGGTTTTCAGGCTCCACCTTGTCCCAGTTGTCCATCGGGCCAAGCCATTTGTGCGGATGCTCGGTGGGCACTTCCACCTTCTTGGCGAACATCACCATAGACCACATCACCCAGATGGCCTGCGGCAGCATAAGCAGCACGAGGCAGTAGGCGGGATGGATGTAGCCGAGGATGGCGCATACCACCACGAGGATGAAGGGCACGAAGAGGAAGATGGCGTATGCGGTAAGGCCGGCCTTGTCGGTCTTAAGCAGCACTGCCAGGGTCTTCTTGTGGGACACGTCGTCGACGTGGCGCTCCACGAAGGAGTGGGTGTAGAGGATATTGGTCACAAACATTCCGATGGCGATGCCGAGGGCAAGGATGTGCCAGGCAAATCCGGTTTCAGGGGTGTAGAGTGCACCGCAGGCTGACTCATAGACTCCGCAGACCAGGCAGGGGCCGAAGCAGATGCCGATGGCCAGTTCGCCGAGACCGTGGAAACCGAGTTTCAACGGAGGGGCGGAGTAGAAATAGCAGAGGATTGCGGCGATGCCTGCAATGATGAGCAGCTTCCAGTCGAAGTCGCGTGCGATGAAGATGACCAGACCGCCGAGGATTGCAAGACCGAAGAATACGGCGATGGCTCTCTTCAGCTGCTTCACGGTGGTGGATCCGTCTTTCAGGTATGGATACTTGTCGGTGAACGCCTGCTCTCCCTGCTCCCGAAGTCCGAGGCGGTATTCAAGCAGTTCGTCCTGGTAGTCGAAATAGTCGTCGAGCAGGTTGCCGCCCAGGTGCACCAGGCACACGCAGAGCACTGCCAGAAGTCCGAGGAATATGTTGAAACCACTGACTCCGAGCGCCATGACTACCGTCAGGATGCTGGGCATAAGGTTCTGCGGGGCTGCAAATGAGCGACTGTTGTACAGCCATTTCTTGATGAGATTCATATCCGGGTGTTATTTCATTTCGTTAAGTACTTCAGCTATTGCCGCGTCGAGCTGGGGATCCTTGCCATCGAGGCGGTCCTTGAATGTGTTCTTGACGTAGATATCGGGCTTGACGCCGGTGTTCTCAAGGTCGGAGCCGTCTATAATGCTGTAGCAGCCCCACGAAGGCATACGGCAGGTCGAGCCGTCGAGCAGGCGGACAGAAGAGGTGAAGATGATCCAGCGGTAGGTCTCGGTGCCCACGAGTTTGGCGATGCCGAGTGTCTTGATGCCGTTCGAAGTCACCTCCGCGTCTGAGAGGCTGTGCTCGTTGACAAGCACCACGATGGGTTTGTCGGCAGGCGCCACATTGGGATGGGTGTTTCTCGGGAAATCGCGGTAAGCCCACTCGAAGTGGCCCTGGCCGCGGAGGAAGTCGATGACCTCCTTGTGGACGTTTCCGCCGTTGTTGTAGCGAAGGTCGAGAATCAGCGCATCCTTGTCATATACTTCTGTGTGCATCTTGAGAAGGAAGTTGTTGAGATCCTCGTCGCCCATTGCGCGCATATGGATGTATCCGACCTTGTCGCCTGTCTTCTGCTTCACGATAGCGGCGCGCTGCTCTTCCCATTCCTTGTACTGGAGGGTCTTGATGGCTGAGAAGGAGGATGTGTGGACCTTTGTGTCGAACTCCTTGCCGTCGCGCTTGAAGGTGAGCTTGAGTTCGTCTGTCTCAACGGCTCCCGAGAAATATTTCTCGCGGTTGGCATTCTTGTCGACTTTCTTTCCGTTCACTGCCACGAGTTCGTCACCCTTGCGGATGTCGATTTCCTGCTTGTCGGCAGGGGAGTCGGGGAGGATCTCGGCTACCTTGTAGGGAGAGGCGTTGTCGAAGATGATGCCGGTGGCATATGTGCGGATCCTGGTCTCCTGCTTTTCTTCAGTTCCGGTCGAAGTGAATCCGAGGTGGGATGAGTTGAGTTCTCCCAGAAGGTCTGCGAGCAGGGTGCGGAGGTTTGCACGGGTGCGGACATAGGGCAGGAGGGAAGCGTAGTAGTCGCGGACTGCGATCCAGTCTGCTCCGTGGAAATTGACGTCATAGTAGTTCTGCTCCAGCACGCCCCAGGTCTCGTAGAACATCTCGCTGAACTCGTCGCCGAGCACTACTTCCACGTCTTTCTTTATCTCGGTCTTGGCTGCTGTTCCGGCAGCAGGGTCAACTTTGTAGACTGAACCCTGGCCAAGGCAGTAGAGGGCGTCCTTGCTGTTGAAGTAGGTGCCTCCGTTGAATTCCTTGATCTGCTTGGGTTTTGCTTCGGGGTCTGAGATCTCGAGGCTGAACACACCGTTGGTGGTTCCGCCCATAGTGCGGTAGAGCAGATAGGATTTGTCCTTGACGTTGTAGATGTATGTGTTGGTCTGGAAGCCGTCGGTAGCGACTCTTGTCAACCTCTCGTGGAGCTTGTCGAAGTCGATGACTACGGTAGAATCTTTCTTGGGAGCGTTCTTGCTGTCCTTGAAGAGGTTGTCTACGTTCTCTGACTTGAAGGGTGTGTCGTACTTGCGCAGCGGAAGCTTGAACAGGTAGTTCCTGGCGCCTCTCGGGAATGAGCTTGAGGTCGGATTGCCGAGTAGGTACATATACTTGCCGTCGGGCGAGAACAGCGGCTGCTGCTCAACTGACGCTGAATGGGTGAGGTTCCTGAGGTTGCCGTCATTCAGGTTGAGCACGAAGATGTCGGGCTCGAACATATGCATTCCGTCAAATGCGAGCCATTTGTCGTCGAACGAGAAGGTGATGTCATAGCCTTCGAATGACCAGAACTCGGCGTCGGCTACCTTGGATGTGGTGCCGGCTTTGATGTTGTGGAGCATCACTGAGTGGCTGCCGTCGATGAAGGCAATCATATCGCGCTTGTGGTTTATGGCGAGGCTGGTGACATTGTTCTGTGAAAGGAACACCGGAGACTCGGCTGCGCTGCCGTCGGCTGCGATCTTGTAGAGGTCTGTCCAGCCTTTCGTGGTCCTTATGTAATAGAGGGTCTTGCTGTCGTCTGCCCAGGCTACGTCCATCACGCGTTCGTCAGAGGGGGTTTCGAGCTTCTGCAGGAACTTGCCCTTGGTGTCGGAGATGTAGATGCCGCCGCGGATGACGAATGCGAACTTCTTGCCGTCGGGTGAGACGTCTGCGGCATTGGGGGTCTGGCCTGCGAACGAGCGGCGCACTTCCACGCTGCCTGAGGCTACTGCAATCTGGGGAACTGACACCTTGCCTGTGGCGGGTTCCAGCACGTTGATCTCATAGTCCTTGAGGAAGACCATCGCAGAGCCGTCGAATGCCAGCGAAGGATACTGCACTGACTTGTCGAAAGTAGTGAGCTGCTGGGGTTTTCCGCCTTTCACATATTTGACGATGTTGGATTCTTTGTTGAGTTCGTCGCTGACATAGTAGATGTTGCCGTTCTTGTCGGCCATAGGCCACTGGTCCTTGCCGATGTAGTCTGTCAGTTCGGTGTATGTCTTGTTTGAAGGGTTCCAGCTCTTGATGTTGGGGTTGTGGTCGCCGACATAGCGTTTGCGGGTAGGGAAGCTGATGCTTTCCATAGACTCGTTGAAGAGGAATTCGCCTGTCTTGGGATTCTCTACCATATTCACTATGGTATTAAAGTAGCCGTCGAACATCAGCTGGGGCGTTCCGCCTTTCACTGCCACTTTGTAGGTGGTCTTGCGGGCGCTTCCGCGGGTTGATTCGAAGTATATCCAGTCTGACTTCGCTGACCAGGATACCGGAACGTCCGGGGCCTCATGGAATGTCAATTGGATGGCCTGTCCGCCTGCCGTCGGCACTATGTAAACATCGTTGTTACCCTGGATGTCGGAGCTGAATGCCAGCCACTTGCCGTCGGGCGACACCAGAGGGGAGTCCTGGACGCCGGGCATTGTGATAACTGCCGTGGCCTGTCCGCCGGTTGCGGGTACGGAATAGATGTCTCCGTCATAGCTGAAATAAATCTGCTTTCCGTCAGGAGAGAGCGACGGGTGAGATGCAAATCTGATGTTGTCGGCCGATGCCATTGAAGTTATGGCCAGGATGGCGACTGCAGAAAGGAGGAACTTTTTCATATGGTTATCAGTTTAATAAAGCAAGTACGAGCACGCACGCAGCGATGAGTGCGTAGATAAGAGCTTTGAGAGTCGAGTTCTTTTTCATATGGCAAATTTACATTTTTAATGCTTACCTTTATATTCGTTTCGTTGCAAATACAACTTATATAATCAGTAATATGAAGTTTATCCGCAATTGTATTTTGTCCGGAGTGGCGATGATCGTTGCCATATCCGCACTGGCCCAGGAAGGCCAGATTCCCATTTATCTCAATACGGCGTATACCTTCGAGGAGCGCGCAACCGACCTGGTGTCACGTCTGACTCTCGAGGAGAAGCAGGCATTGCTCGGCAACAACATGGCTGCAGTTCCCCGCCTTGGCGTGAAAGGCTACAACATCTGGAGTGAGGCTCTTCACGGAGTGCTTTCAGGTGCCAACCCTTCAGTAGGCATCCAGGGCCCGTCTTCATTCCCCAACAGTGTCGCCACAGGTTCGACCTGGGATCCCGCACTCGTGGAGCGTATGGCTTCAGCCATCGCAGATGAGGCGCGCGCCATCTTCCAGACCGGCACCAAGGGCCTGACATTCTGGAGTCCTGTGGTGGAACCCGTCCGTGACCCGCGCTGGGGACGTACCGGCGAGTCTTACGGCGAGGATCCTTTCCTTGCGGCTGAAATGGCCCGCGGATTCGTACGTGGCCTTATGGGCACCGACCCCAAATATCTCAAGGCCGTGCCTACAGCAAAACACTATTTCGCAAACAACAGTGAGTTCGACCGCCACGTCAGCAGTTCCAATATGGACAGCCGTGACCTGCGCGAGTTCTACACTTATCCTTACAAACGTCTGATCGAGGACGAGAACCTGCCCTCAATCATGTCGTCATACAATGCCGTCAACCACGTGCCGACATCTGCCAGCGTCTTCTACCTCGACACCCTTGCTCGCCGCACCTGGGGTATGAAAGGCTACGTGACAGGTGACTGCGCCGCCATCCAGGACATCTGGGACGGCCACTACTTCGTGGAAACCCGCGAGCAGGCCACTGCTGCCGGACTCCACGCGGGTGTAGACTCTGACTGCGGAAGCGTATACCAGAGATATGCCATCAGCGCCTATGAGCAGGGCATCCTTCCGATGGCCGAAATTGACCGCGCCCTGATCAATATGTTCGTCATCCGTATGCGTACCGGCGAGTTCGATCCTGAGCAGATGGTTCCTTACACCAAGTTCGAGCCTTCACGCGTGAACTCTGCAGCCAACCAGGCTCTCGCAGCCGAACTTGCTGTCCGCACCCCCGTCCTTCTGAAGAACGACCGTCAGGCTCTGCCTCTCGATCCTTCAAAGATCCGCAGCATCGCTCTCATCGGCCCTCAGGCTGACGACGTGGAGCTCGGCCCGTACTCAGGACGTCCTGAGGCCACTTCAATGATATCTCCCTATGCAGGTATCACAAAATGGCTCAAGGCCAAGGGCTATGACGTGGATGTGCAGCTTGCCACCGGCGGCGACATCAAGAGCAAGAGCAACCTTCTCTACATCGCATATTTCGAAATCGAGAAGACCGACGGCTCAGTGACCCGCTACGACGCCACCAAGTACACTGCTTCAGCAGAAGGCATCACAGTCGGCTCCGGTATGGGTACCGAGGAGCAGGTGCGCAGCATAGACGACGGCACCTGGACTGCATATGACAACGTCGACATCACCAACATCGAGAACATTACCGTCGGCCTCAATATCCCCACCGAGGGCGGTATCGTTGAAATCCGCGTCGGCGGTCCTGACGGAAACCTCATCGGCCGCATCGAGGCCACCAAGTCTTCAGGTGCACGCGTCGGCGGCGTTTACGGCGCCAGCATGCCTATGAAGACCAATGCCCTCAAGCTTGGTTACAACGGTCCCCAGACCGTATATCTCGTATACAAGGCTCCTCAGGATGCTCCTATTGACGAGGCTACCATCGAGATGGCCCGCAAGGCTGACGTAGCTGTGATCTTTGTCGGAACTGACGAGAATACTGCTACCGAGGAAGCCGACCGTCTGACTCTTACTCTCCCCGGCAACCAGATTCCTCTGATCAAGGCTATCGCTGCTGTCAATCCCCGCACCATCGTCTATATGCAGACCCTCGGTTGCGTCGAGGTTGAAGAGTTCTGCCACCTGGCCAACATCCCTGCCATCATCTGGACAGGCTATAACGGTATGGCTCAGGGCGAGGCTGTTCCGCGCATCCTCTTCGGCGAAGTTTCACCTGGCGGCAAGCTCAACGCCACCTGGTTCAAGACAGTGAAGGACCTTCCGGCCATCACCGACTACAATCTGCGTCGCAGTTCAGGCAATGTCGGCCGCACCCTCTGGTATTTCAACCGCGAGGTTTCTTATCCGTTCGGCTTCGGTCTCAGCTACACTACTTTCGAATACAGCAATTTCCGCATCAGCAAGAGCAACATCACTCCTAACGACGTGGTTACTCTCAGCGTGGATGTCACCAACACCGGCAAGTACAGCGCCGACGAGGTTGTCCAGATCTATGTGGCAACTCCCGACAGCCCTGCTGCTCTCGAGCGTCCCGCCAAGCGTCTGAAAGGCTTCAAGCGCGTTACCATCCCCCGCGGACAGACCCGCACCGTCAGCATCGACATCAAGTGCTCTGACCTTTGGTTCTGGGATATGAATACCGAGCGTATGACCTTCGACCAGGGCCGCTACGTATTCGAGTTCGGTTCTTCATCTGCTGATATCCGCGGCACCGTCAGTGCCAATATGTCCGGCAAGCTCGACCTCAAGCTCAAGACTCTCTGGGCAAGCACCGATGCCAATGTGCTGAACATCGGCCAGACCGCTCACGCAAGCTACTCAGTCTGCCTGAACGACGACAGCTTCGACAACTCTGCACGCGGCACCTGGCGCAGCAGCAATCCTTCTGTCGCTTCTGTGGCTGCCGACGGTACCATCACCGCCCGTTCTATGGGTGTTGCTACCATCACTTGCACTGCAACTGTGGGCGGCGTGACCAAGGAGGATTCATTCGCCATCAAGGTTATGCCTGAGATGACTCTTGCGAGCCTGAAGGTTGACGGCAAGGCTGTCAAGGTGGGCGACGCTTCTCAGCTCAGCTTCCTTAGAAAGGCTGGCAAGGCTCCGGTAGTGGCTGCCGTTGCCAAGGATCCTGCCATCGCCGTCAACGTGAAGCAGGCTGCCGCCGTTCCCGGCACAGCAGTCGTTACTCTTGCTGACGAGAATACCGGTGACTGCAAGGAGATTGCCGTGAACTTCGGTACCAAGGGTGTTTCTGACACCTTCCAGAAATCTGCTCTCGGCAGCCAGTGGAGCTGGGTTCGCGAGAATCCTGCACTCTGGTCTCTGTCTGAGCGTCCTGGCTCTATCTTGCTGACAAGCGCCAAGGGCGACATCGTCCAGGCTGGTAACGATGCTCAGAACATCCTGCTCCAGGAGGCCAATGCTGACTGGACCGTGGACACCAAGCTGACTTGCCTCACTGCTCCTGCGGCTCCGGCTCAGAATGCAGGTCTTGTGGCTTATCAGGATGATGACAACTTTGTGAAGTTCGTATATGGTGCCGCAATGGCTATGCGCCGTCCCGATCCGAATGCTGCCGCTGCTCCGGCTGCCGGTCAGCTTCAGCTCGTGGTTGAGGAGAACGGTGCCCAGAAGGCTGCTGTCCGCGTGCCTATGGATGGCATCATCGGCGCCAACAATGTGGTATGGCTCCGCCTTGTGAAGAAGGGTGACAGCTACACTGCTTTCTATTCTGTGGACGGCAAGAAGTTCACTGAAGCTGGTTCGGCACAGATTGTGCTTAAGGATGTCCAGGCCGGTCTCATATGCTGTGAGGGCGTGATGGCTGCAATGGGAGGCCGTGGCGGCTTCGGCGGTGCAGCAATGCAGATGCCTGCAGCAGCTCCTTTGAAGGCGGCCTTTGACGACTTTAAGATAATCGGCAGCGGACTGAAATAATGAAATTTATTCTGCGAACATTTTTAACGTGCTTCCTGCTCTGGAGCGGCTGCAATGCCGCTCACGGGCAGGAGGTTCGTTTAAATGCCGCCGTGGCGGATTCTGCCGGCTTTATGGCGGTGGGAGAGGTGTTCGCTTGGCTTGATGCGGAGGGTAATGTACTCGATACTCTTTCGCTGCCTGTTCCGATGGTTTCTGCGGCCGGCCTCGAAGGCTGGGTTTTCGCCCTTGATACCGTCGGCAGGGAAATATTTATGATTCATCCTACGGGTGTCATCGTGGCTCACATCGAGCCTCCTCTGAAGGGACGGCTCCGCGCTATTGCTTCGGATGACGTGACGCTCTGGGCTGTCACTGATGCAGGGGAGATCCTGCGTTCTGACAACGGCTTTATGTGGACTATCAAGGATTTCAACGAGGAGTACGGCGGTTTCTATCCTAAGATGGATTTCAGGGCTGTGGCTGCCGGGGGTGGAAGTGTGATGATTGCGGGTCTGACCGAGGACGGCCGTCCTGCTGCTTTCACTTCTTCCGGAGGCGGTGTATGGAGCGAGCGCATCCTCAATTATACGAAGCAGAACCGGCCGCTCTATCTGCACGCTGTGCCTTCTGCTCTGGCGTTCGATGCCGTTCAGGATTCGTTCTACCTGCTTTGCAACGACGGCGTGATGTTCCGCCTTCCTTCTTGCTCGCACTGCAACAGCATCGATTATTATCCCGTCGATACTCTCTATGCCCGGGTTCCTCTGGGCTTCGATGTGCTGGTGCTCGGCAGCGACGGCTTCCGTGTTCTTGAGAAGCCGTAAGGTTTTCGTATCTTTAGGGTATGAAAAAGATTCTGACTATTGTTGTGGCCTGTCTGTTCTCTTTTGCATTGATGGGGCAGGACAGGTTTGATGATGCGCGGGTTTTCCGCGTCGGCGCTGATGTCAGTGCTGATTGTTTTCTTCCTTTCGCCGTTGGGTCTCCTTTCCATCCCAGTGCGGGCGTCGGGGTTCGTGCGCGTTACGGCCGGCCGGACCAGTGGGTGAATCTCATCGGAGGTGTCCGCTATATCTACGGGCAGCGGTTGTCGGGCATCCAGATTCCTGTGATGATGAATGTGAACCTGCTGCGTCTTGACAGGGTTTCGGCCTATCTGGGCGGTGGCTACGAGTTCGACTTCATTGGGACTTACTGGGGCTGCGCCAAGTTCCAGGGCGGTGTCCTCATCGGACCTCATACAGACCTGAGGGTCTTCTACAAGCCATATCAGGGTGATCTCGGCGTGGGGTTTACGTATTACTTCTGATTATTATTGGCTCGGGTTGGCTCGGGGCTGGTCGTGGCCTTGCTTGTGTCTGGCCCTAGCCTGGCTTTGGTCTGGTCGCCGTCCACGTTTTTGCCCGTTTTCGTGGACGGGAGTCTCTTTTTTGCTTCGCCGTCCACGTTTCGGGGTGTTTTTGTGGACGGGAGGCCTTTTTTCGTGGTGCCGTCCACGTTTTGGACTTTTTTGTGGACGGATCGTTCTTAGGTGGCTTCGGACAACACTCCTGGAGCAGAGTGCGACCGGGCGGCGGCCTGCCGCTCATTCTTGTTTCCGCCATCCCGCAATGCTCCCTCCGTCGTTTCTTGAAGGCCACTAGGATTATTCCTAACAATTAATTCCCAACCTTCATTATATTGTAAACTATCGTTTAACTTTGGTTTAATCAAAATCAGGGCATATGAAAACAACAATTTCAAGGATTATTGCGGCATTGGCCGTGGCAGCTCTGTCTGCCGGATTGCTTATTAGCTGCGGTCCTGAAATACAGCCTGAAGGAGGCGGCAAGGAAGAAGGCGGAAGCAAGACTGTAGCAGTGACCGGAGTCAGCCTGAATAAAACTAGTTTGAGCCTGGTCGAGGGTGGCTCTGAAACCCTGACAGCTACAGTTGCTCCGAACGACGCAACCAATAAAACCGTGACCTGGAAGTCTTCTGACGCCGGAGTTGCGACAGTCGATGGCAACGGAGCAGTGACTGCAGTGAAAGCCGGATCGGCAACTATAACCGTAACAACCGCAGACGGCAACAAGACTGCCACATGTGCAGTGACAGTAACGGCGAAGACCATAAGTGTCACCGGTGTATCTCTTGACAGGAAAGAATTGACAATGACGGCAGGGGATGAGGTCCAGCTGACCGCGACTGTCGAACCTGCTGATGCCTCGGACAAGTCTGTCGAGTGGGCCAGCTCTGATGCAACTGTCGCTACTGTCGACGCCAACGGAAAGGTGACTGCTGTCGCAGTGGGTGCAGCGACGATTACCGTCAAGACCAAGGACGGAGGAAAGACCGCGGCTTGTGCTGTAACGGTGAATCCGAAGGTGATTGTAGTCGAAGGTGTGACCATCGAACCTTCTGCCATTGAGATCAAAGAAGGTGAGACCGCCCAACTCAAAGCAACGGTAAGCCCCGCCGAAGCAGATCAGGAAGTGGAGTGGACAACCCAGAATTCCCAGATAGCAACTGTTGACGGCAATGGTCTTGTAACTGCAGTCAAACCCGGTACAACAAGGATAATCGCCAGGTCGAAGACAAATATCGAACAGCAGGGTTACTGCGAGGTCACTGTCAAGCAAGACCAGAGCCTCAAGGGAATATCGCTGGAAGTGTCTGAAATCAATCTATCCGTAGGAGAGTCGCGCACCATCGGGGTAATCTATACTCCCGAATATGCAGCCAACAAGAATGTGACATGGACATCATCTGAGCCGGAGACGGTTTCGGTCAATGATGGGAAAGTTGTGGCTCTGAAGGAAGGAATGGCCACCATAACAGCCACATCAGAGGAAGGCGGATTTACCGCAGAATGTCTGGTTAATGTAACGAAAGCTAAGGGTCCTTTCGTTTATTCAGTTAATTACTGGCACATTCTGATTGACGGACAACCGGATCCGCTGAATGGCGCTTTTGACGGTATGATTTCTGATCCTGACGATCCCGATCATCCTTTCGAGAACAATTTTAAATCCACATACAGGATAGATTATGATGGAAAAGACCTCTATTCGGTAGAGCGGTATTCTTATCGGGATTGGCTCTGTGTGAACCGTAGGCCAGTTGTTAATCTCAATAATTACAAGGATTATTCCTGGCGTCTTCCAGAAGACCTGAAAGGTTTCTCAGCCCGCAATGGTGTATTTGCGCTTCTTGGACGTGTTGGCCAGTATGATTTCGTGGTAATTCGTGCAACCGCTACGGGTGATGTGCAAATCATCAAGGTTCAGACACCTGCCAACAATCTCTATGATGTTGCAGTTGCCACGGCTCCTGACGGATCGGTCTACGCTGTTGCCTCTTTAAGAGATACATTCTGGGATGACTGTATTTATCTGTACAAGATATCTTCCGATGGTACGGTCACTGAAAAACTGGTTGAAAAAACAAGGACCAGCCTTCCCAGGATAGCTGTCTCGGACAAGGGCGACGTGTATATCTTCACATATTACCAGAATGGCGGCAGCCAAAACGGTCGCCTTTACAAGAACGGTGCTTTCCTGCAAGACATAGACGAGGTTGAGTATAATTTCCAGGGGTCTCTCTTCTGCTCCGGGGACCACGTCTACACGGCGATTACCGATATCGTCAATAAAGAAATGAGAGTTCACAAGGACGGCAAGAAAGTCTTGACGCTTGGCAAGGGAAAGGGCGCATATCTTGGTTACTATACTAATCGTTTGTGGGTGACCTCCGACGGAGACATTTATGTCAGTTGGGGAGATGATGATGACATAGAATATCTGACGAAAAATGACAAGGTTCTGTACACATCCTCAGAGGATAGCTTCTGGAACTTCTGCGTAGTGGAATAGCCTGCGAACGACTGCCTTTGGTGGCTTTGGGACAACACTCAGGGAGCAGAGTGCGTCCGGGCGGCGGCTTCAGCTCATCCTTGTTTCCGCCCTCCCGCAATGCTCCCTCTGTCGTTTCCCGAAGCCCCGGATGCTGACGCAGAATCTCAGCGGGCCAATATGTCCAAAATTTGTCCTGAAACAAATTTGATATATAGATAAAAGCATAGTACATTTGTACATTATAATGTACTTGATATGGTTGTAATCAGCTCAGCGGAACTCCGCAACAATATGAAGAAATATCTGGATATCGCACGGACGGAAAGGGTTATTATCCAAAGGGGACGTGACGAATCTTTCGTGCTCGTTGCACAAAACAATGCCCCTGAGGCTGATCTGACACGTGCCATTACGGTCGACGATGTCATTGATCGTGTCAGGGAAGGGTTGACGCAGATGTTTGAGAGAAAAGAGGCTGAGAGAATTGCGTAATAAATGAAAGTCCTGTTCCTTCCAGAAGTAGTAGATCAATTTCTTGAACTTGCCGAAGTGCTCTACGATAAGGGGTATCTTGGCTTTAAAGAAGCCGCCATTGATTATTCAGAGAAGTTGTTCCGTGACATTCACGCTAACCTTCATCGTAAGGTGAAAAAGGGTGCTCCTGCTTATTTTAAACGTTACGGAACGGATATCTTCTATTCGTCATTTAAAAGAAGCAAGCATACCGTATGGTATGTGTTCTACAGTGTTCACAGCATAGATGGAGAAACAGTCTACCTGGTGCGTCATCTGACGAATAATCACATCATAGCTCGATACTTGGATTAGCGGATAATCAATTAGGGTGTTCATCACAGTTCCAAGATTGGTCTGTTGTCGTGGACGAAATTGATAGCTGGTGGCGTTCGGGACAACACTATGGGAGCAGAGTGCGTCCGGGCGGCGGATTTCGCTTCGTCCGCCTGTCGTGACGAACTCCTCCGTCGTTTCCCGAAGCCACCTGGATGCTGAAGCAGAATCTCAGCGGGCCAGTTCGTCCCAGAAGGTGTCGGGGAGGAAGATGTTGCTGACGTTGGCGGCCTGGTCGAACAGAGGGGCGATTTGGCGGTCATTGAAGCCCGCGATGCCGCAGCCTATGCGGGTAACGAGGAAGCGCATTTCGGGATGTGTCTTGGCGAACTCGATGAAATCATCGACATAAGGCTTGATGGTATCCACTCCGCCTTGCATAGTCGGGATGGCGTAGCACTGTCCCTGCAGCCCGACGCCCTTGCCCCAGATGGCTCCGAACTTTCTGTATGCTGCGAGGGCGGCTCCGCCTCCGTGCTGTCCGGCCAGATTGCTGCCGAAGACGAAGATTTCACCGTCGGCAAGTTTGGAAATGTTAGGAGGGGTTATGCGCTGCTCCCAGTCGTCGGGTCGCGAGGGGAGAGGTATATCGATGCAATCCATTGTCCGATATGCAGTGGTGCTCTTGAACTTCGAAAGAATCTCTTTGAAGATTCTGGGAAGATGCTTCATAGTCTGATCAATCATTTCTTTAGGGATGTCTTTGTAGAATGCTTCGGCAATGCCGCCGGTGATGCAGGCCAGAGTGTCGCTATCTCCACCCAACGATACCGCCTTTCTGATGGCGTCTTCAAAGTCCGTAGAATCCAGGAATGCTATGATCGCCTGCGGCACAGTGCCCTGGCAACTTGATTCCCAATGGTAGCTGGGATGCCAGTACTCCCAGGTCTTGTGCAGATCGTAGCCGTATTTATTCTCGATATAGTCGCGGATTTCATCCTTGTCCTTGCCGTTTCTGGCCATCCATATGGTTGCGGCAGTCGCCTGGGCCCCCTTGATGCCTTCGGGATGATTGTGGGTTATGGCAGCTGAGATGGCAGCCACTCGTTCCGTCTCCTCAAGAGTGTCGAAGAACCAACCGACGGCACTCACTCGCATCGCAGAGCCGTTACCCCAGGAACCGTAAGGATGGCGGCCAGTCGTTGAGTCGTATGGAGCCTCCCCATATTTATCGTCGTATGCGTAGAGACTCTTCGGCGAGAATAGCCAGGTATGGAAACCTCCGCCATAGCCGCCCATAGGGCAGGGGCATTTCTCGCCAAACATAACCATTGTATCCTCAAGTCCCTGGTATGAATGTTCCTTATCGTTCAAAAGCCAGTAAGCGATAGCCATCGTCATCACGCTGTCGTCGGTGTATGCACTGGGCTTTCGAAACATATCGAAGTTGTAGTCCTTAGTGTTGCGAAACTCGTAAGTAGAGCCTACGGTATCTCCTATAATTGCTCCTAACATAGTGTGTTATCTATTATTGTTAAAGTTACTAATTCCTGATTTACAAATCGAAGTCCTCGCGTTCTTTTCGATATTCACGATATACTCTCTTCATCTCAGCATCATAGCAATCGGCTTCCATTCTGTCGAATTTCTCCCGGGCCCTTCTGGAGCCCTTGGCATAGATTGCGGCTTCCATCAAGCGGCCGGTCTTGTAGCCAGTACTGAACGGAACACTTGTGCCATTGGTCAGGGCAGATAATTCGCGGAACCAAGGGGCTTCAGTTATTGTCACAGTATCTATCTTAATCTTCAGCGCAGCTGCTTTCCTCGCCTCTTCTCTCCAGTCAATCTGGTTTCTTACGATTATGTCTTCATAACAATATCCAAGATCGTGCGGTTCAGCATCGGCAATTAGAAGAATGGACCTTGAAGACCCTTCACGCCAAGGCGTCTCATCGACAATCTTCTTGAGAACAAGTTCGTAGAATTCGTCACCATCTCCGCCGGAAGTGTCTTTAGATTCCTTGATAAATCGAATCAGTTCGTTCTCGTTATCGGTGGGCAGAATGCATTGGTAGGCATTTCCGAATACTTGTGCATTAGGCATATCGCAGTAGTCTCCGAAGGCAACGATGCCTAAGCGGAGGTCGGGGTTGTCCTTGAACAGACTTGGAATGAGGTCTGCAACTTCCTTCCTTACCGCATCAATATAGGCGGACATAGAACCGGTAGTGTCGAAGGCAATCACCATATCCAGTTTGCCAATTTCTTTAGGCGCTACCTCGTCAAAGGCTTTGTTTGTTGTTGAAGGGTTCTCTGTAACAACTTCAACGTGGGTCTTAACAGTAGTTTCCATTTTTTAATTAAATGTGTCATTGTGACACAAAAGTACAATGTGTTTTTAAGAATACCAAATTTTGTGTCAATTTTACACAAATTAATTTTGCTTTTCCTGAAATAACTTATCTTTGTATAAGAGATGGCAAATAATTATACATACGCAAAGGGGGCTGAATACCCTTACCAGTATAAGTACGAGCATATGGCAGTCACTACTGACTGCGTTATTTTTACATATGAAGAACGGGTATTGAAGGTCCTGCTCATTCGCAGGGGACTCGAGCCGTTCAAAGGGGAATGGGCTTTCCCGGGCGGATTTCTCAGGATGAACGAAACTGCCAATGAAGGCGCGTTAAGGGAGCTGAGGGAGGAGACCGCCCTGGAGGCATCTGCAATCCGTGAACTGGGTGTTTTTTCCGGAGTCAACCGAGATCCTCGTGAACGTGTGATAACTATAGCGTACTATGCTCTGATAAAGCCCTCGATGGTGACAGGAGGTGACGATGCCGATGAAGCCGCCTGGTTCCCGATTGACAATCTTCCCAAACTTGCATTCGACCATCAAACCATCTTTGATGCAGCGATGGAGAAACTTCGCCGAGACATTCATTTTGAGCCTGTAGGGTTCGACCTTCTGGATGATACTTTCACCATTCCAGACCTTCAGCGCCTATACGAAATTATCCTCGGAACCAAGTTCGATCGACGAAACTTCCAGCGCAAAGTCTTGTCTTCCGGTATTCTGGAAGAAGTTCCGAAACCTGAAGAAGAGGAAGGTGAAATTTGTGCTTCTGCCACACATATGGTGTTGGCCGATATGTGTTGTGAGTTGGATGATTATCAACGCTCCGCCAAGAAACGCCCCGGCCGCATAGCGTCTCAGTTCCGTCTGAACAAAGCTAAATATGAAAAGTTGAAAGAAGACGAGAGCAAGTTTGATTTGTAGAGGTTGAACGGATATGATTTACGACAAGAAAACTCAGAGGTATTATCTGAACGATTTTCACCTGAAGAACTCAGAGCTGTCTGAGGAATCCTTAAAGAATCAGAAGCCTTTCTCCAGAGAGGAGATGATAGCTCAGTACCAGAAGAATCTGAAGAGAAAACGGGCAATGTTGAAAAAGGAAAACGACAAGAACAACAGTTAGATTGCTATAGTTCTGTCTTCGTAGTTGATGATTGCTTTGTTCTCTCGCAGCCAGTTGCTGCCAAGAATCATTGCAAATGGGATGTCGCAGCGTTCCTTATAATACTGACATAAATCAGGAAGATAAGTGGCGTGTCCCTTCACCAGTATATGGCTCACGATGCCCATCCTGTCTTTGAATTCGACAACCTCTTCAAAAGCCTTCGTGACAGTACTGGAACCATACACACCCATAATCGTGATATTCACGGGCTCGTTCAACCGTACTTTGCCGATTGCGAAGTCCTCGTCAATGGCGCAAGATTCAGCGCCGGTGTCTATTAGGGCCAGGCAATCGCAGCCTCCAACTGCAACCTTTATTAGAATATGTTCATTGCCAAGATCCATAAACTTGTAAATGCTCTTCATAATTGTTCAGTACTGACTTGTGTGATTAACGAATAGTGACATTTGTTTTGTCGTTGGAGTTGAATGTGCAGCTGCATTTATTCTTGTACTTTTTGCTTTGAAGCTCGTTGCGGATAGCATCCCTGAGCACGCCATCTCCAATTCCGTGAATGAATGTGATATGCATTCCTCTGTGCTTGAGGTTTTCGTCAAGTGTCTTTCTGAAATAATCCAGCTGGTGTTTCAGCGCCTCAGTCTTTGATGCGTATTCGTGCCCGGGAATCTTTTCGAAGTGAAGATCCACCGTGACTCCTGTCTTTTGGCTGCCGGAATTGCCTTGCTTAGAATCTTTGCTTTTGATGGCAGGCGTTGAGGAATAAAGCAATATGTCCTGCAGCTCATCTACTAAGACAAAATCGTTTTTATAGGCAGGTCTCTCCAACCCGTCGATGTCTAGCCAATATATTCCATTCTCCTCGCGGACAACAATAGCTGTATCATTGCTGTCCATTAAGCGAACTCTGCGTCCAACCAACTGGTCTGTCTGCTCGTGTAAATCTTTGCTGACTTTCATTGTTTGTAAAGATAAAGTATTATTAATCATATTCATACTTATGCTTCGTAGCGGAAAGAAGTTAATTGCTTTGCCAAAATGACTGGACCGCTTGTCTCAGCCTCCAAGCTGTGATACTTCTCTTTCAGGACAGTATTGCCTTCGCTGAGAATGCTAATGTATCGCTGAAGATTGTCGCGAAAACTTATGCCGTTGCGGTCCATTGCAACGACAAGGAATCTCAGTATGGTATTGTCCTCGTTATTTATAAAGATAGCTTTGACCATAATGAGTTCATCAGCCATAAGATGTGCGGCTTGCTTAATCAAGTCGAAGTTCCACTTGTCTAGATCAATAGTGTAATCGCAGACAATACCAAGCACAGGAAGACGAGTGATATCGATGTCAATAAGTTTGTCCTTGACCTTAAAGCTGACGAAGTCGTTCGAGGTGTCTGGAGTATATCCGCAATGTTTGATGGCGGCTTCAATGTCCTTTACGGTTAGTGACTGATCTTGATTTAATTTCTCGGATGATGTTTCCAGGCGCCTGCTCAATAATGTATTATTCGCAGACAACTCGGCATTGTCGATATCCAACTTTGCAATGACTGCCATAAAGATGACACACAATACTACTAATGCGATGATAATTCCTTTCATTGTTTTTCGTTTTTCAGCCGCAAGAATAGGAGATGTCCGCGAAATGAATATTCGCGGGTTGTCAGGAATAATCATTACTTTTGCGAAAATAGAATTCGCAACGGGCTGTAATTTCGCGGCCAGAAATAAACAACACTATGCCATCTAACAAGAATGCAGTCATCCGTTATATGTATCTCGACCAGATGCTGAGCGACCGTTATAACAAGTATACTTGTGAAGACCTCTTGATAAAGGTGAACGAGCGCCTTGAAGAAGCCGGCTATCCAACCATCGGCGGAGACCAGGGCGACTATGAACGTTATCTCAAGAGCGGAAAGAGAGTGATCCAGTTGGACTTGCAGGCACTGCAGGAGTCTCCTTTCAATATGGAGATCGATAGCTCCGAAAGGCTCCACGGTTCACCGGTGTACAGATATGCGGACCAGACACAGTCCCTTTTCTCAAAATCTCTGTCAGAAGACGAGAAGAGACTGCTTCAGGAAGTCTTGAATACCCTTGGCCAGTTTTCCGGACTTGACAGCTTCGAATGGCTGAACGATCTTCAGGAAAAACTCAATGACAAGAGAGGGTTCGGAAGGGGAGAATATGACCGCGAGATGCGCCAGCCCCGAAGAATCATTTCGTTCAGCACCAATGATTATTTGAAAGGGAAGGACTATCTGGGTACACTGTTCACTTTGATTGCAAACAAAAAAGTGGTTGACGTCGAATACGAACCCTTCAGCGGCACTCCCAGAACAATCCGACTGCACCCGTATCTCCTGAAGCAGTACAATGACCGATGGTATTTGATTGGTACTCCCTTGGCAAGTGATGAATTCCCTTTCAGAAAGGATTTCTACGTCAATCTGGCACTGGACAGGATACAGAGCGTCTCGGCTGTAGAAGGGGAGGAGTACGTAGACTGCAGCGAAGACTTCGAAGAACGATTCGAGGACATCATCGGCGTAACGTGGCTCGAAGAGGAGGAAATGACAGAAATCGTCCTGGCCGTGAAAGATTCATTTACAGGCTACATTGATACCAAGCCACTCCATGGTTCGCAGATGAAGTATTCAGCAGAGCAGCAGGTCTCGCTGCACGAAAAGTATACGTCACTTGAAGGATATACGTTCTATCGACTGTATTTGAGGCCGAATAGGGAACTATATAATACTATATATAGAAATGTTGATAATGTGGTACTGATTTCACCTGTCCCCATAAGAGAAAAGATGGTGAATGAGATAGAGAAGACATTGGTAAGGTTGACGCTCAAATAGAGGATTAACTGTTGAGAAGTAATCTGTTGTTTGTCGTGTAATTATATGTAGACAGGCATTGTTTGGCTTTTCTCTCAAATTATCATATGCTGGACTTAACCAATCGGCCACATCGTTGCCAAAACCAAGATACAAACAATGTAATTTAGTCGAATTGATGACAATTGGATTGGCTTGAGCATCATCTATACGCAAAAGATATAATCCGGCTTCAGTAGTTTTTCTAAATATAAAAAAGCGAACAATTGGAAGTTATCCCAATGTTTTATTTTAACTTTATACGATGTTGAATAGAAACGTCAACGACTTCGTCTGCTTAACTATTCCCCCAAACACATATGTTAACCCTATTAAAACAAAGCCTTGAAAGATAATGTTCCACAGCACGGCCTAAAGATCCTTGGACAGATAGAGATTCCTGAGATCAAGCAAGAGAGTGAGTGTCTGCAGGTGAAGGGGAGTGCAGTCTCTGTCCTTCCTAACGGCAAATATCAACTGGATCTTACCCAAAAATGGCAGATTGGCGCAGTCATTTTTTACGATAGTGTAGTTAATAGTTTCGGTATGATAGCCGTAAAAGCTAAAAAAGGGAGGACCTATCGTTTTACGAGTGACGTTAAAAGAGGTAGGCTCCCTATCGACAGGGGCGATCTTGTCGTGTTTCTAGCTGTTGGCAATGTGGTAAAGGATCTTGTGCCTATACGTTCAGTCAGTAATCTTCCATGGTCGATGATCCTTCGCCATATTGATTTCTACGAAGTCATCGAATTTGATTACAACATCAGCAAGTATTCGGGCTCAAAAGGGCACATGTCTGTCCCTGTCATCAAAGGATGTGTCAGTGTAATGAAGAGTTCCGATGAGGAGAACTTTTTGGCGGAACTATACAAGAAGCTTGAATCCTTCGAGAATGATGAACTGAAAGAGGCATATCTGAAAAAGATACTCCCTTTAGGCATACAGACTTTCTTTGTGAAGAAATGCCTTAATCAGGAGTATGCAGCTTCTCTCTTGAACGAAGACAGCCCATATCTTGCAGAGTACCACTACGTTGTCTTAGCTATCCTTAACGGCTCTATTGAAAAAGGGGACTTGTCAACCGCTTCGAAGATCTTCACATCTTTTTCTGGGCTGGAGAAAGCATATGGTGCTTTTTTGTCAGCTCTTAATGATAAATCAAGTGACTGGAACGTTCTGACTGCACAAATAAAGGCATTCCAGACAGAGGATGATGGCAATGACTTCTTCCTTGATATATTACAGAGCGAACTTGATGTAAAGCCTGCCCCAAATGTTCTTTTGGCATCTGCTGCTATAAAAAGGACGCCTGAATATGCAGTGCTTCTCAAGAGGGCAAATCCCGACGGCTTCAGCAAAGAGTTCGTTGTCCAAGCAATTCAGGCGGAGCGAAGCGTAGAGGGCAAGGAGGCAGTCTTAGAGATTCTGCCTGACGATCTTTCTTGTGAGATTGTTACCGAATCGTTTGCTGGCTCCGTCCTGGAGCGTCGATATCTCACATCAAGATGGAAACGTGACAGCAAATTGAATTTCGCATCATTTGACATTGAATCTGACGGAAAGCAAATATTTCAGGCCGCTGTCATCAGTGAGAAAGGGGAAATCATTGAAGATCCACAATCAAATGACCTGTTCCCGATAATTAATGCCATCAGAAATGCTGAAGTTCTGATAGGGCATAATATAAAAGAATGGGATATCCCTATTCTTAATAATAAAGGTCTTTCTGTCTCCGAATCCCAATTCATCTGGGACACAATGGAAATGGAGATCATTCTTGAACCTGCACGTTATTCATATGCCCTTGAAACAGCTCACACGGCATCTGAGGATGCAAAATTAAGTTTGAAGCTATTCTGGAATCAGGTCTACAAAATTGTAGACGGCGGAGAAAGGTATTCCCACGTCAGGGAGATACTTCCCAACTCCCTTCAAGACTTCATAAAACGTGTGTCGCTGGAGGAATACCGAGTTTTCTTGAGAGAAGCATCAGCTGAAACAACTTCTTTTTTCAGAGAAAGAACTGAACTTGATCCGACCTTGAAGAAGAAACTGTCCGAGATATCCGGACACTCACTTATTCTTGCCCCACAAGACCTCTGGCCAATCATTGCGTCGCAGGTTGATGCATCCTTTCCTACAGCGAAAGGAAATCAATATCTAAGTGTTTCTTCTTCAGCAGTGGAAGATGATGGCAGTTTGAGTCTCCTTTGCAAAACGATATTGAGGACATTTATAAAATCAGTATCAAATCCGTTGGTTATAAAGCTTTCAGGAGCAGCGCGCCGCATTATTACTGACGAGAAGATCTCTGCCTGTCTTGTTGACTCAGGCGCTGGTGACGGTATTATCTGTACTGACACTTTCGGAGTCGAAGAACTAGGAGATCTCTCTTCTATAGGAATTACAGATATCTATTCAACTGGATATGAAATAGAGAGCCGGATGAATCGCACTCCGGTAGGTGAGCCTTTCTGTGCTGCAGATCTCCTGAAGAGCCCCTACGGTGCAAAATTGCTAATGCAGCTTTCCGGTGCAACTGTCGTCCCTATAGGAAAGGCTGATTGCTCCATGCTTCACCTTCCAAAACTACCGGAAGATGTACAGAATGTCTGGATGCATAAAGACGAGAAAGGCCTTTTCCAGGTATACTGTAACCGGAATTATACTGAGTACATCAGTTGTTTATCCGCCCGCTTTCCATCTGTCTCGCCACATCAAATAGGATGGGTTTTCTCGGACTCGAAGGAATCTCACTTATCTATCATTGCAACCAGGCGTAATCCACATTTCGACGCCAGAATGAAAAGAGTCAACCCGACATCACTATACCGTTCCATGTATTGGGCATACCAATTTGGGTTGATAGAAGGTATACCTAGTTCATCAGTTAAGGTCCTATACGTCAGCAACCAAGCAGAGACCGAAGCCGTCAGACGCTACGCAGAATCTTTGGGGTATTATTCTCCGGCTAATGATATTACTGTTCAGCGAAGAATAGAACTCTGCGCTAATCATACAACAAATCGTCGTATTGTTATAATCGGTGACTCTGATTTCAGGAAACTAAGACAAGCCAAAATCAGCCTTCCGATTTGCCTTGTTTGGGATAATCTGGATACTGACTCTCTTCAAGTGATGTGGAGGGGTCTTATTCCATTCGGAGATGAGCCGGAGTATGGTGCCGAAAGCAATGAGCCGGTAGATGAGATTCCAAGCGCCCTGTCATGCATCCTTGCTGCATGGCCAATGGTGAAGTATTACTATCACCAACTTGCCCGTCAGAATCCTTTCAATGAGATATGCATGCTTGATCCCAGTTTCGACGATTATAGGGAACTGGAAAAAACTTTCCTGGCCTCGCGCCATGAAGTCACATTGTGGCAGGATGAAGAATCATATAAAGAGACTGTGAAGAATGCCCAGCAGTTCTTTGCCGGTGCCAAACGTGAAGAAGATCTTGATATCGATTTTGAGCATGCGAAAGAGACAATCCGCCAGATTATGCTCGATCCGAAGGTAGCCAATCCTCCGGCACAGTGGACGCCCATTCAAGAAAAGGCGTTGCCGCAGGTGTTCAACCGCAGGTTGCATAGTCTGATCTCCATTCCGACCGGTGGCGGCAAGTCCGTCCTGTTTCAAGGTCCGGCGTTGTACCGCGCAGCTTTTACAAACCGACTGTCCATCGTAATCACACCTCTTAAGGCGCTCATGCAGGAACAGGTAAATGGGTTGCATGAATTGGGTTTCTTGACAAATGTTGAGTATCTGAACTCGGACAAATCCCGCCCGGAGACATCCCGGATTTACCGTAAGGTGACCGGTGGAGAGATTGCTCTTCTTTATGTAACCCCAGAACGATTCCGTTCCAGGGGATTCCGTAATGCCTTGGAATCCAGGATGGAGGCAGATTCGGGTCTCGAATACATTATCTTTGATGAGGCCCACTGCATCTCTCAATGGGGATTGGATTTCCGCCCGGAATATCTTAGCACGGCGCAGACGTGCGCAAAAATGGCAGAAAGGTTTCCCGACAGCCGAATCGAACTATTCTCGGCTACGGTAACCGGTCAGGTTCGAGACGATATTGAGAGCTTTATAAGTCCGCTGACAGGTATCGGGACAGACGAAGCCTATAATCCTGTCCGGAATCATATCGGTATGGAATTCACTGTAACAGACGATTCGACAGAGGGAAGGGCTACTCTTCTGTTCCATAAGATTGAGGAATCTGGATTCAATCCCTCTATCAGCAGGGTACTTGTCTTTTCAAGGACTCGAAAGATGACCGAAGAAGTCTGTACACTCCTCTCGGAGAAGCTTAAAAGTTCTTCTCTATATGCTTCTTTGGCGGATAAGGTTGGTTATTTCCATGCCGGGATGGATGCCGAGGACCGCTCGGAAGCTTTCGACAAGTTCCGCGACGGCATATTTGTGATACTCATCGCCACGAAGGCTTTCGGTATGGGAATGGACATCCCGAATATCCATTTTATTTACCACCTCAGTCCACCTCAGTTCATTGAGGATTATCTGCAGGAAGTCGGGCGAGCTGGTAGAAGCTGCGAAATGTATGAGCGTGCCGGTTTCAATCCTGATCATCCCATACCCACGCAATGCTTCGTTTCAGTAGAGGATTTCCGAAACTTGAGAACGCTTCTAGCACAGGGCATGCTCAATTGGGAAGATGTCCGGTCAATCTATGTTGCCGTTAGGGATTTCGTGGAGAAGTTCCAGCCGGAGGGAGCGGAGCAGACGGTCCCTATCGCCGTTCCTGACAATATCTGGAAAAAAGAAACCGCAAACGGTGCCGTTGCAGATCCGACAGCCTTCAGACTGGGACTGTACTGGCTGGAAAAGATGCAGCGGATTACTATGGGGTATTATGCCTCTACGACCATAGATCTCGCCCTGCATGATAGCGGCAAGAGGCCGCCTATCCGTGATGAGAAACTTGGGGCCGTCTATGATTTCGTCCTGAAGGAAGCTGCCAAATGGAAGAACCCTGATAACGTTCAGATATACATTAATGAGATTTGTTCGCAGCTGTCTATTGGGCAGAATTCTCTTTTCAGGTATATCATCCAGGGTTCCCGAAGTGGGCTTTTCTCAGTCATTAACAGGACTGCATTTACACTGACGAAACTACGCACGGACGAAGTGCATTACTGTATCGAGAATAGGGCACCTCTTTTCGTTATCAATGTGGTTTTTGAAGCGACAAGACTGCTATTGTCCTCAATGGAAGTGAGGAAATCGACACTTGTTGATATTCAGAAGCGAAACGCCATTCTTGAGGAAGCTCTTGCATCGTCGGGGGTAATAGAAGCAACCGATGAGAACCAGAACAGGGAGCATATGCCATGGTATAAACCTAATGGAACCGGCATCTCGACTAAGAAGACATATGTCAAAGATCTGTCCATGAAACGGGCTAAGTACATGTTCACGATCGTGGATATGCTTCCAGGAACGACTGTCAAGTCCCAAATCGACGACAAAAAACGCCAGGTTGTCCAAGAAGTATACGTTTCATCCGGTCGCTGGGAGGATCATCTTGCTAAGTTGAAGGAAGACAGCGTCAAGTTGGCGAAGTATCTTGCTGATCGTTTCTTCAGGAATGAGAGGGACTTTGTATGGACTGAAGCCATCTCTGAACTGAGGCTGCCGGACGAGTATCAGTACCTATGCGATCTTGTCAGCATCCTTCGTATGCTCGGTTTCATTAATGCGGATGGTATCTTATCTACGGGCATTGAAATAAATCTGACCGATAATCGCAACGATATTCCCGAATCTATTGGCGAGGAACAGGCTGAGGTTCATATCGATCCTCTGGACAAAGACGTAATGGATGTTTTCTCCGAGGTTAACTTCCTGAAGGAACTCAAGTTCTCTTTGATGGATACTTTCAGAGACGTCCCGAAAGAAAGGTTCTCAGAATTCATCCAGTCATATTTCAGCTGCAAGACCAGGGAGGACTACATGCGCGTCATGGGGCAGTATAATGAAGAGGGGAGTGACCGTATGAAAGCCCTTCAGAAAGTTGCCATCAAAACGCAGGAGGACCGTCTGGACGAGATGCAGAGGGCGATTTATCGTGAGAGTATTGACGAGGACATCAATGTTATCGCCGGACCCGGTTCAGGGAAAACCCATGTGCTTACACTGCGTTGTGCAAAGCTCGTCTATCATCATAAGGTGCTTCCTCAGAATATCCTAGTCCTGGCCTACAATCGGGCCGTCGTTGAGGAACTCAAAACGAGACTTTCAAGATTGTTCAATGAGCTAGGATATGGGCGCTCGATGAGCCATCTGCAGATATACACTTTCCATGGTCTGGCAAAAAAGTATTGTTATGAGCAGATAAAGGACAAGCCGATGGAGGAGTGGGAAAGCACATTCCTGAGTTATATCATGAATCCACGGACAAAGGGTGTATTCCGGGCAGCTATGGGGAATGTTCAGTATGTCTTGATAGATGAGTTTCAGGATATCACGCAGACACGACTGGAATTGATGCTTCAGATGCGTAAGCTCCTGAAGAGCGATAACGCGGAACCCCGGTTCTTCACGATTGGAGACATCAATCAGAGCATTTACGGCTTTGACAAACATAAGCAGGGCTATCCGATGGATCCGCAGTATTATTATGAAGAGCTGCGTACATCCATCAACCCTAAAGAGATGTGGATGACAACGAACTACCGCTCCTATCAAGGAATTCTGGATGCCGCATTCAAGTTTATCCCAGGAGATGATGTGAGGCTGATGCCGCATTCTTCCGAAAAGATAGTCGCACCGAAAGAGCAATATGTCTTCATCAAAGATTCAACCAGTTGGTTCCAGGAGTTTCCTGGTCTTATCCAAGAGTTTAAGTCTTTTAACAATGCGGAAGAGGAGGGAAGCAGGAGAATCCTTTCGGTGGCGGTCTTCTTCAGAAGTAATGCTGAAGTGTATCGCGGTTATTCTCATTTGAAGAAAATGAATCTCGGCAATGTCCGGATCAGGATTCAAGGGGCATCCGGGGAGTTTTTCCGTACTCGTGAATGCTATTCCTTGATTTCATCTCTAAGGAGGAATCCTAATGAAGTCGTTGGGACAGATATGAAAGATAAGGTGAAGGCATTTCTGGATGGTCAAAGAAGCCAGTATCCGAACTGGGATTCATATTATCTGGATCTCACATATGCACTTGCCCTTGATTATCTTTCTGTATCCACACCGGGTAGTACTTTGTATTCTGATATGGCAGACTATCTTGAAGATATAGGCGAGAGGGATGACGGACAACTGTCAAAGATACTTCAAAAACACAGAATTGAATTCCCGCATCTTGGAGAGAATATAGAGATCGTCCTGACCACCATGCATAAGGTCAAGGGGCTTGAGTTCGATGCCGTAATCATAACGCCTTCGTATCAACCGCTAGGATATGACAGAGATGGAAATCTTGAAGAGCATTGGCAGGATTTGATAGGGGAGGAACGGCGCCTGTATTATGTCGCATATACCAGGGCGAAGAAATGTCTTTATGCATATCGCTACCCGAGGGAGTTGAAAGTAGAAGCCGGTGCCTGTTATATGCCGAGTCCTCAGCTACAGCGAAAACTTGGCCACAGCTTCGATCAGGGGCTGGACAAGTTCAATATTAGTTTTACCGTTACTAACTTTGGTATCAACGAGATGATCCGTTCGAAGATAGCAAAGAATGACAATGTGTTCCTGCAGCGCAACAGGTATGGTGACGGATGGAACGTCATGTATGTGGAGAAGACTACTGGCCGGATATGGCAGATTGGCGCATTGTCCAGAGGAGAAAACTGGTATGTGAACCGGGCCTGTCAAGGAGTTTCACGAGTTGATGGTCTCTTTGTCAGCGATGTCTATACATGGAGGTACGAGGATACACTTCGTACAGACGCCGCCATAAACACAACGTACGCATCCCAATGGACTCAAGAGGCTATTCAGTATGGCTCAGTTTTGATCGTTGATATTGCAGGATATGCAGGGAATCATTGAGGGAATATACTGCAGGCATAACCTAGTCCCCAATAAAAAAAATCTTAGATATCTAATATGCCTGAATAAATGATTCATTCATTTAACTTTGGATATCGATAGGGCGCTAATGGCTATAAATCAATGTCCTCGCATTCAATGAAGTGTTTATATAAAATACCTATAGACTTTATTGTGAATTTCAACACCTTCATTTGCTAGCCCTTCTAAATAGACATCACCAAATATTCCTTCCCCAAGTAGTGATAAAAAATCTAGATATGCATTTTTTAATATTGGGGCGAACTCAATCAAGGCACCTTCTCCCTTAATCATCAAATATTAGCCAGGAATCTTGATTTATGTTGTGGATATCCATTACTATTCAATACAGAATATGTCATATACAAATCCCCCTTGGTTCTTGTCGCCGCAACATACATCACCTTCAAACGATCGTTTAAATAGTAATCTTTCCCATCTAAACTCATATTTCGAGCAAACCACATATTGGGGAAATTCTCATCAGACATTCCCATAATAATTACATTTTTCCATTCCATTCCCTTTGCGGAATGAATAGTAGTTACTCGTAGGAACTCATCGGTAATAGGGACTTCACACTCAACATAATTTTTTTCTAAAAAGGATGAGAATTTTTCCCTATCAATTGCAAACGAAAGCAAATATTCATTGATGTTATTGTATTGAGCAATTAACTCTTTTAATTCCGCAAAATCTTTTATGATGTCTTCGTTTTCATTCGGGAAAAAGTAATCTATCAGCGACGAAGCGAGATCAGCCATTGAGAAACCCTCATTATTGTGGGCCTTTCTTTCGATATCTTCTTTGATATCTTTGAGAAACATTCCACCTTCTGTATTAAAGAATCGTTCTGTTTCATTCTTACCTGGAATTCTCGCGTAATTGATTTTGTATGCTTTATTAATTGCTTTTATACTATAATTATTCTCGTTCTCGATTATGCGAAGTAAATGATTAAAGATTCTGATATGCCTCTTAACAAACTTTTGTCCACCGAAAACCTTATAGGGGATTTTTTCTTTTCTTAAAAGGCTGAAGAAAGTTTCGAGGTATTTTAGATTTTGGCAAAGTACTGCAGTGTTATTTAAGTCATTTATCCGTCTTACTATGTTGATGACACCAGAAGCCTCGTTATTCATAGTATTAAAAGGAGATACCATTACTTTGCCTGTATTATCGCCAATTGTTACAAGGGGTATATTATCACAATCCCTAAAACTGAATTTGTTGACATAATTGCAGATAGATTGAGGACAACGATATGTGCCTGTTAAATTTTGACGAACGCTGTTATTGTGTTGCTCAAGAAACTCGACAAGATTCTCGTGGGCACCTCCAATAAATCCAAAAATACTCTGCCGGGGATCACCTACAAGGAATAGCTTCATCTCCGGAATAGCACCTAGCAATAGTTCAAAAATCCGATAATTACGCTTGGACAAATCCTGTGCTTCGTCGATGACAAGAATAGTAACTTGCCTCCTACACCAGTCACAAAATTGGTCTTTTTTCAATAGGTTAATGAAAATACTCAAAATATCATCGATAGAAATGATTTTATAAGCAGACTTTATCTTGTCAATAATCTCACCTAACTTGGGGTCAGTAGACTGCAACCTTGAATGTAAGCACTCCTTTATCGCATCCCTGCTATATCGAAAATCACTCTGAATAAGTATTTCTTCAGTCAAATCCTCAATATCTGCATCGTCAATGATAATGTAGTTGAATTCCTTTCCAATGGTTGAGAAGAAACTCTTCATCATCTTAAAGCAAAAAGAATGAAGAGTCCCATTATAGAACTCATAGGGCTTACTCAAACCGTTTTCAAATGCGGCTTTGTGAAATTTATCGCCCAACTCAGAGGCAGCGGTGTTTGTGTAGGAAAGAGCGACTATTTTCTCAAGAGATGTAGAAGTATTTATGTAATGAAGTAGCTTATTTACAAGAAGATGTGTCTTTCCAGTCCCCGGACCAGCGTTAACATATATTATTTGAGCATCGCACAGTACAGCATCCTTCTGTTCATCATTAAGACCAGATAGTTCGTCAATATGTTCGACGCCAATAAAAACCCTTGTGGCTTCATCAGGGTAAACACTTGTGGCAAAGTACATAAGTTGAACGATAGCACGGTAGTACTTAGCACACATATCCTTATCTATGCGCTCGTTCTGATGGACAACTGCATTCAAGGCTTCCCTCAGAGTGTATGCCATCTCTTTTTGTACTTTATAATAATCTCTCGAAACATCCTGAAATTTATTCCACGAATAGAACTCCTTTAATGCCTCAGCAAATGTGCCTTGAGTACCTGTTATCTCTTTATAAAACTGCTCAGCAACAGTCCGGAATGACCTGGCTTTATCTGTCCAATCGCTATCAGTCTTCTTATAGAAGGACTTGAGCATATCATAATACTCTTGCACCCTTTCTGCATTCATATCCTAATCCTCCAATTGAAGTAAACCTTGTATCCATTCGTCATCAGATGATGCTTCATTAATCTTATCCTTATCCTCCAATTGAAGTAAATCTTGTACCCATTGGTCGTCGGAGGCTGTTTCAATCATCTTATCTTTATTAAGAATTTCACCAACACCTTTCTGGCCTGGAAACAATGTATTCCATATTGCCTCAGCGGCAGGATTTAAAGAATATTTGGATAGGCCTTTTACTATTCTTGGCCAATATTCTTTCCTCACATCTTCACTAGATGCATATGTAAAAACAAGAAAATCGCGCATTATTGGCAATTTGACAAATGAAGAATTTAACTCCATGCCAGTCATAAGTTTCTTACTATGCAATTCTATCAATGCAGGAATATTAACAGAATCCTTGGAATAATCATTTTTGATTGTTGCTTCCATAGAGAAGAGGGGAAATGTTGGTAAGAGATTGTTGGATAGTGCTTTGTCTATACAAAAATAAAAAATAATTGTTTTTTTAAAATGAGCATTTATAATAATTTGCTATTGCGAATTTTGGTTTCGCACTGCTCGCTATGTTCGCACCTAATTAATCAATAAATGGAATCACGATGGAAGCAAGATGTTTGGCGGTAACTCCTCGCATTGAAACAATAACCAGGATAATGGATGAGAATAGCCACGTTACAGCAGTAGATATCGCATTGTGGCAAGAGGCATATGATAAGGACATATATGAATATCCGTCAGTCGGTGAGTTGATAGAATTCGTGGCTGATATGAGAGTAAAAGAAAGCTTTTTGCCAATAGCCTATGAAGATTATGATCAATTGTTATATGTCCTTGGTCCTAGAATGGTTGAGGCGATAGGAATGGAGTATATATATCCATGAGTTAACAAGAAAATATCCACGGGTTGGACCTAGGGTGTGTGCAAAAGCTAATTATAAACTGTTGCTTGAGATAGCGTATTCTATTGACTGCTTTAGTCTTGATGACAACTATATTGTTCAGAAGATAAAATGGTTGAGCAGTGATACGAGGCTTTGGGTTTACAACGGGTTCATCAAAAGGACCGAAGAGAGGTGCCGTTGTATTGCTGAAGTTGGTCTCGAATATTACATTGCGCACCATATTGTTGAGTCTGCGAACAGGTCTGGTTCTGACAGCGAGAATGATGAGAATTTGAGGTTGGTCTGTATGTCAGAAAAGTCTACCGAGGCTACAATGGCAGGTCTTCTGTTCGTGCCGTTACGGGTGGAAATAATAGGGAATTGGTTTCACAATTAAAACTTACGAATATGGTTTTTAACGATTATGACGATGAGAATATCGACGATGAATTCGAATCTACTTATGAACGCTACAATGGGTCTTATGCTCAAGAGGTAGAGGGTTTCAGCGACGAGGCAATAGACGAAGCCTTCGAAGGAGATCCTGATGCCTACTGGAATATTGATTAGTATCAATCTCCAAAAGCCCGTTCTCAATCGGTCGCCAATTTGGTGACCGATATCGTTATCCGAATCGTCGAGGCCTTTCGGACAACGACGTAGGGAGCATTGCGGGAGGGCGGAAACAAGGATGAGCTGAGGCCGCCGCCCGGGAGCGACGCTGTCTGAGCCACGTTAGGCGAGTGCTGAAAGCACGAGACTAAAAGGGCGAGTTCGTCGCAACAGGCGGACGAAGCGAAATCCGCCGCCCGGACGCACTCTGCTCCCGTAGTGTTGTTCTGAAAGGCAGAGGGTTATTATTGGTCATTTACTGTCTCTTGCAGCACATCGAACAACTCTAGTATTTCTCTCTTCAGCATATCAAACCCTTCCGTTCTCCCCAACGTCCGCTCATCCATATACAACCGCTTATTTACCTCAATCATCACCGAGCTGTACTTCACCGGCACGTGGAATGTCTTGCTGTTGGAGAAGGGAGTGTTGATGCCGACTTTATAGCCAAGTAAGGTAAAGTGTCGGAAGATTCTAAGGAGAACTGCATTGTCGGGCCGTGTGTCATCATTGTTATATCCGATGCAGATGTCGATGTCGGGCGGATTGCTGTTAAGCATATTCGGGATGCTGGAGAAGCTGTGGCAGTCGATCAGCAGTGTGCCGTCGCCCATACTGACGAGTTTCTTGGCGACCAGAGAATGATGGTCGGCATAAAGGGGGAAGGCAGACTGCAGTGTGCTGAAGAACCTAGGTTGCTGCGTAGGATTATATGTCCGTCTAAGATATGATATTCCAAGCCCTTCCTTTTCCAGCGGATCGTTGATTAGCCGCTCGACGTCGCAGTACAGGCGGCAGTAGGGAAAGACTACGCTTTCGATATTAGCTGATGGCTGCTCCGGCAAAAACAGCTCGTCGGTATAGTAGTCGATGAGCAGTCGCTCGTCGTTGTTGAGGTCGTCGAATGTGTAACCGGATTCCTCAGGGAAGGAAGTGGAGGAGTGGGGGATGTGAAGAAGAAGTTTTTGTTCCATTGTAGTTGTTTGTTTATCGTTAAGTTTCAAAGCCATTGCGAACAGGATGGCATAACGACAACTGACAACTTCTGTCCGAGAACAAAAAACCTTACGTGCCGAAGCACATAAGGAATCTACAGTCTCGATGAGCTATTTGAGTTTTTGGCGTATGCCCACATCTGCTTTCGCTCGCCACCGTGGCTGCCGGGATGCTCTTTCCCTTAAGCTCGGTTGGCACGCATTGCTGCGTTCTTGATGTATTTCCTTTTCTGCCGCAAAGATATGGAGATTTCTTGAAAAACCGATACCTTTATCGTTACTAAAAATGAACCTATGAACCCACTAATTGCATACTGCGGACTGGATTGCGGGAAGTGCGATGCGTTCATTGCGACGAAGAACAATGACCAGGCGCTGAGAGAGCGGACGGCGAAGTTGTGGTCGGAGCTGAACAATGCGCCGATTCTGCCGGAGCATATCAACTGTGAGGGGTGTCGTGCGGATGGGGTGAAGACCTTTTTCTGCCAGAGTCTTTGCGCTGTGCGGCAGTGTGCGGTTGGGAAGGGGGTAGGGACCTGCGGAGACTGCTCTGAGATGGAGTCCTGCCCGAAGGTCGGTGCCATTATCTCGCATAACCCGGATGTTCTGAAGAACTTGAAAACACCTGATACACTATGAATATAAGATTGGAAAAGCCCCAGGACTGGCGCGAGGTGGAGAATCTCACCAGGGAGGCTTTCTGGAACGTCTATCGGCCTGGATGCCTTGAGCATTACGTGCTGCACTGCTTCCGCAGCAATCCGGATTTTATTCCGGAGCTGGACTTCGTGATGGAGGAGGACGGACGCATCATCGGCCACGTGATGTTTTCAAAAGCTGAGATCGTCCTCGACGACGGCAGCCGTTTCCCTTCCTGGACATTCGGTCCCATCAGCATCGATCCTGCCCACAAACGCAAGGGCTATGGCCTGCAGCTGCTGAAATATGCCCTGGAGAAGGCTCGCGAGATGGGAGTCGGCCTGCTCTGTATGGAGGGCAATATCGATTTCTACAAACTTGCCGGCTTCGACCTTGCAAGCAAGATGAAGATACATTATCACGCTGAGCCGCGCGACGCTGCGGTGCCGTACTTCCTGGCGCAGGAGCTGATTCCTGGCTACTGGGGTGACCGCGAAGGGACATACTGCCCTCCGAAAGGTTATTTCGTGGCTGATGCCGATCCTGCCGGATTCGAGGCATACGAAGCTTCGTTCCCTGTGAAGGAAAAGACTCTTCAGCCGGGCCAGCTGCCCCAGTTCTGCCAGAGCTGCGGAATGCCCCTGACCAGCAACGAAGACTGCGGCACGAATGCAGACGGCAGCATAAACTTCGACTATTGCAAGTTCTGCTATGCCGGCGGCAAGTTCCTGCAGGATGTGACAATGGAAGGAATGATCGACCATTGCGCCCAGTTCGTCGATGAGGTCAACAAGCAGATGCCGAAACCTATGACTCAGGAGGAGTACAAGCAGATGATGCGCGGCTTCTTCCCGATGTTGAAACGCTGGAGGCAGTAACGATGGCCAGCTCTCCCGATCTCGTTCAGTATATCAGCGACCAATGCTCGGGCGCAGGCGTCATCGATGTCAAGAAGATGATGGGCGACTACTGCATCTATTGCAACGGCGTCCTGTTTGGACTTATCTGCGACAACAACCTTTACGTCAAGGTGACGGAGCCCGGCAAGGCCGTGCTGCGAGAACTGGAGCTGCGCCCTCCTTATCCCGGCGCCAAGGACCACTTCTACATCAGCGACATCGACGACAGCGACTACCTCGCCGCCCTCATCAAGGCAACACTCCCGGCTCTTCCGGCCAAGAAACTGAGATAGTAACAGAGATACTATTGCCACCTGAGCTGCCGCAGTAAAGGTGGATTTACTGATTGATTCGGATCACCCTCACTCCGCTCTGGCTTTTGACGCCGCCAATGTACTGCGTCAGCGGGGTGGGGTTGATGATGACCCTGTCGGCCGTCGTAGAAGCGTGGATGAAGGTGAGAGAGTCGCCTTGCCAGTAGGCGATGCCGATGTGTGCGATGTCAAGGCCGCCGACAGTGCTCGTGAACGCGATGATGTCACCTGTGCGGATGCTCTTGGCGCAACCGGGCAACTCAGCCTTAGGAATGTACCAGTAGCTGCGGGACTGAAGATCCTGCTCCACGCTGCGGATCTTAGCGACGTTCGCCGGGCTGTTGCTCAGCTGCTTGTATGACGAAGGATGCGTCGACATAAAGTTGAACTTCTGGGCGAGGGGAGATCCGCCGCACTCCTTGGTGACTTCCTTAAAGAGCCCGTTGTCAGCCCCCTGCGCAATCCATTCGGAAGTATAATGCAGACGCGATGTGTAACCGTCGACGACGCCGTCACGATAACGGAGCGCAGCCAGCCGGTCGATGTACGAATCGAAAGAAGGATTATCATCCTTCGCAGTGAGGGCGAGAGCAAGACACATCTCCACGAAAAGGATGCAGTCAGTCTCGCGAAGATTGACTGTCAGGCGTTCGGGCTCCTGCTCCAGGGTCCCGGCAACGTAAGGCGTGCCGAGAAACTGCTTCGCCACCTTGACGATGAGCTCGTCCATCGGAAGGCCGCGGTCAGCAGCGACAGCCGCCATCACCTCGTCGAAGCGCTCCACGTCCCGCTGGGTGAAACGCGCATCGCCCTTCTCGATGGCCGATGCGCTGAAGGCCAGGCCGAAAAGGGCGATGAACAATATAACCGTGCGTTTCATTGGCTCAACTTGATAGATGAGTCAGGATATAACAAAAACCTTACCGGGCAGGAGTATTCCTCTCATATTTGTAGCCCATCTTGTCGGTGGCCCACTGGATGAAATACTTCATATTCGGACCGTCGGTGTGGCCGCCAGTGTGCTGACGCCAGGCAAGCTCGCCGTCAAGCAGGTCGGTGAGAGGTTCGGGCATCGGAGTGTTGCGGTAGTCGTTGCCTACACCGAGATCCTTGGCGCCCAGAAGCTTGAAAGCCTCGCCGGCAGCAACAGTAGCCTGCCAGCTGCCGTACTGGTCGAGCCAGAGAGCGTCACCCTGCTCCGGAATACCGTAGCTGATGAACACGAGGCGCGGAGCGCAGAGAGCGATGAGCTCGTGAGAATCCACGGGAAGCATATCAGCAGTCCAGGCACCGGTCTTGGACTCTACAGCGCAATATTTGATGTAGTTGCCGGCCATCCAGTGATACTCGCCTGAGTTGGCAAGATTCTCGAGACCCTCGCCGAAGTTCCGACGGTGCAGGGCAGCACCACCCTTTCCTGACGAACCGATGAGGCCCATATAGAAACGGTCCTCGAACGCCAGCGTTACAAGAGCAGCCTTACCGTAGCGTGAAACGCCCTCGATGCCGACGTGCTTGGCGTCAACGTCAGGGTCAGTCTCGAGATAGTCCAGACCACGTGCTGCACCCCATGCCCAGGCACGGAGAGAACCCCAGTCGTCCGGCTTGCGGGGCTGTCCCTTGTTCACGAGGCCGATGATGCCGCGGGTGAGCCCGGCACCGTTGTCAGCCTGGATGCTGCTGGGATCGATCATTGCATAGCCCCAGCCGGCTGCGATAAGCTGCTGGTTTGACGGCGGATCCTGTCCAGGAGCCTGTTGTGTCGGACGTGCGAAAGCAGCGAAAGGATTGGCAGGTTCGAAAGGCTGCCAGGCAGGATATTTCTTCATAAGTTCCGCAGTCTCGGGATCGTTCTCCAGCATACGGCGCAGAGCCTTGTTGATTACAGCCATGTCAGCTCCGCCGGGCTTCACCGGATTCGGCAGGTTGGCACCGCCGAACATCATAAGCAGCGGAACGGGACCCTTTGCGTCAGCGGGAGTGACGACCACCATCTTGATGTCCACGTTGATGGACGGGCAGGCGGAATTGTCGACGTGGCCCCTGAGCTGTTTTGCCTTGACGCGCATCATTCCGAGAGTCTCGATTTCCTCGGCTTCGACGATCCAGGTCACTTTGGGAACGTTGGCCGGGACGCGGCCGTATACTTCACTCTCGAAACCTTCCACAATCTCAGGCCTGCGGACATCCCACCACTGCTTGGCAGTAGTCACCTTCTTCCCGGCATTGGTCTTCATCAACTCCGGGATGACAGGGAAGGGATTGGCCTTGCTTTCGTCGTAGTTGGCGGCATAGGGACTGCTCTGGTCCGAGTCGAAACTGTGTCTGATGGATTTGATGCCCAACTGGTCCATCATATTCTGGTGGTCCTGCTGTGCCGTGAAAGTTACCGGCTCCTGTGCAAAGGATGCTGCACAGACAAGCATGCCGGCGAGCAATAGGATTATCTTTTTCATATCAAATGATTTAAATCTCCTACTAAGTTAGGCTTTAATTGCTAAATTTGTATCTGTCCTAATCAAAAGCAATATGAAAAAAATGTTTCCCATCGTGCTGTGCGGCGCAATGATAGCGTCCATAGCCGTTCTGACTTCCTGCAGCCAGGCCGGCCCGCAGGAGCCGTTCAGTTACCAGAATGCAGTGCGTTATACCAACACGCACCCCGGCAACCCCTATATTCCCCTCTGGGATCATAATCCCGACGGAGAACCGAGGGTATTCGAAGACCCGGACAACCCCGGCAAGTACCGTGCATATATCATCACTTCGCACGATGTCTTCCTGAGGGGATACTGTGGCCCTGACATCCGAATCTGGTCTGCGCCCGTGGAAGACCTGACAGCCTGGCGCGACGAGGGACCGGCTTTCACCTATAAGATCGGGGAACAGTGGGATACGATGTACGCTCCCGATGTCGCAGAAGTAGTCGGCAAAGACGGCAAGAAGACATACTATCTATATCCCAACGACCAGACAGGCGGACGTAACGGACTCGTTGCCAAGAGCGACCGTCCCGCAGGTCCCTATAAAGCCATCAACACCCTGCCTGACGATCCGTCAAAGCTGCAGCCCGGCAGCCTCATCGGCTTCGACCCCGGCGTGTTTGTAGAGAACATTACCGATCCCAACGACCCTGACTACAACATCGGCTTCAGGGCATACGCTTTCTACGGCTTCCAGGGTTCTTCGGCAATACAGCTCGACCAGAGCACTATGTATACCCTCCGTCCCGGCACCGAGGTCAGCTATCCTTTCATCCCTGCCCGTGCAGCCTTCATGCCGCGTCCTCCGCGTCCCGGCCAGCCCGCAGCAAGGCCGCAGCCCCCGATGGAGTACAAGCATCTCTTCCCCGGCGAGGATCCGAAGGTGTTCGCTTTCTTCGAGGCATCTTCAATCCGCCAGGTCGGCAACAAATATGTCGTTGTCTACAGCGGCTACTCTGGTGAAGAATACGGACTGCCTATGAGCAACTCGACCCTTCGCTACGCATATGCCGACAACCCCCTCGGACCTTACAAGAGCGGTGGCGTGATCGTTGACGCAAGGAGCATCGACCTCAATGAAGACGGTTCAGCGCTCGTGACCCGCTACAGCGGACACAACACCCACGGAAGCCTCCTCGAGATCAACGGCCAGTGGTATATCTTCTACCACAGGGCGCCGCGCGGCAATATGAACTCACGCCAGGCGATGGTTGAGCCCGTCAAGGTCGTATGGGACGAGAAGTCAGTGGCAGACGGCGGCAAGGTGACCATCACCGGTTTCGACCCCTATGCTCCCGACCAGGTATGGACTGTCAAGGCCCGCAACGGAATGGAATACACCGGAGCCGAAGTCACTTCGCAGGGCTTCCACTTCTACGGCCTCGACCCTTATCAGTACTATTCTGCAGGATATGCCTGCTACCTCACCAACGAGCAGCTGCCTCAGGATTGCTATGACATCTGGGACAACAATATGCCGCTGGCAGGCGTTGACAACGGTGACGTCATCGGCTATAAGTACTTCGGCTTCGCAGGCCTCAGCGAGGACGCATTCGGCCTCAAGGCATTCGAAGGAACTGCCAAGGGCAACAACACCGCCTTCAACCTCTGGCTCGAACCCAAGACCAGCCAGGCCTTCAAGATCTTCATCTGGATGGATTCACCCTGGCCGCTCACAGGTGGCAAGCTCATCGGAGAAATCTCAGTTCCCGCAGGTGCCAAGCAGGAAATCACCCGCTTCAAAGCCGACGTCTCAGCTGCAGTTGACGGCATCGGCGGAAGGCACTCAATCTTCCTGGTTGCAGAAGGCGCAGGCGAAGATCTCTGCGACATCGTAGGTCTCGGATTCAGCTCTGACAAGAAGCGCATCGAAAGGCCTGTCGCTCCTCAGATCTCACTCTTCGCAGGCAAGACCGCTCTCGAAGTTCCCGCCCTTGCAACCCGCTCTAACCGCGACAACGGCATCATCGATATGAACATCTACGAAGTTGAATGCCCTGTTGCTGCGGATGCGGCCAAGGCTCCCAAGATCAAAGCCTCTTCAAGCGACAAGAGAGTCAAGATCAGCGTCGACCAGGCTGCTAGCCTCGACGAGAACACGATCGTTACCTGCGACCTCAATGGTACGATCAAGTACTACGTAGTCAAATTCACGAAAGCCGAATAGGAATGAGCAAGTCAGTCAGGCTCAGGATGTGGGTATATATCCTGCTGTTCACGGTGCTGATGTCGGTGCCTTATCTGGTTCCGCACTCAGCGGTCCTGGGCCTGGTGGCTTTCGTGCCTCTGTTCGCTCTGGCAGACCTGCTGGAGGAGAACGGGGTGAAGCACCAGAATTGGCTGACATATATTCCGTTTCTGCTGTTCAACATAGCCACCACATTCTGGATATGGTGGGTGTCTCCGGCCGGAGCGATTGCTGCCATCGTGCTGAACGCCCTGCAGATGTTCTTCATCTTCTGGCTGTTCCGCAAGTTCAAGAAACGTTTCACCGGAGCGCTGCCATACATCTTCTTCATCGCTGCGTGGATAGCGTGGGAGAGGGTCTACCAGAATGTGGAGATATCCTGGCCCTGGCTGATTCTCGGCGAGTCATTCGCCACGATGCCGAGGGCCGTGCAATGGTATGAATATACCGGCTTCCTCGGAGGTTCGCTGTGGATCCTTCTGACAAGCACCTTCCTCTATCAAGTCATCCGTTCTGCGAATCGTGGACTGTATACCCTGAAGGTGAAGGCAGCCCTTGCCTTCAGCACTGCGCTGCTTCTCATCGTTCCTCCGGTCATTTCGGCAGTCATATTCGACAATCTTGAAGAGAAGGGCAAAGCCGTTGAAGTGGTTGCCATACAGCCCAACATCGATGCTTATCACGAGAAACACGGCGGGCTCGACCAGAATGTCCAGGACAGCATTCTGGTCGCCCTAGCCGAGCCTCTGATGAGCGACAGGACCCGCTATGTCATCACTCCCGAAACTTTCACCTTCGATTTCGACCTCGACCATCCGGAGAACAACGTGACATACCAGCACGTGCAGCAGTTCCTGCGCCGTCATCCGAACGCCGACTTTCTGCTCGGTTCCGTTGCCTACCGCATCTACCGCCACAAGGCTGACGGCAGCCCGGCCGCGCGCCCTGTCGGAGACTATTGGTACGACGGTTTCAACACGGCGATGATGATCGACACCACCGGCATCCTGAATATGTATCACAAGAGCAAGCTCGTGCCCGGAACGGAGATTATTCCCTACGAGAAATATCTTGGCTTCCTCGGCAAGATCATGGCTGCATTTGGCGGTGCCTGGGGAAGCTATGCCCGCCAGGACGAGCTGTCGATACTGCACGGCCGTGACGGTCTGGGAGTCGGTGCAATGATCTGCTACGAATCGGTCTACGGAGACTATTACCGTCAGAATGCAAAGCTCGGTGCCGGGTTCGTGGCGGTTATAACCAACGACGGCTGGTGGGGTGATACTCCCGGCTACAGGCAGCACTTCAGATATGCCCAGCTCAGGGCTATCGAGACCCGCAGGGATGTGGTGCACGTGGCCAATACCGGCATCACAGGCTTCATCGACCAGAGAGGAGAGGTGCTGCAGCGCACCGGCTGGTGGGAGCCCGTCGCCATCAAGGGCGACGTCCACATCAATGACAAGCTGACTTTCTACGTCACCAACGGCGACATCATAGGTCGCATTTCCTGCTTCGTCTTCCTGCTGCTCTTCGCCTCCTGGATCGTACGTCTTATCGTATCGCCCCGGAAGAAGAAATAGCATTTTATCCAGAGCTATTCACTTTCATCTTTCTGAATTTGTGATTGAGGACCCTGTCCACCCTCGGACGATAGAGGGAGGGGCCCACGCGCAGCGTGGGAAGGAGACGCGAAGCGTCGGTCCGAAATGCAAATTCAGAAAGTGTAAAGTGTTACTGTCTGGAAAGTGAGAGATACTTCTCGGCGTAGCGCTGACCGAGAATCATCTGGCCCTCGCGGCTAAAATGCAGACTGTCCGCATTGCCGGGGCAGCCTTCTGCGCTAACCCAGGCACTGTTCGGAACGTGCTCCTCGATGGTACGGATCATCGGATTGAAGAATCTCGAGCCTGAGAAGAAATAGGGGAGTTCTCCCGCAATGAAAGGCACCTCTTCGCCAACCCCAAGGTCGCTGCGCAGGTCAGCTACGAAATCTTCCAGCTTGTCCATATAGCTCATCACGTCGCGGTAACCTGAGTCACTGCAGCCCTGATGCCACAGAATGGCCTTAAGCTCTCCGTGCTGCATCGCGATGCGGGCACGCCTGACGGCTTCGGAGTATAACTGGGGTATCGGCTTGCCGTACAACTCGGGGTCGTCGGTCTCGGCGGCGCTGAAAGTGTCGATGGGCGCATCCTTGAGCCACTGGTCAAGGGCGCTGCCGCCACGGGCATTGACCACCATCAGCATATCGTTCCCGGACGTGCCGGCAATTATCTTTGCAAAGTTGTAGGCAGGATTGATCTTCTGCATTCCCACTCTCTTGCGGATGGTGGAGAAGAGATTCAGCGGTGCCCTGGCAGGGACAATCTCGTCGTTGCCGTCGAGGATGAAAGCGTGGGGAATGGCTACGGTATCTTCGGGCAGAACCTCGCCGCGTCCTGCCATATTGGACTGGCCGATGAACAGATATACATCATACTGTTTCTTCCCGCAGGATGCCAGGACGAGCACTGCAGAAAGGATGACAAGTAATTTCCTGATCATAAATTAACGGAGATTGAAAACGTATGTGATAGTGCCGCGCTGCGATTCGGGAGCATTGCGCGAAACATTGAACTTGGCCTTCTTTGCGGCAGCCACGGCATTGTCCCATAGCGTCTTGTCGGTCACGGTCGTGCCCTGTTCGCCGGCTACGGCAGAAGTTACGGTACCTTCGCGGTTCACATAGATCCTGACAACGACGACACCTTGTTTCTGAATATTGTCTTTGACCGGAGAGGGCAGGCTTCCCTCAACGCTGCGTCCCTCAAGTTTGGCAGAAGGCTCTCCCTCGGGATTGCCGACGCGGGTGTTGCCCTGGGCGTGTCCCGGATTGAGAGCGTCAGTCACACGGTCAGCCACCTGGGCGGCAAGAGTGTCCTTGTCGCTATTGTCGGCAGAAGGGAAAAGGGCCCTCTGGTCTATCTCGTGGTCTCTTTCGGGTTCCGGAACTTCCACGTCACCCTCGGTGCCCACAGTAGTTTCGCGGGATTCATTGGCCCTTGTGCCCTGAATGGGAGCCTGTGAATTCTGGACCAGCCTTACATCCTGGGTCGGATCGGCATTCTCGCTGCGGGGCTGCACGTCAGCTCCCATCTCTATCCGCTGTTCCTCGAGTTCCTCCATCGGCTCGAACTCTATAACTGTGGTCAGTTCAGGCGGCGGGGGATAGAGGTAGGGAAGGCCTGCGATGGATCCGCCGAGCACAAGCAGTCCGTTGAACAGTATCGTGGATACTATTCCGATTGGCTTTGATCTGGTGGTAGGGTTCATCGCTGCTTATCGTTGCACATCCTATTCCGGGGATGTGGCCATTATGACCTTGTAGTTGTTTCTCTTTGCTATGTTCATCAGGGCCACTACTTCCTTGACGGGGACTGTCTCATCGGCATAGATTGAGAACGTGGGTTCGTCCTGGTCGGCGAGGAGCGGCTCTATGATGCCTTCAATCTCATCGAAAGCCACCGGATCGGGATTGCCGTTGATGTGGTAGGTGACTGTGTTGAGCTGAGGATAGTGCTTGATCGAAACGCTGACCGTTGCCTTTGCGGAAACCTGGCCCGTGCTCTTGGGGAGCAGGAGCTTGAGGGCGTTGGGGTTGATCAACGTCGACGTTACAAGGAAGAAGATGAGCAGCAGGAACACGATGTCGGTCATAGACGACATCGAGAACGAACTGTCAACTTTGGTTTTGCGTTTTATTGCCATGACACTATTCAGCTAAGTCAAGTGTAGAAGATTCCTCGATGACGGTATCGCCCTTCTGGTTGATGGCGTCCATAAATTCGATGGTGGTGTTTTCCATCTTGAACACTACGTCAGAAACTCGTGAGGTGAGGTAGTTGTATCCGAAGTAGGCGAGGATACCGACGAACAGACCGCCGACGGTGGTGATCATCGCAGTGTAGATACCGCCTGACAGGAGTGTGATGTCAATGTTGTTGCCGGCATTCGACATATTGAAGAAAGCCTGGACCATACCCATCACGGTGCCGAGGAATCCGATCATCGGAGCACCACCGGCGATGGTGGCCAGCAGCGGAAGTCCTTTCTCGAGCTTCGCAACTTCGATGTTGCCGACGTTCTCTACTGCGGTCTGGATGTCAGCCAGCGGCATGCCTATCCTCTCGATGCCTTTCTCCACCATACGTGAGATGGGGGAGTCGGTTTTCTTGCAGAGCGCCAGGGCAGATTTCTTCTTTCCTTCGAGGATGTAGTCAGTGATGTCCTTGGTGAAATTCTTGTCGATCTTGCCTGCGTAGTTGATGGCGAACAGACGTTCTGCGAAGATGTAGATGGCGATGATTGACAGGATTGCAAGCACTATCATCAGCCAGCCACCTTTGGCCGCGAGGGAAAGAAGTGACAGCGAAAGCTCTTCCTGGGCTCCGCTGACTGCAGCGGCTGTAACGTCAGATGAGGATTGGAGTAATGTAAAAAGCATATTGTTGTTAGTTTTTGATTATTTCAATGGTATCAGAGGATATGGATATGTTATGTCTGTCAGTGCAAGCCCGACTGCCGGTGCGCTCTGGCCTGCAGAGCAGCGGTCGCGCCCCGCGAGAACCTCGGCAACCCACTCGGGAGTCTGACGGTGTCTACCCACCTCCAAAAGCGTGCCAACGGCAGCCCTCACCATATTGCGGAGGAAACGGTTGGCAGTAATATGGAAGACATAATGGCAGGGTGCCGTCCTCTGCCAGGCTGCACGTGTCACCCTGCATATCGAAGTGGCATTGCTGCCGCCTGTCTTTTCCAGTGCGGAGAAGTCCTGCTCGCCGATGAGATAGCCGGCCGCTTCGTTCATCGCATCCATATCCAGGTCGAACTTGCAGTAGGTAGACATATGTGCGAACGGGTCTTTCACTGTATGGAGACGGTAGCTGTAGCTGCGGCTGGTTGCATCGAAGCGGGCGTGGGCGTCGTCAGCCACCCTGCACAGAAAATTAATGACGATGTCAGCAGGGGTGATGGCATTTAATTTGTATAAAAGCGTCTTCGGCTCTTTGATTTCAATGTCAGTGTCAAAATGGGCATAAAAACAGCTCGCGCTGACTCCCGCATCGGTGCGTCCTGCGCCGGTCACAGAAATCTTTTCTGAGAGAACAGTGGAGAATGCATCTTCGAGGACTTGCTGAACGCTCAGCGCATTGTCCTGTCTTTGCCATCCGGCGTAATTGGCGCCGTCGTATGCCAGAGAAACGAAAAGCCTCATTGATGCCTTACATTGAAAGAAAATGAGTAATTTTGACGCTTAATCACACAAAAATACAAACATTTTTACAATATGGACAGTGTAAATATCAAAGAACTTAACGACCGTATCCAGCAGGAGAGCGCTTTCGTGGATGTCATCCGTATGGAGATGGGCAAGGTGATCGTCGGCCAGAAGAATCTGGTGGAGAATCTGCTCATCGGACTGCTGGCCGACGGCCATATCCTTCTCGAAGGAGTCCCCGGTCTGGCAAAGACTTTAGCCATCAACACTTTGGCTCAGATAATGGATGCTCAGTTCAGCCGTATTCAGTTCACTCCCGACCTGCTTCCGGCCGACGTCATCGGTACTCTGATCTACAGCCAGAAGACGGAGCAGTTCCAGATAAAGAAAGGTCCGGTGTTCGCCAACTTCGTGCTTGCCGATGAAATCAACCGTAGCCCGGCAAAGGTCCAGAGCGCGCTGCTCGAGGCTATGCAGGAGCGTCAGGTGACCATCGGTGAGGAAACCTTCAGGCTTCCTGAACCCTTCCTCGTAATGGCTACACAGAACCCCATCGAACAGGAAGGAACCTATCCGCTTCCCGAGGCCCAGGTCGACCGTTTCATGCTGAAGGTCGTAGTAGGCTATCCCGGCATGGAAGAAGAGAAGCAGATCATCCGTATGAACAACGCCGGCGAATTCCCGCGTCCGTCCACAGTCCTCAAGACCGACGACATAATGCGCGCAAGGAAGGTTGTCCGTGACGTCTATATGGACGAGAAGATCGAGAAATACATAGTTGACATAGTGTTCGCCACCCGTAATCCTGCCGACTACGGCCTGTCGAAACTCACCAGCATGATATCGTTCGGCGGTTCGCCGAGGGCAAGCATCAGCCTGTCGCTCGCCGCGAAGGCCTACGCATTCATCCATCGCCGCGGCTATGTGATCCCCGAGGACGTCAGGGCCGTATGCTACGATGTGCTCCGCCACCGTATCGGTCTCACCTATGAGGCAGAGGCAGAGAATGTCACTTCAGAACAGATTATAACTGATATACTTAATGCAGTAGAAGTTCCGTAATGGATTCAACAGAATTACTCAAGAAGGTCCGGAAGATAGAGATCAAGACGAAGTCCCTGTCGCACCAGATATTTGCGGGCGAGTACCACAGCGCCTTCAAGGGACGCGGTATGGCCTTCAGCGAGGTTCGCGAATACCAGTACGGCGACGACGTGCGCAATATGGACTGGAACGTAACGGCCAGGTACAATGCGCCGTATGTCAAGATATTCGAGGAGGAGAGGGAGCTGACGGTGGTGCTGCTCATCGATGTGAGCGGTTCCCGTTTCTTCGGCTCCACCACCCAGCTCAAGAAGGATCTGATGGCCGAAGTTGCGGCTGTCCTTTCGTTCTCTGCTTCCATCAACAACGACAAGGTCGGCGCCCTGTTCTTCAGCAGCAAGGTTGAGAAGTTCATCCCACCCAAGAAGGGCCGCAGCCACCTGCTCCACATCATCAGGGAGCTTGTGGAGTTCGAGCCGGAGGAGAAAGGCACGGACATAGCCGCCGCGCTGGAGTTCCTCACCAACGCCATCAAGAAGAAGTGCACCGCATTCCTGCTTTCCGATATGATCGACGTCGATGCCGACTGCAATCCCCGTTACGAGGATGCGCTTAAAGTCGCTGCCGACAGGCACGACATCTCGGTAGTCAACATCTATGACCATCGCGAGCGCGAGCTGCCGTCAGTAGGTCTGATCAACGTGAAGGATGCTGAGACCGGCAGGCAGATGTGGGTGGACACCTCTTCAAAGGCTATGCGCGAGTCCTACAGGAAATGGAATGCCGATGTGCAGGACAAGACACGCCAGGTTCTCCGCCGTTACCGCGTTGACTCCGTCGACATCGCCACCGACCAGGATTATGTGAAACAACTGATATCGTTATTCAAACACAGGGCTTGATATGAAGAAAGGATTGCTGTTTATTGCGATATTGATGATAACTACAGTGGCGTCGGCCCAGGTCGACACCACCCGTTTTTCCCGTCTCAGCAGGGACTCCATCCTCATCGGCGACCAGGTCGAACTGATTCTCGACCTGCAGATGAACGAGGGGGAGGGTTTCCTGATCGCCGCGCAGAGCGAGCAGCTCGTCCCCGGCGTGGAGACGATCAAGGGAATGACCGTCGACACTCTGTCAGTCAAGAAAGGAAAGATTGACATCCAGGCCCATTTGACCATAACCAGCTTCGACAGCGGCAGCTATGTCCTGCCACCGATGCTGGCGCTCATCCAGAATTCAAGGGGCGAAATTGATTCCCTGCTCTACAAGGGTCCCGAACTCTACGTCAACACCATTCCCATAGATACTGCCACCTATGAGATCAAGGACATAAAGGGTCAGATAGGCTATCCTGTGACATTCAAGGAGATTCTGCCCTGGCTGCTGCTGGCGCTGCTTATTGCCGCCCTGGTATATCTTATCATAAGGCTGGTGAATGCGCGCCGCAACAACCTGACGCTGTTCGGAAAGCCGGTGCAGAAAGATCCGGCCCACATCGTGGCACTGCGCGACCTCGAGAAGATCCGCAAGCAGAAACTGTGGCAGAACAACAAGCAGAAGCAGTTCTACACCGCCGTTACGGACACCTTGAGATATTATATCTCCGAGAGGTTCGGAATCGTGACGATGGAGCGGCCTTCAGGCGAGATGCTGGAAGACTTGAAGAAACAGGATATCGAAGAGAATACTTTCGATAAGATTGAAAAGTTGTTCGGCCGTGCCGACCTCGTGAAGTTCGCGAAATACGAAGCTTCCGCCGAGGAGAACGAGGAGACGATTCCGGATGCAGTCCAGTTCGTCAATTCGACCTACGTGTCGCAGCTTGAAGAAGAAGGAGGGGACGAGTGATGTTTTTCGAGTATCCCAACCTGCTTTATCTGGAGTTCCTGCTCCTGCCGCTGATTGCCTTGTATGTCTACAGGGAGATCAAGGGCAAGTCGCCTTCGATGACCGTGTCGAACTTTGACGGCTGGCAGGTCAAGGACCAGGGCTTCAAACGCTTCCTGCGCCACGTGCCGTTCATCCTTCGCACCATTGCTTTGGCACTCATCATTCTTGCCATCGCAAGGCCCCGTTCGTCAGATTCGTTCGAGCAGACCGACACCGAAGGCATCGACATCGTGCTGGATATGGACGTTTCAACCTCTATGCTTGCCCGCGATTTCAGTCCTGACAGGATCGGAGCTGCCAAGAACATAGCCATCGAGTTCATCGCCTCAAGGCCTGCCGACCGCATCGGCATCGTGGTCTTCGCCGGTGAAAGCTACACCCAGTGCCCCGTCACTTCGGACCGCGCCACCCTCATCAATATGATGAAGGAGATAGAGACCGGCCTCATCGATGACGGTACGGCGATAGGTAACGGACTTGCAACAGCCGTGGCCCGACTGAAGGATTCCGACGCCAAGAGCAAGGTGGTGATCCTGCTCACCGACGGCGTCAACAACAGCGGCGAGATTACTCCTGCGATGGCTGCCGAAATAGCCAAGACCTACGGCATCAGAGTCTATACCATAGGTGTCGGAGCGATGGGCAAAGCCCCGTACCCTATGATGACGCCGCTCGGCATCAGGATGATGGACGTCGATGTGGAGATCGACGAGCCGCTGCTCAAGAACATTGCTGACCAGACAGGCGGCAAGTATTTCCGCGCAACGGACAACACCAAGCTGCTCGAGATCTACAATGAAATCAACCAGATGGAAAAGAGCCGCATCACAGTGGACAGCTTCCCCGTCTATACAGAACTGTTTATGAAGTTCGCTATATGGGCGCTGGTGGCACTGCTGCTTGAGGTTATTTTCAAATTCTTCATTATAAGGAGGCTGCCGTAATGATATATGTAGCTCAAAGCCAATATCTGTTGTTGCTGCTGCTCATCCCGCTGTTCTTCGTGGCCTATAAAGCCTACCTGAACTTCAAGAAACGCAGGATAGCCCGCTTCGGCGACCCTGAGGTCGTGGGGCAGCTGATGCCTGAAGTTTCCAACGGCCGCGGCTGGCTCAAAGTCACTTTCTTCTCGATAGCCTTCCTGTTCTTCGTCCTTGGCCTCTGCCGCGTGCAGATGGGCGCAAGACTTGCGGAGAGGCAGAGCAAGGGAGTTGAGATAATGATCGCGCTCGACGTGTCGAACTCTATGCTGGCCGAAGATTATTCCCCGAACCGTCTGGAGAGGGCCAAGTTGGCCATCTCGAGGATAGTCGACAAGCTGCAGGGCGACCGCATCGGCCTGGTGATATTTGCAGGAGAAAGCTTCATCCAGCTTCCCATCACCACCGACTATGTTTCGGCCAAAGTGTTCCTCAACAGCATAAGCACCGAATCAGTCCCCATCCAGGGAACCGACCTCTCGCAGGCACTGATGATGTCTGCCCAGAGTTTCAGTTCCCAGAGCGGCAACAGCCGTGCGATCATCGTCATCTCCGACGGTGAGGACCACGAGGGAGATGCCGTGGAGACTGCCAAAGCCGTCGCTGAAGAAGGCATAAGGATATACACCATCGGTGTCGGCTCTACTGCAGGCCAGCCGATCACCGTGAACGGAAGTTTGCTCCGCGACAAACAGGGCAACATTGTTGTTACAAAACTCAACGAGCAGATACTTAAGGAAATAGCTAGCGTCGGCAACGGCGAGTACGTAAAGGCCGGCAACAGCGAGTTCGGCTTGAATCCGATTCTTGAAGACATCAAGAACATCGAGAAAAAGGAATTCAGCAGCATCGTGTTCGAAGATTTCAACGAACAGTATATGTACTTCTTCGCGATAGCTCTGTTCTTCTTCATCCTCGAGATGCTCATCGGGAACCGGAAGACTGCCAAAAACATTTTCAAATGATGTACAGGAGACTGATAATATTGATGCTGTTGATTGTCGCTGTCCCTGCGTTCGGCCAGACTGACCGCAAGGAGGTGCGTCACGGCAACCGCGAGTTCAAGAAAGATGTTTTCCAGACTGCAGAGATTGACTACAAGAAAGCTCTGCTGAAGGATTCCCTTTCGAACGCTGCGAATTTCAACCTCGGAAACACCTACTACAGGATGGAAAACTATTCCGAGGCTGACAGGTACTACTCTGCAGTGAGCGACTCGCTCGACCGTGCAGGCCACGGAGCCGAGAGCTATTTCAACCAGGGCGATTCTTTCCTGAAGCAGCGCAACTGGCAGGCAGCAGTCGAGGCTTTCAAGAACTCCCTGCGCCGCAATCCTGACGATATGGATGCCAAGAGCAACCTGGCCTATGCACAGAAGATGCTGCAGAACGAGCAGCAGGGCGGAGGCGGACAGAACCAGGACCAGAACAAGCAAAACCAGGATCAGAACCAGGACCAGCAGAATCAGGATCAGAACAACGATCAGAACCAAGACAATCAGGACCAGCAGAACCAGAATCAAGATCAGAATAAGGACAACAACGACCAGAACCAGGATCAGCAGGACCAGCAGAACCAGCAGGGCCAGGGCGGTGAACAGCCCAAGATAAGCCCTCAGGCAGCGCAGCAGATGCTGCAGGCCATCCAGGAGCAGGAAAAGCAGACCCAGGACAAGGTCAACAAGGAGAAAGCTCTGAAAGCAAAGAGCAAACAAAAGGATAAAAACTGGTAGAGATATGAGAAGACATATTGTTGCATTGCTTTGTATGTTGTTCTGCGGCAGCCTTGCCGCCCAGAACCTCACCATAGATGCGCCGAGTGTCGTGTCGATGAACGAGACATTCAGGATAGTGTTCACCGCCAACGGCAATATGAGCGATTTCGACTGGCCCGGAACCAGCGACTTCGACGTCGTGTGGGGGCCGCAGAAAGGCTCTATGAGCAGCACCAACATCATCAATGGCAAGCGCGAATCGAGCCATACGGAGACTTATACCTATCTTCTCCAGCCCAAGGCTGAAGGAAAGTTCACTCTTCCCGGCGCTACGGCCAGGGTTGACAAGAAGGACTGTTCTACGGCTTCGTTCACGATCGAGGTGGTAAAGGCTCAGCAACAGCAGCAGTCTTCTTCTTCATCGTCTTCTTCAGCCCAGCAGGGCTCTTCCGGTGCGATCGAGTCAGGCACCGTTTCGAACGACGACATCTTCCTGAGGCTTTCGCTCAGCAAGGCCAATGTGGTCAAGGGCGAGCCGATCACTGCAACTCTCAAGTTATATTACCGTTCCGACATATCGGGCATCGAGGACATAACCTTCCCGTCTTTCAACGGCTTCTGGAACAAGGAAACATATACCGCGCAGACCATCGAGTCAAACAGGGAGAATGTCGACGGCACGATCTACAACGTGGCGCTGCTCAAGCGCTATATGCTGATTCCGCAGCAGGAGGGAAGGCTCACCATCGACCCTGCAGAGATGATCTGCCTGGTGCGCGTCAGGACTTCCGGCGGTTTCGGCCGCTCGATCTTCGACGAGTTCTTCGACAACTACCAGACCATCCGCAAGCGTGTTTCTTCTGGTTCTGCCGTAGTTAATGTCGCTCCGCTTCCCGGTGGTGCTCCCTCGTCGTTCGAGGGCGGCGTCGGCCAGTTCAAGATTACTGCGGCAATGAGCAGCGATTCGCTCAAGACCAATGACGCCGGTTCGCTGAAGGTGACCATTTCCGGCAACGGCAACATTTCGATGCTCGGTGCACCCAAGGTGTCGTTCCCGTCAGACTTCGAGGTCTACGATGTCAAGAGCTCCGAAAACATCTCAAATGACGGCGCTTCCGGTTCCAAGACCTTCGAGTATCCTTTCATTCCAAGAAGTTATGGCCACTATGACATAGGCCCCGTCAACTACTCATACTACGACGTTTCTCTCGGCCGCTACGTCACCATTTCAGCTCCGGTTATGAGCATCGGTGTCGCAGCAAGCGCAGAGGATGCTTCGGCAGGAACGATCGTTCCCGGAGTGGCAAGGCAGGGTGTGCGAAACATAGGAGAGGACATCCGCTACATCGCCACCGGTCGTGACGGCCTGCGCAAACAGGGCAGGTTCTTTGTCACTTCTCCTGCATTCTACATCCTGCTGGCGCTGCTGGCCGCACTGTTCTTCATCGTTGACAAGGTTACAGCTGTTTCAAGGGCAAGACGTGCCGATGTGGTGGGAAGCAAGAACCGCAAGGCCAACAAGGTGGCTGTGGCAAGGCTTCGCCAGGCCGGAGACTATCTCTCCAAAGGGCTTGACACCGCATTCTACGAGGAACTTCACAAGGCTGTTACAGGCTATGTCTGCGACAAGCTGATGATGGCTCCGGCAGACTATACCAAGGAGAACGCACGTGAAAGGCTGGTGGAAGAGGGGGTAAGCCCCGAACTGGCCGACAGTTTCGTGGGAATCATAGATGGCTGCGAGATGGCCCGCTATGCTCCTGAAAGCAATCCCGAAGCTATGGACAAATTATACAAGGACGCAATGTCAGTCATTTCACGCATAGAGACTTCTATCCGCAATGCTTCGTCAGGCCGCAAGGGTGCTGCAGCCAAGGCTGCAACTTCGTTGTTGCTTCTGCTGTCCCTCGGCCTGGGCGCTTCTGCACAGGACTGGAACACGGCCAACGAACTGTATGCGCAGGGCAATTACACCACAGCCCTTGACGGCTATCTTGCCATCGAGCAGTCTGATATGGTGAGTGCCGACCTGTATTACAATATCGGCAACTGCTACTACAAGCTGTCCGATATCCCGCACGCAGTGCTGTACTACGAAAGGGCTCTTAAGCTCAACCCTCGCCACGACGATGCCCGCAACAACCTGGAGATAGCGCAGGCTTCCGTGCAGGACAGGATAGAGAGCGTGCCCCGCTTCATCCTTGCCCAGTGGATGGACAATCTCAAGTACTCGATGTCTTCAGACGGATGGGCCTGGCTTACGGTCGCCCTTTTCGCCCTGGTGATGCTCCTGCTTACAGGTTTCCGCCAGTTCGGGTCCCGCTCTGCAAGAAAGACGTCTTTTGTGTTGGCTTGTGTGCTTTTTGTATTAACTTTATGTAGTTTTAGCCTTGCTCTAAGCCAGAGGGCTGATGCGGTCAGTGACAGGGGAGCCGTTGTGATGTCGCCTGTTTCTTCAGTGAAAAGCAGTCCCGGAACGTCCGGAACGTCGCTTTTCATCATCCACGAGGGTACGGTGCTGGAGGTGAAGGATGTTGTAGGCGACTGGTATCGCGTCACTATCGCTGACGGCCGCGAGGGCTGGATTCCGGCTGTTGACATAGAAATAATCTGACATAATAATATCGAGCTATGAAAAAGTTTTTATGGGTCATTCTTGGTGTCGTCCTGGTGGCGCTGATGTATGCCTGCAGCAGCGTTGCCCTCACCGGACGCAAACAGGTGCTCCTCTATTCCAACAGTGACATTATGGCTCTCAGCGAGCAGTCATATAGGGAATTTGCGCAGACAGCCAAGGCTTCCACCAATGCGGCTATGACACAGAAAGTGCGGGTGGTCTGCAGCAAGCTGATCAACGCGATGAACAATTACTTCAATTCCACCGGACAGGATAATCCTATGCAGGGCCTCAACTGGCATATTGACCTTGTCCAGTCAGAAGAGATCAATGCCTTCTGCCTTCCCAGCGGTAACATCGTGGTATATGAAGGACTTGCGAAGTTTGTGGAGAACGACGATCAGCTGGCTGCCGTCGTAGGCCACGAGATTGCACACGCCATCGCCAACCACAGCAACGAAAGGATGAGCCGCGCCACTCTGACTGAGAATCTCCACAAAACCATTCTGGTTGCCGCCCAGGCTTCCGGAAGGGTTACCGATTCGCAGCTCGCAGTTTTCAATACCGCCCTCGGTCTCGGCGGCCAGTACGGTGTGATTCTCCCGTTCTCCCGCAAGCAGGAGCTGGAGGCCGACCACATCGGTCTGATTATGATGGCCATCGCAGGATACAAGGTTGAAGAGGCTCCGAAGCTCTGGGTGAAGATGGCTGAAAACGGCCAGGCTGTTCCCGAGTTTATGAGTACCCACCCGAGCGACATAAGGCGTATCCAGAATCTCGAGAAGTACATTCCCGAGGCCAAGGCTTACGCAGGCAAGTAGGAGAGAGGGATTATATGATATTATAAAAGAAGACCGGCTGAGCAGTCGGTCTTCTTGTTTATGTACAAATGTCTTTTGCACAGGGTAGCGTCTGCGGGCGCGACCACGTTCAGGCGGCGTCTTTCGCTTCGAGTGCCTGTCGCGACGAACTCGGCCTTTTAGTCTCGTGCTTTCAGCCCTCGCCTAACGTGCCTCAAACATCATCGCTCCCGAGCCGGCACTCTCAGCTCATCCGCTATTTCGCCTTCACTCGAGCGCCCTTGATTCGCTACCCTGAGTACATAAAAAAGGAACAATAGTTAATAGCTTCTTATGACCTTGCTTGAGAATTATATATCCCCTTTTTTTCTTATTCTTTATACAAGAGGATGTAAATTTAAACTTTGTTTCTTTGATGTTGCAAAAAGACCGCAGCAATCTGGCTTCAAGCGACACTGGTCACAGAAGGGTTCAAAGCGATTCTTCCAGTCAGAAATAGACTTTCGTACAAATGGCCAGATACGCTCAGGGAGGACACATTGTGAGAGATTGAATATGGATACATCTAAACCGGTTGATGCAAGAAACAATGTTGCTTCACACATGGGCTCTGCCATATCTACAGGATCAATCCATACTTGTTCCGCGTTTTTGATTGTATAGCCAGTATATTCCAGTCCCATCAACGAAATATACCTCACAAACGGAAGATTACGGTATATGAAATGAGCAATTTGAGGAAGACGCTGGTAATTCAGTTTAGTCAAGACAACACGTAGTTCTATGTCGAACGACCACCGGGCTAGGTTATATAAGCCCAGAAGGGTATCCGTGTATGCGCCTTTTGCACCGGCAATAAAGTCATGGTCCAACTGATTGTCTGAATGAAGCGGAATTCCCAAGAGAATCTTTTCTGGACCAATTTCTCCCAACTGACGGGTAAACTGTTTGTCAGAGAAGGCACGGCCGTTTGACAGGATATGAACCTCTGTATTCGGAAGTGTTATGCGAATATGGCGTATCAACTCAAAGAATCGGCCTCCTAAAAGGGTCGGTTCTCCTCCAGTAACTCCAATTGATGGCAGCTCTTTCGGTGCGGTATCAATTAGCTTGATATTTTTGCCCCAGAGCATTTCAATGTCATTCTTTTCAGAGGGTGGTTGGCAGCACATCAGACAACGATTAGAACACATTGCAGTGGTAAACAATGCGTTATCGTTAGAATTAATGTCAAATGAATCCCTCATTACCTTGTGCCGCTAATCCAGTTCATAAAAATGGGAAGTACTTCCTCAGTACGTTCATCAAGAAGCTTGAAAATGTACTCAATAATTGCCTTATTCTTCCGACAGATTGTTGAATCTGGTCTGTACCCATAGGCATCTCCTTGGGTTGAGTAATTTCTGACAGGATCTGCCCCGCAAATACTCTGATAGGCACACTCAGAACAACCAGCTATGTATTCAGTCGCCCAAATTCTTGACAATTCTTGGGCTTTCCGGCCATAGAAGAGATCCTCATATTTATCGCTTATCTTTCCGAGACGGAAAGTGAAATCTTTGTTCTCAGCTAGCATGCGCGACTCATCTGAGGCATAGACGTAACCATCATAGTTGTAAACGATGACGTTATTAATAATACCGGCAGGTGTCTGTAGATCAACGAAACCAATGGGAAAAGGAGTCAGTATCTTCCGAAGGATAAGAGCAGTGAATTCTTCCACAAAGCCCTCTCCCTGCTTATTTAACTCAAGGATATATTCCAATGCTTGCTTATAAAAGTCGACGAAAGCATCAAAGTATGCAGGCCAGTTATTATTGTCCTGGGCAAGTCCATAAGGGTTTAACGCACGAAGAAAGACGCTATGAAAGCCATTCTCTCTATAAGCGTCAATAATTTCACGCGGATAACGGAGTGAGTCCTCAGATGTGGTCATTAAAGCAGATACTTTATCGGCACCAAGAGCCTCGCGAACTTTGTCAATTCCAGCGATTACCTTTTGATAACTGTCAATCTTACCCCTATTATGGTTGTGGAGATAAAACGGACCATCTAAAGAAGTAGAGAAAACGACATTGTATTGTCTGCAGAATTCCAGTAACTCGTTGCTAACATTTACGCAATTTGAGCATATGACATAAGTTATTTGTCGACACTCTGATTGATTCTTTTGCTCGGCATATAAGATGCCTTTCTGTATCAAGTCGCTTACTAATGTGGGTTCTCCGCCCTGAAATTCCATGGTCAAATGCTTCGCCGGAGACCGGAACATCAAGTCAACAGCTGTCATCAAGTCCGACTCCTTCATATCACAACCCTTGAAGCTGCTATCACGGCTTAAGGCCTGACAATATATGCAATTCTGATTGCACCTGAGCGTCATAACAAAAATGTGCAGGGCTGTAAAATTGTCCAAAAAACTCTTTCTGGTAGCTAATCTTGTGGCCATGTTATCCAGCAAATGAGGAACAGGCGTCTCACTGATAATAAATGAAGCCAGTAAATCCTTATAAAGATCCTCTGATGGAGAAATTTCACGATTGATGATGCGCTGTACACTCCCACGCGGTATGATTAGATAATCACCAAGGTCATTGGTAAGAATCTCCTTTTCTCCGACAGGCTGGAAATGGAATGGTAGCAGATAGAACATCTCAATCTTTGAAGGTGAATTCTACGAAGTCATCGCTATTTGCAAAAGCCTTGGCGAATAAAAGATCTCGTATATTAGCTGTTTCCCGGGCAATCGTTTGACGATTCTTGTAGTCTATGAAATCGTTGCTGAGCTTTTCTTTTAGTTGTTGGAAATCAGTGATACAGTGGCCATCCTTTGGCTCTAAAGTAACATTCTGAATATATGAATTTGTATCGTTGCAACGTGTTATGATATAATCTGCTGAAAGCCAATATAAGACTTTCTCTATTACCCATTCATCATAGATGGAAGTGTCGATAGAAAATTCTACCAGGCCATCATCATTAATATTAATGGTTGTCATTTTACTATTTCTTAAGGAAAGATATTACCCTAGAATCGACTCTTCCAGTCCACTCAACTCCATTATCGTTGAGATAGGCATCTAACATCTCTACAATAGTCTCATCTAATGTTGTGACATCATATTTGTTTTTTTTCTTTCCTCTTATAACATTTTTGTCAATTAGTATATTCTTGAGTTCAGAGACATCTGTGCCAGCCATTCCAGCAACCAGTATGCGACTTCCAAGCGGTCTGTAAGATTCCGCATCATTTTTTAGAGCAATGGCTGTGGTTTTGCTAAGAATACCATCTTCTGGCAGTCCTTTCTCTCTCTCGTAAGCGCTTGTGGCATCTTCCATGGCACTGTTATACACAACATATCCTGATGAGTTTTTAGTTATATCAGAAGTTTTTAAATAACCTAGTTTGACCAGATGATCAGATGCTGACTTGACATCGTTGCCATATACCCCTTTGGATATGTTGCGATCACCTAAGGCATAAGAAGAGGAAGAGACCGTAGGTGAGCTATAAACACCTGATTTGGTTCCTGCAGAGGATGAACTACCAGTTGAATATGTAGAAGACCCTGTTGATCTCGTAGAAGTGGAAGTGGTTGATGAAGAATAATGTGATGAACCAGAGCGATGAGAACTATGGCTACTGTGACTACGATGTGAACTGTGACTGCGATGCCCAGATAGATATACTTCCTCATCGCTAGTGAAATTCAACATCAATTTATGTGTCAAATCTTTCTTGGCCAAGTTCTGCTCTTCAATATGAGAATCATCTTGGGATTCATTAAACTTATATTTTGGTGCAGCATCAGCCCCATAAGTTCCAGCAATGGTGGCAACTGATGTAGCAATAATACTTCTGAAAAGACTCTTAAATCCAGGCTTCATATTACTTAAGAACTAGTTTTGTTTCTATTTTAATGTCATTACCGATATCGTCATCATCAAGGTGAAGAAGAGTCATTAAGTATTCCTTTTCTGACTGAGATATTGCACCATCAACAGCAGCAACTGACTCAAATAGATGGTATAAACTAATACGATATATGTTGTCAGCTTGTGGGTGCACTGTTTGGAGTAAGGTAGAGATTACACTATCATTTACTGGAATGTCAATTCTGTCGGAACATTCAGATATAAATGGAACAAGGCCATCGAGATTAATTATATCATAAGGAATAGTTTTTAAGCCAATATAAGAGACAACGTAATCTTGCCGGAACAGCTTAACTAACAATAATAAGAGGGCTATTCCCTCCGGTGAATGAAGTCGTGTAGGATGATTCAATTCCTCATAAGCGCGGATAACATCAATCATTAGCATCAACTTCAAGTCATCATAGTTTTTTCGATGCCGAGTATTTATCCGCTTGTGAAGTGCGAGGTGCATCTTGGTATCTGCAATATACCGGTCATAGAAAGACACTAACAAAGATGTACATTGATCAATCTGACGGAAATATTCTTCTGTTGTTCCCGCATCATAAACATCTACAGAAATACCATTCCTGCATTTAGGAATAGTTGATAATTTCTCCAACTGTTCGTAAAATAAAAGAAAACAATCCATATGTGATTATATCATTTCCAATTATTCCAGTCTGCCTGGTTTTCCACATCATTCTCAATCTTGTCGTTAAGATTGGTGAATATGTCATAACCAATCAAGGATTCAACATCATTGACAGATACCACGGCATCTTTTACTGCCTGTCTATGATTGTCGTTTTCAAACACAAAAGCAATCGAGTACCACTCATCACCATCTTTTCTTAATACTGCTTTGAAAAAACCATCTGGAACCACTACTTTCCTTTCACCAATAGTACCGTATTTATTAGCATAAACGTATGGTCCACATATTATCCATACTTTACCGTATTTCAAGGCCCAATCTCGTGTCATCCTTTCTAATGTATGCCAATCATTTCCGTTAAGATCATGATTTTGTGGACATATGTTAGTCAAATAAAAACTTTCATTCATTGCCATTTGGGACCACTTCATATCAGCAGCGGGAGCCATATGCCCTTTGTCCCAACCGGTGTTACTATAATCCTCACGCATCGCTTGCCTATCCTTGTAATCAAGATCCATACTGAATCCTTTTGCACGAGGCACATCTCCAGCTACTTCCTCAGCTGTCAATTCGTACGCTACCCAGTTGGGAATAAGCCGATGTGGATTATAATTGACGACAAATCCGCTATATACAAGAATAACATCTGTATTACGAATTGCCGGGAGTTCCATCATGCTCTTGTCAAATGGCGGTTCATTAATTCCACGATGTCCCTGTGCCAACATGACTATTGACACGAGTGCGAGTAGAATATGACACATGAGCCGACGGAACATTGTGTTTAGTTTAGAATGAATATTTCATTAGTTGCAACACCCTTGAGTTGTAATAATGAGATTTTGAAGAGGGAGTCTGTTATGTGAATTTGAGGTTCGTTATTAAAACTCCGGCTGCAGGCGTCTTCCCACGTCTTGCGATCCTGCTCACGCTCCGCATACAGGAACATCATCTTGCAATGGGTATTGATGCCCTCCTTCTTCGCCGGTGCAGGATTCAGACGCACGAACGGTGTAGACTTGTAGTCCATTTGCTGAAGCAACGCATCAATGTCCGTATAATCAAGACCAACATACGGATAGTCTTCCGTGTTGGTCACGTACTTGAAGATGGAGAAGCCCTCGATGGCCTTGAAAAGCATCGCGACCAGTTTCTTCTTCAGTTCATTCTTGAACTTGACGACTTCTTCTTCCTGTACGTTATACTTGTCCTTGAACATCTTGCTCAGTTCAAGCCCCTTGGTGAGCTTTTCCTTGTTATCTTCGAAATACTTGTCAAGACATTCATTGGAAATGAGGGTAAGGAAAGGATCCCTACTGAGGGGATTCATCTTCAAGGACTCATTCTCCTGTTCGCGCCATACCTTCAGGTTACCTACATACGAGCGCATCCCGTTATACTTGGTATGAAGATTACGGCCCAGTTTATACAGTGAGTCGATAATCATACCGGCGAGGTGCGTCTTCAGATGAGTGATTTCTTTCTCACGCTCCCGCTTGGATATCTCCTGCGACAAACGCTCAAGCTGGCTCTTGTAATCCAGATCCATATCCTGACGCTGGCGCTTGCGATGCCGCATAACCAGCCAGAACGCCACGCCGGCAAGCGCGATGACACCGTAAATCCACAGGCTAGGCTTCTTGATAAGCGGTTCCAGAGACTTGGCGATGATGCATGTGATTACGAACCCAAGGAAAATCACGGCCATGCTTCCCCAGAACCACCACCTCATCCTACGGCTTTCTGCATCGAAAGCATCCAGCTCGCGAAGACGTTCCTTATGGAGATTGTCTTTCTCCCGGGTAAGATTACGGCATTCCCAGTCCAGCCGTTCCTTGGTCCCGTCACAAAGAGTCTCCCGGACACCGTTATTGCCTAACTGCTGGAACAACTCATTAAACAGCCTGCTCCTGTCAGTAAGTTCCTTGTTCAACTTGTCCAGTTTGATCTTCTCCTCACGGATGAGGTTAGTCAGAATCTCAGACTTGATGTTGGAGTCGGTAAGATCAAAGGAAACAACAGCCTTCTGGTCGCTGCCTTTCACTTGAAGCTTGGTATCGCTGATTTCAGTTATGATGCAGGCGCCGTTCAGAAGGGCCTCATTCTCTACATAGCCGTAGGGGATATAACAATAGCCCTTGTCACCAAACTTGCGGCCCCAGGAGTTGCGAACGACAAAGAATCGCGCATCATCATTGTAGCCGCAAATCACCATCGCGTGATTACCGGACTGCTCGCTCTGTATTTCCGTCTCATTCGGGATGCGGATAAAACCTCTCCGGGGATGGAAGGAGTTGAAGATCTTCAGTGAGATGGCCACAGGATAACCCTCGGCCACGGCAGACTTGATATCGTGAAGATTCTTCTTCACGTTCTTGGCCTTGACCACCTTGCGTGTCTGACCGTCTTCTATAGCTTCCACGGGAGGATCCTTGGAAATGTTTCCTGGATTATAAGGGAACAGATGCTCCAGACACACACCGTCCTTCATCAACGTCTGGACGACATCATAGAGGGAACTACCAGCATCGACCCGGGATGAACCGTCAGCCTTTCGAGCGTTATAATACACAAACTGCTCGCTCAGGTCGATATCCGGCTGCTTGTTCTTCTTCAAGATATACTCGAAGATACCCACCAGTGCGAACGCAGAGCAGGCTCCCATCTCTCCCTGGTCCTTGACCGGCGTAAATTCCTTACGCAGGTCGATGGACGGAGCTATCGTCGAGAGAGGCTGGTATTCGTCGTCCAAATCAATCTCCTGGGTATCGCCCTGAAGCTTATATGTATGGCCCTCGAAGACAAATCCGTCATTGGTCAGGCGTTTGAAGCTTTCTTTGTGGTCCTGGCGCTGAATATCCAGTCCCTCAAGTTCAATCGTCTTCTGCCGGATGTAGTTCGTGGACTCACGCATCGTGACCTTGGTGGCCTTCAGGTCATCCAGGAGTTCGCTTGCGGTACGGATTCGTTTCGGTGTCGGAGTGAGTGCGGCATACTCCTGAATTCTTGCCACTTCCAAATCACGCGCCTTCTTCTCTTCTTCGGCATCTGGCCCCGGTTGAACATCGGCAGGCTGCATCGCGCAAATCGCGTTATGCGCATTCACGAAGAGATCCAGAACCTCCCGGCTGCAATCGTCGATGACAAGCTGACGTTTGTTGAACATATAGCCGGTGAGCAGATCGTCGTCTTCTCCCAGCAGTTGGGCAAGCGTCGCCTTCTTCTCAGGGAGGGATAGATCTGGATTGACGATGTAAGATTGGAATTCCTGCGTCAGTCGGGTAATCTCTGCTTTAAGTGCCGGGCCTATCTGACTGATGATCTCAGTGTGATCCAGGTTTTTGTTCAGCCTCGGAGAGACTTCTTTCTCGTAGAACTTCGAGAAAATGTTCACGTTCTGGCTGAGCAGTCCCTGTACGATCTGAGAAACCTTGTTCACCTCAACCTCAGACTGGGAGACATTCTCTCGGTCGAGGATATGGGCATACGCCCGGTGAAGCAGGTATTGCACGAAGTAATACTTGTCGAAGCTCAATACGGAAAGTCCGAGTGCATGCAAAGGACGTTTCGGGTCCTGGGCTGCGGGCTGGAACATCTCCGGATAGTGCTTCACGGACAGCAGGGCATACTCTCCGGCAATCCGCACGAAGGAATCATCATTGAGACCCAGAGCCGTACCATCTGAATTGCAGTTCTGAAGCAGTACAAGAGATCCCAACTTCGTGAACTTCTTCTTTGCGTTCAGGACTTCTTCCAGCACTTCTTTCGAAGTCTTGGCGTAGGCGGAGTATTTCACCGTCAAGTCAGAGTCCTTCTTCTCAAAGAGGAAAGCGATATCGTAGGGGAGCAGGAACAGATCCACGTTGTAGCTCTGAGGAAGCGCCTCGATCGCCGAGAGGAACTCTTCCACAACCGACCAGTATTCCTTCAGGTATAGCGGAACATACAGACACAGATTCATCGTCGAGCTGTCGCTCGGCCGGTTTATGGTGATGCTCCTGTCATACAGCGTCCGGAAGAAACCCTTCAGGTAATCCGGCCGACTGCTGGGATGGACCTTATAGGGGCTGCCCAACTGCACATCGAACATCTCGTCAATGCCCGCCACGAATACGCTCTCGTCAGCCTTGACCGGCTCAGCGCCCTGGAAACTAGCCTCGACGGAAGGATCCAGCTCGGGGAAGAGGAACGCCTTGAAATAGTCGTTTACCTCCTGATCCCCATACTTGATGACGTATCGTTTGATGCCTTTCAGCATGGGCGCAGAGTCTGCGCCCAGCATGATGTGCGTTGTATGCCTCATAAAACCTAAAGCTGCTTAACGTGGTTCAATTCATCAGTGATCAGTTGACGGATCTTCTCGTATCCCTTCTTCTTCACCTCTTCCTTCGTCATATTGATCTGAGAGAACTTCTCATAATAGTTAGCCTTGGCATCATCGATGACAGCCTTAGTGGCTGTCGCTCCTTGGCTCAAGGCATGGCTATCAAGCCACTCGGTGAACTCCTTGCGGACAGAACTCTTGAAGGAACGGAACTGGTCAAAGGCCTCGTCTCGGTATTCGCCAAGCTTCACCCAGTTGTCATCCAGAACGTCGCCATGCTCCTGGCTCTGGAAGTAATACGTACCGTTCTCGTTCTTTATCAAACCGAAGATAAGTCCCTTCACCCAGAGATCGAGCAGGTCTTCGTCACTGGCCTTCTTCGGCTTCAGACTAAAGTCCTCACGCTTCATGCGGGTCTCCAGGTTTGCATCGTAGTGGCAGTCCACGTGGCACTGTTCGTACTCCCTCTGGTACTCAGGGAGAGCAGAGATGGTATAGGCAGGAACAACACCCACCTGGCGGTAGATAATGATACGGTCGTTCACACCGATGCTGGCGAAGTCCACATCCATTGTACCGGTAAGTTTGCTCTTGAAGTAATCGTTTTTATAGAAACGGTTGCTCAGCTTGTTAGGCACTCCAACGAAGAAGCTGTCCTGTGGACGCTCATGCGGCATATGGCCACGGTAGTCGAAGCGGAACAACGGCATTGCCTTTTCGATAGCGATACGGGTGATCCGGTCGAACTCCTCCTGAGGCATCTTGTCCAGGATATCATCGATGCCAGTATCCCTCCAGTTACGGGCGGTATGCAGGCGGCTGGTGTACTTGAGGATCTGAGCCTCAATCTCGTCGTTGGAAAGCTCCGTGAAGCCGTAGAGCTTGCCCTCCAGCCTAAGTCCTTTGACGAACTCGGGAATCTGGATCTCATCGGTCACGATGCCCACGGAATTTACGGAATTCAGGGCCAGGTCAATCTGGAAGGTAGCGGGAGCCTTACCCACGTTGTTCTGGATGCGAGCCAGACGGGTGGCGAGATTGCGGTTGACTGCCTTTAGGCTCTCGGAAATGAGGCTGACTTTACGATTGGCCTCAGCAAGGATACCCTTGACGTTGTTGAACACGGTGATGGCAGCGGTCCTACGGATAATCTCCAACTTGCAGGTACAAAGGGCGCGGCAGGCGTCGCTCACATCATTGGCCATGTCGTCGAGCCTGCTCTTCTTCTTGAAGAACTTGCCGTCGTATTCACTAAGGTCAGCACATGCTGTATCCAGAGATGACTGGAGCATCGGTTCACGGGAGAGGAAATCTTCTTTCTCATTGGTCATCTCGGAGAGGAAGATGTCCACCTGATCCTCGATGGCCTCCAGAACGTTCTCAACAGTGGAGATACCGCACTCCTGGTTAATGTGCTCGATAATGAGCTTGCGGAGTTCAGTACGGACACGGCTGGTAAGGTCATTAATCTTCTTGTTGACCTCCTCATCCTTGATGCGGTTGATGTTCAGGATCTGCTCAACCTCAGGCTTCGGGTTTCCAAAATCATTGACAGTCAGCTCGTACTTGGGCATCTTGTCGCAGATATAGTCAATCACGTGATCATAGTTGTTGTTCTCACGGATATTGACGTTCGGGCTGTCAATCCAGTTGTTGGCAATCAGATTCGCATCCTGACAACTGTTGAAGAAGCGGTCGATGAGGTTCTTGGCCGCCTTAATCGAGTAAATATCGCTGAGGTCCTGGCCGCGGTAAATGATCTCGCAGACACCCATACCTGCAGCCCAGGCCTTCTTATTCTCGATATCCATCGCACCCTCGCGGATGTTCTTCTCGATGTTGTCGCTGACACTTGCAGAAGCTGTGGAAAGCTCACCGGCGGAAGTCACCAGAGCGAGGCTAATCATTTCGGCCAACTCATCGATATGCGTATAGGTGTCGCCGTGATCGTTCTTGTTATCGATGAAAATCACCGAATTAAACGGGCGGTCCTTGATCTCATACGAGCCATTGATGTAGTCGAGCTTCACGGTCTTGCTGCCGATGCCCATGTGCATCAGATAGTCCAGGTCCTCGATGGCACCGAAAGCGTTCGGAGCCACCTTGGCCATACCGGCGTTGGACATGTGCTTGAACACATCCGGAAGCACGGCATAACCCGTCAGCTTGCACTGAGGGACCTTCTCACGGAGAAGGTAGGCCATGTTGATGAACGTACCGCAACCAGTTCCACCGCACACGGAGAAGACCATGTGGATCTCAGTATTGGCCCCCAAGAGTTCATACTTGTCATTGTTGATGATATGGGCGTTAGTGATCTGGGCGAGGGTAGTCTCCACCTTACGACTGATATCGTCATAATTCACCGTGAAAGCGAAACGGCCGTTGGTCCTGACCTGACCTGCGCCAAGTTCCATAGAAGTGAGGGCATAGAGGTTCTCCTCAGAGATCCAGGAGAAGGCCTCCTTGTTCACATCGTAGATGGGACGGGCACGCTTCACGATGATAGGAAGCTGCTCCTTAGGATCAAGAATGACATCCTCACCCTTGTTGGAGAGGATAGCCTTCTTGTACGCACCTCCATCGGTATCGATGCCGAGGAAGCCAATCATAGGGGGAACCTCGCCATAGGTATCGATGAACATCTTCTTGGTATGAAGAAGAGCGTTCATACCGGTGCCGCCGAGTCCGACGTACAGACAGCGTTTAATCTTTGTTGCCATAGCTGTTTATGATATTTTGATTTTTGTCTTTGTGCTCGTTGTCATATTCTGGATGGTGTACTCCTGGTTCTTCTTCAAAACACGGGCGTCAGCCATGAAATCCTTCGGGCAGCGCAGTCTCACGCTGTTGCGGTCCTTCGGCTCGATCACCACTTCGCTCGTCCACAGGTCATTTACCTCATAGAGGATCTTGCCGGCGAAAACCTTGTCAAAGAAGCCTTGCTTGGGCTGCTTATTGGTCAGGATCATCTTCCGATAGCCGCGCATACGCTTGAGGGTGTTGTACGGGACAGGGTCTGAGAGCTGGATCTTACCCACACGGAAGGTAGGGAAGAAGATGGCTTTCATCACGAACAGCCATACCAGCAGAGAAGCAAGGAGGAGGAGAGTGGTTAGGGCCGTTCCCATCGCCAAAGGATTCATCACCTTGTTCTTGTCCACCTCGATGTCCATCAAAGAAGCGTTGTCAGCCTGGTAGGTGTCAGGATCCATATCATTGATACGCTCAAGGCCGCCGTCATCAACGGCTCGGAAGAACCAATGATGAACCTTGTTCTCGGCTTCTGGATTGAAGACGATGCCGACCTTCAACTGGTCGGTGCCGGGCTGGACGTCGATAATGTTGTTCGGACACTTCTGGCCGTCTACGAACACCTCCATCTCGCTCTCCGTCACAGGCAGCATCTTGCCGCTGTCGGTCTTCTTGAACAGGCCCAGACGAAGCGGTTTGTCCATATAGTTCTTGGCGTCCTGGTTGAAGTCGAACTCGATGGTCCGGTACAGGGTATCAGGAACGTGTTTCTTCCAGAGGAACTTATCATAGTAGTTCTCCTTACCCCAACGGGTAGGAGCATTGGGATCTTCTGCCTTCTTACCGCAAGATGCCAGGAGCATCAGAGGGCAGAGGACTGCCAGAATGAGGAATCTCTTAGAGCACATGGAACTTCACGGTTTTTTCGGGTTTGTTAATCATCTC
>JAFWSX010000017.1 GCA_017519185.1 Bacteroidales bacterium | reverse complement strand
GCATACCAGCGTTACGAAGGTGAGCCCTGCTGCGGCAGCGACCGACTCCTGCAGGAAATCCTGCGCGAGAAATGGGGCTTCAGCGGCATCGTGGTGACTGACTGCGGCGCCATCGGCGACTTCTACAATCCCCGCCAGCACAACACCCATCCCGACGCTGCGACAGCTTCGGCCGATGCAGTCCTGTCCGGTGCAGACGTGGAGTGCGGAACAAGCTACAAAGCGCTCGTCGAGGCGATGGAAAGAGGTCTGATCACCGAGGATGACATCGACGTCAATCTGCGCCGAATCCTCGAAGCCCGCATCAAGCTGGGTATGTTCGACCCTGCAGAAAATCTTCCCTGGGCAAATCTCGGCGAGGCGGACCTCAGCAGCCCTGCCCATACCGCCCTGGCAGCCAAGGCAGCCTGCGAAGCCATCGTGCTCCTCAAGAATGAGAACAATATCCTTCCCCTGAAGAAGAGCGGCATCACGCTAGCAGTTGTCGGCCCGAATGCTGACGACGCCCGCGTGATCCTCGGCAACTACAACGGTTATCCCACCGAGGCCAACACCCAGACCATCCTCGAAGCCATCCGCGCGGCAGCTCCTTCTGCCAACATCTTATACGAACGCGCCTGCGACCTTGTCGACCCCGCGATCACGACCCACTATATCGACCGTATGAACGGCGGCAAGGGCCTGCACGCTGAGTATTTCAACAACACCGAATTCGGCGGAGCAGTGGTTGCAGCCGTAGACTACGACGAACCGCTCACTCTCAACACCACCTCTCCCGCCCTCGCACACGAGGACTGCGCCTGGACTGACGGTCTCAACCTGACTGACTTCTCAGCCCGCTACAACGGAACATTCACTGCCGACTACACAGGCGATATGGTCTATTCAGTACGCGGCAGCGGCAAATACATCTTCAAGGTCAACGGCAAGACCATCGCCGAGCAGGCAGGTTCTCCCGCAGGCCGTTTCGGCGGCTTCGGTCGCGGAATGGCTCCCACCACCTTCCCCGTAGTGGCCGGCAAGACCTATGAAGTGAGCATCGAACTCGCACAGCCGCAGGCAAGGTCAGCATCGTTCAGCTTCGACCTCTACAGCCGCCGTCCCGTGGACTTCAAGGCTGTGGCAGAAAACGTAAAGGGTGCCGACGTGATCGTGATGGTAGGCGGTATCTCACAGAATCAGGAGGGTGAAGGCCGCGACCGCACCAGCATCGAGCTTCCTGAGATCCAGCAGCAGCTTCTTGCAGCTATGGATGCTACCGGCAAGCCCGTCATTTTCGTTAACGTGTCAGGTTCCGCAATCGCTTTCGGCAACGTGGAGAAGCAGTATGACGCCCTCGTACAGGCTTGGTACGGCGGTCAGGCCTGCGGTCTCGCAGTGGCTGACGTGCTCTTCGGCGACTACAATCCTGCCGGCCGTCTGCCCGTCACTTTCTATGCCTCTGACGAGCAGCTGCCCGACTTCAGCGACTACTCTATGGAAGGCCGCACCTACCGCTACTTCCGCGGAGAGCCTCTCTATCCGTTCGGCTTCGGCCTGAGCTACACCAGCTTCAGCTACGGCAAGGCCAAGGTTGCCGGCAAGCCCGCCAAGATGACTCTCACAGTGCCCGTAACCAACACCGGCGCCCGTGACGGCGAAGAAGTTGTCCAGGTCTATGTCAAGTCGCTCGATGATCCCGACGCTCCCATCAAGTCTCTCAAGGGCTTCGCTCGCGTGAAGATCGCTGCCGGCCAGACAGCCGACGTCACCGTTGAGCTCGGAAGCGGTGCCTTCGAACGCTACGACGCTTCCCTCGACGAACTCTCCATCAAACCCGGCCGCTATCAATTGCTCTACGGCAGCTCGTCACGCGACGCCGACCTCCAGGCAGTGGAAGTAAGCATCTAGGGAGTCTGGCTGGATTTTTGATAATTTCCGCAAAACCGCCATCTTTGTGACAATGAAAAAGATAATCCTATTTCTCTCCGTTGTGATCCTGGGCTGCCTTTCAGCCGCCGCCCAGAGCGTCACCTGGAGTGCGACCTCCTCAAAAGTGCAGGACGGCCTCTACAACGTGGAGGTCACTGCTGTCATTCCTTCGGGATGGCATATCTATGACCTTGAGGATTACGAAGGTGGCCCCAACCCTACCGTCATAACTTTCAACCTTCCCAAAGGAGCGGAGCTTGCAGGCGAGATGCAGGTTTCCAAAGAGCCTGTGAGATATCAGGACGACATCTTCGAGATGGAGATAGGCTACTGGGACGGCGTGGTGACCTTCACGCAGCCGGTGGCCTACAATGGCAAGGCGGCAAAGGCTACCATCGACCTGGAATGGATGATGTGCAACGACACGTCGTGCTCACCGCCTCAGGACGAGCAGATCAAAATCGACCTTGGCAGCGGCAACGCTGCCTATTCCTCCCAGGCTGCGCCTCTTTCCTCGCAGGCGCCCAGGGGGCTCTGGGCGTTGATAATCGAGGCGATCCTCTGGGGCTTCGCGGCACTGCTCACTCCTTGCGTGTTCCCGATGGTCCCGATGACCGTTTCGTTCTTCCTCAAGGGTTCTGACAACAAGGCTCGCGGAAAGTTCCGTGCACTGATGTACGGCCTGTTCATTGTGGCGCTGTACACCGTGCCGATTGCCGCTATCATAGTCATCACAAGGCTTGTCGGCGGAGATGCCGTCACTGCCGACATCTTCAACTGGCTGGCCACCCACTGGCTGCCGAACATCCTGTTCTTCATCGTGTTCATGGTGTTCGCCGCATCATTCTTCGGAGCATTCGAGATCGTTCTGCCGAGCAAGCTGGTCAACAAATCGGATGCTGCGTCTGAAAAGAGGCAGGGGCTCGGAGGAGTGTTCTTCCTCGCCCTCACCCTGGTGCTAGTTTCGTTCTCCTGCACCGGTCCCATAGTGGGCAGCGTCCTCATCAAGTCTACTTCCGGCGAGTTCTGGACTCCGATACTCACGATGTTCGCCTTCTCGCTGGCTTTCGCACTGCCGTTCGCACTGCTGGCTCTCTTCCCGAGCCTGATGCAGAAGCTGCCCAAGAGCGGCGGCTGGCTGAATTCGGTGAAAGTGGTGCTGGGCTTCATTGAAATCGCCCTCGGCCTCAAGTTCCTGTCGGTTGCCGACCAGGTCTATCACTGGGGTCTCCTCGACCGCGAGGTCTATCTTGCCATCTGGATCGTATGCTTCACCCTGCTCGGCTTCTACCTGCTGGGCAAGCTGAAGTTCAAATATGACTCTGAGCTGAAGTACATATCGGTGGGAAGGCTTGCCCTCGCCATCATCGACTTCGCTTTCGTGGTCTATATGATTCCTGGAATGTGGGGTGCTCCGCTCAAGGCCCTTTCGGGATACCTTCCGCCGCTTCAGACCCAGGATTTTGTGCTGGACCGCTATACTCCTGCCGCCTCTGAAACTTCCGGTGGCACCTATCAGGCCGGAGTCCGCAAATACAGCGATTTCCTCACTCTGCCTCTCGACCTTGACGGCTACTTCGACCTGGAGGAAGCCAAGGCCGCTGCGGCTGAAAGCGGCAAGCCCATCTTCCTGGACTTCACCGGCCACGGCTGCGTGAACTGCCGCGAGATGGAGGCCCGCGTGTGGAGTGACGAGCGGGTCTATGACCACCTGCGCAACGACTTCATCATCTGCGCCCTTTATACCGACGACAAGAAGGTTGTGAATGAGGCCGACTGGGTGATAACTCCCGCCGGCAAGGTGCTCAAGACTCTGGGCAAGATCAACGCCCACTACGCTCTTAGCGAGTTCGGCGTCAATGCCCAGCCCTACTACGTCCTGATGGACTCCGACGGCACACCGCTCACCGAGCGCGGCTACGACCTCTCCGCCACCCGCTTCGCCGAATGGCTGGAAAGCGTACTATAACAGTCCCTTGAAGGCGGCGACGGCTTCGGGGGTTCCCATATCCTTCAAAATGAAGTTTTCCGGGACTGCGGCGAGAATGCTGCGGCTGTAGCTTTGTGCAAGATAGAAATCGATAATGGAGAATTTTGCGGGCCAGCGTTCCATCAGGCTGAAAACCTCAGGGCTGATGAGATGAATTCCCGAGAACGCCAGCGCCCTGCTCACAAGCTCCGGCTCGGAAGCGGCAAGCCCCTTTGTCTCCCCGGTTTTGTAGTTGTGCCATCCGCAAAGGCAATCCTCGGCATCGAAAAGCAGCTTGCGGCTTGACTGCCGGTCGCTTACCACCAGCCTGGCCAAAGCCCCGTCCAGCCCGCCGGACACAAAACTGCGGACATCCAGATTCGAAATGATGTCGACATTGTGCACCAGGAAAGGCTCGTCGCCCAGAAGGTCCCTGGCCGCCTTGATGGCACCGCCCGTGTCGAGCAGCATCTCACGCTCGTCGCTGACAGCCACATTGCAGCCGAAATTGCCGTTGGCAGCCAGATAATCCACTATCTGGTCGGCAAAATGATGGACGTTGACCACGAAATCCGTGAAGCCGGCCTCCTTTAGAGTGTCAAAAGTCCGCTCCAGCAAAGTCTTCCCCGCCACCTCCACCAGCGCCTTCGGACGGTCGAGCGTCAAGGGCCTCAGCCGAGTGCCGAGACCGGCAGCGAAGATGAAAGCCTTCATCGCACTGTGCCCTCCGAGCGGCCGGGAAGCCTCAGATGCCTCTCAACCACCTTGATTTCGGGAAACATATCTGCCAGATGCCCTGCCAGAGCGTGTGCACAGTAGACGGAACGATGCTGTCCTCCTGTGCAGCCGAAAGAAAACATAAGGTGGTTGAAACCACGCTCAATATATTTTGCCACGTGCTTGTCGGCAACTGGATAGATGTGCGACAGATACTCGGCAGCACCGCCGTCATTCTCGATGAACTCGATCACATCGGCGTCAAGTCCGGTAGAATGGTCGTATTGCCTGTACCTCCCTGGATTGTTCAGGCCGCGGCAGTCGAAGACATAGCCACCTCCGTTGCCGCTGAAATCCTTGGGAAAACCTTTCTTGAAAGAAAAGCTGCAGACCTCAACGGTCAGCACACCTTCCTCCATCTGAGGGACCTTCATCAGCGACGGCTCTGCAGCAAGCGCGCGGGCCATCCTGTAGATGTACGGATAGTCACACTTCAAACCGCCGGCAAGCTCCTTCAAATTCATTATGGCGGCCGGAATGCTCTGCAGGAAATGTCCCTTGCCCTCGTGGAGGCCGCGGAAGCCGTATGCTCCGAGAACCTGGAGGGTGCGGAACAGCGCGAAATGTTGCAACTCCGTACGGAATGCATCCCTGTCCACTTCCTTGTAGGCCTCAAGGGCATCCATATAGACCTCTATCAGTTCATCCTTCAGCCGGGCGGGATAGCGCATCCTTGCCTGCCAGAGGAAAGAGACAAGGTCATAATGAGCCGGGCCACGACGGGCGCCCTGATAGTCTATGAAAAACGGCGTTCCATCGTGGATCATCACGTTGCGACTCTGGAAGTCGCGGTACATAAAGCAGTCGCACGGCACGCCTAGCAGCCTGTCAGCAAGAGCGTCGAAGTCATCCTGCAGAGCCTGCTCGTCGATCTCGAACTGCGTGAGTTTAAGGAAGCAATATTTGAAATATGAAAGGTCCCACTCCACATTCCTGCGGTCGAAACACTCGGAAGGATAGCAGACACTCCAGTCCATATCGCGGGCACCCTTGAACTGAATGTCAGGCAGCGTACCGACCACATCGGCCAGCAAAGCCCTCGCTGCAGCATTATAGCGGCCAGAAGCACTTTCTGCGGCCAGAACGCCGGCGAGCGAAGTGTCGCCCAGGTCCTGCTGGAGATAGCACATCCCGTCGCGCGAGGCATAGATGATTGCTGGCACGTTGATACCCTGGGCAGCGAGATGGCGCGACATATAGAGAAAGGCCCTGTTCTCAGCCTTCACCGTACCTATGGTGGCCACCGCGCTTCCGGCAGGAGAACTGAAGCGGACATACTTGCGGTTACTGCCCCCTGCGCTGACTCTTGCAGCCGCCTCCGGAGCACAGCCGAAGTGCCTGCTGTAGGCATCCTTCAGCTCAGATATCATTTGTTCCTTGTCCTTCATCATTCCATCCTGAGAGTTTTGGCCGGATCGACTTTCGCTATGAAAGCCGAAGTCAGCATAAGTATCAGCATTATCACAGCCACTGAAACAGCATCAATCAGCAGGATAAGCCAGATATCAATCTCAATCGGCACATATGACACGAAATAGCTGACGGGATCCAGTTTGATTATACGGAAACATTTCTGCAGCAGGCAGACGGCCAGGGCGGCGATATTGCCCCAGACAAGCCCCTTGCCCACTATGTTGAGCGCCACGTTGCGGAACACTTTCGACACGGAAGAAGTAGTCATTCCAAGAGCCTTCAGCAGTCCGATCGACGATATGTTTTCGAAAAGGATGATGAGCAGAGTCGAAATCATATTGAACCCTGCCACGGCCATCATCAGTATCAGTATTGTCACCACGTTGTAGTCCAGCAGGTTCAGCCAGTCGAACAGGTTTGAAAAAATACGCTTCACACTCATCAGGAATACCGAAGGGTCGTCCTCCGTCAGATTGGAGAACACATATTCTTCAAGCTCCGAATAGCAAAGGTCGATGTTTGCCCTCTTGTCGAGCACGATCTCCATCGTCGAAACCTCATCGGGATTCCATCCGTTGACCGCCTGGCAATGCCGGATGTCAGCGACAATCATCGCATTGTCGAGTTCTTCAAGCTGGGCGTCGTAGATTCCGCATATCTTGAACGTCCTGAAGTTCACCTTGTCCTTGATGAAAAAGGCAGGCACGGAACTGCCGACTTCATAGCCCATCTTGTCTGCAATGCGCCTGGAAACCAGGATCTCGTTGGAAGGCAGAACCGTGCTGTAGTCCGGAAGAGTTCCTTCATCTAGACAAGCGTCAAAAAAACTGAAGTTGTATAGGCTGTCAACCCCTTTGAAATAACTGCCGAGCAGTTCATCACCTTCCCTGACAAGGCCGGATGCATAGGTCACCCGCTGGATGTTCTGCACATATTTCCTGGCGAGAATGCCGTCCAGGACCGAGATGCTGTCGCTGAAGGGGTATACTTCGTTCATAGGAGTCTGCCCGGGCACTACCAGAGCCAGGTCTCCCATAAAACCGGAGGTCTTGAAACGTATCTCGCTGCGGAAGCCTCTAACCACACATATCGCCACTATGATGACAAATATGCTCACTGCCACGGAAATGAGGCCGATGCGGGTGCTCATCGAGCTGATTTTCTCACCTCCCTCGGCTTTGTTCCTGATGCCGGACGCTATGAACTTATAGACATTCATCACAGTAACTCCTTATATTGCTGATATCTGTACAGAATGTCATCCACGTAATTTATGGTCTGCTCACCCACGAAGGTCGGATGGCTCGACAAGGACAGGGCGACCTGGTCCCAGTCATTGCGGTTGTATCCCGCTTCAGCAGCGTGGTCCCTGCATTGCTCTATCCTGCCCTCTCCGGCATTATATGCCGCCAGGGCGAACTTTATCACATTGAGGGAGTCCATCCCTTCATCGCGGTAAAGCCTCATCAGATATTGCAGATGGAGCGTTCCGGCCTTGATGTTCAGCTCCGGGTCATAGACGTCGCTCACTCCGTAGTGGCTGGCGGTCGACGGCTTTATCTGCATCAGTCCGTGGGCCGTCCCAGACTGTGTTCCCATATAATATCTGGATTCCTGGTAGGCAAGGGCCGAAACCAGTACCCAGTCCAGGCCGGAGAAGTTGCTGTAACGCTTTATGATGTCGTCATAGGGAGACAGCGAACCGGAGTTCCTGCCAGCGATGGACTCTACCTGATAGGAACGGAAAAAGCGCTGGGACATCAGCGAATATGTCCTTGAAGACTTGAAAGTATTGAGCCAGAAATTGAAGGAGTTGAGCAGCGGAGCGTTGTCACGCCCTACAGCTGCACATATCTGCCCCCTGAGAGGCACCGTCAGAAGGACATCTTCCCCGTGTTCCTTCACCGATGTGGAATCATCGTCGTAATCGAAGACTATCAGATCTATGTCACCGCGCGCAAGACTGTCCCACACCGAGGTATCGCGGAACCTCGCGAACGAGATGTCCTTGGCGTTGTCGTCGGCATAGTAGTTCAGCAGTTCATAGCTGAAGCCCACGTCCCTGCTGCTGAGCGAGGATATGCTGCTCGTTATCGCAATGCAGCATCTTACTTCGTCATCGGGCCTGTCGGCCATTCCGGGAGCATCCTGCTCCTTATGGCGCAGCTGCAGGAGGACGTATATCACAGCAAGCAATATGACCGCGACAACGAATCTTAGCGATGACTTGAAGAAACCCATCTATTTTACATAGAACGGCCAGGTTATGCCGAATTTGAGCGCCGTCGCAGGACGGATATAGTTTGCTGCACTGAAATACCCTCTTTCGGGCCATCCGCTGAAAGCATTGGTATACTTGACGAAAATACTTGCAGACTTCCACTGCGCATTTACGAAGAGGTCAAGATAGGGGTTGTCGCCCCATTCGTAGGTGCGCTGATTGTAGAACACGCCCAGATCCGGGCTGTAACTCTGGATGAAATACTTGGTATAGAAAATGGCATTCGCGCCAATCTGGACGTCAAGGACATTCCTCACAATGGGGAACTGCACGTAATACCTGAGATTGGCCGTCAATTTCGGGAGAGGCAGGACTTCGTCGTTCGAAGTCATCTGGTATACCACCTTGTGGTCAAAATGAAAGGCCCAGAGCCGCAGGTTCTGATCGAGAGAGACAGCCAGGGTATGGACAGGACCGCCGAACTGCCTTACCGTGGATGTTTCATCATAATAAATCATATTGTCAATCAGGGCATATCCGGCTGAAAGCCTGGTCTGCGTCCTGGGGATTTCAAGGGAACCCTCGAACTTGGTCCTGGATGTCTTCTTGAAATCGTTGTCCCACTGATGGTGGTTGTAGAACAGTGTCTGCTCGAAATAGCCCGGCTGCTGCAGCGTGGTCTCAGCGTGCAGCTTGAGATGTATTCCCTTCGGAATGGGATACACCGAGAGTGCCAGGTTGGCCGCCAGCTCAAGATCTCCGAGATAATAGCCGGAGGTATAAATCTTTCCGAATGCATCCCAGTTTATATACCGCTTCAGCATTCCCTGCGCCTCACCGTAGAAATACGTGTTGTGGTAGCTCTTGTTCTTGTTGCCGGTGACATAGGATTCGGGCTGGAAGCCATAATAGCTCAAGAACTGATAGCCTGCTCCTGCAGTGACTTTTGACAGTATGGCATCATTTGAGAACGGCTGCAGGGTCAGGAAGAACCGGTTGTCGACATTCATGACACTGATAGAATCGTAGCTTGCTGTCTGGTGTATGTTGAACTGGTCGAAGTAGAAATTCCGTCCTACATCGTCCGATTCGGCGATGGCATCGGTATATACCTTGGAATATTTCGAAAACTCGAGACTGTGTCCTATGTATGCCGCCGTTCCTTCTCCCAAAGACAGCTCATCAGCATCCTTCCGGAAGAAATTCATAGGGATGGAGAGACTCTGGGTGATGAAGACGGTCCTTCTCTTGATAAGGTTGTTTGCCTTCTGCAGATTGACGGGGATGGCCTTGTTGTCGATGAGGGTGTCGGTCACCCAGTATGTGTCGGACACTCCGCCGTTTTCGCTGTTCTTGACCCTGGTGGCCAGATATGCGGCGTTCATCTCATATTTCTTCCCGATGTAGTCCAGCCCTATTTCGGAAGTCCTGGTGTTGCTTGCGCCGCCCGTCAGGTCACCGGTACCGCCGAACTGCCTGTAGCCGAGCGTGAGGTTAAGCTCAGGCGTTATGTTCTGGGAAGAAAGCAGATTGATGCTCGACTCCTCCTTCTGCTTGCTGCTGAAAGGATTGCCCCAGTATGCGAGTTCCGTGAAAGGACTCTTGGTGTTATACATGGGCAAAGTCTCCGGCGTGTAGGTATACACCAGATACGGATCCATAAATGACGCCTCCTTGAGCGTTTTCCGCTTGAAGAAGTTCGTCCTCTGCAGGGCGGAACCGGGAACTCCGAGATAGATGGCGTCGGCGTCATCCTTGAAGGCCGGATTGTCGAAGAAGTTGTAGTTGCAGGAAGTGTCCCTTTCCTGCAAAGTTATGTCATTGTTGTAAGGGCTGTGTGTCCACAGCAATATCTGCTTGTAGTACAGGGAATCCGGAACCACGAAGGTTTCAAGGATTCGGGGCGTGTTCCTGACGACGCTGTCGCGATAGTCCTGCTTGTTCTTCTTTATGGCTCTCTTTATGTCCTTTGCGTCCGGAAGGTTCGTGCCGAGCGCTTCGGAATAGGCCGTCATCAGGGAATCCATCAAAGGCATCGAAAGGGTATCCACCACCTTCCAGTATCTATTGTAGAGCAAGTCCAGCGAATCCCTCAGCAGTTTGGTCGACACGGTATCCATAACCATCGCCATCCTGATGTCTTCTTCGGTAAAACCGGTGGTGTCCTCCTGAGGAAGTATTTCAGGCACCGTCGCGGTGGAATCTTCCGGCGTTTCTGCGAACGCGGCAGTATCCACGGCACTGACGTGCCTTACCAGCAGGGATGAATCGAGCACGTAGACGACCGTATCGCGCCAGGGAACGTATTTAGTGGTGTCAGTGGCCGACATCAGATAGTTCTGCTCGGCGTAGATGCTGTCGAGGAGTGCGTCCAGTTTGGCCTGGAAGACGCTGTCGACAATATAAGCAGGCTTGGCGGCTGAGCTGTCAACCGCCTCCGACACTGCATTGACACTGTCCGGGGACTGGAAAAACCTAATGGATATATGGCGTGCCTGCGCCGTTATGGAAAAGAGCGCTGCTGCAAGTATAGCAAATATGAGCCGGCAACACCTCATCAATCATATTTGACAGCAATGAGGAACTTTACACCTTTTTCCTTCATTGCAGCGACAGCCTCGTCGTGGCCTTCTTTTGTAATATAGCCCAGGGCATCTTCTACTACCGTCACATCGTGGCCGGTTTCCAACAGGTCATCGCAGGTAGCCTTGACGCCATACTCGGTGGCATTGCCGCAGACGAGCACTTTTCTGGGAAGAGATTTGAACAGTTCACTGCCGAATGCCGTCTCCGCTGCAACTGCAGAATAGCGGTCGTCATCGGGGCGTATGCCCTTGCGGTAAATATTGTCCACCTGGGGACGGTTGTCGGTATTCGAAAGCGTATAGAATGCTGCGTGGAGGCTTACACCACGCGTTCCGTCTACACAGTTTACAGGCCAGGTACCACCGTACTCCTTGAAGGAGCAGTGGTTTGATGGATGAGTATCCACCACGAAATAGGCTTTCAACTTGGGATTGTTCTCGATGAAGGCCGCTGCCCTGCGTGCCGCCAGTTCGGCGCCTTCGCACGAGATCGTACCGTCTATGAAATCATAGAGCATGTCAATGACGACTATGGCAGTCAAATCAGTCTTGGCTATGGCAGAAATCATCTATCTCTTTTATTATGTTGTTAATAATATTCATTTTCAGGTCATAAAGGTCATCAGAGATATCCACCTTGTAGTAGTGGGGGTTGATGAGCCTTTTCTGGGTAGGGTTGAGGGCCGACAGATTGTCGAGATAATACTGCCTGCGCTCAAGGATGCTTCTGGTGTCGGCTGTCGCCACACCGTTCTTGATCACCTGCACCTGCAGCGGCTTGGCTTCGTAGCTGCCGGCCTTGTAGGTGGTGTGCCTGGTGTCGTCGAACTCGGCACGGATGGTGAACTCTTCTCCTGCGAGAATTTTCTTCTCGAACGGGCCGCCGCGCAGACAAGTCACGTCTGCCTTGAAAGCACCGCCCTGTATGATACGGTAAGTGATCTGGAAACCGGGATTGATCAGCTTGACTATGTCTTCCGAGCGTTTGAGCACCGGCTGGTCGTCGATCTGCACCAGTTTGTATACATTGCCGAAGCAAGGGTTATGCTTGCTGGTGGCAATGGCGTCACCCACTCCGTATGAATCAATCGCCGCACCCTGGCGCTCGAGTTCCGGGATGAGGTACTCGTCCAGGGAATTGGTCGCGAAGACCTTGCATTTTTTAAGGCCGGCTTCGTCGAGCACTTTGCGGCATTCCTGCGAAAGATATGCAAGGTCGCCGCTGTCGAGACGTATGCCGTAGCCCTGAGGATAGGAATCGTCGATTCCGTTGGCCTTGAATGCGCGGATGGCATTGTGAAGGCCGCACTTGAGGGTGTCAAATGTATCTATGAGCAGAATCAGGCCCTCGCCCCGGTGCGTCTTGATGTACGCATCGAAAGCCTTGAACTCGCTTGCTACCGAAACTCCGAAAGAAGTGACGTAGCTGTGGGCCATCGTTCCGCTTGACTGGAACCCGAAAATGTCGGCGGACAGGATGTTGGAGCTGTTGGCACAGCCGCCTATGATGGCTGCCTTGCCGCCGTAGACCGCAGCCCAGGGTCCGTGGGCTCTGCGGGAGCCGAACTCGCTCACCGGCTTTGAAGTGCTTCTGGTGACACGCGACGCCTTGGTTGCAACCGCCATCTGGTGGTTCATTATGCAAAGCATCGGAGTCTCGAGCACCTGGGCCTCGATGAGGGGAGCTTCGACAATTATCACAGGCTCGCGAGGGAAGGCTATCTCGCCTTCCCTCATTGCGTATACGTTGCCCGTGAATTTCATTGAGGCGAGCATCTTGCGATATTCAGCGCAATCGTCGCCAGGAATGAGATTCTCGAAGAAACGTTCATCCATCTTGCCGAGACCTGAAATCATCTGGAGCACCTCTTCGACACCCGACACTACTGCCCAGTTGTTATTGTCCGGGGCGGTACGGTAAAAAAGGTTGAAGACGGCAATCTTGTCTTTCATCCCACTGTCGAAGTAGGACTTGCCCATCGTGTACTGATACTTGTCAGAGCAATATGCTGTGTTGAACATTTCCTTGAAAATCTAAGAGAATCTGAAAATTAGTTGGCTGCCTTCTCGGCGTCAGCGATCATCTGCTCGTTGGCAGTGATGTAGATCTCGACGCGGCGGTTCTGTGCGCGGCCCTCTGCAGTGTCGTTGGTAGCAACCGGAACGTCATATGCAAGACCTTCAACTGCGAAGCGGTCTGCGTTCATACCGCAAGACTTGAGGTAGTTGCTGACTGCCTCTGCCCTCTGGAGAGAGATCCTGTCGTTGACAGCCCTTGAACCGGTGTTGTCGGTGTGACCCTGGATGGTAAGGTCAGTGTCGGGCATATCGGCCATTGTGGTAGCGAATTTCTTCAGTGCATCCTTAGATGCGTCGCTGAGGGTAGTACCGTTGGTCGGGAAAAGGATTCCGCTGTCGAAAGTAACCTTGATTGACTTGAGGTTGTTGACATCAGTAACGGTATCGATGCTGGCACCCTGGATGGCAGCAAGCTCTTCAGCTTTCTTGTCCATCTTGTTGCCGATGATTGCACCTGCACCAGCGCCAACTACTGAACCGATGGCTGCACCGATGGCTGCGCCTTTACCTTCACCGATAAGGGCACCAATGCCAGCGCCTACAGCTGCTCCGCCGGTACCTCCGATAAGAGAACCTTTAGAAAGGTTAGACATGTTTCCGCAACCTGAAAGAACAGTGATTGCGCACATGAGTGAGATGATAACTTTTTTCATTGCTTTTTTATTTGGTTGTTAGTTAAAGATTTCTTGAATAGTTATGGTTCACCAACTAGCAAAGTTAAGAAAATAATATGATTGTTCCGATTTAAAACAGTAGTTTTGCATAACAAGACAAATAGCATACCACAATGACGATAAGAAAAAACCTGGCTGTTTTAGCCGCTTTCATCCTGTTTTTCGCCCAGACAGTTTCCGCACAGAACTATCAAGCCCTTTTCGAATCGCTTCCTTCAGTAAGGAAAGTCGAGAAAATCGACGGAGGCCAGGCCTTCCCCGAAAAGTATCTTCTCTGGTTCGAACAACCTGTCAGCCACAAGGATCCGTCGAAGGGAACCTTCCTGCAGAGAGTCTTCGTCGGCTGCACCGACCGCGACTCCTCAAGCGTTTTCGTGGCTGAAGGCTACGGAGCCGCTTATGCTGCAAGAGCCACCTACAAAGATGAACTCGCAGTGCTTTTCAACCTCAACAACGTCGTTGTGGAACACCGTTACTTCCTCGAGTCTAAACCCGATGCAGGCTGGGAATACCTGACTGCCGAGAACGCGGCCAACGACTACCACCGCGTGATCACCGAGCTCAAGACCGTCTTCCCCAAGAAATGGATAGGCACAGGCATCAGCAAAGGTGGACAGAACTCCGCCATATTCCGCGCATTCTTCCCCGATGACGTGGACATCACCGTTCCCTATGTAGGACCCTTCTGCCGCAGCCGCGAAGACGGCCGCCACGAGCCCTTCATCGCCGAATTCGCCGGCAGCATGTCTGACCGCAAGGCCATCCGCGAATTCCAGACAGAGTTCCTGAAACGCCGCGAGGCGCTCACCCCGATGCTCGAAGCACTCGTAAAAGAGAAAGGATATCAATACCGCATTCCGATCAACGAGGTTTACGATATGATGGCGCTGGAATTCTCGTTCGCATTCTGGCAGTGGGGCACTCCCGTAGAGAACATCCCGGCCAGCGATGCATCCGACAAGGAGATATTCGACTTTATGGTGCAGGTCAGCGGTCCCGACTATTGGGAGAAAGAGTCCGACACCACTCCTTTCTTCGTGATGGCCGCCCACGAGCTGGGTTACTACGGCTATGACGTGAAGCCTTTCAAGAAGCTTCTCACCATCAAGTCAGCCAAAGGATATCTCGAGCGCATCTTCGTGCCTGAAGACGCACGCAACCTGCGTTTCGACAAGACCCTCAGCCGCAAGATGAAGAAATTCCTCAAGACCACCGACGCCCGTATGCTTTTCATCTACGGAGAGTTCGACCCGTGGGCAGCGGTGAGGGTTTTCGAACCTGTAGGAAAGAACGTGCACATCTACATCGACCCGGCCGGAAGCCACAGGGCACGTATCCGCACCTTCCCTGAAGACACCCAGGAAGAAATAAAGGGCATAATCGCCGGCTGGCTCTACGAATAGCTCCTATTTAGGAAGATTGAAGACTTTGGCCAATTCGGTCATCTGAGTCTCGGACATACCCTCCGGGACAAAGCCCATCGCGCGTGAATCGCGATAGATCAGGGCGCTCTTGTTGAGAGTGTCCACCATATCGAAGGCTTCTATGACGTCCTCCCCTACTGCGAATACACCGTGCTTCTCCCAGAGCACCACGTCGTAGTCTTCCTCCAGGGCGGCGATGGTCGCAGCAGCAAGCTCCTTGGAACCGGGCATCATATAGGGCACTATTCCCAGACCCCTCGGGCAGAAAGCCCTGGTCTCGGGAATCATGCTCCACAGAAGTTTTGTCAGCACATCCTTGCCCAGGAACTCCCGGTTGTGGCTCAGGGCCACGAGCTCCGTGGGATGGGTATGCACGCAGGCCTTGTATGACGAGCCCTTTCCGATGAGCCAGTTGTGAACGGCAAGATGGGACGGCAGTTCCGATGTCGGAGGAACCACTGCGTCGGCCACGATGTAGTAGTGGGCGCAGTCCTCAGTTATCTTGATCACCGAACCGTTCGCCATAGGGTCGCGGGCCAGGTCGCGCATACGGCGGTTCGTACCTTTGCAGTAGAACCAGCAGCCCTTCAGGTTGGGCAGGGTCTCCCCTATTTCGAAGGGACCTGCCAGTGCCTTGTCGGGCAGACTGCATCCGCAGCCCACTTCGTTCGTCACATTTATGGTGATGTTGCCGCCGTTCCGCTCGGCCCAGCCTTTTTCCCAGAGGTAGCCCGCCACTTCAGCGACTTTCATTATTTCAGCCGTGAGCGCCGGCCGCGTGTCAAGTATAGATTTCATAGCGTGTTATCCGATCAGTTGAGGAAGGAACGATGAGAATACGAGTATCGCCAGGCCTATTACCAGCACGACTATGGTCTTGCGGCTGCAGCCTTTCCATTCCTTGAGGATGATGCCCCAGACATTGCTGAAGGTAACGTTCAGGGCCATCAGTATGCACCACGAGAAGGTGAGCAGGACCGGAGCGTTCCCCAGGAAGCCCTTGCCGAGGCTGAGCCCGAAGAACTGGCTGTACCACAGAAGGCCGGCCAGGGCGCAGAAGAGCAGATTGTTGCCCCACAGCGATTTCTGCTTGTAATCGCTCCAGGTATGGTTCTTCGAGTTCTGGCGGAAGCAGTAGACAAGATTGGTCAGTGCACCGCCAAGAGTTACCATAAAGGTCGCGGGAAGTGTTCTGAAAATCTCTTTGGTCTGCGGCCAGCAGAGGCTCTCGCCGAAACCGAGGCCTATCGAGAAGCAGGCGCTCATAAAGCCGGCCAGCAGCGCGACTGCTATCCCCTTCTTGAAGTTGAATTCCTTCACCGTGTCGCTGGTTCCCTTCACGGCAAGTTCCCTTGTCTTCATCGAGCCGGCGATGCCAATTACCGCAATTCCGAGGATTGTTACCACCACTCCAGTGATTACGGCTCCGGTCAGGTCTCCGGGATGACCGGTAAACAACGGCGTCAGGATGGTTCCAAGTCCGGCGCAGGTGCCGAGTGCGATGCTTTGGCCAAGCGCAATGCCCAGATAGCGCATCGACAGTCCGAAGGTCAGGCCGCCGATGCCCCAGAGCACTCCGAAGAAAGCTGCGAGCAGGGCGTCAGTCGGATGGGCGGCATAGACTTCAAAAAGAGAATGTCCGGCAGGCACTGCCAGCAATGCACCCAGCAGAGGGAAAATAAGCCAGGCGAAAACGCCCTGCAAGGCCCAGAACGACTCCCAGCTCCAGGACTTGATCTTGTTGATGGGCACATAGCTGCTCGACTGGCAGAATGCACCGACTGCGATTATTACGAGTCCGATGAGTATTTCCATAGCGGCTGAACGTTATCTGCGGCTTGTCACTTCCCTTTCGTATTTCTCGATCTCAGGGATGAAATCCTCCCCTACCGGCACTTCGTTGCGCAGGCAGAACATATCCCAGACGGCGCTCCAGGGCAATGTTTTCTCCTCTTCGAGAAGGGCCAGGCGCTGGAAGCCGCGGCCGCTCTCTTCATATTCGCGGAGGCGTGCGACAGGTTCCAGCAGGGCCTGCAGCATACATTTCTGGGCGGAACGTGCTCCGATGACATAAGCACCGATACGGTTGATCGAAGCGTCGAAATAGTCGAGGCCGAAGTGCACGCGGTCAAGGGCGTCGGCACGGATAATCTCCTTGCAGAGGTCCATAATGTCGTCGTTCATTATCACCACGTGGTCGGAATCCCAGCGTACGGGACGGCTCACGTGGAGCATCAGCTCCGGCACGAAGAGCAGCACTGAAGACACCTTGTCGGCAGCACTCTCGGTGGGATGGTAGTGGCCTGTGTCGATGGTGTAAATCTTGCCGTGCTGGGCGCAGTAGCCCACGCAGAACTCAAGGGAACCTACGGTGTAGCTTTCGAGGCCGATGCCGAAGGTCTTGCTCTCGAGGCAGTCCTTCATCATATCATACTTCGTAGCGAATATTTCGTCCAGGCTGCTGCGGAACAGTTCGCGGTATTTATAACGGTTGACGGTGATGTCCTTGCTGCCGTCGTGGACCCAGAGGTTCATAATGCAGGGGTCGTTCTGGTTGTGTCCCATCTCATTGGCGATGTTGCGGCAGCGCTTCGAATGTTCGATCCAGAAGTCACGGATGCCCTTGTCGGGATTCGAGAGCGACAGGTCGCCGCTTTTAGGATGGGAGAAAGAAGTCGTGTTGAAATCCAGCGGCATATGCTGCTCGCGGGACCACTGCATCCAGCCTTCGAAGTGCTCCGGACCGACCTGGTCGCGGTCTACTTTCTTCGTTCCGAACTCTCCGTATATCTCGTGCAGGTTCAGGCGGTGATGACCGGGAATCATACTGGTAGCCTTGAGTACGTCGGCCCTGAGTTCATCCACGTTGCGGGCACGTCCCGGATAGTTGCCGGTTGTCTGGATACCGCCGGTGAGGTCCTCTCCTCCGGCCGATTCGAAGCCGCGGACATCGTCTGCCTGTCAGCAGTGCAGCGAGATGGCCATCTTCTGCAGCTTCGCCATAGCTTTTTCAGTATCTATTCCTGCCTCTGCATATCTTTCTGCAGCAATGGCATACGCTTTTTCAAGCAATTGTTCGTTCATATGATTCCTTTATTTAGTAATTCGTAAAAACTTTTCGTACGCCGCATCCCAGGTTCGTGTATCCTGAGACGTAAATGTTTCTGTCTGAACCGATGCGGCTATTATGCCCCGGGAATCGACTTCCGCGGCCTGCACCATTATGTTGCCGATGGCGGTGCATTCCACCGGTCCGGCAATGACAGGCACGCCAAGGGCATTGGCAGTGAACTGGTTAAGTTGTCTGTTGCGGGCTCCGCCGCCTATGATGTGGAGTTTTTCAATTGGGATCGGTGCGAGTTCCCTCAACCATCCGAACACCTGACGGTAGCGCAGCGCGAGGCTGTCGAAGATAGCGCGGGTATACTCTCCCCTGCGCTCAGGAGCCTTCTGTCCGGTCGCCAGGCAATAGTCGCGGATGGCGGCTGTCATACTTGCCGGAGCGCTGAAACGGCTGTCGTCGGGATTCATCAGTATGCCGAATGGCTCTTCGGCAAGGGCTTCCTCGATCAGCAGGGCATAGGCCACGTCGCCCCACTCCACGCGGCACTGCTCCAAAAGCCACATTCCGCAGATATTCTTCAGAAAACGTATGGTGCCGCCGATGCCGCCCTCGTTCGTGAAGTTCATAGCCCGGCTCTCCTTCGTCACGATGGGATCTGCAGCCTCGATGCCCATAAGGCTCCAGGTGCCTGAACTCAGATAGGCGAAGTTGCTGCCGACAGCTGGAACTGCCGCAACGGCACTCGCGGTATCGTGCCCAGCGACGGCCTTTACCGCGACAGGACCGAGCCCCGTGAGCTTCTGAACCTCAGGGCTCAGAGTACCGATCGTGGTTCCGGGCTGCACCATCTCACCGAAGTGGCTGCGCTTCAGGCCCAGGGCCTCCAGCAGTTCTTCGGAAAACTCCCTGGTGCGGGTATTCAGCATCTGCGAGGTAGATGCAATGGTATATTCACACACCTGACGTCCTGTGAGCAGATAGCTCAGGGCATCCGGCATAAACAGGATCTTGTCGGCCTCCTTCAGCGCAGCGTCATCCTCCCTTCTCAAGGCTGAAAGCTGGAAAAGGCTGTTGAAATCCATCACCTGTATGCCGGTGATGTCATAGACTTTTTCGGCTGGAACTTTTCCGAAGAAACGCTCCGGCTCCCCGGCGGTATAAGGGTCGCGGTAGCAATAGGGATTGCGCATCCACTTCCCGTCTTTCCCGAAGAGGGCGAAGTCCACGCCCCAGGTGTCAATACCGACTGATTCTATATCGATTTTCCTCTCAGCTACGGTTTTCAAGGCTGCAATGACAGCCTCGTACAAGGCCTGCATATCCCACATCCAGTGCCCGTCTTCCTTTATTATTCTGTTGGGGAAGCGCGCTATCTCCTCAGTGGTCAGTTTCCCGCCGTCCAGGACGCCCAGAATGCCGCGTCCGCTCGTAGCCCCGATGTCTATTGCCAGAAATTTTCGCATACTCTACAAAGATACAAAAAAGATTATCACCTATCTTTGTAAATATGATCGCTCTAAGCAACGGTAAAAGCACTGCGGAAGCACTTCGCGAGATACTCGGACCCGAGGGGGAATCCCTTTTCGGCCAGGTGCGCTACAGCATCATCGCAGGCTGCGACGAGGCGGGCCGCGGACCGCTGGCAGGCCCCGTATTCGCCGGTGCCGTGATACTTCCGGAGGACTTCCGGCATCCCTGGCTGGCCGACAGCAAGCAGCTGACCAAGAGCCGCCGCGAGCAGATGCGCCCCATCATCGAGCAGAACGCCGTTGCGTGGGGTGTAGCCAGTGTTTCGGCCGCCGAGATCGACGAGATAAACATCCTCAACGCCTCCATCAGGGCGATGCATCTTGCCATAGCAAAGATGGGTATAGTGCCGGAACTAATCCTGGCGGACGGCAACCGCTTCAAGCCATACTTCGGCCCTGACGGCGCAGAAATCCCATATCTGACGATAGTAAAGGGCGACGCGAAGATTCCCGCCATCTCTGCCGCATCCATCCTTGCCAAGACCTACCGTGACGAGTATATGACAGAGATGGCTGCAAAGTACCCGGGCTACGGCTGGGAGCGCAACATGGCCTATCCTACAAAAGAGCATTACGAGGCAATTGCCTCCCTCGGCATCACCCCGGAGCACCGCCGGTCATTCCTCAAGAAATTAAACATCAAGTAATATGAAGAAACTCCTTTCAATCCTCACAGCGCTGACAGTATCTTTCGCGGCATTGGCCGACGAGGGAATGTGGCTCCCCAGCATGATCGAATCCGTCATCGGCGATATGCAGGCCAAGGGCTTCAAGCTCAGCGCCGAAGACGTCTACAGCGTCAACCATTCGTCTCTCAAGGATGCCGTCGTGCTGTTCGGCTCGGGCTGCACCGGCGAGATGATATCCGACAAGGGCCTGCTGATCACCAACCACCACTGCGGCTACAGCTACATCCAGCGTCACAGCTCAGTGGAGCACGACTATCTCACCGACGGTTTCTGGGCAATGAGCCGCGAGCAGGAACTCCCCTGCCCCGGTCTGACCGTCAGCTACCTCGTGAGGATGGATGAAGTCACCGACAAGGTGCTGTCAGGATATAATGACAGTATGGGCGAAGAGGCCCGCGACAGCATAGTGGCCGCCAACTCGAAGAAACTCATCGACGCTGCAGTGGCAGAAGGCAAAGGTCTGAGGGCACAGGTCGCCGCACTCTACTATGGCAACCAGTATTTCCTCTACATCTTCAAGGTCTACCGCGACGTGCGTTTCGTGGGCGCTCCGCCGAGCTCCATCGGAAAATTCGGTGGCGAGACCGACAACTGGATGTGGCCCCGCCATACCGGTGACTTCTCTATGTTCAGGGTTTATTCCGGTCCTGACGGAGAGCCTGCCGACTATTCAGCCGACAACGTGCCTTATTCTCCCAGAAAGTTCTTCGAGATTTCTACCGCAGGTGTGCACGAGGGCGATTTCACCTTTGTCTACGGCTGCCCCGGCTCTACCAAGGAATATGTCACCGCAGGTGCCGTTAACTACATCTCGGAAATCTCCAACCCCACCAAGATTGCGCTGCGCGATATGAGGCTTGACGTGATGAACAAATATATGAACCAGAGTCCCGCCATCCGCATCCAGTATGCCAGCAAGAAATCTTCCGTTGCCAATGCGTGGAAGAAGTGGCAGGGCGAGGCAAAGGGCATCCGAAAGATGAAGACCGTGGCCAACAAGAAGGCCTATCAGGAGCGTTTCAAGAGATGGGCCGTCGGTACCGAATATGAGGGTGTCGTGGAGAAACTCGACTCTCTGCAGCAGCTGCTTGACAAATACACTTATGCTTACGAAAACTACAGCGAGGCCATCGCCGCCATAGAGTGGCCGGCTTTCGTGCGCCGCGGCAAGACCGACAGCGAGGCTTTCTATAAAGACTATTATCAGCCCATCGACGAGGAGATCTTCGACCTTGTCATTGCGGCCTACGGTGAGAATATGAAAAATGACCTGCGGCCGGCATACTACGACCGCAAGATGGCTCAGTTCGGCAGTGTCGAGGCCTGGCGAAAGGCCGTGTTCGCTTCCGAGGCCGAGGCCATGGAGTTCTCCCAGAGTTTCTACGAGCATTACCGCGACAGCATCGCTCCGCAGCGCAGTGCCCTGAACGAGCAGATCGACCTGCTGATGCGCACCTATATGCGTGGCCAGATGGCGTTCGAGCCCCAGAAGGTGTTCTATCCGGATGCCAACCTCACCCTTCGCATTGCATACGGCAAGGTGGCCGGATATGAACCTGCCGACGGTGTGACATACAAGTGCATCTCGACGCTCGACGGCATAATGGAGAAGGACAATCCCGACATCTACGACTATAACATCCCGCAGCGTCTGCGCGACATCTATGCCGCCAAGGACTATGGCCGCTGGGGTGTCGACGGCACCATTCCGGTCTGCTTCCTGGCGACGAACCACACTTCCGGCGGCAACTCCGGCAGTCCCGTGATCAATGCTGACGGACGCCTCATAGGCCTGAACTTCGACCGAGTGTGGGAAGGTACGATGAGCGACGAGGTCTATGACCCGGAAATCTGCCGCAACATCTCCATTGACATCCGCTACGCCCTATTCGTCATCGACCGCATCGGCGGTGCCTCATACCTCTTCGACGAGATGGTGCTGGTGCCGTAGATGGGACTGCTTACTCTAATCCTGATGTCTTCTTGCCGTTGCGGATTTCGGTGGAGCTGATGTCGGTGAGGGGGGCGTCGAGGAGCTTGGCCTGGAGGTCCTTGCAGAGTGCTTCGGTATTTTCAACACCGGGACGGGGATAAACCCAGATTTCGAAGTCGGTGACGATTTCCTGCCAGTCCTTCCAGCGTTTGAACCCTTCCAGATTGTCGGCACCCATCACAAGGATGAAGTGGGTGTCGGGTTCGGCGGCCTGCAGGTGACGAAGGGTGTTTATGGTGTATGACGGGCGCTCCAGCTGATATTCGACGTCGCTGACGGTTACGTCCAGCCCGAGTTTTTCGACCTGGGCACGGACTTTGGCCAGACGCTCGTCGTCGCTCAGCGCCGCCTCCGCCTTGAAAGGGCTGTGTGGTGACACGATCATCCGCACCTCGTCCAACCCGCAACCGCACAGATACTTAAGGATATTGACGTGGCCGATGTGCAGGGGGTTGAAAGTACCGAAATAGAGCGCAACGTTCCTGTCGGTGAATATCGGAAGATGCTCCGCCTTGCGAAGGCACATATCCAGATCGTCATTAATCAGCACGACATCGAACTTGTCGGCATATTCCATCTCCTCCGCAGCCTTGGCCACGCGTTTCTCGATAGCCTCGGGACTGTCAGTGCCGCGCTTCTCCAGACGGCGGCGCAGTTCCTCCGGAGACGGGGCCTGGATGAAGACCGACAGCGCATCGTCCCCGAAATACTTCTTGAGATTGACTCCGCCCTTCACGTCCACGTCGAAAAGAATGATGTTGCCATTGTTCCAGATGCGCTCCACCTCGCTCTTCAGAGTGCCGTAGTATGACCCCTGATAGACCTGCTCGTATTCCACGAACTGGTCGTCGGCAATCCTGGCCTGGAATTCCTCCTGACTCAGGAAATAGTAATCCTTGCCGTCCACCTCTGCGCCACGGGGCTGACGCGAAGTTGCGGAAATTGAGAATTCGAGGCGGGGAAACTTGGAAATCAGATGCTTGACCACGGTGGTCTTGCCTGATCCTGAGGGGGCTGAAAAAATGACGACTTTCTTGCTCATAAAAGAGATGTTGGTCTACAAATTTATCATTTTATTTATAAATTTGCGCGGATATAAATTATTACTCAATAATATGGTTTCATACAAAGAATTAGGCCTTGTCAACACCCGCGAGATGTTTGCGAAGGCTATCAACGGCGGTTACGCCATCCCTGCTTTCAACTTCAACAATATGGAGCAGCTCCAGGCCATCATCCAGGCAGCAGCCGAGACCAAGAGTCCGGTGATCCTGCAGGTCAGCAAAGGAGCCCGCAACTATGCAAACCAGACCCTTCTCCGCTATATGGCCCAGGGTGCTGTGGAATATGCTAAAGAACTCGGTTGGGAGAAACCCCAGATCGTTCTTCACCTCGACCACGGTGACAGCTTCGAGACTTGCAAGAGCTGCGTAGATTTCGGTTTCTCATCAGTTATGATCGACGGCAGCCACCTGCCTTACGACGAGAACGTAGCACTGACCAAGAAGGTCGTTGAATACGCACACCAGTTCGACGTTACAGTTGAGGGTGAACTCGGAGTCCTCGCAGGAGTTGAGGATGAGGTAAGCGCTGAGCATCATACATATACCCGTCCCGAAGAGGTCGTTGATTTCGTGACCAAGACCGGTTGCGACTCTCTCGCCATCTCTATCGGTACTTCACACGGTGCCTACAAGTTCAAACCCGAGCAGTGCACCAAGGATCCCAAGACCGGCCGTCTTGTTCCCCCGCCGCTGGCATTCGACGTGCTCGACGGTGTGATGAAAGAACTCCCCGGCTTCCCGATCGTTCTCCACGGTTCATCATCAGTTCCCCAGGAAGAAGTTGAGACCATCAACGCAAACGGCGGTCAGCTCGAAGCAGCCATCGGTATTCCCGAGGATCAGCTCCGCAAGGCAGCCAAGAGCGCAGTCTGCAAGATCAACATCGACTCAGACTCACGTCTGGCTATGACTGCTGCAGTCCGCAAGGTCCTCAACGAGAAGAAGGCCGAATTCGACCCTCGTAAATACCTCGGTCCTGCCCGCGACAGCATGAAGAAGCTTTACATCCACAAGATCATCAACGTTCTCGGAAGCAACGGCAAAGCCTAGTCAAAGCCAATATTCCTGAACAGCACACAATAAGAACAGCCCTGCATCCCAAAGATGCGGGGCTGTTTGATTTTGCGGACGGGACGAGCATTCGATCTTGTCGTGCAAGAACGCCACGGCTGTCGGCAGCAATGCCTAGGGCAACCGACGGCCTTACGGCCGCGCCCCTCCTGACCCCCTTCTTTGCTCGGCTAAAAGGCCGGCCTCGCAAAGTGGGGCACAATGTTGCCTTGCGGCATTCTGCCTGCCAGCCGTGGCGTACAAGGTCTGCAAAAACACGACACACCTTGTACATCTCAAAACCGTAATACCCAGTAAATCAAGGGAAAGAAAAATAAAAACGTACAAGGTCTGCAGCAAAAATGCAGACCTTGTACAATATAGTTTAATAACAGGGAAAAATCACCCTCTCACGCACTCCTCAATATAATCCTCGAGCGCGGCGACTGACACATCCATCGGGTGGAAGTGCTTCTGTTTGCGCATTGCGACCTGGAGGCCTTCGGGGATGGGGAATTCGCGGCCTAGGGTGTCTGCGATGACCTCGCGGAACTTGGCGTGATGGGCTGTTGAGAGCCAGAATCCCTCGATGCCGTAGAACTTCGAGGCGTTGTAGCCCACCGCACTGTGAGGGTCGGAAACATAGCCGAACTTATCGTACATCTCCTTGATGCCTGCCAGGATCTCAGCATCGGTATTGCTGAAGCCAGCCAGCTCGCCGGTGAGACGGTCGAAATCCTCACCGTAGAGATACATCATCCTCTCGAAATTGCTCGGAGCACCGACATCCATTGCATTGGCGATGGTGCGCACGCTCTCGCGGGGGTTGTAGACACCTGTCTGGAGATATTCAGGCACGACGTCGTTGGCGTTCGAGCCGGCCACGAAGCCCTTCACGGGCAGTCCCATTGCGTGGGCCAGCATACCGGCGGTGATGTTGCCATAGTTGCCGCTGGGCACGACGATGGTGGGCAGTTCGGCCCCTGTCGCCTTCTTCCACTGGCACCAGCCGTAGAAATAGTAGAATGACTGGGGAATCCAGCGAAGGATGTTTATGGAGTTGGCCGAAGTCACGTTGACGTGAGAACGGAACGCAGAATCATTGAAAACCTGCTTTACGAGAGCCTGGCAGTCATCGAAGTTGCCGTTCACGCGCACTGGACGGATGTTGCCTCCCAGAGTGGTCATCTGGCTCTCCTGCAGGTCAGAAACCTTTCCGTTCGGATAGAGCACCACCACCTTTATGCCCGGCACGTTGTAGAAACCTGCTGCCACGGCACTTCCGGTATCACCCGATGTCGCAGTAAGCACCACCAGGTCTTCGGCAGACTGGTTCAGCAATCCGAGCATTCCGCCCATAAAGCGGGCGCCGAAGTCCTTGAAGGCAAAGGTCGGTCCGTGGAACAGTTCGAGGGTGAACTTACCCTCCCCCACCTTCACCAGCGAGCAATCGAAGTTGTAGGCATTGAAGACCATCCTGCGCAGGTCGGTCTCAGGCTCATCTTCGCCGAAGAACAGGCCGGCCAGATAGCAGGCCATCTCGGCATACGACTCAGCCGCCTTGCTCTCCACCACCGCCATATCGACTGCGGGGATACGCTCAGGCACGAACAGGCCGCCGTCGGGTGCAAGACCCATAAACGCAGCTTCCTTAAGGCTGTAGGGATGCAGCCTTTCCTTGTCTCTTGTACTATAGTAAATCATCAGATGGAAACTCTTGTCAGTTTGGCTCCCTTGTTGGAAACCTTAACCACATAAACCTCATTCTCGATGCCGCGCGAAGTGAAATGCTCACCCATAATCTTTCCTGCGGCCTCAGCTTTGTCCCTGTGGTTACAGAGGGCGAACACTGAGGGGCCAGAACCGGAAATATTCATCGCAAGGGCGCCGGCCTCCAGGACTTTCTCGCGGAGCTCGTCGAAACCGGGAATGAACTGTTTGCGGTACGGCTCTGCTATAACATCCTTCATTGAACGGCCCACAAGCTCGATGTCTGAGGTGAAGAGGCCGGCCACCAGACCGCCCACATTGCCCCACTGGGTAATGGCGGTGTGCAGGGGAACCTGCTTGGGCAGGATCTCGCGTGCCTCCTTGGTGGTAACGACGATGCGGGGATGGATTACTGCGCAGTAGAAGTTGCCGGGCACGGAAATCTTCACTACGTCCAGGGGTTCATAGCCGCGGATGAGGATGATGCCGCCCATCACTGCGGGAGCGGCATTGTCGGCGTGATATCCGCCGGAAGCGAGGTTTTCACCTTCCATAGCGCACTCGACCACTTCTTCCTCTGTCAGAGGGCAGCCGTAGAGTTCGTTCATACCGTAGGCTGCTGCAGCACTGGATGCCGCGCTTGAGCCGATACCGCTGCCGGGATAGATCTTCTCGCAGATGGTGACGTCGATCTGGGCTTTCTTGCCGATCTTCTTGAGAAAAGCTCTCACCACCGGTGTTATCACGTTCTTCTCGATGTCTTCAGGAAGCGGAACGTCTGTCTTGTTGGTGATAGTCAGGCCGTCTCCCTCGCTTTGAACGATTTCGATGATGTCTCCAACTTCGTCAAGGGCAAGGCCTATGATGTCGAAGCCGCAGCCCATATTTGCGATGGATGCAGGTGCGAATACTCTTACTTTTCTCATAATAAATCACTGAATGCCGCAGTCCGGCAGGTTATATGACGTTGCAAAAATAAAAACTCACTTACAAAAAAACAATCAAGGGCGCCACCGATTGAAGGTGACACCCTTGATTTGATGTTCAAAATGACAATCTGATGGCCTATTCAGCGGAGAACTGCCATTTCATAGTGTGATGGTAGGTCTCGCCGGGCTCCAGAGGCTTGTAGCCGAAGTTCGGATGGTTGGGAGCGTCCGGGAAGTCCTGGCACTCGAGGGCCAGGCCGTCATTCTCCTTGTAGACATATCCGTCAGGGCCGTTGGGGCAGCCTTCAAGATAGTTACCGGTATAGAGCTGGACTCCGGGCTTGTTGGTGCTCAGAACCATCTTTCTGCCGGTAGCGGGCTCGCTCAGCTCTGCAATCGGTTTGATGGTGCCGTCGAAATCGTCGATAGCAAAGCAAGCGTCATAACCCTTGCCGAACTTGAGTGCGGGGAAGCTGTAATCGTGGATGTCCTTGCCCACAATCCTGCCTTTGGTGAAGTCCATAGGAGTTCCGGCAACAGGGGCGATTTCGCCGGTGGGGATCAACTGGTCGTCGGTGGGCAGATACCTGCTGCAGTTGAGCTTCAGCACGTGGTTGAGGATGCCGCCTTGCTTGTTGCTGGCGCCGCGGAGGTCGAAATAGACGTGGTTGGTGAGGTTTACGACAGTCTTGGCATCGGTGGTGGCGACGAAGTCTAGGGTGAGGCAACTGGCATCGTCCCAGGTGTAGGTAGCCTGAACCTTGAGATTGCCGGGATAGCCGGCGTCACCGTCAGGGCTGAAGAGTGACATCACTACTGAATTGCCCTTCTGCTCTGCGTCCCACACGCGGTTGGCATAGCTCTCTTCCTTGATGCCGCCGTGCAGGTGCTCGGTGCCGCAGTTGATGGAGAGGGTGTATTGCTTGCCGTCGAGGGTGAAGTGGCCCTTCGCGATACGGTTGGAATACCTTCCGGGAGTCTTGCCCAGGAACGGGCCGTCGTCATAGTAGTCCTCGTCCTTGGCATAGGCCAGAACCACGTTGTCGATGCGGCCGCCACGGTCAGGAACGTTGATTGCCAGGATGCTGGCTCCGAAGTTGCTCAGTACGACGCTCTCGCCTTTGCTGTTGGTGAGAGTGAAATGTTTGATTTCTGCCATAGTTATTTGATTTTTCTCAGATTCCACTTCTTGGCACCGTCGCTGATGACCACATTGATCACGCGCGGATCCTTGCCGAATTTCTTGATGTAGGCTTTCTTGACATCCTCGATGTAGCCCTTGTATGCACCGGACTTCACGATGCTGATCACGCAGCCGCCAAAGCCGCCGCCCATCATACGTGCACCGATGACGCCTTCGTTCTTGCGTGCGATGTCCACTATGAAGTCGAGCTCCTCGCAGCTCACGCCGTAGTCCTTGCTGAGGCCGTCGTGGGTTGCGAACATCTTGGCGCCGAATGCCTTCAGGTCGCCCTTCTCAAGGTCGCGGCAGCCGTCGAGCAAGCGCTTGTCTTCGTATACCACATAAGAGCATCTCTTGAATACCATCGGGTCCAGTTTGTCCTTGTAGCTCTCGAGCATCTTGGGAGTCACGTCGCGGAGCAGCTCAACACCGGGATGGTCCTTTGCAATCCTTGCAACGCCCTCTTCGCACTGTGCGCGGCGAACGTTGTATTCAGACGAAGCGAGGGTGTGTTTCACCATAGTGTCGATGAGGACAACCCTGTATCCGCGGGGATTGAACGGGAATCTCTTGTATTTGAGGCTGCGGCAGTCCAGACGGATCACGTGGCCGTCCTTGCCGAACAGAGATGCGAACTGGTCCATTATTCCGCAACGCACACCTACATAGTTGTGCTCTGTCATCTGGCCAATCTTGGCGAGGTCTTCGCGCTTGAAGCCGAGTTTGAACTGGTCGTTGATGGCATAGCCGAACACTGACTCGAGGGCTGCAGATGAAGACATACCTGCTCCGAGGGGAACGTCACCTCCGAACACGCAGTCGAAGCCGCCGGGGTTTGCGCCACGCTTCTTCATTTCTGCCACTACACCGTAGATGTAGCAAGCCCACTGCTCTTCGGGTTTCGGGCCGTTGATGTCTATCGCCAGGCGGGCCTTGAAGTCCATTGAATATACGTTGATGGTGTCGGTTCCGTTCTTGCAGATGGCCACTGACATAGCTTTGTCGATAGCTGCCGGAAGTACGAATCCGCCGTTGTAGTCAGTGTGTTCTCCGATGAGGTTGATGCGGCCAGGAGAGGTGTACAGGCTGCATTTCTTGTGTCCGAACTGCTTTTCGAAGCATCTGAGGACTAATTTGTGATTCAGCATTTTGATTATGTATTATTAGGTTTGTTTCTACGCTATTCGCATCTTGTAAAATTACATTAATTGGAGTACATTTGCAACACCAACACGCGGAAGTAGCTCAGTTGGCAGAGCGTCGGCTTCCCAAGCCGAAGGTCGCGGGTTCGAAACCCGTTTTCCGCTCGAAATAAAGCCCTGCACACGCAGGGCTTTTTTTCTCGCGGAAAGTCTAACCCCCTGTCGCTTCGCGACATCCCCCAAGGGGGAAATGCCGGAACCTGCTTCGCAGAACCCGGGTGGCTTCGTGGCTCGTGTCCTTCGGACATTGCGCACACTCCGCCACGGCGCTGATGCGCCCTGATAATAGTGCAATAATGTACAAGGTGTACACTGTTTTAGCAGACCTTGTACGATGGGAAGTGAAAAGCCGCCCGAACAGACTGACTTGCCGGCGACACTACCGCCCTCGGTAGTAAAGAGGGAGGGGCCCGTTGAATACGAGTTATCGCGCAGCGATGACGAAGTAGGCAACGGGAGGGTCGGAGTGAGCGTCAGCGAACGGAGGTCGCCGCAAGTCAGGTCTGTGACACGGCGGCAAAATGGAGCAGGCGAGTATGCCCCAGAGAGGCCTCTGAAGGGGGTTGGCCTGCTCCACTAGCTTATTTCTGGCAGTGGAGCAGACCCACCTGCTCCAGGATGCCTTCCAAGGCCGATTGCCCTGCTCCATTTTTCCCTGACACGGGCGAGTTACCTCCGAGCCTTTGCTTTCCTGCGACCTTCCGCCCTTTGATACGCTGTCACTGTTTGTATTTCTTACTACTCATCAAATTTTATGTAAGTGCGAGCAGTATTTTGTAAGTTTGTGCGTTATATATCAAGAAACGATATTATTAAGCATAATTATGAGACGATTTGCTGTCATTGCCGCTATTGCTGCCATTGTCTTGGGAACCATTTCCTGCAACAAGATTGAAGGTGGGGAAGAATATGTGGATCCAGAAGATTTGGCCAACAATCCATTCAAGGAAGTCCAACTGTCCACCAAGTCGAAAGAATTTGCAAGGCAAGGCAATACTTTCGCTTTTGACTTCATCGACCGCGTGAGCAGAACAGAGAAGGGGGATTTTATAATATCGCCTATCAGCCTGCAACTCCTGCTCGGAATGATTCTCGATGGAGCCCAGGGTCAGACTGCCGATGAAATCTGCAAGGTACTCGGCTACGGCGCTGGCGAAGCAGACGCCGTGAACGAATTCGGTCAGTCTATGATGCAACAGCTGCCTTCTCTGGACAAAAGGACCAAGATAAACATCGCCAACTCCATCTTTGTCAATCAGAGATACCCTGTCCTCGACAGCTATAAGAGCACTATCGGCAAGTATTACCAGGCCGAAGCCGCCAATCTGGACTTCAGCGATCCCGCCAGCACATTGAAAGCCATCAACGGTTGGTGCTCAGAAAAGACCAAAGGGCTCATACCCAAGGTTCTGGATGATGTATCTCCTCAAGCTGTCGCCTATCTCCTCAATGCTCTGTATTTCAACAGCCAGTGGCAGGATAAGTTTCCAAAAGAAAACACTGCCAGTGAAATATTCACCACCTCGGAGGGATCTGTAAAAAAAGTTCCAATGATGAAGGACGAACGCTCTGCTTTTTATTATGAGAATGATGAGTACAGGATCTTACGGCTCTCTTACGGCAATGCTGCTTTCAGTATGAAGGTAATATTGCCTGCCGATGGCAAGACACTTTCCGATGTGACTGAGGCCCTGAAAAGCACCGACTGGTATAATCTCACGCACGGCGGCAACTTCGTTAGGTGCGAAGTGGATGTGTGGCTACCCAAGTTCGAGACAAAATACGAAATCGAGCTCAATAAGATCCTCTCGGACATGGGAATGCCTGCTGCATTCAGTCCAAAGGCAGATTTCAGCGCCTTGTCTGAGACTGCTTTCTTTCTCAGCTTGATAAAGCAGGATGCCGTTATAAAGGTGGATGAAGAAAGGACTGAGGCTGCTGCCGTATCGATGACAGGATGGTATGGAAGCGCCGGACCGCTCCAACCCGGGCAGCACATCGTCTTCCACGCAGACCAGCCGTTCTTGTACGTGATTGATGAATGGGGTTCCGGCTCCATCATATTCGCCGGCCGCTTCTCTGGCAAATGACATTTCCGGTTTTATCTTTGCGCCAAAGAGTATTGTTATGGCACAGGAAATAGAACGCAAGTTTCTGGTGAAGGGAGATTTCCTCGGGGAAGTCTACGAATCGCACCACATCGTACAGGGATACCTCAATTCATCGAAAGGCAGGACAGTGCGCGTACGTCTGAAGGACAGCCAGGCCTATATCACAGTGAAGGGCCCCTCTGAAGACGGCGGACTCTCCCGCTTCGAGTGGGAGAAAGAAATCCCGGCCGAAGACGCGGAGAAACTCCTGGAACTCGCCGAACCTACACCCATTGAGAAAACACGCCACCTTGTCCGCAGCCTGAACGGACACCATCCCTGGGAAATCGACGTTTTCGAAGGAGCCAACGCAGGCCTCATCATAGCAGAAATCGAACTTGACACCGTAGACGAGCCCATCAGCAACCCCGCCTGGCTGGGCGAAGAAGTCACCGGTGACAGGCGTTACTACAACTCCTACCTTTCAAATCACCCTTTCACGACTTGGTAAACTTGGGCCACTCGCCCACTTCCATATCCTTGAGCTTGCCGTCTTCTATGCGGAAACGGAGGGCGGTGCGCACCAGATGGAAACCCTCAACGCCGCAGGCGCCCGGGTTGAGAACCATCATATCGTAGTGCTTGTCATAGACCACTTTGAGAATGTGTGAATGACCGCAGACGAAGATCTGCGGACGCACCATCTCGATCAGGCGTTGGGCACGCAGGTCATAATGGCCAGGGTAGCCGCCGATGTGAGTCATCAGCACACCCATACCGTCCTGTTCGAAACACTCCACGCCTGAATGGAAACTCCGCACGTCATAGCCGTCGCAGTTGCCATAGACGCCCACCAGAGGCTTGAAAGCAGCAATTTCCTGCGCCACTTCACCGGTACCGAAATCTCCGGCGTGCCACACTACATCGACCGGATCGAGAAACTTGCGCAGCTTATCGTCAAAGTGACCGTGCGTATCTGAAATAAGACCTATATATGCCATTTGCCTGCAGTCATCTGACACAAATATAATCTATTCAGAAAAAATCCTTATTTTAGTACAAACAATATTGAGCCTTATGAAAAAGCTTTCGACCTCTTTGTCCATATTTGTGATACTGTCAGTTCTTACCCTCGGTTTCGTGATTGGCTGTACTCCGCCTGATGACCCGGTAGTACCAGTTTCCAGCATATCGATGAGCCAGACTACAGCCGCCCTTGAAGTCGGCGGAACAATCAGCCTCAGCGCTACCGTCTCGCCCTCCAATGCGACCGAGAAGGAAGTCACCTGGTCAAGCTCCAACACCAGCGTGGCGACCGTATCCAACGGTGTCGTGAAAGCTGTCGGCGAAGGCTCAGCCAACATCACCGCATCGGCAGGCGGCAAGAGCGCCGTATGCCAGGTGAACGTAAGTCCCGCCCGCATACCTGTGACCGGCATCAGCCTCGACCTCAAGGAAGCCACGATATATGTTGGTGAGACCTTGACCCTCGTGGCAACAGTATCGCCGGCCGACGCTACCGAAAAGTCCGTCGCCTGGACCACAGACGACCCCAAAGTAGCGACAGTCGACCCTAAGGGAGTAGTGACCGCAGTCGGCCCCGGCACCTGCACCATCACAGCGCAGAGCGGCGATTTCTCCGCCAAATGTACGGTAACCTGCATCCAGGGCGGCCAGGGATTCCCTGAAGGAGAGATGCCTGCCGACACCGAGGTCTGGTATACCACCTCTGACGGAAAGGCCCTGACCAATGTCAACAACCAGGGAGCCAGCACGCTTAAATCCAACAAATACAACACAGCCAAAGGATATGGCGTCCTTCAGTTCAGCGGAGCGGTCAAGGACTTCGTCCGGCTCACAGACAGCGAAGAAGAAAGCCAAAGGCTGACCGGCATACTTATCCCGGATTGTGTGGAAACCATAGGAAACAATATTTTGCTTTTCTCCGACAAGGTTACGGAATTCAGGATACCAGCCAGCCTGAAAGAAGTCGGCTCAGCTAGTTTTGTAAGCAGGGAGAAAGCCAATCTGGAGCGGTTTACAGGACACCACGTTTCGCAAGACGGCCGCCTTGTCATCATCGACGGAGTGCTTTACGGTTTCGCACCGGTCGGTGTTTCTTCATACGAAGTCCCGGCAGGAGTCGTCAAGCTGGTGGACGGAGTCTTCGCAAGAACTCCCGAACTGAAATCCATAGTCCTCCCCGCAGGATTGGAGACCATAGGTGATATGTGCTTCCAAGCTTCAGGCCTGGAATCAGTCACGATTCCGGCTTCCGTCAAGCAAATGGCCCATTACGCATTCAAGGAGTGTTTCGAACTGAGGAATCTTCTCGGAGACAGCCATTTCATCTCCGCCGACCGCAAATTCCTCTACGACCGCGACTGCGCTTGGGCTCCTATGATTCTGACCTTCTTCGCCGGAAAGGATGAGTCATCTTATACAATACCCGAGGGAATCCGACACATTGAGAATTATTCCTTCGAAGGATGCAAGAAACTCAGGAGCCTGACTGTCCCGGAATCGATGGAAGGCATAGGAGTGGCTTTCGATGGATGTGACAATCTGGAAAGCCTGAACGGCAAATACGCCACGTCCGACCATAAGGGCCTTATGAACAAAGACCACGAACTGATGGTTCTGCTTCCCAATATCGATGCAGATTATGTTATCCCCGACGAGGTCACCAGGATCGGGGATAAAGTGTTCTACGAAAGAGAAAACCTCCGTTCCGTGACAATGGGCGACCAGGTCACTTCCATCGGTGCATACGCCTTTGCTCATTGCACGTCCCTGAAGACCCTGACCCTGTCCGCGAATCTCAGGGATTTCGGCGGGTGGAATCCCATTATGGGTTGCGGAGCCCTGGAGGCGGTTTATTTCCGCAGCCTCATCCCTCCCTTCCGGGGCGACCTGCAGATGACCAATGCTCCAAAAATGAAATTCTATGTGCCGTCAAGGACATTCTCGATCTATACCAACAATGTCGACTGGAAACAGTATTGGGACATAATGAAGTCCTATGACTACACGGATCTGCCCGAACCGGACTTCTACATCTCAAGCGACTATTCGGCCGAGGGCGAAGTGACCGTCTACCAGAAAGCCTCCGAAGGACGCGGCATAGACCTCGTCGTGATGGGTGACGCATATTCAGACAGGGAAGTCGCAAGCGGCAAGTATCTGAAGGATATGAAAGCCATCGTCGAACAATTCTTCGCCATAGAGCCTTACAAGCCGTTCCGCAACCTCTTCAACATCTATTTCGTCACGACAGTTTCCGCCACGGAAGGTTTCGAGCGCGGCGGACAGAGCCTCGGATCGGCCCTTGTCGGCGGATCGCAGATAACCGGAAACGACCCGAAGTGCTTCGAGATGGCCCGCAAAGCCGTCAAGGATGATGAGCGCATGCAGGAGGTCCTGGTACTCATCTGCGGCAACCAGCCTGACTTCAAGTATTACGCCGGCACAGCCTATATGTATGACCCTGACAAGTGGGTTAAGGACAAGTTTGCAAGCGGCCCGTCCCTTGTCTACTTCACCAAGCTCGACGACAGCTTCGAGAGGACAGGTGTCGTGCTCCGTCACGAGTGCGGTCACGGATTCGGAAAATTGCTGGACGAATATTTTTACGATTATACCGGTCCCCTTCCGAAAGACAGGAAAGAGCAGATTGTGAGCTACTCCGCAAACGGCTGGTACGCCAACATCGATGTAACTCCCGACCCCGCGAAAGTGAAGTGGTCCGCTTTCCTTGCCGACGAGCGCTACAAGTACGATGAACTTGGCGTATTCGAAGGCGGTGACACACACGCGACCGGAGCATGGCGTCCTTCGCTGACCAGCATCATGGACAACAATGAAGGACGCTTCAACGCTCCCTCACGCTATGCCATCTGGAAGAGAATCCACAAACTGGCTTTTGGCACCGACGTCAGCTACGAAGACTTCGTCGCCTACGACGCCGTCAACAGGAAGACATCTGCCAGTGCCCCGACCGCATCCCGCATGACCGTCCAGAAGCAGCAAAAGACTTCAGCACCCGTCGTGACAGGGCGCAGCTGGCGCAAAGCCGAATGGAAGAGATAACCGAATTATTCTATGACTGTCATATTCTTGCGCCAGTGGAAGTAGCCATATACGCTGGCGGCAAGGTAGACTACGAACATAAATGCCGGGGCCGGCATACCCTGCAGGGCATACATTGCAATCTGCAGGATATCTGAGATGATCCAGATGAACCACACCTCGATATAGGACTTCGTCAGCCAGTATGTGCCGACGATGCTCAGTGTCATAGTAACTGAGTCCAGTACCGGCTGCGGATCGTCAAGAGACCTGAACACGAAGTAGAGCGCTGTGGCGGCAACCGCAAACACCGCAAGGGAAGTCACAAGCGTACGGCTGGACAGAGGACGCACGACGATGGTTTTGTCCTTTTCGCCCGCGGCGCCTTCTGCCACCGAAGCCTTGTCTTTCGTGAGACGGTAGATGCCCAGGAACGCCATTATGACGTAATAGACATTCAGGCACACAGAACCCCAGAGATACTGATGGATGCCTATGGCCACGTAGGCGATGGCGCAGAAGATGTTGTAGTACCACATCGACACCCTCTGCTGGACCTCCTTGATCACATACAGGATGCCCAGGACCGTTGCCACAAGCTCAATCCAGTCCCATATGTCCGAAAAGGCAAGGAAATCCATAGACTATCGTACGATGAGTTTCTCCCCTATCCTCAACGTCTTCTTGGATGAAATGTTGTTGAGCTTGCAGATCGCTGAGACAGTCGTACCGTATTTCTTGGCGATGCCGCTGAGGGTGTCTCCCGAACGGACGCTGTACACTATGCGGTCGGATGCGGCCTTGGACTCGGTGTCGGTCTGGCCGTAATGGGAATAGATGCTGAAATAGTGCTTGTGGAGCGTAAGGATAGAATCGCGCAGCGCACCCGTCTGGAAATCAATCACGCGGTCCGGATCGAAAGTCTGCCCCTTGTATCTGGTCTCGAAGTGGAGATGAGGCCCGGTGCTGCGCCCGGTGCTGCCGCCCAGTCCGATCACGTCGCCGGCCTTGACAGGATCGTTCGGCTCGCAGAGTGTCTTGGACAGGTGGCCGTAGTATGTCTCGAGGCCGTTTGAATGCCTGATGACCACAAGGTTGCCATAGCCTCCGGTCTGCTTGGTAGTTCCCACATAGCGCACGACCCCGTCAAATGCAGCCACGATCGTATCGCCAGTAGACAGCGGGATGTCGACTCCGGTGTGCTGGCTTCCGTGGCGCACCTTGTAGCCGCTATAGACAGGGCCAAGGATGGGCGCACAGTAGTTGTTGAGGGAATCTGCGAGAAGGAGGTCTATCTCATCGGGGATCTGGCTGGCAGGATAGTTCCTGTATGCGTGCATCTCGGTTGTCGTCCAGTACTGATCGAAGAGGCTTGCAGTGTCAATCTTCGGATGTCCCAGGTCGAGATAGTTCCAGGTATGGTCGTCAAACAATATTATGCGGGTATACTTGTCCTGCGTATCCAGAGTGTCCATCGGAAGCCGGATGGGGACAACGCTGTCAGGAACGGCAGGAAGCCCCTGGGCCATACAGGCGAGGCTGGTCAGGAGGAATAGCAGCGCGAAATATATCTTTTTCATATAAATTCTAAAATCGGGTGGCTAAGTTAGGCATAAAAATGACGAATTTCTTATTTTTACGAGATAGAATTGTTTTTATGCGCAGAATCTTCCTCTTACTGCTGTTCTTCTTCCAGGCGCTGGCTGCATCCGGACAGGCGCAGCTCCGCTATGAGCAGCTGATTCAAGTGGAGGACCTTAAGCAGACCCTGGAGTATCTTGCCGACGATATGGCGGAAGGCAGGGCCACCGGCTCGAAAGGAAAACTCAGCGCAGAGCAGTTCATCAGGGAGCGCTTCCGCAAATACGGGCTCAAACCCTTCAACTGGAACTACACCCAATCCTTCAGGGTGAAGGACACCATAGCCGTCAGGAACGTGATCGGAGTGGTGCCGGCCAACGGGATGAGCGACGAATACATAGTCATCGGAGCGCATTACGACCATCTCGGCATCCTGGGAGGCAGCATCTACAACGGAGCCGACGACAACGCGTCGGGAGTAACTGCGATGCTCGCCCTGGCGCAGGCTTTCGCCAAGATGCGTGCCGAAGGAGCAGGCCCGAACCGCAACCTGATCTTCGTGGCTTACGACGGCAAGGAACTGGACCTGCTGGGCAGCGACTATTTCGTCCGCCATCTCCCCTTCCCAGCCGGCAAGGTGGTTTGCGCCGTCAATCTTGATATGCTCGGCACGACTCTTGTCCCCGTGCACCGCAACCGGCCCGACTATCTCATCGTCCTCGGGGAAGAGACCCTGCCCGACCGCCTGCAGGGCATCATCCGCTACAGCAACTTCGGCAATCGTTTCGGCATGGATATTGACTACACGTTCTACGGCAGCAAAACGTTCACGGATATGATATACCGCACGGGCGACCAGTATCCTTTCAGAAACAAGAGGATTCCCTCCCTGCTCTTCACCTCCGCCTTCCACGACCACACATACAAGCCGACCGACACAGTCGACATTATTGATTTCGGAATGCTGCAGAAACGCACTGCCCTGATTTTTGATGTGATCTACAGATACTCGACACTCTGATGCGCATAAAGAGATACATATTGCTCACCCTGATCGGAATTCTCTCCTGCCTCCAGGCCGGAGCACAGTACAATCCCGAGCATTTCTATATGCGCGGGCGCAGGGCGCTTGCCGACGGCAAATATGCAGACGCCATCGCGAGCTTCAACGTGCTTTCGAGACTGGACACTACCGACTACGAGGCATTCTTCTTCCGCGGCATAGCCAAGTACGACCTCGGCGACTATGCAGGAGCCGAGAAGGACTTCGACCTGACGCTGCAGAAGAATCCCATATACACCCTGGGCTATCACTACCGCGCCATCGCCCGCAGCCAGAGCGGCAAATATGACGAAGCTCTCGCGGACCTGGCCACCGCAGTCGGCCTGAGGCCCGGCTACACCGGTCTCTATTTCAGCCGCGGCGTGGTCTATTTCATGTCGCAGCAGTTCGAGAAGGCAGTGGAGGACTTCGACAGGTACATACGCAACGAACCCGAAGACGCTGCGGCCTTCATCAACCGCGGCGCCAGCCACCTGTTCCTGGGCGACACCACCAAGGCCCTTGACGACTACAACCAGGCCATCAAGCTCAACCGCCACGACGCAGAGGCCTTCGTGCGCAGGGCCCGCATCTATGCCCTCCGCGAGCAGTTCGAGGATGCCATCCAAGACCTCGACACGGCCATCCAGCTGGACAGTACCAATACTCTGGCCTACTTCAACCGAGGCTTGATGAAATACGACAACAAAGACATCGGCGGAGCCCTTGACGATCTGGGCAAAGTGCTGCGGGACGACCCGGGCAACGCCCTGACATTGTACAACAGAGCGTTGATCTACTCCCAGATAGGAGACTACGAGAAGGCGCTTGACGACTATGACCGCGTCATCAACATCAATTCGGAGAACGTGCTGGCATATTTCAACCGCGCCTCGGTGTTCCTCGAGATGCGCCGCTACGAAAACGCCATATCCGACTACACCAAAGCCATAGAACTCTACCCCGACTTCGCCAAGGCATATATGAACCGCGCCTATGCCCGCAATATGCTTGGGCAGTGGGCGGCTTCGCAGAGGGACTACGAAACGGCCCGGGTGAAGATCAGGGATTATCAGCAGAGCACTTCCACCAAGGAAGGATATGAAGCCTTCGCCGACACCACCCAGGGCTACAGCCACCTCATCGACTTCGACGCCGACTTTGCGAAGAAGAACTTCGACAACGAACTGCTGCAGTACCGCGACGTCGACATCGGGCTCAAGCCGCTTTACAGGTTCGCCATTGCGAGAAAGAGCGAGATCAGCGACCTGACCGCCCTGTCCCGCAAGTTGCAATACGAAAAGCTCGACGAATTCTACAAGGCTGTGCCTCTTGACATAGCCCTGACCACCGAGAAAGACAACCTCGTGGAAAACACCTCCGCAAAGCTGGCGGCGGTGAACCGGGATGTCATAAATGACAAGAATGCGGAGAACCTGTTCGCCAAGGCCATACTGGAGAACAGCCAGAACCAGTTCAACACCGCTATGGCCTGCTACAACGAGGCCGGCACGCTGGAGCCTGACAATGAATTCGTCTATATCAACAGGGGCGTACTGCAGGCCGATATGACCGACTTCATATCGTCGATGGACAACAACATCCGCGTGCTGTCGCTCGACAATTCCGCTACGGCAAGGGTTACGGTTTCCGACAACAGCACCGTCCGCACCTACGACTATTCTGCCGCGATAAGCGACTTTATGAAGGCGGCGGAGGTGGCTCCGGACTTCCCCTACACCTACTACAACCTCGGCAACCTGTTCTGCCTCAGCGAGGATATGCTGACAGCCATAACCCAGTATACCAAAGCCTTAGACCTCTATCCCTACCTTCCGGAGGCCTACTACAACCGCGGACTTGTGCTTATATACCTCAAGGACAAGGAGAAGGGCTGCCTCGATATGAGCAAGGCGGGCGAACTGGGCATCTCCGACGCCTACAGCGTCATCAAAAAATACTGCACAGAGCAGCAACAATAACCTCCTGAGAGTTTTTTTATTAAATTTGTACGAAACAGCACTATTATGTGGCAGCGTGTCCAAACCTTATTCTTGCTTATCTGCGCAGGGCTTCTGATATCGATGTTCAGCGCCGATATGTGCTATGTGATGGTGCCTGATGCAGGTGACACGGCGGGTGAACTGTCCCGCTTCGCCATCAAGTTCGTCAACCGTTCGCAGTTCATCATCTTCACTTTCGTGACGATGGCGCTCTGCGTCGTTGCGATCTTCTACTATAAGGCCAGGATACTGCAGATACGCATCTGCATAATCAACATCCTGCTGTTGCTGGCATACCAGGTATGGATACTGGTATATTTCTTCGAATTCAAGAAAGTATACACATTCACAGTCGCCTCCCTCTTCCCCTTCGTCTGCATAGTGCTTCTGCTGCTGGCCATCAGATACATCTGGCGCGACGAGTCGGAAGTCATCGCATACCACATCATACGCAAGAACAAGAAAAACGGCAAGATACCGCCCAAAGCATCAAAATGAGAAGGATAGCTGAATCTGAATTGATAATCAACGGCGACGGATCCGTTTTCCATCTTCACATCCTGCCGAAAGACCTGGCCGACACCGTGATACTGGTGGGCGACCAGAACCGCGTCCCGGCCGTGGCCCAGTACTTCGACGAAGGAAGCATAGTATGCGACAAAGCCTCGAGGGAATTCCACACCATAACCGGCAAATATCACGGCAAGGACATTACCGTGTTGTCCACCGGCATAGGCACGGACAACATCGACATCGTGATGAACGAGCTGGACGCCCTGGTCAACATTGACTTCTCGACCAGGGAGGAGAAAGCCGAGCGCAAGGCTCTCAACATCCTGCGCATCGGCACCTGCGGCTGCGTACGGCCCGACATCCCGCTCGGCGGCTTCGTGCTTTCAGAGGTCGGCATAGGCATCGACGGCCTGCTGAACTGGTATGAGGGCGGCCCGGACATCAGCGACAGCGGAATGGAAAAGGCTTTTATGAAGCATATGGGCTGGGACAAGAGGCTCGCCACCCCCTACTGCGTATGGTCAAGCAAGGAGATTCTCGACAAGTTCCCCGACTGCGCAAGAGGCATTACGATGTCGGCACCCGGATTCTATGGGCCCCAGGGCCGTTCCATCCGGATGGGCCTGACCATCCCCGACTTCATCCCGAAGCTCGAGCAGTTCAAGTACAAGGGCGCCAGGATGACCAACATCGAGATGGAGAATTCAGCCATCGTCGGCATCTCGAACCTTCTTGGGCATCACGCCGCCACCATATGCTGCGCCATAGCCAACAGGTTCCGTCTGGAAAGCATTCCTGACTACAAGCCATACATAGAGAAACTCATCGTCTACGCACTTGATTCCCTGACAGCATAATGACCGACACCAAAGACCTCGAATACCTTGTCGACCTGTTCGACGATCCTGACCTTCAGGTAGCCTCCGCGCTGGACAAGAAGATCCGGCAGGGCGGCCCCGAACTGCTGGATGCGCTTCGCAATATGGCCATCGAGACAGAGGACGAGGCCCGCAGGGACATCATCAACCGCAAGTTCATCTATTACAGCGCCGCATCTGTGCTGGACCAGCTCGAGAAGTATGCAGCCCTTGCAAAAAAAGAGGAAGCCACACTGCTGGAAGGTGCATACCTGGTCAGCGCACTGCTCACCCCGGGCTACAAGAGAGCCGCGTTCTACGACGACCTGATCCCGCTGATAGGCGAAATAATGAGCGAGACTTCGGAAGACAAGACGGCGGTGGAGAACGCACGCATCCTGAACCACATTTTCTACAACAGATACCGCTTCACCACCACCGACCCGTTCTCGTTCTCGGAGGACAATTCACTCTTCATCAATGTCATCGAGAAGCGCCGCGGCAATCCGGTAGCCATCTCCGTGCTGTACTTCGCAATAGCGCACGCCGCAGGCCTGCCCGTCTATCCGCTCTGCTTCAAGGGCGGCTTCGTGCCGGTCTACGAGGAGAACGGCAAGATACTGTTCTACCTCAACGTATTCCACAAGGGCGAAATCTTTATGCAGGACAGCCTCTCCGCAATGATGGCCACGCAGGGAATCGATATGGACACTTCCTCGATGGTAGTCAAGAAAGACGCCACCATCCTCACGATGTATATGGAACTTATCGCGTTCTATTACGACCAGAAGGGTAACAAGGCGATGGTTGAACTGCTGGCTAAGGCAATGAGCTTTTTCGGAAACCAGCGGTATATGGTGATTGACGAAGAAGACGAATAGTCCTACTCCTGCAGCGCCTTGCCCGTAGGAAATTCGGGATGTCTGGCAAGTTCCTCGGGCGTTCCCTCGAATATCAGTTCTCCACCCTGGTCTCCCGCATCGGGACCGAGTTCGATCAGCCAGTCGGCAGCCTTGATCACATCCATATTATGTTCTACTACTATGATGGAGTGGCCTTTGGCTATCAGTGCATCGAACGACTTGAGCAGTTTCTCGATGTCGTAGAAATGCAGGCCGGTGGTCGGCTCGTCGAAGATGAACAGGATATGGTCTTTCGAAGAACTGTCCTTGGACAGGAATGAAGCGAGCTTGATGCGCTGACTCTCGCCTCCGCTCAACGTGCTGCTGCTCTGCCCGAGTTTGAGATAGGACAGCCCGACGTCGACCAGCGGCTGCAGCTTCTCGGCAATTCTCTTCGCCGCGCTTTCTTCCTGAGCAGAGAAGAACTCGACAGCTTCGCTGACACTCATATTCAGCACGTCGTCAATGTTCTTGTCCTTGTATTTGACTTCGAGTATCTCCGGCATGAACCGGTGGCCGCCGCAGCTCTCGCAGACCATCGTCACGTCGGCCATGAACTGCATCTGGATGCGGATGACACCTTCGCCCTGACACTCGGGGCAGCGGCCTCCTTCGATGTTGAATGAGAAATGCGAATGACCGAAACCGTTCATCTTGGCATAGGGCTGCTCGGAGAACAGCTTGCGGATGTCGTCGTAAACCTTCAGGTAAGTCACCGGATTGGAGCGGCTGCTCTTGCCTATGGGATTCTGGTCGACATATTCTATGGAAGTGATCCTGCCCAGGTCGCCGCGCAGTTCCCTGTAGGCTCCGGGCCTCTCTCCGATCTGGTTGATGTGACGGTAGACGGCTGGATAGAGGATGTCCCCCACAAGCGATGACTTGCCGCTCCCGCTCACTCCTGTAACCACGGTAAGGCAGCCCAGAGGGAACTTCACTGAGATGTTCTTGAGGTTGTTCTCAGCCGCTCCGCATATCTCTATCGAATATTTCCAGGGCCTCTTGGCTGCGGGCAGATACCTGCTCCTGCGTCCCTGCAGATAGTCTATGGTAATGGAATCCCCGTTGTAGGTGCCGCTGCCGTCCGGAAGACCCTGATATACAATCTGGCCTCCGTAGATTCCGGCATAAGGCCCCACGTCTATAAGCATGTCGGCAGCCTTGATGATCTGCTCGTCGTGCTCCACTACGACAACTGTGTTGCCGAGGTCGCGCAGACGCTTGAGCACGCCTATGAGCTTCTCGGTATCGCGCGAATGCAGGCCTATGCTCGGCTCGTCGAGGATATAGAGCGAACCCACCAGATTGTTGCCAAGCGAGCTTACGAGGTTGATGCGCTGGCTTTCTCCGCCGCTGAGGGTGTTGGAAGGACGGGACATCGTGAGATAGCCCAGTCCGACGTCCATCATATAGCCCACACGCATCCTGAGTTCCTTCAGAGGCACTGCCACCTTGGCCTTCTCATAGTCGGTGAGCAGGGTGTCGAGCGAATCGAGGTATATCTGCAGGTCCTTGATCTGCATATCCATCACCTCTGAGATGTTCTTGCCGCCGACACGGACATAGAGAGCCTCCTTGCGCAGGCGGGATCCACCACAGGCGCGGCACACGGTCTTTCCCGTGTAGCGGCTCAGCATATACTTGTACTGTATCTTGTAGCGGTTCTTGCGCACCCAGTCGAAGAAGGTATTGATGCCGTCGAAATATTCGTTTCCGTTCCACAGAAGGTCCTTCTGTTCGCGGGTAAGGTCCTTGTACGGCTTGTGGATCGGGAAATCGAAGCGATAGGCGTTCTCTACGAGGCGGTCGCGGCAATATCCCATCACGTCACCCCTCCAGCAGGCAACGGCGCCTTCATAGATGCTCAGCGTCGGATTGGGAATCACGAGAGCTTCGTCTATGCCGAGTATCTTTCCGTATCCTCCGCAGACGGGGCAGGCGCCAAGAGGGCTGTTGTAGCTGAAGAAATTCTCCGTCGGCTCCTCGAAGACAATGCCGTCGGCCTCGAAGATGTTCGAGAAACTGCGCATCTTCCCGGCGGGGCCTGCGTAGATATATCCCTTGCCCTTGGAGAATGCCGTCTGCGCAGAATCCAGCACGCGGGAACGGAAATCTTCGTCGTCAGCCACGGTTACCCTGTCGATGAGAAGAGCCTTGTCGTTCAGGTCGGTTGCCTGGCCGGAGGCAAGGAGTTCGTCTATCTTGAAGAAAGTGCCGTTGCGAAGGTCCACCAGCCTGGAGAAGCCGTCTTCCTTCAGGGATAGCAGCAGTTCTACGGTTTTTGATGGCTCGCAGTCAATCATCGAGGCTATCAGGGCCACGCTGCCTGCTTCCAGCGTCAGCAGGTAATCCACCACGCTCTTGGCTGTGTCGCAGACCACTTCCCTGCCGCTGACGGGGGAATAGGTGCGGCCGGCATTCACGAAGAGCAGCCTCAGGTAGTCATAGACTTCCGTTGTGGTGGCTATTGTACTGCGGGGGTTGGTAGTGTTCACCTTCTGCTCCACCGCTATCGCGGGTGGAATGCCGGTGATGTAGTCCACCGCAGGCTTTGTCATCCTGCCGAGGAACTGGCGGGCAAATGACGAAAGGCTTTCGGCAAAACGCCTGTGGCCTTCCGCATATATCGTATCGAATGCAATGGATGACTTTCCGGAACCCGAGATGCCAGTCACTACGATGAACTTGCCTCTCGGAATCGACAGGTCGAAATTCTTGAGGTTGTTGGCCCTCGCGCCTTTTATGAATATGTTGCCTTCCTGCTCCATCTACAATCTTGTCACCTGTCTCAGATCTCTCAGTTTCTTGAGAGATGCCATTATCTTGTCGAGTTCAAGGTTGCCTGGCACGAAGATGGTCGCAGTGACTTCCTTCTCGCCGTTGCGCGCATCCTTCACATAGAAGGCGCGGATCGAAGCCTTGAACATACTTATTGTCGAAATCACTTCATTCACCGCGGCATCAGACTCTACCAGGCAGCGCAGGGTTGTCTGGAAGCTGTTGGTGCTCGCATCATCCTTCCAGCGGACCTTCTGCACACGGTGCGGGTACAGTGTCAGCAGCCTTGAGGCGTTGGGGCACGACATACGGTGGATCTTGATGCCGTCGCTGATGGTCACGAAACCGAAGACCTCGTCACCGTAGACAGGGTTGCAGCAGCGCGCCATCTTGTAGTCCACGTTCTTGAGCTTGCTGTTGTCGCCGATCACGAGATAGTCCGAAGAATCGGTCTTGCGCAGGGCGTGAGTCACGTGGCTTTCCACCGTCTCCTGGACGTGGGAAGCCTTGTCCAGCAGGTATGTCTTAATGTCCGCCACGTCCAGGGTTCCCGACCCGAGGGCGGAGAACAACTCGTTGGCAGTGCGGAACTTGTATTTCTTGACGAGATATGTAAGGTCGTCGTCAGGCAGTTCGAGCTTCCAGTTCTTCAGCCTGCGCTCCAGCAACTGCTTGCCCTCGCGGGCCATCTTGTTCTCCTCTTCCTTGAGACGCTGCTTGATCTTGGTACGGGCTTTCGATGTCACCACAAAATCCAGCCAGCCGGCACTCGGTTTCTGGTTCTTGTTGGTGAGGATCTCCACCACATCGCCGGTCTTCAGTTTCTCCTTTATGGAGACCATCTTACTGCCGATCTTCGCTCCGGCGCACTTGAGACCTATGTTGGAATGGATGTCGAAAGCAAAGTCAAGCACAGTAGCCCCTGCTCTCAACTGCCTCAGCTCACCGTTGGGAGTAAAGACGAAGACATCCTGGTTGATGACGGAATCCACCTGCTCGTAACTTTCCTGGGCGTTGCCGCTTATGAGGCCGTGAACCATATCCAGCCAGTGCCTCAGGCTCTCCTCCTTCTTGACGCCTTTGTATGACCAGTGCGCCGCACTGCCGAGCTCAGCCTCGTAGTCCATCCTTTCAGTGCGGATCTGCACTTCGAGGAACTGGCCGCGAGCATTCTTTACCGTTATCTGGAGAGACTGGTAGCCGTTGGGCTTTGGCACCGTAATCCAGTCACGGAGACGGTTGGTGTCCGGTTCGTATTCTTCGGTCACAAGTGAATAAACCTCCCAGCAGAGGTCCTTCTCCTTGTCCAGGGGCGCATCGATGATGAACCTTATGGCAAAGACGTCATATACCTTGCTGAACGGGATATCCTGAGCCTGCATCTTGCGCCAGATGGAATAGGCGCTCTTTGTGCGTGCCTTGAGGGTATATTTGATGCCTTTCTGCCTGAGCTTGTCCTCGAGGGGCCTTACAAATTCCCTGACGAGGGCCTCGCACTCCTTCTCTCCCGCCTTGAGCTGGTTGGAGATGGCGCGGTACTGCACAGGATCGGCATATTTCAGCCAGAGATCCTCAAGCTCGCTCTTGACATTGTAGACCCCTGTCTGGTGGGCCAGCGGCACATAGAGCAGGATGGTCTCGGCGTTCTTGCGGGCCTGGTCCGACTTGGGCAGGATGCTCAGGTTGCGCATTATCTCGAGCCTGTCGGCAAGTTTGATGAGGAAAACCTTGGGGTCGCTGGAATATGATGCGATCAGCTTGCGGTAACGGTCCGCCTCGAGGCGGGTGTCCTTGGGCTTGATCTCGGAAATCTTGTTGAGGCTGACAGCCATGTCGATGACTGCCTTGTCGAAAGAGCCCTTCACGGTGTCGAGAATGGCATTGTCCAGACGGGTGGCTTCGTGGAGGAACACTGCCGAAACCGCATCGGCGCCGAGCCCGAGTTCCTTGGCGACTATCTCGGCAACTGCCAGCGGATGCTCTATGAAGGGATGGTTGTTGCTGCGCGCCTTGCCCTCGAGCGTAGTGCACGCGAGGTCATACGCGGAGCGTATCATCGCTGCCTCGCTCTCGCTGTAGTAAGCGCATATCCTCCCAATGGTGTCCTGTGTCATTTCTCCAGCAAAAGTTTGAGTGCATTCATTTCGTCGCGGGCCTGGGCTGCGGCAAGGAAATCAAGCTGCGCGGCTGCATCTTCCATCCTCTTCTTCGCAGCGGCGATGGCAGCTTTCAGCTGGGCTGAGTCCATCTTGCTGACGACGGGATCTTCCTCCAAATATCTTGCCTGCTTTTGTACGATATCCTCTTTCTGGTAAGAATCTGTGCGCACCAGCGCATTGTATGCCTTGATACCCACCTGATGCGGCGTGATGCCGTGCTCTTCGTTGTATCGCTGCTGCTTCGCACGGCGGCGGTTGGTCTCGTCGATGGTGCGCTGCATCGATTCGGTGACGGTGTCGGCATACATTATCACCATACCGTTGATGTTTCTCGCGGCACGGCCGGCAGTCTGTGTGAGCGAACGCTCGCTGCGCAGGAAGCCTTCCTTGTCGGCATCGAGTATCGCAACCAGCGAGACGGTCGGAAGGTCAAGGCCTTCGCGGAGCAGGTTCACACCCACCAGCACGTCGAAACGGCCGGCCTTGAAGTCTTCTATTATCTCCACCCTTTCGAGGGTGTCCACGTCGGAATGGATGTAGCGGCTGCGCACATCCATCCTGGTCAGGTACTTCTCCAGTTCCTCCGCCATGCGTTTGGTGAGAGTGGTCACAAGCACCCTCTCGTCCTTTTCGCTGCGGATCTCTATTTCCTCGAGCAGGTCGTCTATCTGGTTCTTGGTGGGGCGCACCTCTATCGGAGGGTCCAACAGGCCGGTTGGACGCACCACCTGCTCAACCACGAGGCCTTCGCTCTGCTGGAGCTCGTAGTCGCCGGGAGTGGCGCTCACATAGAGTTTCTGGCCGAGTATGTTCTCGAACTCGTCGAACTTCAGGGGACGGTTGTCCGCAGCCGCCGGAAGCCGGAATCCGTATTCTATCAATGTTTCCTTGCGGGCGCGGTCTCCGCCGTACATCGCGCGCACCTGGGGGATGGTCACGTGGCTCTCGTCGATGAAGGTTATGAAATCATCGGGGAAGTAGTCAATCAGGCAGAACGGCCTCTGTCCCGGCTTGCGACGGTCGAAATAGCGCGAATAGTTCTCTATTCCCGGGCAGTAGCCTATCTCCTTGATCATCTCGATGTCATATTCCACACGCTGCTTCAGCCTCTTCGCCTCAAGGCTGCGGCCGATCTCGTTGAAATACGACACCCTCTCCATCATATCGTCCTGGATCTCGTTTATGGCCTCCCTGGTCCTTTCCTTCGTAGTGACGAAGTTGTTGGCAGGGTATATCGTGATCTCGTTGAGGAACTCCACGGTCGCTCCGCTGATGGGGTCGATGAGCTCCACCGACTCTATCTCGTCGCCGAAGAACACCACCCTGCACGCAAGGTCGCCGTAGGCAAGGAATATGTCGACGCTGTCACCCTTCACGCGGAACGTCCCCCTCTTGAACTCAGCCTCGTTGCGGCTGTAGAGGGCGTCCACCAGAGAGTACAGGAACTTGTTGCGGCTGATCTTCTGGCCTCGAGACACCACCACGGTGCTGTCGTGGAAGTCGTCGGGATTGCCGATGCCGTAGAGGCAGGAAACCGAAGATATCACCACCACGTCGCGGCGGCCGGACAGCAGTGCCGAGGCAGCCCTCAGACGGAGCTTGTCGATCTCTTCGTTTATGCTGAGGTCCTTCTCGATGTAGGTGTCCGTGGTCGGTATGTAAGCCTCGGGCTGGTAGTAGTCATAGTAGCTGACGAAATACTCCACGGCGTTGTCGGGGAAGAACGACTTGAACTCGCCGTAGAGCTGGGCCGCCAGGGTCTTGTTGTGGCTCAGGATCAGGGCCGGCCTCTGCAGCTGCTCTATCACGTTGGCCATAGTGAAGGTCTTGCCTGAACCCGTAACTCCCAGCAGTGTGGCGCAATCCACCCCGGAGCGGAATGCACTGCATATCTGCTCGATGGCCTCCGGCTGGTCGCCGGTGGGCTTGTAGGGCGATTGTATCTTGAACTGCATTACTGCGGAGGCTTATTCGCCCGCAGCCTTCAGTCTTTCTGCATTCTCGGCAATCTGCAGCTGGTCTATCAGCTCCTGGATATCTCCATCCATGAACACAGGAAGATTGTACATAGTGTAGCCTATGCGATGGTCTGTCACGCGGGACTGGGGATAGTTGTACGTTCTGATCTTTGCGGAGCGGTCTCCTGTAGAGACCATAGTCTTACGGGTAGAGGATATCTCATTGAGATATTTCTCATATTCGAGGTTGTAGAGGCGGGTACGCAGCTCGGCCATTGCCTTGTCGAGGTTCTTGAGCTGTGAACGCTCGTCCTGGCACTGGACCACGATACCGGTGGGGATATGGGTCAGACGGATGGCGGAATATGTGGTGTTCACGCCCTGTCCGCCGGGACCTGATGAGCAGAATGTATCCTTGCGGATATCACTCATATTGAGTTCTATGTCGAATTCGTCGGCTTCCGGAAGCACTACCACAGAAGCGGCAGAAGTATGCACGCGGCCCTGGGTCTCGGTCTGGGGCACGCGCTGCACGCGGTGCACGCCGCTCTCGTATTTCATCGTGCCGTAGACCTTGTCGCCGGATATCTTGGCCACAATCTCCTTGAAGCCGCCCATCGCGCCTTCTGACTGGCTGTTGACCTCGATCTTCCATCCCTTCTTCTCGCAGAACTTGCTGTACATACGGAAAAGGTCTCCCGCAAAGATGGCAGCCTCGTCGCCGCCGGTGCCGCCGCGGATCTCGATGATGGCATCCTTGGAATCCTGAGGGTCTGCCGGGATGAGCAGCACCTTGATCTGCTCTTCCATCTCGGGAAGTTTAGGCTCAATGTTGCTGACCTCTTCGCGGGCCATCTCTTTCAGCTCCTCGTCTTTCTCGTTCATAAGGATGTCCTTCGCAGCCTGCAGGTCTTCCACCATCTTGGAATATTGCTTTCCTGCCGCTACGATGGGCTCGAGCTCCTTGTATTCCTTGTTGAGCTGCACGAACTTCTTCATGTCAGCTATCACTTCGGGGCTTGAAATCTGTTCCTCCAAAGATTGATATTTGGCCTCGAGATCGGCCAGTTTCGAAAGTAAAGTGTTTTCTGCCATGTAATCGGGATTAGCGTGCAAAGATACGCAAAATCTCGCTATTATGCTAATCCATATCTATGATATGGGCGATGGCGGCCTGGGCGCAGACGCAGCCGAACACCGCGGGCAGATAGGAAATGGTGCCGACCTGGGACTTCTTGTTGGTCTCACCCTTCGTCTCGACGATGGCATCATTGTCCGGAAGTTCTTCGGAATAGACCACCGGGAATCCTTTTTCGATGCCCATCTTGCGGAGCTTCTTGCGGACTATGAAGGCCAGCGGACAGTTGCGGGACTTGCTGAGGTCTGCCAGACGGACCTTGGTGGCGTCATACATGGCGCCCGAACCCATCGAGGTCACGTGGGGAATGCCGGTATCCACGCAGTATTTGATCAACGAAAGCTTCGGGGAAAGCGTGTCGATGGCGTCCACCAGATAATCCAGTTTGAAGGGACCGAGCAGGTCCGCAACATTGTCGGATGTGAGATACTCGTCGATCAGGGTAAGTTCCAGCGCAGGATTGATGTCCTTCAGCCGCTCCGCCATCACCTCAACCTTCTTGCGGCCGATATTGCTGTCGAGGGCGAGCAGTTGGCGGTTCTTGTTGCTTTCGCTCACGCTGTCGCTGTCGAGCAGGATCATCCGCCCCACTCCGGCCCTTGCCAGCATCTCGGCTGCATAGGCTCCCACCCCGCCGAGACCTATCACGGCCACGACGGACGAGGCAAGCTTGCCAAGCTTTTCCTCACCCATCAGAAGGAGTGTCCGTTCCTGCCAGGGAAAACTCATTTGATGCCTTTTGCCTTTGCTTCTTCCCAGAGCTCGTCCATTTCGCCGAGGGTCATATCCTTGAGCTTCTTGCCCTGCTTGGCCGCCTCTGCCTCGACATAGTTGAAGCGGTTGCGGAATTTGCGGCAGGTGGTCTCAAGTGCGGTGTCAGGATTGAGGTCGTAGAGTCGTGAAGCGTTCACCATAGAGAAGAGCAGGTCGCCGAGCTCGTTCTGGGCTTTTTCGCGGTCGCCGCCTTCAGCATCCATAAACATCAGTTCCGTGCGGAACTCTGCGATTTCTTCGGTCACCTTGTCCCATACATCCTCCTTGTTCTCCCAGTCGAAGCCCACGGCGCGGGCCTTGTCCTGCATACGGTAGGCCTTCAGCAGCGGAGGAAGAGTCTCCGGGACGCCGCCGAGCACGGTCTTGTTGCCGTCCTTCTCGGTCTGCTTGAGCTGCTCCCAGTTCTTCACCACCTGACCTGCAGTCTCGGCAGCAACGTCGCCGTATACGTGGGGATGGCGGTAGATGAGTTTGTCGCAAAGTTTGTTGCACACGTCTGCGATGTCGAAGTCGCCGGTCTCGGAACCTATCTTGGCGTAGAACACCACGTGCAGCAGCACGTCGCCCAGTTCCTTGGCCATATTCTTCGTGTCGCCGCGAAGGATGGTGTCACTCAGTTCATAGACCTCTTCGATGGTGTTGGGGCGCAGGCTCTCGTTGGTCTGCTTGCGGTCCCAGGGGCATTTTTCCCTCAGGTCGTCCATTACGTCCAGAAGGCGGTTGAAAGCTTTAAGTTGTTCTTCGCGGCTATTCATCTTAGTATGTATTAATTGCGGCAAAGTTACAATTATTTCATATCTTTGTTCGTTCCATTTGTCAGATTATATCAACAACAATCTATACATGAAAAATATCAAATTCATCAGCGCCGATGAAGCCGTGAAGGTTGTCAAGAGTGGCGACCACATCCACTTCAGCAGCGTAGCAAGCGCACCCCAGGTGCTCATCCAGGCCCTTTGCCGCCGCGGCGACGCAGGAGAACTGAAGAACGTCTTCATCCACCACCTTCACACTGAGGGACCCGCTCCCTACACTGACGCGAAGTATGAAGGCATCTTCTTCCACCAGGCCTTCTTCGTAGGCGGCAACGTCCGAAAGAACGTCCAGGCCGGTTATGCCGACTATATTCCCATCTTCCTGAGCGAAACCCAGAAGCTCTACAGGGCCGGCGTCCTGCCCTGCGACGTGGCAATGATCCAGGTATGCCCTCCCGACAAGCACGGTTTCGTATCACTGGGAACATCTGTCGACGCCACCCTCGCTGCCATCGAGTGCGCGAAGACCGTCATCGCAGTCATCAACAAGCACGTTCCGCGCAGCTGGGGCGAGGCCATCATCCCGCTTGACAAGATCGACCTCTTCGTGGAGGACAACACTCCCCTGGAGCCCGCCACCTTCACAGCTCCGAACGAGACCGAGACCAAGATCGGTATCAACTGCGCCAACCTCATCGAGGACGGCGCCTGCCTGCAGATGGGTATCGGTGCCATTCCTAACGCTGTACTCGCACAGCTCGGCAACCACAAAAACCTCGGTATCCACACCGAGATGTTCGCCGACGGCGTGCTTCCTCTCGTGGAGAAAGGCGTCATCAACGGTGCTGCCAAGAAGATAGACAAGGGCAAGATGGTATCCACCTTCCTTATGGGTTCCCAGGAAGTATATGACTTCATCGACGACAACCCGATGGTTGCAATGATGGATGTGGGTTACACCAACGACCCTTACATCATCGCCAAGAACCCGAAGGTCACCGCCATCAACTCTGCACTCCAGGTGGACATCACCGGTCAGGTGTGCGCTGACAGCCTCGGCACCAAGTTCTACAGCGGTGTGGGCGGCCAGATCGATTTCACCTATGGTGCAAGCCTCAGCGAAGGCGGAAAGGCCATCATCGCTATGCCTTCAGTGACCAACAAGGGCATCAGCAAGATCGCTCCCGTCCTCACCACCGGCGCAGGCGTAGTGACCACCCGCAACCATATGCACTGGCTGGTTACCGAATACGGTGCAGTGGATCTCTACGGTAAGAGCCTCCAGGAGCGTGCGAAAGCCATCATCAGCATCGCGCATCCCGACCACCGCGAGGAGCTCGACCGCGCCGCTTTCGAGCGCTTCGGTCCTCACTACCACTTCGTTCCCGCCGAATAATCAGCCTGAACGCATACAAAAAAGGGAGCCTTTCCGGGCTCCCTTTTTTATTTCGGCATCTGGGTTATTTCACAGAAACCGTGCTTCCAATCGTAAACTCGTAGCTGCCGGAAACGACTTCGAAGCTTGCAGTCCGCCGGCCGTTGCGGGTAGTGAATCCTTTGAACACGGCACCTTCGCATCCGTTAGCCGAAGTGACGGCATCACTGACCGGCAGGTAGACGGTCGCCGCAGTATTGGCAGGAACGGTGCAGTTGAATGACGTCATCCGGCCCTTGTCGGCCTTCCACGCGCTGCGGATGGTTCCGTAGTTCGACTCATAGCTGCCTTCCAGCGAAGTATATACGCCTGCGGCATTGGGCTGGAGCACGAAATGCTGGTAGCCGGCCTCGCCGCGGCCGTGGTCCGAAGTTATTCCTAGCTGATACTCATACATCCACTGCCCCACTGCACCCAGTGCGAAATGGTTGAACGAGTTCATCGAGTTGGATGAAGGGTCGGAGAAAGCGTTGTCATAGGAATTCCAGCGTTCCCAGACTGAAGTGGCTCCTTCGGTCACAGGATAGAGCCAAGATGCGAAGTCGGTGCAGGTTATCATCTTGAAAGCTTCTTCCACATAGCCGCCGCGTGTAAGCGCAGGCAGTATGTTGGGAGTACCTGAGAAGCCGGTAGTGATAGTCCACGGCTTGTAAGAGCTTACTGATGTTCCGCCGGGATTCATATTCTGCGATGCCGGACCGGTGAGGTTGCGCTCTGCTTCAACTTCCGCAGGAGTTTGGCCGCTGGCGTTGGGATTGGCAGCGAGCTGGGCAAGCCAGGCTTCGGCCTTGGCCTTATTCTCGTCTGAGAAGCAATTGAAATTCAGAGGGGTGGCATAAGAGGCCTGGGTGTGGACGGTGTGACCGTTCAGACCGCGGGTCTTTCCGGTGACGGGATTGACATAGGCCCGGTTCCAGTCGTCCTTGGCCTTGTCGTGCCTGTCCCTCAGGATGGCAGCATAGTCGTCCCTTCCTATGACGTCAGCCATTATGGCCGTCACCTCCATCATATAGATGTAGATGGCGTTGTTCACGAGGTCGGAAGGAGTACGGTTGTCGAGGGCAAGCCAGTCTGCAAGGCCGGCAGCCTTGGAGGACAAATAAGGATACTCGTCGCTGGTCTTGTAGAAGGCCATACCGTTGAGCCAGTCCATCATCGTCTCGATGTTCTCGCGTATGATCTGCTTGTCGCCGTACTGGATGTACATCTGCCAGGGAACCTGGCATACCGCGGCGCTCCAGGTGGTTCCGGTGGCGAAGCTAGGGTCGTCGGTGCGGTTGTAGGTAGGCACGGTGGAGCCGATGCCGCCGGGCACTTCGCGATCGTTGCCGACACCCTGGTCAGCCCTGAGGGCGACCATCCACTGACGGTAGAAGTTCTGGGTGTTGGCATTGTAGATGCCGGTGCGGGTGTAAGCCTGCGCGTCACCGGTCCATCCCATACGCTCGTTGCGCTGAGGGCAGTCGGTCGGTATGGTGAAGAAGTTGCCCAGCTGGCTGCGCTGGATGTTCTTGAACAGCTGGTTGACCAGGGTGCCTGTCTTGCCGTCGGAGGTAGTTGCGAAGTATCGTCCTGTCGGGATTTCTGATGACGACAGCACGAGGCCCTTGACATTCTCCAGCGGCAGCGGGCCGACGTGTGAAGGAAGGGTCACCTGCACATACTGATAGCCCCGGTAGGTCGCAGAAGGCTGGATGGTCACCTGTGACGAGCCGTCTGCTATATATACGTCAAGATCCATAGCGGCCCTGTTTGTCTCGAACAGGATATGTCCTGCCACGTCGCGGCCTTTCTTGCCGAAACGTGCCACATATTCCTTCTTGTCGCCCTTCAGGCCGGGATATACTTGCTCGCCGTAGGCAATGGTCACCTTGTCGCCAGCCTTGAGCCAGCCTGCCGGAATAGTAATGGACGGGACGCCCACCATATTCACGCCCATATTGTAGATGTAGGTATGGCCGTCGGCACTGTGGACAGGCATTACCGCACCGGCTGTAAGGACTTCGCGCAGACGCACAACCTCATCATAGCGGGCCACGATGTCGAAGTCGATCCAGTCCCTCTTCTCTATGCGTTCTGCAGGCAGCCAGGCGCTGTCGTCAAAACCGGCAAGCGTCCAGCCTTCGACAACTTTCGATGCGTCATAGCGCTCTCCCTGGAAGAAGCTGCCGTTGCGCACGGGACCGTCCTTGAAGGCTTTCCAGTCTGCAGGGTTGGAGACGAAGATGTCCTTCGTACCGTCTTCGTAGGTCACCACAAGGCGTGACAGAAGGGCTTCGTAGTCTCCGAAGAAATTATAGTTGCCCATCGTGAAGGTCATATAGCCGGTATACCAGCCCGAAGCCAGTTCGGCTCCCATCGCATTGCGGCCGCTCTTGAGAAGGCCGGTCACGTCGTAGGTCTGGTAGGTGATGGTTTCGCGGTACTGGCTGTCTCCGGGGGCGAACCAGTCTTCCCCTACCCTCCGGCCGTTCAGGAAGAGGGTGTAGACACCCATAGCGGAAGCATAGAGTCTTGCCTGTTTCACGGGTTTGTCGCCGAGGGTGAACTCGGTGCGGAGCATAGTTTCGGCTCCGTAGCTAGGATCCGCCCAGAAGCGTGTCTCGCGTGCTCCGGCATTGGCCACAGTAATGCTTCCACAACGCACCGTCACTCCGGGTTTCCCTTCAAACAGAGCATATCCAGGGCCGTGGGTTGCATCGAAAACGACTCTGTCATCGCTCTGCCCGGTATTCAATATCCGGTAGTCCGAATAGACCACCTCAGAGCCCGAAGCAGCGGCAAACCCGACAGAATTGAGGTTGGGGAAAGAAGGGTAGTTACCTCCGCTTCCCAGCTTGCCGATGGTGAAGTTGGATGCAGAGCTGCGGGCGCCTCCCATCATTCCGACGGAGAAGCCGCCGCCTCCACCGCCAAAACCGCGGTTGCGGGGCGGGTTGCTCATCACGTCCTTGCCGTCTAGCGAGAAGTTTATGTTGCTCGCTTCCACGGTGATTTTTATATGATGCACATCAGACTTGCCTTTTGCGGCAAAGACTTCGTCGATGTTACCCTGGGGATATGTTGCCTTATTGATGGTGACGAACGGAACGTCAGCCTTGTCTTCCTTGTAGTATCCTACGCGGAAGATGCGGATTTCCTGTTTTGCGAAGTCCACGTCGACCTTGATGTAGCTCTCGGCAGACTGGACTCCGAAGTCGTTCAGGAAACTGTTTTTCAAACGGATGTCATCGGCACCGAGTATGAATGATGCCACGTCGCCCTTTACAAGCCTGAAATCGGACTCGATCTCGAAAAGAGCCTGGGAAGCGGCATCCAGCTTGAGCTGCCGTACTCCGACCCAGTCGGCACCGTTCCACGCACTGATGCGGGGATTCATAATGCCTGTCTCGAAACCGGTGGAAGCATCATAGGACTTTCCGTCCCTGTCCCATACCGTGAGCTTCACGCTATAGGATTTCTCAGCCTGCAGTGCGACACCCTGATAGGGAATGTCCACTGAAGCGGCGCTCTCGACCTTGCCTGTATTCCAGAGTTCGCTGCCGTCAGAATCGCGGACAACTGAGAGTTGATATGCGGTCTGTTTCTGCCCTCTCACATCGGAATCCATCCTCCAGCTGAAGACGGGATGCCTGTCTTCCACCGAAAGCGGACGGTCGCTGTGCTGGACCCTGAAATCCTTGATGGTTGTGGCGGCAAGCGCTGTCTGGCAGAAGAAAGCCAGCAGCACTATGCCGAATGATATCCGTTTCATATTTTTTACTGTTTCAAGATGATCTGCTTGCCGAGCACGAGCTTGTCGCCTGAATCGTCGACAGTCCAGTACTGAGGCTTGCGGGGACCGTTGCCCTCAGAATGGTGTACGACATAGCGAAGCTCACCATCGAAGGTACGGAAGAGCATTCCGTGGCCTGAGTTGTTGGCGAGGAACGGTTCCGGTTCTTGAACCCAGGGACCCGCGATGGTGCCTGATTCAGAGTAGCATACGACCTGCAGGTAGCGCTCCTTGCCCCAGGTAGACCAGAGCATTCCGAGCTTGCCTGTCTGTGTGCGGAACATCTGCGGACCGTCGGTCACCCAGCCGGGCATCTTGAGGCCGAAGGTGGCTTCGCCGAGGCTGTTCATCTCGCCGCAAGGAGGGCACTCTGAAGCGCGGAACATAGTGACGGGCCACTCTGAGATGGTCTTGGTGAGGTCGGGTGAGAGTTCGATGTAATCCATCGTACCGTCGATCAGCTGTGTCCACTCGTGGACGAAAATCATATAGATATGGCCGTCCTCCTCATAGAGAGTACCGTCGATGCAGTCCCACTCATAGGGCTGGTAGTCGTAGCCGGGAGTGACTGAGAAGGGAACGAACGGTCCCTCGGGGCTCTCTGAACGGAGCAGATAAGTCTGGTTGTGAGGCACGTTGTAGCGTCTCGGGATGGCCTGGATGATCTCGCTGTGGTCGCTCCAGGTGCCGGCATAGTAGTAATAGTTGCCGATCTTGTGGATTTCTGCCGCTGCGGCGAAGCCGGCTTTCTCGCACCAGGTACCGCTGAGGTCTATCACGTTGTAGGGACCTTCCCACATCACGAGGTCCTTGCTGCGGTACTGGCGTCCGCCGGAGCTGGTGAGGTAGTAAGTCTTGGTGGCCTCGTCGGCAAGGATGTAGGGATCGCTCATCGACAGGTCGTTGAAGTGGACGGTGCGGATGCGGTTCTGCTCCTCGCGCATACGGCGCATACGCTCGGCCATTCCGGTGGTGTCACGGTTCGCGGGAGCCGTCATTCCGCCGCCGAAGTTGCGCTGGCCGGGATCGGCACGGGGCGCCTGCTCCACGGGCTGTATTTCTTTCTTTACTGGGGTACAGTCTACGGGTTTCTCCTTGCAGGAGACGGCAACGACTGCAAGCAGCAGAGTCATTGCGGCAATTCTCAGAAGTTTCATAGTTTTCAGGTTAATTATCGTTCAAATTTAGTCAATAGTTTCTTTACAATGTCCTGCATCGCGCCATAGTTCGCCTCCATGCTTTGGAGAAGTGCCATCTGGGAGCGGGTGCGCACGAGGTTGTGCTCAGGATATCTGATCTTATAGTAAGTGTCGCCGTCGATGTAATCCATCAGGAAACGCAGGACTTGCTCATATGTGATATACAGCGGGGCAAAGGCCAGCCATTCCTTCTCGGAGGCGGTGAGGGTATCCCGGCGCTGGGACAGATAGCCGTCCATATATGCCTCGTACATATCCAGCCTGAGGGCCACCTTCCCGTAATCAGGATCGTCCTCGACGGTAGCGTTTGCGTATGAGCGGATGGCGTCTCCCACGTCGTTAAGGGATGTACTGCTCATCACCGTGTCAAGGTCGATGGCGCACAATACATTTCCGCTGCGGCTGTCAAAAAGGATGTTGCTGAGTTTTGTGTCGTTGTGAGTCACGCGCAGCGGAAGAATGCCGTCCTCCACCATTTTCCAGAAGGAGAGCATCTGTGAGCGCCTTTCCTCCACGAAGGCTATCTCTTGCGCCACTTCAGCCGAGCGGCCGGCTCTGTCTGCTTTCAGACTGCCGTCCCACTGGGTGAAACGCCAGCGTATGTTGTGGAAACCTTTTATCACTTCAGCCAGCGGCCTGTCGAAATCAGCCAGCAGCGACTGGAAGCGTCCGATGCCGACACCGCCCTGCCGCGCCATTTCCGGCGTAGAAGCCACATCGTAGGTGACGGTGTCCTCAATGAAGATGCAGACTGCCCAGTACTCCCCGTCGGAGTCCAGATGATACAACTTTCCGTCCCTGGCGGGTATGACGGTAAGAGTCTCGCGCATAGGGTCAGCCACCTTCTGCTTGATGTGTGCGGTGACGGCGGCGATATTGTCCATCATCGCCGGCACATCGGGGAACACTGCCTTGTTCTTGCGCTGGAGTATGTAGCGCAGCGGACCGTCAGTCGTCACGACATAGGTGTCGTTGATGAAACCCTCCCCGAGAGGTTTTACCTCAACCGGATTGCCATCCAGCTCGAAAATGCCTGCTATTTCTTTCAGATCCGCCATCTTATTCCTCCGCGAAAGCATATGAGAAACCATCAATCCTGTCCCAGGCCCCGCGGGTGAAGTCAGGCACTTCGACCGGCCTTCCTCCGTGTTTCATAGAAATGGCCGAGAGCTCGCTCACGCAGCACCATTCGGCAAGGTCGTAGACATCCATATCCAGCGGAAGCCCGTTGCGCAGGCAGTAGATGAGACGGTAGTCCATAATGAAGTCCATTCCGCCGTGACCTCCGACTTCCTTTGCCAGGGCCTCCAGTTCGGGTGTCAGAATAGGACTGCGGTGCTGCTCCATAAATTCATTGAGTTTCTCGTCGGTGAGCACTGTCTCGCCCTGCAGGTGCGCGTAGTCCACGGCTTCGCCGGCCAGGGCCTCCTTCCTGAAGCAGAGTTGCTGGACAGGGTATTTTCCGGCATATCCTTCAGTACCCACGACCTGATACATACGGCTGTAGGGACGGGGGTTCATCACATCGTGCTCGATGAGGACTGTCTTGCCCTTTTCGGTGCTGATGATTGTGGTTGAGACATCACCGTTTTGGAAGTCGCCGGGATTCTCACCGCCGCGTGCGGCCACGTGCTTCGGACCGTTGAAAGCCCGGGTGTCCATCGCCACCAGAGTCTTGAGCCTGTCGCCGCGGTGGATATTGAGCACCTGGCATACAGGACCGAAGCCGTGCGTGGGATATGCGTCACCCCTATGCTCCTTGTTGAAGGTCAGGCGCCAGCTGTTCCAGTATTCGTCCCAGAAGGGGTCGAGATTGTGACAGTATGCTCCCTCGGCGTGAACCACTTCGCCGAACAAGCCTTCGCGGGCCATCTGAAGGGTGGACAACTCGAAGAAATCGTAGCAGCAGTTCTCGAGGATCATACAGTGAAGGCGGGTCTTCTCAGCCATATTGACCAATGCCCAGCAGTCCTTCAGCGAGTAGGCCGACGGCACTTCTATGGCTGCGTGCTTTCCGTGCTCCATAGCATAAAGGGCCACCGGCACGTGATGCTCCCAGTCCGTGCATATATACACCAGGTCCACGTTCGGGTCCTCGCAGAGTTTCTTGTAGGCCTCCAGGTCGCCTGCATACTCAGCAGCGGCTGGAAAACCACGCTCGGCAAGGTCATTCTGGGATGCCTTGACACGGTCAGGCTCGACATCGCAGATGGCAGTGATTTTCACGCCTGGGACGTAGGTATAACGTACTACAGCATCGCTGCCCCTCATTCCGAGCCCCACGAAACCCACGCGGACGGTATCCATCGCAGGGACTGCCAGGCCGAGGACATCGGTCTGCCCTTTCGCCCTGTGCGGCACGGAAGTGACTATGGTCCCGTCGGGATTGATCTTGTAACCGTCGTCAGTGTGGCGGTATGAGCAGCGCACGACGAGAAATAAAATTATCATCCAGGTGACAAAAGATCCTTTGCTCATTGCGGTATATGCTAACAATCATTCAAATTTAGCACAATAATCACTAAATTGCGTAGTCATTATACCGAACCGGCAATGAAAACCCTTGGAAATCTTCTCTGGCTGATCTGCGGCGGCCTGATAGTAGCCATCCTCTACTACATAGTAGGATTTTTGCTGTGCCTCACCTTCATCGGAATTCCCTTCGGAGCACAGCTTTTCAAATTCGGAACATATTCCCTCTGGCCATTCGGGCACCAGATAGTGGACCGGCCCGACGAGCCGGGCTGCGTGTCGGTAGCAATGAACGTCCTGTGGATAGTGCTCGGATGGTGGGAGATTGCAGTGGTACACCTCATTTTCGGAGTTGTACTGTGCGTTACCATCGTCGGCATCCCCTTCGGCCTTCAGCACCTGAAGATGATAATCCCTACCCTGCTGCCTTTCGGAAAGTCAATCCAGTAGGCCTCGTATGTTCCGGATGGAAACGAGGCAGTCGCCCAGCATATTCCGCGAGCCATACTGCTCGACGGTGAGATAGCCTTTATATCCTGCGGCACGCATCTGGGCAACGACCTCCCTGATCGGGGCACAGCCCGTCCCTATGGGAACGCAGGTCATATTGTCAATGGCAGCCCTGTCCTTCAGATGCAGATGACGAGTCTTGCCCTTGAAATGAGCAAGGCTTTCCATAGTGTCTTCTCCGCAGTAGATGAAGTTGCCGGTGTCGAAAACAAGTCCTAGCGTCGGAGATACGGCAAACAGTTCATCAAGGCGGGCCGTATTGTAGCAGATCGACCGCGGATTGTCATAGTCTTCTACAAGCGCATCGAAACCGGCAGCCGATACCTTGTAGGCAAAGGCAGAAATCCTGCTGCGGGCTGCGGCCCTCGCAGCCTCGTCCGCACCTTCAGCCAGAATGGCGGGGACTATCAGCAGCCTTTCAAACCCTTTTTCCTTCATAAAGGCAATGGTCTGCTCCTCAGTCCTCTCCCAGCCGTCTCTGCCATAGTTGACATCTGTGATGGCACAGGCGTGATCGAAGCCCAGGCTGTCAAGGATCCTGATTTCTTCGGGTTTCTGGAACACGCGGATGTCAGCGCCGCGGCAGCCGGCCTTGCGTATCTTCTTGGCAGCATCAAAGAAAGATATCTTCTCCTGGGCCGCCATAGTGCCGATATGGTCCGTAAATATGGAGATCCTGATGTCGTCAGGCACTTCCTGAAGACGGACATTCTTGAAATAGGCCATCTCTTCGACATCCTCATTGTGTGAGCAGATGAAAAGGCCAAGATAACATTCCTGCGGCAGGTCGAGCACCAGGTCGGCATCGTCCTCTCCTTCTGGCGTTCCCTCGCCTGTAGTTATTGAGAAGATGTTGCCGTGCCTTGCGAGACGGGCCCTGACGGCACCTTTCGATGTCTTTGCAGATTTGACTTCTGCCGTTTCTCCTCCGGCGAATGCCCGGTACTGCAGGGAGGTCAGGCCGTCACCGTGGATGGCAATGTCAGCGTAGCGTGACGAAGCATCAAGGCTCTCGCGGATCATAAAACCAATCTTGCGATGCGGGTCGACTCCAGCTCCTTCGAAGGAAAGTTCCCCAGAGATGTCAAAGTCACCAGAGACTTTCTTCCACACATAGTAGCAGGCGTCTTCATTTTCCCAAAGGTTCTTGCCCGAACCTGTCAGCGTATATGTGCGTGTACTGCTCAAATAACGGCTGTGGCCGGGAATCTTGACGGTCCCGACATCCCCGGCACCGGTGAAGAGCGGGCCGGTGACATCGTCTTCCAGGCGATAGCTCACGAACGCAAGCCTCCTTGAATCCGGCGCCCAGGAATTGACGTTGATGGTTCCCTGGCCTCCGAAAAGCGAGTGTACGGTACGCAGTTTGCGGCCTTTGGCAGTCATAACACGAAGGACGACGTTCTTGTTGGCAAGGTGCTCGTTAGGCTGGAGGTCTCCTTTGTGATAGGCTATGAAAGCCACGTTCTTTCCGTCCGGAGACACGTGCGGGAACCAGGAATTGAGGTCGTCGTCGAAGGTCATCTGCTTCTGCTGCGAACCGTCGGCCTTCATACGGAAAACCTGCATCAGTCCGGAGCGGACAGAATTGAACCAGATATACTTGCCGTCGGGAGAGTACTCGGGGCCGTCGTCCAGCCCTACAGCCGTGGTGAGACGTTTTTCCTGCCCTCCTTCGACCGGAATAGTATAAATATCGTATTCCCCGTCACGCTCTGCACAGTAGCAGAATGTCTTTCCGTCAGGACTCCAGCCGTGCAGATAGCTCGGTGCCTGTGGCGTAACCAGCCGGGGCTGGCCTCCTGAGAGCGGCAGGGTGTAAATCCTTGAACCTGGACGGGTCCGCGGAGATGCGCTTATGGCCAGACCCTTGCCGTCGTAAGAGAGGACGTGGTCGTTGTTGCAGCCGTCTATTTCGCCGGTGTCTATCATCACAGGCTCGCCACCGTCCGGAGAAATCCTGTAGATCTTGCCGCCGCTGTTATACACCAGCCACTGGCCGTCACGCGTCCAGTTAGGGGCTTCTATCAGATAGGGGAACTCCTTGACGGCAGTGACCGCTCCGGTCTTTATGTCAAGGATCTGAAGGATGCTGACCGTCTTCTGGGCGGTGGCTTGCAGGCACGACAATGCAATGTCTGCTGCGAGGATAAAGTGTCTGAGATGGCGCATATATGTCAAATTAGTTTTATCGAATTAATGTTGCGGCCGCAGGCAGTGCCTTCGCGGCGGGCTGAGTAGAGCGACACCTCTGTGTAGGTATCTACAGCGCAGACTGAAATGTTCGCCGCAGGGATTCCAGCCTCTTCAAGCAGCCACCGGTTGGCCTTGAAAAGGTCGATGTGATGGCCTCCCGACATCGGACTTCCGTCGCCCTGCCCCCGGAACGACCAGATCTCATCGACGGGAAAGCCGGCCTCACGGAACTTGGCGACTACTTCCTCCCCTACCTGGAAACTGTCCGGACCTATGGCCGGGCCTATGACAGCCCGCATTTCCGAGGGCTCGCAGCCATACCGGCCGGTCAAAACCTCGATAGCCCTGTGGGGAATATGCTTCACGGTGCCTTTCCACCCTGCGTGTACTGCTGCGACAGCCCGGTGCACAGGATCGTAGATCAGCACCGGCACGCAGTCGGCAGTGCGGACTCCGATGGCCAGCCCGGGCACATTCGTCACGAACGCATCGAAACCTTCCAGCTCTTCCCTGGTCATCCACCTTTCCACAACGGCAACCCGTGTTTCGTGCACCTGATGTCCCTGGACGACAGGATACGGCAGCACGGAATCCCTCCTTGCCGTGAAGGCCTCAGCCCCGGCTCCCAAGTCGTATTTCAACAATCCGTCAGGCATATAACAAAGATAAGAAATATCCGTATCTTTACATTTGCTAGAACCATCATCATGCAATACAGAAAAGACAGAAACGGAGTGCAGCTCTCAGCCCTCGGATTCGGCTGCATGCGCTTCAGCCGCTCGGCGGGATCCATCGACCTAGCAAAGGCGGAGAAGCAGATCCTCGCCGCATACGAAGCCGGAGTGAACTACTACGACACAGCCTACATCTACCCCGGAAGCGAAGTGGCGCTGGGAGAAATCCTGGAGCGTAACGCCTTGCGCGACAAAGTCCACATAGCCACAAAGCTGCCGCAGTATATGATCCACCGCACTCCCGCGATAGAGAATTACTTCAAGGAGCAACTCAAGCGTCTGCGCACCGACTATATCGACTACTACCTGATGCATATGATCACTGACTACGCCCAATGGGAAAAACTGAAGAAGCTCGGCATCGTCAAGTGGATCGCCGCGAAGAAAGAGTCAGGAGCCATCCGCAACATCGGGTTCTCATACCACGGCAACACCGACCAGTTCCTGAAGATACTGGACGACTATGACTGGGACTTCTGCCAGATCCAGTACAACTATATGGACGAGAACAACCAGGCAGGCGTCACCGGCCTCAAGGCAGCTGCGGCAAAGGGCATCCCCGTCATCATAATGGAACCGCTCAGAGGCGGAAAACTCGTAAAGTCGCTGCCGTCCGGCGCAAGGAAGGCCATCGAGGCCAGTCCCAGGGGGTGGAGCCCCGCCGAGTGGGGGCTGCGCTGGCTCTGGAACCAGCCCGAAGTGACCGTGGTCCTGTCCGGTATGAACTCGGACGAGATGGTTGCGGAGAATGTCCGGACTGCCTCGGAAGCCGCAGTGGGAAGTTTCACCGCAGAAGACCAGGCACTTATCGAGGCCATCCGCAAGGAGATACGCAAGACCGAGAAAGTGCGCTGCACGGGCTGCCGCTACTGCATGCCCTGCCCCCAGGGTGTAGACATACCTGGAGCGTTCCTGTGCTACAACACAATGTATTCCGAGTCAAAGCATTCAGGCCGCTGGCAATATGCCCAGACCATTTCGATGCGGGAGAAGCCGGCCTTCCCGAGCCAGTGCATCGAGTGCGGCAAGTGCGAGAGACTCTGCCCGCAGGGCATCGACATCCGCAAGAAACTGAAGGAAGCCGACCGCGCGCTGCGGCCACTTCCCTACCGGGTAGGAGTAGCGGTTGCCCGGAAGTATATGTTCAGGAAGAAAGCTAAAAACTAATCATCCTTTCTGTCTCCGCCCAGATGCGGGCGTCGAGGTCCGGATCTGCATATCGGTCCGGAATCTCACGGTCCGACTTCCCGATGAAGCAGCGGTTGCACTTGTCGGATGCAAGGGCACGCAGGGCAGGCTGTACTCCAGCCTCGGGTTTCCTGCAGAATGGTTTGAACAGGGCGTCTGCCAGAGGGTCGTACCAATGCCCAAGGTCTATCATATCCGAGGCCACGATGCCAGGGTCAGCAAGATTGACCCTCAGCGCCGGATACCTGCGGGACAGTTCCATCGAAAACGATATCAGCGCCCTTTTGGCACTGGCATAAGTCTTCAGCTGACGGAAATCATTCTTCTCAGGGTGCAGTGTCTGTTCGGTCAGCGGCACATAGCGGCAGGTCAGTGAAATCATATTGACGATCCGCGCATCTTCCGGCATCTTCGGAAGCAACAGCCTGGTCAGCAGCCAGGGCCCGAAATAGTTGACGGCAAAGGTGTTCTCCAAGCCGTCTCCGGTAATGGAATAACCTTTGGAGATGACGCCGGCATTGTTGAAGAGAGCCGAGGCCTCCCCCGCTCCGATGCCGTCGGCGAATTCCCTTACCGATGCCAGGGAGGCAAGGTCAAGTTCCCTTATGTCCAGTTCAGCCGAGGGAATGCGGGAAAGGATGTCTGCCTTGACCGCTTCGGCTTTCGCGAGGTTGCGGCAGGCCATAATGACGGGTATTCCCTGAAGGGAGAGAGCCTCTACGGCTGCCGCTCCCATACTGCCCGTGGCACCTGTAATTATGGTTTTGGGGTTCATTTCCACCTTTTCTCTGCAGCCTCAACCTCTTTGCGGAGTTTCTCCGGCAGGTTGGCCACACAGGTATTGCATTTCATTTCGAGGGTGTACATACGGCCGATGCAATAGTTTGAATGGCCGCAGGGGCTGCAGTCAATCTCGCCACGCTGCAGTTTCCTGACGAAGTCGGTGTCGCGCACCAGAGCACGTGCCACCTGCAGGCCCTGGAAGCCGGCATCAAGCACTTCTTCCATCTTTGCGCGGGACACAAGGCCTCCCACATATATCAACGGCAGTTTCACGGCTGCCCGGAACTTCTTGGCATCATCGAGGAAATAACCTTCCTTATAGGGCACGGTCGGAATCATTATGCGGCCGAAACAGCGGACAAGAGCCTTCAGCCACCAGAATTTGCGCAGGTCCATATAATGGGCCAGCGTCTTGAGAGGCATCGCTCCGCGCATCACCTCCATCGGCGCCTTGCTCACGAAACCGGCCGAAAGCACGATGGCGTGGACACCCAGACGCTCCAGCTCGCGCGCCACTTCCAGGCACTCAGCCTCCTGCATTCCGCGGCGGAAACCGTCGTGCATATTCATCTTCACTATCACTCCCATATCGTCTCCGGCGGCCTCCATAACCCTGGTGATGACACGGCGCATAAGGCGCATACGGTTTTCCAGCGAGCCGCCGTACTCGTCGTGGCGGTGGTTTGTATAGGGCGACAGGAACTGGCTTATCAGATAGCCGTGGCCGGCGTGGATCTCCACGCAGTCGAACCCGGCCTCGCGAGCCAGGTTCACGGCCTTGCCGAAATCCTCCACAAGAGAATCGATCTCAGCAACCTTGAGCCCCCGTACAAAGGTCGGAGAATAGAGGTTGAACCCGCTTGAAGCTCCCACCGGCATACACCCACAGGTTGCACGGTGGGTCATATTGCCGCAATGGCCGAGCTGGATGGAGCACTTCGCTCCGGCAGCGTGCACATCGTCGGTGATCTTCTTCAGGCCTGGAACGATCTCTTCGCGCATCCATAGCTGGCCGTCGAACGAAAGGCCGCTGCGGTTCACGGAAGCATAGGCCAAAGTGGTCATTCCAACCCCGCCGCGGGCCACTGCCACGTGGTAATCGTACAGGTCCTTGGTAGGGCTGTTGCCGTAGGCCATATTCTCAAAAGCGGCAGATCGGATGACGCGGTTGCGCAGCGTCACGGGACCTATCGTGACCGGCGTGAAGATGGGGGAAGACAGAGGTTCGGTATTATTCATTGGGGCAGTGTCAGTAGATGAACGGAATGATACGCTTGACGCGGTCGGTGTCTAGTTCGTCTGGGAACTCGCGGCTGTACAGGTCGTAGATACGTGCCGCCCTCGGAGCCAGGTTGGCGAAGGTCCAGAGCGCAAAGACCGCCCCGGCCCAGGACCAGGTGAGGATGGCGAACCCGACCCACTCTGTGAACTCTCCGAAGTAGTTGGCGCTCGTCACATAGCGGAACATACCGTCCTTGGGAAGATAGTGCGCCGTGTCGCCTGGCTTGCGAAGGTTGCGGATGATGCCGTCCGACTGGATGTTGATATACATTCCCAGAAGGAAAATAGCCGTGCCGGCAAGGAAAGGCAGACCTATATACCAGTCAGCGGGATAAAAATCAGCAGGTGACACATAGAAGATCCAGCCGCCCTGCATCAAAGCGTTGAGCGTATTGAAAACAGCTCCCATCAGGACGATGGTCCACGGCATACGGCTGTGGCCTCTCAACTGACGGGGAAAAATAAAGGACCTGTGGAAATAGTGCAGTTCGAAAAGGAGCAGGAACATCAGACGGATACCGTCGCTGCGGCGGTCTGAGAACCACCAGAGCAGCAGCATTGCGATGAACACCGGCACTTCCATCAGGAACCAGCCCAGATGGTTGTCAAGCGACGGGCCCCACTTCGGTGTGTAGAACTTGCCGTAGCCTGCATCGACAAAGTACAACGCAAAGAAAACAATCACGGCCACGATGGCCATTCCTATCAGAAAGAGGTTGAATGTATGTGGATCGAACATAATCTGATTGGTTATTGGGGATATTCCAGCTTGACGTTGTCAACCCAGAGCGTGTTGCCGAGTTCACCTATAAAAGCGCCGTGGGAGCCTGCCATAATCTGCAGGACGGCGTGGGTTACCGGGGTGTCGGCCTCAGCCCAGCCTTCTTCGGGAATCGGTTTTTTCTGTCCGCGGCTGTTTACGGCATACAACCGGCTGTCGCCTTGAAGCAGTCCCATATAAGACTTGTAGCCAGCCTGTTTGCTGGCATCTCCATATATCACGGGAACCCTTGCAGCAGTCCTCCAGCCGCCGGTCGTAGCATCTATGCGAAGCACTGCCGTTCCGACACGTTTTACGTGGATGGTTCCGTCGGCATCTTCACTGCGGTTCTGCAGAAGAAGCACCACCTGGCAGGGATCCTTGCCCGGGAAGGTCTGCTGCTTGAACGTCGTTCCTTTGGTAAGGGTGCCGGTTGCGGGGAGCTCGGCCTTATAGTCGAGCAGCAGTGCCGAAGGCCGCCTGGTGAAGGGGATTCCCCAGTCCATAAACGCATAGGGGTTGCGAACGCCGGTCACAGGCTCCAGCATCTTGCCCCAATAGAGGGCTCCGGTAGCCAGCACGTTGATCTCCACGATGCCAGCGACCTTGCAGGATGCGAAGCGGGTGGTGAGCTTTGCGCATCTGCCGCTCGGGCCGTTGTCAGGCTCCACCGTCAGGCTGGTCTTCGTGATTCCGGAAACTTTTGCATAGGCGTTCGATGACGCCCAGATGGTTTTCGAATAATCGTAAGGGGCGGTTTTATTTATCGTTTCGTCAGGACCGACGACATAGATGGTCTTGACTTCACCGCCGAGGATGGATGATTCCTGGATATGACGGACAGTCCAGTGCTCGAAGTCACCGAATGGCACAGTTTCCACCCGCTGTGCGTTGGCCTGCAGCAAACTGCAAAGCAGCAGAAGGAGTGTTACCTGAACTTTTTCCATAAGGCAGCTTCGATTGGTGCCGGCAGCAACGCTATCAATGCCGGCAGGTAAATGTTCATAAAGGACGGACTGATGAGACGGCGGCCGCGGAACATACCGCGCAAAGCGCGTGCCACCAGCCATTTGGGCGTCCGGATGACGCCCGTGCGCACCCCAAGGCGCATCCATTTCTCGCTCAGACGGTAGAGAGGAGTTGCGATAGCGGCAGGACAGACCGTAGTCACGCCCACGCCATAGGGCTTCATCTCGAAAGACAGCGAACGTCCGAAACTCCTTAGATATGCTTTTGTGGCAGAATAGACAGTTATTCCGGGCGCCGGGAGGCGGGCTGCCATCGACGACATTATCAGGATGTATCCGCTTCCCCGCTTTTTCATCGCATTGCCGAACAGGATGCAGGTGCGCGTCACTGTCGCCACGTGGAGATTCAGCATTGCCTGCACTCGGACAAGGTCTTCCGTTTCCAGTTCCTTGAAAAAGAACATCCCGGCATTGTTGACCACGATGTCGGGAAGGATATTCTTTTCATCCACGCACCAGGAATAGAGCAGATCAGATGAGTCGGTCTGCGCCAGGTCCTGGAAACGCACCGTAACCTCAACGGGATACTGTGCGCGGAGTGCCGCAGCGGCCGTATCTAGTTCGTCCTGGCGGTTGCTCACGAGTATCAGGTCATACCCGCGCTCCGCCAGCTGCCTCGCATATTCCAGCCCCATTCCGGAGCTTCCGCCTGTTATCAGTGCAGTCATCCGTGCAAAGATAATCATTTTCAGCCTTTTCGATTGATTTGAAATATGTATCTTTGGCCCTATGAAACAGAAGTTCCACTCATTCTCCGGGCGCCTGATGCGGCGTATAATCCTGGTGATGCTCTTCACGATGGCCATCACTTCTTTCCTGATTGTCATTTCCTCTGCAAGTGGAACGGTTTCGGTGTTGAAAGACCATTATCGTGACATCCTCAATATGGCCAGCGAGAGGACAGCCGGAATGTTCAGGGTTGTGGAAATATCATCTGCCAACAATATCGATGAAATTTACAAGCACCTGTCCGATCCTGATCAGGTAGCATCAGCATTGGTGAGTGAATTGCGGCTCAACCCCCATATCACCGGCTGCGGAATAGGATTCATCCCTGATTATTACCCTGCCAAAGGGCACTGGTTCGAGCCATACGCCAGACGTTATGATGACGGCAGCATAGATGTGAAGCAGATCGGCTCCGGGAGCCACGACTATTTTTCGCAGGAGTGGTATCTGAAAGGCCTGGTCAGCAGTGAAGAAGGGTACTGGTCCGAGCCCTATTTTGATGAATCCGGGGCAGGCAATATGATTTGCTCTTATGTATTGCCCGTACGGGATAAAGAAGGCAAAGCTGTCGGAGCCTTTGGCTCTGACATGTCGCTCTCCTGGCTCACCGAACGCCTTCAGGAAGTCACTTACAAATCTGAAGGGATCGGTGTCAAAAAAGGGTCGCAGCAATTTGACCAGCGCATTTACAGTTTCATTCTTAGCCGCAGAGGCGATTACATCTCCCATCCGGATCCCGCACGCATCTTGAAAGACAACTATTTCAATCATATCGGCGGCAAAAACAATGACAGGTACATCCAGATCGGCCAGGAAATGATGGAAGGAAAGAGCAATGTCAGGATTGCTGATATTGACGGCATCCGGTCGTATGTCTTCTATGCTCCGCTGCACGACAGCGGATGGTCGATGGGAGTTGTGGTGCCGTTCAAGACCATCTGGGAGCCCGGAAAGGTATTGGCCATAATCATCCTGCTCCTCCTGGCGCTAGGCCTTCTTGCCGCATTTTTCCTCATCCGCAGGGCTATCCAGCATACGACAAAACCTTTGAAATATCTGGCCCGTTCGGCGGAACAGGTGGCTGAGGGGCATTTCGATACGCCGCTTCCCGAACTTCACCACTATGACGAAATCCACCAGCTGCGCGATTCGTTCGAACATATGCAGCACGCCCTTGCCAATTATATCGAAGAGCTGAAGGATGCCACAGCCCAGCAAGCCTCGATGGAGCAAGAGCTTGAGATTGCCCGCAAGATACAGATGGCAATGCTTCCGAAAGGGATTCCCCTCGAGCAGGGAGGAAGTGACATCGACATATCAGGACGGCTCACCCCTGCTAAAGCTGTGGGCGGCGACATCTATGACTATTTCATCAAAGATGACAAGCTTTTCTTCTGCATTGGAGATGTATCCGGCAAGGGTGTTCCAGCTTCTTTGGTAATGTCCATCACCGGTGCGATGTTCCGCACGCTTGCCAACAGCAATGACAGTCCGGCCGCAATAATGAAGGAGCTCAATGACAATATGTCCAAGCGCAATCAGTCGATGATGTTCGTCACTCTTTTCATCGGAATCCTCGACATAGCCAATGGAGAACTGTCATATTGCAACGCCGGACACAATGCTCCTGTCATCGTAGGTTCTGTCGTCAGGGTCCTGGATGTGAAACCCAACATAGCAATCGGCATAAGCCAGGGCTGGGAATACGTTCAGCAGACAACAACGCTCAATCCCGGCAGTTCGCTGCTGCTCTACACCGACGGACTCACCGAGGCTGAGAACCAGTCGCACGAACTGTTCGGCATCGAAAGGTTGCTGAAGGCTGCCGAGGGAACCTCAGACTGCCAATCGGCTTCTGCCATCATCGACAAGATATCCGCAGATGTCCACGCCTTCGTAGCCGGCGCCGAGCAGAGCGACGACCTCACGATGCTGGTCATCAGACGATAAGCTAGAACACCATATTCCACATTGCGTCCTGGGCACGCTGGCTGTGAGCCGCATTCATCTTTCCGAAATTCCACTTGACGCCGAATAGGACGTATCTGCCCATAATGAGGCGGTAGCTGTCTTCCACATAGTTGGCTGTGACAGTATGGGTAAGATTCCTGGTCTGGTTCAGGATGTCGTGGACTTTGAAACTCAGGTTGAAAGCCCCGATGTTCTTGGAGATCTCTGCGTTCCATCGCCACTCCGGCTGGCCGTATCCATTCGAATAGCCCTTGTAGAAGGCGTATGCAATGTCTGTCCCAAATTCGAATTCGTGCTTGGTAATGTAGGAACTGCCCGCTGTCAGGCGTGTGTCCAGCGTATTCATATTGACACTCGGGTCCAGAGAGTAGCGGGCTATGTGGCCATTGGTGTTGACTCCCACATTGAAGGAAAAGCGATCCTTGTTGTATCTGACATATATGCTTGCCTCCGGGCTGAAAGTGCGTGTGGAACTTTCCGAGAAACCGCTCTTCCCACTGTAGAAACGGGTACCCGCCGCATCGCCCCAGAATCCTGCCATAAATGAAGAGTAGTCGAAGTTGTCCTTGTCCAGCCCCGGCAGCGTTTTCCTGGCCTGATAGCTCACTGATGAGACATAATTCGCGTATCCGCTGAGCGTCAGAGACCAGTTCTTCTTAGCATCGAGCGGTGTTGTATAATTCACATTGACGGTCATAGACAGACTGGGCTTCTGCGAATTAACGGGGATAGAATAAAGTATGCCGTCAGTGTCGTACCAGCGGGCATAACTGATGGGGGATTCGTAAAGCTGCCCGTAGAAATACACCATCAGAGTGGAGAATTTCTTTGTGTTGTTCCGGGTCCAGTCGCTGCTGAAATAGGTCTGGGTATATGGTCTCAGGTAAACATTGCCCAGACTGAGCCTCGACGGATCGGTGATGTTCAGCACCGGCAGCATCCTGGATGATGAGGGACGGTCGCTGTAGCCGGAGATAGTCAGGTACAGCCTGTCCATCCCTTTGCTGTGCTGAAAGCGGATGTTGGGAACAATGTGCCAGTTCCATTCATCCTTTCCTGTCGTTTCTTCTATACCGTGACTCTTGGAGTATGTCTCGTTCAGAAGGCCCAGGACGCGGCCACCAAGGGTTATCCAGCTTTGCCCTCCAAACTTGTACTGGACTGTCATTCCATATTGCTGTTCAATTGAATTGTTCCGGCTCACCGAACTGTAATAGTCGTTCCTCCCGGCAGCATCAAAAGCGTCCCTGACGTTATCGCGCTTCGAGACTTCTATCATTGCCATAGGAGAAATAGTCCATTTATCGCCGAGTGGCTCAGTGTATGTAACAGAACCCTGGAACCAGGAATTATAACCGTCGGAATCATACCTCATAGCCCGGATGTCTTTCCCGCCCGCCATCGTCAGCAGGGAAGTCTCGTCACTGCTGCCATTATTGAAATCATAAGTAGCATACGAACCCAATTGCAGGTTGCGGCTCTTCTTTCCTCCCAGATCTCGGATAGTCATATCGGCATCATACCCGGTGTAGGCGCTTTCCGAAAGGCTGTGTGAGGCATTTTCTGAACTGTTGACAAAAGTCCCCTCACGGATTGTTTCAGAGGAAGAGTTCGCTGAGCTCTCAGTCCTGCTGAAATTGAAGGAAGGCCTGAAGTGGAACCATACCTTGCCCTCTTCTTTTTTTAACTCCATATTGGAGCTCACGGCGTTTGCGTACTGCTTGCCTGAGTTCTCAGTTGAAGACTTCAGATTACCGTCATCCTGATATGTCGTCCTGTCAGTCTTGGACCCGGAATCGGTGTCTGTATACTTATAGTTTACACCTGCCGTAGTTTCAACCCCCTTGATGCGGGATGTGTTGACATTCACGCCTGCCTGGGCAGCCGAAGATAGACCCTGGTTCAACTGTGTCATTTCTCCGTCATCGCCCGAAATCATTACGACCACATTGGAATCATCGATATTCTGCCCGTTCGCTATGACGGTCAGCTGGTCTTTTTCACCATACGCTGACAGCAGTGCGTTTCCGTTCCAGAGCAGGCCGCGGTCATCGCGGAGGGGATTGTCATCGTCCTTGTCACCAAGTGTAGTACCTGCTTTCAATCCCAAATTGCCGAACCAGCCTTTCTCATATTCTTTTTTCAGCGCCACATCCAGCACCTTCTCACGGGAGCCATCCTCAACGCCGGTAGCCCTGGTAGCCTCCGACTCTCGGTCAATCACGCGAATCTTATCCACAACAGCTGCCGGAAGGTTGTTGAGGGCCGTAGACTGGTCGTTGAAGAAGAAGGTCCTTCCCCCTACCGTGAGTTTGTCAATTTCCTCGCCATTGAACTTCACCTTGCCATCTTCTGTTATCTCCATACCCGGCATTCGCTGCAGCAGGTCTTTCAGCATAGCATTGGCCCCAACCCTGAAAGAAGATGCATTGAATTCCACCGTATCCTGCTTCACGATGATGGGATTGCCTACATCCGAGATTGTGGCTGCCTGCAGAAACAGTTCATCCTGCTGCAGGCGGATCGTCCCAAGGTCAACCTCGCTGTTACGGAAGTAGCGCTCGGCAACAAAGGGCTTGTAACCCATCATCTCCACGTGGAAGACATAGCTGCCGAAGGGGACTTCGTCGAGTGTTGCTTCGCCCTTTGCATCGGTAATTGTAAAATTGGTGATCGTGGTGTCCTTGGACGGTATCACATAGACCGACGCAAAGGGTATCGGTTCGCTTGTGAGGGAGTCCAGGACAGTTGCCTTGATTTCAGACATCCTTCCCTGAAACAGGCTCTCGTTGATTATGACCACCTGTGCTCCCGCTGCGATGCAGGACAGAGACAGAAAAAGCATTGAGGCAAAGAATCGTTTCATCGGACTTGTTTATCTTACTTGGAACTCTATCGGAATGGAAAGGAACTGAGGAACGGGTTTGCCGTCTGACATTGCCGGCTTGTCCCATCTGGGAGAACTGGAAACGATGGAGAGTACCATAGCATCCAGCTCTTCGCAGACATTCTCAAGTATCTGGACATCTTTCACGTTACCATCAGTGTCGACAACGAAGCCGACTTTCATGGTACCTGTATGCGTACATCCCTCGGGATATCTGATCTGCCTGTTCATCCACTTGACGAAACTGCTCATCTCGCCGTCGCGGAATTCCGGCATTGTGTCCGGCTCCACCAGATATGACTTTTCCGGCTCTTCTTTCTTCTTTCCGTAGCTGACTACTACGATTCCATCCAGTTCCTGCTGCTGCTTGAGTTCAATGATGATGACACCGTTGCTTGCATTGTCGCCATACTTTTCTCTGGAGGAAGTATCTTTCAAAACCGTCATTGACTCGATCCGGTCGGGATCGATCTGCCTGAATTCTTCCTGCGTAAGCTCTCGTTCGCTGCCGTTTGCCATATGGATTATCACCAATGGCATGTTTTCTTCCTGAACGGCGTTTCCCTTCAACACAATCTTTACGGTATCAGCTGCCAATTGCACCTTATCTCCATAATTCACACTACCCTTGACCGTAGGCACATAGACGGTTCGAGCCTGCAGTCCGAGAGCCAGGCATACGAGCGGGAGCAGATACAGCGCCCGCCAGCCTCTTGCGAGAGGAGATTTCGATTTCGACATCATAGTAATACGATTCTTAAGGACGCTGTGATTAAAGCTGTTGGCAACTGAGTAGCCGCTCTTGCCGACAGCTTTTCTTATTAGCAGGTACTGGTAGTCTTTGATGTCGGCGCCACTGCGGAGTACGGCATCGTCCGCCTCATATTCGTGGAGCTCCTGCAGGTCGCTGCGAAGCATCCAGACGGCCGGATTGAACCACTGCAAGGCCGAGAGAATATCCACCAGCATCCGTTCGACAGAATGGCCGTTGCGGATATGGGCCTTCTCGTGTGCAACGACAGTGTCGTGAGGTGTTTCCCAATCCTGTTGAGACAGTACGATATACCGCATCCAGCTGAAGGGGTCGATGTCTCGCCCGGTCACGATGATCTCTGTACCATCATCTTCCCTCACGGGTTTTCCGGTGCGTACAATGTGCAAAATGGATGCGACCGACACGGCGAGGCGTATGAGAACGATTGCGGTCCCACCCCAGAAAAGCGTGAAAAGTGCGATGTGCCACCAGGGCTGGGAAGTCGCGGCACCGGTTTCATTGAACACAGCCACCCCTGTGAAGACATTCCCAGCCGCAGCAGATGCTTCCATCGGCTTGCGTATGGTAATGATGCAGAGTGGAAGGACGAAACTGAGCACCGCTGTACCGACAAGGACAATCCTATTGAAGCGGTGGAAGGTTTCTTTCTTGAGAAGGAAACGGTAGAAAAGATAGAAGACCAGCAGTGCAGCCGCCACCTTGCCTTCATAGACAATGAAGTCCATCATAGCTATTTCTCCTTTTCAATGAGGCTGATGAGTTCCTTCAGTTCCTCGACCGAAATCTTCTCTTCCTTTACAAGCGCAGAAACAGCATTGATGTAGGAATTGTCGAAGTACTTGTCTATGAGGCCTGTCAGGGTATGCTGCTTATACTCCTCGCGAGTCACCTTGGCAAAATACTGATATGTGGGACCATAGGCTTTGTGGTCGATGAAGCCCTCGTCCTGAAGCGTGCGGACCTGGGTGCTCAGCGTGCTGAAATGGGGCTTCGGTTCCGGGTACAACTCACGCAGTTCCCTCACGAACAACGGACCCTTATCCCAGAAGTAGTTCATAATGATCTCCTCTTTCTTTGTCAGTTTCTTCATAACGCAACTAAACTTTTTGCGAATATAGCTAATTTTTTTAGCCATACAAATATTTTTTTTAATTGTCCTATTTGAAAATCGGAGCGCAAGGCGAGTGTCTTACAACTCGCTTATGTGGCAATCCACTTGCGCTCCGCGGCGATTTCGGCTCAGAGCGCAAGAGATTAAGCGTTTTACGGGCTTTGGAGGACGTTTATATGCGCTGCGTTTTTCAGTTTGATGACAAGTTTTTGTTGTACATTTGTCATCGAGCAGCCACTAGAGGCGCTGGGTATGAAGATGAAGATTAATCAAGAACTGCTCGGGCAGATCACATCTGATCTGGGACTTGACAGACCCTTTGTCAAGGGACAGAAAATCATTATCAGAGATTGCTGGCATTTCAGCACCGACGGTAACGCTGTCGATGCAATGTTTTATGATGAAGATGACTTCATCGTTGGAATGAACAGGATCTACACGACCGTAAGATGCTACAGGGTCATCATTCTAGCATTCTCACTGATGGATACCCACATTCATTTTGTTCTGTATGGGAAGTTTGACGATTGCAACAGATTCATTCACGACTATGTTCGCAGGACATCCTGGTATATGTCTGTCCGTCGCAGTGAGAAACATAAGTTTGAAAATGTACCCATCAATTGTCAGACGGTCAGCGACGATTATTACCTTAAAGTTGTCATCTGTTACGTGATCAAGAATGCACCCGTGGGTGGCATATCTTATAATGCACTTGACTATCCGTGGTCAAGTGGTCCGCTTTATTTCAGACGTCCGGGACTATGGAGCAGCCCTCATTGGTCGGATAACCTCGGAAATCTTGCTGGCACCGATGGCATCGGAGTCGGTCAGTTAAGGCAGATTCTTAAAACCAGGATACTTCCCGATGAGAATGTTCCAATGGCAGGATCCATTGTATTCCCTGGGTTTTATACCGCATTTAAAATTGTCGAGAAGCTATTCAAGTCTTGCAAGAGTTTCAATTACTTCATGTGCGTATCCAAGGAAGATGATGTAGATTCCCGTGGAGGGACTATCTCACACCTTACAGTACCCATGCAAGAGATGAGACAACACAAGAGTGAAGTATGTCGGGAGTTGTTCGGCGTCAGCAATGTCAAGACGCTGAATATGCAACAAAGGCTCAAACTTGCCCGGACATTGCGCAGCAGGTACAACAGTTCGTTGAAGCAGATTATTCGGTTGTGCGGCCTTGTGTATGATGAAGTAAAGGACTACTTCACGTAAATCCTTCTGCCCGCTGAGCAACCCAAAAATCAGAGAGCAGGATCAAATGCTCAAGAATGCGCTAAAACGTGATATTGTTTGCTCTCTGCGCCAAAAACGACTCACACCGCAGGAATAAAAAGCATACGGGTTCTGGGGAATGGTATGATCTGCTCTCCGATTATCAGGTTGATGAAACCAGCTGTTACCTGACTCTGACGAAGTGCCTGTAGTCGCTTCCCCAGGTGCCTTTGGAGTAAGTGGTGCCTTCCTTCTGCCACTCCATCTCCTTTCCTGTCAATTTCACGATCTTATATGTGACGCTCGTCATGTCGGACATTTCCGGATTGATGGTTATTGTGTTCTTGTCCGTCAGTTCGAGGGAGTAATGGCCGCTGTAGTCGTACGATCCGCCGCCAAGGGCATCATATAGATGAAGCTGGTAACTGTTGTTTCCGTCAAAAGTATATGTCACCGAACCGTCCATTGCAAACACTGTGGGGTCATATTGCTCGGTCCAGGTCCCTTCCAGCTTGCTATAATCGATTGTACGTTCCTGGTTGAGTTTCTCACAACTGCTCAGACCTGCCACCAGCATCGCTGCGCAAATCACTGTCTTCAATATCTTCATTGCGTTTTTGTTTTGTTTTCGTTTGTCTATAAAACACACAAAAAGCAGAAATACGTCTCCAGTGGTATTATTCTTTTGTGCTCCTGCCGTCCGTGATTTTGGGACGGCGGGCGCATTTCACCCCCTTTTTCGCTCCTGCCGTCCGTTATCTCCGGACGGCGGGCGCAATTACTCATTCTTCAGCGTCTCCGCCGGATTCATTCTGGCGGTCTTGAGGTAGTGATACAGCACCACAGCCGAACACAGCACCCCTACAACCGCCAGCGCCAACAGGAACACCGACGGCATAAAACCCACCCGGTGCGCGAACTGCTGCAGGTAATACTTCACCACCAGCCAGCCGATGGGCGCCGCAATCACGTAACAGATGGCCACCGTCCTCAGATACAGCATCAGGCCTTCCGAGGTAATCTGGCCCATATCTGCCCCGAACACCCGCTTCACCGAAATCTCCATCCGCTTGTACTGCACATCCATCAGCACCTGGCCCCAGATGCCCACCAACGAGAGCAGCACTGCCAGCAGGGAGAACAGCCATACGGCCAGCCGCAGGCGCTCCTCGCCGCTGTAAAGGTTCTTGCCGATGGCATCGTAGAACTGCACCTCGAACGGCATCGTAAGGTCCATTTCCCGGAGGATGTTCCCGATTTTATCAGTGGCCGCCAGACGGTCAGCCCCCTCCGTAAGACGGATATATGCGAACGGCATCGAGTGTCCCTTGCTGGTATGCACCTGGAATGCCACAGGAGAATCAGCCTTGCGCATAGAAGTGATATTCACATTATTGACAAAGCCCACGATTGGAGCATCGCCATCCATTTCTCCTGTGTCTATATCGGCACCATACGACAGCATATCCGATGTCAAAAGGTAAGGGCCGAACTCGCCTTCGTTGAAATCCCGGCCTTCAAGCACCTCCAGCCCCAGCACCTGCGGCAGGTTCCAGCTGCAGTATATCATGCTCATCAGAACCTCTCCTTCACCGAAATCCGCACCCTGCGTGCTATAAGTATCCGAGCTGCCGATGAGATCGTTCGCATAGGCCACGTCCTTCACCTCCGGAAGTGCGCACAGCCTCTCCCGCAGCCAGTCGGCCTTCTCCCGGCCGTTCTCGCCACCGATATTCACCACCGCCAGGTTATTCTTGTCGTAGCCGCAGGGATACTCCTGCATGAACTTGCTCTGACGCTGGACGAACAGAACAAAGATGAGCAGCGCAGTTGAAATAACGAACTGCACGCCCACCAGAATGGTCCTGAGGTTCTTTCCGGAGGCCGACAGGCCATAGTTGCCCCGCAGGATCATCGCCGGCTGGCCACTCG
>JAFWSX010000016.1 GCA_017519185.1 Bacteroidales bacterium | reverse complement strand
GGGGTCGTGGCCAGGAGGCATACGGTGAGGATCCTTACCACATGAGCGTTCTGGGTGTTGCCAACGTTAAGGGTATGCAGGGCAATGACAAGAAATACTACAAGACCCACGCCTGCGCCAAGCACTATGCAGTGCACAGCGGCCCCGAGGCCGAACGCCACCGCTTCAACGCAAGCGTGTCGATGAGAGACCTCTGGGAGACCTACCTTCCCGCTTTCAAGAAACTTGTGGTTGAAGGCAATGTCCGTGAGGTGATGAGCGCCTACAACCGCTATGAAGGCGTACCCTGCAGCTCCAATGACCGTCTGCTGAACGACATCCTCCGCGGCAAGTGGGAGTTCGACGGAATCGTGGTAACCGACTGCGACGCCATCAACAACTACTATACCCGCGGTCAGCACGAGACTAAGCCCGACGCACTCAGCGCTGCTGTCGAGGTGGCTCTCAACGGTGCCGACCTCGAGTGCGGCAAGGTGATGATGTCACTGCTCGAAGGTATCGAGAAAGGCCTCATCAAGGAGTCTGACCTCGACGTTCATCTGCGCAAGATCCTTCGCGGCCGTTTCGAGCTTGGAATGTTCGATCCGGCTGACCGTCTGCCATGGGCCAACCTCGGCGAAGACGTGATCAGCAGCGAAGAGCACGACGCTTTGGCAACCCAGGCTGCCCGCGAAGCTATGGTGCTGCTCCACAACAACGGCGTCCTTCCTCTTTCAAAGAATATAAAGACCCTTGCAGTCATCGGCCCCAATGCTGACAATGCCGCACTGCTCAACGGCAACTACGGCGGCACTCCGACTGCAGAGCACACCCACAGCCTGCTGGACGGCATCAAGGCTGCACTTCCCGGTGTGAATATTATCTACACCAAGGGCTGCGAACTGGCTGACGACTATAACACCATCTACCACCTGCCCGATTTCAACGAGGGTCAGGGTATGTTCGTGGAGTTCTGGGACAACAACTCTATGAGCGGCAAGCCCGTCACAAGCGGTTACTACAAGACACTCAACTTCAGCACCTTCGGTGCATACGGCTTTGCTGAAGGCGTTCCCACGGACAAAATTTCAGTACGTGTGAAAGGCCGCTTCGTGCCTGACTTCACCGGCCCGATGAGCTACTACGTGAGCAGCGACAACGGCTATGTGCTCAAGGTGAATGGCCGTGTGGTAGAGAATGACAGAGGCGGTGCTCCGGCTATGCGTGGTTTCGGCCGCAGGGGCGGTATGGCCTACAAGACCTTTGACGTGCAGGCTGGCAAGCCCATCGACGTTGAGATTGAATATCGCCGCGGCAATGGCTCTTTCGCCCAGCTGCGTGCAGATTTCTGCCAGCGTAAGTTCGCTGACTTCGAAGAAGAGAAAGCTCTCGTGAAAGATGCCTACGCCATCATTATTATCGGCGGTATCTCAGCCCAGATGGAAGGTGAAGGCGGTGACAAGGCCGACATAGAGCTTCCTGCAGTTCAGCAGCGCCTCGTGCGCGCAATGCACGCTACCGGCAAGCCGGTCGTGTTCGTCAACTGCTCAGGCTCCGCCATCGCTTTTGCAAGCGTCGAGGGCCAGTATGACGCTCTTCTTCAGGCCTGGTATCCCGGCCAGGGCGGTTCAAAGGCTCTTGCAGAGGTTATTTTCGGTGACTACAACCCTTCAGGCAAACTGCCTGTCACTTTCTATGCTTCTACTAACGACCTCCCTGACTTCCTTGACTACAGCATGGACAACCGCACCTACAAATATTTCCGCGGCAAACCCCAGTATGCTTTCGGTTACGGTCTCAGCTACACCACCTTCGAGTATGGCAAGGCCAAGATCAGCAAGTCATCGATGAAGAAGGATGGCAAGGTGACAATCACCGTGCCCGTGAAGAACACCGGCAAGATGCAGGGTGCAGAGACTGTTCAGGTCTATGTGCAGGCTCTCGACAAGGCTGACGCCCCGATCAAGGCTCTCCAGGGCTTTGAAAAGCTCACCATTGCTCCCGGCGCTACCGGCAAGGCCCGCATCACCCTCGACGGCGAGGCCTTCTCGTTCTACGACGCTGCAGTGGACGGCCTTTCAGTATATCCCGGAAAGTACCGTATCCTCTATGGCAGTTCTTCACGCGATGAAGACCTTCAGGCAATTGACTTCCAGGTTATCTAAATAGCATAGGAATGATAAAGAGATTGTTTTTGACAGTTGCCCTGGCCCTCGCGGCTTTCGCCGGGCTCAGGGCACAGCCGCCCGGCGGTATGTCGTCAGCGCAGCTGGCAGGGTTCAGCTTCAGGATGCCTGATGTGCGCTGCAGCGAAAAATTCCTGGATGTGGACTATGCCGGTGACGGACAGGTCTACCATAAGCTCGACATCTATCTGCCAAGCGAAAGGCGGGCTTCATATCCAGTTGTGGTACATATCTACGGCAGTGCCTGGTTCTCCAACAATTCCAAGAATATGGCCAACCTCGACAACATCTGTCAGGCCCTTCTGGATGCAGGCTATGCCATCGTAACTCCGAATCACCGCTCAAGCGGTGACGCGGCTTTCCCCGCCCAGATCAATGATATTAAGGCAGTGGTGCGCTTCATCCGCGCAAAGGCTGAGGAATACCATTTCGACACTTCGTTTATTGGCATCTCCGGTTTTTCTTCCGGCGGTCACCTGGCATCACTGGCAGGTGCTACCTCGAACGTGAAGACTGCCCGCATAGGCCGTCATACCGTTGACCTTGAAGGTTCTGTAGGTCCCTACACATCCTTTAGCAGCGCTGTGGACGTGGTATGCGACTGGTCCGGCCCCATCGACCTTCTGAATATGGAATGCGAGTGGGAGAGGCCGTGGGGCGGCACTCCTGAGGAGGCTCTGCTCGGCGTGGCCTACAATGGAGATGACGACCTGTTCAGGACTATCGACCCTATCCAGTACCTTGACCCTACCGACCCTCCGACTATCGTCTTCCACGGGACCAAGGACAACGTAGTCCCCCACTGCCAGGGAATGGAGCTATATGAGGCTTTGGACAAGAACGGCATCAAGAGCGACCTTAATCTTGTGGAAGGGGCAGGCCACGGCATCAACCTTTTCGTCGAGCCCTGGCTTTCGAAAATGGTGGAGTTCGTCAATGCAGCCAGAAGCGACAAGTTCCTGGCTTCCATAGAACCCAAGCTTGAGAATGCCGTGTCGCCTGTGACCAACATAAGCGCCACCGGCTTTCCGAAGATCCTTCCCGACAATTCTGTCGTCTTCAAGGTACGCGCACCGCAGGCAAACCGCGTGCAGGTCGACCTCGGCGGCCGCAACGACGGCATCAAGGATGCCACAGGCACGTGGACCATCGTTACCAAACCCCTTATGCCGGGTTATCACTACTATTCTCTTATCGTTGACGGAGTGTCAGTAGCTGACCCTGCAAGTACCTCTTATTACGGCAGCAGCCGTATGTCCAGCGCCATCGACATACCCGAACCCGGTATGGACCTTTTCGAGACCCAGGACGTCCCGCACGGACAGGTACGGGAACTGGTTTACTGGTCGAAATATACCGAGACCTGGAGGCCTGTGTTTGTATACACTCCTCCCGGATATGAAAAGGGTAAGAAGAAGTATCCCGTGATGTATATCCACCACGGCGGGGGTGAGGACCATCGCGGATGGATACAGCAGGGCCGTACAGCCACAATACTCGACAACCTAATCGCTCGCGGCGAGGCTGTGCCTATGATAGTTGTGAGCGTGAACTCCAACGTGCCCCGCAAGGCAGGTATGCCTGCCGGTCAGGGGACTTACAGCTGGGAGGGAATGCAACCCTACCGTGAAGAACTGCTTGGAAGCATCATACCGTTCATCGAATCGACCTTCCGTGTGAAGGCCGACCCCAAACACCGTGCAATGTGCGGCCTGTCGATGGGCGGTGGCCAGTCATTCTTCATCGGCTTGCGTGAGCCAGGCTTCTTTGCCAATGTCGGCGTTTTCTCTACAGGTGTGTTCGGCGGCATCAACGGCGCTTCGAATTTTGACCTTGAAGCCAATATTCCCGGTATGCTGACAGCTCCCGATGCCTTCAACAAAAACTTTGACTGTTTCTTCATCTCCTGCGGCGAGCAGGATCCCCGCATCGAGTACACCCGCGCCATAGTCAGCAAGATGCGCGACGCCGGCGTGGACGTTAAATTCCAGTCATTCCCCGGTGACCACGAATGGCAACCCTGGCGCAAGTCAGTCGCTGCCTTTGCCCGTATGATTTTCAAATAGACTAACGATATGATAAAGAAACTTTCCATCATTGCTGTAGCCCTCTTTGCGCTGTTCTTCCAGTCAGCCGCACAGGACCGTCTCTACAGCAACGAATTCCCCATCGGCGACGTCACACTGCTTGACGGCCCGTTCAAGCACGCCCGCGACCTGAACATCGAGGTCCTTCTCCAATATGACGTAGACCGCCTGCTGGCTCCTTTCCGTGCAGAGGCAGGACTGCCCAAGAAAGCAGAATATTATCCCAACTGGGCAGGCCTTGACGGTCACGTTGCAGGACACTATCTCACGGCAATGGCCATGAACTATCAGATGACAGGCAATGAAGAATGTCTGCGCAGGATGCTCTATATGATAGACGAGCTGGCCGAAGTGGCAGCTGCGAATGCCCGCAACAACGCCTCCTGGGGCGTCGGCTATATCGGCGGCATTCCCAACAGCGCTTCTATGTGGACTGATTTCAAGAAAGGAGAGTTCCGTCAGTATTCTTCTGCGTGGGCTCCTTTCTACAACATCCACAAGATGTATGCAGGACTTCGCGACGCTTGGCTATACTGCGGCAACGAGAAGGCGAAAGAGTTGTTCCTCGGCTTCTGCGACTGGGGTATCAACATCACTGCCGATCTCAGCGATGAGCAGATGGAGCAGATGATGCGCAATGAGCAGGGAGGTATGAACGAGATGTTCGCGGACGCCTACGCAATGACCGGCGACGAGAAATACCTGACTGCGGCCAAGCGCTATTCCCACAAGGTAATACTCAGGCCCCTTTCACACGATGTTGACAGCCTGGACAACCTGCACGCGAACACTCAGGTACCCAAGGCCATCGGTTTCACCCGCATTGGTGAGCTGAGTGACTCTCCTGAATATGCTGAGGCCGGCCGCTTCTTCTGGTATACTGTCTCCCACAACCGTTCGCTTGCTTTCGGTGGCAACAGCCGCCGCGAGCATTTCCCGAGCGCCGCAGCCTGCATCGACTTCGTCAATGACGATGACGGCCCCGAGACCTGCAACTCCTACAATATGCTGAAGTTGACGGAAGATTTGTTCCGCGTGTCACCGAAGGCAGAGTATGCAGATTTCTACGAGCGTACGATGTTCAACCACATACTTTCGACCCAGCATCCCGAGCACGGAGGCTACGTATATTTCACTTCAGCCCGTCCGCGTCACTACCGCGTGTATTCAGTGCCCAACGAGGCAATGTGGTGCTGTGTGGGTTCTGGTATGGAAAACCAGTCGAAGTACGGTCAGTTCATCTATACCCACGAAGGAGCAAAGAAACTTTTCGTGAACCTCTTCGTGGCATCCGAGCTGAACTGGAAAGACCGCGGCATAGTCATCCGTCAGGAGACATCATTCCCTGAAGAGGAAGGAACAACTCTCCGTGTGGTTTCCGGAAAGGGCCGTTTTGCCATCAATGTGCGCTGCCCAGGCTGGCTCAAGCCCGGCACAATGACCGTCTCCATCAACGGACGCAACAAGAGGGTGAAGGCTGCTCCTTCATCATATCTGGCGCTCAAGCGCAGGTGGAAAGCCGGCGACGTGATCAAGGTTGGCCTGCCTATGCAGAACACGGTGGAACATATGCCGAACGTGCCTGACTACATAGCCATTATGCACGGCCCGATTGAACTGGGAATGCGTACGGGCACCGAAGACCTCGTAGGCCTGCTGGCCGACGACGGCCGTTGGAGCCAGTATGCAGCTGGTCCCAAGCTTCCTGTCGACAAGGCCCCGATCCTGGTGTGCGACGAAGTTGACAAGCTAGGAGACCACATTGTTCCTGTTCCCGGAGAGCCTATGCGTTTCCGTTTCGATGGCATCAAGATGCTCAATCCCATCGAGGCCGAGCTGGAACCCTTCAGCGGCATCCACGATTCTCGCTACCAGATTTACTGGCTTGCATTGAATCAGGACGGTTACAAGGACTATGTCGACTCTCTGGCCCGTCAGGAAGCTGAGATGCTGGCTTTGGAGGCCCGCACTCTCGACCACGTGTCTCCGGGCGAACAGCAGCCCGAGACCGACCATAAGATCCAGACGCAGCGCTCGAACACAGGCGTCACCCGCGACGTGCATTACCGCGACGCCCGCTCCGGGGGCTGGTTCAGCTACGACCTTGCGACCGGTGGCGTTTCAGAGGGTGTTTCTCTCTATGTTAAATACTGGGGTGCAGCTGAGTGGGCTACACGCAAGTTCGACATCTTCGTAGATGACGTGCTGATGCTTTCTGTCGACAATACCGGCAAATGGATGAAGTCGCAGTTCATCGGTGAAGAGTATCCCGTTCCCGCTGCAATGCTCAAGGGCAAACGCAGCGTCCGCGTCAAGTTCCAGGCGCAACAAGGCGCTACGGTCGGAGGTGTATATGACCTCAGGCTCCTGAAGAAACCACAGGTAGCGATATGATAAAAGAAATCCCCGGCCTAGCAGGCCGGGGATTTCTCTTTCAGACAGACCCTGGATTTATCCCAGATCTTTCTCGGTGAGGTGACCGAGTTCGCGCTTTTCGATGACGTCACGGGCCTTCATCTCGTCGTCCGTGCGGAACACCAGGATTCCTTTTCCGTCGAGCAGGAAGGCATACATATATGCGATGTCTATACCTGCGTCGCTGAGCACTTTCACTACATCGGCAGCACCGCCGGGATGGTTGGCCAGCTCGAGGGCAAACACGTTCGAGAGAGCCACAGCAATTCCTGCATCCTTGAGGCAGTCACAGGCACGGCGGGGTTCGGTGCAGATGATGCGGAAGATACCGTACTCGGCAGTGTCGGCAATCGTGCAGGCGATCATCTGGATGTTGGAACGCTTCATCTGCTCAAGCACCATAGAGAGAGTTCCTGAACTGTTCTCTATGAAAATGGTTAGTTGCGGAATAGTCATAGTACGGAGAGTTTATTTCAGTTTGCGGTTGTCGATGACGTGGGCGCTCTTGCCCTGGCTGCGCTCGAGAGTGCCGGGAGCCTTGAGCAGGACTTTCGCACCGATGCTCAGGACGCTGCGCAGCTTGGCCTCAAGCTTCTTGCTGAGTTCTTCGATGGCGGCGGGAGTGTCGAGCGTTGCAGTGAAGTACTCCTGACGCAGTTCCACCTGCACCTGGAGAGTGTCGAGATTCTTGACGCGGTCTACCACGAGCAGATAGTGCGGTGCGAACTCTTCCATCGACAGCACTACGCTCTCGACCTGTGACGGGAAGACATTGATGCCTCGTATGATGAGCATATCGTCACTTCGGCCCTGGATGGCGCTCATACGGACATTGGTACGTCCGCAAGGGCATTCACCAGGCATCAGCGAGCAGAGGTCGCGCGTACGGTAACGAAGAACCGGCATTCCTTCCTTGGTGAGTGTGGTGAACACTAGTTCTCCTGTCTGGCCGGCAGGAAGCGGCTGAAGAGTTTCGGGGTCGATTATTTCGGGGTAGAAGTGGTCCTCGTTGATGTGGGAGCCATTCTGCTCGTCACATTCATAGCTTACGCTCGGGCCCATAATCTCGCTCAGGCCGTAGATGTTGAAACCTTTCAAGCCAAGACGGTCCTGAATCTCGGTGCGCATATTCTCAGTCCAGGGTTCAGCTCCAAAAGCACCTACGCGCAGCTTGATCTGGTCGCGGGTGATTCCCATCTTTTCCATTGTTTCCGCAAGGTGGAGAGCATAAGAGGGTGTGCAGGCAATACCTGTGATGCCGAGGTCGCGGATCAGGCGGACGTGCTTCTCAGTGTTGCCTGTCGATGCGGGGACAACAGCTGCTCCGACCATCTCCACGCCGTTGTGGGCTCCAAGGCCTCCTGTGAACAGTCCATAGCCATAGGCAACGGAGAAGATATCTTCCCGGCTGACGCCGAAAGATGTGAGGCAGCGAGCCATACATTCGCTCCATACACCGATGTCCTTGCGTGTGTAGCCTACGATGGTTGGATTGCCCGTAGTGCCGGAAGATGCGTGTATACGGATGATTTCATTCTGATGAGCGGCTTGCAGACCGAACGGATAGTTGTCGCGCAAGTCCTTCTTGGTAGTGAAAGGAAGCTTGACGATGTCGTCAATGGTACGGATATCATCCGGTGTGATGTCCATCTCCTGCAGGCGGCTGCGGTAGAACGGAACATTGTGGTAGACGTACTGCACGATCTTGTGCAGGCGTTTTCCCTGGAGCTCGCGCATCTGGTCGCGGCTCATGCATTCTTTGGCTTGGTTCCAAATCATAGGTTAGTGGAATATTGCAGGCCGGTGTTGAAGGCCCGCAGATTGGCTTCGATTATTGCTTCACCCTTGCGGGAGAAAATGTTTGCTATTGCATCCCTCAGGCTGTCGGCCGTCAGGATAGGGATGTGCGGGGCGGCGAGGCCCAGCAGGATCATATTGGCACTTCTGGGAACTTCGGCATCGTGAGCCATCTGTTCGATGTCAAGGCTGATCACTTTCGGCAGTGCGGCAAGCTCTGCGAGAACGGCAGCTTCGTCGGGATAGTTCGGGATGTTGACGAACGGTTTGGAAGAGGTGATGATGACGCCTTCGGGAGTGAGCCAGTTGCGGTAACGAAGGGCTTCCATCGGCTCCATTGAAATGAGCAGGTCTACTCCGCCTTTGGCAATGAGGTCGCTGTAGATGGGCTCGGTGCTGAGGCGCAGGTCACTCTGCACGTCGCCTCCCCGCTGGCTCATTCCGTGAACTTCAGCCTGCTTGAGGTATAGCCCGTCAGTGAGGGCTGCCTGTGAGATGACGGTTGCGATCGAGAGGATGCCTTGCCCTCCTACGCCTGAGAGTTTTATGTCAAGTTTCATTTTTCAGTCGCTTTTTTAGCCCTTTGCTTGCGGGCAAGGGTTTGCATACACTCACGTTGAGCGATGATTACCGACAATCCGTGGTATGCGATTTCCTTGCGGATGAGGTCGGCTATCATTTCGATGTTCTTGGGCAGGGGAACCACCACGTGCAGATGCTCGCGTTCCACGCCTAGACCCAGGCATATGGCTTCGTACTTGTGGGTTCCGGCCGACTCCTGTCCTCCGGTCATTCCGGTTGCCAGATTATCACTTATGATGACAGTGATGTCAGAGTTTTCGTTGGCGGCGTCCAGCAGGCCGGTCATTCCGGAGTGGGTGAAAGTTGAGTCGCCGATCACTGTCAGCACGGGATACAGGCCGGCATCTGCGGCACCTTTGGCCAGCGTGATGGCTGAACCCATGTCAAGGCAACTGTCGAGAGCCTTGTAGGGGGGCAGTGCTCCGAGAGTATAGCAGCCCACGTCGCCGAAAATACGGCCTTGAGGGTATTCGGAATAAATCTGTTTCAGAACGGTGAAGACATCCCTGTGACCGCAGCCCTGACAGAACTGGGGAGGTCTCGGTGCGATGTTTTCTGCAGGAGGGAAAGAAGTCCTGGCTTCGATGCCAAATGCTGCGGCAACATTGTCCGGACTGAGCTCTCCTGTGCGGGGCAGGCGTCCGGTAAGGCGGCCTTCCACCTTGTATCCGGCTCCAAGAAGTGCGGGAATCTGCTCTTCAACGAATGGCTGGCCGTCCTCCACCACGAGAATGCTGCTGCAATGGTCTGCGAGTTTGCGTACCATAGCCGCAGGTATCGGGTATTGAGATATCTTGAGCAGGGAAATGCCCTGCGGGGCTGCTTCTTTCACGTAGTTGTATGCGTTGCCGCAGGCAATGACGCCAAGGCCGCCTTCAGGCCCGAGTTCCAGGGAGTTAAACGGAGATGACTCGGCACGGGTGGCAATCTCGGGCTGCTTTGAAATGAGCACCTGATAGCGCCTGCGGGCATTGATCGGCAGAAGGTTCCAGTTCGCAGTCTCAGTCTCCGGGTCCAGCTTGTTCTGGGAGCGCATCTGCCCGGAAGCAACTACTGCAGCGCGGGAGTGCGCAAGCCTGGTGACTGTGCGCATCAGCACCGGAAGCTCGAGCTCTTCAGAAAGGTCGAACGCAACTGCCATCATGTCAAATGCTTCCTGCTGTGTGGAGGGCTCGAAGAAGGGAATCAGGGCGAACTTGCCGTAGAAACGGGAATCCTGCTCGTTCTGGGATGAGTGCATCGAGGGATCGTCGGCAGCAAGGACAACCACTCCGCCGCGCACACCGGTAGAGGCTGAATTGACGAAGGGGTCGGCGCATACATTCATACCCACGTGCTTCATGCATACCAGGGCACGCTTGCCTGCGAAGGACATACCCAGCGCTGTTTCCATTGCTGTCTTCTCATTGGTGCACCAGCGGCTGCGCACTGCTCCGCTTCGCCCTTCGGGGCTTAGCTGTATGAATTCGGTTATTTCGGTGGAGGGGGTGCCAGGATATGCGTAAACACCGGAAATGCCTGCATACAAGGCACCAAGCGCGACTGCTTCGTCGCCAAGCAACAATCTCTTCTCTGACATGGATGCAATTACATAAATAGCAGCGTCAAAAATAGCTATAATTTGTCACATAACAAGTCCAAATAACCCGGAAATAGCTTAAAATAAGGTATTTAAACTAAATCCGGGTTATGTGTTCTGAATTGAATCCAATGAGCTTAAATTGCTAAAACAATTGAAGAATAATCGTTCCTTAGATTCAAATCCTTAACAGAAAGGACTTCTTCGTCAATCTAATTTCGGCAGTTCGGGAGACTCTGCGTCAGTGGTGTCCTCGTTGAAGACATAGTCCTTGCCGGGAAGGATGGCATTGAGGATTACGCCTACGAGGGCTGCAACTGCAAGGCCTGAGAGGGTGGTGAATCCGATAGAGAGTGCGTCGTTGGCTCCGTACTTGATGCCGATGGCAAGCACGAGGATGAGGGCGGCTACGATCACATTGCGTGAAGAAGTGAAGTCAACGTGGTTTTCAACCATATTGCGCACACCGACAGCTGAGATCATACCGTAAAGCACGAGAGAAACGCCACCTATGGTTGAGGCGGGCATTGCTCCGATGAGTGCTGAGAATTTGGGGCAGAACGACAGAATGATGGCGAATACTGCTGCAAGGCGGATGACCCTCGGGTCAAATACCTTGGTGAGGTTGAGCACACCGGTGTTCTCACCGTAGGTAGTGTTGGCCGGAGCTCCGAACAGGGAAGCAAGCATTGTAGCGAGACCGTCTCCCATAAGGGTGCGGTGCAGACCAGGGTCTCCGAGGAAGTTCTTGCCGACGGTAGAAGAAATGGCGCAGACGTCACCGATGTGCTCCATCATAGTAGCCAGGGAGATGGGCACGATGGTGATGATGGCAGAAACCAGCAGACCCCAGTTCGGATTCTGGAATACGGCAAAAGCAGTGTTCTGCATCTTGAAAGGAACGCCTATCCAGGCAGCTTCCTTCACTGCAGAGAAGTCGCACAGTCCGAAGCAGGCAGCAACGATATAAGAACCGAGCACGCCGAGCAGGATGGGGAGGATCTTGATCATTCCCTTGCCCCAGATGTTGCATACGATGATGATGACGATTGCGAGCAGGGCGATCCACCAGTTTGTCTGGCAGTTGTTGATGGCAGAACCAGAGAGGGTCAGTCCGATGGCAATGATGATGGGGCCGGTGACGATCGGAGGGAAGAAGCGCATTACCTTCTTTGCTCCGAAAGCGGCGATGAGTGCTGCAAGGATGAAATAGATGAGGCCGGCGCAGAAGACACCGATGCAGGCGTAGGGCAGAGATGCAGCTGCATCCATTCCCTGCTCGGCACCCATCGCAACCACAGAGGCGTATCCGCCGAGGAAAGCGAAAGAAGAACCGAGGAATGCAGGAACCTTCATCTTGGTCATAAGATGGAAGATCAGTGTGCCGAGGCCTGCGAAGAGCAGGGTGGCAGACATTGAAAGACCGGTGAGCACGGGCACCAGGACTGTAGCGCCGAACATGGCGAACATATGCTGGAGGCCCAGGGTAAACATCTTGCCGCGACCGAGTGCACGGGCATCATAGATTGCTTGCTGATTCTGTGACATAGTTATTTAGTTTAGGAATTTCCGTTATTTAACATCCTTGGCAGCAATAGTGCTCTGGGATATGTTGATGATGAAGTCGCCCATCTTTTCAAGACCGTTCACCACATCCATATAGAATGAACCGGTTTCATAGGGGTAACTGCGGTCTTCAAGATTGGCAAAGTGCTCTTCGCGGAGGATGTCACGATAGGAGTTGATGCGTTCCTCAGCGTGCTCGGCATTGGAGATATCCTGCAGCTTGACCAGAGGGGTCTCAAGATTCGTGTGCATCTCTGCAAACGCTTCGTCCACAAGGTCGGCCATATGGTCGATCTTGGTAACCATATCAGGTGTGAATGGCTTGTTGTGGGCCCAGGCCCGGGCAATAGACCGGCCTATGCTCTCTCCGCTGTCACCGAGGGACTCCATCTCACCTATGATTCGGTAGAAACTGCGGACGCGGACGATACCTTCGTAACTGGTCTCGCCCTTTGTCACCTGGCCGAGGTATGTGGCTATTTCCTTCTCCACCTGGTCGGTGATCTCCTCATATTTGATGAGCTTTTCGTTCCATTGGTTGAAATCGTTCTCACTCTTTGCATCAGCGGCGTTCTTGATGAAGCCGACAACCCTGCGGCAGAGGTCACCATAGCGGACCAGTTCCAGCTTGGCGGAGTTGAGGGCCAGGTCACCGGTCTGCATAATGGCGTTCGCACCGATATATTTGAGGCGGAACGTCTCTTCTTCAGACTCTTTGCTGGGAACCATCCAGGTGACGATTTTCTCAATCACAGGGATGAACCATACGAGAATGAGGGTGTTGATCACATTGAACAGGGAGTGGAGGGTGGCGACACTGTAAGGCAGGGAAGCAACGAGAGCTTCGCGGGTTGCTTCGCTTGCCGTGGTGAAGTCAGTTATGTAGGGATTCGGGAATCCGAAAAGGGTGACGATCTTGCCTATGAATCCAAGGAAAGGATGGAAGAGGCAGATGACCCAAATCACTCCGAACATATTGAACAGCAGGTGTGCGCGTGCAGTACGCCGGGCACTGACATTTGCGACTGAAGCAGCTATGTTTGAAGTAATGGTGGTACCGATGTTTTCTCCAAGCACCATTGCGGCAGCCATCGTGAACGGGATGTATCCCTGTGCTACGAGCACCATGGTGATGGCCATTGTCGCTGCTGAAGACTGGAGCATAAGTGTCATGCAGGCGCCAGCCACCATAAACAGCAGCATGCTTCCGAAGCCCCATCCAGTGAGGTTGCCCAGGAATTGCCGTACAGGTTCATTGTCCAGAAGGATGGTGGAAGTTTCCCTCAATGTGGACAGGCCAAGGAACAGCAGGGCGAAACCCATAATGAATTCACCCATATCTGTGCGTTTCTTGCTCTTCGACACGAAAAGCAGATAGGCGAAGAACATCAGCGGAACGGCTATGGTGCCGAGGCTGAAACTGCCGCCGCCGAAACTGAGGGCGAAGATCCACGCTGTGATGGTAGTGCCGATGTTGGCACCCATTATCACGGAAATGGCCGTGGCAAGACTGAGAAGTCCGGCATTGACGAAGCTGACGAGCATCAGCGTGGTGGCAGTCGAACTCTGCACCAATGCAGTGACGCCTATACCGGTGAGAATTCCTTTGAAAGTATTGGAGGTCATCTTGGCCATAAAATGACGCATACGGTCACCGGCCATTTTCTGCAGACCTCCGCTCATAAGGGACATACCGTAGAGGAACATTCCCAATGAGCCGAGAAGTGTCAGAATTTGCAGTACTAGCATCCTGTATTAATAGTTTAGGTCTTTGCGAATTTAATAATTTTATCAGAATATGTAACCTGCGTTAAGATAGAACCCTACGCGGTTCCAGAGACTTGACCAGTGGACCTGGGCGCTGATAGGTCCTATGAACGAGTCGTATGACAGCTTGACGCCTGCTCCGTGAAGGTCGTAGCGCATATGGTCGAGGCTGTAGATGTTGAGATCGGAAGCGGTAAGGCCGTAGTTGTACATAGCGTAGGCGTAGAACTTGGGCGAGATCTTTACCCTGGCATCGATTCTCGCAACGCCGAGCCAACTGTATGCAAGGCAGGCATCGACCAGGCCGACGAAAGGTGCCTGGTTTTCCCAGTAACGGCCCGAGAAGTCACCTCCAATGGTGTTGCCGATAACCATTCCGTACAACTTGTTCTTGTCATTGAGGATGGATCGCAGATAGAGAGAAGTTTCTATCACAAACCTGTTCCCGAAGGGTATTGCACTAAGGAAGTCATATGTGAAAGTGACAGGGTTGCCATCATTGCCCGTTATGTACAGGTCGTGGTTGATAATGTATTTGCCGCTCAGGCTCGACTTGATACCCCTGGTGGGATAATAGGCGTTGTCGAGCACGTCGTAGTCCAGCTGTCCGCGGACTTCCAGCACGTGGCTCTGAGGCTCGCGGAGCACGTCGGTCAGCAATTCGTTAGAGCTTTGGTAAAGCTTGTATCGACTGTATCTCAACCCGAGGTGCGCTATGAAGTATTTTGAATAAGTCTCCTTGATGAAGAGTTCTGACTGCATCCGGTTGAAGCCGTCGAAGCTCGGGAAATGGTTCGTACCGGGAATGGTATAGTCGAGACCCATTTTCTTGAAGGAATAGCTTATGCCTATGCTGGGAAAATAATAGGGTACATATAGGAACTGGCCCTCTATCTGGGGATAGAATCCCAGACGGCTGTTGAGGTTCAGCCTGAAGGCATTCATCCTGTGAGCGTTCAGCCCCACTTCAACAAGGATGTTGGCTGCTTCGTCGCTGTCATACCTCAAACCCAGGCCGAGTTCGTGGGGCTGCTGTTTTTCAAGGTCGAAAACAAGGATGTAGCGGTCTCCGTCAGGCACGAAACGGTGTGACATCTTTTCGTAGACTCCGGTGCCGGTGAATACCGACAGCGCCCTGTCTATATCTTCTCCGGTGACAGAGGTCTTGCCTTTGAGGCGGGCCTTGTTGAGCAGCCATCTCTCGTCGCGCTCATTGATGCCGTTGATCTGGATGGAAGAGACGTCAAAGCTGGTCTTGTACATATTGACCGCCTTCGGTATGTCGTCGCGGGAGGTGTCGCGGTCGAACTTGTCAAGGATCTTTTTGACGGTGAGCAGCTCCGGCATATGGGCCAGGGCCTCGTTGTATCCCCTTTCAATCAGGGTGTCAATGGCTGCGCTGTCAAAACTCAGGGAGCCGTAGCCGCTGATATCGGGGATGATCAGCACGTCGCAGAGTTCGGAATGTTCCACGTGTGCTTCATTGGTGGATATGTTGAGGAACTGCTGCATTACCTGCGGCAGCGAGCGGGTGTTGTCTGCATCAAAATTGCCCTTGTCGCTGACATCGACGCCGATGATGATGTCGGCACCCATTTCACGGCAGACGTCCGTGGGGAAGTTGTTGCGGAAGCCGCCGTCAATCAATATCATATTGCCCATCTTGACGGGTGCGAAGACGCCCGGGATGGCCATTGAAGAACGTATGGCAGTGGGCAGATGCCCGCTGTGGAACACGACTTCGTTATTTGTGATGAGGTCCACCGCCACGCAGGCGAAGGGGATTGGCAGGTTGTTGAAATCAATGGAATCCTGGTAGCCTACGCTCAGTCCGTTGAAAAGGTTGAGCACATTCTGTCCGTTGATCACACCCGCAGGAAGGCTTGTGGTGAAGTCGGCGATGCCGGCGCCGTTATTCTCCTTCTGGCTGTCAAGGTCGCCGAGCAGTCCGAGGCCGGTACTGAACGGAACGTCCAGCAGATAGCGCATATTGTTCAGTTTCCGCTGAGTTGACAGCTCGCTGCGTCTCACGGTGTTGCTCATATAGATGGACCAGTCCATGCCGCGGATGATGGTGTCCATCTCAGCTGCGCTGTATCCGAGGGAATACATACCACCCATAATGGAGCCCATGCTGGTGCCTGTGACGTAATCCACGTGTATGCCGAGGTCTTCCAGAACCCTCAGAACACCGATATGCGCAGAACCCTTGGCTCCGCCGCCGCTCAGCACGAGGCCCACTTTCGGCCTTGTCGTGGCATTGGCAAGGAGAGAATCAAGCCTTTCCGCAGCATTGCTGCTGAATGTCAGTGAAGTTATAAGTAATAGTACAGCGAGTAGTCTTGCGGAAATAGATTTCATTGAATTGAAATTAAATCAACAGGTTATAGATGAAGAACCCCAGATAGTTGCCCAGAGCGAAGCCGATGATTCCCACAGTGATGCCAGGAACAAGCACTTTCTTGTTGTTCATCGCACTGACGACAATCGGAACGAAAGGCGGTGAGTTGATAAGTGCCACTGAAGTCGCAATCATCATATCGGGATCGACCTTCAACAACTTTGAAAGGATCACCTGCAGCAGCAGTGATACGAAAATCACGAAGAACAGGAACAGGAAGGCATAGAGGCCTTCGCGGATATTCAGCTTCGTGACGTCGGCCATCGAAGCTATCGTGATGGAGAAGATGTATATGAGGTAGAGTCCGAGGTCGTAGCTGAATGTCAGCTTCTTGACGGGCTTGAGGTTTGCAGCGATGAGGGCGAAGGTGCTTATGCCGAGGATGAAGATGGGCATGAACCAGCCCTTGGGGAAGAGCTTCGTGAGCCCGAAAGCAAGGCCGCAGCAGATTGCTACTGCCAGCAGTATCCTCCATACCTGGCCCCAGCCTTTTGCTGTCTTGAGGACACTGTAGGGGTTCTTGTGGCTCTCGATGATCTGCTCGTTGACTTCAGCCTGCGATTCGGTCAGTGTGGTCTTGCTGTTCTTGAGGAATTTGCGGAAGATGCGGATACCTATACTGAGCAGGAAGATGAAGTAAAGGAAGCAGACTATCATATCGTAGCTGTTCAGGAGAACGAAGGTCTCTTCTGACACTCCGAGCATAGCCTGGATAGAAGCCATATTGATGGTGCCACCGGTTTCGCAGCCGGTGATCAGCGCGGCAATCTTCGGGCCCTGAGGACCGATGTGCCTGCCGAACAGCCAGTATCCGAGAAAGATCGAAACTATAATTGAAACAAGGCCGGCAATCAGGGAGCGGAAGACTCCTTTCAGGCTCTCGCGGGTGATGGCGCAGGCAAAGAGCATCATAGGGAGCGCCAGAGGAATCAAGATGGTAGTGATCGTGTCCTTGAGTTCGTAGCTGCCTTCGTTGATCCAAGGCAGGTTGCCTATCACCACGCCAAGGATGTAAAGGATGAGGATGGGTCCTATCTTCCCGAAGAAGGGAACTTTCTTGCAGAGCCACAGAACGACCGCCGGGGAGATGCAGAAAAACAGGACAAGGAGGATTTTGGAAATCATAGATTCAGTTATAAAGGCAGGATCAGAAAAGCCCGTGGAGCTGGGCGTCAATCATGTCAGTTACGGTGTTGAAGTCGTCTACGTTCTCTCCGAAGCGGAGACGGTCGACATCCACTATGAGCAACTTGCCGTCATTGTATTCGCTTATCCACTTCTCATAGCGTTCGTGCAGGCCTGTGAGATAGTCGATGCGGATGCTGTTCTCATATTCGCGGCCGCGCTTGTGGATGTTGTTGACGATGTTGGGAATGCTGCTGCGAAGATAGATCAGCAGGTCCGGCGGCCTTACCAGTGAGATCATAAGTTCGAACAGTTCCTGGTAGTTGTCGAAATCGCGGCTGGACATCAGTCCCATATCGTGCAGGTTGGGGGCAAATATGCAGGCGTCCTCATAAATGGTACGGTCCTGTATGATCACGTCCTTGCTCTGGCTGATCTCGACGATGTCGCGGAAACGCTTGTTCAGGAAATAGATCTGGAGGTTGAACGACCACCTTTCCATATCTTCGTAGAAATCTGCCAGATAAGGGTTGAAATCCACGGGTTCGAATCTTGCTGTCCAATGGTAGTGCTTGGAAAGAAGCTGGGTCAGGGTAGTCTTTCCGCTGCCTATGTTGCCGGCTATCGCAATGTGCATGGCGAGGGTTGTTTGTATATGGTTATTCACAAAAATACAAACTCTTTTCGTATTTTTGCGTTAAACGAAGTGCCGAAATGCGCGAGATAAAAACTTTTTATGTCAACGCCCTGAGGGAATGCCTGTATGTGTTTTCTTCCGAAAGCGGAGAATGTGTGATAGTCGATCCTGGTTGCCAGGACGGCCGTGAGCGGGCGAGGGTTGATGATTATTTCGAGAAAGAGGGTTTGAGACCGGTGTGCATCCTGCTTACGCACGCTCATTTCGATCACGTCCTTTCAGTTCCGTATTTCGCAGAGAAATGGGACATTCCGGCAGTTATGAATCCTGCCGACTGCGATCTGCTGTCGAAACTTTCCGGCTATACCAGCCTTTTCAACATGGAATATCTTCCGATGGACAATGTCAAGTTCAGATATGTCAACGACGGAGACGAAATCCAGTATGCCGGTTTCACATTCAAGGTGATCGGGACTCCCGGCCATACCAACGGAGGAGTGTGCTATCTGGAAGAGACAGAGAAGGTTATGTTCACCGGCGACACTCTTTTCCAAGGCAGCATCGGCCGGACTGACTTCGAGGAAAGCGGTGAGGAAGACATGTGCGTATCCCTTGAGAAGCTCAAGAGGCTGAACCCTGACATCGCTGTCTATCCAGGCCACGGCTACCCTACTTCTATCGGCGAAGAGCTGAAGTCAAATCCATATCTGCGCTGAAATGGATTTCATAGAGATCAACGGTGCCAGGTCTCACAACCTGAAGAATATTTCCCTTAAGATACCGAGGGACAAGCTTGTCGTGGTTACCGGTCTTTCCGGCAGCGGGAAGTCTTCGCTTGCCTTCGACACCATCTATGCCGAGGGTCAGCGCCGCTATATGGACACTCTTTCTCCATATGCCCGCCAGTTTATGGGTATGATGGAGAGGCCGCAGGTAGATGACGTGCGCGGACTGAGCCCAATAATCGCCATAGAACAGAAGACCACAGGCCGAAATCCCCGCTCCACGGTCGGGACGATGACCGAGATCTACGATTTCTTCCGTCTGCTCTATGCCCGTGCTTCAACTGCATATTCTCCTGCCACCGGGAAGGAGATGGTCAAGTATACGGACGATATGATAGTCGATCTGATCATCAACGAATATGAGGGTCAGAAACTGCTGCTGCTCGCTCCTGTAGTCAAGGGTCGCAAGGGCCACTACAAGGATCTTTTCGAGCAGCTCATCAAGCGCGGATACTCTCAGGTGCGTATTGATGGAGAAATCCATTATCTGCGAGACGTGGAACCTCTGGACAGGTACAAGACCCATTTCATAGAGCTGGTGGTGGACAAGATGGTACCCAACGCCGAAGACCGCAAGCGCATACGTTCTTCAGTCGTCACCGCGCTTTCGCAGGGCAAAGGTTCTATCGCCCTGCTGAGAATGGACGGTGAAGGCGGCTTGAGATATCTCAGCAAAAACCTGATATGTGCCGACACCGGCATTTCCTTCCCGCTGCCTGCTCCGTATACGTTTTCGTTCAACTCCCCCCAGGGTGCCTGCCCCCATTGCAACGGACTGGGCGTGGTGGCGCAGCTCGATATGGACAAGGTCATCCCGAATGACAATATTTCAATAGCCGACGGAGGTATCGTGTCTCTGGGAAGCATGAGGAGCAACTCGACCTTCGATGTGCTGGAGTCCATTGCCCGGAAGTACGGCTTTTCTCTCCACGACCCCATCAAGGACATACCTCCCCAGGCTTTGTCTACAATACTATACGGCTCACAGGAACTGTTCAGGGTGGGAAGCGGACCTACCGACCAGATGGTGACCTTCGACGGGGTGCTGGCAAGGACCCGCATCACCGGCGAGGAAAGCGAAGAGTCTCTAGAAAAGAAAGACAGTTTCATGAATATGACCGTCTGCCCGGTTTGCAACGGAACAAGGTTGAAAAAAGAGGCTCTCAACTTCAAGATTGCCGGGCTTGACATAGCCCAGGTGTCTGCGATGGACATCAACGAGCTGTATGACTGGATACGCAATCTGCCGGGCAGTTTGAACGAGAGGCAGAAACTCATATCGAACGACATACTCAAGGAACTTACTGACAGGGTGGGGTTCCTGAAGGAGGTGGGTCTGGGCTATCTGTCACTCGACCGTCCCACCGCCACTCTCAGCGGAGGAGAAAGTCAGCGCATCAGGCTTGCCACACAGATAGGCTCGAAACTGGTTAATGTTCTCTACATCCTCGACGAGCCTTCGATTGGTCTCCATCAGCGGGACAACCGCAAGCTCATCGACTCCCTCAAGAAATTGCGCGACGAGGGAAACTCTGTGATGGTGGTGGAGCACGACAGCGAGATGATGGAGAATGCGGACTGGCTGGTGGACCTCGGGCCTGGAGCCGGGGAACTGGGAGGCGAGCTGCTCTACAACGGCGAGCCGTCGAAGATCCAGTCTGTCCCTGAAGGCGGAAGCATGACTATAGACTATCTGCTCGGGCGCAAAAGCATTGCCGTGCCGGCTACCCGCCGCGAAGGCAACGGACTTACCCTGAAACTTCACGGAGCCCGCGGCAACAACCTCCAGGATGTGGACCTGACACTGCCTCTGGGTACTTTCATTGGAGTCAGCGGAGTCAGCGGCAGCGGAAAGTCATCGCTCATCAACGAGACTTTGATGCCGATACTCTCCGCAAAGCTCTACCGTTCTCTTGCAAGGCCGCTTGCCTATGATTCCATTGAAGGAATAGAGAATATCGACAAAGTGATAGAGGTAGACCAGTCTCCGATAGGCCGCTCTCCCCGCAGTAACCCTGCCACATATACGAATGTGTTCGGCGCCATCCGCGAACTGTTCGGACAGACCCCCGATGCCAAGATCAGGGGTTTCAAGGCAAACCGCTTCTCGTTCAATGTCAAGTCGGGCCGATGCGAGGTCTGCAAAGGCGCCGGTATCCAGGAGATTGAGATGCACTTCCTTCCGCCTGCTCACGTTACGTGCAAGGAATGCGGAGGCAAGCGTTACAAGCCAGACACACTTGCCGTCCATTACAAGGGCAAGAGCATCAGCGACGTGCTGGATATGACTGTTTCTGAAGCAGCGGAATTCTTCCGGTCGAATCCTTTCATCTATCCGAAACTCAAGGCGATGGTGGATGTCGGCTTGGGCTATGTACGTCTCGGCCAGCCTTCGACTACCCTCAGCGGTGGCGAGAGCCAGAGGGTGAAACTCGCAGCCGAGCTTGCCCGCAAGAGCACGGGCAGCACCCTCTACCTGCTGGATGAACCGACCACCGGACTGCATTTCGATGACATAAAAAATCTGCTCGAAGTGCTGCAGAAACTCGTGGACCAGGGAAATACCGTGCTCATCATCGAGCACAACCTGGATGTTCTCAAGAGTGTCGACTATCTGATAGATATGGGGCCTGAAGGTGGACGGGACGGCGGCCGGATCATCGCGCAGGGCACTCCTGAGCAAGTCGCAGCCAATCCTGCGTCATATACCGGACAATATCTGAAGGAAATGCTGGGCTAGCTATCTCAGCCAGTTTTCGGGATTTTGCTTGTCTGTCCCTTTCCATATCTGGAAATGGAGTACTGAGGAGTCGTCGGTCACGTCGAGGGTGCCGAGTGCATCGCCAGCCTTGACAGCCTGTCCGGCCTTTACCGAAACCTTACCGAGACGGCAGTAGAAAGTATAGTATGTTCCGTGCTGCACCAGTACGCACTGGCTGTACCCGGGCATTACCAGCACTTGCCTGACCGTACCGTCGAAGACGCACTTGACACTTGCATTGCGTGCTGCGGTGATGTCGACACCGTTGCTGGTCGGCAGCTGGATGTTTTTGTATACAGGGTGGGTGTGATTGCCGAAGCGGCCGGTAATTACGCCTTGCACCGGCCACGGCAGCTTGCCTTTGTTATCTTCGAAACGGCCTGCAAGAGTATAGTCGATTGTTTCAGTCTTCTGCTCCGTCACAACTTTCTTAAGGATCCTCTCGATTTCTTTGTTGAGAGCGTCCACCTGCTTCTTTTTGGTCTGAAGGTCTTTCTGATATTGGTTCTTGCTCTTGTTGAGGCTGTTCACGAGAGAGCGGGATTTCTGCTCGTCGGCTTTCATATTGTCATATTCCCGCTGTCTCTGCTGCCTGGTCGCCGTGGCGACTGTCACAAGCGAGTCCAGCCTTGCCTTCTCCTGCTGCAGCTGGGCCTGGGTCAGCAGTATGTTGTCTGCCTGGGCATTGGCCGATTCAGAGAGGTTGCCCAGATAGGCAAAGCGGCGGTATCCCTGGCCTATGTTCTCGCTTCCGAGGATATACATGAACCACACCTTGTTGTCTCGGTTCTTGTATGCATTGTAGATGAGGTCTCCGTAATAGTATTCGAGCGTGTCGAGATTTGCCTGAAGGGCATTGATCTGCGCTGTCGTGCTGTTGATCTGGGTGCGCAGCACACGTATTTCAGCATCGGCTTCGTCCACCAGCTTCTTGCGGTTGCTGACTTGTTTCTGTACGATGGTCAGCTGCTGCGTGGATGCTTTCTGCCGGTTGATTATGTTCTTGAGCTGGTTGTCTATGAATGCGATTTCCTCTTCAAGCTTCCTTTTGGCTTCCCTTTGTGCCGAAACATCCTGCGCACTCGCCTCGCTGACGGCTGCTGCAATAATAAGGATGATGGCAAGGAGTCTTTTCACGCTATTCGTCTGTTCCCAATGCTTGTGCCTGTTTGAAATATACGTTCGCAAGGTCGTTCTCGCCGAGAGTCTGCAGCACAGTTGCATAATGCTCGAGTATGGTGCCGCTCTCCTTGCCGCCGTAGAGCATTGCGTGCTTGAACATCGCCTTTGCTTCTACGTCCCTCCCGACAAGATGGAGCAGCCACGCGTATGTGTCCACATAGGTTGGGTTGTCAGGCTCCTGCTGAATGGTCTTCAGACTCATCTGCATAGCCTTGCGGAGAGTGGCGTCGGGCCTTTTCAGGGGCTGAGTGTAGCCGTTGGTCAGGTAGTATGCGTAGTTGTTGAGCACAGGAGCATAGTCCGGATTGATGCGCAATGCCTTGTCGTAATATCTGTAGGCCTGTTTCGGGTCTCCTGCCTGATGGGCCAGGTCGCCAAGAGCGGAATAGCAGCTGACCGAGACGGCACTGTCTTTCGGAGCCAGGGCCAGCAAAGTCTGGTAATCTTCCGCCGAACTGTCATATTCTCCAAGCCGCCAAAAAGCGATGCCTCTCAGCTGAAGGAAGTCCAGAGGCTCTTCGAAACGCTGGATTGCGGCGGTCGTATATTTGACTACATTGTCCCAGTCTTCGGAATAATAATATATGAGGCAGAGATTGAAGGCAGCGCCCATATCGTCGGGATATTCCTCCATCAGGGTCTCATATACGGTCAGGGCCTTGTCGACCTGGCCTGTCTGATAGTAGTATGCTGCAGAAAAACCAGTGACCGTGCTGTCCGTAGGGTGGGAGAGATACATATCGGTCATCAGGGAATCAATCTGGGGTGCGAATACCTGGACGAACTGGCCGCTTCCGAGCATCTCCTGCATATATTTGACTTTGTCCTCTGCAGGAACATATCCGCTCTTGATGAAATCCCTGATATTCTTGAAGTACAAATCATATGCACCCTGGGCACGGTAGACGTGGGCGGCGCCGTAGGAGGCTTCGACACAGTCGGGATCCATTGCCAGCGCCTCCTCGTAGTATTTCAGCGCTTCCTGCTCCTGATAGAGCCCTGCGTAGTAATCGGCGAGGATGCAGGCAAGGCGGGGAGAACGGTATTCCTTATAATAATCCTGAAGAAATTCGAATGCTTTCTTCTGTTCGCCTTTCTGCATATAGACCTGCATTCGGGCCATTGCCAGGGGGTCGCTCTTTCCTGTCTGACCTTCTATCCTGTCGAGGGCTTCCATCGCCTTGTCGCTATAGCCCTTTGCAATATAAAGATTGACTACGTCGTAGTAGAGCGAAGTCTTGCGGGGATTTTCCTTGATCAGTTCTTCGAAAAGCTCAAGAGCCTTGTCGGCGTCGCGGTTGTTGACATAGTCGGACGCGAGGCCGTATTTGTACCAGAAATTGCCGGGATCGAGGGCAATGGCTTTTTTGAAATTGTCTTCCCTTTCGAGGAAATCTTCAGAAAGGATGGCAAGATAGTAATAGGCGGCGTCATTCTCCGGCTCAGCTTTTACCAGGTTCTTGAACTGGTTGTATGCGGCTTCCTTGTTGCCTGAATTGTAGGCATCCAGAGCATCGAAATAGGCCTGTGACTGGGCGTTGGCGAAGATTCCCGAAAAGAGGAATATGGATGCTAAAACTATCTTTCTGATGAATTTCATTTTCATGAACTCTGTGCGCAAAATTAATTAATCCGTAAAAAAATAACTATTGAATGCAGCATTTTGGAGTAAATTTGCATCATTAATCCAGTAGCCTTGTGAAGAACAACCTTGAGTCGCTCATTGAAGGATGCAGGAGGCATGATCCTAGGGCCCAGCGTGGGCTCTACGATTTGCTGGCTCCAAGTATGCTATCATTGTGCCAAAGGTATATGAAGGACAGGGAAGTGGCGAAAGATGTTTTGCAAGACGGCTTTGTTGCGTTGTTTGATAAGATATCGACCTACAAGAGCGAAGGCTCTTTCGAAGGATGGGCGCGCAAGATTTTCGTCAACACTGCACTGATGCAGCTCCGGCGGAACGATGCGCTGAAGTTCTCCGACAATATTGAAGACTCTCAGGCCATGCAGATGGTTCAGAGCAACACACTCGAGAAGATCGGGGCTGACGAGATATTCAAGTTGGTAAATTCGATGCCGGACGGGTTCCGGGCAGTTTTCAACCTATACGTAATAGAGGGCTATTCGCACGACGAGATAGCGAAGATGCTCTCGATAACAGAAGGGGGTTCACGCTCACAGCTCAGCAGGGCGCGTGCGTGGCTCCAGGAGAAGATAAAAACTAATGACAAATATGACTGATTCACAGTTCGACCAGATCATCAGGGAGAAGATGCTGAGCTATGAGTGCGAAGTGGATGATTCGCTGTGGGACGGCATTTCAGCCAAGCTGGCTAAGATGGACCGTCGCAGGGTCGTTCTGCGTTATGTCTATGGAGCCGTAGCGGCTGCAGCCTGCATAGCCCTCGGTCTCTTCCTTTTCAACGGCAATGACGCTCCTTCCCAGCTTCAGTCAGCCCCGACTGTTGCTGTAGCAGAGACAGCCGTTCCTGAAGAACTTGACACTCCTGCTGACGTGCAGGACATTCCTTCGATAGCAGACCAGATCAAGGCCCTCCGTTCCGGTGCGGCAGTTGCCGAAGTGCTGCCTTCAGAGATTGTCAAGGCAGTTGAGACTATGACGGAGAATGCCGCTCCCGAGGTGGCAGAAGAGACCCCGGTTGCCGCAGAAGCCAGCAAGGAACCTGCTCAAGGCAGTCCCGAGGTTGCAGCAAAGCCTTCTGCCAATACAAACGGCTACCGTACTCCTTCAGGCTCTCAGCTTATGAACGACTACTACCTCTTCGAAGAGGATGAAGTTTCAAAACAAAGCACACACGCAAGCCTCTCTATATCATCAAATGTTTCAGGAATAGCGAAGCCCGACGGTTTCATATACCAGATGGCTCCGTCCCACAGCGCTTCCACTTCGGGCAATGCCGGCGGATCGGTAGTCGAGGAGCTGACAGAGTCTTCTTACTCGATACCCCTGTCGTTCGGAGTGCAGATGCGTTTCCCCATCGTAGGCAAGCTTTCAGCTGGAGCAGGTGTCAACTACACCTATCTGCAGCGTGACTTCAGCGCCCTGGTCAACAAGGCAGAGAAGTTCCCCAACGCATCTTCCCGCCTGCACTATATGGGTCTGACGGCTTCGTTATACTATGACTTTATCCGCGAGGGCAAGCTGACGGTCTATGGCCGTGCCGGCGGTGCAGTTGACAAGTGCATTTCAGCCAAGTACATCTTCGGCGATTATTCGATGAACCAGGACGCTGCCGGACTTCAGTGGTCAGCCAATGCAGGTGTCGGCATTGAATACAAGATTGCGAAGCCCCTGTCGATTTTTGTCGATCCTTCTGCTTCATACTACTTCTTCAATTACAACCAGCCTAAGAGCATCCGCACCGAGCAGCCGCTTATGTTCAGCCTTGAGGCAGGTTTGAGGTTCAATCTGTAAGCTTGAGGGAACGAGTTATTCATACTGCCCGACGGTTGTCCGCCGGGTCTTTTTTTTTTGTAACTCCGGCTAAGTATGCCTATCTTCACTGAATAAAAACTTCAAGTATCTTTTTATGGATAAGCGGAACAGCAATATCGGCAAACTTGTCCCCATAATGTTCGCGTTCTTCGCGATGGGATTCGTGGATATGGTGGGAACGGCCACAACTATGTGAAAGCAGATTTCAACCTGAGCGACACGATGGCCAATTTCCTGCCGTCAATGGTATTCCTCTGGTTTTTCTTCCTGTCGGTGCCTACAAGCCTGCTGATGAACCGCATCGGTAAGAGGAAAACAGTCGTTCTAAGTCTGCTGGTGACTGCAGCTGCCCTTGTGCTGCCCCTGTGCGGCTACAACTATCCTGTGATGCTGGCCTCCTTCTGCCTGCTCGGCATAGGCAACACCTTGATGCAGGTGTCCCTCAATCCTCTCATCTCCTGCGTGGTAAAGGGTGACAAACTGGCAAGTTCCCTCACTTTCGGACAGTTCGTCAAGGCTATAGCGTCCTTCAGTGCCCCGCTCATTGCCAGCTGGGCCGCAGTGCATTTCGGCAACTGGAGGATTCTATACGGCACCTTCCTGGTGATAGGTATCATAGCCACCATCTATGTTTCGCTCACAAAGGTGGAGGAAGACGCTCCTGCCGAAAAGACTTCAAAGTTCAAGGATGTGCTCAAGCTGCTGGGCATCCCTACCGTTCTGATGCTGTTCTTCGGCATCGTGGCTCACGTGGGTATTGACGTCGGCGTCAACACCTGCGCTCCGAAGATACTGATGGAAAGGCTGGGAATTCCTCTCACAGAAGCCGCCATCGCCACCAGCGTATACTTCCTGTTCAGAACCATCGGCTGTCTCACAGGCTCGCTCATCCTGGCAAAGTGGGACCTTCGCAAGTTCTTTGCTCTTAGCGTCGTGCTGATGATCCTTTCGATGACAGGCCTGTTCGTCTGCCATACAAAGGCCGGTATCTACGCAGCGATCGCTCTGGTAGGCTACGGCAATTCAAATATGTTCTCGATGATATTCTCCAAGGCTCTGCTGTTTATGCCTGAGCGCAAGAATGAGATGTCCGGCCTGATGATTATGGGCCTTATCGGGGGCACTGTTTTCCCCATCCTTATGGGTGCGCTTTCCGATGCTATCGGTTCGCAGGTCGGCTCCGTGACTGTCATCAGCCTCGGCGTCATCTATATGATATTCCTTGCATACAGATTTCTTAAAACAGATAAGGCATGAGTAATCTTGAAAGACCGATAGTCGGCATCGGAGAGATACTGTTCGATATGTTGCCGTCAGGAGCTCAGCTCGGCGGCGCCCCTGCCAACTTTGCATATCACGTATGCCGTCTAGGTGGCCGTGGTGTTGCGGTAAGTGCTATAGGCAGAGACAAGTTGGGAGAGGAAGTGAAGGAAATACTGGCGTCAAAGCGGCTGGAGGCTGTGCTTCCGGAGGTTGTTTTTCCCACCGGCGTGGTGAATGTCGAGCTGGACGGGCGGGGAGTGCCGCAGTACACCATCATCGAAAATGTGGCCTGGGACAATGTGCCGTATACTCCCGAGATGAAGGAACTTGCCCGCAATGCAGCTGCAGTATGCTTTGGCACACTTGCCCAGAGAAACCCCGTGACAAGGGCCACAGTAATGGGTTTCATCGCAGATATGCCGTCCGACAGCCTGAAAGTCTATGACATTAACCTGCGTCAGCATTTTTACAGTCGCAATATAATTGAAGAATCTCTGCGTGTGGCCGATATCCTTAAAATCAACGATGAAGAAATCGTTGTGGTTTCGGATCTCCTGGGTCTGGATTCTTCTCCTGAACAAGCCTGCCGTTCTCTTATCAATAAGTATGGCCTACGTCTGGTGATCCTTACTAAGGGTGCTGACGGCAGCGAAGTGATCACACCGGATACAAAATCCAGTGTTGCGTGTCCTGAAGTCAAGATTGCCGATACCGTCGGTGCAGGAGATTCGTTCACTGCAGCTTTCGTCAATGCATATCTCCGTGGCGAATCCATCCTTGAATGTCACAATATAGCCAACCGTATCTCTGCATTCGTCTGCTCCCGCAGCGGTTCGATGCCGGATTACGATATAGCATAAAATGACAGGCAATTTGTATTCCTGTTTCTGTTTCTGAAATCAGAAATAAAGCATAGCATACAGTTTTTATTGTAGCCGTAGCCGGTTGCCCCGGACTACCTTGCGAAAAAAAACTATATGCTTTGCAAGACTTATTGTGCAACCTGTCTCGGTCTGACAGTGGTTGCGATTACGGTTGAAACAGATATCTCCGCCGGAATAGGCATCCAGCTTGTCGGCTTGCCCGACAGTGCGGTGCGCGAAAGCCTGACCAGGGTTCTTACAGCCATCAGAAGCTATGGATACCGCATCCCCGGCAAAAGAATCACCATCAATCTGGCTCCTGCAGATATCAAGAAGCAGGGATCTTCTTTCGATCTTGCCATAGCGGTGACGCTGATATGCGCGATAACCGAAACGGAACCGGCCCGGCTGAAGAACCATATGTTTCTCGGTGAACTGGCTCTCGATGGTTCCATCAGAGACGTGCCCGGGGCTCTGCCGGTCACCGTCTATGCCCGTGACAACGGATTTGCCGGCTGCGTGCTGCCATATGAATCTGCCAAGGAAGCAGTGGATATCGAAGGCGTTAGAATATATGGGGTAAAATGTCTTGCGGATGTCCTGCGGATACTGAAGGAAGATGGTGAAGGAGATCTGCTGATGTACAGGCGAGAGGATGAGGGGAGTCTGGCGCGCGATGCTGTGCGTTGTCCTGACTTCAGGGTGGTGAAAGGACAGCAGCACGCAAGGCGCGGTTTCGAGATAGCTGCCGCCGGAGGTCACAATATTATTCTCATCGGCAGTCCTGGCTGCGGCAAAACACTGATGGCCAGTTGCCTGCCTTCCATTCTGCCTCCTATGGAAACGGAAGAATCGATAGAAACGAGCAAGATTTATTCTGTAGCAGGAAAGTCAATAGGAAGTTACGGCCTGCTCAAGACGAGGCCGTTCCGAACGCCTCACAACAGTGCAAGCCGAGTTGCTCTGCTTGGCGGTGGCCCCGACGCCCTTCCCGGTGAGATATCACTCGCACATAACGGAGTTCTCTATCTGGATGAAATAGCCCAGTTCAGCAAGGTTACACTCGATTTGCTGCGCCAGCCTCTCGAGGACGGAAAGATAGTGATCAGCCGTGCCAGGTACAGGATAGAGTATCCCTGTTCGTATATGCTCGTGGCTTCGATGAATCCTTGTCCCTGCGGATATTACGGAGACCCGTCGGGCCGTTGTCGCTGCACCCAGACAATGGTTGACAACTACAGGGCGCGCATTTCAGGCCCTTTAATGGACAGGATAGATATGCACATATATGTCGAAAGAGTGCCGGCTGATGACTTGACAGCATCAGAGGGTGCGGAATCAAGCGCAACTATCGCCGAAAGGGTGAGAAAAGCAAGGAAGATTCAGTCAGAACGATTCAGGGGAGAGAGCGGAGTGTTTACCAATGCCCGAATGAACGCTGAGATGATCAGCCGATACTGCCCAGTGGGTGGCATTGAAAAGGAGTTCCTGTGCAAACTGATCGACAGGCTCGGCCTGTCTGCAAGGGCCTACGGAAGAGTGCTGAAGCTTGCAAGAACCATTGCCGATATGGCAGGAGAGAAGAACATCTCACTCGATTCAATTTCTGAAGCGGTACAATACCGCAACCTCGACCGGCTTGAAAGATAAAAGGGTTTGCAGATAGCCGGCGAAGTGGTATATTTGCCAAAACTCTTTAACTATGAGAACGAAAGCTATATTCCTGCTTGCTCTTGCAAGTATTCTGTCTTTTTCGTGTGAAACGGCGGCTCCGAAATACGACTCTCTTAAAGATGCCTATGCCGGCAGTTTCAAAATGGGTTGCGCCATCAGCCCGATGACTATAAGCGGCCGCAATCCGCAGGCCCAGGAACTTCTGGAAAAGCATTTCAACGCAATCTCACCTGACAATGCGATGAAGCCGGAAAGCCTCCATCCCGGTCCGGATGTGTGGAATTTTGGTCCTGCAGATGCTTATGTGGATTACGGCAAGTCGCACGGAATGTTCGTGCTTGGCCATACTCTTTGCTGGCACAACCAGACGCCTGAATTCTTCTGGACCAGGCCGGACGGTACTCCCAAGAGCCGCGAAGAACTTGTTGAGACACTGCGAAGCTACATCGAGACAGTTGTTACACACTTCGCCGGAAGAGTTGACGCCTGGGATGTAGTGAATGAAATAGTTGCCGAGGACGGCGGTTTCCGCGACCTTGGCTGGGTGCACGCCTTCGGAGGCGACGGCTATGAGGTTGCAAAGCTAGCCTTCCAGTTCGCAAATGAGTATGCTCCCGAAGGAACGGAGTTTTATTATAATGAATTCAATGTATGGCGCCCGTCAAAGCTTGAAGGCGTCGTGAATCTCGTCCGCAGGTTGCGTGCTGACGGCCTTAAGGTAGACGGTGTCGGCATTCAGGCACACTGGGGGCTCAACTATCCCAAGAACGAATATATCGAAGAAGCTATCGACCAGCTTGCCGAACTCGGTGTCAAAGTAATGATTACGGAGCTTGACGTAGACGTGCTTCCTATTTCAAAAGAAGGCCAGGTCATCGGCCGCTCGCTTCAGGATCCGCAGTATCAGCTCGAGGAGTTCGAAGAGTTTCTGGATCCCTACAAGGAAGGACTTCCCGCAGAGGTTGAAGACCAGCTCGCTGCAAGGTATGAGGAACTGTTCAAGATATTCTACAACCATCGCGACCAGATAGACCGCGTGACCTTCTGGGGTCTCCACGACGGTGCGTCCTGGAAAAATGGCTCTCCCATACCCAGAAGGACAAACTATCCTCTGCTTTTCAACAGGGATCTCACTCCTCACAAAGCGCTTGACGCTGTGCTGTCAATACCTGAACCGCCGAAGACGGAGCAGTAGGTTTTTCGAAAAATCTAAAAAAATCGGCCCTGTGCCGATTTTTTTATGCCCCGAACTATAGGAATTCACGATTTTTTTACTTAAATTGCAAAGTAAATTTTTTGTTTTTCAAAACCCCTGTTCTTTAAAACATATTCATTATGCAACACGTACCAGCCATTTTCTGGTTTGTGCCCGCCGCATCTATCATAGCTCTTTGTTTTGCTTTCTTCTTCTACAGGACGATGAAGCGCGAAGATGAGGGTACTGACCGCATCAAACAAGTGGCAATGTACATAAGACAAGGTGCAATGGCTTATCTGCGTCAGCAGTATAAAGTCGTGATCATCGTGTTCATATGTCTTGCCGTATTCTTTGCCTTCCTGGCTTACGGACTCCACGTTCAGAACAACTGGGTTCCTTTCGCTTTCCTCACCGGAGGTATCTTCTCCGGTCTTGCCGGTTTCTTCGGTATGAAATCAGCAACCTATGCTTCTTCACGCACTGCGCACGCGGCCACCAAGTCTCTTAACAAAGCTCTTACGGTTGCTTTCAGAAGCGGCGCCGTGATGGGCCTCACAGTTGTGGGCCTCGGTATGCTGGATATCGCTCTGTGGTATCTGATTCTCAACCGTTTCGTCGATATCGACGGAACCCAGAAACTGATAGTTATTACCACTACGATGCTGACGTTCGGTATGGGTGCTTCTACTCAGGCCTTGTTCGCACGTGTCGGTGGCGGTATCTACACTAAAGCTGCGGACGTCGGTGCTGACCTCGTCGGAAAAGTCGAGGCTGGAATCCCGGAAGATGACCCTCGCAACCCCGCTACTATCGCCGACAATGTCGGTGACAACGTAGGTGACGTTGCCGGTCTGGGAGCTGACCTTTACGAGAGTTACGTTGGTTCCGTCCTTGCAGCCGTTTCGCTCGGAGCAGCTGCGTTTGCTCCCCAGGGCGAGGCAATGCAGGTCAAGGCTGTGATGGCTCCTATGCTCATCGCCGCGATTGGCGTATTCCTGTCAATCATCGGAATCTTTATGGTTAAGACCAAAGAGGATGCGACTATGAAGGACCTGCTCGGCTCAATCAGCCGTGGTGTGAATTTCAGCGCCGTCCTGATAGCCATCTGCTCGTTTTTAATTCTCTATCTGCTAGGAATTCCCAACTGGTACTTGCTTGCAACTGCCGTCATTATCGGTCTTCTTGCCGGTGTCATCATCGGAAAGGTGACGGAATACTTTACTTCTCACTCATACAAGCCTACAAGGGCTATTGCCAAGAGTGCAGACACCGGCGGTTCTGCAACTGTCATCATCAATGGTATCGGTACCGGAATGATTTCGACAGCTATCCCTGTCACCGTCATCGGTATCTCAATCATCCTGTCATACCTATGCGCCATAAACTTCGATATCCATAACCTGCTTACGGCTACTAATGTTCAGCACGGTCTCTATGGAATCGCAATCGCTTCCGTAGGTATGCTTTCAACCCTTGGAATCACCCTTGCCACCGACGCATACGGCCCCGTTGCCGATAATGCGGGAGGTATCGCCGAGATGGCCGGCCTCCCTGAGGAAGTACGCCACCGCACAGACAGCCTCGACGCTCTTGGCAACACCACTGCCGCTACCGGAAAGGGCTTCGCCATCGGTTCCGCTTCAATGACTGCCCTCGCACTGGTAGCTTCATATCTTGAGGAGATCAAGATTGCCTTCAGCCACATCGGACAGAATGTGCTTCAGTTCGCTGACGGTACTTCAGTTGCAGTGAGCGACGCATCCATCATAGATATCGTCAAGTACTATGATATCAGCCTGATGAACCCCATCGTTCTCGTATGTATCTTCCTTGGTGCAATGGTAGCATTCTTCTTCAGTGGAATGACCATCAACGCAGTGGGCCGTGCTGCTGAGAATATGGTGACTGAGGTCCGCCGCCAGTTCCGCGAGATCAAAGGCATTCTCACAGGCGAGGCAGTTCCGGATTATCAGCGTTGCGTCCAGATTTCCACCAAAGGCGCACAGAAGGAAATGACGATGCCTGCATTGCTGGCAATCATCATCCCCATCGTGATCGGTATCATCTTTGGCGTGGCCGGAGTGGTAGGACTTCTTGTCGGCGGCTTGAGTGCGGCAATCGTTCTTGCCGTGTTTATGGCCAATGCGGGTATCAGGACACACGATGATATATCTGGGCACGGTAGATGGAGT
>JAFWSX010000015.1 GCA_017519185.1 Bacteroidales bacterium | reverse complement strand
TGTACGCTCTCCAGAAACGGTCATGCTCTTTGTTGAACAGATTCAGGCGGCTTCTGACCTCCTGAGAGTCGCGTTCCCACTCGGAATACGCGAACATCTCAAGACAGTCAGCAAACAGGCTCTTTTTAACGACGAACCCCTGGGACAGGGTGTCGGCGCAAAGTTCCTTGAAGGCAGCGGGGAAAACCAACCTCCCCCTGTCGTCAACTTTCGCCTTGTATTCGCCGATAAAACTTGCCATAAACAATATGATGAGTAATGTGTAATGCAAAAGTAAAAATAAATTTTCCATTTTCTTCCATATGTTTCCATTTTTTTACACTTTTTTATTAACAAATACTAACTTTGTTGACATGAAAAGAATCGCCCTACTCCTCCCGATCCTGCTGATTGCAGCGTGCGGCCGCCAGGAAGCGCCGCAGGAAAGCGTCCAGGCCCTTCTTACGCCTGTTGACGATGGTCACACCTACGTCTATGGAATCCCGGTAGACCTCTATTCCACCGAGGAGGGAAGTGTCGGCAAGGGAGACGTCTTTTCCACCATACTCGACCGCTATGGCGTGCCGCAGCAGAAGTCCTATGAGCTCGCAGAGATTTCCAAGGATGTCTTCGACGTGCGGAACCTGCAGGTGGGGCGCGACTATCACGCCTATTTTGACACCACCGGCGACCTGGCCTATCTGGTCTACGAAGCTACCGACCGCAAGAGCGTAGTCTTCTCGCTGCTCGACACTCTGGGGGCCTCCCTCATCGAGAAGGACCTGGACGTGAAGACGAAATATACCGAAGTCGAGATCCAGAATTCCCTCTGGGCTGACATCCAGAAGGCAGGCGCTTCGCCGCTGCTGGCTCTCAAGCTTTCAGACATATATGCCTGGACCATCAACTTCTTCGGACTGCAGAAGGGAGATTCCTTCAAAGCCGTCTACGATGAATATGAGTGCGATGGCAGCTTCGTCGACATCGGGAATATCTATTACGTCGATTTCAACCACGCCGGCAAGAGCTACGAAGCGTACTATTTCGAGAACGGAAACGAGTCCGGCGATAAATACTGGAGCAGGGACGGAGAGAGTCTGCGCAAGGCTTTCCTCAAGGCGCCTTTGAGTTATTCGCGCATCAGCTCCGGATTCTCATATGCCCGCAGGCATCCCATCACCCATCAGGTGAAGGCACATACAGGTGTCGATTATGCGGCTCCGAAGGGCACTCCAGTGATGTCCATCGGAGACGGAGTGGTGACTTCCGTAAAATATGAGGGTGCAGGCGGAAACACTGTCCGCATCACCCACAATTCTGTTTATAAGACTGCTTACCTGCATCTTTCGAAATACGGTCCCGGCATCAAGGCCGGAGTGAGAGTGACTCAGGGACAGGTTATCGGCTATGTGGGAGCTACCGGCAGCGCAACCGGCCCGCATCTGGATTTCAGGGTATGGAAGAACGGTACACCTATCAACCCCGTCACGATGGATTCACCGCCGGCAGATCCGGTTCCGGCCGAAAAGATGCCTGAGTTCGAGGCAGCAAAGGCACGCTCCCTCGCGAAAAGGGATTCTATCGTGATGTACAGGATTTACGAACAGATGGTCCTGGATCCTCTCAGGAAAGCTTCCGAATAATGTTCAGCCCGTCCCTCAGGGGCAGTATGAAATTCTCAACCCTTTCATCGGCGGCGACCATGTCGTTGAATGCGGCAATGCCTCTGGTCTGGGCGTCTTCAGGCATAGGTTCCTGCAGCACCTTGCCGTCCCAGAGCACGTTGTCGGCCAGTATGAGGCCGCCGGGGGTAACCTTGTCGAACACAAGCCTGTAGTAGTCCGGGTATTCGCGCTTGTTTGCATCTATGTACACCAGGTCGAAGCTGCAGTTGAGCTGCGGTATGATCTGTTTCGCATCTCCGAAATGAAGCTGCACACGGTCTTCGATGCCGGCTCTGCAGTAACCTTCCCTGATGAGGTCTTCAAGCTCGTCGTTGATCTCGACGGCGTGGATCGTGCCGCCTTCGGCAAGGCCTTTGGCAAGACAGATGGTGGAATAACCGGTGAAGACTCCCAGCTCGAGGATGCTCGACGGCCTTGCAAGCTCCGATATGAGGGACAGCAGGCTGCCCTGTTCGCGGCCGCTCAGCATCCGGGCGTGGTTGGTGCGGATGTGGGTTTCCCTCTCCAGCCATTGCAGGGCGTCGGACATAGGTGTCGAGTGGCTGTGCAGATATTCTTTCTCGGTCATCGGTATATCAGGAATGAGAGTTTGTCTTCTGCAAAAACGTCGCTTGCAACCGCCTGCAGGTCTTCTGCGGTGATGGCCTCGACCCGGGTGCGGACCTGGGCGTCGCTCATATAGTCACCGAAGTTCATCAGGCTTCTGCCGATGGCGAGGGCCTGGGCTTCTCCGTTCTCCGACGAAATGGCGTTCTGGGCCAGGAGCTGCTTCTTCGCATACCGGAGAGCAGTGCTGCTCAGCGGAGCGGTCCTGACTTTGGCCAGCTCGCCGAGCACCAGCCGTATGCATTTGTCGACATTCTCCTTTTCGCAGCCGAAATAGACCAGCGCGCAGCCTGTCCGGGCATAGGGCGTATAGGAAGCTTCTATGTTGTAAACCAGTGCCTTGCGCTCTCTCAGCAGGCTGTTCAGCCTGGAGTTGCACGAAGGGCCTCCAAGAATGTTCATCAGCAGCACGAGGGGAATGCGCCGGCTGTCGTAGAGAGAATATGCAGGAGCCCCTATGATGCAGTTGCTCTGGTGATGCTTCTTGTTTTCATCCTTGTGGAATACGTTGACCTTGACCTCGGGAGCTTCCACGGGCGAAGCGCTGTCCTGTGCGGGCGCGTACTTCAGCATATGCTTCTCCACGGAGTCGGCAATCTTGCCGAAATCGAAGTCGCCCACTACCGTGAAACTCATATTGCAGGGCAGGAAGCAGGTGTCGGTGAAGCTTTTCAGGTCTTCCGACGTGATGCGCTTGAGCGACTTCGCGGTGCCGAGGATGTGGCGGGAGAGGGGACTTCCCTCGTAGAGGTACTGCTCGAAATCATCGAAGATGTAGTCGGAGGGAGAGTCCTTGTAGAGGTTGATCTCGTCGACTACCACACTTTTCTCCTTCTCAAGTTCTTTGGGCGAGAAGGCCGGGTCGAAAGCGAGCTCGAACAACAGGTCGATGGCCTTCGTCACATCTTCCTTGAGGGTGGTCGAGTAGATAACTATCTCTTCCTTGGTGGTGTAGGCGTTGAGCTCTCCGCCGAGCCTTTCCAGCCTGTCGTTTATCGAGGCGGAACTGCGGCGCGAAGTGCCTTTGAAAAGCATATGCTCGGTAAGGTGGGCAAGCCCGCAGAGAGCTTCCGGCTCCACCGAGGTGCCGCATCTTATGCTCAGTGCACAGTATGCCACCTGGGAGTTGCTGCGCTTGAGCGCGAAGCGCAATCCGTTGCTGAAAGTCCTTATTTCCTTACCGTCATTCTTTTCCATAGCGGCAGCAAAAATAGATAAAAGATTTGAGTAAAAGTTAGTATATTTGTCATTATGCCGCAGTTCATCGTATCAGCAAGAAAGTATCGCCCTTCCAGCTTCACGGGGCTCATCGGACAGGACAACATAGCCAGGACTCTCAAGAATTCCATCTTGACCGGACAGCTGGCCCATTCATACCTTTTCTGCGGACCCCGAGGGGTCGGCAAGACCAGTACGGCGCGCATCTTCGCCAAGACGATCAACTGTATGAATCCCGGCCCGGATATGGAGCCTTGCGGCGAGTGCGAGTCCTGCCGTTCTTTCGCAGAGGGACGTTCCTACTGCATCCACGAGCTTGACGCTGCCAGCAACAACTCCGTCGACGACATCCGCAACCTCACCGAGCAGGTGCGCATCCCTCCCCAGATAGGCCGCTACAGCGTCTACATCATCGACGAGGTGCATATGCTCAGCCAGGCTGCGTTCAACGCATTCCTCAAGACGCTCGAGGAGCCGCCGGCACACGCCATCTTCATCCTCGCCACCACCGAGAAACACAAGATCCTGCCCACCATCCTGTCGCGCTGCCAGACCTACGATTTCAACCGCATCTCGGTCGCTGACATGGTCCGCAATATGAAGGATATAGCCGCTGCAGAAAACATAAGCATCAGCGACGATGCCCTGCACATCATAGCCCAGAAGGCCGACGGCGCGATGCGCGACGCGCTGACCCTGTTCGACCAGACGGTGGCGTTCTGCGGCAACGACATTACATACGACATGGTGATCAAGAACCTGAACGTTCTTGACTACGAATACTATTTCAGGCTCACCGATTTCTTCCTGGCGGGAGATTATCCTTCAAGCCTGCTGCTCTTCGACGAGATCCTCTCGAAGGGTTTCAATTCGCTGCATTTCATCTCAGGCCTGAGTTCCCACTTCAGGGATATGATAGTGTGCAGCAACAGCGCTTCGCGCGTGCTCGCCGAGCTAGCCCCGACCATCGTGGCGAAATATGACGAGTACAGCCGCAAGTGCAGCATCAAGTTCCTCTATGAGGCGCTGGGCATCACCACTGCCTGTGAAGCGGCCTACAAGTCGAGCGGCAACGGCCGTCTGCTGATCGAATTCGCCCTGATGAAACTCTGCGCGCTGCGCGGCGAACTTCCACAGGGAGACCTGCAGGGCACGGCACCTGCCGCAGTTCAGGCTCCAGTGGCAGCTCCTGCACCCGTGGCGGCACAGGCTCCCGCAGCAGTTCCTGCCCCCAAGGCAGCCCCTGCTCCGGCACCCGCCCCGGCCGCGGCACCTGCTCCGGCTCCCGTGGCGGCAGAACCTGAAAAGCCCAAGGCTCCCGCCGAGCCCGTCCCCGAGAAAGAAAAGAGCGCGTCATCCATCTCCAATCTTCTTAAGAAGGCAATGCAGACAGTGCAGGCTCCCGAGCCTGAGCCCGAGCCGGCGATAGAACTGATAGAAGATGCAGCTCCGGAAAGCCGCGAGATCAATGCGGAAACCCTTGCAGAGGCGTGGAAGAAGGTGACAGACAAGGTTGCCAATCCCCGTGTACGCTCCGGCTTGACAAAGTTCAGCCCCGTATATGACGAGGATACTTCCACAGTCACCCAGTATGTGCTGAACGCCGCCCAGAAGGAGTGGATAGAGCGCAACCTGCTGGTTCAGCTGCAGTCTGACCTGCAGAAGGAGCTTGACAGCAAAGACATTTCTCTTAAAGTGGATTTCAAGGAAGATGAAGGGGCCGACGATGCCCGCAAGCCGTATACCACCCGCGAGGTGGCCGAGGCGATGCGTGCGAAGAACAGGGATCTGACCCAGATGGAGATCGGCCTGGACCTGGAAATCAAATAACTGACGAAAGCCAATGAAGCTATTCTGCACAAACCTTGTCAAGAAATACGGCGTCAGGACCGTCGTGAAAGGCGTTTCGATCGAGGTCGAACAAGGCGAGATCGTGGGACTGCTCGGCCCCAACGGAGCCGGCAAGACCACCAGTTTCTATATGATATCGGGTCTGATCAAGCCCAACGAAGGCAGGATATTCCTTGACGAAGAGGAGATAACGACCCTTCCGATGTACAAACGTGCCCAGAAAGGTCTGGGATATCTGGCTCAGGAGGCATCCGTGTTCAGGAAGATGAGCGTGGAGAACAACATAATGTCTGTGATGGAATTCGGAAACCTGACAAGGGAGCAGCGCAAGGAAAGGCTTGAGGAACTGCTCGACGAGTTCGGACTCCAGAAGGTGCGCAAGAGCCTCGGTATCCAGCTCTCAGGAGGTGAGAGACGCCGTTGCGAGATAGCCCGCTGCCTTGCCATAGACCCTAAGTTCATCCTGCTTGACGAGCCGTTCGCCGGAGTCGACCCCATCGCCGTTGAGGACATCCAGCACATCATTGCGAACCTCAAGACCAAGAACATCGGCATAATAATCACCGACCACAACGTCCACGAGACACTGGCCATCACCGACCGTGCCTATCTGCTCTATGACGGTTCCATCCTCGAGAGCGGCACCCCCGAGCAGCTGGCTGCCAACCCCGAGGTGCGCCGCAAATATCTGGGCCAGAACTTCGAGCTGCGCAAGGCGGTGCTCCATAAACGCAACAACCCTAAAACAACTGATACAATATGAAAAAGCTTCTTCAGGAATTCAAGACCTTCGCAATGAAGGGCAACGTAGTCGATATGGCTGTCGGCGTTATCATCGGCGGTGCATTCGGCAAGATCGTGACATCACTTGTGTCTGACATCTTTATGCCGCTCATCGGCCTGCTCGTAGGCGGAGTCGATTTCACTCAGTGGAAGATCGTCCTTTCACAGGCTACCGCAGACAAGGCTGAAGTCGCCATCACCTATGGTAACTTCATCCAGGTCATCTTTGACTTCATCATCCTCGCCTGGGTTATCTTCATGGTGATCAAGGGCATCAACAAACTCAGCGCAAAGAAAGAAGAAGAGAAGGCAGCAGAGCCCGCTCCGACCCCGGAAGAGATCGTTCTTCTTCGCGAAATCCGCGATTCCCTCAAGAAATAATCTTTATTGTCGCAGCTTCAGCACGGTAACGGTGCGCGAAGGCAGATAAAGCTTCACGTAGTGCTTACCGTCGCTGGGGATTGTGACGTGACTGACGTTTTCGTCAATACGGCCGAATCCTCCGAATTGCTCGCGGTCGCTGCTGAAGAGCACATCCCAAGTGCCTTCAGGGGCTTCAATCTGGTAGTCAGTGAATGATTTCTCAGGATTGAAGTTGAATGCGAACATGCACTCGCCGCGGGTGAAGCAGAGGATTTTGTCTGTCTCGTGGGCAAGGTAGCAGTAGTGAGGCTTGGCGAGCAGCTTCTCCTTTGCGAAGAGGTGTATCATAGCCGCGTCGAAGTCGTTGAGCCCGCGGAAGCGCAGGTTGTCGTCCTCGATGAGGCTCCACTGCCTGCGGGCGTGTTTGTAAGACCAGCCGTTGCCTTCCCTCGGGAAGTCTATCCACTCTGGCTGTCCGTATTCGTTGCCCATAAAGGTCAGATATCCGTTGCCTGCGGTAGCCAGCGTCACCAGCCTTATCATCTTGTGAAGTGCTATTCCGCGGTCCACTATGAGGTTCTGTGACTGCTTGTCCATCGAGAAGTACATCTCCTTGTCGATGAGGCGGAATATGATGGTCTTGTCTCCCACCAGGGCCTGGTCGTGGCACTCGGCGTAGCTTATGGTCTTTTCATCGGCACGCTTGTTGGTCAGTTCGTACCACAGGCCTCCCATACTCCAGTCCCAGTCGCTGCGCTCCTTGATCCACTTGATCCACATATCGGGGACTCCCATGCTCATACGGTAGCCGAAGCCCACTCCGCCCCGCTCGAGGGGAGCGGCAAGTCCTGCCATTCCGGACATATCTTCGGCAATGGTTATGGCATCCTTGAACACATCCCTGATGATGATGTTGGCCAGGGCGAGGTAGGTCACTGCATCTTCGTCCACTCCGCCGTCGAAATAGCTGCCGTAGCCGCTGAAGTCGCGGCCCAGGCCGTGGTCGAAATAGAGCATGCTGGTGACTCCGTCGAAGCGGAAACCGTCGAGGCGGTATTCCTCCATCCAGAACTTGCAGTTCGACAGCAGGAAGTAGCGGGTTTCGCTCTTTCCGTAGTCGAAACAGCGGCTGTTCCAGGCCGGATGCTCACCCTTCGGCCCTTCGTGGAAATATGTAGTCAGTGAGCCGTCCAGGCGGCTGAGCCCTTCCACTTCGTTCTTGACTGCGTGGGAATGCACCAGGTCCATAATCACGGCTATGCCGTTCCTGTGTGCCTCGTCCACCAGCTTCTTGAAGTCCTCGGGAGTGCCGAAGCGGCTGCTCAGGGCGAAGAAATTCGAAACCTGGTAGCCGAACGAGCCGTAGTAAGGGTGCTCCTGGAGGGCCATTATCTGGATGGTGTTGTATCCAAGCTCGATGACGTGGGGCAGGACGTTGCGTCGGAACTCGTCGAATGTGGACACCTTTTCCTCTTCGGAACTCATACCAATGTGGACTTCGTAGATCAGGGGATTATCCACCCTGACGTGCCGGCGGTGTTTCCAGACATAGGGCTTTTGGGGATCCCAGACTTCTGCGGCGAAGATTTTCGTCTCCGGATCCTGGACACACCTGTAGGCATAGGCGGGAAGCCTTTCCCCGCCGCCTCCGGGCCATTCCACGAACCATTTGAACTTGTCGCCGTGATGCAGCTCGTCCACCGGAACCAGAAGTTCCCAGTTGCCGCCGCCTATCGGCTTCATCTCATACTCCGGACTCTTGCGCCAGTTGTTGAAGTCACCTGTCACATAGATGCGGTTAGCGTTCGGCGCCCATTCGCGGAAAGCCCAGTGCGAGCCCTCCTTGTGCAGCCCGTAGAAGAGGTGGTTGTTGACTGCATCGTGAAGTGTGGCGTGTTCGCCCTTGATGCTGTCGCGTGCGGCGATGATTCTCTCGTGCCGGGCGTCGATGGCCTCCTTGAAAGGCTCCAGCCACGGGTCGGTGTCGTAAATCTTTTTAATCTTCCTGCCCATTGATTATCTTGTTTATGTCGTCTTCACTTTTCTTGAGGCACTCTTTGCAGTAGCGGGCCAGTTCGCTGGCCTTCTTCACGTCGTCGGTGAGCGTGGTGAGGTCTCGTTTGGGATCCTCGATGCTTTCAACGAGTTTCTGCAGCTCTTCGAGCGCTTGTTTATAAGTCATTTTATCTTTCATGGCTACGATTTTTTTACTGATTTGACGTCGCAATCTGCCTTGCCGTCCTTGAGGATGACAGTGATGCTGTCTCCGGTGGCGAGGCCTGCGGCTGAAGTGACTTTCTGGCCGTTTTTGACCGGGATGGCGAATCCTTTCTCGAGGATGCTCATAGGGTTGAGGGCTGACAGCCTGAGCTCGAGCATCTGGATCTTGTGGCTCTCGGCCTGCAGTTTGCCTGAAGCCGAATTGCCGGCACGCACGAGCAGCATATCTATGCGGCTGCGGGCTACGTGCAGCTCGGAGAGTATCCCTGCAGCGGCCCGTGACAACAGCATCTCGACGGAGCGTTTCTCGTGCTGAAGTCTGAGCAGGACGCTGTTGGCAGCCCTGCTGAACAGCCTGTCGACTGTCGCGGAAGCGTCGGCACGCTTGCTTCTGAGGGCCATCAGCATCCTTGTGGCAAGCGAGTCGACCTGCTGCTCCTCTGCAGCGAAAATGTCAACGAAGAAATCGGCGAGGGCAGTGGGTGTCTTGAGGTAGGTGTGGGCTACAAGGTCCGCCACGTGGCAGTCTCTCTCGTGACCTATAGCGGTGAGGACGGGCAGGGGGAACTGGGCTATGTTGACACCCAGGTCATAGTCATCGAAGCAGGCAAGGTCGAAGTTGCTGCCTCCGCCCCTGATGATGAGCACGGCGTCGAAGTCGGCGGCGCGCCCAGCAATCCTGTCGAGAGCGGCTATAATGCCTTGCGGAGCGTCCGCACCCTGCATAGGAGCCGGGAACAGCTCTGTGCTGAACTTATATCCGAGCCCGTTGTCGTGCAGGTGACGCATAAAATCACCGTAGCCGGCAGCAGTCTCGGCGGAAATGACGGCGAAACGCCTGGGCAGGTCGGGGAGGGGGAGGGTACGGTTCATTTCCAACATCCCTTCCTTCTCCAGGCGGTCAAGGATCTTCTGCCTTTCGAGGGCTGTGCTGCCGATGGTGTAGCTGGGGTCGATGTTCGACACGATCAGCGACAGGCCGTAGAGCAGCGAATACTGGACTCTTACCTGGAGCAGGACCTTCATTCCGGCCTGCAGTTTCTCTCCTGTGGATGTTTCGAAAAACGGCCTGATCGCACGGAACGCCGATGCCCATATTATGGCCTGCGCCTTGGCGACGATGCTGGATGTCGATTCGTCCTTCTCGACGAGAGTGAGATAGCAGTGGCCGCTTGCGTTGACCGACATATCCCATATCTCGGCACGGACCCACAGCTGGCGCTCGAATTCGTCCTCCAGGCGCTCCTTGATGAGCTCCTGGAGCAGCAGAAGGCTGATTTGTCCGTTGTTGTCCATATCGTTCCGCGCTTTATACAAAGTTAAGCAAAAGTCTGACTTTTATTTTACTCTTTCAGTGGATTCTGCTATCTTTGTCGATAGCCGATAACACGTCAAAATCACCATGAGGATAACGGAGGCCAGGTTCGTAGCAAGTTGCAGCTCAGTAGCTGAAAAGCCCAAGCGCGCATTGCCCGAATTCGCCTTCATAGGACGGTCCAACGTAGGCAAATCATCCCTCATCAACAGTCTCACAGGCCAGAAGGCCCTTGCCCACACTTCTTCACGTCCGGGCAAGACACTCAGCATAAACCATTTCATCATCAACGACAGCTGGTACCTCGTGGACCTGCCCGGATATGGCTATGCGAGAGTGTCCAAGGACACAAGGGAGAAGATAGAAGCGATGATAGACGACTATGTGCTGAACAGCCAGGAGATGATGCTTCTTTTCGTGCTGCTCGACAGCAGGCACGACATCCTTCGCAACGATCTGGATTTCCTCATCAAGCTAGGCAACGAAGGCGTTCCGTTCTCAATAGTTTTCACCAAGTGCGACAAACTCGGCACCAACGCCCTCGCAGTTCAGGTTGAGAAGAACAAACAGGCCCTTCTGGAATACTGGGAGGATCTTCCGCCCGTCTTCACTACATCTACCGTCGACGGAACCGGCAGGGACGAGATCCTGGACTATATTGACAACATCCTAAAAACTACAACGATAAACTGAAATTGAAATGGAACATTACGAGGATCATCAGATGAAAATCTTTTCCGGCAGGAGCAGCCGTTATCTTGCTGAAAAAATGGCTGCCAGCCTGAATATGGAGCTGGGAAAGGCAGAAGTGGTCGTTTTCTCCGACGGTGAATTCCAGCCGGCCTACATCGAAAGTGTGCGCGGTGCCACTGTGTTCATCGTCCAGTCTACGTTTCCGCCTGTAGAGAATCTGTTCGAACTCCTTCTTATGATCGATGCGGCCAGGAGAGCTTCGGCATACAGGGTAATCGCCGTCATCCCTTATTTCGGATGGGCAAGACAGGACCGCAAGGACCGTCCCAGAGTGTCGATCGGTGCGAAGATGGTTGCAAACCTGCTTCACGCAGCAGGCTGCGACCGCGTGATGACCGCCGACCTCCACGCCGACCAGATCCAGGGCTTCTTCGATGTTCCGGTTGACCATATCTACGCAAGTTCCATCTTCATTCCATACCTGAGAAGTCTCAACCTTGACAACTTCTCGATAGCCTCTCCCGATATGGGAGGTGCAAAGCGCGCGAACGCATATGCGCGGATCCTGGGTACTCCCATGATCATCTGTCACAAGAGTCGCGAGAAGCCCAACGTGGTAGGTTCTATGACTGCCATCGGTGATGTCGAAGGCCGCAACGTGGTCATCGTCGACGATATGGTCGACACGGCCGGCACCATCACCAAGTGCGCCGATATGCTGATGGACAAAGGCGCCCTCAGCGTGCGTGCCATCGCCACCCATCCCGTGCTTTCGGGCACCGCTTACGAACGCATCAACAATTCCTCAATCAAGGAATTCATCGTTACGGATACCATTCCTCTCCGCAGGGATGAGAATACAGACCTGTCGAAGTTCACAGTCCTGTCTGTCGCCCCGATCTTTGCTGACATAATGGACAAAGTATACCTGAACCAGCCCATAAGCGACACATTCGTATATTGATATGTTATTCTTTCCGGAAATTGAGATAGGGCAGGCCTATGACCTGCTGCTGGGCAAGATAAGGAAGTACTTCCAGGGTGCCCGTATGGAAAAGGCCGTCCTGGGTCTGTCAGGCGGTATGGATTCGGCCCTTGTGGCCGCACTTGCCGTCGATGCCCTGGGCGCCGACAATGTCCACGGCATACTTATGCCTTCCGCCTTCTCGACTCTCCATTCCGTGAAAGACTCGGTCGACCTGTCCGAAAGGCTCGGAATGAGCTATGACATAGTTCCCATAGGCGACATATACGACCAGTATGTCAAGCAGCTCGACAGCTACTTCTCAGATGTGGAGTGGCACGTGGCGCTCGAGAACATACAGGCCCGCATCAGGGGCACGCTGCTTATGGCCTATTCAAACCGTTACGGCGCCCTCGTGCTCAACACTTCCAACAAGAGCGAGCTGTCGGTGGGCTATGGCACTCTGTACGGAGACCTGGCCGGTGCAGTTATGGTGATAGGTGACCTGTACAAGCTTCAGGTCTACGAAATGGCGGACTATATCAACAGGGAATGCGAGCGCATTCCTTCTTCCATCATCCACAAGGCTCCCTCTGCCGAGCTCCGTCCCGGCCAGAAGGACAGCGACAGCCTGCCTCCTTACGAAGACCTCGATCCCGTCCTGCACAAGCTCAACGACGAAGGACTCAGCCTGGATGACCTGGTGGCATCTGGTGTCGACAGGGCGCTTGTAGAGCGCATAGTGAAGCTGCGCAACGGCGCTGCATTCAAGGTGATGCAGGTTCCGCCCGTGTTCACAGTTGCCGGAAAGCCTCTGCTGCCCGATTTCAAGTGTCTGTAGATGAAAATATTCCTGTTTGCCATAGCGATTGTCGGCCTCTGCGTCTTCGGAATGTGCTTCAACATCATATTCCGCAAGAAACCATTTCCCGACGGTGAGATTTCCCGAAACAAGGAGCTTCGCAAGCGCGGAATAGTCTGCGCCAAGGAGGAGGAACTCCGGCTGTGGGGCAAGGATCACGGCAAAAAAAATCCTACCTGCGCGGACCTCGGCTGTACTGCCTGCGGTGGCTGCCAGATAGGAATTTAGCTTAAGTTTCGAGAAACGCTTATAAAGCCTTCCTGATTATCGGTTCGAGGCTTGCGACCTCGTATACGTCCTTGGCGAGGATCGACCCGTCACGCCCGATTACGAACATAGTGGGAATCTGCACCAGGTTGTAGGCCACGATGGCTGGTGAGTTGATGCCCTGGCCGTCGTTGACGCTAATCCACGGAAGCTTCTGCGAGCGCACCGTAGCAGCCCAGGCGGGCTTGTCGACGTCGAGGGAAACCTGATATATCTCAAGGCCGTTTTCGTGATATTTGGAATAAAGCTCTGTCAGCTCCTGATTGAATGCCTTATGCACGTCCTGGGCGATGCTCCAGAACGACAGAATGATGACCTTGCCTTCCAGGTCCAGCAGGGAATGCTCCTTGCCGGCTGTGTCCTTCATCCTGATGTTGGGGAAAGACTGCTGGGTAAGCTCATCGAGCTTGGCGTTGAGCCCTGATTCGTTCTCGCGGCGGGAGATTTCGTTCTTGAGGGCAAGCACGAATTCGCTGTTCGGATAGACAGTTGCCAGAGAGTCGTAGATGCTGCGGAAGATAACGATGTCAGTGGCTTCGCCGAACAGCGGCAGTTCGTCGTTGAACTTCTGGAAAAGGGTGGTGGCAGAGGTTATGGAGCGGGGATTGCTCATTATCTGCTTCAGCATATCCCTTTTGTGGTTTATGTACACCCTGCTCAGCTGTGCATTGACATCTTCGGGCGCTGCATCCAGGATGGAAACCATTTCCGATGCGGCCTTTGCGAAAGCGTCGTCCACATACTTCAGGTTGCTGCTCTCGGGTGAGCCTTCCACGGTATAGTTGCCGAGGGTGTCGGCATTGACGGTGACTTTGTCTCCGTTGCGGAGAACGAGACCGGCCAGCTTCACGCCGTTGCGGTAGATATAATAGAAGGCGGGATCGTCGTTTTTAAGGGTGACCTTGTAGCTGAAGTCTCCGTTCGCTTTCGTGGTGACGGTGTCGACAGGGGTGAGCCAGTTGAGGTTGAGCTTCTCAAAGACTATCTGCGAGCGGTCGAGACCGGCGATGTTGCCGGACACGGTAGCAGAGTATTTGGTGCAGGAAACGGCAGCGATGAGCATCACTGCGAGCATCAGAGTCTTTTTCATAAGGCTGCTGCGATTTTGGATGCGATCTCCTGGAATTCTTCGGGTGTCAGCTCGAGCTTCTTCTTGCGGAAATCGAGGTCGGCCTCGGTCTGCAGCGGCACCAGATGGATGTGTGTGTGGGGAACTTCCATTCCGAGAACTGCCACGCCGATGCGCTTGCAGGGGATGGCTTCCTTGAGAGCGACGGCAACCTTCTTGGCAAATGCGCAGAGACCTGCATAAGTCTCGTCGTCAAGGTCGAAGATATAATCGACTTCCTTCTTGGGGATGACAAGCGTGTGGCCCTTTGCAAGGGGGTTGATGTCAAGGAATGCGTAATAGTTCTCGTCTTCGGCTACCTTGTAAGACGGAATCTGCCCTGCGGCGATGAGAGAGAAGATACTTGCCATTTTACAGTGTGATGTCTATTATTTCGAACTGGAGTGTGCCTGAAGGAACGTGTACTTCGACTATTTCGCCTTTCTTGTGACCCATCAGGGCTCTTCCTATAGGCGTGGTGGCTGCGAGCTTGCCTTCCTTGAAGTTGGCTTCGCTTTCACCCACGAGCTGATATTCCACGACTGCACCTGTCTTGACGTTCTTGATCTTTACCTTGGTCAGCATCTGGACGCTGTCGGTATTGAGGCGCGACTCGTCGATGACACGTGCGTTGGCTATAGAATCCTGGAGTTTGGTGATCTTGAGTTCAAGCATGCCCTGTGCTTCGCGGGCAGCGTCATACTCTGCATTTTCGGACAGGTCTCCCTTGTCCCTGGCTTCTGCGATTGCTCTTGATATGACCGGGCGCTGGGCAATGAGAGCATCGAGCTCGGCTTTAAGGTCGTCCAGTCCCTTTTGAGTTAGATAGTGAATCTGTGACATGAATTGACAAAAATTAAAAGAATCCCGTAAAACGGGACCCTTTCGTTAAATCGGAACCAAAGTTATAAAATTATTTAGAATATGACTCTAAAACTTCGGTTTAAGTATCTCTGAATAGATAATCATCTCTTCGGGATCGAAGTCAAGTTTCTTTCCGGAGTCTTTCTTCTCCTCCTGGAAAGCAGTTTCCGTAGTGCGGGGAACATCCTCTCCATAGTAGTTGCTGTCGGGAGCAACCGTGGTTGGTTCAGGGACGGTGAAATCCCGCTCAGCAGGGGCTTCTTCCATCCGCGGCGGGAACTGGGCTCGCCTCTGCGCGGCGCGTTTGCGCCTGTCGCTCTCGCTCTTGATGATGGAGAACACGATGAACATCAGGAAAAGGGCGAAAAAAACTTCCATATCGCTTTACTTCAATATTTGTCTTGCTTCTTCAGCATCCTTGAGCAGCTGTTCCTTCAGCAGTTCCATCGAGTCGAAGCGCTGCTCTTCCCTTATGAATTCCACGAACTGTACTGTAAGGTCCAGGCCGTAGATGTCGTCGTCGAAGTCAAGCAGGTGGGTCTCGACTGTCAGTCCGCGACCGTCTTCCGTGGTCGGCCTGAAGCCTATGTTGCACACTCCCTTGTATGTCTTGCCCTCGACTGTGGCCCGCACGGCGTACACTCCGTTGTAGGGGATGAGCTTCAGCGGGTCGTAAAGGCTCATATTAGCAGTCCTGAAGTTGATCTGACGGCCTTTGCCGCAGCCCGGGACGACTACTCCCTTCAGAGTGTATTCGTACCCGAGCAGTGCGTTGGCCCGTTCTATTCCTCCGGTCTCAATGAGATTCCGGATGTATGTGCTGCTTATCGTGTTGTACGAGTCGCTTATCGCTCCGACCCGTTCAGCCTCGATGCCGCATTGTCGTGCTATCTTGACGATATCCTCGCTTCCGGTCTTCTTGCATCCGAGCGTATGGTCGTAACCCACGATGAGCGTCGAGACGCCGAAGCGGTCGATGAGCCAGCTGCGGATGAACTGCTCGGCAGTCATCTTGCTGAGCTCCCGGGTGAATTCCACGACGTGGACCTCGTCGACTCCTAGATTCTTGAACAGCTGCTTTTTTTCTTCGAGGGAGTTGAGCAGGCGAAGCTTGCCGGCATCCTGTCTCAGGATGCTCCTGGGATGGGGCCAGAAAGTGATCACTGCACTCTTGCAGCCCTTGGCTTTCGCCGTTGCGCAGAGATGCTCTATCACCTTGGCGTGGCCCAGGTGGACTCCATCGAAGAAACCTGTAGCTGCTACAACCATTTCACAAGTTCAAAGTCCTGGCGATGAGGCATTTTGTCGTTCTTGGCATACATACGGGCCGCAATGTCGCAGCTGCCCGTCATTTCAGGAGTGATATTGGCGTTGAATGTTGCCACACCGTCCTTGTATGCTGCAAGATGATAGGGGTGGATCTCCCTTACGTGATACTCACCGTTGAGATCCTGCTCTGCGATGACCATCTCGAAACCGATGTCCTCGGGAGCTACGTCACCAAGGTTGACGACAATCTCGGAGATTCTCTCCTGACCGAGTACCATCGGATTGGCGACAGCCTCGTTCTTCGAGTTGGAGATGATCTCGATGTTGTTCCACTCGCGGCGCATATCCTTTTTCCAAAGGGCAATCTCGCGGGCTTCCTGGAAATCGTCGGCGCCAAGCTTGGCGGTGCGCTCTGCAAGAGGAACGTAGAACTGCCTGAGATAGTCTTCCATCATCCTGTTGGTAGTGAAGTTGCAGGCAACCTCGCTGATGGTGTTCTTGATGGTGGCTATCCAGTTGTATGACATTCCGTTGCTGTCCTTGTCGTAGAACGACCTGGCGATTTCAGTCTCGAGGATGTTGTATATGGTGGCGGAGTCGAGCTCGTCCTGGAAATCCTGGTTGGCGTAGGTGCGTTCCATCGGAAGGGCCCAGCCTGCGCCGGGTTTGTAACCTTCAACCCACCATCCGTCAAGCACGCTGAAGTGCATCACACCGTTCATAACGGCTTTCTCGCCGCTGGTTCCGGATGCTTCCTGCGGACGGGTCGGGTTGTTCATCCAAACGTCTACGCCCTGCACGAGCAGCTTGGCTATCGTAATGTCGTAGTTGGGGATGAAGACAACCTTGCCGATGAACTGGGGCATCTTGGAGATTTCGACGATGCGCTTGATGAGGTCCTGGCCTGCACGGTCGGCAGGGTGAGCCTTGCCTGCAAACAGGAACTGAACCGGACGTTTCGGGTTGTTGAGTATCTGGCTCAGACGGTCGAGGTTGCGGAACAGCAGGGTGGCGCGCTTGTAAGTAGCGAAGCGGCGTGCGAAACCTATGGTAAGGATGTCGTCCCTGAGGGTATCCTTGATCTTGACTATCTGTTGCGGTGAATAGTGTGCAGTGGCAGATGTGTCTGAAAGAATGTTCTTGACAGCGTCGATCAGTCTCTTGCGAAGCAGGTTGCGGGTCTTCCATATCTGCTCGTCAGAAATCCTGTGGATGCCGTTGAAGCAAGATTTGTCATAGTGGTGAGTCTGGAACTGAGGACCGAACACACCTTCGTGGATCTTCTTCCATTCGGGAGCGGTCCAGGTGGGATAGTGCACACCGTTGGTGACGTAGCTCACGTGGAGCTCCTCAGGCAGATAGCCGGGCCACATATTTGACAGGATCTTCTGGCTTACCTTGCCGTGCAGCCAGCTTACTCCATTGACTTCCTGTGACAGGTTTGCAGCAAGCACGCTCATGGAGAATTTCTCGCCCGGATCTTCCGGATGGATTTTGCCGAGCTGCATGAATGCACCCCAGTCGGCCTTCAGGTAATCGCTCACCTGTGACATATAGACGCGGAGCATATCCTCGGTGAATGCGTCGTGGCCTGCAGGGACGGGAGTGTGGGTGGTGAACAGTGATGAACTGCGCACCATTTCCAGAGCCTCCAGATATGAGAGGTTGGAGTCGTTCACGTATTCGCGCATCCTCTCGATGCCCATAAATGCTGCGTGGCCTTCATTGCAGTGGTATACTTCAGGATTGAGGCCGAGGATCCTGAGCGCCCTGACGCCACCCATTCCGAGCAGGATTTCCTGCTTGAGGCGGTTCTCCCAGTCACCTCCGTAGAGCTGGTGGGTCACGTGGCGGTCTTCGTCGTGGTTGTCTTCGAAGTCAGTGTCGAGAAGGATGAGGTCAGTGCGGCCTACTTCGGCCTTCCAGAGCCTTGCATACATTGTGCGGCCAGGGAATGCGATGCTGACTGTCAGCCATTTGCCTTCATTGTCGCGGATAGGGGTCACGGGAGCCTTGGAGAAATCCTGAGGCTCGTAGGTGCTGACCTGGTCTCCCTGGGCGGAAAGCTTCTGGGTGAAATAGCCGTATTTATAGAGCAGACCGACTGCGGTCATATTGACTTTCATATCGCTGGCTTCCTTCAGATAGTCGCCGGCGAGGATTCCGAGGCCGCCTGAATAGATCTTCAGTGAGGTGTCGATGCCATATTCCATACAGAAATATGCAATCGACGGTCCGGGCCTGTTGTCCTTCTCCTTCATATATTCCTTGAAATGGGAATACACTCCGTCAAGACGGGTTAGGAAGGCAGTGTCTTTGGTCAACTCCTTATATTTAGAAAGTTTGATTCGGTCAAGCATTTCGAGCGGATTGCCCTTCGAGTCTTTCCACAGCTTGCTGTCAATCGATTCAAAAAGCTCTGACGCTTCCTGATTCCAGCACCACCACAGATTCTTCGCAAGTTCTTCCAACGGTCTCAGTCTCTCAGGCAGCTGCCTTGTGATGATCATTCGGGTCCAAGAGGGGGTGTTTGTAGTCATTTTTGTGTAAGAGTTGTCTGTATCTTCCCTGAAAACGGGATTTTTGCCATACTTGGCTTCGATCTTGTCGAGAGCCAGAGCATATGCTTCTTTGTAATATGATATATTGTTCTGCCAGAGGGCTATCCTTGAGATTTCCCTGGCGTTGTCGCGATATGCGGCAGATTCTTTCTTGTCGAGCGCTGCGATTTCAAAGATGCGTTCGCAGACGCGGTCGACCACTTCGTCGTAATTGCTGTCGGTGCGTTTGACGATGCAGATGCCGTTTTTCGGCTTGTCGGCAGGGTAGTGGTCGTTTACCCAGAGGCCGAAGCCGGCCGTGGTCGTCGTTACGGTAGGAACCATAAAGGCGAGCGACTCCAGCGGAGTGTATCCCCACGGCTCGTAATATGACGGGAATATCGAAAGGTCCATTCCGGCCAGGAGGTCGTAGTAGGTCATATTGAATATTCCGTCGTTGCCGTTGAGGTAGCTGGGGATGAAGAATACGTCCACGCAGGTGTCCTTGCCATTGTTTAGCTCAAGTTCCCTCATCCGCCTGCTTATGATGTCGTGGTCGTCCATCAGGTAGTGAGATACGGCGGTCGTGTAGTCCATTCCGGGATTCTGCATCTTCTCGAGCAGAGCCTTGTCGGGACCGTGGTTGCCGCTGGGAACCATTATGAACGCTGCCACCTGGCGGCCTTTGATGCATATCTTGCTGAGCTTGCCAAGAGCGTCTATCACAACGTCCAGACCCTTGTTGGCATATTCGTAGCGGCCGCCGGTAGACACAAGCATCGTGGAGTCGTCATAGTCTTTTCCGCTCATCAGATGCGCCACCTCGAGCAGTTTTGCGCGGGCTGCGGCACGAGCCGCGGGCATATCTTCAGGAGAAGGGGCTATCGTCTCCTCAAATCCGTTAGGGGTCACAATGTCGACCTGCCTTCCGAGGAACTGCCTGCACTCGACGGCAGTCAGGTCGCTGACCGTGGTGAACACGTCAGCCTGCTGGGCAGCGGCCTTCTCTAGCGAGTGGCGTGCCTTTGCGCCGTATTCGACGGCCAGTTTCTCGGCATCCAGTTTCTCGAGTTCGTCATAGATCGGAAGATTGTTGGAGCTGATGCAGCGCCCGATGACGGTGGCGTGAGTAGTGAACACGGTTCCGATGGGCATCTGGGCTGCCTTGAGATAGAGCAGGCCGGCTCCGGTCATCCATTCGTGGAACTGGGCGACAACCTTCCTGCCGGTGGCGATCCTGTATTTGGCGAAACTCTGGATCACTTCACCTGCTGCATAGCCGAACAGGGCAGATTCAACGTAGTCCCAGTCGCCGGTGAGAGAGTCGACTCCGAATTTGTTCCAGAGCCCTGTGAGGATGTCGTTCTTGCGGGCGATCAGATGGGTGTAGTCCACCAGGAACGCGATGGGGCTGCCCGGGACGTTCCAGTGGCCGACACGTACGCGCAGGCCCTCATTCTCAGCAGCCTTCCGCCAAGACTTGAACAATGACGGGTCTTCTGTGAATTCGGGGTTCTGCTCGGTATTCCTCCATACGTCAGGCCCGATGTGTATATGGTGTTTCTTCAGTTCTCCGGCCAGATGGAGGGCCTTGGTTGCAAGGACGGTATGTATGCCGCCTATCTTGTTGCAGACCTCCCAGCTGACTTCAAAAAGATAATCAGGCATTGGTCTTCTTCTTGTTGTTCAGGAACGCGTCGAGGCGGAGTTCGAAATCGCTCAATACGTTCATATAGTTTATGAAAGCTTCATACGGTGTGTCGTAGGGGTTGAAATAGCTGTGGACAGCGCCGTCTGAGAAGAACTTCGTGCACATATAGTAGAAGTGGTCGCTTTCCTGAAGCATCCTGTAGGTCTTGCCCAGTTTCTCGTCCTTAGCCCTCTTGACCTTGTTGCCGAGTGCATAGACTTTGTGGAATGCCTCGTTCTGGAGCTCGTTGCCGAGCCAGGCGCTGAGGTCTCTTTCCTCGTCTGCCCACGAAATCGGGTCCGGAACGTGGAGCGGAGCTACCGGCTGATGGAGTTTGGCAACCTCTGCGGGAGTGTTAAAGCTGAAGCCTCTTGCTAGCATAGTGGCGGGAAGGGCCTTGAGGAATTCGAAGATTCCGCTGTCGCTCTGCTGGTGCTCTCCGAAGGTCTCATAGTCCATAAACAGGTTGAGAGTGTCTTCGTTTGCGAGTGCTGACTCTACCCAGTCTGCGTATTTCTCTGCAGTGAGGGGCCATCCGCTCCAGCTCTTGTCAGAGAAGCGGAAAGCGATGTCGTCGCTCATTGCGCTGTTCTTGAGCAGGAGTTTCAGCCTGGGGTTGATGGCGTTGGTATATACGAAGTTCGGACTCTTCCATCCGAGGATGTGTTTTGCACCTTCTGTCAGCATCGTGGTATATCCCAGCGAAGCTACGGTGGCGCCGATTGCGTCTGAATAGATGAGCTCAGTGTTGCGGAAAGTCACGGGTTTCACTCCGAAGGTGCTTTCGATGAGCTTCGCGTGGTCTTTGACCTGCTGCTTGAATTCAGCCTCGCTGGCTACCGATGCAAGGGAATGTGCATAAGTCTCGGCGAGAAACTCCACGCAGCCTGTGTCGGCGAGAGCCTTGAAGCTGTCGATCACTTCGGGGGCGAAGCGGTGGAACTGGTCGATGGCCACTCCTGAAATTGAGAAGGCCACCTTGAACTTCTTGCCGTTCTTCTTGATGAGGTCAAGGAGGATTGCATTCACGGGGAGATAGCATTTCTGTGCTACCCTGCGCATAATGACTTTGTTGGTGAAGTCATCGCAATAATTGTCGTCATTCCCGATATCGAAGAACCGGTACTGTCTCAGTCTGTCAGGTTGATGAACCTGAAAGTAAAAGCAAATACTTTTTGTTGCCATAATATGATAATCTTACTATTTCAAATTCATTGCAGCCTGATACACATCTCTGACCTTGGCTGCCGCATGGTCCCATTTGAGAGAATTGACCTCGTCGTATCCTTTCTCGCCTGCCATCTTGGCGATGGCGGGGTAGGTGACGAGACCGTATATCGCATCAGCGAGGGCGTCGATGTCCCAGAAGTCCACCTTGATGGCGTATTTCAGGACTTCGGCTACGCCGCTCTGCTTGGAAATGATGGTAGGTACATTGCTCTGCATGGCTTCCAGGGGTGAGATTCCGAAGGGTTCGGAAACCGAAGGCATTACATACACGTCGCTGAGTGCAAACATCTTCTGCACGTCAGCCCCGCGGAGGAAGCCGGTGAAATGGAACTTGTCGGCAATGCCCATCTGGGCTACACGCCTGATGGAACGGTTCAGCAGGTCTCCGCTGCCGGCCATCACGAAACGCACGTTGTCGGTTTTCTGGAGCACCTTGCAGGCGGCCTCGATGAAGTATTCGGGACCTTTCTGGAAGGTGATTCGGCCCAGGAACGTGACGGTCTTCTCAGGAACGCCGCGCTTGGCCACGAGTGTCTCCCTGTTGGAGAAGTCCACTGCATTGTGGACGGTAATGACCTTTGACGGGTCGATGCCGTATTTGTTTATGACTATGTTCCTTGTCCAGTCGCTGACGGTGATGACCTTGTCGGCCTCGCGCATACCCATCTGCTCGATGGCATATACCTGGGTATTGACGTTTTCGCCGGTACGGTCGAACTCAGTCGCGTGGACGTGGATGACCAGCGGCTTGCCGCTCACGCGCTTGGCGGCGATGCCGGCGAGGTAGGTGAGCCAGTCGTGGGCGTGGATTACGTCGAAATCGTTGTGGAGAGCCAGCGTACCGCCGATCATTGAGTAGCGTACGACCTCTTCCATCAGGTTGGCTCCGTATTTGCCGGAGAACTTGTATTTGCTGTGGAAGTGGTATTTGAACTCTTCTGTCTGCATCAGGCGCTCTTCGACTGAAAGCTTGGAATAGTCTTCGGGATCAACATAGGGCATGATGTTGCTGCCGACCCTGAGGAACTCTACCTTGCCGAGGAATTCATCGATGTTCATCGCAGTGTCGATTGTGGCGACATCGCTGGCATTGATGATCTTTACATCGCTCTGGTCTTCATCTCCGCTGGCAGAAGGCATCACGAACAGCACGTCCACGCCGTTGTGTGCAAGACCCTTGGTCATGCCGTAGCAGGCTGTGCCCAGTCCGCCTGAGATATGCGGGGGAAACTCCCATCCAAACATCAAAACTCTCATTTGTTGGTCTCCTTGAATTTTTTGATCATATAGATAACTGTCAGTATCTCAGCCGTGCTGAGCGCGGAGTTGATGGCTCCGTGAGGGATGAACGGCGGGTTGCCGTCATAGAGCTCGGCAACTGCGCCGATGCCGTGAATCGTCATATCTTCCTCGAAGCCCTTGATCAGTGACTCGGCTTCGTGGACGAACGCTGCTCCGTGGAGCTTGAAACTTGCCACTGTGTAGAGGCCAAGCAGCCACGGCCTGGTGGAACCGTTGTGAGAAGCGAGGTCGCGTGCATGGTGGTCTCCGTCATAGGTATCCTTGTAGAAAGGATTCTTGGGAGCCAGTGTCCTGATGCCGCGCGGAGTCACAAGTTCGCGCTTGGCAGCCTTGAGGATTTCGTTCTGGGCAACCTCGCTGATAGGGCTGTAGGGCAGAGCGCAGGCGAACAGCTGGTTGGGGCGGGTGAAGACGTTCTGTCCACGTCCGTCAACATAGTCAGCCAGGTGCTTGCGGTCTGCAACCCAGAACATATCGAAGAACACCATATCGATTTTGGCGGCGATTTCTTCGAGCTTGCGGGCGAACTTCTTGTCGGAATCGTAGGTGTAGCACATTTCGCTGCAGAAGCGCAGGGCATTGTACCACAATGCGTTGGTCTCAACCTGGTAGCCGGCCCTTTCAACCACGGGATGTCCGTTGTCGTAGGTGTCCATCCAGGTGAGCGCCACACCGTCCATTTGGGCCCAGAGCAGTCCGTTGTCTTGCATATGGACTTCGGGCCTGCCGGCGATGAAGCTCTTTATGATCTGTTTGAGTGTCTTTCCGTATTTGTTCCAAATGCCTTTGCGGTCACCTGTAAATTCGATGTATTTCTGCATAAGCAGAGCCATTCGGAGCGGAGCCTCGACCTGACGTGAAGAGGTGAACAGGTCCTCTTTCCACTTGTCGATCATTCCGTCGATCACACGCAGGTAAGCCTTGGTGTCACCGTTGTTGTAGAGGGTGAGGCCTGCAGCGGTCATCGTGGTGTCGCGGAGCTGTCCTACTCCCAGCCACGGGAAACCGGAGCATATCTCAAGCCTGCCGGCGCGCTCGAAGAACAGTCTAGACGCTGCGCTGCGGAGGCACGATTCGAAATCTTCGCAGGTACCTGCTTTGGCTATCTCTGAATTGAAGGTACGCTTGAAGCTTGCGGGTTCGCAGGTCTCGGTCGAAGCGGAGAATACTATGCTCTCACCTTTCTTGATGGGCATCTCGAAGAATCCCGGAACGAAGAGGTCTTCCTTGAAATCGTAGCCGCGCCTTCTCTCCTCGGGATATACGATGCCGTAATACCAGTCGGGGTTGGCCACATATTCAGACTTCTTGGAGAGCTGCATGTTGAGGGTGGGCAGCGAGTCGTAAAGCTTGAATGCCTTGCCGTTGGGAATTTCGGTGTAATGGGTGTTCGCACCGATGTTGCTGTGGGTGAGCTCGTGTATGCTCCTGAACGAGAGATACGGAGTCAGACGCAGGGTGGTGTCGGAATGTGCGTCCAGAAGGGTGTACTTGATGAGGACCCTGTCCTGGTCGCGGACCATCAGGATCTGTTTCTGGAACTTCATTCCACCGACACTGTAGGTGATGGTGGGAACCGGGTCGTTCTCGTAGTCGACAATGTATTTGTGTCCTCTGGGCTCGAACACCTCACCGTAGCAGTGGATGCCAAGATTGAACATCTTTCCGTGCTGGATGAGCGTTTCATCCAGACTTGAAAGCAGAGCGTGCCTGCGCCAGTTCATCTTCTCGATGGGAACGGCAAGCAGGCAATGGTACTTGCGGGTGTTGCAGCAGACGATGGTCATATTGGCGTAGGCGCCGGTACGGTTCGTTGCGATAAGCTCCCTTTTGAGAGAGTATTCGAGGTTTACAAGCTCAGCTTTGTTGAATTTCAGATAAGCCATATATTGTTGCAGTTTGGAATCAAACCGCAAAGATATAAAAATCAGCGTAATTTACTTAGTAAATTAAGCGATTTCTTTACCTGAAAAGAACCGCCACTGGAAGATGACCAGATAAAATGCACCTACGGTGATGCAACTGTCAGCGAAATTGAAGATCGCGCTGAAAAAACGGAAAGGTTTGCCGCCCCAGATGGGGAACCAGTCGGGCAGCGTGGTGTCGATGATGGGGAAGTAGAGCATATCGACCACCTTGCCGAAGAACGGCCCTGCATAGCCGCCTCCTTCGGGAAACATCGTGGCCACCTGGGTGAACCCGCTTTCGCTGAATATCATTCCGTAGAACAGGGAGTCGAAGATGTTGCCGACAGCTCCGCACATTATGGCTGCAAGGCCATAGAGAACTCCGGTGGGGACGTCGTCCCTCTTGAGGAGTTTCCGGATGTAGATGAACATTGCGATTCCGAGCGCAATGCGGAAAACCGTGAGCAGCAGTTTCCCCACATTGCCGCCGAACGCCATTCCGAACGCCATTCCGACGTTCTCCACGAAATAGATCTGAAACCAGTCTCCTAAGACATTGATGCTTTGCCCCAATGTCATGTTGGTCTTGACCAGGATTTTGGAAACCTGGTCAATGATCAGCAGTGCAATGACGAATATTGTAAGTTTCTTGCCTTTCGACAGCGCCATTATTTGTTCTTGTCGTTTTTGGCTTCGACGCTCAATGTGGCGTGAGGTACAAGTCTGAGACGCTCTTTGGGTATGAGTTTTCCAGTCTCACGGCAGATGCCGTAAGTCTTGTTTTCTATGCGCACCAGAGCGGCTTCCAGGCTCCGGATGAATTTGTACTGGCGTGCAGCCAGTCTGCTCACTTCTTCTTTTGAAAGAGAAGATGCGCCCTCTTCCATCTGGAAGGTAGGAGAAGTGTCTTCTGTATCGTTGCTGGCGCTGAGGTCTACGGAACCCTTGAGCTCCTCATACTCCTTCTTGGCAGCTTCAAGCTTCTGAAGTATCAAGGCCTTGAATTCCTGAAGTTCTTCGTCGCTGTACCTGACCTTCTCGACTACAGGGGCTTTTTCTGTTTTAGTCTTTGCCATATCTGTACGGAGATTAACTGGTGTTCTACAAAGATAATCAAAAGGCTTCGGATAATTATCCACAACAGCCCGTTTTTATGAACATCACGCCTTGTCCGCCTTGAGCTCGATGGTCGCATCGTCCCACTCAACCTGGGCTCCTCCGAAGTTCTTGCCGAAGTCCAGAGATACGGCGAGAGTCTGCTCGCAGACATACTTGCCGTAGTCCTGGAGGGCGTCGCGCACCTCAGGAAGGTCTTCCACGGTCAGGGCAATGCGGTCGGTTACCTCGAAGCCGTTGTCCTTGCGCAGGTTCTGGATACGGTTGATCAGCTCTCTTGCGATGCCTTCGCGGCGCAGCTGGTCGGTGACGGTGATGTCGAGAGCTACGGTGAGGTCGCTGTCGCTGGCGACGAGCCAGCCAGGCATATCCTCAGAGCTTATGCTGTAGTCTTCCTTTTCAAGCAGCACGTCGCCGGAGGCGAGGCTCAGGGTGTAAGCTTCGCTCTTCTCAATGTCGGAGATCTGCTGCTGTCCCATCTGTGCGAAAGCGGCTGCGATGTCTTTCATCTGCTTGCCGTATTTCTTGCCGAGGGTCTTGAAGTTGGGTTTTATCTTCTTGGTGATGAGTCCCGTGGTGTCGTAGATGAATTCTACTTCCTTTACGTTGACTTCGCTTGAAACGAGGTTGCTGACCTTCTCGAACTGCTCCTTGAAATGGTTGTCGAGAACCGGAACCATAATCTTGGCCAGCGGCTGGCGGACCTTGATGTTGACCTTGCGGCGCAGGGCCAGGACCATAGACGAGCATCTCTGGGCCAGCTGCATCCTGTATTCCAGGTCGGGGTCGATGAGGGACTCGTCGAAGTCAGGCATCATCTCGTAATGCACGTTCTCGGCGCCGTCCACGAGGTCGCACCACAGGCGGTCCATAAAGAACGGAGCGATGGGAGCGGCCAGCAGGGCAACGGTCCTGAGGCAGTGATAGAGAGTCCTGTAGGCTCCGAGTTTCGAAGCGGTCATTCCGCCGCCCCAGAAACGCTTGCGGTTGAGACGCACATACCAGTTGCTGAGGTTGTCGCAGACGAAGCTCTGGATGAGCCTTCCTGCGGTCGTGAGGTCGAAGTCCTCGTAGCAGGCGCGCACGTCCCTGATGAGGCTGTTTTCGAGCGATACCAGCCATTTGTCTATCTCGGTGAGTTCGGCCTCTCCCTTGTCGGAGCGCGGGTCGAAACCGTCCACGTTGGCGTAGAGGGCGAAGAACGAATATGTGTTGTAGAGCGTTCCGAAGAACTTGCGGCGGATTTCATCCACGCCTTCCTCGTCGAAGCGGAGGTTGTCCCAGGGCTGGGCGTTGGTGAGCATATACCAGCGGAGTGCGTCGGCTCCGTATTTGTCAAGAGCCTCGAAGGGGTTGACTGCGTTGCCGAGACGCTTGCTCATCTTGTTGCCGTTCTTGTCGAGGACAAGTCCGTTGGATATGACGCTCTTGAATGCGCATTTATTGCTTACCATCGTGTTGATGGCGTGCAGGGTGAAGAACCATCCGCGGGTCTGGTCGACGCCTTCTGCGATGAAGTCGGCGGTCTGGCCGAAGCTGGGCTTTCCGAGGTCCTTGAGGCCCTGCTGGGCATAAGGCATCGCTCCCGAATCGAACCAGACGTCGATGAGGTCGGTCTCGCGGACCATCTTGCGGCCGCTGTCCGAAACCAGGAACAGATTGTCGGCGATGGGGCGGTGGAGGTCGATGCGGTCGTAGTTCTCCTTTGAGAAGTCGCCCGGCACGAAACCTTTGTCCTTGAGGTAGTTCGACTCGGCCACGCCGGCGGCTACTGCTTTCTCGAGTTCGTCGTAAAGCTCAGCGAGAGAGCCTATGCATTTCTCTTCCTTGCCGTCCTCAGTGCGCCAGATGGGAAGCGGAGTGCCCCAGAAACGGCTCCTTGAAAGGTTCCAGTCCTGGAGGTTCTCCAGCCATTTGCCGAAACGTCCGGTGCCTGTGGACTCGGGTTTCCAGCGAATGGTCTTGTTGAGTTCTATCATCCTCGGCTGTACCGCGGTGGTGCGGATGAACCAGGAGTCGAGAGGATAGTAGAGCACGGGCTTGTCGGTCCTCCAGCAGTGGGGATAGCTGTGGACGTGTTTCTCGATCTTGAAGGCCTTGCCCTCCTGCTTGAGTTCGACGCAGAGGTCGATGTCGAGGGTGGGGTCGTCCGGACCGAGGGTGTCGTCGTATGCGTTTTTGACATATCTGCCGGCATACTTGCCGTAGCTTTCCACGTCGACGCGCTCGCGGATGAAGTCCTTGTCGAGGTCTTCGAGGCGGTAGAGCCTTCCGCTGCGGTCAACCATCGGCTGCTGCACTCCGTTGATGTCAGTGAGCAGCATTGCCGGAACGCCGGACTGCTTGGCGACCTTGTTGTCGTCGGCACCGAATGTCGGGGCGATGTGCACGATGCCGGTACCTTCCTCTGTTGAGACGAAGTCACCGCAGATGACCCTCAGGCCGCCTTCAGCACATTTCACCCACGGGATGAGCTGCTCATAGCTGATGTCCTTCAGCTGTGAACCCTTGAACGAGCCTTCGAGCACGGTGAAGGGGTTCTTGTCGTTGAAGAGGGTGGGAACGAGGGCCCTGGCCACAACATAGATGGCGGGTTCCTTGGTGTATGGATTGACGCTTTCTACGCGTACATAATCGATGTTCGGGCCTACGCAGAGTGCCGTGTTTGAAGGAAGGGTCCAGGGCGTGGTGGTCCAGGCAAGAATGAACACGGGCAGCTGGCTGTCGCCGAAGAGGGGCTGCGAAATGCTGTTCTTGATGACCTGGAACTGCACGACGCAGGTGGTGTCCTTGACGTCGCGGTAACATCCCGGCTGGTTCAGCTCGTGGGTGCTGAGGCCGGTGCCGGCAGCAGGCGAATAAGGCTGGATCGAGTAACCCTTGTAGAGATAGCCTTTCTTGTAGATGTCCTTCAGAAGGTACCACAGAGTCTCGATGTAGCTGTTGTCGTAGGTCACGTAGGGGTTGTCGGTGTCCACCCAGTAGCCGATCTTCTCAGTGAGGTCCACCCACTGGTCGGTGTACTTCATCACCTCCTTGCGGCAGGTGCGGTTGTACTCCTCCACCGAAATGGTCTTGCCGATGTCCTCCTTGGTAATACCGAGCTTCTTCTCGACGCCAAGCTCCACGGGCAGTCCGTGGGTGTCCCATCCGGCCTTCCTTTCGACCAGATAGCCTGTCTGCGTCTTGTAGCGGCAGATGGCATCCTTGATGGAACGTGCCATCACGTGGTGGATGCCGGGCATTCCGTTGGCTGAAGGGGGACCTTCGTGGAATACGAACCTGGGCTGTCCTTTGCGCAGTTCAAGGGTGTTGCGGAAGGCGTTCTGCTTGCGCCATTTCTCCAATATGCTGCGGTTGACCTCTACGAGGTCGAGCTGCTTGTACTCGGTAAAACTCATCATCCAAATTTTAGAAGTTGCAAAGATACTATAATTCGTTAATTTTGCGCAAGGTTTTTGAGCCGTCGACACAATGGGCATAATAGACATCGTCATAATCTGCTGTTTTCTGCCTTCGCTTTACTTCGGGGCTAAAAACGGTTTCATAAAGCAGGTAATTTCCCTCATAATCATAGTTCTGGGCATCAAGCTTTCCATCTCCCTGAGTGCCCACGTCGCCGAATGGCTGCAGAGCCGCGTAGAGCTCCAGCCGGTCTGGATTTCGGTCATTAGCTTCGCAGTGGTTTTCATAGCCGTGGCGCTGGTTGGGGCGCTGGTCGAGAAACTGCTCAGCGTGGTCATCAAGGTCACTATGCTCGGATGGCTCGACCGTCTGCTCGGCATCGTCTTCTCTATGCTCAAGGTTGCCGTGGTTCTGAGCCTGCTGGCATACTTCCTGAACTCTGCAAACGAGCTTCTCGAGTTCATCAGCGAGGACGATCTTGCGAATTCCAATTTTTTCAAGCCACTTCTGGATTTTGCCGACAAGGTATTTCCAGCTTTGAAGTCGATAATCCAACAACAGCAAACTGCGCCTGCTCCGACAATAGCTGCATAATTGTCGCTAGGCTCTCTTTTTTTCTGTTTTTATTGCCCTATTTTGCTCCTGCAAACGGGAGCGCGGGGATGACTGCGCCGGCTTCTTGACGGAGGGGGAGAAGCGGTGCCCGCAGGGACGGAAGACTCCCGTTTCTTTGTGGAGACAATGAAAAGCAGAAAGGATATATCGGTAAAGGGAATCAGGCAGCACGACGCTGCAGACTGTGCAGTCGCCTGCATCGCGTGGGTGGCGAGATGGTACGGCCTCAGCCTGCCTCTCGTGACCTTAAGGCAGATGTGCGGGGCGACGTCGCAGGGCACTTCCATAAAAGGAGTCCTTGACGGATGCGGCGCCATCGGTCTGGAAGCGAAGGCCTACAAATCGGCTGCGAGGGACATAGGGGCGCTGGCTCACGTGCCCAGGCCTGCCATCCTCCATCTTGAGACAGACGAAGGATGGCTCCATTTCGTGGTCCTGAGCGCTGTCAGCCATAAAGGCTTTGTGATAATGGATCCTGCAAAGGGGAAACTGGAAACGGTGACTGAAGAGTGGATCGGCCGTCAGTGGAGCGGATATGTGGTCCTGTGCGAACCGGGAGACAAGTTCGAGAAGGGAGACCGCACTGTAAGTCCGGTCCGCAGGCTGGCAGGCGTCACGAGAATCTACGGCAGGCAGCTCGCCCTCACGCTTGCGGCGTCGATGCTGTATATAATTATATCCCTCAGCACCTCGATATTCCTGCAGCGGATAGTCGATGACGTGATTCCGTCCGGGTCGGTTTCATCCCTGGCAGTGCTGTCGGCAGTTATGGCGCTGCTCGCCGTCCTTGCTTTCGCCTGCGGCTACGGAAGGGTGATGTCGGCCCTGCAGGCATCCTTAGGCATAGACTATTCTCTCGTGACGGACTACCTGCATCATCTTTTTACCCTGCCGGCCGGCTTTTTCACACTCCGCGGCAGCGGCGAGCTGGCCTCGAGGGTCTACGATGCGATGAAGATACGTTCTTTCATAGTCACCGGACTTACCACGCTGATGCTCAGCGTATGCACTCTTGCAGTCTCATTCGCCTTGATGTTCACATATTATTGGAAACTTGCCTTATTGATGCTGATGTTTATCCCACTGTACGCCGCCGTGTACATTGTTTCCAACAAGGTGAACAAAAAGGCGAACAGAGACATCATCGAGGCTTCTGCGGCGTTCGAGGAGAAGACAGTCGAAGGAATAGCGGCGATCGGTACAATAAAGTATATGTGCGCCGAAAAGGCCGTCATCACAGGTATAGACCGGCGATACGCCAAGCTCTGCGGGCGGATGCTGAAGGGAGGACGCTGGGCCGGAATATTTTCCGAGACTACCGAGACAGTCTCAAAGGCGCTCACCATAACTCTGCTCTGCGCCGGGTCGATGTTCGTTTTCGGCGGAGAACTCAGCGTGGGAGAACTGGTGTCGTTTTACTCTATGGTCACCCTGTTCTCGGCGCCGATGGGGCAGATCGTGGAACTCAACAACAGTTACACCGAGGCGAAGGTTTCGGCCGGGAGGCTCTTCGAGATAATGGACTTCGAAGGGGAGGACGAGCAGGGGGCGGATGTGCCGGACATTGCAGGAAACCTTGCCTTCAGCGACGTCAGTTTCTCCTATCCTGGCTGCAACTCCCTCATCGAGCATTTCAGCGCCACTTTCGAGCCCGGAAGGATTACGGCTGTGACCGGTGACAGCGGCTGCGGCAAAAGCACCCTGGCCGCGCTGATGATGCGCGGATACAAGCCTCTGAAAGGCAGCATAACCCTGGATGGAGTCGATGTCTCGCTTTACGGCTTGAGGCAGTGGAGGAACAGGACCGCCCTGGTGCCGCAGGACTGCGTGTTGCTGAACGCCACTGTGATGGACAACATCACGGGAGGGGAGAAAGACCCCGATCTGGAGCGCATCGCGCAGCTTGTCGTCACGCTCGGGATGCAGGATTTCGTGGCGTCGCTCCCGATGGGACTGATGACCAGGGTGGGGGAACGGGGCTCTTCCCTTTCGGGCGGGCAGAAGCAGCGCATAGCCCTTGCAAGGGCGCTCTACCGCAGGCCCCGAATCCTTGTCCTGGATGAAGCGACTTCATCGCTCGACAGCGCGAGCGAGGCGGTCATCCTCAATTCCGTGCGCCGTCTTGCCGATGATGGGATGACAGTGGTGATGATCACCCACAAGAAGGACAATCTGGCAATGGCCGATAAAGTCATAGAAATGAGTGCGCGCTCATAGGGTGAGGCCTGCACACCCCTTGAACTTGCAGGCGGAAAACTTAACCTATACAATTACCATGGAAGAAAAAAGAATGAATGAGATCGGACTGGAGTTGATATCTTCTTCCGAGCTTGGTATCAGGGGCGGTTCCACCGGTGAAATGCTCAGGAAAATCCTGGAGATCACGGTGGCGGTATGCGCCTTTGTGAAAAATTACTGGTCGTCTATCGTGAAAGGCTATCACGACGGTTACACTTACGGCTACTAGAAGGGAGAACCGTATTATGAAGACCTGGAAAGATTGTTTCGCAGAAATAAGCGCCGGGGAGGCGGTGCTTGTTGTAGGAGGTGTGGACGGCAGTCTCAAGGAGTTGCTCTACAATCTCGCTTTTTTCGTGGGGAGGGTCGTAAGACTTATATTCGGTCCTAAGGTGCCTGTTGCCTGATGACAGTTTTCTCCCCAGCCAGCGGCGGATTCCGGTTGCGGGATCCGCTGCTTTTTTATCGATTATTCGGTCAAAAAACCTTATTTTTGAGGCTCGTAATGAAACAGAGTTTGATATTGTCGATAGAAACCAGCGGCGCGGCCTGCTCAGTGGCCTTGTCGAAGGACGGCCAGGTGGTCGGAACCGTTGCCATTGACGACAGCAACCGCCAGTCTTCGATGCTGGTGCCTGCCATAGAATCGCTTTTTAAACAATGCTCGGCGCAGATGCAAGAATGTGACGCCGTCGCGGTGAGCAGCGGCCCGGGTTCATATACCGGCCTGCGAGTAGGCGTTTCGACTGCCAAAGGACTCTGCTACGGCCTCGGCAAGCCGCTCATAGCTGTTCCGACCCTGGAAATCCTGCTGGCCGAAGCGATGTCGATGGAGCAGTGCTCCGGTGCGGACTATTTCGTCCCTATGCTTGATGCGCGCCGTATGGAGGTATATCAGGCTGTGTATGATGCATCTGGCAAGTGTGTGGAAGAGGTCTCGGCGAAAATTCTGGATGCCGGAAGTTACGCCGGACTGCTCTCGGCCGGGAAGGTGGCCTTCATAGGCACAGGTGCCCAAAAGTATTCCGATGCATTCCCTCATCCCAACGGCATCTATGTGCCCAGCGTGCCGAAGGCAGGTTTTATGGCCTCTGCCGCCCAGGCTGCCTTCGACGCCGGAAGGTTCGAGGACGTGGCATATTTCGAACCCTTCTATCTCAAGGAGTTTGTCGCCATAGTCAAGAAAAATCCAATTAATATTTCATAACTTTACGCGATTTAAGTCACATAACCGCAATATGAACAGAATTATCGAAAAGAAACTGCTTGCTCAGAACATCTACCTTGTCAGGGTAGAGGCTCCGCGCATAGCGGCATCGGCACTGCCGGGACAGTTCCTGGTGGTCATCAATGATGCCAAAGGAGAAAGGATCCCGCTTACAATCAGTGATTACGACAAGGAAGCCGGCACCGTAGACATGGTAATCCAGCAGATCGGCGTGTCGACAAGGCTGCTCTGCTCCCGTGAAGTAGGAGAGTGCTACGCAAGCGTTCTCGGCCCCCTCGGAGTTCCTTCGGACTTCGTGAAGATGAGCGACGAAGAGCTCAAGGGCCGCAGGTATCTGTTCGTTGCCGGAGGTGTGGGCACCGCCCCTGTATATCCCCAGGCCAAGTACCTGCACGAGAAAGGTGCCATCGTGGATGTCATCATCGGCGCCAAGACCAAGGACCTTCTGATTTACGAAGAGCCTATGAGCAAGGTCTGCACCAACCTCTATGTCTGCACTGACGACGGTTCCTATGGTTTCGGAGGTCTTGTGACCAAGAAGATCGAGGACCTGCTCAGCCAGGGCAAGACCTATGACCAGGCAGTTGCCATCGGCCCTATGATAATGATGAAATTCGTGACGAAGACCCTTCAGCCTTCAGGCATTCCTCTGACTGTCAGCCTCAACACCCTTATGGTGGACGCCACCGGAATGTGCGGCGCCTGCCGTGTGACCGTAGGAGGCAAGACCCGTTTCGCCTGCGTGGAAGGACCGGAGTTCGATGCTTACCAGGTCGATTTCGACGAGGCTATGCGCCGCCAGGGTATGTACAATGCCGAAAAAGTCGTTTCTCACACTCATAAATGTAAAATCGGGAGGAATTAACAATGCAAGACCGTTTCACCAGAGTTAAAGTCAGAGAGCAGGACCCCAAGGTCAGGGCTCACAATTTCGACGAAGTATGTCTGGGCTATGACAAGGAAGAGGCTATGCTCGAAGCCAGCCGCTGCCTGCATTGCAAGAAGCCTATGTGCGTAGGGGCCTGCCCGGTCAATATCCAGATCCCCGATTTCATCGAGCAGGTCAAGAACGGCGATTTCGCCGCTGCTGCCGAAGTCATCGCCCGCGACAGTTCGCTGCCCGCCATCTGCGGCCGTGTATGCCCCCAGGAGACACAGTGCGAAGGCAAATGCATCCTCGGCAACAAGGGTGAAGCCGTAGCCATCGGCAAGCTCGAGAGGTTCGTGGCCGACTGGTCACGCGAGAACGGCATCAAGTTCAACGAATGCAAGCCCGCCAACGGCAAGAAGGTTGCCATAGTCGGCAGCGGCCCTTCAGGCCTTGCCTGCGCAACCGACCTTGCAAAAGCCGGTTTCAAGGTTCACGTCTTCGAAGTCCTTCACAAGGTCGGAGGAGTGCTGCAGTATGGTATTCCTGAGTTCCGTCTCCCGAAGGACAGGGTTGTAAGCCGCGAGGTCGAGGCCCTCAAGGACCTTGGAGTCGAGTTTGAGACCGACGTCATCGTGGGCCGTACAGTCACTGTCGACGACCTGATGGACAAGGAAGGCTACGATGCCGTGTTCATCGGCACCGGAGCCGGTCTTCCGAGATTCATGAACATTCCGGGCGAGAACCTGAACGGAGTGGTTTCGGCCAACGAGTTCCTCACCCGCAACAACCTTATGCACGCATACGAAGAAGGTTACGAGACTCCCATCTACGCCGGAGCGAAATGCGTAGTGGTCGGCGGAGGTAACGTCGCAATGGACGCCGCCCGCACCGCCCTGCGTCTCGGAGCCGAAGTCACCATAGTATACCGCCGTACCGAGACCGAGCTTCCGGCCCGCCGCGAAGAGGTGCATCACGCCAAGGAAGAAGGCATCGTCTTCAGTATGCTTTCGAACCCTGTCGAGGTGCTCGGCGACGAGAAAGGCTGGGTAAGGGGAGTCCGCTGCATCCGTATGGAGCTCGGCGAGCCTGATGCCAGCGGTCGCCGTTCGCCCATCCCCGTTCCCGGCTCTGAGTTCGACGTGGAGTGCGACGTGGTGATTATGGCCCTCGGTACTTCTCCCAACCCTCTGATCGCATCTACTACTCCCGGCCTCGAGACCAACCGCCACGGCTGCGTCGTCCTCAACGAGCAGGACCAGACCAGCCGCAAGCACGTATATGCCGGCGGTGACGTGGTCACCGGAGCAGCGACCGTGATTCTCGCAATGGGTGCCGGCCGAAAGGCTGCCGCCGCCATAATGAGAGACCTCCTTCCGGAAGAATAGCGGAAAACGATGGGTGTCGGCAAGTGGATATCAGGATTCCTGGGCTGGATGATGTTCGGCCCCATAGGCGGCCTTGTGGGCTTTTTCCTCGGGACGCTGGTAGAGAAAGGATCCTTCATCCAGATAGAGCAGGGCACCGGCAATCCCCCCTACGGCACGGGGACGGGCGGGGGCTATACCCGCGAGCAGCAGCGCACCGGGCAGCGCAACAGCTTCCTGATGAGCCTGCTCGTCCTCTCCACGGCCGTCATCAAGGCCGACGGGCATTTCGTCAAATCGGAACTTGAATATGTCAAGTCCTTCCTCCGCCAGAATTTCGGAGAGGAGGCTGCCGAGCAGGCCAAGGACATCATCAAGGGCCTGATGGAGAAAGACATCAATATTTACGAAGTAGGCTCGCAGATCCGTATGTATATGAACTACTCCCAGCGCCTGCAGCTCTTCCACTACCTGGTGGCCCTCGCCCAGAGCGACCATCGCGTCACCCAGGAAGAGATAGACGTGCTCGGAGTCATAGCTTCTTCCATCGGACTGTCTTCAGCCGACACTGAGTCGATAATGTCGATGTTCAAGAACGACCTCGAGTCAGCCTACAGGGTGCTTGAGATTGATTCTTCGGCTACTGACGACGAAGTGCGCAAGGCCTACAAGAGGATGGCGCTGAAATATCATCCCGACAAGGTTTCCACCCTTGGCGAAGACGTCCAGAAGGCCGCAGAGGAAAAGTTCAAGAACGTCCAGGAAGCTTACGAGAAGATCAAGAAGTCGAGGGGAATGTCGTAGAAACGCATTTTTCCTGCATAAAATAGAATCTGTAATGATTTTTGTTTTGTAACATTTCATTACAGATTCTTTTTTTATAACTTTACAAAGATTAAATGCCCCAAAGCGGTTTATTGGTTGCCAATACTCTTTTAAATAATTATAAACAATTGTAAATCAATAATTTATTATGACAAAATTCGAATTCAAACAGGGATGCAAGTATGCCATGCTGGTCCCTACAAGTATGGGATTGCGCATTACTCCCGGTGACGGCCAGCCCGTTCAGTGCAGCGACGTGTTTAAACTTTATGCTACAAGTGCCGAGACAAATGTGGCCAGTGTGTCATCTTACCTGGGTCTCCCGGTGAAAGTGCTCACAACCTTCGTTGAAGGCAGTCCTTTCGCATCTTTCATCAAGGCCAATCTCCGCAGCCGCGGAATGGATTTCGAAGGAGTCGAAGTTCCTCAGGGCGGTCCTTGGGGCTATCGTCATCAGATCAACGTTGCTGACAGCGGTTTCGGCTCACGCGGACCGCGCGTATGGAACGACCGTGCCGGTGAAGTAGGCCGTACCCTCAATGCTAAGGATTTCGACCTCGACCGCATCTTCGGCCAGGAAGGCGTGCAGATCGTCCACCTCTCAGGCCTTATCGCCGCTCTCAGCCCCGAGACAACCAAGTTCTGCCTCGAGATTGCAAGGGCTGCCAAGAAATATGGCTCGAAGGTCAGCTTCGACCTTAACTACAGGGCATCTTTCTGGATCGGCCGTGAGAAAGAACTCCACGACGCATTCAGTGAGATCTGCTCTATTGCCGACGTTCTCATCGGCAACGAGGAAGACTTCCAGCTCTGCCTCGGCATTGAAGGCCCTGAGGCCGGCGGTAAGGACATCGCAGCCAAGATCGAAGGCTTCAAGGAGATGATCAACCGCGTGCGCAAGGAATATCCCAACGCACAGGTTTATGCAACCACTCTCCGTCAGGTTAACCACACCAACAGCCACAACTGGGGCGCCATTATGTTTGAGGATGGCAACTGGCACGTAGTTGAACCTCGCGAGATCCACGTTCTCGACCGCATCGGCGGCGGCGACGGTTTCGTAGGCGGTCTGCTCTATGCTATGCTCAGAGGCTGGGAGCCTGAGAAATGGATCCAGTTCGGCTGGGCTACCGGAGCTCTCGCTACCACTATGCTCACCGACTATGGCCAGCCTGCCGACGAGGACCAGGTTTGGAGCATCTGGAAAGGCAACGCTCGTGTAAAACGTTAATCCACCTGCACTATGCTTTACTACGCAAGAGGTTCAAAGAACGATTGTATAACCCCCGATGAAGTGCGCGCTGCTCTCAAGCAGGTGTTCGACGCTATGGGACCGAAGAACAGGGTAGTCGCCCTGCCGCCTGATTTCACCAGGTTCAATTCTTACGCTGGCCCCATCACGGAGATGGTCTATGACTACTACCAGGACAAGCTTACCGACGTGATGCCTGCCCTTGGCACCCACACCGCAATGACAGAGGAGCAGATCAAGACTATGTTCGGCCACACTCCCCGCGAGCTGTTCCGCGTGCACGACTGGCGCAGCGACGTTGTGACCGTAGGCCGCGTGCCTGCTTCATACGTAGAGGAAGTGTCTGAAGGCAAGCTTCACTACGACTGGCCCGCACAGGTCAACAAGCTTCTGCTCGAGGATGACATCGACCTTATCCTTTCAATCGGACAGGTCGTGCCTCACGAGGTTGTCGGAATGGCCAACTACACCAAGAACCTGTTCGTCGGTGTGGGCGGCAGCGAAGGCATCAACAAGAGCCACTTCATCGGTTCTTCATACGGTATGGAACGCCTTATGGGCCGTCCCGGCGGTCCCGTGCGTGCCGTATTCGAGTATGCAAGGCAGCATTTCATTCCCCAGCTCCCGATAGTCTACATCCAGACCGTTCTCGCCAAGAACAACGAGACCGGCAAGATGGAGCTCAAGGGCCTCTTCATCGGCGACGATGCAGAGTGCTTCCGCAAAGCCTGCGAGCTGTCGATGGAGACCAACTTCATTATGCTCGACAAGCCCATCAAGAAGTGCATCGTCTACCTCGATCCCGAGGAGTTCAAGAGCACATGGCTGGGCAACAAGGCTGTATACCGTACCCGTATGGCTCTTGCCGACGGTGCCGACCTGATCATCCTGGCTCCCGCACTCAAGGAGTTCGGCGAGGACAAGACCATCGACGGCCTCATCCGCAAATACGGATACAAAGGTACTCCGCACACCCTGGAATGCACCGATGCCAACCAGGATCTCCAGGACAACCTTGGAGCCTCGGCACACCTCATCCACGGTTCGTCAGAGGGACGCTTCAACATCACCTACTGCCCCGGCGACGGTATGACCCGCGAGGAGATAGAAGGTGTCGGCTTCCGCTACTGCCATTACAACGATATGGTGGCCCGCTATCCTCTCGAAACCCTCAAGGATGGCTGGAACACTATGCCGGACGGTGAGGAGATATACTACATTTCTAACCCGGCGCTGGGACTCTGGGCGCACCCCGACAGATTCAAGGACTAACCAATTTCAAAAATAAAAATATCAAATACTAATGGAGAAAAAATCAGACATTGGCCTTATCGGCCTGGCGGTGATGGGTGAGAACCTGGTGCTCAATATGGAGAGCAAGGGTTTCCGCGTAAGCGTCTTCAACCGTACCGTATCTAAAGTTGAAAATTTCATGAATGCCCGCGCCAAGGGTAAGAACATCTACGGCGCAATGTCACTCGAAGACCTCGTGGCTTCACTCGAGCGTCCCCGCAAGGTGATGCTGATGGTGAAGGCCGGCCAGGCTGTGGACGACTTCATCGAGAAGCTCATCCCGCTGCTGGAGCCCGGTGACATCATCATCGACGGCGGTAACACCCACTATCCCGACACCAACCGTCGTACCGCATACGTAGAGAGCAAAGGCCTTCTCTACATCGGTACCGGCGTTTCAGGCGGAGAAGAGGGTGCCCTCAAGGGTCCGTCACTTATGCCCGGCGGTTCGAAGGCTGCCTGGCCCATCGTAGCCCCCATCTTCCAGAAGATCTGCGCACAGGTGGCTGACGGCCCTTGCTGCGACTGGGTAGGCGAGAACGGTGCAGGTCACTTCGTAAAGATGGTCCACAACGGTATTGAGTACGGCGACATGCAGCTCATCTGCGAGTGCTATCAGATTATGAAGGATCTGCTCGGGATGAGCAACGAGGAAATGAGCGAAGTGTTCACCGAGTGGAACAAAGGCGACCTCGACAGCTATCTTATCGAGATCACCCGCGACATTCTCGCATACAAGACTCCGGAAGGCGAAGCAGTTGTCGACTTCATCCTCGACACCGCAGGTCAGAAGGGTACCGGCAAATGGACTGCCATCTCAGCTCTCGACCAGGGTGTTCCGTTGACTCTGATCTCTGAGGCCGTGTTCGCACGCTGCCTATCAGCCCAGAAGGACGAGAGGGTTAAGGCATCCAAGGTTCTTGCAGGTCCGAAACCCGCATTCAAGGGTGACAAGAAAGCATTCCTGGCAGACCTCCAGAAAGCTCTCTTCGCAGCCAAGATCATCTCTTACGCACAGGGTTACACTCTGATGCGCGCCGCTGCCAAGGAGTATGGCTGGGATCTCAACTACGGCGGAATCGCCCTGATGTGGCGTGGCGGTTGCATCATCCGCTCTGTCTTCCTCGGCAAGATCAAGGATGCGTTCACCAACAATCCCGCTCTCGAGAACCTTATGGTCGACCCGTTCTTCTGCAAGAAACTCGAGGAGGCTCAGGAAGGCTGGCGCAACGTGCTGGCTACAGCTCTCACCAACGGTATCCCGGTTCCGGCTCTTACCGCAGCTCTTACCTACTATGACGGATATCGTCGCGACCGCGTTCCTGCCAACCTGCTCCAGGCTCAGCGTGACTACTTCGGCGCACACACCTACGAGCGCACCGACCGTCCGCGCGGAGAATTCTTCCACACCAACTGGACTGGCCACGGCGGAGACACCATCTCTGGTACCTACACCGCGTAGTGTCTGCATTGAGACCCGGCTCATTCCGGGTAATGAAGAAGGATGGCTGCTGTCAGCCGTCCTTCTTTTTTCTATATTTGTCCAGTAATTGTCAAATGAACCGGTATGTCTATTAAAACTATGAAGATATGGCAGTGGGCGTTGCTGCTGCTTGCGAGCTTCGTCCTCGCCTTCCTGATGTATGCGTTGGCGCAGGCTTCGCAGGAGCTTGTGAGTTCCGAATGGCTCAGGATGCCTTTGGCCGTGATCGCCTCTGCGGCTATGGTTGCCCTCTATGCGCTGTTCGTGAAATGGTTCGAGAAGCATCCTGCCCGTGACATCCCGTTTCAGCGGCTGGCAGGTGATACACTCAAGGGACTTGCCATCGGCTTCTGTTTCTTCGTGGCCGTCGTGCTTGTGATGACCGTTTTCGGAATCTACAGGTTCGAAGGGGTTGGGATGGACAGGCCGGTGGAGCTGGTCGGAGCATTCCTGATGTTCCTGCTTGTGGCAGTAGGAGAGGAGATCATCTTCAGGGGCGTGCTCTTCCGCTGGATAGACGAGAAATGGGGCTTTGCAGTAGCGCTGACTGTTTCGGCCCTGCTGTTCGGCCTGATGCACCTGCCGCAGCCGGGAGCTACGCTCTGGTCTTCGTTCGCCATCGCAGTTGAAGCAGGCCTGCTGCTTGGTGCAGCCTATAAGTACTCCGGAACACTGTGGCTTCCGATAGGCATCCACTGGGCCTGGAACTTCACCCAGGGCAACATATACGGTTTCGAAGTCTCAGGGGCAGATGCCGGCGACTCTCTGATCCATCCTGCGGTGAGCGGCCCGGACATCCTCACCGGCGGCGCCTTCGGTGCCGAAGCCTCCGTCATCACCGTCGCAATCGGCCTCGCACTCTCGGTGTGGTTCATAGTGATAGTCTGCAGAAGGACATAAAAAGAAGGTGACCGGAGAGGCCACCTTCTGTCGATATGTCAATCGGAAAAATCAGTCACAGACAGCTCTTACAGGTGAGCCCTGTGGACGAAATCCATTATTGTAGACAGTGATGCTGGATTCATCGGAAGTGAAATGGAGATAATAGGGCCTGTATTTTCCTCCTTCAGCATCGTTGATGTCTGAGGCCCAATAGAAGCCAAATACAGTATTCCCAAATCCATCAGTTCCTGCTGAGTGTGCAGCCGCTGGCAGAAAAATGGAATTGCCGTTAGGCCCTGTTACCGTATAACCGGGCACGCCGCTCGATTGCCAAGTCCAAGTGCATTCATCCACCAACTCTTGCAGTTCGTCGTGGGTTGGCATACGCCAAGAGCTTCCTAATTCTGCAGTAGCAGCATCATCACTCGCTTCCAAAACAGTTTTGCCGTCGGATTCGCAGTATTTTGTAAGGTCATTAGAACCATTGCCATAGGAGTAGTTTGACCATGAACCGTAGGAAGCCTTAGTTGAAGTTTCACCCCAGGCAAAGTAATCTCCAAAATCTTCAGGACTTGCTGCCCCTACATTGAAGTTGGCCCATTTTACTGATAGTCCCAGATCTATGGCTTCGAGAGTGGGTTCAGGCATAGCGCCTTCGTTTTGTACTTGCCATCCTGCCGGAATGCCGCTGGTGCCGGTAGTCCAGTCTTTCATTCCAGCGGCTTTCACGAAGGTGCCGGAAGATGCAACGCCGTTCAGCCAATCCTCAGTACAGTTTTCTGCGCTTATATCGGTGGCAAGGCACTTCACATAGTTAAGGTTTGTGCAGTCCTCGAACATCCAGCGATAGCAGTAGGGTTCCAGTTCTTCGGCAGGCAGGTCAGGAGCAGTAGTGAGGTTAGAGCAATTCCAGAACATCGTATAATAGCAACCTTCTGCCAGTTCGGTGGCAGGAAGTTCCGGGGCCTCGGTAAGACTTGTGCAGTTACCGAACATATCCATATAGCAATAGTTCGCCAGAGTCGTTGCCGGGAGTTCAGGCGCTTTAGACAGGCTTGTACACCCATCGAACATACTGCCGTAGCAGTTTGGAACCATCACGGTTGCGGGAAGTTTGGGAGCTTCGGTCAGACTGGTGCAGCCGTTGAACATATGAGCATAGCAGCGTTCTGCCAAATCGGTGGCTGGAAGCGCCGGGGCTTCGGTCAGGCTGGTGCAGCCATAGAACATCTGCTGATAGCATTGCTTCTCCAGATCAGTTGCCGGAAGCGCCGGGGCTGTTGTCATACTTGAACAACCCTGGAACATGCACATATAGCAACCTTCAGCCAGTTTGGTGGCTGGAAGCGCAGGGGCTTCGTCCAGGCTGGTGCAGTTGTAGAACATCCAGTTGTAGCAACCCTTCGCCAATATAGTCGCCGGCAGTTCAGGAGCTTCAGTCAGGCTGGTGCAACCGCTGAACATAGCATAGTAGCTGTACGATGAGATATCTGTTGCAGGGAGTTCGGGCGCAGTCCTCAAACTTGTGCAACCTTTGAACATATTGCCGTAGCACTGCGAGCCTAAAGTCGTTGCCGGAAGCGCCGGGGCTTCTGTCAGGCTGGTGCATCCTTCGAACATTGACGAGTATGCCATAGAAGGAATTGTCATCGCAGGAAGGGCAGGCGCAGCCGTTAAACTTGAGCAATCCCTGAACATTACTTCGTAAGCTAAGCTTTCTATGTCTGTAGCAGGCAGCTCAGGTGCGGTCCTGAGGCTTGAACAGCCTTCGAACATAAAGCCATAAGCATTCCACGGGACTTCGGTCGCAGGAAGTTCAGGGGCTTCAGTGAGGCTTGTGCACCATTGGAACATTGCATTGTAGCAAGCATCACCCAAGGAAGTGGCAGGAAGTACAGGAGCGGAGACAAGGCTTGAACAACCTGAGAACATTGACATATAGCAGCCAGATTTCAGTTCAGTAGCAGGAAGTTCAGGGGCTTCAGTGAGGTTCGAGCAATCCAGGAACAATTGAGCGAAGCAGTTGCGGGAAGGAATCTCAGTCACATCGTTCACATTGTCTATCAAGGACATTATATCACCAGATACACTGAATTTGCTCCCTCCTGTAGAAAACCTGTTGAGAGATTCATTTGTGTTGAATCCACCGGGGTTGTCTCCACTGAGGTAGAGGGTTGAGAAGCTGAGTTCCGAATAATCCCACTCGGCCCAGTTCTCTCCGTCAAATGAGTAATATAGCACGGGAGTGTCTCCATATTCATTGACCAGGGTTATGGTTGAAGTGCCTTCAGAAGTGAAAGTCAGGTATTTCTCTATTCCTTCTATCACTTCAGGCTCTTCGAAACCAAAGAGATCGGCTTTGTGGAGCCTTGAGCGTACCATCGTGAAATCTGATTCGTATTTCTTCTCCATACATACGTCGCCTGAGTAAATACTTACGGTGAAGCCGCCCTTATAGGTTTGGGGCGGGAGTACGAAGTAGAATTCGGTGGGGCTGGTCTCGCTGAGCTGGACATTGCCGGTGTTGAGCGTCACGCTGTTGGAGGCATCGCTGTCCATCACGAGCTTAGGCTCGCCGGAGGCAGAGACATCCACGCTCGCCGGGCCGCTGACCTTTACGGAAGGATCGTTGGCGGTGAAGACAATCTTGCTGATGGTCTGAGAGCCGACCATAGATATGCGGACGACTGAGCAGAGATTCTTGAACTGCAGCTGTGAAGAATTGCTTGCGGCAATCATAGGGAATGCATTGTCCGCAAAGGTCCCGAGAACATACTCCTGTTCGGCCGGAAGGTCAAAGTTGATAGTATTGTTCCAGCGGGAATCGAGCATTGACTGAGGATAGAACGCAATGTAGCTGTCGCCGTTGCCTTCACCAGTGAAAGTGGCAACCTTGGATCCGGCTCCAGTAGCAAGGGTGAAGGTGGCGGGCTCCAATGAATCGTCTATGAAGACGCCGATCTCGTCACCGTCGGACCACAGGACGTCGGAACTTGAGAGGTTGGAAGGGAAGATGCTTGTCTTTGTATCCTGAGCCCCTTCTATGACTGCGATAAGCCCTCTGTATGGAGATAATTGATCGATAGTCTGGCATCCGGCCAGAACGAAGGCGAGAACGCCTAAAACAAGGTATATATTCTTTTTCATAGGGCTTACCAGTTTATATCTTCACCATCTTCTACGTCTTCGTTGCCACCCTCGGTATGCTCGGGTTCGTGCTTTTCCTGCGTGACAGTACAGGAGATGCAGTTCTCCCTTTCGTCGGTGAACGTGACATCACCGCTTCTCTGCACGGTTTCTTTATTGGGCGCGACAGAGAAACGGAACACATTGCCGTCCTTTTCTTTCAAACTTATCCACTGAGGCATAGAACTGAGTTCGAAAGGCAGGGTGCTCTGAACCTCTATGCTGATTTCACCTCCCTTTTCGGCAATGGCCACCGTAGAGGGGGATAGCTTGAATATGTACTCTTCCACTGTGACCTTGCAGGTGGCTTCCTTGTCGCCGGCCGTGGCGGTGATGGTTGCTTCGCCTGCTCCGACTGCGGTGACTTTGCCGTTGGCGTCAACGGCAGCAACGTTTTCGTCGGAGCTGCTCCAGGTGACTGTCGGGTCGGTGGCGTCGTCAGGATTGACGGTGGCGGTCAGGGTCATGCTGTTGCCGGTTTCCAGAGTCACTTCACTCGCGTCAAGTTCTATTGACTCCACTTCGATGACAGGTTCGGTGACAGTAACCTTGCAGGTTGCTTCCTTGTCGCCGGCCTTGGCGGTAATCGTCGCTTTTCCGGCAGCTACGGCGTGTACTGTACCAATCTCAGTGACTGTGGCAACGCTCTCGTCGGAGCTGCTCCAGATGACAGTGGGATCCGTGGCATCGTCCGGCTTGACTGTAGCACCCAATGTGAAGTACTCGCCGACAGTCATCGGCAGCTCCTTCACATTGATGGTTATTTCAGTTACAGGTATGACTATCTCACTGACAGTCACGGTGCAGGTTGCTTCCTTGTCGCCGGCCTTGGCGATGATCGTTGCCTGTCCGGCTCCTACGGCGTGTACTGTACCGATTTCCGTGACTGTGGCAACACTTTCGTCGGAGCTGCTCCAGGTGACAGTGGGATCCGTGGCATCGTCGGGCTTTACTGTAGCCCCCAATGTGAAGTATTCTCCGACAGTCATCGGCAGCTCCT
>JAFWSX010000003.1 GCA_017519185.1 Bacteroidales bacterium | reverse complement strand
TGGGGGATTAGCTCAGTTGGCTAGAGCACCTGCCTTGCAAGCAGGGGGTCAAGGGTTCGACTCCCTTATTCTCCACAAAAAAAGAGGACGCTGATTCAGCGCCCTCTTTTTTTGTGGGAATACCTCACCCCCTGTCGCTACGCGCATCCCCCTCAAGGGGGACATGCCGGAACCTGTCTTCGCTGTCGCTCAGCCAGAACCCGGGTGGCTCCGTGGCTCGTGTCCTTCGGACACATCCCACACTCCGCCACGGCGCTGATGCGCCCTGTTATTTATGCTTTTGGGCAAGGTGGGCAAAAATGCGACACACCTTGCCCGCTGGCATAAAGACTAAGTGAGGCAAATTATATTTACCTTTGTTCAAGTATCATTAAAATAACCAATAATGAAAAATTACAATTTAGCTCTTTTGTATGTCGTGGCATCAATGATGATGGCCTGTGTACCTAAGTTGACAGATACTGTAAAGGTTGAAGGCGGAATGCTCCAGGGTGTGCTGACGGAAAATCCCGAAGTTATGGTTTTCAAGGGCGTGCCTTATGCCGCCGCACCTGTGGGTGATCTTCGCTGGGCTCTTCCCAAACCCGTAATTCCCTGGGAAGGTGTAAAAGTTGCCGATACTTTCGGCGCTCCTTCTGTGCAGCGCGGCCGTCAGCCCGGTTCTTTCTATTATAAAGAGTTCCAGGTGGAACCCCTTCCTCCGACAAGCGAGGACTGCTTGTTTCTCAACGTATGGGCTCCTGCAAAAACAGTCGGCCATCCTGAAGCCAAGCTTCCTGTAGCGATGTGGATACACGGCGGCGCTTATTCCGGCGGTTGCGGCAACGATATGGCATTTGACGGAGAGGCCTGGGCCACTCGAGGCGTCATCCTGGTGACCATCAACTACAGGCTTGGACAGCTCGGCTTTTTCTCACACCCCGAACTGACTGCTGAGAACGGCTATGGTGGATCGGGAAACCAAGGCATCTACGACCAGCTGGCTGCAATAAAGTGGATCTACAACAATATTGAAGCGTTCGGCGGCGATCCGAAGCAGATTACAATTATGGGACAGAGCGCAGGCGCCGGCAGCGTCAAGACCCTTGCAGCTTCGCCTCTCACCAAAGGTCTTGTAAGCAAGGCGATAATCCAGAGCGGCGGCGTTCTCGGAGAATTCCTCAGCGGAGGCAATTCCAGCACTCCTCTTAGTACCTATGACGAGCGTGGCAAGAAGATGATGGATGATGCTGGCCTGTATACTCTTGCAGATATGCGCAAGGCATCTCTCGAGGATCTCGCTAAAGTGCGTTCAGGTATGGGCGGAACCCATCCCGACGGATATCTGATTCCCAAGAGTTTCGACGAGGCAGCCTATGCCGGCCAGCTTCTCGACATTCCCTATATGATAGGCAGCAACGGTGACGATATGGGCGATATGCGTGGCGCCATCAGCGCATTCTGCGCTTTGCGTTCAACTCAGAGCAAGGAACCCGTCTATCATTATTTCTTCGACCGCAAACTTCCGGGTGACGATTCGGGAGCTTTCCATTCTGCCGAATTGTGGTATATGTTCCATACTCTTGGCCGCAGCTGGCGTCCTATGACTGAGCACGATTACGAACTCAGCGACAAAATGATGGATTACTGGACCAACTTCGTTAAGTTCGGCAATCCAAATGGCAAGGGTGTCGCCGGCCCCTGGAAGAATTCAACAGCCGACGATCCTTACATCGAAGAACTGAAATAGTCTACATCGCGTTGAACCTTACACTGGCGGAGTGGCCGTTGGCGTCGATGAGGGTGAGGGTGTGGGGACCGTGCTCGGGGATGATCTTGAGCTTGTGCTCGCCGTGGGATGTTTCGCCCAGATACGTGCCGTCGAGATGCCAGTAGATGGTGGCCTGCGGGTCGCTGTGGGCTGCCGAGCAGACTATGCCCTGGCTGCGGGCATCAAGCGCTACCGGTGCGGCTACTTGCATACCTTCCTGCGGATAGATGATCTCTATGACTCCTGAAGCCCTTGAACCTGTATAATTCGGGTGGTAGGGCGGAAGGGGATGGTAGTCGCTGTGGCTCTTCATATAGTACCATTCCTGGGCCGGTGACAGCACGAAGCGGGATACATTCTGTATTTCGGATACCGGCCAGCAGTCGCTGTCTACCTGATATTTTCCGTCAGGACTGAGATGGACAAGTTTGTGATAAGGGCAGGGAACGGGCCTCTGTGGAGCATTAGGAACCAGGACTGCCACTGTGCCGTCGGCCTCGCAGAGGTCTGATGCCGGATGGCCGCTCTTGCTGCAGCATATTATTTCTTCCAGCGAATCGTCAGGCTGCTCGAACCAGCCAGTGGACGGCAGCAGGCCGAAAAGGTCGAACATCAGGGGAGCCGCATAACCGACTCCAGTGAGCAGGGGACGGCCTTCTCCGTTGCAGTTGCCCACCCATACCGCCACCACATAGTCGGGAGTTGCTCCGACTGCCCAGGCATCACGGTTGCCATAGCTCGTGCCGGTCTTCCAGGCAATCTGGCGACTTGCGTGGAAGGTGTGCCAGTCGCCTTCCTCTTCCGGGCGGTTGACTTCGGTCAGGGTGTCGAATGTGCACCAGACCGCCCCGCGTGAGAGAGGACTGGCCTTCGCTGCTTTTGTGTCCTGCAGCGCATTGGCCATCCTGGCATAGGCCGTGGCAAGATCCCATAGCTTGATCTCGGCTCCACCCAGGATGAGGGACAGGCCATAGGTGTCCGCTCCGCGGGTGATTGTGGTGAAACCTGCCTGCTGGAGCAACCGTATGAACTTCTCTACACCGTATTCGTGCAGCATACGGACAGAAGGAACGTTGAGAGAGCGCCTTATCACATCCGCTGCCGGCACCGCTCCGTCGAAAGTATGGTTGAAGTTGCTGGGCGAGAAATCTTTATAGTGAAAGGGGATGTCCGAAACCAGCATCTGCGGCAGAATCAGCCCTTCGTCGAGCATCGCACCGTAGAGCAGTGGCTTGAGGGTGCTGCCGCTGCTGCGGGATGCCTGCACCACGTCTACGTTGTCACCGTGGATTCCCGATTCGTGACCGATGTTGCCGCAGTAGGCAATGGGTTCGCCGCTGTGCACATCCAGGATTACTGCGGCGGCATTAAACACTTCGTTGGTGGCGAATACCTCACCGTGGCGGTGCAGCACTGCTTCGGCACGCTGCTGCAGTGAAAAATCGATATTGCTCTCTATACGAGTGTCTCCGAGCGCCTTACGCTGTGTCTCGAGATAGTGGTAGGCCAGTTCCGGAAGGGGATGGGGCTTGTCGGGCAGAGGCTCGTCCTTGGCCAGTTCGCAGGAGAGGGAATCGATGTCCCCTGAGGCGCACAGCTGGTCGAGCAGGAAGTTCCGTTTGGCAAGCAGTGCGTCTCGGCTTCTGCCGGGATGGATCATTGCCGGTGCGTTCGGAAGCACGGCCAGAGTAGCGCTCTCGGCCCAGGAAAGCTGGTCCGCCGGCATCCCGAAGTAACGCCAGGCGGCAGCCTCGATTCCGACGACATTTCCTCCGAACGGCGCATTTGAGGCATACATCGCGAGGATATCCTTCTTGCTGGTATAGAGTTCCAGCCTGAGCGCAAGAACCATCTCCCACAGCTTCTCGACTATGGTGCGGGGCGGATTGCCGCGGCTCAGCCTGATTGTCTGCATCGTGATGGTGCTTCCGCCGCTGCGGACTTCGCCGCTGCTGAGATTGAGCCTCAGCGCCCTTGCCAGAGCCAGAGGGTCGACTCCCGGATGGCGCCAGAATCGTTTGTCTTCAAACCGTACTATTGCGCGTGCGAATTTCTCGGGAACTGTGTCGGCTGCAGGGAACCTCCACTGCCCGTCGGCGGCGATGCGTGCGCTCAGCAGACGTCCGTCGCTGCTCTCCAGAACTGCGCTGACCGGATTGTCGAAAAGCGGCCGTGGCCGAAGCGCCAGCGCCAGCAAAGCTACTGCCGCCACTATGCCGATCAGTATGTGAATATTCTTGCGCAATGACAATGAAATTTTCGTTACATTAGTATGCCTAAACAAAATTAGCCAAAAATATATAGTCGATATGAAAAAGATTTTCGTTGCACTGAGTCTTGTTGTGGCATCAGTAATACTTGTGTCCTGCGGCAGCAAAGCTGATTGTGTCGCAGACATCTCGAAGGAGATACGTGTAGACGATCCCGTGACCGTACGTCTGTTTGATGCATATGTCCTGAAAGACAGCGACCAGACCATACAGGCGGCCAAGAAGGCAATCTCCATCTCGCCAAAGGTAGACTTCAATGTCCAGATCGTTGACAATCAGACACTCTGCATCGTTCCCGTCCAGCCTTTGGAATACAATACCACATACAAGGTGACAGCGGATTTCGGAGCCATCGCGGGTACGCCTGCAGGCAGGAAGAGTTTCGAAGTGAAGACTCTCGCTCCGGTGCTCCTGTTTGATTACAGCAAGCTGACCTGCTATTCAGGCATCGAGGACCGCTATCACGTCGACCTTGAAATATCTTCACCTGAAGCCCTTGACGGCAAGTACCTCGAGAACGGATTCTCAGTGAAGGGTGCCGCCGCCCAGCTGACCTGGGTGCATTCAGAAGACGGACGGACCCACACGGTGACTGTCGGTGACATTCAGGCCACAGACAGGAAAGGCAAGGTAGAACTGGTCCATAGCTGGCCCAAATATGCTGCAGAAGGTTCGCGCAGTTTCGCCGTCCCAGTCAAGGGTGTCTTCGAAGTAGTGGACTGTGAGGTCAAGGCAGAGCCATATAGTGTGGAGATCGCTTTCTCCGCTTCTCTGGATACAAAGCAGGATTTCAGCAGTCTGGTGTCTATGCCCGGAGCCGGCCGCCTTTCCTTCATAGCAGTTGAGAATGTCCTCACGGTCATTCCCGCCATCCAGGCTGAAGACCGTCAGTTCATTTCCGTGAGCAAAGGCATCCGCAGCGAAAAAGGCAGCAAGCTGGATGCAGACTTCGAGAGCTGGCTCGAGATCCCGAGCGGCGAGCCAATGGTGAAATTCCTGTCAAAGGGTGTGGTTGTTCCTTCTTCAGGCGATATGAACATACCTTTCCAGGCTATCAATTACAGCAAGGTAAGGGTCCGTGTAAAACAGATCTACGAAAATAACGTGCTGCAGTTCCTGCAGGGCAACAAACTTGGCGATGCCTGGAGCTACACCGACAATGTCGCACGAGTGATACTGGACACCACCCTTGTCCTCGGCGAGGCAAATTCGGCACGTCTGCGCAATCTCAGCACCTACGGCCTGCACGTGGCAGACCTGATGAGGGTACAGCGGGGTGCGATTTACAAGCTTGAAATACGTGGTGTGGATCCTCTCAAGGAGTTCGGAGAAGACCACTACGAGAGCGATTACTATTTCGGAAGCTACGATGACTATTCCAACCGTGTGCGCAATCTGCTTGTTTCCGACCTTTCAGTCATAGGCAAAGGCTCCGACAAGGGAGAATACACGGTATTCGTGACTGACATACGCACAGCACAGCCGGTCTCAGGCGCTAAAGTGACACTCTACAACTCAGTCAACCAGGTGATAGGAGAGGGTACGACCGGCAACGGCGGGCGTTTCACCTGCTCAGTCAAGGACGACCAGGTGCAGACTGCAGTGATCACCAAGGGCGAGGACAAGAGCTATCTCTCGATGGCTGCAGGAAGTTCTATTTCAATGAGCGGCTTCGATGTGGACGGCAACGCTTCCCGCAAGGGACAGAAAGGTTACATATTCGGAGAGCGCGGTGTATGGCGTCCCGGTGACGACATCCACCTGACGTTCATCTCTATGCTGGATGACGGTGTGCTCCCTGCAGGACATCCTGTGACAGCAACTCTCAGCAACCCCCAGGGTCAGGTGATCAGCACCCTGGTGAACAACACCGGATACAGCGGAATGTACAGCTTTACTTTTACGACGCCCGAAGACGCACCTACTGGCAACTGGGAGGCAGCCGTGACAGCCGGTGGCATCACCTGGTACAAGACGGTCAAGATCGAGACAGTGAAGCCCAACAATATCGTCATAGATCTGAAACTAAACGACAAGCCTGTACTTGAAGGCAAGGACATCCGCGGTGACATCGATGCCCGCTGGCTCGTCGGCCATCCTGCCGTAGATCTGGAAACCCGCGTGGATGTCGCCTTCAGCAGAGGCAAGACAGCCTTTGACAGCTATAAGGATTATGTATTTGAAGACCGCTCACGCAGCTTCTCTGCGCAGGAGATGGAAATCTTCAAAGGAAAGACCAACGACACCGGCCACACTTCGTTCCATACGGCTCTCATTGCCGACGATGACGTGCCGGGTATGATAACTGCCACCTTCACCTCCCGCGTGTTCGAAAAGAGCGGAGATTTCAGCATCGACCGTTACACCACGACGCTTTCACCCTTCGACACTTATATCGGACTGAACGTACCGGAGACGGAGGACGAATGGGGTGACAGCTACCTCGACAAGGCCCGCAGCCACACTTTCCGTCTCGTTGCTGTCGATGGCAAGGGAAATCCTGTCAAAGGAAACGTCAAGGTAAACGTGGAAGTCTACAAGATGGGCTGGAGCTGGTGGTGGAGCTCTTCTTCCGACGGTCTGGCTTCTTATGCCAAGGATTCATACAATCAGCCGAGCAATGAGTTTTCAGTAACGCTGGCTGGCGGAACCGGAGAGTTCAGGATGGACTTCACCGGCGAGGACAGCGGCTTCTGGTTCTTCAGGGTTACCGATACCAAGGGCGGACACGCGACATCGGCCGTGACAATGGTACGCAACAGCTATGAGTCGGCCGGCACTGGAAGCTCTGATGCCGCAATCCGTCTTGCAATGTCTATCAACAAAGACCGTTTCAACGTCGGCGAGACCGCGCAGTTGAGCATCCCTTCTGCCAGCGGAGCCCGTGCACTTGTGTCAATAGAGAAAGGCCAGCGTGTCCTGAAGAGCTTCTGGGTTGAATGCAAGGGCGAAAAGACCGATATCTCCATTCCTATCGAAGCTGGAATGGCACCGAACGTCTATGCAACCGTCACTCTTATCCAACCATACAACAATACAGAGAATGACGCACCTATCCGTCTTTTCGGAGTGCAGCGCATCCTCGTGGAGGAGCCGGCTACCCATCTCAATCCGGTCATTGACATCGCTGCCGAAGTCCAGCCTGAGAAGGAAGTTTCCTTCACCGTGAAAGAGAAAGACGGCAGGCCGATGAGCTACGTCGTGGCACTGGTAGATGAGGGCCTTCTGAGCCTCACACGCTTCAAGACTCCCGACCCCTGGAAGAGTTTCTATGCTACTGAAGCATTGGGAGTTCGCACCTGGGACCTCTACGATCTGATTCTCGGAGCATATGGCGCCCGTATGGAGCAGCTATTCGCAATCGGCGGTGACGCTGAAGGAGACGTAGCCATCACACCCAACAGCAAGGCAGACCGCTTCAAACCGGTATCTCTCTTTATCGGTCCTTTCTCAGTGAAGGTCAAGGGCACAGGTAAGCATACGGTTAAACTGCCGCAGTATATCGGCAATATGCGCGTGATGGTCATCGCTACTGACGGAGCCGCAATGGGATCTGCAGACAAGAGCGTTCTGGTGACAAAACCCGTGATGGTCAAGGCCACCCTGCCGAGGGTACTCGGCACAGAGGAAGAAGTTGTACTTCCCGTAACTGTCTTTGCCAACAAAGATGGCGTGGGCTCAGTGACGGTAGAGCTCAAGGCAGAAGGCGCACTCTCAGTCACCGGCAGCAATACTGCTACTGTCAACCTGCCCAAGGCCGGAGAAGCGCTTGCCTACTTCACCCTTAAGGCAGATGCGGCCACCGGCATCGGCAAGATCCACACTGTGGCGAAAGGCGCGGGAGACAGCTCTGCTGAAGACCTAGAGATAGATGTCCGCGACCCCAACCCGATGACTACCAATTCTACGGTGAAGCTTGTTGAAGGCGGAAAGACCGTCAAGATACCTTTCACCCTCGCCGGACGTCCCGGTACCAGCTTTGTCGCTGTAGAGGCATCTACGATACCTCCCGTCGACCTGGATTACCGCCTTTCATACCTGACGACCTATCCTCACGGCTGTCTTGAGCAGACAGTGTCAGCCGCATTCCCGCAGCTCTATCTTGGCGATCTGGTAGATCTGGAGAGCAGGGATGTAGACAGGACAGCAGACAATGTCAAAGCCGCCCTGAACAGGCTCAGTTCTTTCGCAATTTCATCTGGCGGTATGACTACCTGGCCCGGAACGTCATCATATTCCGGTGCGAATGTCTGGGCTACAGTCTATGCTACCCACTTTATGATCGAGGCCCAGAAGGCCGGATATGCAGTCCCTGCAGCATTGCGCAAATCAAATCTGTCATTCCTGCGGACTGTGGCATCCAGCGGCAGCTACAATGCTGAATCTCGTGCGTACGCACTGTATGTCCTTGCACTTGCAGGCTCTGCGGACCGCGGTGATATGAACAGGCTCCGCGAGGATCTGGCCAAGTTGCCGGAATCCTGCAAGATGCTGCTTTCAGGTGCTTATGCCCTTGACGGAAAGAAGGATGTGGCTCGCAAGATACTGCAGGATACCAAAGTCGGCAGTGAGGTCAACAACCCCTTCTCTGACAATTACGACAGCGAGGAGCGCGAGCAGGCCATCGCAGCTATGGTCTATACAGCACTTGGCGAAAAGGCTGCTGCCTTCCAGTGCATAGACAGGCTTTCCGGCTGGCTCAACGACCGTAATCATTTTATGAGCACCCAGAGCACTGCGTGGTCACTGCGAGCCGTGGCTGACTATATGAAGAACAATTCCGTCGACGGCTTGAACGTGAACTTCAGGACGGCATTCGGCGGAACGACTCTCAAGACCTCCAAGGCGATAGCACAAGGCTCGCTTGATGCAGGTGTCGGCAGGTCGCTCGATGTCGAAGTGGCCAACAATTCCAAGGCTCCCGTATATGTAGTCCTGAGTTCTACCGGTATTCCCGAGAAAGGAGAGGAGATTGCGCGTGCCGACGGAATGCAGCTGACTGTTACATACTCTCTGCCTGACGGTACGAGGATCGATCCGTCATCCCTGCCGCAGGGTACTGATTTCGTCGTAACAGCAACCGTGACCAACACGAGTGCGACTACGGACTATACCAACGTTGCGCTGACCCAGATCTTCCCTTCAGGCTGGGAAATCCACGCTGAGCGTACCGATGCAATGTATCAGGACTTCAGGGATGACCGCGTATACTCTTACATCAATCTCAGACGTGGCACAAGCGTCACTGTCACCACACGGATGACGGCAACCTACAAGGGACGTTTCTACCGTCCGTCTACCGTTTGCGAGGCGATGTATGACGAAAGAATCGGCGCATCTGTCCCGGGAGGATGGTGCGAGGTCCAGTAGCCGGTAAGAATCAGAGTGTCGGCTTGACGGGAATTATAGTCCCGTCAGGATTGAAATACATCGGGTCGATGCATATTTCACGGTTGTAGCCTCCGGACAATCCCATCTTGATGCCTTCCGGACGGGTGAAACGGTGATATACCATATACCATTCGTCGGTGCCGGGTATGTTCAGGACTGAATTGTGCCCGGTGCCGAAAATCTGGAGCGAGGGGTCCTGCTGCAGGATGATCTGCTCCTCGACCCTTGCCGGCCTTCCGTAGCGGACGAACTTGGTAGGAGATTCCGAGATCAGGTATCTGATGCAGTAGCGTGCAGAACGCGTGATGTTTTCCGACCACATAAAGTAATACAGTCCGTTCCTTTCGAAGACGTAAGTCCCTTCCAGGTAATGGAACTCTCCGATCCTTGAGCGGGGGATGAGTTCGCGCATCGTGCCAGGGACGAGGGAAATCATATCGTCGGCGAGCTCTGCCATCCAGAGGTAAGAATTGCCCCAGTAGAGGTAATACTTGCCTGTGGCAGGGTCCTGGAAGACGTCCGGGTCGATGACCTGGTTGGGAGAACCGATTTCCTCCTGGGAGAGCAGGGCGTGACCGAGGGCATCGCGGTAAGGCCCTTCCGGCCGGTCGGCAACTGCAACGCCGACGCTCTTGTTGGCGACGAAATAATAGTAGTATTTGTATCCGTCACCTACCTTTTTCTCTATGATGCAGGGTGCCCAGGCATATTCCTTTCCCCAGTCCAGGTCCTGAAGGTCGAGGATGACGCCCTCGTCCTTCCAGTGCACCAGGTCATCGGAGCTGAAGCATTTGAAGTCGTGGTTGTGCCAGCCGAAAGCGCCGTCGGTTGTAGGGTAGATGTAATATTTGCCGGTCTGCTCGCTGTAGAGCACTTCGGGGTCGGCGTGAAGGCCCGGGAAGACAGGATTGTGAACCGAAGGAGCGAGATGCTCAGGTTCGGCGGCGTCACTCCATTCCTGCAGCCGCTTGTACTCGGTTTCGCTTATGCGCAGGAAGGTACCCTTGCCAGGTCCGTAAACTCCTTCAAGGAATTGCGGCCGCCTCATCTCGGAGAAGTCCTCGCTGGCCGTACAGATGCGATAACCGTCTGTAGGGCCACCGTCAGGGAGTACATATCCCACCTGCCAGCCCTTCGTTCCGACGAGACGGAAAGCAGATGGGCATTCTACATCCTTATTGCTCTCTGGGCTTATATCTGCAGGTGCAGTCCAGGGACCGTTCAGCGATTTGGACCTTGACGAAAGAATAGTGTTTGTTCCTTCTTCCTGGAATAAAATGCTGAATCCCCCTTCAGAATCAGGATATAATCCTGCATCCTTTATGCCGAATCCCCAGTCAGCAAGAGGCCGGGGCCTTGTCCATCGCGTCATATTCGGGTTGGCGTGCACTCCGAACAGGCTCATATGGGAGCTCCTTGCAGATTTGAGCATAGGAAAATACACAAGATAGCCTCCTTTCGATCCATAAGTGTCATCCCAGATGATTCCCGGATCTCCGACACGGTTGTCTTTCGGCATATTCAGAGTAGTGATACGGGTCCATTTCAGAAAGTCTTCACTTCGAAAGATATCGATGCTGGAATCTCCTGAACGGGCTGCCATCAGGAAGCCGCCTTCCTGCGCCCTGCACACGAAAGGCCTGTTCCCCTTGACGATGTCGACGGCATCACCGGGAAAAATCGAATCACCGCACAGCAGATCGTGAAAATGGATGCCGTCCTGCGACATTGCATAGGCAGTCCAGCCGCCGTGGGCAGATTCGTGGCAATACAGATATCCGTATGTTTCGTCGTCAGAAAGATCGGGATTGCCGGCAATGGATTGTGCTGACATTGACAGGCAGGCTGCAGTCAGAAGGAGGGACAAGAAGATTCGTTTCATAGCTGAAAGGGTATTCTGTTGTCAAAGATAGCAACTTTGGCATTAGCCTGCTAATAGTACTGATACCTGTTTCTGAACCTTACGATGAAGAATCCGGTCAGCAGCAAGGCTACTGCCTCGGCTACCAGCACTGCAAGCCAAATCCCTTGTATTCCAAGCAATTTGGGAAGAAGCAGCACTGCGCCCACTTCGCATACCATAGTTCGGAAGAAGGCGATTCCGGCCGAAACCGGAGCATTGCCGAGGGCGGTGAACAGCGAACTGCCGAAGATGTTGAATCCGCAGATCAGGAATGAGATGCTGTAAATGCGGAACGCACCGGCAGTCAGGTCGAGGAGTTCCTGGTCATATCCGACGAAAACCCGTGCAAGAGGATAGGGGAAGAGTTCTGCGAGTACAGTGACGATGACGGAGAAAATTCCGACCATTGCCGCACTCTTGCGCAGCAGGTTCTTCAGCTCGGTATAGTTGCAGGCTCCGTAATGATAGCCGAAGAGGGGAGCGGTGCCGATGCCGTATCCGATGAAGCACGATATGAAGACGAAGCTGACGTACATAAGAACGCCGTAGGCGGCCACGCCGTCTTCGCCGATATATCTCATCAGTTGCCAGTTGTACAATGTCATCACGAATGACATCGACACGTTGGAGAGCAGCTCTGAGGATCCGTTTGCAAGGGTATGCAGCAGAGCTTTCCTGTCGTGGGTGAAAGGAGTCACCCTGAGCAGGCTGCCGTTGTCCCTGAGGAAATAAACGAGCGGAACTATGCCTCCGATGCACTGGCCTATGACGGTGGCTGCGGCAGCACCGACGACTCCCCAGCGCAGCAGACCTATGAAAAGTGCATCCAGCACCATATTGGCTATGCCGGCTGCCAGTGTGATGTGGAAACCCATCTTCGGCCTCTCTGCAGTCACCAGAAAGGTCTGGAACTCTACCTGAAGCATTGCGATGGGGAGGACGGGAAACATTATGCTTCCGTACAGCATCGACTGTGCAAGCAGTTCGCCTTCGACTCCCATCCAAACCAGCAGCGGTTTGAGCAGCAGGAGTCCCGTGATGACGATCAGGATGCCGGCAGCGACCGTGACCCAAAGAAGCATCGAAAACACCTCCTTGGCTTTTCCGTCATTCTTCTGACCGAGTAGCCTCGAGATGATGGCGTTGCCTCCGGTCCCCAGCATAAAGCCGAGTGTCTGCAGGATCATGAATATGGGCCAGATGAGATTGACCGCGGCGAAAGGCACCTTTCCGGCGAAGTTCGAGACGAACACCCCGTCCACCACACCGTAAAGTGAGGTGAACACCATCATTCCTATAGACGGCAGAGTAAAGCGGATCAGTTTGCCGTAGGTGAAATGGTCTGAGAGATGAATCTGTGACATAACGCGGCTCAATCAGGCCGCGAATATAGTGTTTTTGGATAACTATTAGAATATCCGCAGGGGGATGATTCTCACCGCGCCGTTGAGTCCGGATGGGACTGGGGCCCACCAGTCATACTTGGTGTGCTGGTAGTTAACGTCCACGAGGTTGATCTCCTTGAACTTGCGCCATTCCACACCCTTCCGGTCAAGATCGGCTATCCTGTTGGCAGGAAGGTTTGTCACGTCGATTTCGATAGTGTTTTCTCCCTCCCGGAGCCATTTGCCAATCCTCAGGGTGAAGGGCACTGCCCACACTGTCCCGACATCTTTTCCGTTGATTCTCACGACAGCGCTTTCGCGAACGTCGCCCAGGTCTAGCAGCCATTCATCCGCTGCGTCAGCATCAATCGTGAAGGTATTCGAGTACCGTCCGGTGGCCATAGTGACTTTTGCAGCAGGAACGGGCAGGTCTGTCCACGAGCCCGGCTTGTCTATGTCGAAAGTGCCCTCTACGGCAGGTTCGCTTGCAGTGAAGGTGAGTTTCCAACCTCTGTCCAGCTCTATCCGCTGAGTTTCTGTGTCCGTCTCGTAGTACTTCCATTCTTCGGTACCGGTCAGGGGATGGTCGAAAGTCTGGATTATGACGCTTTCTCCCGAACGAAGCTGAAGGAACACCTCTGTGCAGCCGTCTGAGGCCCGGAAAGGCACTCTGCCTTTTTCGGCAGTCATCGGGTCGAAGAACATTACATCTTCGGCAGGTACGGCCAGCTTCACCCAGCCTTCATATCCGTCGTGCTGGAGAACAGAAATGAAATAGTGATGGCCGCCATCGTCGGAGCGGCGGATGAAACTGAGGCCGAGATTGCTCATTTCCTCAGCCGGGATGCCGCACAGGGCTATGGCGGAAGCATATCCACGGCCGGTTATTATCCTGCCCCTGTGATACTTTGATGCAGCTGACTGACCTTCTGAAACTGCGGGAAGTTTGCGGATAATCCTTGCAAGTTTCTTCTCGCGCTTCTCAAGCTTGCCGTAGCCGGGAACGGTCTGCGGATAGCCGCCGACGAAGACTACAGTGGCACCCTTCCTTGCAAGTTTCTCTATCCTTGCCATCACTTCGACAGGGATGTGTCTCACCTGCGGAACGACCAGAGCCTTGTATTCGGTGCCTGCCGAAACTATTTTGCCACGGGAAACCCTGCATTGCTTAAGATATCTGTCTGAAATATAGTCCGTATCGTGCCCGCTGGCAAGAATGTCCTCCACAGCCTTCTTGAACACGGGAGTGTACCCGGCGGCCTTTTGCTGCTCGAATGCCAGATATGTCCCGGGCACGTCATTCCAGACATCATAGATCGGGTAGTATGTCAGCAGGTCGTTGTCGGGCTTTCCCATCTGAAGGAAGGACTGGCAGCGGGTGATGTAGTCAAACATTGCAGGAGCGTCTTTCCAGATGGAATTGGTAGGCGACATATCGATGCTTGCATAGAATTTCCAGCCCGGCCAGGGGTCGTCAACAGGGGAGTAGGCAGTGCCGTGGAAAAACACGTGGTTCACGCCGGAAAGGAAGAGAAGGTCGAAGTCTGGCTTGCACTGTGACAGCGAGGTGCGGAAATGTTCCGTCAGCCAGGTCATGCTCTCCGATGAGACAAGCGGTTTGCCCGTTACGTGGGCGGCGGAAGAAGAGTACTTCATAAAGGTGCGGTCGCACTGGTTTTCCTTGACCAGGGAATCCACCCTGAGACCGTCGATGCCGAAAAACGACAGGCCGAAGCCTTCACATTCCGGGATGTCTACCGCTGCGTATATGTCCAGAAGGTTGGCGGGGGAGCCGTGTGCCTGGTTGCGGGTTTTTGAGCCCATCTTGTGCGCCCATTCTGTCCACTGCTCGGTGAAGTTCTCGAGCAGCAGGTCGCTCATCGTCTCCCGGTAGTCGCTCACGATGCGTGAGGTGATATCGTTCCGTTCTTCGCTGTAGAATTCTCTCAGGTGGTCTTCCAGCCTGTACCCACGCCTGCGGGCGAACTCGTCGAACATCGCGGGCGTCCAGTCTGCGCCGTACACTTCATATGAGTCGTTGAAGAAATTGAAAGGAACTCTCGCACCGCTTTCACTGAAAGCTTTTGAGAACCTGTCAAGATAATGTTTGACGGCAGCCCTGTTGAAATGGTCGATGACCAGGCCTTCTCCTCCGGGGGCTGCACGTTTCACCATCTGTCCGGTCTTTCCGGCCGTGACGGTAATTTTAAGCGGAGCATCTTGGGATTTTTGAACGACAGCTTTAGTCGCAGCCTCTTCCTCGGTCACCTGAGGGCCGCCGAAGGGCCATCCGGTGCCCGTGTTCATATCTATGCGGATACCGACCCTGTCTCCGATGGTGTTGCATATTTGCAGGACGTGCATCCATTCGGGCGAGAGGAAGTCTATGTCAGCTGCCTCATTGTCCTGCACACCGTAAATCGGTGTTATTTCAAGCTCTGTTATTCCCGCGGCGGCATACTCGCTCATCAGTGCATCGAGATTGACCGAATCTACGGCACTTCCCAGCCACCACCAACGGGATGCCGGGTGCATCTCGGGCCTGACGGCAGGCCAGTCCTGTGCGCCTGCGACCACCGAAGTGCATAACAACAGTAATGAGACTAGAAATTTCATCTTATGCAAAGATAAAAAGAAAAGTCCTGTCTGCTTTGGGGCAGACAGGACTATATTCTTCAAAAAACGCTAAGACTATCTTACTGAAATGCCGGCAAGTGTTTTGGTGGGGGCGAGAACGTTGTTGACTTTCCAGCTCTGTGCTTTCTTGAGGCTGTAGGTGGCAGTAGCGCGTACATCCTTGATTGAAGCGGAGAAGGCTACAGTGTAGTTGCCGGCAGCGGCTTCCCACTGAGACTTGGCCTCGTTGAATGAAGCGAGAGAATAGTTGTCAACGGTCATTGTGAGGGTCTGGCTCTCACCGGGAGCGAGTTCTTTGGTCTTTGCGAATGCCTTGAGCTCTTTGGCGGGTTTCTCAAGACCTCCAGCAGGAGCAGTTACATAAAGCTGGACAGCTTCGCGGCCTGCAACCTTACCGGTGTTCTTCACGGTGATGGTAGCGGTGAAGCCGTTTGCAGTAGCTTTGACTACGGGCTTGCTGTACTCGAATGTGGTGTATGAAAGACCGAAGCCGAACGGATAAGAAACTTCCTGGCCTGCTGTCTCGAAGAAACGGTAACCTACCCAGATTCCTTCGTTGTAGTCGGTGTAGTCAACGTCCTTTACAGGCTGGGGCTGCTGGTTGCCTCTTCCAAATGCGTTGGCAGGCTGTGCGTTGCGGGTGTAGTTGTAGGGGAAGTTAACTGATGACGGGCTGTCGAAGAAGTTCAGAGGGAAAGTAGTGGCAATCTTGCCTGAAGGGTTGGCCTTTCCGCAGAGAACGTCAGCGATAGAAGCACCTGCTTCCATACCGGGCTGCCAAGCGAGAAGGATGGCGTCGGGCATATGCTTCCAAGAAGCAGTCTCGATCACACCGCCGATGTTGAGCACAACGATGACTTTCTTGCCTGCAGCGTGGAAACTGTTGCAGAGAGCCTCAATATTCTGGCGCTCGGCATCTGTGAGTGCCCAGTCACCGGCAACTGCCTTGCGGTCAGCGCCTTCACCTGAGTTGCGGCCGATAGTGATGACAGCTACGTCGCTGTTTGCAACTTCACGTGTTACATAATTCTCGGGAACTTCCATTTCTGCCAGAGGAGCACGGCCCCACATTCCGCCGCCGGCTGCGTTGCGCAGCTGAAGAGCGTTCTGGTAGTCTACATATTTCGCATAGAGGTTGGCGAGGTCTGCGTCAACTTTGAATCCGTCCATCTCAAGACCGTCCTTGAGGCTGCGGACATATTTTTTGTTTACGGCTCCTGAACCGGTACCGCCGGGAATCATATCGTATGAAGTCAGACCGAAGAGGGCTACGGTTTCAGTGCCTTTGAGAGGCAGGGCTCCATTGTCGTTCTTGAGAAGAACCATTGTCTGCGGGGCGGCTTTGCGGACGAGTGCCTCGTGGGCAGCAAGATCAGGCTTGTTTGAGAATTTGTAGCCTGCGAAGCGGGGAGTGCGTACGATGTACTCGAGCATGTTGCGTACGTTGCGGTCAAGGTCGGCCTGTGAGATGGTGCCGTCCTGGACGCCCTTGACAATGCGCTCGATCTCATTCTCGGCGCCGGGTTCCATCAGGTCGTTCTGTGCGATGACAGCTTTCACTGTGCCTTCCTTGTTGCCCCAGTCGGTCATTACGATGCCGTCGAAGCCCCACTCATCGCGGAGGACGGTGGTGAGAAGTTCGCGGTTCTGCTGGGTGAACTGGCCGTTCATCTGGTTGTAAGATGACATAACAGTCCAGGGCTTGCCTTCTTTCACTGCGATTTCGAAGTTCTTCAGGTAAATCTCGCGGAGAGCTCTCTGGCTGATGATGGCATCGTTCATATTACGGTTGGTCTCCTGGTTGTTGGCCATGAAGTGTTTGATTGATGTTCCGACACCGTTGCTCTGGATTCCGCGTACATATGCAGCAGCCATTTTGCCGCTTACCAACGGGTCCTCAGAGAAGTACTCGAAGTTACGGCCGCAGAGGATGTTGCGGTGGATGTTCATACCGGGAGCGAGGAGCACGTCTACGCCGTACTCTCTTACCTCGTTACCCATTGCTGTGGTCAGCTCCTCGACGAGGGCGATGTCCCAGCTTGATGCCATTGATGTGCCTACAGGGAATGCGGTGCAGTAGAAAGTCTCGGTAGTGCCTTCGCGGGTAGGGCTGATACGGAGACCTGCAGGACCGTCGGCCAGAACTGTGGCAGGAATGCCAAGGCGGTCGATGGCGCGGGTACGGCCGGCAGCACCCTGTACGAGAGAAGTTGTGCCGGAGGTGACTCCGTTAACGATTGCTGCGCGGCTTCCGCCGACCAGCAGGGTGGCTTTCTCCTGCAAGGTCATAGCCTTGAGGACTTCGTCAATGTTGTCCTTGTTGAGCTTGGGCTGGGCAAAGACGGTTGCAGTTGCAAGAAGGGCAGCTGCGAATAACAGTATTTTTTTCATTGATTTGAATAGGATTGAATTAGATATACTTTTTTTCAATCTATAAAGATATGCATTAATTCATTAAATTTGTGATAGAACCATCTTTCTTTAACTATGAAATCCTTCAGACTTCTTTTTCTGGCCTTAGCCGGCATCGCCGCATTGGCCTCCTGCAGCGCTCCTGCACCCAAGACTGACAAGTACGCCATTGACTGCACGCAGATCCGTGGTTTCAACTATACTCCTGCATATGTGGCCGAGCCCAGGCACCACATCGACACCTGGGTGAACTATGACCCCGAAGAGACTGCATTCAACCTCGACCTGGCCCAGGGGCTGAAGCTGAATATGGCCCGCGTGTTCGTTCCATATCAGTGCTTCACGGAGCTTGGTGACGAACTGACGCCGAGGCTGCAGGACTTTGCCCGCCAGTGCAACGAGCGCGGCATCGGAATGGTGCCGGTTGTCGGCAGCGGCCGCTGGACCCGTGACACGACTCTGAGAAGCCAGGCTCGTGAATGGGTGGAATTCCTTGTGGCTGCGCTTAAGGACGAGCCGAACCTGATGATGTGGGACTTGATGAACGAGCCCGACCTCAACAGGCGTATGAAGGAAAGCAACTTTGAGAATTGCAAGCTTATGTACGGTCTGTTCAAGGAGATGGATCCGGCAACTCCTCTGACTATCGGAATGGAGAAGGTTTCTTGTATGATAGAGATGGCCGACTATGCCGACATCCTGCAGTTCCACAATTATTCTGAGACTCGCGACGAAGTGCGCGATACCATAGCCCGCGCCCAGGCTTTTGCCGACAAGGTGGGCAAGAAGGTTTTCAACGGTGAGATGGGCTGCGTGGCCCGCGCCAATCCCTATGACGTGACGCTCGAGGAGCATATGAAAGCCGGAATGGGCTGGTGCATCTGGGAGCTTATGATCGTCGAGAAAGGCTGGGGCACTGTCCACGGCGTCTTTTACGGTGACGGCACTGTCCGCGATCCGTCCATCCCGGCCGCTATCCTGGGCTATTTCCGCAACCGCAGCAATCCGTTCCCTGAATTCCCGGACCGTGAGGACAAGATCGGCAGCGTGCTCAGCCGCACTGAAGCCTGGAAGAAGGCCGGAGGAAAGGACTTTGCAGAGGGTATCCACATTGCGGAAGTCGGTGCCAATATGCTCGAGTCTGCCCAGCTGGCTCCGATGCACGACGCGCCCAACGCCCAGGTCAACCGCGTGAGGGAAAGCAAGGACCTGAAGGAGCTCAGGGCTCTGCTTGACAGGCAGTACGCTCTGCTGAAACCTTATAAGAAAGCACAATAGCGGTCCGGTGATATTCAAACATACAGACAGACCCGGATTCTGGTTCGGCTTCATCGATTTTTTCACGGCCGGAATGTTCTTCCTGTTCTATATGCCGCTGGGCGGACTGCAGGATGAACTCGATTATATTCTCGGGCGCAGGACCCAGCGTTACTGGGTGGCCTACCTGCTCGGAATTCCGACGCTGTTCATCTATCCTTTGATATGGATGGCGCGGATAGCCGAAGAGCTTAAGGCAATAGCGATAGGGAAGGGCATCGAAGGTCCATACACTTCCTGGTGGCATATGTTCGGATGGAACACCCTCGGTCTGCCGCTGATGGGCCCCGCCATCGCAACCCATCGCTTCTTCGACACCCTGAACCGCATCGAACAAAAGATGAATGCGGAGGCTGCTGACGCAGAACTTGCAGATTAACTGCACCTGCGCTGCTTCAAACTTTGTCACTGCCGCCGTGTCACAGACCTGACTTGCGGCGACCTCCGTGAGCTGACGCTCACTCCGACCCTCCCGTTGCCTACTTCGTCATCGCTGCGCGATAACTCGTATTCAACGGGCCCCTCCCTCTTTACTACCGAGGGCGGTAGTGTCGCCTGCAAGTCAGTCTGTTCGGGCGGCTTATCGTCGACTGGTTTTTCTCCGTCAGGTTGAAAATAGAGACATAAATATCTATCTTTGATAAAATAGACATTTTTATGAAAAACTTTTTCAATGCCATCGGTGTTGCTGACATGGAGAAGGTCCATTCGGCGATGATTGCCTGGATTCTTGATGATGAAAATGATCCGTCAATATCGTCAAAGACGACAATTGCTTCAAGTCAGTTTGCCACATTCCCTATTAAATGCCGTTCAGATTTGCTATGTATATTATTCGGGTTACAGCCGACTAAACAGTTCAATTCCATTAAAACATATGTCGAGTGGAATGATATCGACATTATGATTAAGACAGTAGATACTCAAGGGGCGGAAGATGTATGGGTAATTGAGAATAAACTCAAGTCTCAGGAACATATGTCTATGGTTAGCGCTGAAGAAAAGAATAGATGGAATACCAGCACAGATACTATATGGCAAACTGAGAAATATGAGCATATCATTGATGATTATATCATCGACAATTCTTATTCCAATGTAACAACTCATTTTACCCTTTTATCGCTGAGCGGAGATAAGGCAAAGAGTCCAAGTAGCAAATGGGGTTCATGTACATATAGTGATTTATCAAATTTCCTAAAGGGACAAAACCTTAGCGCTAATGTACTGATCGGAGAGTATAGTAATTCGATATCAAGGATTATCGATGAACTAAATAATTTCTTAAAAACAACAAAACCCTGCAGTTACACTCATGTGTTCAACAAACTAAAGAAATCTCAAAAAGATCTTACGCAAACGCAAATATCCCAGGATGAGCGGTTCATCGTGGAAAATGGATTGGAAACCATTTTTCAAAAACAATATCTTGCAAATAATATTGTTCCCCTATTGTCGCAATTTATAACAAGTAACGTGAGGTATGATGAAAGGAATGGGGTTGCTATGTTTGTTGTTCCTATATGTAGTATTGGTGATTATGAATTAAATATTGAGTTCCAGGGTGGAACATTTAAGGTAGGCATAAATCACAAGGATTACCTTCAACGAAGCAGTTCACAATACACGAAGTTCCTATACGATCCGAACAGTAATGTAAATAAAATGTTCAAACGATTAAGTAATAATACTTGGCGTATAGCAAGTGCTAAAAATCTACAAAAGGGTACAGCCAAACCTAGGATATCTCTTGATAAGAATATTGCAAAAAGAGGAAAAGCATCTTCTTGGTTTTTAGCTAAGTCCGATGTTTTTATAAATATTTATGGAGAAGCTCATAAAATCGCTAAGTCCATTCAATCAAATATTCAGACAATTCCATAACTAATGAAAAACCTTTCTAAATCCCGTTATACTCTTTTTCGGCAGTGTCCGAAGGCTTTGTGGCTGAGGATAAATAATCCGGATGCAGCTACCGAAGACAAGGCTCTTGAGGCGCGTTTTGCCGAAGGTAATGTCATCGGTGATCTGGCTATGGGTTACCTCGGTCCCTACGAGGAAGTTACTGTCACCACTTCTGACGGTGGTCTTGACCTTTCGGAGATGTGTCGCCGTACCCAGGACTGCATGGCTAGAGGCGTTGAGAATATCGCTGAAGCTTCTTTCTCTTGGGATGGGAACTATTGCGCTGTGGATATCCTTCATAAGACTGCCGGTGGTTGGGCCATCTATGAAGTAAAGAGTTCGTCGGGCACTGTTGACCAGCCGGAGGATGGTCCTGAGTACGTCAAGTATGCACGTGATATAGCTTATCAAAAATATGTCCTGGAGCAATGTGGCGTCAAGGTGACGGGGACCTATCTGGTCCGCATCGACAAGGAGTATGTCCGTGGCGACCAGCTTGATGTCAAGGGATTGTTCTACACGGCAGATTTGGCCGAGCTTGTCCAGCAGGAATATCAGGTCGTTCCGCAGATGATTGCTGCCGCTAAGCGTACGCTTGCCGGCACTGAGCCTGACATCGACCTTGGGCTGCATTGCCACGATCCGTATAGATGCGCTTTCTGGGAGTATTGCGCCCGCCATCTGCCTAAGCCATCGGTATTCAATGTTTATGGCGGAAAGGGCCGCGGAGGGTTTACCTTCGGCAAGAAGCTGGAGCATTACAAAAACGGCATAATCACTTTCGAAGAACTTCGTGACGAAGACATCGGCCCCATCCAGAACATGCAGATTGAATGTACGCTGGAGGATAAGGAACATATCAACCCGGAGGGTATCAAGGCCTTTCTGGACAAACTTACCTATCCGCTCTACTTCCTGGACTTCGAAACCCAGCAGGATGCCCTTCCGCAGTATCCGGGCACTTCGCCTTATCAGCAGATTCCTTTTCAATATTCACTGCACATCATTGAGAAGGAAGGCGGTCCTCTGCTTCACAAGGAATTCCTGGGCATCAGCGGCCAGGATCCGCGCCGGGACATTGCCGAAGCCCTATGCCGGGATATCCCGAAGGATGTATGCACGCTGGCCTACAACAAGATGTTCGAATGCGGTCGCCTGCGGGAACTGGCCAATTCCTTCCCGGACCTGGCGGATCACCTGCGCAACATAGCCGACAACATCCAGGACCTCATTGACCCGTTCCGTGCCGGCGACTACTATGTCCCGGCAATGGGTGGCTCATTCAGCATCAAGAGCGTCCTACCGGCCCTTTTCCCGGACGATCCACAACTGGACTACCACGCCCTCAGCGGCCTTTGCCAGAACGGTGGCGACGCCATGAATCTGTTTCCATCCATCGCCAAAATGTCCCCGGCCGATGCCGCAGCCGCCCGCGAAGCCTTGCTCCGCTACTGTGAGTTAGATACCCTCGCCATGGTGAAGGTGTGGGAGAAATTGATAGAATATACGAAATAACTATAAATAACTATATATGGATTACAAGCTTGATTATATCGCTAGACTCTTCAGAAAGATAGCTCATAAAAGATTTGAGTCATATGCCATACAGAGGATTTGGAATAAACTTTCCGATGATAGGATTCATTTTGTCACTCAACAGTATTTTCAGCGTTCAGACGGAAGTTTTGCTCTAGCCGATCTGTTTTTCCCTCAACTAAACATTATTGTTGAGATTGATGAAGCGCAGCATAACATTGAAGATAACAAGATTCTTGATGCAATAAGAAGCAAAGAGATTACTGCCGTTTCTGGTGCAGTAATACGGCGTATCCCTATATGTAAAGATCCTGCAGATATTGATCCTAGTAACGACGCAAAGTACACGTTATCCGGCATTAATAAGCAAATAGATGAGGTGGTTGATTTCATTAAAGAAGCTATCGCCGACAAGGAAAAAAACGGGTCTTTCCATATATGGAGTGGTGACTTCCTCTCAGTAGAGTATCATAAAGAAAAAGGATACTTTTCGGCTAACGAGTTCGATTATGTCAGGAGCATAGATGATGCTGCTGCTATTTTTGGCATAAAAGTTAAGCATAGAGGGTTTCTACGACCTGGAGGGTTTAATCTACCTGATGAAGATAATACAATTGTATGGTGCCCAGCTTCAATAAATAAAATCTGGACTAATACCTTGTCTTCAGATAGATTTTTTATTAGGGAAAGAAAGAATGAAGCAACCGATGAGGAAAGGCGAGTTATTAAAACTAACGCATTAAATACTAAGGAGAAGCGCATCGTATTCTTTAAGGAGAAGGATGTATTGGGATTCAATTTCTATCGATTTGTTGGTGTTTTTGAAATCGATGAGGAAAGAACAAACCAAGAAGATTGCCGTGTTTGGATTCGTAAATCTGACCGTTACGATATCAAATAGTCAGCGGAATCATGAATTTACGGCAAAATGTGTCTATATTATAGCGTAAACAAATTCGGATTATGATAGAAGACACACTCAAAGAAATTCTTGCAGCTGGTCTGGAAGCTGACATTGCCCTTCAGAAAAGCGGTCTTACCAAAAATGATATCAAGCCTCTGGCTGATGCCGGAAACCTTGATGCTGCCATATTACTCCTTCTTGGAGAAACTACACGTAAAATAGAAAAAGTCTGGACCGAAGACTTCGAAGACGAAGACACGCACGAAATTGTTCCTGTCGAGCGGCATAGCTACTCTGACGAACATATCTTTGAACCTGATCCCATCGAAATGCAGAAACTGGGATCCTTCATTTCCTCCCATATTCCTTTTGACAATATGCCTGAGGTTCTGCCTTCTCTTATGGTTGATATAGGGGAGAATTATGCAGAACAGGTATGTGGCTTCCCATTGGACAAGGATAAGGCACGCAAATACTACGACCGTGCTCTCGAAGCCGGATTCTCCCAAGAACTCTACGATTCATTTGTCAAGATGCTTGATTAAAACCTGAGGGATGATGAAGATTAGTAAAGGCATCATAAGCAGCAGGATGTTCGCCAATCGCGATGATTTGGTTGAGGTTGTTATTCCTGAAGGCATCATCCGCATAGAAAAGGATGCCTTCATCGGTTGCTCTAACCTGCAGAAAGTAGTTCTGCCCGATTCTGTCACTGAAATAGAGTGCTGGGGTGATGATAAGCACTCATATAGCAGTACGCTATTCAGCCCATTCACAGATCTGCCACAGTATTTGAAAGAGGGCAGGGAAGTTGACCTGTATCCGGACCACTGGCGTTGAGTTCCTGCCTGACGAAACGGAATCCGCAGAGATGATAGTCTCTGCGGATTTTTTTTTGACAGATTATTGAATTTGCTGCCCCTTGTTTCTATAGTATATCGTGATTAATAGAACAGACTATGAGAAAGCAAACCCTTTATGTTGATATGGACGGCGTGCTGGTGGATTTCAACACTGGAATCAATCGTTTGAGTTCAGAGATCTTGGAAAAATATTCTTCGCATCCCGAGGATGCTCCCGGAGTGTTCGCCCTGATGGATCCAATTCCAGGCGCACTGGAAGCCCTTGACAGGCTGAGAAAAAAGTACGACATCTATCTTCTGTCAACCGCACCATGGGACAACCTGTCGGCCTGGTCCGACAAGGTGAACTGGGTCAAGATTCATATGGACCCGTATTATGAAAAACGAGTCATTCTATGTCATAACAAGAGTCTCCTCAAAGGAAACTTTCTGATTGATGACCGCTCTGGCCACGGCGCCGAGCATTTCGAGGGTGAATGGATTCACTTCGGCAGTTCGGAGTTTCCGGACTGGAACACAGTTTTAAAACATTTTAATGCCTGAGAAATGAATTTCGAGGCACTTGATCCTATATTAAAAACGTAACGAATTCGAATAATCAAACAAATAACTATGGCAAAAGAATTATCATTCATCCTTGGCAGCAATGCCTATGCCGCCGCTCCTGTTAAACTGGAGCGCAAGAAGATCTACGGCTGGAGCAGCCTTGTAGCAACAGATCGCGACGGACGCATCTGTACCGCCGCATACATCAGTCCTGAGGAGTCTCTGATGATACCTTCAGGTGCTGCCAAAATGGCTACTGTAGACGAGGAGGGACTAATCGTCAAGAAATCCGATCTGATCGCCTTTGATCCAGACGGAAAAGAACTTGAGACATATCCTTCTTCATTTGATTTTCCGATAGAACTCACCTGTACAGCAACAGAAGAGGAGTTCCTCGACCACGAGTGGGCTTCTGTCTATCAGATACAGAATATGGATCTATCCGCTTCAGTTGGCGCGCAGATTTTCACTTTTCCTTTCAGTTACAGTGGAGGCAATACTCTCCTGGATGGTTTTCTGATGAACTGCCCCTCGGGCCTTTTCCTCTTTGCCGGGAGTCCGGTGGACTTCACTCCCGTGTCGCTCGGCGAAGAGGCCGAGATCGACGAATCCGAAGAAGAGGTTGTGGAAGACATTGACGAACTGGATTTCAGTATGATTTAATTATTTGAAAGATATGAGAAAGTTCAACATTTCCAATGCAGAAAGGCGCGATGCAGAAGTCGCTTTTGAGGCCAAGTCCACCCGCATTAAAACTACTTACAAGACCGCTGACGGAAGCGCAACCCACTCCGAGAAACGTCTCCGCAGTACGATGGAAACCGAACCGCAAGCCCTGTTGGAGCATTATGCCGACAGCCTTCACGAAGCCATTGTCGCTGAGGATCCGGAGATCGACCTGGAGAAGGTCGGGCTCAGACTGGAAGGCTTGAAGAAGGTATATCTCACAGATGAAGGCAAGGTCGCTTATGGCGTCACCCTCACAGAACAGGTCTTCAACCCCGACGGGACCGAGAAAGAAGTCCGTCCCGAGGCCTCCACAACAGGTAATATCGCCGTAGACGGAATGCCCGTCCGCTGGACTGGCAAGATGATGCCAAAGTCGGACGCTATACGCAGATTCGTCTTCAAGAAGAGCTACCAGCTCCGCCACGTGAACGGCCTCACATTCGACTTCCTGCAGGCAATGGCGAAGAAACTCGCCGATGCCAAGTCTATGATGCTCGTTGGCGCAGGAGCCAAAGGCATCAGCCCGCTGGTGATGCAGACCGGCGGTACTCCTTATCGCGCCTTCCTCGAAGGCCGTACCCGGGGCGACAGCTATGCCCTTATTCTCCGTCTCACCAATCTCGAACTCAAATCCCTCTAAAAATATGGAAATTACGAAAATACTCAGCCAGACAGCTATAGACTACAAGAAGAACATCGCCGGCAAGTATATGCTGGTGGAAGGCTCGAAGCTTAGCAGCAGAGTCGCAGGAACCGACTTCTTCGTCACTCGCAAGATCGACGGACACCTCCAGATCCTCTTCTACAAGGACGGTGATGCCGTACTGCTCAACTCTCGCGGCATCGACAAGGCCGGAAAACTGCACTGCCTCGAAGTAGCTGCGGAATGCCTGAAAAAAGCCGGCGTAAAGGACGTCATCGTTGCAGCAGAGCTCTATATGCCCAGGGAGGGAGGACGTCCCCGCTGTGCAGATGTAACATCGGCCCTGGCAGATGACACCCGCCGCGACCAGCTCTGCCTGGCCCCCTTCGACATCGTCTCGCTGGACGGAAAGTCCTTCGAAGGTGTGCCTTACCAGGAGACTTACAAGGCCCTTTCCGACATATTCAAGGCCGACTCTGTCTGCCCCGTCCAGATGATGCACGCATCCTCGCTGGACGAGGTGCAGGCCATCTACGACGAATGGGTGGAGTGCGATGGGGCAGAAGGCCTCGTCATCCATTCAGACAGCAGTATCGTCGCCAAGGTGAAACCGCGCCACAGCATCGACGCCGCCATTGTCGGCTACACCACCGGCGAACTGGGCGTACGCGACTTGATGCTGGCTGTACGGCGCGAGGACGGGCTGTTCCAGGTCTTTGCCGTAGGCTCTGGCGCCCTGTCCGACGTGGACCGCACCTCCCTTGCAGGGCGCCTGCAGGGGATGAATGTGGAGTCCCGGTATGTCCTTACCGACTCCCGCGGCATTGCCTACCAAATGGTCCGCCCGGAGATCGTATGGGAAGTGAGCGTCATTGAACTCGTCGCCAGAGGTAATGACGACAAGGTACGGATGAACGCCCTGGTGAGTTTCGATGGCGGCCAGTGGCTGCACGAGGGGATGACCCCGGGCGTATCGGCCTTCGGCCTCAGTTTCATTCGCGAAAGGACCGACAAGACCCCGTCCGAGACCGACATCCGCGTGAGTCAGCTCACCGACCTCTGTCCCTTCGAGGAAGTACAGGGACTTAAGGGCGAACTTACACCCAGCACTATCTTGGACCGCCGCGTCTACCGCAAGATTTCAGGCGACAAGGTGATGCTCCACAAGTTCCTCATCTGGAAGACCAACAAGGAAGCCACCAGCCGCTATCCGGCCTACATCTTCTACCATACGGACTACAGCAGCGGCCGCAAGGACATTCTCAAGCGCGACATGGCCTATGCTCCCGACGAGGCCGGCATCCGCAGTATCTTCAAGGAGGAGATTCTCTCCAATATCAAAAAGGGTTGGGAGGCCGTTGCGTGATGGATGGCTTAGTGATGACGATGGTGGTGGAACTGCCTTCGCGTTACGGCCCCGGCCGTTACGATGTGGATCAGGCTGTTATGAAAGGTGCGGGGTGTTGCTGCCAGGAACTATGGATTGACGGGAATCTCATTCCGATCAAACAATATATGTCCATTCGGTCTGACAAGCCAGTTCATGCCCTGAAATATGTCTTCGCGCCAGGCGTTGACTATATTCCGGCTGGAGCATTCTCGGATGCTCCTTCCGATATGCTGATTAAATCCATCACGCTTCCGGATGGCTTGAAAAAACTGAAATACAGTTGTTTCTATCACTGCCATTTCGAGGAAAACCTGATTCTTCCCGATTCGCTGGAAAGGATTTGTGCAGATGCTTTGGATTGTAAGGTCGACGGAGTCTTCCATCTTCCGTCTACGGTCAAAAATGTCAGTTCTCTTCCTAAAAGCGAGAATGGAAAAGCAGAGATTATCCTCCCGGAAGGCATGCTGAGTTTTACTCCCGAAAGCATAATTACTGATCACCTCCACATCCCGTCGACTCTGCGGGAATGCCATCCAAGGTATCATTACTCGAGTAGTTGGAAAGTCCATCGTATCACCATTGCTCCTGAGAATCCCTATTTGATTGTCAGAGACGATAAACTGGTGAGTTTGCTCGAGGAAAAAAAGGAGAAACTCAAAAAAATGGATGAACTGTCCTGGAACGCTCAGATTGACGCCGCATTCTCACCAACGGGTCTGGAAATACGGAAACAGTACGATGGCAAGTGGCTCAGCGTCAAACTTTGGGACCGCAATGGCATCGTATTCCGGCTCGGAGGTAAAATGACCCAGGAAAAAGCCGAGCAGGCTGCCGACATCGCCCTACGTTTCAAAGCAATGACGAATGCCTTTTCGGAGCATATCGACAAGATTCGCCTGGGCAGGATAGAGGTCAATCACCAAAACAAAAAATGCATGTTCTGCTATGCATTCAACGATGTTGCAGTTGATATCGAACTATCTGTGGAAGGAAGAAAGGAGGAACTGACAGAGACCTTCGTCCTTTCCCAAAAAGTAATCTCATTCGTTACCCGCCAGGTCAAGGAGATTGATAAGAAATACGGTCGCAATCATTTGCGCTTCATCTTTTATAATTAACTATGCCTATCTATATCGATTCTACAGAACTCGGGCGCGTCCTTTCCAGGATGCCTGCAGCCCAGAACATCATGCTTACCGGCAAGCACGGGATTGGCAAGTCCCAGATTCTCACCCGCTACTTCGAAGCAAAGGGAATGAAAGTCGTCACGCTCTTCCTGGGCCAGATGTCCGATCCGGGCGACCTCATCGGCCTTCCCACCAAGAACGCAGAAACGGGCAAAACCGACTTCATGCCGCCTTACTGGTTCCCCACTGACGGGAAGCCGGTAGTGCTTTTCCTGGACGAATTGAACCGCGCCCGCCCCGAGGTGCTCCAGACCATTATGGACCTGGCGCTGAACCGCAAGCTTGCCGGTCGCAGTCTTCCTGAAGGGAGCCGCCTTATCTCAGCAGTCAATGATGGCGAGGAATACCAGTTGACCGACCTGGATCCGGCGCTTGTGTCACGATTCAATGTCTATGCGTTCCGCCCTTCGGTGCAGGATTGGCTGTTATGGGCGGAGAAAGCCGGGCTGGACCGGCGGGTGACCGGTTTCATTTCGGCCCATCAGGAATGGCTGGATGGAGAAGCCGACAAGGAGACCGGGTTAGATACCGGCCTTGAAAAGACCCCGGACCGGAGGGCCTGGACGAAGGTGTCGGATGTCCTTGCCGGGATGGAAAGCCCAGATGAAACGGACTACAAGGTCATCTCCGGCATTGTGGGTGTCCGTGCGGCATCGGCTTTTGCCGCCTATCTATCGAAGAGTTCCGTCCCCGGAGCCGAAGATGTCCTCCTTCGCTTCGCAAAGGTCAAGGACAAGCTTGCGGGGTTGGAAGTTCACCAACTGGCCGGTATCAATGAGTCCATTTTCCGTTATCTCGAAATCACCGACCTCGATACGCGCAAACGGAAGACTGCCGGAAAGAATCTCTGCTCGTATGTGGACATGTTGGGGGCCAGGAAAGAGGCGCTGGCGCACTTTGCCTCCTTGTTCAACGAAGGGAAACAGAAGAAAGCCGTCGCTTTCATCGTCGTGGACGCAGCTCCCGTATTCACCCGTATGACCCAGTTCATCAATGGCCTGTAGCATGGATTACATCAGTAAGATGACCGATATCTGGTTCCTCACCGAACCTGCACTCTTCGGCGCCTTCTGCCGCCATAAGCTGACGCCAAACGAAGGGATGGAATGTCCGGTCCGCGTTGGGAAAGGAAGGCTGGAATATAATCCATCCTTGGTTCAGAATATGACGTATGAAGATGTAGAGAGGAGTTTCCGGATAGAGATGATACGCACTCTGATGCTCCATCCATATTGCCGGAAGCCAGTCAGTTGTGGCGATCCGGCTTGTGCGAAAGGAAGTGATCTCGCCATCTCCACGTGCTATAGCATCCCCGGAATGATAACCCCATCCCAATGTGGCCTCCCCGAAGGACAACACTACGAATGGTACGCACACAGATGCGTCGGAAACAACCCCGTTTCTCCCATTCCTCAAGATAGCGATGACGAGACCGGTGCCGGTTGTTTAGATCAGCAGGTAAGTGATTCGAACGGCGGACAGGCAGAACTCTGGGAAGAGGACCAGTGGATGCAGGAAGGAATCCGCCAGGCGGTAGAGCAGATATCATCCTGGGGATCGCTGCCGGGAGAACTCGTGGATAAGATCCAGGCTGCACTCAAACCAAAGCTGGACTATCGCAAGGTCCTCTCCGGATTCCGTTCCAGCATCCTGTGCTCCAAGCGGAAGCTCACCCGCATGCGTCCGAACCGACGGAGCGGATTCCAGTATATGGGAAGCATCCGGCAGCTGAGGACCAACTACCTGGTGGCGGTCGATGTGAGCGGATCCGTCTCGGACGACGACCTGAAGTTTTTCTTTTCCACCATTAACCGCTTTTTCAAATACGGGGTGGAGAAGATCGATGCCCTCACATTTGACACATCCCTGGGAGAACCCGTCACCCTCACGAGGGCAAAGGCCGGATTCAAGGTCAAGGGGCGCGGCGGAACCAATTTCCAGCCGGTGGTGGATTATATGGCCGAACACGGCGAATACGACGGCCTGATCATTTTTACGGACGGGTACGCACCGAAGCCGGAGATCCCCGCCAGACTGAGAGGGAGGCTGCTGTGGATACTCCGAAGCGAGAAAGAGTATAATGAGCACCGAAAGTGGATGAGAGAATCCGGCAGAGTATGTTTTATGGAAAAACCTTAATAATATGGCAAATTATTGTATTACAAAGTATTGGGTAGAGGGAGAAGTTAACACCCTTAAAAAGATGGCCTCAGTTATTGGCGAAGGCAGGAACGCTACAGAGATTTTTCCCGAAATGGGAATGCCGCTCTCTGATCTGAGTTTCCGGGAAGAAGGATGTCCGTACTGGTACGGGGCAGAGATGGACAATGGTGTGCTCAGTTTCACTGAAGAGGCAAAGTGGGAGCAGAGCCGGTGTCTATGGAAACTGAAGGAAATGCAGGATTCTGGCATCTGCGACATACGTTACTATTCCTTTGTCTCGGAGTCGGATCTCTATGAGACGAATGACGATGAAGGGAAGTATTTCCCGTATCGCATCACGGTCTTCTGCGACAGGATTCCGGACAGTGAACCTCCTCATTTCTATGTGGTCTCCGATGAGAACACATTCCTTTTCAGGACCCGGGAGGAAGTGTCAGGCTTCTTTGGGCGCCGATTCGGCTGGACGGCCGGTTCGGAAGAGGAACTCCGCTGCATGGCGGAAAAGGACGGATACTGTCTATTCACAGAGGAGATTATCGTCGTCCCCGGTCCGATCCATATCGGCATCAACAAGATGAAATTTGACTTCAAGACAGCGGAGGACGGGACCATTGAAGTTACTATCAAACAATAGAAAGGCTCTACTTTAATAATTTTTTGATTTCCAAATTGAATTTAAGAGCATTTGATACCATATTATATGTGAAAGATAAAAACAGATGATATGAGAGACATTATTTTTACAGCCTCCGGTGGGTACTTACTTGAACCGTTCAAAAGAGGAGATTCTTTTCCCAAAGAATTAATTCGGTATTCAAAGAGAGTGACCAAGGCAATAAGCGTGAAAGAATGGGGATACGATATGACGTTGTTTTTCCATGATTCCAATGAGCCCGCTTTTTATAGCAGCTCTGACTCTACTCTTTATTGGCGGCAGCCCCCTCAGTCTTTTGAAGTGAACATTCTCGAGATTATAAGGAAGATAGCTCTACGCTTCCCTGATGTAGAGTTTTGTCTAAGAAGGGTCCACGCGGATACTTTAAGACCGGACCTCTACATCAAAGGGGCATACACGGAGGAAGTTGCGGATAACACACTCGTTGAGGAATCAGATGATATAGAATTAACTACACGGTTAGTACAACAATTCAACGCTGAACAGCAAGGGAATCACGCCTTATTCTATATGGATAGGGTTGTCAAATCCAAACTGCTAGAATCAGTCGAGTCCTTCGTAAGCATAATTAAAGACGTCTTTCCAGATGCCGGGTTCAGCTACCTGCTCAGGGATAAAAATGCTCAGTCGTTTCAGATAAAAAGATATATAAACTATCATAGCACCGTAGCATACTTGTATGTAATCAGTTACAAAGAACGAGAAGTGCTTCCGAATCTGGAGAAAACAGAATTTATGCAGAAATGGCATTAATATGATGACAGACTCAGAACTTGAAAACCTTGTGTTTTGCTACATCCACATTGAAGGATATACAGATTTACGATCCATCTACTATGCAATGACTCAGGAGTATCCGGGGCAGTTTGACCGAAACTTGGCCATTCAGGTCATAAGCAGAATACTAAGAGGACGAGCTACAGAGGGTAATATGAGCTAAGACAGTGCATAGCTTGCCCGAATACATCTACAAAACAAGGCACATCAGCGCCATGGCGGAGTGTGCGGCAGGGCAAGAGGCGTTAAGGGCGCTTGAGAGAGGGCGAAATAGCAGCAGAGCTGAGATTGCCGCCCGGGAGCGACGATTGCTTGACGACGGTTAGGCGCAGATTGAGCGTAGCGAAAGATGCAGACTAAAAAGGAGGAGGTCGTCGCGACAGGCAATTGAGGCGAATGCTGCCGCCCGAGCGAACGTGCGTCCTCCAAGCCTCTGCCCTGCCGCCAAAAGCCAGCCGCTTTCCGATGCCACACACCTTTTCCAGCGGGCAAGGTGGGATAAAACAGTGCACACCTTGCCCGAAAACGTATCCTTACCACGGCGCTAACTGTCTCCAAAACCGCTTATAGCGTACAAGGTCTGCTAAAACAGTGCATACCTTGTACACCTCAAAATTTCACACCCCTAATAATCAAGCATATACAAAAATCAAGTGTGCAAGGTCTGTCGCAATTTTGCAGACCTTGTACATTTTGTGGCTCCGCAAAGCGGTGGGGTGGAAGGTTTCGAACGTTTAAAGCGAAATGAAATCGTGAAACGGACACAATTGGTTCCCTGAGGGAACCTTTAAAGGAGGGGTCAGAAAAGGAGGATGCTTTGCATCCGACGCACACCTCGTGGAGCGGCATCAGCCGCTGCTGCGGAGATTCCGAGACTTTTTGGAGGAAAGTTGAGGTAGCGGAGCAGCCACCGTAGCGAAGCGAAGGTGCATGACCCCCTTGAGGGGGGATGTCGCGTAGCGACAGGGGGTGAGATTGGCATCCAAAAAGAAAAGTCACCGAGCAATCGGTGACTTTTCTTTTTGGGTGCCAGGTGGGACTCGAACCCACGACATTCAGAACCACAATCTGACGCTCTAACCAACTGAACTACGGGCACCATGTCTGGAGGCCGAATCGGCTTCCGGCGTCAAAGGTAATAATCTTTTCCATTTTGGAAAAACAATTTTTATATTTGTCCGAATTTCCCGCAAAATTGAAATTTACAACAAATATCAGCATATGGCAAAAGAAATAAAGTTCTCTCTGGTTTACAGAGATATGTGGCAATCGTCCGGCAAATACACCGCCCGCGCCGATCAGCTTGAGGAAATTGCTCCCGTAATCATCGACATGGGTTGTTTCGACCGCGTTGAAACCAACGGCGGTGCATTCGAGCAGGTTCAGTTGCTCTACGGACAGAACCCCAACAAGGCCGTGCGTGCCTTCACTGCTCCCCTCCACAAGGCTGGCATCCAGACCCACATGCTCGACCGCGGCCTGAACGCTCTGCGTATGTATCCCTGCCCGGTTGACGTGCGCAAGCTTATGTACAAGGTGAAGCATGCCCAGGGTGTCGACATCACCCGTATCTTCGACGGCCTTAATGACGCCAACAACATCATCCCTTCAATCAAATATGCCATTGAAGGCGGTATGATTCCCCAGGCTTCCCTCTGCATCACCTATTCTCCGATCCACACAGTAGAATATTACACCAACCTCGCTGACAAGCTCATCGAGGCAGGTGCACAGGAAATCGCCCTCAAGGATATGGCCGGTATCGGACGTCCCTGGTCTCTCGGCCAGATCGTTGCCGGCATCAAGAAGAAACATCCCGAGATCATTATCCAGTATCACGGCCACAGCGGCCCCGGCTTCTCAGTAGCATCTATGCTCGAAGTTGCCAAGGCTGGCTGCGACGTGCTTGACGTTGCCATCGAGCCGCTGTCCTGGGGTAAGATCCATCCCGATGTGATCACCATCCGCGCCATGCTCAAAGACGCAGGCTTCAAGGTGAAAGACATCAATATGAAAGCCTATATGGAGGCCCGCGCCCTTACCCAGAAATTCATCGACGACTTCCTGGGCTACTTCATCGAGCCGACCAACCATCACCTCACTTCACTGCTCGTAGGCTGCGGCCTTCCCGGCGGTATGATGGGCTCTATGATGGCTGACCTCAAAGCCGTTCATCCGGCAGTCAATATGTACCTGCGCAACAACGGCAAACCCGAAGTCGCTCTCGACGACCTGGTTGTGAAACTCTTCGACGAGGTTGAATATGTATGGCCTAAGGTCGGTTATCCGCCCCTCGTAACTCCTTTCAGCCAGTATGTGAAGAACATCGCCCTGATGAACATCATGGCAGAGGCACAGGGCAAACCTCGCTACAGCCTGCTCACCGACAAGAGCATCTGGGGTATGATCCTCGGTCGCAGCGGCGTCCTTCCCGGCCCCGTTGCTCCTGAAATCAAGGAACTCGCAGAGAAGCAGGGTATGGAATTCTTCACCGGCGACGTACAGGCTCTCTATCCGGACGATATGGATGTATATCGCAAGGAAATGGCCGACAACGGCTGGGAACTCGGACAGGACGACGAAGAGCTCTTCGAGCTTGCAATGCACCCTACTCAGTACCGCGACTACAAGAACGGTCTGGCTGCCGAGCGTTTCAACAAGGATCTCGAGGCTGCAAAGGCCAAGGCCGGCGCTCCGATCGTTGTGACCCGTCCCGTTGTCGAGGTTCCGAAGAACGACGCACCGAAGTTCCAGGAAGAGCACCCGAAGGCACACGCCGTTCAGGCGGAGGCCGAAGGTCAGGTCATCTGGGAGTATGACGTTGTCGACAAGTCTATGGCTCCTCGCATTGGCAAGGCCGTGAAGGCCGGCGACGTGATCTGCCGCATCCAGACTCCTTACGCTCTCGAAGACGTGAAGGCTGCCTACGCTGGCAAGATCGTTGCCGTATATCCCAAGCAGGGCGACAAGGTTGCCAAGAACGAGATCATCGCTTTCGTGGAGTAATTTCCCCGATTATATGGAAACAATAAAGGCTGCATGGAAAATGCAGCCTTTGTTGTTTTATGACTGTGCCGTTACAGGGCTGCAGTCACCTTGTATGTCTTGCCGGCCCTGGTGTCCAGGTCGTATTCGTAGACTTTCTGAAGTTCCGGCATCGGAGCGTCAAACCCTTCAGCAATAAGCGGAGTGGCTATGTCGGCACTTTCCATCAGCTTGTTGGGGTTGCTGCCCGAAGCTTCTGTGAGGCCTGCGCCCTGAAGGGGAACATAAGAGCGGATGCGAACCTTACCGCCGATGAGCGACTTGATGGAAGCCTCGGCGAGCCTGGCGTCGTCCCACTTGATGGCGACTTCAAATCCTCCGCGGGCCTTGAGGCCTTCCACACTGCCTTTCGCCCAGGCGTCGGGAAGTGCAGGAAGCAGATGCAAGGCGCCGTCGTGGCTCTGAAGCAGCATCTCTGCTACACCGGCCGTGAGACCGAAGTTGCCGTCGATCTGGAACGGGGGATGGGCGTCGAACAGGTTGGGATAGGTCCTTCCGTTGGCACGGCCCCAGCCGTCACGCTGCTGCAGGGTGAGCATATTGTTGATGATCTTGAGGGCGTGGTTGCCGTCGAGGAGCCTTGCCCAGAGATTGACTTTCCAGCCGATTGACCAGCCTGTGGCCATATCGCCTCGGTAGATGAGGCTCTGCTTGGCTGCCTGGAACAGCTGAGGGTTCTTGTAGGGAGAAACCTGGTTGCCCGGGTAAAGGCCGTAGAGGTGAGATACGTGGCGGTGCTCGTTCTTCGGGTCGTCAACGTCTTCAAGCCATTCCTGAAGCTGGCCAAGGTGGCCGATCTGCATAGGAGGAAGTTTGGACATCGTCTCCTTCAGCAGGGCGATGTACTCAGTGTCTTCGGGATGGACCATTTCGGTGGCTGCAATGGAATTAGTGAATACGTCGTGGAGCAGCTGTATGTCCATCGTACAGCCGGCAACTATCATACTTCCCCAGCCGGGAGGCCCCTGTTCGGGAGAGGTGGAAGGAGCTGTGACGAGCCATCCGTACTTGGGATGCGGGATGAGGTAGTCGATATAGAAATCGGAAAGACCCTTGAACAGGTCGTAGTTCTCGGCGATGAAGCTCTCGTCACCGCTGTAGAGATAATGCTGCCAGAGTTGCTGGCTGAGCCAGGCTCCGCCCATTGGCCATACATAGTCTCCGAAGTCCACGGGGCCGGTGATGCGCCAGATGTCGGTGTTGTGGTGTACCACCCATCCGTCGCAGTCGTATAGCGTCCTGGCAGTTCCGCGTCCGGTGACTGACAGGTCCTTCACCATCTGTATCATAGGTTCCGAAGTCTCCACAAGGTTGGTGACTTCAGAAGGCCAGTAGTTCATCTCGGCGTTGATGTTCACGGTGTATTTGCCGTCCCAGGGGGCCAGCAGGCTCTGGTTCCATATGCCCTGGAGTCCTGCTGCCTGACCGCCGGGCTGAGAAGAGCAGATGAGAAGGTACCTTCCGTACTGGAACATAAGGGCCACGAGCGCCTGGTCTCCGCCTTCGTTGAACTTGCTCACGCGGAGATGTGTCTGCTCGTCAGAACCTTTGCCGAGATCGAGCTTCACGCGGTCGAACTGCTGTGCGAAGAGCTTGTAGCTTGCTTTGTACTCGCGCTTGAAATTCTGCCTGAATGCTTTGTTCATCAAAGCAGCGCTGCGGGCCATCTCGTCGGCGCTGATATCATTGTAGTTGACGAAGTTGGTGGCGGCGGTGATGTAGATGGTGACGCTGTTGGCACCCTTGACCTCTATGCTGTCATTGTTGACGGTGACCTTTCCGCCCCTGGCTTTCACCCTGGTGCGGTTGGCGAAGCGTACCTTTCCGGGCACACCTTCGTGATCGGAAGCTTTCGCGGTCAGAAGCAGGTCCTTGCCTTCAGAGAATACAGAATATTCTTTGAAAGGGGTCTCATATCTTGCCTTGAAGTTCAGGGCTCCGCGTTTGCTGGCGGTTATTTTTACATAGACTCCGTTGTTGCGGAAGGATGTGAAGTACTCCCTGGTGTATGTCACGTCCCCGACTTTGTAGCGCACCGTAGCCTTGGCTTTCTCGATGTCAAGGTCGCGGTAGTAGTCGCTTGCCTGGTCGTGGCCTTCGAAGTCTAGCATCAGGCTGCCGATGGTCTGGTAGGGCATTCCGTGGATGCCGGTCATGAAGTTTTCCTCAAGGAGCTGTGATGCAAGACGGCCTTCGCCTGCGAAGATGGCTTCACGGACGGCGGGCAGGGCTGCAAGAGCCTTGGGACTGTCGTTGCGGTGGGGACTTCCTCCCCAGATGGTTTCTTCATTGAGCTGGATCTGCTCGGTAGCGGTGCCTCCGAAAATCATCGCACCCATCTTGGAGTTGCCTAGCGGCAGGGCTTCAACCCATATCTCAGCAGGCTGGGCGTACCACAGCTTGAGATTGTCGTCTGCCTGACAGATTATGTTGCCCAGGCAGAACAGGCACAATACGGCCGATAAAAAGCGTTTCATAGTTTTAGTAGAGATAGTATTTAGAGGATTTGGCCCTGAAAGAGGCTTCATCCTTTCGCCAATAATCTTTTATGTCGTCGAAACGGTAGTTCTTGCGGAAAGATTCGCGGATGCGGTTGCTGCCGAGCACCTTGTCGAACATAGAGAACTTCGAAGCGTCGGTGCTGTCCAGAGGCTTGTGGGAAGGGTAGAGGCGGGCAACCACCTGCATCACGTGGAACTGGATTTCAGTGAGCCTGGCTGCCGCATAGTCTGTGAAAAATATCTGCACGCCGCCTACGGTCTTGCCAGCGGAAGAACCGGAAGTAGGCTGGTAATAGGTGGGACGGAAGCTGACTCCTGGGAGTTCGAGGGCGTTCAGAGCTGCCGCAAACTTGTCGGCATCGGTGATCCACGTCGCACCGAAACATTCGAAGGGAAGGGTATATCCAACGCCGATGTTGAGGTATCCGCCCAGTTCACCGATGATTCCGGAGGCCGGATAGCAGAATGCTGTCTGGGGATGAGGAATGTTCGGGGAGGTCGGAACCCAGGGAAGTCCCGTGTCAGGGAATGTCATGTCGCGCTCCCAGCCTTCCATCGGCACTACTGTCAGTTTGCACCTTTTGGCCGTTTCCTTGCCGTTCTGGCCGCGGACCATCCCTTCTTCGTTCAGCATATAGGCCAGCTCGCCGACGGTCAGGCCGTAGACATAAGGGATTTCGTACATACTTACGAAAGAGAAATAGCCGGGCTCGACGAAACTTCCCTCTACCTTGCGGCCTCCGAGCGGGTTGGGCCTGTCAAGCACGATCACCTCGATGCCGAGGTCGGCGCAGGCCTGCATCACCAGCCCGAGTGTGCTTATGAAAGTGTATGAGCGGCAGCCGTTGTCCTGTATGTCATAGACCACGGCGTCCAGGCCTTTAAGCATATTTGCAGTGGGCTTGCGGGTGCTTCCGTAGAGTGAATAGATAGGCAGTCCGGTCTTCTTGTCGGTGCTCTGGGCCACATAGCCTCCGGCCTGGATGTCGCCGCGGACTCCGTGCTCGGGGCCGAAGAGGGCTACCAGCTTCACTCCTGGAGCCGAATAGAGGATGTCGACCGTACTGTTGAGGTTTCGGTCCACTCCGGTCGGGTTTGTGACAAGCCCTACACGCTTGCCCTGCAGCACGGAGAAATTGTTCTCAACCAGCACTTCAATGCCGGTCTTTACCGTTGCCGCAGCGCTGAGGGCCGCTGTCAGGAATATGATTGTTGCAAGAAACTTCTTCATCTCATCAGTCTTTTTTCTGCCCGAACTCAGCAGGGATTTTTTCTCTCACCAGAAACGACGCCACGATGCCGGGGATTGTGCAGATGCACACCCAGACAAAGAACATCGTGTAGCCGATGGAGTCGGCAATCCATCCGGCCACCATTCCGGGAAGCATCATACCGAGGGCCATGAATCCCGTGCCGATGGCGTAGTGTGCCGTCTTGTGCTCACCTTTTGCTATGTATATTAGGAACATCGTGTAGGCAGTAAAGCCAAAACCGTACCCGAATTGTTCGAGGAAGACAAATGAAGAGATCAGTGCCACGCTCCGGGTTCCCAGGAGCGACATTATCACGTAGACAAGGTCCGGCAGGTTGATGGCCAGGGCCATCGGAATGAGCCATTTGCGGAAACCGCCGCGGCTGATGACCATTCCGCTGAGCATTCCTCCCAGAAGCAGCGCTATGACCCCGAGAGTGCCGTAGATGCCACCGACGGTGGCGGTGGCGAGTTCGAGGCCGCCGGCCTGCGCGTTGTCAAGCATAAACGGCTGGGCAATCTTCACCAGCTGGCTCTCGCCGAGACGGTAGGTCAGCAGGAAGAAGAAAATCAACCCCATATGGTCTTTCTTGAAGAAAGTTACGAAGGTGACGACAAACTCCTTCCAGATGGTTTTGGCGGAGATGTCGCTGCGGGGAGCGTCGCTCGCGGGTTTGGGGAGAATGAAGCGGTGCCAGAGCGCCAGCGCGATAAAGATGGCGGCAAGCAGGTAGAAACTGAGGCTCCACGACAGGGCGATGTTGCCGTTCGCCTTTGGAAAGAGTTTTCCCTGCTCGATCCATCCGGCGAACATCACCAGCACACCCTGGCCGAAAATCATCGCCACGCGGTAGAAAATGTTGCGGATTCCGGCGAAGAAACTCTGTCCGCCTTCATCCAGCCCGTGCATATAGAAGCCGTCGGCTGCGATGTCGTGGGTTGCGGAGGCAAAAGCCAGCAGCCAGAAGAACGCCAGCGTTATCTGCACGTAATGGTCAGCCGGAATGAAGAACGCAACACCGGCGAACGCCGCGGCCATAAGGGTCTGCATTGCATTGATCCACCAGCGCTTGGTCTTTATGAGGTCGACGAACGGGCTCCACAGGGGCTTGATGACCCACGGAAGATAGAGCCACGAAGTGTAGAGTGCTATTTCGGTATTTGAAAGCCCGAGCTTCTTGTACATCACCACCGCGACAGTCATCACGGCGACGTAGGGAAGCCCCTCTGCGAAATAGAGGGTGGGTATCCATGTCCAGCCTTTTGAGAGTTTCATTTTCTTGATCGCTCAATCGGGCTACAAGTTAGTAAAAAAAGCGCTAGACCACAACTTCCATCAGTTCGTCCCAGCGGGTAGTATATCTTTTCGAAACGCGGGAACGGGTGGAGAAATCGTCCATTTCTCCGTTGGAGGCTATCCGGACGGTCGATCTGCCGCTGACGGAGTTGATGCTGTCGATCACTTTCATCAGCCTGTCCTGCTTCTCGTGGTCTACGGTGTCGAAAAACACACCTTGCACCTTGTCGCTGTCCACCAGGTCCGTCACCATCACGCCGGCTCTCTTGTAGCCGAAGCCTTTCTTGTAGATGTATTTCAGGGCTTCGGAAGCGGCTTCAGTCAATTCGATGGTGCTGTTTGTGGCCACCTCGAAGCCGGTGGTGCGGATGCTGTAGTCCTGCGGCTTCTCGTCCCTGTGGCGGTTAGTAAGTATGAAGACGTGAATCACCGATGCTTTCAATTTGCGGGCCCGCAGTTTTTCTGCAACTTTCGAGGTGAACGTGGCGACTGCAGCGTCAAGCTGGCCGAGGTCAGTCATATCGTGGGCGAAAGAGCGTGAGACGCATATGGTCTGCCTGTCCTGGGGCACTTCATCAAATCCTATGCAGGGCTCTCCGTGCAGTTCCATCCAGGTCTTGACGCCGGTGACGCTCATCAGGCGGCTGACTTCAGCCCTTGGGAGAGAACAGAAGTCCCAGGCGGAGGATACGCCCATTAGCTGGAGTTTCCTGCGGTATTTGCGGCCGATGCCCCAGACATCCCCGACGGGGAATTTGCGGAGCACCTTCTCTATGTCCTGCGGGCGGTACATAAGGCAGCAGCCCCGCAGTTTGGGATACTGCTTGCAGAGCTTGCTGGCTATCTTGGCAAGTGTCTTCGTGGGGGCGATGCCGATGCTTACAGGAATGCCGGTGTCCTTCTTTATCCTCGCCGAAAGGTCTCTTCCTTTCTGCTGCAGGCCGTCCAGCGGCAGTCCTTCCAGGTTGAGGAAAGCTTCGTCGATGGAATATACCTCGATTGCCGGTACAGTCTCCTTCAGGATGGAAATCACCCGGTTGCTCATATCGCCGTACAGTTGGTAGTTCGACGAGAAGACTGAGACATTGTTCTGCTCGATGACGTCCCTGGCCTGGAAAAGGGGAGTGCCCATCTTGATTCCGAGGGCCTTTGCCTCGTTGCTGCGGGCTATTATGCAGCCGTCGTTGTTCGACAGCACTACAACAGGCTTGCCGTCCAGGTCGGGACGGAAGACTCTCTCGCAGCTTGCGAAGAAGTTGTTGCAGTCGCAAAGGCCTATCATCGTTCCCCGTGCTCTACATTTTCTTGATAAGATACCTGACCACGCCCCAGATGGCGAACTGGTTGTTCTCGTCGACGCGGATGGGCTGGAAATCCTTGTTGGCCGGCATAAGCAGGGCATAGTCTCCCATACTTTTGTATTTCTTGAGAGTGAACTCTCCGTCCACGAAGCAGACTGCCAGGCAGCCGTCGTAAGGTTCGGTGCTCTTGTCTATGATGAGCAGGTCTCCGTCATCCACTCCGTCTTCTATCATTGAAAGCCCCTTGACGCGTGCGAAAAATGTGGCGGCAGGATTATGGACGAGAACTTTGTTGAGGTCGAGCGCAACGTCCATGAAGTCTTCCGCGGGTGATGGGAACCCGGCGTTGATAAGGGCTATTTTGTCTTCTTCCATTTCAATTTGTAAATTTTTACAAATGTATAAATTTCTATTTGTTAAATAATTGCTTAAATTTGCGCCCATTCTTAAGATGTATTATAAAAATTATCACTGACCTGTTATGACAACTAAACGAGTTTATTTGTTCGGTGGCAAGAAAGCCGAAGGCAACGGCTCAATGCGGAATTTGTTGGGTGGCAAGGGAGCGAACCTTGCCGAAATGTGTACACTTGGAATGCCTGTTCCCGCAGGTTTCACTATTACTACCGAGTGCTGCACTGAGTATTTCAATCTGGGTGGTCAGTTCCCCGCAGGGCTTGAGGCCGATGTGAAGGCAGCCCTTGCAGCCACTGAAAAAACTATGGGCAAGAAGTTCGGAGACGCCAAGGATCCTCTGCTCGTATCTTGCCGTTCCGGCGCCAGAAGTTCAATGCCGGGTATGATGGACACTGTCCTCAACATCGGTTTGTGCACCGCCACAATCCCCGGTCTTATTGCCAAGACCAAGAATCCTAGGTTCGTATATGACGCATACCGCCGTCTGATAATGATGTACTCAGACGTCGTTATGGAGAAAGCAGAAGGCATCGAGCCTGCAGACGGACAAGGAATACGCGAACAACTTGAAAACATGCTGGCCGACCTTAAGGCCCAAAAAGGATACAAGAGCGATACCGACCTCAAAGAGAAGGATCTCATCGACCTTTGCGAGGCATTCAAGAAGAAGATCAAGGAAGTTCTTCACGTTGAATTCCCTGACAATGCCCACGATCAGCTCTGGGGTGGAATCGGAGCCGTTTTCAAATCTTGGAACGGTAAGCGCGCCGTTGCATACCGCCGCATCGAGGGTATTCCCGACAACTGGGGTACTGCAGTAAACGTGCAGTCAATGGTATTCGGTAATATGGGTGACACATCAGCCACAGGCGTTGCATTCTCACGCAACCCTGCCACCGGTGACAACAACTTCTACGGTGAGTGGCTCATCAACGCCCAGGGTGAAGACGTGGTTGCAGGTATCCGCACCCCCAACCCTCTGAACGAGGCTACCAAGAATGCCCACAACAAGCACCTGAAGTCTTTGGAAGTTGCAATGCCTGATGTCTACAAGGAACTTGATGACATCCGTCAGAGGCTTGAGAACCACTTCAAGGATATGCAGGATATAGAGTTCACAATTCAGGAAGGCAAGCTCTGGATGCTCCAGTGCCGTGTCGGCAAGCGCACCGGTCTGGCTGCCCTGAATATGGCTATGGATATGATCGAGGAAGGACTCATCAACGACAAGACTGCCGTTCTGCGCGTCAGCCCGAGCCAGCTTGAAGAGTTGCTTCACCCGATCCTGAATCCCAACTCAGAAAAGAATGCTGCAGTGATTGCCCACGGACTTCCCGCAGGTCCCGGCGGCGCTGTCGGCAAGATAGTCTTCACTCCGGCCGAAGCTGTTGCAGCAGCTGCCCGCAAGGAAGACGTCATCCTCGTCCGTGAAGATACATCTCCTGAGGACGTGGAAGGTATGAGAGTAGCCGTAGGTCTGCTTACCGCCCGCGGAGGTATGACTTCACACGCCGCTCTGGTAGCCCGCGGATGGGGCAAGTGCTGCATCGTAGGATGCGAGGCCATCACCTTCACCAGCGGCGCCAAAGGCGAGAAGATCCTGAACATCTCAGGCAAGCAGTATCACGAGGGCGACATATTCTCGCTCAACGGTACAAAGGGTCTTGTTTACGACTCTGCAGTCAGCACCATCGATGCTACTGAGAATGTCCGTTATATGAAATTCATGCAGATTGTCGACAAATACCGTCGTCTCAGCGTGCGTACCAACGCCGACAATCCTGAGGATGCCCAGAAGGCCATCGAATTTGGTGCCGAGGGTATCGGTCTGTTCCGTATCGAGCATATGTTCTACGGCAAGAACTCTGAAGAACCCCTTGCTAAACTCCGCAAGGTAATCTTCACCGCTACTGAAGCAGAACGCGCTGCTGCTGTGAACGAGCTTGAACCTTATGTAAAGGCAGCTGCCAAGAACACAATGCGCGTGATGAGCGCCAAGTCAGTTACCTTCCGTCTGCTCGATCCCCCGTTGCACGAGTTTGTGCCTCAGACCCGCAACAAGCAGGAAGAACTGGCCAAGGAGCTTGGCGTTTCCGTAGCCGAGATCAAGAAACGCGGCAAAGCCCTCCACGAGATCAACCCTATGATGGGACACCGCGGAGTGCGTCTGGGCATCACCTTCCCGACCCTGAACGAAATGCAGTTCAAGGCTATCTTCGAAGCTGCTGCAGAACTGATTCTCGAAGGCTTCGATCCTCATCCAGAGATCATGATCCCCGTAACCATTTCAGTAAACGAGCTGAACTTCGAGAAACGCATCTGTGAAAGGGTACACAAGGAAGTTGAAGAGAAGTTCGATATGGACATCCCGTATATGTTCGGTACTATGATCGAGATTCCGCGTGCCGCTCTGCTCGCCGACCGTATGGCTCGCACCGCACAGTTCTTCTCATTCGGTACCAACGACCTTACCCAGATGACCTATGGCTTCAGCCGCGACGACATCGGTTCTTTCATGAATGATTATCTTGACAACAAGATTCTCCCGTTCGATCCGTTCCAGAGCATCGACCAGGAGTCTGTCGGCCGTCTCATCAAGATGGGTATCGACGGTGGCCGCTCAACCCGCAAGAACCTGAAAGTCGGTATCTGCGGTGAGCACGGTGGTGACGCCGCTTCAGTGGAATTCTGCCACAAGATCGGTATGAACTACGTGTCTTGCTCTCCTTTCAGGGTGCCTATCGCACGCCTCGCAGCTGCACAGGCCGCCCTCAAGGAAGAACTCGAGAAGAAGCAGGAAAAGAAATAAAGAGTTTCTGACCTGATCAGATAGAAAGACTGTCCTCCTGTACGATTTCCGCCCCGCGGTAATAGTACAGGAGGATATCTTTATACAGATATCCGAGATGACCCATAACTGCGGCGCCGATCTGGCACATTCCTACGCCGTGGCCCCATCCCTTTCCGTGGAGGATGAATCCCTCAGGGGTTTTCTCTACTTCGAACGCTGAACTGTATAGATGGCTGCGGGAAAGAGTGCGGCGGATTTCCAGTTCTTTGCCGATAATGCGGGACTTGCGGCTGCCCACTATCTTCAGCTTCTTGATCCTGCCTGAAGGACCTCTCTCGATGGGGCGCAGGTCCACGACCTTGCCGAAGTTCATTCCGGTGCGCTCGCGGACTATGTCGGACAGTTCGGCAAAGGTGTAGCGCACTTCCCATCTGTAGAAATCTTTGGTTTCCTGGTCGAAATTCGGCAGTATGTTGGCGAGGATCGCCGCGTCTTCGGTGTCGCAGAACTTGTCCTTGAAAGAACGCAGGTACGGCACGTCGGTGTCTTCCCAGCAGGTAGAGAAGATTTCAGTCTTGCCACCGCAGCACTTGCTGAACCGGGCGTCGCATACCTGGCCTTCATAGGCGAGCACTTCGCCCCAGGTGGCTTCGATGGCTTCGCGGGCAGTTGCGGTGCTGACTTTCGTGATGCCCTGATAGCGCTGGCAGTGGTCGTCGGCGCAGACGTCGAAGAATTCGTGGTCCTCGTGGTCCTGCCAGGTGATCAGTTCCTTGGGTGTGTCCTTCTTGCCTTCTCCCGTGGCTTGTTTCGTGCCGCATATCTGGGCCAGAAGCCACGAACGGGAAATCACCGCGTGAGCCTTGAGGAACTCCAGTGGTGCCTCGGCGCTCATCTCCGAAGAAATGACGCAGGTGAGGTAATCCTCTATGCCGATGTCGTTTATGACTATGATGCCTTCAGGCTTGGCAAGCAGAATCAGGTTGCCCTTGAAGCTCTGGTTTTCCCTGCGTTCCCAGTGGAAGTCGACGCCGATGGTGACGTCTTTCAGTGTGAAAAATGAATCTTCGCCGGCGGCTTCGAAGCGCAGGGTGTCAGCCTTGCGTCCGCAGCATTCCACCATACCGTTGTCCAGCACTGCGTTCATCTGCCCGTCGGCAACTTCGCCGTTGCAGCGGTAGCCGCCCGTCAGGATGAATTCCACCCTGTCGGCAGTGAGGATGCCGACCGATATATGTCGTTGAGGTCTATCCATTCTTGTTCGCCGCAATCCTGGCGGCAAGTTCCCAGCTGCGGATGCGGTCCTTGTAGGTGTTGTTCAGATTGACTTTCTCTATGTCAAGGTCGGAGTCGCTGTTGCCTTCCCAGCGTCTGCAGCAGTACATCACGTCGTAGATGCGGCCGATGCGGTATTCGCGGCTGATGCGCAGGGCAACTGCATAGTCTTCTCCATATTTTGTAGTGGGGAAGTTGAGTTCACGGACAAGCGGAGTCCAGAATCCGCGCGGTGCCCCGAGTCCGTTGATGCGCAGTGCGTTGTTTCGTCCGTTGTCTTCGGTCCACTCGCGGTGGTCGATGATGCCAGGAGGCAGAGGGTTGCCTTCGAAGTCGGTCATCCGGTAGGTGCCGATGACCATTGCGCAGCGGATCTTCCGGAACGCGTCGACGAACTTCTGCACTGTGTTCTCGTCGCTGTAGATATCATCGCTGTCTAGCTGCAGTGCGAAACGGCCGCAGTCGGGATGGTGCAGGGCGGCGTTCCAGTTGCCTCCGATTGCGTGCCACGTAGGATCCTGGGCGATATAGACCAGCCTGCTGTCGTCAGCGTACTTGCGGATTATGTCGACGGTCCCGTCGGTGGAGTTGTCGTCTACCACGAACACGTTATATCTGAAATCGGTCTTCTGGCTGAGGGCGGACTTAATGGCATCTTCTATGGTGCGGACCCTGTTGCGGCAGGGTATGATGACTGAAGCTTCGTATTTGAAACTGCCTTGGTCTATGTCGATGTCCTTGAACACGGGGGCCAGCCATCCTCCGACTGCCTTTAGGTGTTCTGTGCAGGCCTTTTCCATCTCTATCTGGACCTCGCGGTTCCTGGGGTCTACGTAGTCGAACTGCTTCTCGCCGCTCTTGCGGGAGTCGGTCTCCACTTCGTAGTAGAGATATTCGTTGATATGTTCGAGCCTTCCGATGCGCGAAACCTTTAGCCTCAGGTCATAGAGGCCTGCGTGGATGTAGTTTTCGGTCATCGTGGCGGCAGCGGCCTTCAGCACGTCAGTCCTGAAGAGGAGCACGCTTCCGAAGTCGAAATCGTCACGGAGCGAGCCGCTCTGGCAGTCAATCACAGGAGCGTTGCGCACTTCGCCTTCAATCTTGATGAAATGGTCGGAGTAGAGCATCGCGGCTCCGGTGTCCCTTGCCACCTGCACCATCCTTTCGAGCGACCAGTGCACCCAGTCGAGACGGAAGGTCTTGGTGTAGAGGAGTGTGAATTCGGTGGAAGATTCTTCGGCAATCCTGCGGATGGAAACCGAAGAACGCAGACTGTCCGTTACAGCCACTTTACCCACGAGGGGACATTTCTTCAGGTTTTCGCTGGTGGCAGCTGCGTCGGCGCCGTTGAGAATGAAACAGGTTATGGTTTTCATCGGCTTGATTTGCTGGCATAGGGGGCGACCATCTCTGCGAATTTGGCAACGCCCTTGGTGGCTACATCCTGGATCTGGGTGTAGCGGTCATAGTGCAGGTTCATCGGAGTCGGATCCACAAGATAGATCGGAGTGCCCGGGGAGATGTACTGTATCAGTCCGGCTGCAGGGTAGACGTTGAGCGATGTTCCTACGACAAGCAGTATGTCGGCTTTCTCCACGATGCGGATGGCCGGTTCTATCATCGGCACGGCCTCGCCGAACCACACGATGTGGGGACGCAGCTGGTCGCCGGTGGGGGCAAGGTCACCCAGATGGATGTCCTTGTAGCCGATGTCGTATATCTTGTTTTCGTGGTTCTCGCCGCGTGCCTGGGTGATGAGGCCGTGAAGGTGGATGACCTTCGTGCTGCCGGCCCTCTCGTGAAGGTTGTCGATGTTCTGTGTGATTATGTCCACGTCCCAGTCTTTCTCCATCTGGGCCAGGATCCTGTGGGCCTCGTTAGGCTCAGTATGCTCTATCTGACGGCGGCGTTCGTTATAGAATTTGAGCATCAGCGACTTGTTGCGATACCATCCTTCGATGGATGCCACTTCCTGGGCGGAGTAGTTCTCCCAGAGACCGTCGCTATCCCTGAAAGTGCTCAGGCCGCTTTCCTTGCTGATGCCTGCTCCTGATAGTACTGCGAGTTTCTTCATATGGCAAATTTAACTTTTTTGTGCTATATTTGGAATCCTTACGCTAATTATTGGAATATGAAATTCTCAAGTCTTTTCAACCCTACATACGGTATTATCCGGAGCCTTATTGCAATGCTTCTGGGTCTTGCCATAGTCATCTGGCCAGGTGTGGCAGTGGATGCGTTCGTCAGAGTCCTCGGAGCAGCAATGATTCTTGTCGGCGGCGTTTCGCTCGGCATCAACTTCCTCGGAAAGGAAAGGCTCGGCTTCATGTTTGCCTTCTCCGGTATCATCGCCGTCGTTTTCGGTATCATCCTGCTTGCGTTCCCGGATTTCTTCGTCAACCTGCTGTCATATCTCTTCGGCATCCTTATGCTGATCTTCAGCATCGGTGAGATTGCCACGCTGCTGTCTGCAGGCAAGTATACCAAAGTCAAATTTGCATTCTACATTATCCCTATACTCATATTCCTCGGAGGTATCTTTATGATCCTCAATCCCGCGGAAGCCATCAAGACCGTATTCATCATCTTCGGCATCGCCCTGATACTCTATGCCATTTGCGAGTTTATCATGTCAGTACGCTTCAAGAAGGTCTTCAAGGCTGCCGAAGAGGAGGCTGCTTTCGAAGCTGCCAAGGCTGATGCCGTCGAGGCAGAAGTCATCGAGAGCAGACCCCTGTCAGAGGATGCGGATGTGGATGATTCTGTAGTGCCGGAGGAAATTCCCGGCCACTCCGACCATCCGGACGACTAAGCGACAATTATTTTTATTATGGAAGATAAAGAAATGCAACCCAAGGGCTTGCCGGAGAACGCCTACCGGAAGCTCAAGGAGGGGGAGAGCTATGAGCCTGTCCTGTCTCCAAAGAAGAAGTATCCCGAGGCCAATGCCTGGAGCGTGACTATCGGTGTCCTGATGACAATAATCTTTTCTGCCGCCGCTGCCTATCTTGGACTCAAGGTAGGGCAGGTGTTCGAAGCCGCGATTCCCATCGCCATCATCGCCGTCGGCCTGTCAAGTGCCTGCAAGCGCAAGAACGCCCTGTCGGAGAACGTCATTATCCAGTCGATCGGTGCCTGCAGCGGCTCCATCGTCGCCGGTGCCATCTTCACCCTCCCGGCACTCTACATCCTTCAGGCTAAGTTCCCCGAGCTGACCGTCGATTTCGGCAAGGTGTTTTTCAGTTCCCTGTTGGGCGGTGTGCTCGGCATCCTGTTCCTGATTCCTTTCAGGAAATACTTCGTCAAGGATATGCACGGTGAATATCCGTTCCCCGAGGCTACAGCCACCACACAGGTGCTTGTCAGCGGACAGAACGGCGGCAAGGACGCCAAGCTGCTGCTCGTCAGCGGCCTCATCGGAGGTATCTACGATTTCATAGTTTCGACCTTCGGCTGGTGGGCTGAGACCATTTCCACCAAGGTGCTGCCCTGGGGCGCTGCCGTTGCAGACAAGGCCAAGCTGGTGCTCAAACTCAATGTGGGTGCGGCAGTGGCTGGCCTCGGCTACATCGTCGGTCTCAAATACGCTTTCATAATCTGCTGCGGCTCGTTCCTCGTATGGCTGGTCATCATCCCTCTGATGAACCTCATCTGGGGGCCGGATGTGCTTAACATCGTAAGCAACGTGACCCAGACTGTCGGCTCAATGCCCCCCGAGACCATATTCACTACCTACGCAAGGCACATCGGCATCGGCGGTATCGCCACTGCCGGCATTATCGGCATCATCAAGTCGGCCGGCGTCATCAAGAGTGCCGTAGGTCTGGCGGCTAAAGAAATAAAGAGCAAGAAAGGCAGTGCTGACACTGAAGTCCTGCGCACCCAGCGAGACCTCTCGATGAAGGTTGTCGTCATCGGCATCCTGCTGGCCCTTCTGGTGACCTTCCTGTTCTTCATATTCGGAGTCGTCGGCAACATCTGGCACGCAGTCATCGCCCTGCTGGTTGTCGGAATCATTGCATTCCTCTTCACCACAGTTGCCGCTCAGGCCATCGCCCTCGTGGGTACCAACCCTGTCAGCGGAATGACCCTGATGACCCTCATCCTTACTTCTGTCATCCTCGTGGCTGCCGGCCTTAACGGCACCGCAGGTATGACGGCAGCCCTGATCATCGGCGGCGTTGTCTGCACCGCACTTTCCGTGGCCGGTGCCTTCATCACCGACCTGAAGATCGGCTACTGGATCGGTACCACGCCGAAGGTGCAGGAAACCTGGAAGTTTCTCGGAACCCTCGTTGCAGCAGCTACCGTAGGAGGTGTTATCATCGTTCTCAACAAGACTTACGGCTTCACCGGTGAGAATGCCCTCGTGGCTCCTCAGGCTAACGCTATGGCTGCCGTCATCGAACCCCTGATGTCAGGCGGCGGCGCACCCTGGCTGCTTTATGGCATCGGCGCAGTCATCGCAATAATCCTTACCATATTCAAGGTGCCGGCTCTGGCATTCTCTCTCGGTATGTTCATTCCGATGGAGCTGAACCTCCCGCTGCTCGTGGGCGGTGCAGTTTCGTGGTATGTCAGCACCCGCAGCAAGGACGAGAAGCTCAACAACGCCCGCAAGGAACGCGGAACCCTGCTCGCCAGCGGTTTCATCGCAGGCGGTGCATTGATGGGCGTGGTGAGTGCTATCCTTCGTTTCGCCGGAATCAACGTGCTCAATGTGGAATGGCAGAACTCGTCTGCAGCACAGGGCATCGCTCTTGTCGCATACATCGCCATCATCGCTTATATGATATTCAAGTGCCTTCAGATTAAAAAAGTGGAGGAATAATATATGGAGAAGATAACAGACAAATTCCTGAGATACGTTTCGTATGACACCCAGTCAGACGAGAACAGCGAGAGCCAGCCTTCTACCAACAAACAGCTCGTGCTGCTGAGGCAGCTTGTGGACGAGCTCCGCGCTATGGGCATCGCCAATGCCGAAATGGACAAGGACGGCTACGTTATGGCTTCCATAGATTCAAATGTGGAAGGCAAGGTGCCCGCCATCGGCTTCATAGCACACGTGGATACCAGTCCCGACGCTCCAGGCAACGACATCCATCCTCAGTTCGTCAATGATTACGACGGCTCTGACATCGTGCTCGGCGAAGGCCGCGTGCTGACTGTGGCCGAATTTCCCGAGTTGCTCAACTATAAGGGGCAGACAATCATCACGACTGACGGAAGCACGCTTCTCGGCGCCGACGACAAGGCCGGAGTGGCTGAGATAATGTGTGCCGCCGAGTATATTATGACTCATCCCGAATTCAAGCACGGGCCTGTGAAGATCGCTTTCACTCCCGACGAGGAGATCGGACGGGGTGTCGTGGCTTTCGATGTCAAGAAGTTCGGTGCCGACTTCGCCTATACTATGGACGGAGGTATGGTAGGTGAGCTGGAGTATGAGAATTTCAACGCCGCTTCTGCCAAGATCCACATCCAGGGCCGCAACATACACCCTGGTTACGCCAAGAACAAGATGATCAACTCGATGCTCGTGGCTATGGAGCTGAATGCTATGCTTCCCGTCGAGCAGCGTCCTGAATATACGGAAGGGTATGAGGGTTTCATACATCTTATATCTTTCAAGGGAACTGTGGAGGAGTCGGACATCGCCTATATCATCCGCGACCACGACGCCGCTCTCTTCGAGCGCAAGAAGGAGATGGTTCAGCAGTGCGTCGATTTCATCAATTGCAAATACGGAAACGTAGCGACGGCTGAAATCAAAAATCAATATCGCAATATGAGGGAGATGGTGGAGCCTCATTTCGAGGTTGTGGAAACTGCCATCGAGGCCCTGAAGATGGCTGGCGTGCAGCCCAAGGTGCAGCCGATCCGTGGCGGTACAGACGGCGCCAACCTGTCTTTCATGGGATTGCCTTGCCCTAATATCTTTGCCGGAGGCCACAATTTCCACGGCAGACTTGAATTTGTTCCTGTGGAAAGTATGGAGAAGGCCACGCAGGTAATTTTAAATATTTTGAAGATTTTTTCAAAAAAATCCGAATAAAATTTGTCGGAAAGAAAAAGGTTTATATCTTTGCGGTCCCTTTGGGAATCAGCCGAGGGTTGATGAGAAAGGGGGAAAGTTCATTGACTTAATGAGAGAGATAACGAGGTAAAGAAAATTTACTGTAGAAAGAAATAGATAGTCTGTAATTCAAAACAAGGATTAGGGACTGCAATTTCAAAGAGAACACATGGAAGATGAAAGTCTGAAGTGGTTCACGAAAGCGTTACAGAAGAAGAGCTAGAACAGTAAGATAAGCAATAAGGTATAGCGAAGCGAAGAAGAGCGGATGGAGGATGCCTAGGCTTTTGGAGACGAGGAAGGACGTGGAAAGCTGCGAAAAGCCCCGGGGAACCGCAAACGGGTTGTGATCCGGGGATGTCCGAATGGGGGAACCCGCATGGCTGAAGGCCATGCACACTTAGAAGTGAGTCAACGCAGGGAACTGAAACATCTTAGTACCTGCAGGAAAAGAAAGAAACGATCGATTTCCCGAGTAGTGGCGAGCGAAACGGAAAGAGCCCAAACCGGTGTTGTTGAGGCAATGCCGGGGTTGTAGGACTGCGAGAAGCAGCCGTCATCGAACCGGAAGGATCTGGAAAGGTCTTCCGCAGAGGGTGACAGGCCCGTACGGGTAAGAGAGGCGGTTCGCGAGCAGAATCCTGAGTAGGGCGGGACACGAGGAATCCTGTCTGAATTCGCGGGGACCATCCCGCAAGGCTAAATACTCCCAAAAGACCGATAGAGGACCAGTACCGTGAGGGAAAGGTGAAAAGGACCCCGAACAGGGGAGTGAAAGAGAACCTGAAACCGTCCGTTTACAAGCTGTCGGAGCACTGCGGTGCGACGGCGTGCCTTTTGCATAATGAGCCTACGAGTTATTTCATGCCAGCGAGGTTAAGTCCTTCAGGGACAGGAGCCGGAGCGAAAGCGAGTCTGACAAGGGCGGGAAGTTGGTATGAATAGACGCGAAACCTAGTGATCTACCCTTGACCAGGCTGAAGTCACCGTGACAGGTGATGGAGGGCCGAACCAGTATCCGTTGAAAAGGGTTTGGATGAGTTGAGGGTAGGAGTGAAAGGCCAATCAAACTGGGAGATAGCTCGTACTCCCCGAAATGTCTTTAGGGACAGCCTCGGGATAGCTTCATGGAGGTAGAGCGACTGATAGGATGCGAGGGCTTCATCGCCTATCAATTCCTGACAAACTCCGAATGCCGTGAAGTGTTTCCCGGGAGTGAGTCGCCGGGTGCTAATGTCCGGTGGCGAAAGGGAAATAGCCCAGCCCAACAGCTAAGGCCCTCAAGCATGGCCTAAGTTAACAGAACGAAGTGACGTCGCAGAGACAGCTAGGATGTTAGCTTGGAAGCAGCTAATCATTTAAAGAGTGCGTAACAGCTCACTAGTCGAGCGGCGTTGCGTGGATGATAAACGGGTATCAAGGTCATCGCCGAAGCTATGGACTTAATAGTGATATTGAGTGGTAGGGGAGCATTCCGGTCGGCGTAGAAGGTGTACCGTAAGGTATGCTGGAGCGTCCGGAAAAGAAGATGTAGGCATAAGTAACGATAATGGATGAAGAAACATCCACACCGAAAACCCAAGGTTTCCTGAACAACGTTAAACGGATCAGGGTAAGTCGGGGCCTAAGGATAAGCCGACAGGCGAAGCCGATGGACAAACGGTTAATATTCCGTTACCTGTATGAAAGATTCGATAGGAGGGACGGAGGAATGGCACGCGCGCCTGCTGACGGAATAGCAGGTTGAAGGAGGTAGCTAGACGGACAGGTTAAGAGCTGGTCCGTGGCGAGATCTGACAGTACGCCGAGTCTTCGGACGAAGCGACAGCCGCGGTAAGTAGACTCCCAAGAAAAGCTTCACGAGATATATTTCATACAGCCCGTACCGTAAACCGACACAGGTGGGTGAGGAGAGAATCCTAAGGTGTTCGAGTGAATCATGGCCAAGGAACTCGGCAAGATGACCCCGTAACTTCGGGAGAAGGGGACCCTGCAACACAGGGCGCAGAGAAATGGCTCAGGCGACTGTTTACCAAAAACACATGGCTTTGCAAATTCGAAAGAAGAGGTATAAGGCCTGACACCTGCCCGGTGCCGGAAGGTTAAGAGGGGATGTTAGTGGAAGCAATGAAACGAAGCATTGAATCGAAGCCCC
>JAFWSX010000014.1 GCA_017519185.1 Bacteroidales bacterium | reverse complement strand
GGGATTCTCCACGGCGCTGTTGCTGGCCACCCACTCCTTGCTCCTCGGACCCTCACCGACGATGACGGTAGGACGGTCGACGAACCCGCGTTTGTCCGGCTTGAACTCCGCATGGAACTTCTTGCCGTCCTGGCGGCGCTCCACGTCGAGGAACCCTCCGTCTTCCAGACCGGTGGCCACGCGGGCTCCGGCACCCGTGTTGGATGATGATCCGTTGAGTGTCATCTTCTTGATCTTCTCACGCTCGGAGTTGGCTGCGGCCAGCTGTGCCGCTCCGGTGATACCCATCAGGACTGCTGCCACGGATCCCGCTATAGGTCCGAGGTCGGCGTAGGACTTCATGATGGATACGGCGGTGTCGGCAATGATCTGTGAGGCCTTGACGGCGAAGTTCACGTCGGCATACTTCTTCTGTATCTTCAGCTGGTCCTGTGCCTTCTTGTTCTCGAGTGCGGAAGTGTCCTTCCCAGCCTTCCTGGCCGCCTCGATCTCGGCATCGTACTTGGCCTCAACGTTGGCCAGCTCCGCATCCTGCAGGGCGTTGACCGCATCGCCGAACAGCCTGTTGTAGTAGTCGAGCGACTCCTTCCATTTGTCGCGCCGCATAGAAGACACGGCATCCTCGTACTCTTCCTGCGTGATCTTCTTCTCTTCCAGGTGCCGCTTCAGCTGCTCCAGCTCTGCATCGAAGAGTTCCTGCTGGGACACCAGCCCGTAGCGCTGACGTATCTGCAGGTTCTGCTGCTCAGCCCGCTCGACGGCCCGCTGCTCCAGCATTCTGTACTTATTGTTGAGGGATGCGATGGCATCCTGGTATGATTTGTTGACATCCTCAAGGTCAAGTCCGTTCTCCTCGGCGTATTCCAGCGACGCCCGGTAGTAGCCCTCCAGAACCTTCAGCTGGGCATCCTTTTCCACGGCCAGCTTCTCCAGCTCGGTCAGTCCGGTGGTATCCTTGGCCATGGATCGGATCTTCGACAGGTTGTCCGTGAACGCCTTCTGGGCGGACAGCTGCGCGTCGAACGATTTCTGCTGGGCCTGTTCCAGTCGTTTGTATTGCGAGTTCTGCAGGTCTGCAGCCTTCTCTCCGTCCGATATGGCCAGGTTCCGTGATTTCTCCGCGTAGTCTGTCTCGATGGCGAGCATCTTCGCGGCATGGGCGACCTGTGCGGTTTGTTCCTGCAGGGTGTACTGGTCCTTCGTCATCTTCTGGTCGGCCAGCATCTGCTTCAGGTTGTTGATCCGCTGCTGGAAGCTCCTGTTTTCCGCGTCGACCTCGGTCTGCCGGGCATCATTGAATACCTTCGGATCCTTTCGGCCCTGTTCGGTAAGTTTCCTGTACAGCATGGCCAGGTTCCGCGATTTTTTCACGTAGTCTGTCTCGATGGCGAGCATCTTCGCGGCATGGTCGGCCTGTGCGGTCTGTTCCTGCCGGTCGTACTGTTCCTTTGTCATCTTCTGGTCGGCCAGCATCTGCTTCAGGTTGTTGATCCGCTGCTGGAAGCTCCTGTTTTCCGCGTCGACCTCAGCCTGCCGGGCGTCATTGAATACCTTTAGTGCCTTGCGGTCCTGTTCGGCCTTCTCTCCGTCCGATATGGCCAGGTTCCGTGATTTCTCCGTATAGTCTTTCTCGATGGCGAGCAGCTTCTCGGCATGGGAGACCTGTTCGGCCTGTTCCTGCCGGTCGTACTGTTCCTTCGTCATCTTCTGGTCGGCCAGCATCTGCTTCAGGTTGTTGATCCGCTGCTGAAAACTCCCGTTTTCCGCGTCGACCTCAGCCTGCCGGGCGTCGTTGAAGGCCTTCAGAGTACGTTTGTATTGCGAATCCTGCAGATCTGCAGCCTTCTCTCCGTCCGATATGGCCAGGTTCCGTGATTTCTCCGCGTAGTCTTTCTCGATGGCGAGCAGCTTCGCGGTATGGGAGACATGTTCGGCCTGTTCCTGCCGGTCGTACTGTTCCTTCGTCATTTTCTGGTCGGCCAGCATCTGCTTCAGGTTGTTGATGCGCTGCTGAAAACTCCCGTTTTCCGCGTCGACCTCAGCCTGTCTGGCCTTGTTGAACTGCTTCAGCGCCTTGCTGTCCTCCTCGGCCTGCTGCTTGGCCGTATTGTCGTGGGAGGAACCTCCCTTTTTCTTCTTGTCTTCCTGCTTACCCTTCTTCCCCGTCACCGTCACTTCAGGAAGCGTGTTCTCCGGCTTGGGTGCGGTAATCTTCCTTCCTTTCACCACCCGGTCTATACTGTTGATGAAGTTGTTTCCCCAGCGGGTACCGACGTCGGTGGCATCGTTGACTACTTTCGTGGCGTTCTTCACGATATGGTTCCCCAGGTCGGCCCATGCTTTTTTCAAACCGTCATAGTCTAAGGTGAAGACACCCTCTACGAGCTTCGCCAGGTCGACGATGACTCTGCCCACACCCTTCACGATGTCAATGACGAGGTCGAATCCGAGTTCAATGGCCTTGAACGCGGTGTCGAAGGCCACGCGCACCGTCTCAACCACAATGCGCACCGTGGCCAGCTCGTCGTAGAGCTTGGTGCAGTATGAAATAATGTTCAGGACTAAATTAATAGCACCCACCTTTAATTTGGTGAACATTTCCTGTCCCTTCTCCGCAATGGGAAGGAATGCCTCTCCGATCTCACGCTGCTTGTTCGTGAGCTCCGTAGTGGCACGGGTGGCACGTTCGGCTGCCGTCTCGTAGTGCTCGCCCTGTTCGTCGAGCTGCTTGTCGATGATCTGTCCGACAGCCTCAGCCATGGTGGCACCGCCCTCCATCTTCTCGGTGAGCTCTGCAGCACTGATACCGAGGTTGTCGAGGATCATCTTGGACTGTCGGCCGAGGCCCGTCACTATGGAGTTGGTGAGGTAGTCGACGCTCTGGCCGGTCTGGGATGCCTTCAGCTGGGCGAACTCCAGATATTTGCCGAGGTTTTCCAGAGGGATCCTGAAATCGTTGGCCTGTACAGCAGCCTTCATCAGCTCAAGGTCGGTCACGGTGCCGTGGGTTGCTTCTCGCAGGCCCTTCAGCAGGTCGGGGCGGTCGAGGTTGTCGAAGGCATGCTTGATACCGTCGGCGTTCCTGGCCATCTCCACTCCCTCTGCAACGAAATCCCTCATGCTCGCTATGGCAGCACCGGCCATATCCGTGAGCTTCGAGAACGCGGCGGTGGCCAGTCCGATGATACCGCCTGCAGCGAACATCGACTTCAGGTTGCCGAGCTTGCCGCCCGTCAGCGTGTCGAGGATTCCTCCTCCGCCGGACTTCCCGCCGGCATCGCTCAGGTCGAGTCCGCTGGCAGTCTGCTTCAGCTCTGCCATGCGCTGCTGCACCTCACGAAGCTGCGCGGCATATTTCTGCCATGCCTCCGGTTCCAGTTCCTTGGAGGTGCTGTCAAGTTCATGCCGCAGGTACTTCGCCTCCTTCCGCAGCTGCTGCATGGACATGCTGTTCACACCGAGCTGCTTGCTCATCTCCTGGAGCTTCAGCTTCTCGTTGGCGATGGCCTGAGTAGTGTCCTTGATTGCCTTGGTGGCCGCCTTGTACTCCTTGCTCGATTCGCCGAGAGCGGCCTTCACTGCAGCCTGCTGCTTGCGTAGTTCCTTCTCCCGCTCCTCGAGATCCTTGATGACCTTGGAACTCTTCTGGATCTCCTGCTGGAGCTGGGATGATTCTGCCGTGAGGATGAAATTGATGGTATCCTCGCCAAGTCTTCCTTTTGCCATGTCTATCGTTTTTTAGTTATTTCAGCGGCCTGTCGCAGACGGTCACCGATTTCCTTCCTGACCTCGTCGGTGAACCCACGGTGAAGCTCGGGGTACATCTGCTGGTATACCACAGGCCATACGATCTTGTTGTACAGGTTCCTGCCTCCGTCGCCACGTCTGCCCTTCTTCTTCCGGTACTGGATATCGAGGAACCTCATGTGGAGGGGAATGAAATAGTGTACGCTGAACTTCTTGTCGGCGATCTGCATGATCGGCATCGGGTGGTCGGCGAAGCTCCTCAGCTCACCGCTCCGGACGTTGAACGCGCCGACAGCAGGCTTCCATTTCGACTGGATTTCCTGCATCGCATTTTTGATGGTCTGATGAACAAAGACCTTCCTTATCAAGTTTTCCGTGATCATACCGCAAAGATACTCGATATCGGGACAAAAAGAAAGGACGCCCGTCGCAATGAGGGCATCCTTCCAAAAAAGATGACAAAAAAGAAACACTAACTCTTCTCCCGGAACATCCACCTTAACAGCAGTCCGTGGCTACCGGGACGGTTGCAGAAATCATAGCCGGCATCCCTCAGGGCGGAGAACACCTGTTCCCTGGATATATTTGCAGAGGGATCTATGTCCCTGATGGCGGCCAGTACCTCATCCGTAGAGAACCAGTGGGTGGTTTCAGCCGGATTGGCTGCAGGCCGGAAGTTGACGCTGAGTGCAGCAATGTAGATGCTGACATCGGTCGGCGCCTGTTCCTGCTCCTGTTTTTTCTTACTCTTGTTGCTCATTTCCAAAAGATATTTTATTCAACGATTTGGCTATCATACGGCAGTCCTTGATGGATGTCCGGACTTCCGTCACAAGCCTCAGATATTCACTCTTGTCTGAGAGTACCAACCCCTGGGATGTCTCCAGGAGTACATCCATCACCTGCTCCAGCACTTCGGCCCTGTCCTCGAGGTACTCTACGGATATGATTTCCTGCAGAGGATCCAGAGGGACATTGTCAATATTCAGATTATCCATATACTTGTAAATTATTAATTAGAATGATTCCGCAACCTTGAAAATATCAAAGGTGGCCTGGTTCTCGTAGCCATACGTCTTGATATTCTTAATCCGATAAACGTACAGCCTTGCGATATCCGTTTCGTCCCTACCGCTCACTAAGTATATCGAACTACGTCCGGCAGCATCATAAGCAATACGAAACATGTGTGCCGCATGACCTTTCGGACGATCTTTCTCAATATGCTTGACGAGTCTGTGGTAGAAGGTGTCAAAATCCTCTTCACTCAGGAATGCACTTCCGTTCATGCCTTTCATCATAGCCACTGTATTGGCATAGAACTTGGGATACTTGTGGCGCTCCAAGAAGTCACAGAGGAAAATCATACCTCACCTCCTTCCTCATTCATGTCCTGAAGGTCGATCCGGACAGACGCCGTGTCGAGGCAGAACACATGGTTGTCGTTGTGTATGTTCTGCGGTGTCACGTAGATGTTTTCGTGGGCGTGGCCGTACTTGTCAGTAAAACTGATGGTCTCCAGTTTGAAAGGTTTCGAGCGGGGGTATTTCGCCTCCAGCTCCTTCATCTTCGCCTTGATGTCCGCGGTGACGGCGGGGAAGGCGATCGTGGGTACCAGTTTCTGGTCGTAAGCGTTCTCGACGTACGCGCCAAGCTCCTTCCCCATGTTGTTCACGGAGGAATATGTCCTTACCGTGATGAACAAAAGAGCCGTCATACCTCACCTCCTTCCTCTTCCTGGTTAAGCCGGTATACGATCCAGCCGGAGCATGCGAGGCTGGTACCGGCGATGAGAGGTGCATGAGCCACGCATACGGCAGCGGCCACGAAGAGCAGCGGCAGCACCACGCCGATGCGCAGCGCCTTTCGCCATGAGATGTTCTGACCGAGCATGCGGCTGTAGAACTCAGACCGGGAGTCGAGCCCTCGGTTGATTGCCTGCACCGCTTTTCGTAGGGGTGCAACCACGTCGACGCGCTGCTGCTCCTGCAGCACATGGTCGAATCTGATTGTTGTCTGTTGCATAATGCTATTACGTTGGACTGTACAGGGATCCGCCCTGTGCGGTTTCCCATGGTGGGAATATCTTCTTCCCATGGCGGGAACGTTCTGTTCCCATGGTGGGAGTTCCTCGGAAAAGGGGGAGAGTCCTACACCGTGCCAAACACGCCCCTTCATCATCGCTGCATGAAGGCATCTCCCCCATGGAGAAGAAGGCGGGCCAAGCTTTCGGACGTGCACCCCTGCGGGTGTTCTGAATATACCACCCTGCCTTGCGGCGAGGGTCGCCTTCCCCTATAGGACAGAGAAAGCGGCAGCCTTCCCTGTCGCTAAACATCATAGAGCTTTGTCCGAGGACGAAAAATCTACTGGGTGGCCACCGCTATTGGTGTAGTGAGACCTCTGGCAGGTCTCGGAAAGTAAGAGCATAAAAAATGCCCGATCGGATGTTCGGACGTCTTTCACCGCCCCTGGAGCGTAACCGCTCTATTACGTTTGACAGGGGCAAAGGTATGAAAAAATCCCGTAACCTCCAAGAGATTGCGTGAAAATTTTTACGTGACGTAAAAAATAATGTATTTATGGGTACCCAATCGCGATTTTTACTTATATTTGCGGCATGATTACTAACTTAATAATTGTGCATTATGAAAGAGAGAGGCTGTTTTTCTTGGGGCTTGATAGTTTTCGGACTTTTAATTGCAGGTATTTTACTTCCTATGATAATCGTAGAAGTCTTGTTTGGTGAGGATTTTTTAGACCGCAACCAGGACACAATGGGAATGGTTACCTTTCTGACGGCGTTCATCTTCGTTTTCTGCGGTGTATATTATATAAAGAGACGTGACGAGGCACGGGAGGAGGAAGAAGACGAGGATGAGGTTTTAGAAAATGAAGAGACCGAGTTACCCGTGGAGGTAGAAGTCGGAGAAAACGATATCTGTTTTGTCGTAAGGGGGACTTATTACAGAGACAGAGACGCGCAGGTAGCTGCCTGGAAACTGAAAACAGGAGATGAAATCCTCCTTATTAAGGAACCGACGAACCAATATGACCCTTATGCGGTCAAAGTATGTACTAAAAGTGGCTTTCATATAGGATATGTGCCGTCTGAACTAAGCGAAGAAGTGACAGAGGATATGCATGAAGATAAAGATGTTGCGACTGTGAGGTTTGTGTATTCCGGAGACTCAATACCAAGTGTTCATGCCGTTTATCACAAAAAAGGGATGCCGCAAAGCACCCCCATGGAACAATAACGATACATGTCGAACAATAACAATACATGTCGAACAATAACAATACATGTCAGGTCTCGACGAATCCGTGCTCGATCAGATCGCCCAGGAACGTTTCCGGAGTGTCCGTTCGTATCCTGTAGCCCTCGAGCTGCTCCAGCCGGATGGCGAAGCGTTCCATGTATTCAGTGTCGGTACCGCCGAAGTCGAAGCGCGACCCCTCATGCAGTTCCCGAACAAACTCCTGTGGAGTGGCGGCGGCTATGGTGTCACCGCCCTTGATTCTGTAGGTTCTTTTCATGCTGTCAGCTTTCTTGTTCTTATCTTGAAATACAGTTTTTCGCTGTCCGTAAGGAAGGGGATGCCCGAAAGCGTTGTGCGCTGGTGCACCAGCCCCTGCTGTGCAAAGGTAATCATTTTTTCGAGAAAATGAACCCAAGCGGACATTTTTGTGAAGTTCGTCGTTCCTCCGTGCTGGCGGAACTCCACCGTCTGGTGCCTTACGTATGACTCGAGGTTCACCTTGTGGTAGCGGTCGTTGCGGAACACCCTGCGCAGGTCTGTAATCGTCCGTGCCCTGCGGATGGAGTCCTCGCTGATGCCTGAAAGCGTCTTGCAGTAGCGGTTGTTGCGGCGTGAGCGCGGCATGAACCCGTCGATGATACTCTCCAGCCTCTTGTAAGTGATGGCCAGGTTGCGCCAAGTCTGGATATCGAAGTCAGCAGCATCCATGTGGATGTGGAGCCCGCAGCTCTCGTTCACCTTTACATTGCAGAGGTCAAGCACCCAGCACACCTTCTCCAGTTCCTCAAGTCCCTGCTCCCCGTGGAGGATGGGGCTCACCAGTTCGAAGGTCTGTGTTCCCGTGAGGCTGCTGTCGGTGACCAGCTTCCAGTGGTCGCGGTGGTCGTTGTGGTTGTATCCCTCAACTGCCACGCTGATTCCTGCCTGACGGAGCTCCGAGGCCAGTTTCTCCCTCGTGCAGTTGTAGGCCTCGATCTCGATGCCGAAGTTGCGGTTGAAGGTATAATCCAGTTCGGGAATGACTGTCTCTGCAGCGGCAACGGCCTCGCGCATCATCCTCGCGTAGACGTTCTGTACGAAACCGTAGTTTCCGTTTGTTACAAGGTCGGCCACCTGGCGGCGTGTAAGGCCGAGGCCGAGAAGCTGCTGGATCTTTGCCGTCTTGGTGCCGGCTGAGTTCAGAATCTGTTGAATTTGCTCGTTCATAACTGCTTGTTTTAAATTGTTATTGTTCCTTTTTTACAGAAGCAAAGATAACACAATAATACAAGACACGCAAGTTATAACGGGTTTATTATCAGCGGTTTAGAATAGTTTAGCTAGTGATTAAAAAACTAAATGGCAGATCTACACACACCGGCAATACGGTACGTTGGCTGCAGTGGCAAGGCCGAAGACAAGCAAGTCGGCCAGGAACTCACCGGCATTGGTGCTCCGCAGGATCACGCCCTTGGATGACTCCATCTTCTCAGCAAACAGGGAGATGAAGGTCGCATCGGTGATCCTGCTGTACTTGCTGGCAACCCTGAGCTTGTGAGCGAATTCCCCGGCACTGGAGGCGTATATGGTGATGCCGTTGATGAGCGTGTATCGAATCATGACGCTTCAGTTCTTTCTTTGTCTATAGAAGGAGAAAGCGACAACTGCAGCGAAGACAGCCAGGATGACCAGCACGATTTCTCCGAACTTCACTTTCGCCCGCTGCCATGCGTTGAGCTGCGCAGGTACCACCTTGATGACAGGTACAGAGTCGTGAACCAGTACAGTGTCGGATCTCGACCGCTGAAGGCTGCTCATCTCCTGGCGCAGCCTGTCGATCTCCACCAGATATGCTGATTTCATCCCGCTTATCTGGATACCAAGCTTCGCCAGTGCCGCACTGTCAACCTCCCTGATGGTGGTGGTCGTGTTGCTGATGAACGAATCGCGCTGATGCACGGTGTCGTGTGAATGCACCAGCCGTTCGTGGTATTCCGGAACGGTGATGTACTCGGTTGGCTTGCAGCCCGTCATGAGGAGCACCGCCAACAAAGCTAATGACAAGATGGATCTCTTCATATCATGAATATTCTTTTGGCGCGGCGGAGGTAGTATTGCCGGTCGGCAAAACCGTTCATCCCGCCGTTGATTCTCTTGGTTATCGTGCGGATATCGTCTGCATCGGCCAGTTTGTTGCAGCCATGGCTCCACCAGTACCACATGGCACTCTTCATCCTGCCTGGAGAGTTAGACAGCCATTCGGGATGGGCTACCACATCTCCGTTGCAGAACCCGCTGTCGCGGTATGCCTTGTAGTTGGCCTTGCCTGTGATCTGGATATACCCACGCCCCTTGTATTTCTGCCCGTCGCCGTCCTTCTCTGGAGTGTTGCCGAGCTTGGCAGCCAGTTTCCCGGTATCGTAGGCGGCACCGGAGGCAATCTCCGCAACATACTGGAAACCACCGCTCTCATGTGCGCACTGGGCAATGAAGTGCGCCATCCTGAGAGAGGTGTTTATCTCGAATCGCGGTGCCCACTCGTTAAGCACGCGCACGTCTTCATCTATCCTTCTCTGAGGGTAGCTCGGACAGATCCTCAACAGTTCCTGACGGGTTACTTTCATGACGGCTCCTCCTCATCCAGTTTGTATTCCCCCTTGTCGTTGAAGTCTTTCAGGCGCTTCACGAACGAGGCTGGGAAGATCGGATACACTGCCTGTATGTTCTCGACGCAGGAGAAGGCTTCCCTCACCAGCATGAAGACGCAGATGTAGGTGCCTATCCACTGGGTGGGTCCGACAGCCGACCCGTTGACCGTTACATGCTGCAGTACGTTGGTGAGGATGAGCAGCAGGATGTAGATCACGATCTTCTTGCAGAACTTACTGAAGAACGTCTCGCTCGAGGCATCCTTGTGCACCATGTGCTTCCATACACCGAGGAACGTGTCGACGGCAACGGCAACACCGATCCACTTGGCAAACTCCCAGTCCTGGTAGAAATAGCGCCCGACGTCCGCCAAGACCGACAGGGGCACAGATACGACAGATACAAGTAACTTTCTTTTCATGGCAGCAAAATTACGTCAATAGTTCTCCCTGACAAAGGACCGGAAACGCTCATGCGTTCCGAGTACATCAGGTGATGTGGCATTGAACATCAGGGTCCACCCTATGCTCCTCAGCTCGCTGGCCACGAACGGGACGATCTCCACCATGTCCAGGCTGTCGCGGTCTGCCCAGTCGATCAGCCCGTTCTCCACGTCGGCCATCAACCACGCATGGATCTCAGCAAGCATGGCCAAGGTCCTGTCGCTTGCTATCATGCGCTCGATGGCATCCACGTTGTTGCCGAGCTTCATGGCCACGGTGACGGCCATCCGTTCCACATACTCCAGGGACTTCCTGCCATCGGTCTGCACCTGGAACTCCCCGTAGTCTGCATACAGGAACGACCCGACGCACTTGTCGATGCGTGCCTGGAGTTCCTCGAACGACTGGCCGTAGGCATAGTTGTCGAGGCCGTCTATGCGCCGTTCGTCAGTCTGCGCGTCGATATCGGCCAGCACCTCATCATACTCAGGCATGGGACTGGTGCCGTTGACGGCCATTGTCAGGATACCCTCCCTGGAGGGAAACTGAGCGAAATAGGTGAACAGTTTCTTTATCATAGGATTTTCATTATTGTTGTTACATCAAGACCGGTCGTATTCGCGATCTTTCCCGGATCCTCCCCGGCAGCACTGAGCCTGCGTACGCTCTCGATCGTCTTCTTCCTGAGGATACGGAGATATGTGAGCAGATTGAGGCGCTCCACGTGCTGGGCGTCGCCGAGGCCGTCTGAAGACAGGTCGTAGAGGGCATCGGCGGCATCGGTACTGATCTCCCTTGCACGCTGGGACGTGAATTCCGTGAGTATGCTGTACTCGGTCTTCGTCATCAGGAAGTTGTTGAACGCGGTGAAGTTGTATGCAATGGCGGCGAGGACGTTCTGCGGGACGTCGCTGAACAGGTCAGCCTTCCGGTGTGCATCCTCACTGTCGTACGGCCCGGGATAGTAGAGTATGGAGGCGAGCAGAGGAAGGGTGTCCGCACCGTTGCCGAGCAGCGCCCTCGCCTCAATGTACTGCAGTGCCGTCAGGCTGGTGGTAAGCATACCGAAACCCGTATTGATCTCGTATCCGGTGAAGACGCGCTTCCCAACACTCACCTCCGGTACCAGCTGCTTGCAGAAGCACCAGTCCACCTCGTACCTGTAGTCTTCCTTCCTCAGATCCTCGGCATGTGGGAAGCTGAGATGGAAGGGATCGGTACGGCGGGCCTCGCGGTACTCTTCATCGGTAAGCCTGGCAACAGCCTCGCTGTCCTTGGGATATGTTATGAGGAAGATGAACGACACCATCTGAGACAGTACCACCAGGTTCTCCAGCTGGTCCTCGGTCCTGAACTTGCCGATATTCCATCCCATCACGTCACAGACATACCGCATGCGCACTTCACCCGGTGACAGTTTCCCCTGACTGGCCAGCAGGATATTGTCCACCAGGTGCTGGTATTGCTCCGGTGTGAGCTGCTCCCATCCGTTGGGGATGTCGAAGGCCGTGTTCCTGTATGTCAGCGAAATCGGTTTCATGTCACGGCATCATGATGATGATATCGTCGGGTCGGTTGTAGGACGTCTCCGTGGAGAAGTCTGTATTCTCATCCCCGGCCAGCAGCATGTCGACATTGCCGATCAGGTCGTCGGCCTCACCGTCGAGCCTGTCTGCGAGGGCATGTGCCCGTCCGTACTCGTCGTTGCCGTTGCGGGTGGCCGTGTTCTCCTCGAACAGGTTGCGGATGGTCGGCGGGAACTCAAGGATATCGAACCTGCGAAGGGACTTGGCTATCGTCTTCTTGGCAAGAGCCAGCTTCAGCATCGTCAAGGCGACATCGTTCCCGTCCGCCTTGTCGAAATAGATTCCCAGACGCTCATCGACACACTCCTTCTGCAGCGGGGCTATGCGGAAGAAGAACAGGAACGAGAGATCGATGGGGAATATGGAGTCGAATTCCTCGCAGGTCGGCACCTTGCAGCTGCTGAGCAGGGAGAAGTAGCGCGAGGATCGCCACAGTGCCTGAGGAGAAGTGCTGTCACCGTCTGGAGGTGTAACAGAAGAGAGGGACTGGATGATGGAGTCCATGGCATTGAAGTAGTTGTCCATATACGTCCTCTGCATCTTCTCGAGTTCATAGCGGTACACATCGGTG
>JAFWSX010000013.1 GCA_017519185.1 Bacteroidales bacterium | reverse complement strand
AGCGTTCCCCATTTCTTGACGGTATTCAAAGCCCATTTGTGGTTTATTTTCCCATCGAGAATGAACTCGTCAAAGTGCTTGAAGAAGCCGACCGAGCCGCTTTCCTCCGTCTCTTCTCCCTTAACTTGCCTTCCTATTACTTCTGCAAGCTGCTTCTTGATCTGTTCCTTGGTCAGCTTCGCATTGTTGGCCTCAAGGGTGTCGAACTTGGAAGAGATTGCCGATATCCTGGAGTTGATGGTATTGAACGGAACCTTCCTGGCATTGCTTGCACCGTGTTTCACCTTCATTTTCTCGTCATCCCATTTATTGGGGCTGATGCTGTACCCTATACTGGAACAGAACCTGCACCCATTGAGGTAGATGGATGTGTAAATCGGGTGGTCGCCTTTCTTGTCCGGCCTCGTGAAAAGATAGAACGTTACAGCCATAGCTTGTAAAAACTATTTACAAGACAAAAATACAAGCTATTTTCCGAAATACCAAGCAACATTAAAAAAAGTCTAACAACAGCAACTCGCTAATTGTTAGACTTTTCCGTTTGCAAGAAATGCTTGAAAAACTTCAAAAACATTCCTTCGTGCCCCGGGCGGGACTCGAACCCGCACGGACATTACTGCCCAAGGGATTTTCTTGCCACTATGGCTTTCGCCACCATCTCTGTTTGTGGTCCGGACTATTCCTTCACCATGGACCGATCGTCTTTAGGTGTGTCGTGTCTAGTCTCTGCACCTTCCTCTTTGAAAAGGCTTGGCTCAAGATTACCATCGGCATTACCCGTTAAGGCTTCCTTGAATTTACGACATTCTACATCTCTCCTTTCGGACAGAGCACTCAATTTGGCTCTTCCTCGATAATTCTTTGTAAGAGCGTGGCAGTTCGGGCATAGCAGTTGAAGATTCTCCAATCTGTTGTCCGTATTATTACCATTGATATGATGAATCTCAAGCGGAATAGGGTGAGCTTGCCAACTATCCAAACCACATTTTTCGCAATGAGCGATGCCTGTAGTTTTCTTATAATGCTCGCGCAACCGCCAAGAGCATTTATATGATGACTCTTTTACATATATGTCTTCATCTGAGATGCCCTTGTTCGGCTTAAAGGCCAATCCGACATTCCATCCCTGCCCAGTAAAATGAGAAGTATCGATTTGGGTTTCCGCTATTATCCTATTTATGGTTCTATAGTTCCCACCAATGGGCCTAAGCCCTAATTGCCTCAAGACACCCGCTACAGACTTGCTGTCAGAAACAGCCTGCTTGACATCTTCAATTGAATATTTAGCTTTGCTCATACACGCAAAGTTAAGATCAACCATCATGTCTTACAAATAATTATTTCAAAGAACCAGCCTAAGTCCCTCGTGTCTACCATTCCACCACCAAGGCGTAAGTGTGACAAAGGTAATAAAAAAAGTGACTGGCACGAAGGCCAGTCACCTTTTATATAATATGTGTATTATCAATTAGTCCATCTTCTTGATCTCGTTGAGGTTCTTGGTAGCCTCAGGAAGACCGAAAGCCCTCTGGAATGACTGAGTAGCAGATGCCTTGTCGCCAAGGAGCATGTAGCAAACACCCATGTTGTTGAAGACTTCCCTGCTGTTGCCAGCTTTCTGGAGGTAGTTGATAGCCTGACGATAGTTGCCCTCAGCGCAGGCAGCCTTGGCTGCGAGGTTGTTAAGAGCCTGGCTCTCCGGATAGAATGAAAGACCTTTTTCTACAACAGCCTTGTCAACGTTGTCGTTGAGAGTTGCAAGAGCCTCGAACTCAGCCTCGCTGAGCTGCTCAGGATAAGTGTTGTAGATTGAGCGGACTGCAGCGGCGTCGAAGTTGACGAGCTTGTAAGTTACATCGCAGTCAGCGAAACGTGAACGAGGATATACGGTGTTGAAGATATCCTTGTAAGCACCTGTCTGCTTCAGGGCAGCTTCTCTTGCATCAAGGTTAGAGAACTTCCTCTCGGCCCATTTCTTCAGAGCAGGATCATCACTTGCAGCAACATAAGCCTCAACGAGATCCCAGTACTCACCGTTGCCGCTTACAGTATAAACATCCTCAGGGAAGCTGTACCTTGAAGAAATGATATCCTTCATTGTAGCGGCACGTTTCTCAGAAAGTTTCTGGTTGTAAGCTACGGTAGCCTCAGGAGATGCCCAACCGTTGATCTTGATGCCGGTAACATCGAAGTTCGGTGAATCGAGGGTTCTGAGAAGTGACAGGGTCTGTGCGTTCTCGAGATAATCGTCAACCTCGTTGGTAACGTTTACAGGATAGTAAAGTTTGGTCTGGAGGTGTTTCTCGGGCTCGCCGCCGTTAGCTGCGAGGTTAGCCCATGCAGGAGTAAGGTCGGTAGCTTTGAGTTTGGCCACGTTCTTCTGATTGAGGCGGACAAGGCACTCTTCCTTCTTGTATTCCTGAGTGGTAACAGTCAGGGCAGTCTTGGGAGAAGTCCAGTCTTTAGCCTTCAGAGTGTAGTTAGATTTGATTACGAGGGGTTCAGTGGCATTTGCATTGAAATAGCGGACGTTGTTGGTAACATCTTCGCATTTGCCTTCCAGCCAAGCTGAACGGGCGTTGCCTTTGGCAGGGCTGATGACGAGGCACTCAATTACCTGTTTGTAATCACCTTCAGTCAGGGCGGCGGTTATAACAATGCCTTTCTTGCCTTTGAGTCCGATGATGTTCTGCACCTCGGGATCGATGGTAACGGTATAGGCAAGATCTACCTGGTCGCCGTTATATTCGGCTTTTGTAACATCGATTGTACCAACGTTGCTGTAAATCTTAGTCTGAGCGTTGGCAGCCACGCCGATAAACATCAGCGAAGCGATAAGAAATCCTTTGAACAAAGTTTTCATAGAGTAAATATTTGATTATAACAATTGTCGGTCGGTGTATAGTAACATTCAAAGGTATGAAAAATTTATTTAATAATAAAAAACAATTTAAAATCACTATCTTTACTGACGAAAATTAACATCAAAATATATGCATGAAATAGAGAAAATCGGAGTGCTTACGTCGGGCGGAGATTCTCCGGGAATGAATGCTGCAATCAGAGCCGTAGTCCGTACGGCCATTTTCTATAAGATTGATGTTGTGGGGATTATGGAGGGTTACAAAGGCATCCTCAAAAAGAAATTTATCCCTATGCAGTCTCAGTCCGTCTCTAAGATCATCAACCGTGGAGGCACCATCCTCCAGACTTCACGCTGCCCTGAGTTTAAAGAGAAGGAAGCAAGGCAGATTGCGTACGACAACCTTGTCGAAGCTGGAATCGACGGTCTGGTGGTTATCGGAGGCGATGGCTCGTTCAGAGGAGCGATGGCTCTCGGAGGGGATTTCGACATACCTATAGTAGGTATACCTGCCACAATCGACAATGACATATACGGTACTGACTATACCATCGGCTTCGACACAGCCATCAATACGGCGATGGATGCCATCGACAAGATCCGCGACACCGCGCAGAGCCACAACCTGGTGTTCTTCGTGGAAGTCATGGGCCGCGATGCTGGCTTCATCGGTCTCAACACCGGTATTGCAACCGGAGCCGAGGTGACGCTCGTTCCGGAGATTATGACTGACATCGAAAGCCTCTGCAACTATCTTGTCATCGAACGACGCAAGAACAAGACCTCAGGCATCATCATCGTTTCCGAAGGCGGCAAGATGGGAAGTGCCGAAGAAGTGGCTGCTAAGGTGAAGGAGCGCATCCCTGAATACAGCACCCGCGTCACAACTCTCGGCCACATACAGCGCGGCGGCAGCCCTACCTGCAGCGACCGTGTGCTTGCCAGCACTCTCGGTTATGAAGCCGTTGGAGCCCTTCTTGACAACCGCAAGGGGGTTATGGTGGGCATCCATAAGGGAGAAGTGACCTACACACCTTTCGAAGAGGCCTGCAGCCGTCACAACCAGATCAACCGCAACCTCTACGAGATTACCAAGATCCTCAGCGTCTGATTACAGGCCAAGCTTGAAAAGGAACTGGACAGTGGCGTTCTGCCCCATATAGGCGTCGCCATTGTTCAGTGCGCCTCGTACTCCCGCCGACAGGTCCGCCTTGAACCTTGCTACATTGAAATCCAGCAGCAGGTCCGTACCGAAGCTGTAATAATGTATCCTGCCGCCGTCGTGCTGGCTGCTGACGGCATAATCAGCAAACGGGATGAGCTGAAGCCTCCGCAGGTACATCACACCTCCGAGGCTGGTATCACTAAGATTTATCGGAGCGGCATAGTCCACAGCCAGTTTCAGGTATTTCCTGCTGTTGAACTGCGCCAGGTCCTTTATCAGATATCCTCTCGGAAGATCGATGAGGCTGGTGATCGGGAACACAGCATCCCCGTTTTTCCAGTTCTGGCGTACAAATGCCATCGAAGCGCTCACTCCGTGCGTTGTCCATATGCCGGGCAGATATGCAGACACTTCCGTCTTCAGCTGGGAAGTGAACCATCTGGAAGCCTCTCCAAGAAATGCAGGAGAGATGCGGTCCATAGAAAAGCCAAGACCCCAGCGAGGATAAATGGCCGCGTGGGCAGGTTCAGTCTCCACCGAGCCGCTGATTCCTGCTTCGATATAATCAGAATGTGTACAGCCCACTTTGTTGATGTAATCTATCGCCCTGATGTTGTTGTGATGATAGCTCAGCGAGGGTAGTAGGGAAGCGTTGAATCCGAGGGCGCTGTATGTCAAAGGCTGATACAGGCGGACAGATACGTCATAGTACGGCAGGCCGTCATCGGCCATCAGATATGCGTGCGCCGGCTGCCCGAATTCGTCCATATAGCGGGCGAAGCTCATCTTCTCTTCCGTATTGAACTCTGCTTTCAGCTCTATCCTGGGAATCGTGCCATTGAAGGTCAGACTTGAGTGAAATCCGTGCCGTCTCACGTTAGAGTACTGGCTGCGGCCGTATGAATAGCCGAGCATAGCTGAAACCGTCCCCAGCTTGTTCTGCGACATTACCATCGCGCCCAAAGATGCGATGCTGGCCATCCTGCTCTTTCCATTCCCGATATTGACATACAGAGGAAGCCAGCTGTGGACATTGAACCAATTGGCAGGCTTGAAATAGCGCTTGGAAGGATACCTCCCTTCGTCCATAAATTCTGCTATGTAGTCTTCACTGGGCTTGGGATAGGCATTGGATGCCAGCTCGGAACCTTTTTCTGCCAGGGGAAACTTGTAAGGAGAAGACATATCCACCTTCTTCATCTCCAGATAATCGGCAGAAGTCCTGACAATGGAATAGCCGGTGGGGCCATACTGGCAGTATATGAGGCCTCCGTCCTTGTAGGGCTGCGCCTCAGCTGCTCCGTAAGGAGAATTTACAAGCTGATGTACGCTGCCTGTCGCAGGATTGTAGGCATATACGTTCGACACACCGTCCACATCGCTTACGAACGTAATGACTTTTGTCTGCCGCCCATCGACATTCATGTCGTATATCGAAAAGTCACTGATGTTCTGCCACTGAGGGGCGATACTTATGTTCCATCCGTCATCACTCATCGAATAGACGCCAACACCGTCTTTGGTAACTATAAGGCAGTACAGGACATCGCCCAGCCAGACCATCTCCTTGATCGAGCCGTTTTGCGGGGCCCTTATGCTCATCTCCTTGTTGCCGGACGGAGACAATATTGTAAGGTATGAATCACCTTCCGGAGTGTTTTCGCTGACTGCCAGCACCGTGCCGCTCTCGTTCGGTACGGGATGGAAATACCGGGTGTTCCTTGTAAGCCGCTTCACAGCACCGTTTGCAGTATTGTAGGAAAATATTTCTGAATAGTCCAAAAGTTCCCACGGCCCTTTGTGAACGGTTTCGCTCCAATAGAGGATGCCGTTACATTCCGTGATGCAAGATGTGTTCGGATTGAAAAACATCAGGAACTTTTCGGTACCTGCACTCAGGTCGATTTTTACAAGCTGAGGCGCTTCCTGGAGGCTTTCCTTGATGGCATATATGGCATCCTGGGACTCCATATACACAAAATACACATATTCGGTGTAATTGCGGGCCGGCCATACTGAAGTGGACGGAGTGAACGGCCGGCGGGAATTGTAATCTCTTTGGAAAAGTGCAGCAAGGGAATCCCTGGCCTCATTGAACTGAGGTGCCATAAACGTACCGACAGCATCTGCCCTTCTGCCCTTGAGCAATGCAGTTACCGGATGGGCTACCACTATGTCCGCCCACTCGCGGCCAAAAGGATAGTCATCGTGCTGAAACCGGTAATTAGACTCGAGGATATACCCGAATGCATCCTTGCCGGGTGTTATATATTCATATGATCCGAGTTTCCACCTGTCATAATTGCGAAGGTCATTTTCTATGAAGGATGTACGGTATACCTTGAGGTAATCTGCATCTCTGCCGACACCGGCGTGGGACAGGTCAGTAACTGCCACCTTCTCATCGCCCAGCCTGTAGAATCCGTTGAAGAATACATTGTCGCCCAGAAGGCGCATATTGTCGCCCAGAACATATGAAAGGACATTGAAGAATCCTCTGTCAAGCAGATATTCCTGCCCCAGCTGGCGGCTTTTTGCTATTGCAGTGGTGTATTCCCAAGGCTCTGACATATAGTCATACATCTCGGGGCCGGTATAGACGTCAAGCCTGAGCGGAGTGTTGCTGCGCTTCTCATCGTCACCGGACAAGGTGTAGGGATGCAGTATAACTGAAGTGCGCGCCGGACTTACTTTCTGGGGAAGGACGATGGCGTCATTTCTGACGGCCTCCATATTGGCCGCGTAAACTCTTGCCAGGGAATCTATTCCTTCGGGATAGATAATCTCATAATGTTCTGTGAGCAGACTCCTCCATCTTCTGATCGGATCACTGCCGGGAGTATAATACAACTGAGCATATGCCGTCGCGATGCAGCATAACAGGCAGAACAAGATAGATACGATTTTTCTCATGCAGGATTCTGTTTCCGCAAATTTATCATCTTTTTTGTTTGCACATATCAAAAATATCCATATCTTTGCCATCCCAATCACGCGGAAATAGCTCAGTTGGTAGAGCACGACCTTGCCAAGGTCGGGGTCGCGAGTTCGAGTCTCGTTTTCCGCTCTCAAAGCAGACGACAGCCTTCATGGCTGTCGTTTTGCTTTGTAGGAGGACGAGGCTCGCGCGAGCGACCACGCAGCCACGTTGGGGCAGCTGCCGGAACCTGCTTCGCAGAGCGCGGCAGTGCGTTGCTGCCCGAAACAGACTGTTTTGAAGGCGACACTACCGCCCTCGGAAGTAAAGAGGGGGGCACCGATTGAATGCGAGTTCTGCGTAGCAGGACGTACTGGCGGCTGCAGCCGCTAGCGGAGGCCGTGAGGGAAGCATGTGCTGATAGCAGGCCATAGCGGCGGGGTTTGGGGCAGCGCCCCAGTAATGTACAACGGAGGTCGCCGCAAAACACGTCTGTCCAAGGCAGCGCCGCACCCGAAGACCTTGCTTTCCGTATTGACCCCGCAGATTCTGAATTCTTGCTATCTTAGCAATATGAAACGAATTGTCACTATTGCCTTGCTGGCGCTGGCAGTCTGCGCCTGCTCGAGAAAACCCTCTGAAATGAGCGGAAACCCTCTGTTCGAAGGCTGGTATGCCGATCCCGAAGGAATCGTGTTCGGAAATGAATGCTGGATCTACCCCACCTGGTCGCAGCCCTACGACGAACAGCTGTTTATGGACGCTTTCTCATCGAAAGACCTTGTCCACTGGACAAAACACGAAAAGGTCATTTCCAAGGAAAACATCTCCTGGCTGCGCAGAGCCCTGTGGGCACCGTCTGTCATAGAAAGAAACGGCACCTATTATCTTTATTTCGGAGCAAATGACATGCACGAAAAGGGCGAAGGCGGCATCGGCGTAGCAACTGCCGACAATCCCGCCGGCCCGTTCAGAGACGCCCTCGGACACCCTCTAATCGATGAAGTGATCAACGGAGCCCAGCCCATCGACCAGTTCGTTTTCCAAGACGATGACGGAGCCTACTATATGTATTACGGCGGCTGGCGCCACTGCAATATGGTACGCCTCGGCGACGACCTGATGAGCATCGTTCCTTTCGAGGACGGAGAAGTCTACAAGGAAATCACCCCGAAAGGATATGTCGAAGGCCCATTTATGCTCAAGCGGGGAGGCACTTACTACTTTATGTGGAGCGAGGGAGGCTGGACCGGCCCCGACTACCACGTAGCCTACGCAATGTCCGACAACCCTTTCGGCCCCTTCGAACGCATCGGGACCATCCTCGAGTCTGACCCTGAAGTCGCCACCGGCGCAGGGCACCACTCCGTCATAAAGGGCCGCGGCAAGGACGAGTACTACATCATATACCACCGTCACCCTCTCGGTGCCACGGACGGCAACGACAGGGTGACGTGCATTGAAAGGCTGTACTTTGACGAGGACGGGAAGATTCTCCCGGTGAAGATCACTTTCGAAGGAGTCCCGGCCACCAGGCTTTAACTCCCGTCAAAGACACATCCACTATTTGAAAATCATCGGTGCCAGGACCTCGAGGTCTGCACGCCAGGTCGGCCAGCTGTGGCCAGCCTGTGCGTTCTCGACATACTTATAATTGAGGCCGAGCTCATCCATAACCTTGAGAGTGTTTTTGCAGTTCTGGTAAGCGATGTCCGAAGGTCCGCCCTGTGTGAAATAGAACTGGCGGTACTCCTTGTTGATCTGGGCGATCTTGCCGGCGATGCCGAGGCGCTCTGCCTCCTGCTTCGGATCGATGCCCGGCTTCAGGCTTGAAGACAGCACCCACGCGTAGCTGAACATCTCAGGATGAGTGAAAACTGCTTCCATAGTCTCCATACCTCCCATTGAAAGGCCTGCGATCGCGCGGCTCTTCTGGTTGGCGAGGACGCGGTAGTTCTGCTCCACGAACGGGATGATGGAGCTGAAGAGATCCTCTGCGAAGGGAGGGACCTCATCAGGGACATTTATGGTTCCGTTAGGCATAACAACAACCATCGGCACCATCTTGCCTTCTGCCAGCAGATTGTCGAGAATCCAGCCTGCAGCGCCGACAGTAGGCCACGCCGCATCATTGTCTCCACCTCCGTGGATGAGGTAGAGCACGGGGAGTTTCTGCTTCGAGTTCTCATATCCGGCGGGAGTCCACACGTGCATACGGCGCATCTCCTTGAGATTCTTCGAATAGTACCAGCGCTGTGCGACGGCTCCGTGCGGAACGTCTTTCACATAGCCTTCGCCGACTGTCAGGATTGCTGAGGTCTCGCCTGCAAGTGCGCTCTTAGGATCCTGTACCTTCACACCGTCTACGATGAAATGGTAGCGGAACAGTCCTGCGTCAAGTTTGCCAGACATACCCTGCCATACGCCGTTCGGAGCTTCCTTGAATTCTACACGGCCGCTATATCCAAGATCTCCGCCCAGAGAAACAGTGCGAGCCTTGGGGGCATATATCTGGAAAAGGACCCTGCCGTCCGGCTGCACGATGACAGAACGCAGAGTGTCATTGGGAGTCCTCGGGCCTCTCTGGGCAGAGAGGGACAGAGACATCGCAAGAATCGTAATAATCAGTATTGCTTTTTTCATTGTTAAAATATTATAAAAGGATTGATGAAAATCTGGTCAACTTCCATACGGCCGTCAGGAGTGAAACTGTAACTGCCGATATGGATCACGCGGGGCTGGATCTGCCCGTGCCTGTTATGGGAATGGAAGACTATCCTGCGGTTTCCCTGGTTGTCTACGAAGAGAGCGTGATGGCCGGTGCCGTCGAAGCCGCCCGCAAACTGCAGGATCGGATTGCCCTCGTACTTGGTCCAGGGGCCGCGTAGTGAAGTGGCGGTAGCATAACCCACACCGTAATTAGGGCTTTCGTAGCTGTTGGCGGAATAGGTCAGGTAATATACGCCGTTATGCTTGACAATGAACGGTCCTTCATTGACAGAAGGCCACACTTTCTCCCACTCCTGGCTCATCCTTATCACGAAACGTCCCGTACCGGGCTTGAGATGGATCAGGTCGTCCTGAAGTTCGGCAATCCATATCTCATTGCCGTTGTCGAAATTCACGAACAGCAGGTAGGGCGTGCCGTCGTCATCGATGAACAGCGAGTTGTCGATGCCCTTCTCCTCCCTCATCGGGACTTTCTCCTGCTGCACGAAAGGACCGAGGGGCGAGCGGGATGTCGCCACGCAGAAATGCTCTTCGGCAGAATAGTACATATAGTAAAGGTCGCCTATGTGATAGACTTCGGGGGCCCAGAACCATTTCTCGCCATAAGAATCGTCTTTTGAGAGGGCCAGATACATCTGTCTGTCCTCGGGCCACTGCCACTGCATCAGGTCAGTGGAAGTACAGACAGCGATACCGTCGGCAGCACCGGTGCCGTAGAGATAGTATACTCCGTCCTCACAATAGATGAAAGGATCGGCAAGAGGAATGTTGCTGCTGACCGCATTCTGGGCTGTAATTACCGAACAGGTCCAGAAGATGGAGAAGAGAATGGAGATGGCTTTTTTCATTGTAAGTCCGTTTTGCGCAACAAGGTAACAAAAATAATGGTAACTTTGGAGAAGGCGTACCGGTGCCGATATCCGGAGTTTGAAATGAAAAAGCTATTGTTGATTGCATCTTTTCTGTTCTTATGTCTGACTATGAACGCAGAGCTCCGGCTCAAATATCCCACCGGTGACCATATGGTACTGCAGCAGATGTCGCAGGCTGCGGTTTCCGGTTTCGCCTCTCCCGGCGCCACGATATCCGTTACACCTTCCTGGGACCGCGAGACCTACACCGCAAAAGCCGATGCCAAGGGCCGCTGGACGGCTTATGTCCCCACCCCTGCCGCCAGCTACAACGTCTATACCATCGCAGTGAAAGGTGACGGCGGCTCGATTACAATACAGGACGTGCTTGTCGGAGAAGTATGGCTGGCATCAGGACAGTCCAATATGGAAATGCCTATCAAGGGGTTTGACAACTGCCCTGTCAAGGGATACAATGAGATAATCACCCAGGCTCCCGCAAGAGACCGTATCCGTATGCTATACGTCCGCACAGTCCAGGCTGACGAGCCGCAGGAAGAAGTAACTGCCGCCGCCACCGACGGCTGGGCCGGCGCCGACCCCAACAGCATTCCTGAGATGAGTGCCGTAGGCTATTTTTTCGCTCGCAAACTGAACGAAGTGCTTGACATCCCTGTCGGCGTAGTTGCTTTCGCCCGCGGCGGAGCCCGCGTGGAGGGCTGGCTGCCGAAGGAAACAGTTGCAGCCTTCGGTGAGGATGTTTCTACCGAAGCCGTCAAACAGAGGATGGATATGCTCCGCCCCTACGAGATGTACAACGGAATGCAGGTTCCCCTGCAGGGCTACACCGCGCGCGGATTCATCTGGTATCAGGGCTGCTCAAACGTAGGCCACGAAGACGAGTTCGTACCGAGGATGATAGAGCTTGTCCGCCAGTGGCGCAGCGACTGGAAAGACTTCGGCAACAAGATGCCTTTCTATATGGTTGAAATCACTCCTTACAGCGGTCACAACGGCACGGGTGCAGCCCTTCGCAAAGCTCAGCACGACGTGGCGAAGCAAGTGCCCAACTGCGGCATCATATGCACAAACGACCTGGTGGCTCCCTATGAGGCAGCCAACATCCACCCCTGCGACAAGGAGTCTGTGGGCAACCGTCTGGCATATCTGGCACTGAACAGGGACTACGGATTCACCCGCATCGCCTGTGACGCTCCCGAGGCCGTATCGCTCGGCAAGATGCAGGGCTTCGGCGGCCGTCCCGGTGCAAGACCCGGTGCTGCCCCGGCTGCTCCGATGACTATGATCCAGATAGCCAACTGCCCTCACGGCATCGACCGCACCCAGGAAATCGAAGGCCTTGAGGCCTGCGGCCCCGACGGCGTATGGCACAAGGTCGACCGCGTGATGTACTTCCGCGGAAGCATGATTCCGATGTCACAGGAAGTGACGGACATCAGGGAAGTCCGCTACGGCTGGGCAGACTTTATGCCCGGCAACATCCACAGCGTGGAAGGCCTTCCTCTCGTTCCTTTCTGGCTGAAAGTGGAAGAATAATCTATTTCACTGTAATGACGTACTGGGCGAACCGGGTCATCGGGCGCTCTGCTTCGTCGCGCACTTCGAGGTTCACGACCAGTTTGTCGCCGCTCTTGGCATCTTCAGGCACGGTGAACGATGCATTCCAGGTCCTGCCGACAGCAACGCTGAGTCCTTCGGCCTTACCCTGCTTGTAGGTGCAGGATGCTGCAGGGACATACCACTGCACATCCAAGCGGTCTCCCTCGGGGTCGGAAGCCGATGCACTGAGTTGCACTGTCTCACCGGGCGCTGCGGTGAAGTCGAGCTGCCCGCCTTCAATTATCGGAGCGTGGTTGCAGTCTTTCGGCTCGCAGATAGCCCAGTCGGCACGTGCGGCAAGTTCTTCCCACATCACGATCGTGTAGTGGTTGTTGCCACGGTTGTTGACATCGCTGCGCAGCCCGATGTCGATGAAGCTGGCGCAGCCGAACTGGCAGAATGCCCACGAATATGGTTCATAGTTGGCGCGAGGGTAGTTGACCAGACTCTCGGGGCCCCATCCCATCTTGGCTGAAAGCCCCCAGTCCATATAGTCGATCAAGCCGTAGTTGTAGATGAGCGGTTCGCCGTAGATGGCGCGACCTTCTGCCATAAGCCATATCTGCTCGGGCAGCTTGCCGTGATTCTGCTTGTACGCCTCAAGATTCCAGGGAGCGTGCATATAAGGCTGAAGTTCTTCTGCTGCGCGGCGCGGAGAATCGCTTGCAGAGAAGAAGGTGCCGTAGCTGAAGAAGCCTCCGAGTCCGTAGCCCCCGTTCTGCAGGCCAGGGAACATCTCGTCAATCTTGCTGTCGGCGCGGCAGTTGTCCTCTCCGCTGCCTCCGATGCGGACCTTGTCAGTCACTTTCTTCAGGACTGCGTCCCACTCGGGAGTGCCGTAGTAGCGCTGGTATATGCTGTAGAGCGCACGGACGGTAGTGTTGATGCCGCCCCAGTGCTGGATGATCAGCGGGCGCGGGTCGTCGTCCAGGATAAGTTTCATTATGAAGTTCGAACCTTCGGTCTCGAAACGGTAGTCGCCCTCGAACTCGATGTTGCCCACCTTGGTGATGCTGCGGATATAATCAGGAGTCGGATAGTTAGGGTTGTTCTTGCTCATAAGGGCATAGTCGGCCTCATAGCAGTCCAGGATGCGCGGCAGCCAGGTAGGATCGACAGGTCGGTATTCCGTCAGGTCGGCGGCAGTCTTCACGCGGTGCTCGCAGTGCTGGGCGTTGCAACGGAAGTTCGGGGTGATCTGGCCGAGCGTGTGCAGGCCGCCGTCACCGTTGAAATGGTACATTCCGGCAGTCCATACAATACCGGCGATATCGTACTGGTCGGCAAACATAAGGCTCAGGATAAGGCCGTTCATATCGTCGACTTCCAGGTCCGTGGTAATCAGCACACGGGTTTGCTGACTCTTGTCCACAGGGGCTGCCAGGTACTCGGAAACAACTGTCTTGGGAGTGCAGGCCGCGAGGACCGCAATCAGTAACAAAGGAAGATATTTTTTCATAACAGAATTGCTGGAGGTTTTACGCAAAGATAATAATCACTACCTTTAATTATCGATTCAATATTCGACAACTATGAAAAAACATCTTGCAGCAACTCTTTGCCTGCTTTTGCTGGCGGCAACTGCCAGTTTTGCGGGCAACCTCAGGTTCTCATCTTTCATCGGCGACAATATGGTGCTCCAGCAATCCACCCAGGTGCGTATCTGGGGCTTTGCAGACCCTGGCTCCAGCGTTTCCGTGTCGGCCTCGTGGCTCTCATCGTCCGTTTCCGGCAAGGCGGGTGCCGACGGCCGCTGGGAAGTTATGCTCCGCACTCCGTCAGCCACTTTCACTCCGCAGACTGTGAGGGCACGCAGCGGCGGCCAGACCGTCACGGCAAACAACGTCCTCATCGGTGAGGTATGGCTATGTTCAGGACAGAGCAATATGGAGATGCGGCTCTCCGGAGGCAACGGCACGCCTGTCGAAGGGTCGCTGCAGGAAATCGCACAGTCAGGAAAATACAAGGGAGTCCGGCTGTTTGAAGTCAGGAAGAAGCAGGCTCTCGTGCCCGAAACCGATGCTGAAGGCGAATGGAAGGAATGCAACCCCAACAATTCTCCTGCGTTTACTGCCGTAGGATATTTCTTCGCAACGAGGCTCTCCGACATTCTGGGCGTTCCGGTCGGCATCATCAATGCCAGCTGGGGCGGCTCGGTGATAGAAGCCTGGATGAGCGAAGGGCTGCTGAAGGACTATCCCGACGTCAACCTGGCCAACGCATCGGACAGCAAGGTCAACGCTATGTACAAGCCTATGATTATGTACAACGCGATGTTCCGCCCTGCCAGCCAGTATTCAACCGCAGGCATAATTTGGTTCCAGGGTGAATCGAACATCAGCATCTCCTATCTCGAATATGCCGACCGTCTTACTGCTATGGCCGAGTTGTGGAGGAAAGACATAGGCCGTGGCGACATCCCTTTCTTCATCGTGGAGCTCACCCCCTACGACTACTATGACGGTCCCTATGGCTTCCAGGACGAGCACGGGCCCATCGTGAGGGAGCAGCAGTTCATTGCATCGCAGCGCATTCCAAACGCCGCCATCATAGGCACCAACGACCTTGCCTACCCCTATGAGCAAAAGCAGGTGCACGCTTCGCAGAAAAGGCAGATCGGAGAGCGGCTCTGCTATATGGCTATGCGCACGACCTACGGCTTCGAACAGCTGCCGGCTCTCAACCCCAGTTTCCGTTCTGCCGAAGTCCGCGACGGACGCGTGCTGATACGCTTCAACAATGCTAACCTGGGCTTTATGGGAACCGATGAGATCAAAGGATTCGAAGTGGCTGGAGGAGGCGGGACCTTCCACGCTGCGAAGGCAGAGGTGATGCCGGGCGGCGTTGTGGCTGTCTGGTGCGACCTGGTTCCCAACCCGGTGGAGGTACGCTACTGCTTCAAGGACTTCGAAGTCGGCACGCTGATCTCCGGGAACGGGCTGCCTGTCATTCCTTTCAGGGCAAAAGTGGAACCTGCTCCACAGGACAAATAGTATATGCAATAAGGGCCGGAGACATTTCCCCGGCCCTTATTATATCTTAGCCAAACACCTACTTCGCAGGAGCGGGAGTCGGTGCAGGAAGCAGAGAAGGCACATTGCTACCCATCAGCTCGCGTGCGCGGGTGTCAGGGTTGTTCTTAACAACGCAGGTGTTGTTGAGAATCATAGTCTCGCAACCTTCCTGTGTATACTGCGGCCATTGCGGCAGGCCGTCCTTCTTTCCAGTATTGGGGTTGCCGGTCAGCATAAAGGCGTGCAGTGCATCGGCCATCTTGGCTGAAAGGGCGCGCGGCACCTTTCCGCCGCCTGAGTGCGACAGCATCACGTCGGTATTGTAGAACCAGAAACTGATGTCAATGTTGTGGAATGAACGGTAGCGGCCGTCGAACATAGGCGGATACCAGTTGTACCAGGCCAGATAGACCGGAGACTTCTGGTGCAGCTTGGCGTTGGCAGTGTTCAGGACACTGGTCCTCGGGGTATTCACGATGGTGTAGATGCCGTAGGGGCTGTTGCCGGGGAAGAGTTTGTCATACTCGTCATATACAGCTTCTGCATTGTCGCCGAAGTTGGCTTTGAGCTGGTCGATGATTTCTGCCCTGGTCAAAAGCTCCTTTGAAGGATCGTCACGGTCTGAAGTGAATTCGTTGGTGGTGGTGCAGAGCAGCATCGCAACGTCGGGAAGGTCGTCACGGTCGAGAGTGAAGAAGGTACCCTTAGGAATGTCGATGTCGTCAGCCACGGGGCTGAAAGCACCTCTGGCATTCATACCCTCAGGCCTGAAGTTGCGGGAAACTGAATATGCAAGCTCGTAGTATTCCTCCCAAGGCATTTCCTGAAGCTTGTCGATTTCGCCGGGTTTGAGGCCTGCTGCTTTCAGTATCTCTGCACCGAGAGCCTCAGCATAGGCCTGGTCTCCTGCGCTGGTGGCGCTTCCGCTGAGAGGAACGACTTTGCTGATGAGGCCTTTTGCAGAAGGCATAGAGGCGAGGATGCAGACCTTTCCGCCGCCGCCTGACTGGCCGATGATGGTCACGTTGTCAGGATCGCCTCCGAAATTGGCGATGTTGTCCTTCACCCACTGGAGTGCGGCCACGCAGTCGAGCATTCCGACATTGCCGGAATGTTTGTATTTCTCGCCGCCCACTGCAGCGAAATCGGTAAAACCGAAGCAGTTCAGACGATGGTTGATGGAAACGAAGACTGAGTTTTCCCTGCGGGCGAAGTTCTCTCCGAGGTAGCCTTTCTGTTCATATGAGCAGCCGAAGCTGTATCCACCGCCGTGGATCCATACTATCACGGGGCGTTTTGCCTTGTCGATGGCAGGAGTCCATACGTTGAGCTTGAGGCAGTCCTCGCTCATATAGGCATAATTCCATTCATCCTGGAAAGTCTTGTAGGATGTAGACTGCCAGTTGCCGGGTGCCTGGGGAGCGCAGGCGCCGAAATAGACTGTAGGAAGAACGCCGTCCCAGGGCTGAGGAGGCTGAGGGGGCATAAAGCGGTTCTTGCCCTCTGTGCTTGCACCGTAAGGAATGCCGAGGAACGTGTAGACATCCCTCATAATGTAACCTTTCACCTTGCCGTACTGGGTCTGGGCAACGGCGATGTCCTCGCCGATGTAAACCAGCTGGGCGTCAGGGTCATAGTCAAAAGATGACTTGCTGCCGTTGTTGCAGGATGTGGCAAAAAATGCCAACCCCACCACGACGGCGAGTTTGAAGAAACTTGATATTTTCATTTTATAATGTTTTAGAGAACTGTTTCGAATTCCCTCAGGAAACGCACGTCATTCTCGAAGTAATGGCGAAGGTCGTTGACCTGCCACTTGAGCATTGCGATGCGCTCGATACCCATTCCGAAAGCGAAGCCGCTGTAGACCTCAGGGTCAATGCCGTTAGCCACAAGCACGTTCGGGTCGACCATGCCGCAGCCGAGGATTTCCAGCCAGCCTGTGCCTTTGCAGATGCTGCAGCCTTTACCCTTGCAGATGTTGCAGCTCACGTCCACCTCGGCGCTGGGCTCGGTGAAGGGGAAATAGCTCGGACGCATACGGATCTTTGTGTCCGCACCGAACATTTCCTGCGCAAAGAGCAGGATTGACTGCTTGAGGTCGGCGAAAGACACGTTCTTGTCGATGTAGAGACCTTCAACCTGATGGAAGATGCAGTGTGCACGGGCGCTGATGGCTTCGTTGCGGAACACGCGGCCGGGGCAGACCACACGGATGGGAAGAGACTGGTTCTCCATTGTGCGGACCTGCACTGAAGAAGTGTGGGTACGCAGAAGGATGTTGTTGGCAGTCTGGTTGTTGATGAAGAATGTGTCCTGCATATCGCGGGCGGGGTGCTCGGGAGGGAAGTTGAGCGCGCTGAACACGTGCCAGTCGTCTTCGATCTCGGGACCCTCGGCCACTGAATAGCCGAACTTCTTGAATATCGAGAGGATTTCCTCGCGTACTATGGAAATGGGATGACGGGCTCCGAGGGGCATACGGTCGCCCGGCATAGTGAGGTCATCGGAACTGCCCTGCGGACCCTCCTGGCTCTCAAGGGATGCCCTGAGGGCTTCCATCTTGGCGAGCATATTGTTCTTGAGGGTGTTCAGCTTCTGGCCGTAAAGCCTCTTCTGATCTGCCTGGACGGTACGGAACTCTTCGAAAAGCCTGGTGATCTCGCCTTTCTTGCCGAGCATTTTAACCCTTATCTCTTCTACCTGCTGCTGTGAGGCTGCCTTCAGCTCGTCTATCTGCTTCTGAAGTTCCTCGATAATCTTGTCGTCAATCATTTCCAAAAGTTATTTGAGCTGCAAATGTAACAATATTCCGCGGAAATCGTTACAGATAGCTTTCTTTATCCTTGACGGCAAGGTCGACGAGGATTTCCTTGACGGCAGCGTCATCGCGCGGACAGATCATCAGTGCATCTTTCGTGTCAACCACCAGATAGTCCTTCAAACCCTTCACGACAACCAGCTTGCCGTTGTCAGCCTCGAATACGATGCTGCCGCCGACTTTGGTCAGAATGGCATTCGCCGCCTGCACGGCATTGTCGTCGGCATCCCTCTTGGGAACCTGCTCGTAAAGCGACTGCCAGGTACCAAGGTCAGACCAGCCGAACAAACCTTCGAAGACGTGTGCCTTCCTGGTCTTCTCCATCACTCCGTAGTCGATGGAGATGGTGGTGCTGTCCTCATAGACCTTCTTGATGAAGGCAGGCTCGGCATCGGTATAATAGACACCTTCCCCTGCTGCAAACATACTTGCCACGTTCGGCAGGCATTTTTCCAGTTCGCTCTTGATGGTCTTGAGGTTCCAGATGAATATGCCGGAATTCCACAGGAACTCGCCAGAGTCGAGGAACACCTTGGCCAGCTCTGCATCGGGCTTCTCTGTGAAAGTCTTCACTGCATAGGCCTTGTGTCCTTCATATTCGAAGCCTTTCTTCTTGTTTGCCTGGATATAGCCGTAGTTGACATTCGGGCTGGTCGGCTTGATGCCGATGGTGAAGAGCTCATTGTTGGACGAAGCATATTTCATCACCGAAGACACCGTGTCCACGAACAGTCCTTCGTCGGCTATGTAGTGGTCGGAAGGGCTCACCACGACTGTGGCATCGGGATGGCGGCTGATAAGCTTATAGGTCGCATAGGCTATGCAGGGAGCGGTGTTGCGCTTATACGGCTCATAGAGCACGTTCTCAGGGGCAATGTCCGGAAGCTGCTCCTCTATCAGCTCCTTGTATTTCGCTGCGGTGACTATCAGTATGTTTTTTCTGGGAACGATCTTGGCAAAGCGGTCCACTGTCATCTGAAGGAAGGTCTTACCCACCCCCAGGATGTCAAGGAACTGCTTGGGCATCTCATTCCTGCTTACAGGCCAGAAACGGCTTCCGACGCCTCCGGCCATAATTACGGCATAATATTTATCGTTCATATTATTCTGTTTGAATCGTTTCTTGTCTTACAAATTCCAGCCGTCCGTATTCTTGTTCTTCTCCACCACCGTCTCTATGGTGTCGTCGAGGTTATGGAAGAAGTCGAAGCCGGTGAGAGCCTCTATCTCGTCTACGGATTTCACGTAGCTGCTGACCTTGCCGCTGACGTTCTTGTTCTCCATCCAGAAGCCGATGGCGCTGTAGCCGCCATTGGTGCTGCCGGAAGCCTTGTATTTCAGGCAGACCTTGTAGTAGGCTTTAGGCACCGCTACGGGAGCGCCGATGTTGTCCTGGATATATTCGACTGTCTGGTCTTCGGCTGTCTTCACCACGCAGCCGGTCACCACATAGACGGTGTCGCAGTTGCGGGCCACGACACGCAGGTCGGTCTCCAGAGTTTCCCAAACACCAGAGTTCATCCCCTCGTCCTGAGGAGTTATGTTGGTGGCATAGAACGTCTGCCCGTTGGCCTCCTTATTCACGAGACGGTCGGCGGAAGGCAGCTGGTGGCCGCGGCTGTATACGGGCCAAGCCTTGAACAGGCGGGCCTGGTCGCGCTCGGGAACCTTCGGGTCATAAGCCCAGGCATCGGTGCGGGAGACTCCGCTGAGCACGCTTTCATAGAGAGGATATGCCACCCAGTAAGCCACTTTGTAGCGGGCATCGTAATATGCACTGTAGTTGTGCACCTTCTTGCCGTCCAGATCGTATTCGTGAGTGATGAACACCACACTGTCCTGAGCCTTGACGGCAGGGAGCTCCAGACGTACGGGCACCTTGTCGGAAACCAGCGGCTGGAACGGAAGCTGTGTGAGGGTGAACACAAGTTCTTTCTGCGCTACGGGGGCAGTCGTCTTGAAGGTCACCTTCGCAACCCTCCTGTCTGTGGTGCTGGGGTTGTCTCCAAATGAGAGGACAACCTCGGATGCACCCTTCCCTGAGGTCTTGGAGAGTGTGAAGTCCTTGTTGTCGCAGCTGGCAGTCCAGTCAACATCTCCGAGAACCTGGATGGTGTAGCTGCCCTTGTCGCCGTTGTGGGTATACTCAGAATAGAACAGAGAGAATGACCCGGCTCCTGCAAAGCGTTCTCCCGTGAGGCCGGCATAGTCGGTGGCTTTGGCTATGCAGAGCTGCATACGCTCGCCGTAGACGCTCCCTATGCCTTTCAGGGTGCCGCTGCCAGTGGGAACCTTCTCCTTGCCGAACGTGGCGTATTTGCTGGTGAAAATGTCGAACACTTCACCGTTCTTTCCCTCCATTAAGATCGAAGTGTGAGCGTCGTTCATAACGAAGGTCTTGCCTATCTCCGAACTCTGCACCTGGACATCCTTCACGGCCACGTACATCGATTCGTATTTGTTGGTAAGGAATTCCGCCGCAGTAATCTCTATAGGATCCAGAGCTTTTTCGCCAACCTTCGAGATGCCTGCCATCTTGATGCCGTTCAGCTGGACGGGACCTTTGTTGTAACGGCTCAGCTCCTGCCCTTTGGGCACCACGACCTTCACCTCGTCACCAAGTTTGAAACTGGTGTTGTTGTTGTCGCAGTACAGCATTATTCCTGCAGTGCCGTCACTTATGACCATAGCCTTGACGGTCGTATAGTTGTCAATGCCGTCCTGACGGTAGTCGCTTATCACGCTGCCCTGGATGATGTATCTTTCAGTGGTGTTGTACTTGTCGTTCTTCTGGCCGTCGTCATAGAGCTTGCGCAGCTGCGAGATAGTGATGGTTCCGTCAGTGGGAGTGGGCTGCACGGCCGGCTTGCCGGAATCCTGCTTCACCGTGAGGCTTGCAGGCGTGCCGCTCCACGAGAAAGTGACAATACCGGTGCGGACATCGTCCTTGTTTTCAGCCACCGTTATTTTCACTGAGCCGTTCTCAAGTCCTGATGTGGGAGAAACGGTAATCCAAGGCACATCTGAGGCAGCGGTCCAGCTTGTGTTCGAAGACACTGATATGTCGATGGTCTTGCCGGCAGCTTCTACCGATACGGAAGGGAAACTGATGCTCAGATAGGGGCTGGGTTCAGGCTCCTTGCAGGAAGAAGCAGCCAGCAGTGAAAGCAGTGCGGCAAACAAGCCCAGAACTTTTTTCATATCGATGGCTTTTTAAAGAATCGTCTCTGTACAGATTCTAACAAATATACAAAAAAGGGCGCAGACCTCAAAGAAGTCCGCGCCCTCCAATAATCAAATATTATACCTGTATCTATTCTTTAGGTGTATCTTCCACTTTGACATTCTTGATTTCCCAAGTACCGCAAGATTCTGCAGAGCTCTTGTATACAAAAGCTATTCTCACATCACTCTTGCCGGCTACGCTTGAAAGGTCAAGTGTAGTAGTCACGAAGTTCCAGCTATTGCCAGGAAGAAGCTTGTCTTCCGGGATAGTTATCTCAACAGTCTCTTCTCCGCAGACTGCAACAACTTTGCACTGATCCTTATAGGCATTCTCAGCAAACTTGTTGGCTGCCTGGTCGAAGGTCAGAGTGACTGCAGTAGCTTCAGAAAGGTCTATTGACTGAGATATGAGCCAGCTCTCAGACTCATATGCGGTCGGGTTTACGAATGCTGATGCTTTCATTCCATATTTGCTGTCAAAAGACCATATGAATTCCAGCTCATCGGGAATCAGGGCATTTTCTACTGAGAAAGCACCCGGGCCCTCTGCGAAGGGCTCGTCGAGATACACTGTAAGCTCGGGTTCCGGTTCGGGCTCTTCAGCGGGAACGTGTGATACATACCAGGTAGGATCAGCCTCGATAAGGTCCTTGTAGGTCTTCTTGGCTGCCACGATGGTGAGTTCGTCGCCTTCCTGTACACCGAGAGTGCCGAACTTGCCTTTCTCACCGTTGAGTCCTGTCAGCACACCGTATACGTATACGCTGCCGGTCTCATCCACGAGGTCGAAGTTTCCATAGGTTGCAAGGTCGAACTTCTTGGTTACGCCACCTTCGGTCTTGCCCTCGCCGTTGGTTACGACACCACTGATGCGGTACCATACGTCAGCTGCGTCTTCTGCTGCATTGAATTCAGCGATAGTGGCTTCTTTCACCTCATAGAAATCCTCGAGGTAACCCACGATCTCGTTGGTTCCGTTGTAAGAGGTCTTGTAACCTACGATGGTAACCACGTCACCTTCGCTGATGATTGCTGAAAGGTCGGTAGATCCGCCCGGTTCAGCAGCGATGTTGTATGCGTAGATCTCGCCTGAGAAGTCCTTGATGTTGAAGCGGCCTTTTGCAAGGTTGTTTACGCTTGAAACATAACCCTGAACACGGTAAAGAACGTTGGGATCGTCTGAAGCAGCATCTACTTCACCTACAGTTGCGGGAGTGATGGCTCCGAGCTGGCTTACTGTTACGGTAGCTGTATACTCGTTGCCGTTGTAGTTGGTCTTGAAGAGGATGTCTGCGCTGCGGTTGCTTGCCGGGTTCTCAGCAACGTTCACTGTATATGTGGTAACGTCACCGTCAACCTTTGAAACTACGAGACCGAGCCAGCTCTGTGCCTCTGCAGGAACAGAGAATGCAATGCCGTCGCCGAGGCAGAGGATGCCGGTTTCGAATGAACCGCCTTCCTGAGGCATCTCGACTTCATCTTCGGTCTGGAGAACGAGAGGTTCTACCGGGGGTTCGCCCATCTCTACGAGGTAAGGCAACAGACCACCGGCCTGGGGAGCATCATATACACCCATTGAAGAGTAACCTGTGCTGAACTGCATCCACTTGCCGTTGGCGTTAGTTACATAGAATTCATAGTCACCGGTCTGCTCTACAGTCCAGACAGCACCAGAAGCAGGCATTTCTGCGGCAACGTTGCAGCTGGTATAGGTACCTGACAGATAATAGTAACGGCCTGAAGCATCCTGGATGGTGAAGCCGCCGTCAACCTTCTTGAAGGTGAAGGCATTGGCTGCAGAGCTTGAAAGTTCGCTGCCGCTGACGATAGCATCGACTGCATACAGGTAGCCGTAGGTGCTTCCATCAGGAACAGGAGTAGCTGTAATCCACTTGCCTTCGTTGTTGAACATAATCCAGTAATCACCTTCCTTGAACTCGTCATACTTGGGTTTCAGCGAAGGGTCGCCGGGCTGGAATACACTGATATACTGGGTTTCGTTGCCGCTGGTGAGCTTAAGCTCCAAAGAATGGTCGTTAGCAGAAGGACCTGCTGTGAATGTAATGGTAGTTTTGCCGGCAGAGCCGCTGGTAGGGCTGACAGTGAGCCAGTCAGCGTCGAAGGCCTCGAATGCCCACGCGCCATTCGCATTTAGTTCAATGCTCTGGCTGCCGCCGTTCATATCGAGTCCTACGAACGATTTGGAAACCTCTATGCCGTTGAGCTTCATAAGCTCATCTGTAGTACATCCCGTGAAGAGAGTTGCAATGACTAATGCCGCCGAGAGTAAGAAATATCTTGTTTTCATCTTAGTTGAGCATTATTAGTTGAACAAATATTTGAGACCGATCTGGGCTGACCAAACCTGGCCGATGTTGATGTTGTATTTCCAGATTTCGGTATTGCCGGAAACGGCGGCAGGAGTAGACATTACAGGAATACCGTCATTGCCGACTCCTTCAACCTTGAGGATACGGCCTGAGTTGAGATCAGGATTCATATACTTGCTTACGCCCCAGTTGCTGTTGAAGAGGTTGAGCAGGTTGTTTACATCCAGATTGAGCTGCAGGGTGTTCTTGGTGTTGCCCACGCGGATGACGAAGTCGTGTGCGTAATGCAGGCTTACGCGGTGTACCCAGGGTGAGTATACGCTGTATGCCTCTGCATACTCGCCCATATGCTTGGACAGGTAAGCGTCTTTCTTTGCATAAGCGAAGAAGCGGCTGGCGTCGTCGGAAGAAGCAAACCTTACTTTGCCTTCCTTGAGGTCAGACTCGGTAGGGATGTAGATAGCATCGTAGTTGTAGTTGTCACCGTTGAGGTCATTGGTGTACATATAAGAGTAGTTGTAACCGCCGCGCCAAGCTTCATAGAACATGCTGTAGTGGTTGTTGCTCTTGTCGTTGATGGTGAGGTTCACATAGTAGCGGTCCAGAGTCACGTACTCTGAGTTGTGGAGGACAGGATTGTTGGGACCGTAGATTGAAGGAATGTAAGTGAATGCTGATGCAGCGTCGCTGCCGGGCATACCGGTAAGTTCCTTCGATACTGTGTGAGTATATGCAGCTGAGAGGTTGACACCTTCAACCGGAGTGGTGTTGATCTGGAAGCTTCCGATGATACCGTAACCGCGGCTGGTGTTCTGAAGCAGATAAGCTGAAGTCTTGGTATACATATAGTCAGTCGGGAAGATCGGACGGTTGTCAGCACCGTTGAGACGGGCGAAACCTTCAACCGGCTTCATATTGAGATCCTGGATGTAGGCTGCATTCACGTTCTTGTTGAAGATACCTTCGGCAGTTACGCTGAACGGGAATGAGAACGGAAGGTTGTAGTCGATTGCGAGGGTGGTCTTCCATACCTGCGGCATCTTGAACTTGGGATCCACTGCAGCGAAGCTTGAACCTACGGTACCCTTGTCAGGAGTGATGGTAAGAGGGTACTTGTTAGGATCGAGGCTGTTCAGATATTTGAGGAGTTCGCCCTTGTCGGTGATGAACTTGCCCTCGAACGCATTGAGGATGTTCAGGTCAGATGCTGAAGGATTGACAGCGCCGTCTTTGTACCTGGTAGTGGCTGAAGTCACGTTCTGGTACATTGATGAGTTTGAAGGCATGTTGGTGAAGAACACGAGCGGGAGACGACCGGTGAAGAGACCGGTACCGCCGCGGAACTTGAGGTCACCGTTGCCGAGCACGTCGTATGTGAAACCGATACGGGGAGAAGCCTGGAGTTTGGTAGTGGGCCAGGTGCCTGTATCTACGTGATAACCGTTATAGTCGATGTTGTAGATGGCATTGTTGCGGATGACGTCCTGATTGTCATAGATTATGGTTTCAAGACGGAGACCTGCGGTGAGTTTGAGTTTTGCGGTGGGGTTCCATTCATCCTGTGCATAGATGGCTGCCCTGTGATAACGTACGCGGGCGCCAGGAGCTTCAGTGCCGTCATAACCATAGGTCAAAGCCACAGTCTCGGGAGCTGCCATATTCAGGAAGTCGTCGAGAGAGTTGTAGCGGTAGTAACCGGTACCGTTACGCATATACACGTTGTCCACCATCTGGTAGTCGTAGCTGATACCTGCCATCAGTTTGTGATATCCGAAATAGTAGGTGATATCATCCTTGGCGGTGATGCTGCGGTTGTGGTAACCGTTGTGCCAGGTGAAGAGCTCGTAACCAAGTGCCATATAGGGAGTGACAGTGCCTGAGCCGTCGAGGATGTCCACGAACGGGAACGGCTGTGAAGGAGAGCCGCGCCTTGTGTCGAGGATTGAATAGGTAGCCAGGAACTGGTTTGACAGGTTGTTGTTGAAACGGCTGTTCAAGTCGAACGAGAAGGTGTTGGCTACGTTGTCAGATGAATACACTGAGTTGAAGAAAGACATCGAGTACTGTCCGATACGGCTCTGTACTGCACGCTGGCCTGCATTTGAAGAAGATGCATTGGTAGGAGTCCAGGCCTGGTTCAGAGTGTAGTTGTAGCGGACTGCAAGGTGATGTTTCGAATTGATGTTCCAGTCGAGACGGGCAAGAGCCTTGGTATCGCCCCTGGTGGCTCCGAAATCGTCATATGCACCTGTGTCATATCCATATTTGTCCATCACATATTTCTGGACTTTCTGCATGTCGGCGATGGTGGTGCGTGAAATCTGCGCATCCGGATCAGCTACGCCGTTGGTTGAAGGACGCCAGCTGGTAACCTGGGTCGGAACGGTAGCCTTCTCGAAGTTGACAAAGAAGAAAAGTTTGTTCTTCACGATCGGGCCGCCGAGGGTGAAACCGTAAGTGGTGTTGCGGTCTGTGTCGCGGGCAGTAGCGATCTCCTGGCCTGCAGCAACGTTACCGCGCATATTCTCGTTGCGGTGATAAATGTAGGCTGTTCCCTTGAAAGTGTTGGTACCTGACTTGGTGATGGCATTTACGGCACCTCCTACGAAGTTGGTCTGACGTACGTCAAAGGGAGAAACGACGATCTGCATCTCTTCGATAGCATCGATTGAGATAGGGTTGCCGCCGCCCGGGAGAGCGTCTGAAAGACCGAAGTTGTTGTTGAAGCTGGCACCGTCGACGGTAAAGCTTGATGTACGGCCGTCGCTACCTGCTATCTGCATTCCGCTGCCGCCGTAAGGAGAAACCTTGGTGACTGCAGTGATGCTGCGGGTAACGTTAGGCAGGGCAACGAGCTGATCGTTGTTGACGTTGGTGGCTGCACCTGTCTTTTCAGTTGCGAATTTTGAAGAAGCAGTCGCAATCACGACAGACTCTCCGAGTGTGAGAGACTCTTCTTTCAGGGTTGCGTTGAGGGCATAAGTCTCAGCGAGCTGAAGGGTGATGCCTGTGTATGTAGCGGTCTGGTAGCCGAGGCTGGAAACCTCAACGTTGTAAGGGCCGCCCGGACGCATACCGTTGATCGTAAAACGACCCTGGGCGTTGGTAGCTGCCCCATAGACAGTTCCCGAAGGTTCGTGGGTCGCGATGACGGCTGCACCGATGACCGGCTCGCCGTTCTCGTCAACGATGGAACCGCCGAGAGACGAATTGGTTACCTGCGCAAAGGCGGATGCCGTCACGAAGATGGCTGCCAATGATGCAAGCAAGCATTTAATAGCTTTTTTCATAGATAGTTATTTAGTTGAAATTTAAAATTTTTCCGGCCCAAAAATATAAATATTTTTCATCTTTGGTTGAACATCAAGAAACTTATTATCAACATTCCTCCATTATTTAGTAATATTGTGGAAGAAAACCCCGAAAATATGAAAAACCTCGTCACAGATACCTTCGAAACGGCTTCCGGCAAGAAGCTTGAAATCACCTTCATAGTCCACGCCAGCCTGAAATTCCGGTTTGGAGACAGAGTCATCTATGTCGACCCGGCTTCAAGCCTTGCCGACTACAGCGACAGCGAGAAAGCCGACTTCATCTTCTTCACCCACCACCACAGTGACCACTTCGACCTGAAGGCGCTGGAAGACCTTGCCACAGAAGACACCACCATCGTCTGCACCAAGGCCGTGGCTGAGGAAATCCCGGACAGGGACGACAGGGACATCGAGGTGATGAAGAACGGGGATTCGCTCAATTTCCGAAAGGGATTCTCAGTGGAAGCCGTTCCGGCCTACAACTATGTTTCAAGGGAGCATTTCCATCCTGCCGGACGCGACAACGGCTACATCCTGAGTTTCGACGGGCTGAAAGTCTATGTCGCCGGCGACCTGGAGGACGTTCCGGCCATCCACAATCTTCCCGAGAAGAACATAGACATAGCGTTCCTGCCCGTGAACCAGCCGTTCACGATGACAGTAAGGCAGGCCGTCAATGCCGCCAAGATCATAAAACCGAAGATTTTCTATCCGTACCATTACGGACAGGTCGAAGAAGTGACCGACCTGCAGCAGTTGTGCGCAGATCTCGAAGGTTCAGGCATTGAAGTACGCCTGAGAGAGATGCCTTAGTTCTCAGTAAGTCCGTCGTCCGCAGATTGGACGATACGCAGATCCCTCTGGAGAGTTTCAGATTTCAGCGGCAAGGTCACACTCCGTGCCGCCCCGCTGTCGTTAGCCTCTATATGGATTTTGACGGTGGCCGTCGACTCGCCTTTGGCAGGAGTGACAGTCACCCACTGGATCTGCTTGTCGATGTCGAAAGACCAGATGACGTTGCTGTTAACCACCAGTGACAGTTCCTGTGAGGCTTTGTTCACAAGGATTGTTTCCTGGCTCAGTTCGAGGGAAGGAAGGAAGTATTTTTCGCACGATGTGACGCAGGATGCCGCGGCTATGACAGCCACTGCAGCCAGAAATGCAACCAATACTTTTTTCGTACTTCCCATACGCGGCAGAATTTTTGCAAAGATATCATTTAATATCTTAACTTTGCCTTGTTGTATCAAACATTATGACCGTGACATTCAAACGTCTTTTCGTCCTCGTCTTCGCAGCTGCAGCTTTGTTGCTCACCTCCTGCGCGGACTATGACACAAGCACGAACATCTACCCTTCCCTTGTCGAAATAGGTCCTGAAGGAGGGCAGGTTACGACCACTTTCGTTTCGAATGCCAAATGGACTGCCTCCAGTGAACAAGAGGGTATCACGTTCACTCCAGAATCGGGCATCGCAGGCACCTGGACAGTCACAGTCACAGTGCCGCCTTCAACACTCGACGTAGAGAAGACCTGGAAGGTGAAACTCTATGCAAAATATGGCAGCGACGGGTCCATCAGGTACTTTACCATCACCCAGCACCCGGCAAGGTAAATCTTAGAGAAGGGTCTTGCAGAGATCGACGCTGTCGAGCAGTTCCCAGCCGAAGAACTGAACTTCTTCGGTTATTTTTTTGCCGTCGCGGACCATCTCCACCTGTGCCTTGAAGGGAGTTCGTCCAAAATGGCCGTATGCCGCAGTCGGGAGGAAGATAGGATTGCGCATGCCGAATTTCTCGATGATTGCCGCGGGCCTCAGGTCGAACATTTCGCCGATACGCTCCGCAAGCTCGCTGTCGTCAAGACTGGAATGGCTCTTGCCGAAGGTGTTGACGAAGATGCTCACGGGCTCCGCGATGCCGATGGCGTATGATATCTGCACCATTATCTCGTCGCTGACGCCGGCGGCTACCATATTCTTTGCGATGTACCTTGCTGCATAGGCGGCGCTTCGGTCTACCTTGCTGGCATCTTTGCCGCTGAAGGCTCCGCCGCCGTGCGCACTGCGTCCGCCATATGTGTCCACCACGATCTTGCGGCCTGTCAGTCCTGTGTCGCCGTGAGGACCGCCGATCACAAATTTACCCGTGGGATTGACGTGGAGTATCAGGTCGTCGTCGAAGAGGGCGGCGATCTTCTCGCCCATACAGTTCTTGATGCGCGGGATGAGGATGTTGCGAACGTCTTCGGTAATGCGGTGCTGCATCGCCTTTTCCTCGTCGAACTCATCGTGCTGGGTGGAAAGAACGAATGTATGCACGCGCACAGCGTTGCCGTCAGGGTCGTACTCGATGGTGAACTGGCTCTTCGCATCAGGCCTCAGGTAGGGCATCGGGCTCGGTTCCTCGCGGCGTATGTCTGCCAGTATCATCAGTGCCTTGTGGGCGAGGGTTATCGGCAGCGGCATATAGTCGTCAGTCTCATTGCAGGCATAGCCGAACATTATGCCCTGGTCTCCGGCACCCTGCTCGAGGGCATCGGCTTTGTTCACGCCCTGCGCTATGTCGGAACTCTGCTCGTGGATGGCCGAAATCACGGCGCAACTCTCTGAATCGAACTTGTACTCGCTCTTGGTGTAGCCGATGCGGCGGATGACGTCGCGGGCCACCTGCTGGATGTCTACATATGCGTCGGCTGAGGACACTTCACCGCCCAGGACCACCAGGCCGGTGCTGACGAATGTTTCGCAGGCTACGTGGCTTGCTGGGTCCTGACGCAGGAAATCGTCAAGGATGGCGTCTGAAATCTGGTCGGCGACTTTGTCGGGATGTCCTTCTGAAACGGACTCGGATGTAAAAAGATAGTTCTTTTTCATTTTAGCATTTTTTTAGGTGGAGGTTGCAAGCAGTCAAATCTGTCCTCCTCGGATGTTAGTGGCGCAAAGATAGAAATATTTTTGATACTTGTTATTGGAGTTTCACGACCGTGATGCCGGCACCGCCCTGGTCCAGTGGTGCGTCGCTGAAGGACTCCACGCCGCCGATGGTCCTGAGATACTTGCGGATCTCCTCCCGCAGCACGCCGTTGCCCTTGCCGTGGAGGATAGTCACCTGTCCCACGCCTACCATCAGGGCATCGTCCATAAAATGCAGAACTTTGTCGATGGCATCGTTCACGCGCTCACCGCGCACGTCGATGGAAGGCGTGAAGCGCAGCCTGCGCTCATTCACAGAGTCGTTGCTGTAGACATCTGACGAATAAGTCACGTGTCCGGAAGCCGCTGCATTGGTCTTCATGGCGTTCTTGTATTCTGTCGCCGAGATTCTCTGAACACGCTCGCGGGCCATCGTAGAGGTAATGGAACCGATGGAAACCGACACCTTGCGGGCGGTGAGCTTGGACACTTCGCCGATGAGGTCGCTGCCGATGACTTTCACTTTGTCGCCGACCTGCAGCGGGCGCTTTGCCTCCTCCTCGGAAGCCTTGGCCTGTTTCTCGGCCTCAGTTGCGGCCTGGATGCCCTGCTTGCGGGCGCGGGCTTCCTTACGCTGGCGTTCACGTTCCTTGCGTGCGGCTATCTGCTCCATCTTCTTCTCGATGTCCCGGTCGCTCTTCGAAACGTTCTCTTCCTCAAGCTTGGCTGCATATTCCGACAGTTCCGCGCGTGCTGCCTTGGTCTTTTCTTTCTCGGCCTGGCTCTCGCGGATCTCCCTCACAGTGCGCTCTACCTGCTTGTTGGCCTCCTTGACAATGGCCTTGGCCTCGGCTCGGGCTTCATCGAGTATGCTCTTCTTGAGTGCCTTTATCTCGGCCAACTCTTTCTGGTAGCGGTCTGTCAGGCCTTCGAGAGTCTTGTCGGCAGAACGCACTTTGGTAAGCTTTTCGTCAAGGGCCTTGCGGTTGCGGGCTATCTTGCGCAGCTGGCGCTCCATATCCACGAAGTCGTTTCCAGCCTTTTCCTGGGCGCTCTTCACTATGAACTCGGGGAAACCGATCTTGCGTGCCAGTTCAAATGCGAAGGAGTTGCCCGGCAGGCCCTGCTCGAGCTGGAAGAGCGGCTGTATGTTCTCCACGTCGAACATCATTGCTCCGTTGGCGCAGCCCTTGCTGTTTTCTGCATATAGCTTGAGGTTCGTATAGTGGGTGGTTATCACTCCGTAGGCTCCGTTCTCCTCTATCTGGGCAAGCACAGCCTCGGCGATGGCTCCTCCGGCTGCAGGCTCGGTGCCGCTGCCGAACTCGTCGATGAGCACCAGCGACTTCTTGCCTGAGCGTATCACTATCTCCTTGAGGTTCTGCAGATGCGAACTGTATGTGGAGAGGTCGTTCTCCAGCGACTGGTCGTCGCCGATATCTATGAAAATGTCGTCGAATATCACGAATTCCGACACCTCAGAGGTTGGAATGAGCATACCCCACTGGAACATATACTGCAACAGGCCCACAGTCTTGAGGCAGACTGACTTTCCGCCTGCATTCGGGCCTGAGATGACTAGGATGCGCTTGTTTCTGTCCAAGTGCAGGTTCAGCGGCACGATTTTCTTGCCTTCGCGGGAAAGAGCCTTCTCAAGTATGGGGTGACGTGCCTTGCGCAGCCACAGTTCCCCGTCTTCGGAAATGACTGGCATTCCGGCAATCATATCGAGAGCCACAAGGGCCTTGGCACGTATGAAATCTATCTCTCCGAGGAACTCCGCGGCCTGCAGGAGTTCCGGAAGGTAGGGACGCAGGAACTCGGTGAACTGAGCCAGGATACGGGCTATCTCAGCCTGCTCGTCCTGGTGGAGTTCGTAGAGACGGTTGTTCATCTCCACGATCTCTATCGGCTCGATGAAGACAGTCTTGCCGCTGGCACTCTGGTCATATACGATGCCGGCGATGCGGTGCTTGTTGGCTGCGGCCACCGGTATGAGGGTCTTTCCGTCCCTCATCGCAACCCCGGCGTCCTCATCCACATAACCTTCGCCCTGCGCCTTCTTCAGAATGGCGGCAATGACTTTGGAAACAGACTTCTCCTTTTCCCTTATCAGCTTTCTTATGCCGGCCAGGGCGTCGGATGCGTTGTCACGGACATTGCCGTAACGGTCGATGATGGAGTCGATGCGGCGGCTGACTTCCGGGAAATAAGCCACCGGCCGGGACATTTCCTTGAGGTTGGGATAGACTCCGTCCTTGCTGCGGTCAAAGAAAGTCACCACCTTGCGCACTGTGTCGAGGGTGGTGCGCAGCGTCACGAGGGCAGGCAGCGAAATGGACGTGCTCTCCGAGGTCAGCGGCAGCAGCAGTTCGCGCGAATCGGTGAAGCCTTCTGAGGGAAAAGTGTCCTCGAACATACAGATAAGCCTCATCTCGTCGGTGAGCTGAAGACGGTGCAGTATCTGCTGCCTGTCGGTGCAATACTGCTCGCCGTCAACCCTGGCCACAGCGTATTTTGACATACACTTGGAGCGGACCTGGGAGCGGACCTTGTCGAAGCCTATCTTCTGTTCTATCATTTGCTGTATGAATTCTCGAGCCTCAGTCTGAGCTCGGCTATGCTCTGCATTGTAGTTATCTGGCCGTCGGCCACGTAAGATATGTTGCCAGTCTCTTCAGACACGACGACAACCTCCGCATCGGTTATCTCCGAAATGCCGATGGCTGCGCGGTGGCGCATTCCATACTGAGGGTTGATGTCCGCACGGTCTGTGAGGGGCAGGATGCAACGTGCTGCCACTATCCTGTTCTGCGTCATAATGATGGCACCGTCGTGCAGCGGGGAATTCTTGAAGAAGAGGTTCTCGATGAGGCGGCGGTGGACGGCTGCGTCAATGCGGTCGCCAGTGTCGATGAAACTGTCCAGGGAAGACTCGTGCTTGAAAACGATGAGCGCCCCTGTGTGGGTCTCGGACATATACTGGCAGGCTGCGGTGATTTCCTCAAGGACCTCCTGGCTTATGGCTATCTCATTCTTGAACCAGGCACGGCGGCGCTTGGTCAGCTTCTTGCGGCCGAGGATGTAGCGGTTGCCGAAATGCAGCAGGAACTGGCGAATCTCCTGCTGGAATATCACAATCATCGCTATCACTCCCACTCCCAGCACCTGCCCGAGTATCGTAGACAGCAGCTTCATATCCAAAGCCCTCACCACGATCCACAGCACATAGAGCAGCAGGATGCCGATGAAAATGGACATCGCCGAAGTGCCCCTGATGAGTCTGTAGAACTCATATATGAGCAGAGCCACGAGCAGGATGTCGAGGACGTCGATGAATGTTATGTTGACAAAATCTATCATATGCTGACATTGATAATCTTCAAAGGTAACTATTATCTTTGACAAAAAGAAAGTGACCGACCCACCCGCAATTCTATTTTTTCGTTTTGTATTTCTTCCGGCAAATTATTATATTTGAATGGGATACACTTTTTTATATGAAACAGAATAAGAACAACAGAAGACCCCTGGCAGGTGGTCTGCTTGGCTTGTTCCTCTTGTTGGGAATGGCTGCACCGCTGACGTTCATAGCCTGTGAGAGTCAGCAATCCGAAATCAATATCACAATGAAATCGGACTACAGCAAGCTCGTCCAGGCGCTCAACGATGCAAACGAAACCCTGACAGCCAAGCTGGCGCTGATCGAATCGGCACTCAACAGCGGTTTTGACGACAGCCAGGATGCAATGTCATTGGTCCAGAAAGCAGTAGCTTCGCTTGACGGTACGGTGGCTGAAAAGCTCGCGGCCATCGAAGCAGCCATCAAGGACCAGACCACTGGCTTCGAAACGAAACTTGCACTGATTGAAGCCGCCGTTAAAGCCGGCTTCGCCGACAGCAAGACACAGCAGGCTCTGCTGAAGCAAGCCATTGAGTCGCTCGGTGGCACCGTGGCCGAGAAACTGGCGGCTGTCGAAGCTGCAGTAAAGGCCCAGACGACGAGCCTGGAAACGAAACTCGGTCTGATTGAGGAAACCGTGAAAGCAGGTCTCACTGACGGTCAGGAAGCGCAGGGCCTGATCAAAGACGCCATTGAATCGCTGGGGGGTACGATGGAAGATAAACTGGCGGCTATCGAAGATGCTGTAAAATCCCAGACAACCAGCCTTGAAACGAAACTCGCATTGATCGAAGCGGCTGTCAAGGAAAGCCAGGCAGACAGCGAGGCAAGCCTTGAGCTTATCCAGAAGGCCATCACGTCGCTCTCCGGTTCCGCGACGGCTAAACTGTCGGCCATCGCATCGGCTGTCAGCAGTTCTACCAGCGGTCTGGCAACCAAGTTGGCTGCCATCGAGTCGGCGTTGAAGCAAGGCTTGACGGACGAAAAGAAAGCCCTGGATCTCATCAAGGATGCCGTAGCATCGATTCCGTCGACGATTACGAACCTCGGCACAGACCTCGGAGGCAAGATCAACGACATTATCACGGCCATCTCTAATATCGAGTCTGCTCTTCCAGGTGCCGATATCACATCTGCCCTGACGGACATCTTCAATGCCATCAAAGGCCTGACCTCCTACGACAACATCCTCAATGCCATCAGGGAAATCATTGCATTGATTGAGACTGAGCCTTCACACGGCACCCCGAAGGATCTTACGACCTGGTGTTATCCCAATGCTTCTTTTGACATTGATCTTTCAAAAATTGTGGAACTCGGCGAAATCTATTATGCCCTCGACCCGTCTCAGGACGGCTCCTACACTGCCGAAGACATCGAGACTGTGGAGTTTCAGCCCCTGGCTGACGATATCGCACCGGTCAAGGTCAATTTTGAAAAGGACAGGCATTACATCAGTTTCATTCCCGATACGACCGGAAGCCTTGTATGGAGAAATTTCAAGGATTCTACCACTGTCAAGCGAGAGGATGTGAAAGGCCTGCTGATCGTGAAAGACCGTTGGGGAGCCAAAGACACGCTTTTCAACATGACGGACCAGTCTGGAAAACAATATTTCCAGATGAGCTGGTTCAATACCCATAGTTTAACTATTAGAAGGTCTATACCAATCCAAACGATTGATGATGATGAAACTGTGACTGTGGTACTGCATGAATTATCATATGCCCTAGGATTCGATTATGCGAATTTGCAGGATTGCCGATACCAAATCAATGAAGCGTATACGAAAATTCGATCATATAAATTTGTAGCTGCTTTGTTCAGGCCGGAGAGTAGTTCGATTGAGGTGAGGTTCATTGATGATTACGCTCCGGGTGATAATTTCGGTGTGTTAGGAACGTTTAGTGTCTCCGTCCAACCAAGCGTAACTGATCCGAGTTTCAGACCTGTCCAATTACAGTTCCAAGTCGAGCTGATATTAACCATTACCCAGGGTTAAAAAACATGGAGTCTTGTGACTCCATGTTTTTTATTATCTTTGACAAAACGAAAGTGATGGGCAGCGGGGCAGGACATATCTTCAGACTGTGCGTCGCCTCCCTGGGCGACCTTTTTTTCCCACGTTTCTGCCTCGTCTGCGGGGCGAAGCTGGATATAGGCGTGCGGCACCTGTGCCCCAGCTGCGCCGACGACATTCCGCTGACTTACTTCTGGAGCTGGGACGGCAACCCTGCGGAGCAGCGGCTGGCCGAGGCTCACGTGGAGCAGGCCTGCAGCCTGTTCTTCTACCGCCGTGACGGCGGCTACGGCAAACTCATCCACCGGTTCAAATATGAAGGCGACATCCGGCTCGGCCGACGGCTGGCAGGGATGCTGGCTGGAAAGATGGCGGAGGCCTGCCGGGCGGCAGAACGCAAGCCGGGCACAAAAGCGAGGTTCGCCGACGTAGACGTCGTGGTTCCAATTCCCCTGCATCCCCTGAAGAAGTTCCGCCGCGGCTTCAACCAGAGCGATGTCATCGCACGGGAGCTGGCCTCGGCGCTGGGAGCCTCTTTCGAGCCGAAACTCATCCGCCGGCGCCGCTTCACCCGCACGCAGACCCGTGCAGCGGACCGCCGCAGCAATATGGCAGGAGCCTTTGTCCTGAACGAAAAAGCCCTGCGCCGTTTGCGAAGCGCAGGGGCCAGACATATCCTTCTGGTGGACGACGTGCTCACCACCGGCAGCACCATCGCCGCAGCCGCGTCTGTCCTTCCGCCGGACTTCCGCCTTGCAGCTGCTACCCTTGCCTGTGTGGAGTGAGCTTATTCCTGAGCCATGCCCTGGCCCGGCTGAGCTGTGAACGGGAACCACCTTCAGTTATTGACAGCATATCTGCTATCTCTTCATGCGTATAACCTTCTATTACGTACAGGTTAAAGACTGCGCGGAATCCGTCGGGCATCGTTTTGATAAGATCTGTTATCTCTTCAGCACCTATCTGTTCCAAAGTTTCACTCGGCATCATCTGCACTGCCTGGGAATCCTCGATGCTGTCTGAAAACTTCAGGGCATCGTTGCGGCGGAGCTGCATCAGGGCTGTATTCACGAATATCTTCCGCGCCCAGCCTTCGAAGGAGCCGTCTCCCTTGAAGGTCGAAATTTTTTCGAACAATGTCACAAAGCCGTCCTGCAACACATCTTCTGCCTGATCCTTGTCTTTCATATATTGCCTGCATACTGCAAACATACGCGGGGCCAGCATTTCATAGACCTCCCGCTGGGCTTTCGGATCAGAATGCCTGCACCCTTCTATGAGAGAATCCAGACTGTTCTTCTTGGACATGCAGACATGCAACGAAGTGTTGTTATTCTATCGTTCACTATATATAACGCGGCAATTGGATGAATACTGCAGTCCATTAAATGGCCTTCCGCGGTATGGGAATAAGACCTATAACTCTCATAGCAAGGAGACGAAATGCCTCTTCAGATTACTGATCCAGGACGATCCTTATGCAATACACATAATGATCTTTGTAGCCCGCGGTACTGAGTTGTAGTTTGTATATAGCAAGTTCTTTACCTTCGAACACTGCTTTTGAACATTCGGGATAGGTTTCAAATCCTGTTCTGCTTTTCTCTTCCCAATACGTTTCGATGTCGTGTTCCTCATTGTCACCGAATATCTCAGGACAAGTCAACCGGTATGTCAATTGTTTTTCCGGCTCCACTTCTCCTTTCGGATCGGCCTTTCTATACACATTACACAACCAATATCCTGAATATGTCGTCCCATTATCTGCCTTTAATGATTGTTCATTTCCAAGCACAAAATATGGTCCTTCCAGCGCTTTCCTCTCTTCCATTGTCCGCGCTGCCCAGACAGTATTATCTGCCTTTATGATTCTCAACGCATACCGCTCGGGATTTATGGTTCCATACCATTCTGTAGTGTGTTCTGTTGGAGGTATCCATTGTTCGTCTCCCAAAGAAGCGACTAAATCTTTGCCTGAAGTATCTTCGATGCTGATTCCAACAAAATGAAAACATGAATGTACAGGCGGAGTGTCTAGCTTGTCACACCCTGCAAGCAATGAAGCCAGCAATCCCAATAAAACGATTGATTGAAATGATTTCATCTTCTTAGGTTTAATTTTGCACTGATACATAAATGTTCTTTCTGTAGTTTTGATAATTATTACCATTAACGCTGACGTTGTTTGATAAAAACCATCCGTTAGGGTGATAATTGTTTGTACTACCCCAGCCCCAGTTCATATAGAAATATAAATACATTACTCCTCCTTCAACGCCTGGATTATTGTAAGAATACATACCTGGATAGAATGTTCCTGAGCCATATGGCTGATTCTCCGTATAAAAAACCAATTGGTTAACGAGAGTTTGTTTATCGCCTTCGCATACCCATAAATGTCCCTTATTTGTAGCTGTATTAACTCCTCGCATTATGATTGGTCTGTGGTTGTTAAATAATTCATTGTGCGTTGAGGTAACATTATAGTTTTGACTATAAGCAGTATACCCTAATGATTGTAGCCCGTGAACTACTTTATATACTGTTGAAGATGTTGTACTATCAGTATAATAGATTACATTGAATTTCTCTCCAAGCATTCTCATCAATTCAGGGTGCCTTAAAGTCTGGAAGAGACTAACATAATGTGCTGGAACATCTTGCCATGTAAAGGGAATGCCATCCCAAGAAAGAGTATCTGGATATTGGTGAAAGAACATAACTTGGGCAGCAGCCACTGGCCCGCAGCCAGCAGTACCATTAGGACATAAATTACCAAATGGAGCTTCTTGATACCATTCAGTACCGACCAAAGGGCCCACCTGTGTTGTTATTTCATGACCATATTTATAACCAATCACTGTCTCACTGGGATCAGAATGATTCTGTATAGCGGAGTTGCAAAGTTGGTCGTATAAGTCTCCGAATCCCCATTCATCGAAATAGTACTCAGCGTTGGAGAGGGAGTTGAACGTCCAGCCTTCACTGCCATACAGAGATTGCAAATATTCGATGCGCGCCCAGCATGAATCTTCTCCCACACTACGGGTCTGTGGCCGGCGGGCAGCAAGAATTTCCTGCGTCGGGTCCACATAAGTTCCGTCGTATCGTGCCCACAGTTGCTGCATCTGTGCCTTAGTTTCAGCACTCTGCGATGAACTGTTCTTGATGCACACTTTTGTCTCGTCAAGCCATACGTCCACCGGGCCCATGTCATCCTGCAGCTCAAACGAGCCTTTGTCTGAATAGGCAAGAATAGGATAGTAGTTTCTCGTAGATCCCACGATGACAAAGCCACCTCCTTCATAGTTGAATACGTACATCAGGTCCTGCCCGTCATCACGGACGGTAGCTGTCGTGCTGACACGTTTTGACTGTGAGTCCGAACTCTTTGTAGGTATCCTATTGCTGCCGGCTTCGGTCTGCAGGAACATATCTGCGATTCCGGCAGCTTCGCCCTGGCTGACATTGACGCTTCGTGCCGCATCCGCAGTACGCACGGCAGAGGCAGGCGCCACATCAGAAGCAGCCTTTTCAATCCCGTTGCAGGCAACAAACAGCATAGCTGCGCTCAGCAATGCTGCTGATAATGATAATCTCTTCATAAAAGCATTGTGTTTAGGTGTGTTGACTTTTCTTTAGAGATAATTCTCTTAAAAGATGCTTTATTCCCCTCAAACGTTGCATACTCAAAGGATGAACTCTCCGTAATAGGATTCGCCAGAGAAGAGAACAATATCAAGTCTGTATTGTCCAGAAGCGCCACTGATGGGAATGTTTATTTCACCTGCAGATGTGTCAAACACAGTTTGATAATCATCTCCTGCAGTAGAAATGAGTGTTATGTACGCACTTCCTATTGAGGAGGCACAGCCAAGGGTTACGTAATAATCCTCAATCTGGGCATAGAAAGGGACTTGTTCAGGAGAACGGTTTTCATTTGCACCAGGACGGGATATCTTTATAGGTATTGGCAAATCCCCGTCTGTTTTAGCAGAGAGTCCAAGAGACATAAGCACAGCAAAAGATGCTGTCAGTAAAAGTGAAAGTGTTGTTTTCATAAGCGTTGGTTATTAGGCATACACAAAGTTAGCCTGAAAAGCATGGTGGAAGTCTAACTGCAGTCTAACAAAACCAACAATAGAGATATGCGCAAGTATCTTATTTTCTAATATTTACAACAAGGGCCGCAAATAAAAGTCTAACACGCAACATCAGGAATCTTTGCATCTGAAGTATTCGAGATACTTTTCTTTATCTTTTGCTGACGAGTCTTCAATCTTTTTTTTCAGCCTGCTCTTCCTCATATACAAGGAATCAGCACTCCTCTCCGAAAGGATTATTGAAATGGTTTTTGTATCGTAACCGGCCACATAATAGCAGAACAACTGATAGTCGAGTTCCTTGAGCTTTGGGAAGTCTCTCCGGAAAGCAGAGATAAGCCCATCCATATCACGGTCTATGATTTGTTCGAACAAGTGGCCGGATTCTTCTTCCCCCCTGATTGCCTTGAAAACATCCTGGACTTGCTTATAGGTAGAGACGCCATTAGCACCTCGACGAAGGTTTAAATCGTAGCTTTCATAGAGATTGGCTACGATCTGTAAATGTTCCCGGAATACCTCCCTGAACTTTGCCTGGAGGGATTGTATCTTTATTTCCTTATCGTCTGCCGACTTCTGCGCAGCCATCATCCTTTCTCTTATATACTCAAGATTCGATATGGCTTGGTCACTGCGCTCCTTAATCCTCCTGATGACATTTATTCCAATCCCAAAAAGCAGAAAGACAACAGCTATTGACGCTACTCCAATAAGTACAGAAACCGTCTTGTGGTTGTCCGCATTGACTCTCTGCTGCTCAGCTACAGCCGAATAATAATCCCGTTGGGCTATTGAAAGAGACTGTCGGAGAGCCTCGGACTCCGCCTTGGCAGAATAAGTCAGAGCATTATCAAGATAATTATACGCTTCATGATAGGAACCTTCTTCCGCCTTTATCCTGCTTTTCCAAAATGCTATGAGACCGACGGCGGTAGAATCACTTTGCTCCAAAGCGCCAAACATCTCATCGGACCCTTTTTTGTCTCCTGTGCACCACAGAATATATGAATATGCAGCCACAGCCTCTTGGGTAAAACCCGCTCCGGCTCCGGCTGCTTCTTCGAACAATGCTTTCGCCCTTTGCGGATCACCATCACGTAAGGCAAGCAGATAGGCATAATGATAAAGGCAATTGGCTCTCAGATGTGGTTTTAAGTCTGGAATGGACAATAAATAACAAAATAGGGAGTCAGACTCATCGTAATCATCAAGATTCATACAACTGATTGCTTTGCGGAAAAGTGCGGCTCTTATCTGTGTGGAATCACCAGATTCCTTGAAATACTCCAACGCCTTGTCCACGCAACGCCCCTCTTCAATCACATTGTAATTATTGTTGTAGGCATCTGCCATCGCTATGTAGACCCTGCCTTTGTACTTGACGTCAGAAGACTGCTCCCCCTCTTCAAGTGCCTGCGTAAGGGCGATGATGGACTCGGTATATCTGCCGGCATTGCCATAGATGCGCCCGAGATAATAATAGGTCTGCATTTTCTCATCCGGGCTGCCGTGTCGTGAATACCAGTCTACGGCGTCTGCCACGACAGAGACATCGGTTGTGTCGATGTAGCATTTATCAAGAGCTTTGCTGTAGAGCAGGGAATAGTGTGCTTTGTCCGAACGCGATCTGACATCACCCATATCCAGACCCGTGAGGGCGGCAAGCGCTGCCTGCGGGTCACTGTCCACATAGCCGTCGATTTCATCCAGCCGGCTCTGGATCCCTGTAGTACCGCACGCAGTCAGGCAAAGAAGGAGAAGGAGTATAAGCCGTTGCTTCATAAACAAATTTAGCTAAAAAAAGAGGATGAATCAAGCATTTCGATCCATCCTCTCTGCTTTGTTTTCAGTCTGCAGCCGCTACTTGAAGATCAGCGGCAGATATTCGGTGAGGTAGATGCGCCAGTTCTTCCAGATGTGGCCGCCGTCGGTCTCCAAATATTTGTAGGGATAGCCGGCAGCGTCGAGTTTTGCCATATATGACTTGTTGGCCTGGAACAGGAAATCGGAATTGCCGCAGGCTATGAAATAGAACGGCTTTCCGGCGAACTGCTTCGCGAGTTTTGCATCCAGGTCCTGGTACATAGGCGAAATTGAAGCATCCGTAACGCCTACAGCTGCCGAGAACAGTCCGACATAGCCGAACAGGTCGGGATTGTTGGCAGATATGTACAGGCTGTGGTGACCACCCATTGAAAGGCCGCAGATGGCCCTCGACTGCTTCTTGGCGATGGTGCGGTAGTGCTTGTCGATGTAGTTTACAACCTCGGTAAATGCTGTCTCGAATGTGCCGTCCATAGTCTTGGGAAGCATAGTCGACTGGTGGATGTAGCCGTTGCCGGTCTGGTGCACGGCAGCCTGCTGAGATATGTTGCCGTTGGTGAAGACCGCGATCATCGGCTTAACCTTACCGGATGCGATGAGGTTGTCGAGGATCTGGGCTGCACGGCCGTGGGTAAGCCAGGAATCTTCGTCACCGCCGATGCCGTGAAGGATGTAGACCACGGGATATTTGGTCTTGGGGTTGTCCTCGTAACCTGCCGGAGTATAGACGGCCATACGGCGGTTGAAACCGGCCACGGGCGAAGGATACCACACGTGTGATACTGTTCCGTGTGGAACGTCGTGGATTGCATAGAGGTCTGCCCTGTCACCGGGGATGAGGAACTTGGTTGTGAGGGTCGAACCGTCTCTGCAGACTACGAGGTTGGCCGGGTCGGGAATGGTCACGCCGTCGACGATGAACTTGTAGCCGTAGAATTCGGGAGCCAGCTTCTCAGAGGTGTATTCCCAGACTCCGTTCTCGCCTTCCTTCATATCGGCAACACCCTGAACCTCCTGCCTGCCCACTCTTTGGGGAGGAAGGAAATCACCGGTCACTTGGACCTTCACGGCCTTCTTGTCCTGGAAGCGGAATGTGACGGTACCGTCAGGGTTTATCTGGGGAGAATCTACCGGACCGGGAGCGCTTGACAGCTCCTGTGCATTGGCAGCAAAAGACAGCGCGAAGACGGCCGCCGCAATCGTCAATATTATTTTCTTCATAGTTGGTTTTATTATTTTGCGTTTATGCAAAAATAATAAAGAGTTTACTTATCGAGGATAAAGTCTATGAGATAGTGAACTTCATTTCTGGAAAATTCAGCAGTCTCGATATGCAGCACACTCTCCACTGGAGTGACTTCCTGCCCTGCATAAGCAGCCTTTGTGCATATCGGATGCTGAATTCCTGATACAAATCTGTATCTGCGTTTTTTCTCTTTCCACCAAGTAGTTATATCGTGGAAAGCATAATCCCCGAATATGGTATTGCATTGGATACTGAAAGTAGCTGTTTCTCCATATCCGACGCCTGAATGTATCAGATACCAGGTGACGTTCCCTTCGCAAGTCCCGTCTTCTTTCGCTTCGACAATATTGTAACGCTCGTCCATTGGCACTATACCAAAGTCTGACTCATATTCAGAATCTTCAGCTGACCATTTAATATGGATATTGAACCTTTTATCGCTTTCCATTGATGCCAAAGGGGCCACCAGGTCATTCCCTGAAATATCCCTGAAACTGAAGGCTACCGTATATCCATATGGAGGATAATAAGTTTCCACTGTTTGTTCACCACTGGTTTCCTCTTCAGTATCCAGCGAACCCACACTGCATCCGGCAAGTAGGACGGCCAGCATTGCAGACAAAGCGAGCAAAAGTATGTATCGGGTATCTTTCATAATGTGCTATAATAGAAACACACAAACATTGTAAATACGTCTCTATATAGATGCGATTTATAAAACTATCGTTGCCTCCGTAACAGACTGTTTTGAAGGCGACACTACCGCCCTCGGTAGTAAAGAGGGAGGGGCCCGTTGGATACGAGTTATCGCGCAGCGATGACGAAGTAGACAATGGGAGGGTCGGAGTGAGCGCTAGCGAACGGAGGTCGCCGCAAAACAAGTCTGTGCAAGGGAGCACAAAAAAAGGTGCCCTTTGGGGACACCTTCTTTCTATTTTATGCTTGACGACTTAGTCGCTGAGTGAGAAGCGGCGGAAAGCCACAACCTTGGCGTCCTTGTCGATGCCTGCGATATAATCCTTCACGGCGATCTTGCCTTCCATCACGAACTCCTGCTCCTCAAGAGTCTGCTCCTTGAAGAACTTGGCCAGACGGCCTTTCGCAATGTTCTCGATCATAGCTGCGGGAAGATTGGCGGCCTTCTCTGCTGAGACGGTCTTGATGATCTCGCGAGCCTGTGCTGCCTGCTCGGGAGTGAGCCAGCCTTTAGCAGTGTTGGACTCGATGTGGTCCTCGCTGTCGCAGTGAGCCGGGTTGATGCCAGCTTTTTTGAGAGCTGCATCGACGGCCTTCTGGATCTGCTCCTCTTTGGTCTTCTCGGTAGCAACCTCGAGTTCCTGCTTAACGATTTCAGCGGGAACGCTTTCAGCATTGACAGCAACGGGTTTCATAGAGGTAACCTGCATTGCGATGTGCTTGCCGAGCTCTGCGGGAACTTCCTTGTTGAAGCCGACGATAGCACCGTCCTTGTGAGTGAAGTGGATATATGAACCGATGCAGGGAGCTTCGAGAGTAGCGTAGTAAGCAATCACGTGCTTCTCGCCGCTCTTACCGGTCTGCTCGGTGATAGCCGACTCAACAGTACGGCCATCAGCCATCTTGGCGGCCATCAGACCTTCCTTGTCAGCAGGGAAAGCTGCGATGGCAGCGTCTGCGATAGCCTCTGCCAGAGCCTTGAACTCAGCGTTGGCGGCAACGAAGTCAGTCTCGCAACCAAGGCTTACAAGGATAGCTTTGCTGCCGTTGATACGGGCAACGACTGCACCCTCGGTAGTCTCGCGGTCAGCGCGTTTGGCGGCTACGAGCTTGCCTTTCTCACGGATGATTTCCTGGGCACGGTTGAAGTCTCCTTCAGCCTCTACAAGTGCGTTCTTGCAGTCCATCATTCCCGCACCTGTCATTTTGCGCAATTTAGCGACATCTGCTGCTTTGATTTCCATGTCAATAAGTTTTAAATGTTATTCATTGGCAGGAGCAGCTTCAGCGGCGGGAGCGCTCTCTTCCTGTTTAACTTCTTCGGGCTTAGCCTCAGCTTTCGGAGCCCTGCGGGCGCGAACCCTTCTTGCAGGAGCGGGAGCTGCCTCGGCGGCCTCATCGTTATCGTCCTGAGCTTTGTCCTTCTCAAGCTTGCGCTCTTCCAGACCTTCTGCTATAGCTTTGCAAAGCACTTCTGTAACGAGGGCGATAGATTTTGCAGCATCATCATTTGCCGGAATCACATAATCAATGTTGGTAGGGTCGCAACAAGTATCAACCATTGCGATTACGGGAATGTTGAGGCGGTTGGCTTCCTTCACGGCGTTGATCTCTTTCTGTACGTCAACTACGAAGAGTGCTGAAGGGAGGCGGTTGAGGTCGGCGATAGAACCGAGGTTCTTCTCGAGTTTGGCCCTCTGACGGGTGATCTGGAGACGTTCTCTCTTGGCAAGAGTCTCGAATGTACCGTCGCTGATCATCTTGTCGATGGTGTTCATCTTCTTGACAGCCTTGCGGATGGTCGGGAAGTTGGTGAGCATTCCACCGGCCCAGCGCTCGGTCACGAACGGCATGTTCACTGACTGTGCCTGTGCGGCGACGATCTCTTTGGCTTGTTTCTTGGTGGCTACGAACAGTATCTTGCGGCCTGCGAGGGCAAGCTGTTTCATAACTGCTGCAGCTTCATCTATTTTGACAACAGTCTTATGCAGGTCAATGATGTGAATCCCGTTCTTCTCCATATAGATATAGGGAGCCATCTTAGGATTCCATTTTCTCTTCTGGTGACCGAAGTGAACACCTGCATCGAGTAAGTCTTGGAAATTTGTTCTAGACATTTTGGTTTGTTTTTGTTTGTGTTTCTGACCCTCTCCGGGGAGGGTTCTCTTTTTGTCAATCCTGCAGGTAGCGCTCGCTGCGGTCCCGCAGATTTTCCGCAGATGGCCAAACGACTGGTAGCTATTGATAGGCAGGTCCGGTCATTTTACCGTAAACCATCTGTGCAATTGTGGTAAAGCGTAAATAAATGTTAACGTTTGCTGAATTGGAAGCGTCTGCGTGCACCGGGCTGACCAGGTTTCTTTCTCTCGACTTCGCGGCTGTCGCGTGTGAGGAAGCCGTTAGACTTGAGAATGGGGCGGTAAGCTTCCTTGTCGATCTCGCAAAGCGCGCGGGCGATTGCAAGGCGGAGAGCTTCTGCCTGACCTTTGATTCCACCGCCGTCAAGGGTGACCTTGATGTCGAATGAAGAAAGGGTACCTGTGAGTTCCAGAGGCTGCTGCACGATATAGCGGAGAGTGTCCTCCCTGAAGTACTCTTCGAGGGGACGACCGTTGATCGTGATGTTGCCTTTTCCAGTGTTTACATAAACGCGAGCAACAGCTGATTTACGTCTTCCAAGGGCGTTGATTACTTCCATGCTCTGTTTAGATTTCGTTTAATGTAATAGTTCTAGGGTTTTGAGCTGCGTGAGGATGTTCGTTGCCTGTGTAAAGGTACAGGTTGTGGAACTGTTTCTCACCCAGACGTGTTTTGGGAAGCATGCCTTTGACGGCGTGCTCGAGGACGGCCAGCGGCTTGCGCTCGAACAGATCCTTGGGCGTTGAGAAACGCTGACCTCCCGGATAACCGGTGTGGCGGACGTACTGCTTCTGGGTAAGCTTCTTTCCGGTCAGACGTACTTTGTCTGCGTTGAGGATGATGACGTTGTCACCACAGTCAGCGTTCGGAGTGAAGTTGGGTTTGTTTTTGCCACGGAGCAAAATTGCAACCCTGCTAGCAAGACGGCCGAGGACCAGATCGGTAGCATCGATGACAACCCACTCTTTAGAGGAGTTCTCTTTGTTGACCGACAGTGTTTTGTAGCTAAGTGTGTCCACAGTCTTGATTGTTAATTAGTTAATACTTAAATGTTGCGATTTCCCACTTTTTGGGGGCTGCAAAGATAGCCATTTTTTAGTAACAAGCAAATTATTAAACCTTGTTTATAACGTTCTGCAGGTTTTTTCATATTTTTACATTCTGATAATCGCAACTGACTATGAAAAAACTCATTCTGGCATCTCTCGCCGCCCTGTCCGTGGTTCTGGCAGGTTCTTGCGGCAACGACACTTCCGAAACCACCGGAACCAACAAGGCCACCATCACTATCCACCCCGACCAGGCCGCCAACGTCATCCCCGACGAACTCTACGGCCAGTTCGCCGAGCACCTTGGCTCCGGCATCTACGGTGGCATCTGGGTAGGAAAGAATTCACCCATTCCCAACACGGACGGTTACCGCAATGATGTGCTGGAAGCCCTGCGCGAACTGAAAGTCCCGGTGATCCGCTGGCCCGGAGGATGCTTCGCCGACTACTACCACTGGGAAGACGGCATCGGCGACAACCGCCCCACGATGGTCAATTCGTCCTGGGGAGGCACCGTGGAGAACAACAGCTTCGGAACCCACGAATTCCTCAACCTCTGCGAGATGCTTGGATGCGAACCTTACATCAGCGGCAACGTGGGCAGCGGCAGCGTCCAGGAACTTGCCAACTGGGTGCTCTATATGACTGCCGACGGCGGCAAATGGGCTGACCTCAGGGCAAAGAACGGCCGCAAGGAGCCCTGGAAAGTGAAATATCTGGGAGTAGGCAACGAAAGCTGGGGCTGCGGCGGACAGATGACTCCCGAATACTATGCCGGCGAATACCGCCGCTATGCGGAGTATTGCCGCGACTACGGCGGAAACCACCTGTTCAAGATCGCCAGCGGCGCTTCGGACTATGACTACAACTGGACCGAGGTCTTGATGTCAGGCATCGGCCAGCAGATGGACGGCGTCGGCGTACACTATTATTCCACCGACTTCAGCAAGCCCAGCCACGGCTCGGCCACAGATTTCGACTCCGACTTCTACTACTGGACCGTCGCCAAGTCAATGGGCATCGAACCCGTCATCCAGAAGCACATCGCCATTATGGACAAATATGACCCCGAGAACCACGTCAAGCTGCTCATCGACGAGTGGGGCACCTGGTGGGACGTGGAGCCCGGCACCAACCCCGGCCACCTCTTCCAGCAGAACACGATGCGCGACGCCGTAGTTGCCGCAACCACCTTCGACATCTTCCACAAATATACCGAGCGCATCAATATGACCAACATCGCGCAGATGGTGAACGTGCTGCAGGCAATGCTCCTCACCCGGGACGACAAGATGGTGAAGACCCCTACCTTCTTTGTATATAAGATGTACAACACCCACCGCAGGAACAGATATGTCCCGGCTGAAGTCAAGTCAGACCTGCTGCAGAGCGCCGACGGCAAGCTGGCGGACGTTCACGCCATCAGCTCCACCACATCCATCTCCGATGCCGGCAAGCTCAGCATCTCCGTCACCAACGTCAACCTTGACAACGATGTGGACGTGACAGTAAACCTCGGAGCAAGCGGCAAGGCTTTCACGGCAGAAATCCTGACAAGCCCCGACATCAAGGACTACAACTCCTTCGACGCACCTGACAAGGTAGGGACAAAGGCCTTCAGCGCATTCAGCGTCGACGGCGCATCACTGACCTTCAAGATTCCGGCCCACTCAATTGTGACTTTTGTAGAGAAGTAAGTCACTTTCACCCTCTATCAGCCTCGTCTCTATCGGAACATAGAAGAGACGTGTGCTGACAGCCTTGCAGGCATCTTCAACAAGTCTCAGCCGCTGTGCATCCTTCTCAGTAGTGAGGAGCACGGCGGCCGGGTATTTTTTGGCCAGACGGGCCAGATCCTTGATATCTTTCTTCGTATATAGATGATGGTCGGGGTATTTCACCTCGTAGATTTCGGCGTAGCGTGTGGTGAGGTAGTTATGCAGCTCTATCGGGTCGGCTATGCCTGTGAAGAGGATGCACTCCTGGCTGTAGATAAACCTGCCGTCGGCATCGTCGAACACCTTCACGGGCTTCAGATAATCGACCGTGGTGAAAAACACCTTCTGGTTCTGGTTGATGCGGTTGGCCGCAATTATCTTCTCCTTCTGCCACTCGTCGAGCCAGGCAGGGCTTCGGGTGATGATGATGGTGTCGGCACGCTTGATCTGAGTCGGCAGGTCACGCAGCTTGCCGAACGGGAAAAGGTTGTCCTTGAAAACCGGATGGTTATAATCGATGAGGACAATCGAACGGCCGGGCACGAGCTTGCGGTACTGGTGGGCATCGTCGAGAAGGACCACGTCGACAGGAATTCCGAGGGGCGGATTGATCACCTGCTCCGTGGGAACTTCCCTGTGCCTGTCGACGAACACGCGGACCTGGGGGAACTTGCGCTTGATCTGCAGCGGTTCGTCTCCCACTTCCAGGGCTGAGGAATCCACGCTCACCTCGATGCACTCTTTCGTCTTCCTCTTGTAGCCTCTCGACACCACTGCCACGGTCTTCCCTTCATTGAGGAAATGCCTGATGAACATCTCCACGTGGGGAGTCTTGCCAGTGCCTCCCATCGCAATGTTGCCGATCGAAATGACGCGGTCTCCGAAACTGCGGTAGTCCATCACCTTGCGGCGGCCTTTGTCGTATGCCCGGTTGCGGGCAGCCAGAGCCACGTAGTACGGGAAAAGAAGAACTTTGTTTACAAAATTTGACATGGAAAATTTTACCCCCAGCGTTCTTGTATGTAGTCCAATATGTTGTTTATCTCATCGACGTCCATCGACGTCACCAGTTTAAGTCTCGTCTCCTTGAAATTGTCCAGCGACTTGAAATAGCAGCTCAGGTGTCGCCGCATCTCGAGTATGCCGGTGCGCGGGCCCTTCACCTCGATGGACTTCGCAAGATGGTCCTTTGCCAGGGCCACGCGGTCGGCCACCGACATCGGAGGCAGCTCTTCGCCTGTATCGAGGTAGTGCCTGATCTCCTTGAAAATCCAGGGATGTCCGAAGCTCGCGCGGCCTATCATCACACCATCCACGCCATAGCGGTCAAAGGCATTGGCTGCGTCCTGCGGCGTCTTTATGTCTCCGTTGCCGATGATGGGGATGTGCATCCTCGGGTTGTTCTTCACCTCCCCGATGAGTGTCCAGTCCGCCTCGCCCTTGTACATCTGGCAGCGTGTGCGCCCGTGGATGGTGAGGGCGGCTATGCCTGTGTCCTGCAAGCGCTCCGCCAGCTCCACGATTATCTTCGAATTCTCGTCCCATCCCAGGCGTGTCTTGACGGTCACCGGCCTCGACACTGCCTCCACTATCCTGCGGGTGATGTCGACCATCTTGTCCGGTTCTTTCATCATTCCGCTCCCGGCCCCACGGCGGGCTATCTTGCTCACCGGGCAGCCGAAATTGATGTCTATTACATCCGCCCCTGCCGCATCCATCTTCTTCGCCGACTCCACCATCGCATCGGGGATGTTGCCATAGACCTGCATCCCTATAGGGCGCTCGTAATCGTAGACCACCATCTTGTCGAGGCAGCCCGCCGCATCGCGGATAAGACCGTCTGACGAGATGAACTCGGTGTACATCATATTGGCGCCGAACTTCTTGCAGACATATCTGAACGACACATCCGTCACGTCCTCCATAGGTGCAAGAAGAAGTGGTTTCTCCCCTAAATCGACATCTCCGATTTTCATAAGAGCAAAAATAATTATCTTTGGATAATCTTTATCAACAGTATTAACAATGGCATCTTTTGAAATAGAAGGCGGACACCAGCTGCACGGTGAAATCACTCCCCAGGGTGCGAAAAACGAGGCTCTGCAGGTGCTCTGCGCCACCCTGCTCACCAGAGAAGAAGTCACCATCGACAACGTTCCGGACATTTCCGACGTGCGCAATCTCATCGGCCTTCTGCAGGAGATGGGCAGCAAGGTGGAGAAGGTCGGCGACAAGAAATGGTCTTTCCGTGCAGAAGAGATCGACCTGGATTTCCTGCGCAGCGAGAAATTCCGCCACGACAACGCCGCCCTCCGTGGTTCCGTGATGCTGATCGGTCCGCTTCTCTCGCGCATCGGCTATGCCATCGCATCAAAACCGGGAGGAGACAAGATAGGCCGCCGGCATCTCGACACCCATTTCGACGGATTTGCCAAGCTGGGGGCCAAGGCCGTCTACGACACGGACAAGGCTTCCTACATTATCACTGCGAAGAAACTTAAAGGCGCTGACATCCTGCTTTCGGAAGCTTCCGTCACAGGCACGGCCAATGTCATAATGGCCGCCGTGATGGCCAAAGGCCGCACCGTGATCTACAATGCAGCCTGCGAGCCCTATGTTCAGCAGCTGTGCCGCCTGTTGGTCGGTATGGGTGCCCGCATAGAAGGCATCGGCTCCAACCTGCTCACCATAGACGGCGTAGAGTCGCTCCACGGAGCGCAGCACACCATACTGCCCGATATGATCGAGGTCGGCAGCTTCATCGGAATGGCTGCGATGACCTGCAGCGAGCTCACCATCAAGAACGTATCATACAAAAATCTCGGCATCATCCCCGACAGTTTCCGCCGTCTCGGCATCAAGATCATCCAGAAGGACGACGACATATACATCCCCGCACAAAAGCAGAACGCGGTGGAAACCTACATCGACGGCTCGATACTCAAGATTGCCGACGCTCCCTGGCCCGGACTTACTCCCGACCTGCTGAGCGTTATGCTGGTGGTCGCCACCCAGTCGAAGGGCAGCGTGCTGATCCACCAGAAAATGTTTGAGAGCCGCCTGTTCTTCGTCGACAAGCTGATCGATATGGGAGCCCAGATAATCCTCTGCGACCCTCACAGGGCCGTAGTCATCGGACACAACCACACCCGCCAGCTGAAAGGCCGCGAGATGACGTCTCCCGACATCCGCGCCGGCATCGCACTGCTGATCGCAGCGCTGGGCGCAGAAGGCAGGAGCGTCATCCACAACGTCGAACAGATCGACCGCGGTTATGAAAACATCGAGGAAAGGCTATCGGCCCTCGGTGCGAAGATACGCCGCATCAACGACGCACCTACTCACTGATTACCATTCCACCTGCGGTATGAGCCCTGTATTCGGGGGCGTAGAGCGACTCCATTTCCACAAGACCCTTGTCGAACACTCCCTCCTGAGTCACGTAGAATGACTCCACGAGGTGTGTGTCTTCCTCCGGCAGCAACTGGTAGTAGTACTCCGTGCCGGAAGCTGTCTGCTCCTTGTAGAAATATGAAGATCCGTACGAGCGTTCGTCCACGGGATAGAAGCAGGCAGGACGCATAGCGTGGATCTGCACGAACGAGCGGTTCTCGCCGTTCCACAGGTCATAGCGCACTTCTATGCGGTCGCCCACGTGCAGCACTTCTCCATCGGCAAGCTCCTTGCCGTCGCGCCAGAACGTACGCTTGACCGTCATATCGTTGCCGAACTCCTTGACTTCCTTCATCGGAGCCTTGTAGGTATAGTAGACAGCGCCAAGACGCAGGTCCTCGGCTTCGTGGGTGAGCAGTGCGAACACGGCGTCGGCCGTGGCCATATCGCTCTCCCAGGCCTGGTTGTGCTTCTGCAGAAGCAGCCACTGCTGCAGGCCCTTTACGGTCTCTTTCTCACCGACGAGCCAGAACAGCTCCTGAAGTTCTGCGTGTGCATAGATTTCATTGCTCATCAGGCCGCGGAAAGGTATCACGGCATTGGGGAAATAGCAGCCGACCGTCCTGTTCTTCACAGCGTGGTCGACGAGCGATGCGATGAGCTTGTCCACTCTGCCGGAGAAAGCGCTGCGCCAGAAGCCGGTGCCCTTGGTGCGCAGCAGCGTGTTGCTGAGCTGGGCCTTGGCCTGTATCGACAGAGTCTGCCAGTCTTTCTCGGATGCTGTCAGGAACTGATTGAAAATATCTTTCACCTTGTCTGACATAGAGATGTCAAGATAATGGCTCCTGACTTCGAAGTAATCGATCAGAGAGGTGTAGCTCCAGTTCTTCACGGAAGCTATCGAAACGATGCGGCCGTCTATGTAACGAAGAGCCTTCCGCACGCTTGCATCGATGCCTGCGGGACGGACTCCCATCCGGTCGAGCTGGCTCATCTTCTCGAGGAAGAGCAGCGTGAGCACGTCAGAGCCGTACATGCAGGGGAACCAGCTGAAGCTGCCGTCCGTGCGTTGCAACGAGAGCAGCTTGGCTACTGCGGCATCGGTGAGGTCCTTGTCGACCACCTCGCCTATCTTCTGCCTTACCTTTGACACATAAAGCACGTTGAGCCAGCTGATCATATTGTCGTTGGTCGGACGTTTCGGGGCGACGAGGGCGGCACGCACTGCGTCGAGTGTGCTGTATTCCTCATATCTGATCTTTGCATCCTTCGCGCCTATGCGGTCCTGAAGCTGGCGCTCGTAATAGCTGCGGCCGTGAGGACCTCCAAGCACGAACGATGCGGTCTCGGTAATCTCCCTGATGCCGGGTACTATCTCGATGACGTTCTTCTCGCCGTCGGAAATGCCGTCGGCAGTGACATCGATGGTCACGTTCATCCTTTGAACTGCAGGTACGGTTACCGTCCACTCGAGCTCGCTCTGGGCTCCGGCGGCAAGCGTCACTTTCTTGTCCTTGGTGCCGAGGTCTATCTTTTTGCCTGTTACGGCATCCTCGAAGGCGATATGCGCGGTGCCTTTCAGCTCGCGGCCACCAACGTTGGCGACCACAGTCTTGAGGGTGATCTTGTCACCTTCGGTGGCGAACAGAGGGAGCGAAGGCATCACCATAAGTTCTTTCTGCACAATGAACTTCTGCTCCGCACTGCCGTTGTGCAGGTTCTTGTCGTGTGCAAGGATCAGCACCCTGAAGGTGCCGAAGGCCTGGCGGGTGGTATATTTCACTTCGGCCCTGCCGTCTTCGCCTATTGTAAGATGAGGATAGAAGGCTATCGTCTCGCCGAAGTCGCTGCGGACATCCGCCTGCTGCTCACCTTCATCCATACTCTGCATATCGGCTGAAGCGGGCGCCATCGCTGCTTCCTCGACCACCATCATATCGTCCATCATCACCATTTCTTCTTCCATTCCGTTCTTGGCCATAGTGTTCATCGAAACGCTGCGGCTCAGCATCCTTCCTCCGGTGGCACCATAACCCATAACCTCGTGGTACAGCCTGCCCCTTCCGTCGGGAAGGTTGGTTGAAATCGAAGGGCTGTAGGTATAATAGGCACGGAAAGGAGAGAACCAGAAATTGTTGGCGCCGTAGCGGTCGGTGGTGACGTCGAAGATCGACACGGTCAGTTCGCTGGCAGGGCCCTTCACGATGAAACTCTCTTCTGTTTCAGGAGCGGTGCGATCACGGAACGACTCTATGGTCAGGTCGAACCTGGTAGGGCTGACGGGACGGTTGAAAGTATGGGTTTCGCTATAGCTCTTGCATCCTCTTATAGTGAACAGCGACAACTCGACGCAGTCGTTATACTTGTCGAGATAGGGCAGGCTTATCTTGCGGGCGTTGTTTGTCAGGTGCAGAGGCATTCTGTAAAGTTTCTTCTCGCGGTCGAAAAGCTCGACCTCGACGTAGAGGTCATCCTCAGTGGTTCCGACGAAGAACTCTATGCCGCCTTCGGTTTCAAGCGGATAGAAGAACAGCTTGCTTTCCACGGGCACCTTGGTGTCGGAAGGCGAGAACAGGGCCACTTCCCTGCTGCCGGAAATGGTGCGGCCGCGCCAGATGACTTGGTATTCCAGCTTGTAGCTGCCTGAAGGCAGAGTGCTGAAATCGAGGTCGCGGGTTTTGCCTGTTGTGAAATCACCCTCTGTCACGAGCTTGCCGTCGCGCAGCAGCCTGAAGGTCCCGTCGATGGTCTGGGGTATGCCGTTGCGGTTGTTGCCCTTGATGAGGATATATTTCTCTGCATCACGGTTGACAGCGATGACAGTGTCGTTGACCGTCACTTCGCTGGCGAAAGCAGTACTGAGTTCCAGCGGGATGTCAGCCACCATCACGCTCTGAGACGCTTCGTGAGTCTCTCCCTGACGGTCGGTGACCTTCACCTCAACGATGAAAGATGCGCTGAAATCGTCGTCTTCCTCTGCGGTTTCGGGCCTTTCGGCCTTGAACGAAATGGAGAAGCGGCCTTCGGCATCGGCGGTGACGCTGCCTTCGTCGATCAGCTTCCACTCATAGCTCTGGCCGGGGCGCCAGATTCTCCAGCGGGGCTGGCGGTGCACCGTATATTCCACCTTCGCGCCTGCCATTGCGACTCCTGCATAGCCTTTCACCACACCCGTCTGGGTGATGATGTCATCAAAGGTGTAGAGGCCTTCGAGAGCCGGCATCTCCAGATAGAAATCGGGAGTGACATATTCCTCGACGTGCACGCTCGTACCGCCCCAGTCCGTACGGATAGAGTAACTGCCGTTGCGGCTTCCCTCGGGAATCTTAAACGAGCCGCTGGCCGAGCCGTAGGCATTGGTCACGACATTCACCCTGGCCACGGGCTTGCTCTCGGCAGGAGCATAGAGCGCGACCTCCAGGTTCTTGCCTTCTATCACCTTGCCCTTCTTGCCGTCGGAGCGGTAGGCGATAAGCTTGAAATGGATCTCGTCGGTAGGCTTGTAGAGCCTGCGGTCGGTGTATACATAGACGCCTTCATCAATCCTTTCTTCGCGGTAGTTCCTAATGTAGGGCTTGCTGATGCCCAGCGGGCCTGAGAAAGAGTCACCTTCGGCCTCCACTGCGAGCATTGCGTAATTCTGGGGAGACTCATAGAGCTTCTGGTTCAGCGTGACGAAGCCGTCTTGGGCATATTCTTTCGTCGAGAAAATCACCGGCGAAAGGAAAATGCCGCTGCCGCGGCCTTCACGGTAAGTGGTGACGGACATCTTGTCGTAGGGCTTGCCGCTCATCGCGTCTACCGCATAGACTTCGTGCTTGCCGTCAGCATCGCGTTGGGCGACTGCCACACGGCTGATGTAGACTTCTTCGTATGAATACTTGTCTCCTGAGACAATCTTGACGACATATAGACCTTCCTGCTCGAATTTCCAGCTGGTCTTCAGCTCTTCGCTGATATTGTACTTGTTCTTGAAAGAGTCGAGCTTCCTGGAGCCGACCAGCACGCAGCGTGAAGAACCGCTGTCATATTTCGCAAACTTCTCCCCGTCGCCGATGCTGTAGCGGCCGGTGAGCCTGTAGACCTTGAAGTCGGCGGAAGCGATGTTCTTTGTGTTCACCTCATATGTGAACTCTGAACCGGGATAGCCCCTGTCGGGCCCGCTGAAGTTCAGCCAGGCTGAATCCATATTGGCTATGATGCTGCGAAGCCGGTCCGTATGGTCTGACTTCGGGAAGGCCTTGATGGCTTCCTGGCACATCTTGCGGATGTTCTTGAATACATCCTCGCTCTGGTTCTTCTCATCCTTGGAATTCTCGGCATTGTAGAGACGCGAGATCTTCTCTGTGATGAGCATTATGACCCGTGGGTGCCTGTTATATTTTTCTATGTTGGAATCGAGGTCACTGAATACAGAGTCCCTGAACGAGGTATAATTGTCATAGTAATCCCGCGCTTCCTTCCAGTTGTAGCGCGACATACAGTCGTACCTCTGGCGCATCACCTCGAGGCGCTCGAGTTCGTCCCCGGCGTTGCGGGTCATCTCTTCGAGTTCTCCGAGATATTTTGCGGCAGTCTGCGGCTTTCCGTCATTGAGAGCCTTCTCTACCTGATTCCACAATTGCGCATACTGCGCCGTGTTCCATTGGGGGTTTTGGGTATTGTACACTAGTCCGAGGAGTAAATAAAGAGTTACCATAACTAGTCAATATTGATTTGACAGTCATATTAGCTAAAAGCATGCCACCCGGATTGGGGTGGCATCACTCAGGAAGTCCTACTTGCACCAGCGGTCAAGCCACTCGAAGAACTGGCGGTGCCAGTACACCGAGTTCTGGGGCTTGAGCACCCAGTGGTTCTCGTCGGGGAAGAGCAGCATCTTCGAAGGCACGCCCATCATCTGGGCTGCGTTGAATGCCGCCATGCCCTGGTCCACGGGCACGCGGTAGTCAAGCTCTCCGTGGATGACCATTATGGGAGTGTCCCAGTTCTTGATGAGAGTGTGCGGAGAGTTGGCGTAGTGGCGGCGGGCAACCGGATTGTCGCTCCAGGGAGCTCCGGCCATAACCTCGTCGGGACGGGCTATTCCGCCGTTGTCCCAGTCGGGGAACCACATTTCTTCGGTCATCTCATACATATGCTCTTCATTGAAGATGCCTGCGTGCGCTATAAAAGCGCTGAAGCGGCCTCTGTGGATGCCGGCCAGATAGTATACCGAATATCCGCCATAGCTTGCTCCCACTGCGGCCATCTTGCCCACATACGGCTCCGCAAGCATAACGTCTGCGGCACGCAGGTAGTCCTGCATGTTCTGGCCGATGTAGTCACCGGATATCTGCTCTGTCCATTCCTGTCCGAAGGCTGTAGTTCCGCGACGGTTGGGAAGCACCATTATATAGCCCTGCGAGCACATCAGACGGTAGTTCCAGCGGGTCGACCAGCTCTGGCTCAGCGTGCCCTGGGGGCCTCCGAGGCATACCAGAATGGCAGGATAGGTCTTCGAAGCGTCGAAGCCGTCGGGATAGAGCACCCAGGTGAGCATCTTCTTGCCGTCGGTGGTGGTGATCCAGCGCTCCTCAACTTTGGGCTGTTCCAGCTTAGCCAGGATGTCGTCGTTCTCGTGGGTGAGCTGCTTCCAGCTGCCGTCGGCAAGCGACACGGAAACGATCTCCGAAGGACGCATCATCGACTGGTTGGTGGTTATCATCCTGTCGGCAAGCACTGCCGGAGTGTCGAAGTCATACCATTCGTGCTGGGGGGTGACACGCTCCATCTTAGAAGAGGCAAGGTCGCAGCGCCAGATTTCCTGGACGCCTTCCACGAGCGATGCGAAATAGATGTAGCGCTGGTCTGCGCTCCACACCGGTATCGAGCCGTTGTATTTGAAATCGGCAGTCAGCTCTCTCTTGCTGCGGGTAGCAAGGTCCATCACGAAGATGCGCACCTTGTCGGCCTCGTAGCGGGCCCTTTCCATACTGCACCAGGCTATCATATCGCCTTTGGGGCTGAACACGGGCTCGGTGTCGTAGCCCGGCATGCCTTCGGTGAGGTTCTCGCAGGCTCCGGTAGCTACGTCATAGAGATAGATGTCGGTATTTGTGGAGAAAGCATAGTCGATTCCTGTCAGCTTGCGGCAGGAGTAGGCAATCTTGCTGCCGTCAGGGCTCCAGCTGAGCTGCTCCAGGCCTCCGAAAGGCTCGGTGGGGAGTTCGAAAGGCTGGCCTTCGAGGATGTCCTTACCCTCGCCGACCTTGCTGCCGTCGAAAGAGGCAACGAAAGTATGGGGTATATCCTCCACGAAATGGTCCCAGTGACGGTACATAAGGCCGTCGATTGTGCGGACCGTAGCCTTGTCCAGGTCGGGATATACGTCGGTCGGGGCGGTGTAGTTCTTCACCGTACCGGCATACATCACCTTGCTGAAGTCGTCGGACAGCTTGAACTCGGACATACCTCCTTCAACATTGCTTACCTGCACTGCAGCGCCTCCGGCTGCGGGAATCTTGTACATCTGTCCTCCGCAAAGGTATACGATTGTCTTGTCGTCAAGCCAGCGTGCATTCGAGCAGCTTTTGCCAGAATGTGTGATCTGGGTGCGGCCGCTTCCGTCTATGTCCATCACGAACAGCTGGCGGACGCCTTTGTTCTGCTCTATGCTGGTATAAGTCACTCCAAAGAGGATGCGGCTGCCGTCAGGGCTCACCTGAGGGTCGGACACCTTGCCGAGTTGGTGCATTATTTCGGCTGTGAAATGGCCTCCTGCTGCAAGGTTTTCGGGTTTTGCGATCTCGCCGCTGTCTGCCTGCTGCGTCTTGCAGGCCGTCATAGATAAGATTGCCATAATCAAGGCTATGATGAGTGCTTTTTTCATAATTATTCCTGTGCCATTGCGTTTTCAACTTCTTCTACCGTCCTCGGGAGGCGTTTCGAGCCGAGCAGGCGTGCGCCGCTCTCGGTGATGAGCAGGTCGTCCTCGATGCGGATGCCGCCGAAACTGCGGTATGCGTCCAGCTTGTCGAACGCAATGAAGTCACGGCAGGTGCCTTCTGCTTTCCATTTGTCGATGAGGGCGGGGATGAAATATATGCCGGGCTCGTCGGTCACCACGTTACCGGGCTTCAGCACCCTGGCCATACGCAGCGAGCCGAGGCCGAGCTGGGTAGAGCGGGTGACTGTCTCGTCGTAACCCACATAGTTCTCTCCGAGGTTCTCCATATCGTGCACGTCGAGGCCCATATTGTGACCGAGGCCGTGAGGCATGAACAGTCCGGCGGCGCCTGCGGCGAGGGCTTCGTCCACGTCACCCTTCACCAGACCGAGGTTCTTCAGGCCCTGAAGCATAAGGCGGCACACTGACAGATGTACCTCGCGGTAGCTGATGCCGGGACGGGCAAGACCCAGCGCCAGGTTGTTGCCTTCCGAAACTATGGTGTAGATGTCCTTCTGTTGTTCAGTGAAACGACCGCTGCAGGGCAGCGTGCGGGTAAAGTCGGAGCAGTAGTGGCTGGCTATCTCCGCTCCGGCGTCGATCACGGTCAGGCGGCCTTCGGTCAGCACCTGGTGATGCGAATGGTTGTGCAGCGTCTCACCGTTCTGCGACAGGATAGTGGGGAACGAAGGAATATAGCCACCGCTGATCACCACGCCTTCCATCACACCCACGAGGTCCTGCTCAAGCATCCCGGGCTTCATCAGCTTGGTTGCGGCCATATGCATCGCGTATCCCAGGTTGCAGGCCAGGTCTATCTGCTGTATCTCGCAGGGCTCCTTGACAAGGCGCATCTCGACGACTGCCTTGATGAACTCCACGCTGGCCTCTTCCTTCATCCTGTCGAAGCCCACGCCCAGCAGGGAGTTCAGCCATATCATATTGCGGAAACGGTAGGGAGGCAGGAAATGAACCTTGCGGCCCTTGGCCAATGCTGCCTTCACCACCCTGTCAAGGTCTGCCAGAGGCGCTGTCCTGGACACTCCCACTTCTTCCGCCTGGCTTGCGACAGAGGGCTGGGGACCCATCCAGATGATGTCGTCGATGTCGACGTCGTCACCGAAGATTTTCTCCTCACCGCTCTCGACATCGATGATGGCTGCCATATCGGGCTTGTCTATGCCGAAATAGTACAGCCAGGTGCTGTCCTGACGGAAGGTGTACTGGTTGTCGCTGTAGTTTAGGGGAGCTTCGCCGTTGCCAAGGAAAAGGAGCAGGCCTTCCTTGACGCTCTTTATGAGTTTCTGTCTGCGTGAGACGTAAATATTTCTGCTGAACATAGATTTAAGTTTTTATGTAACGTGTAAAGTTAATTAACTTTGTACCATTATGAAAAAGATATTGTCATTGCCTGCGCTGCTTATCTGCGCAACGGTCTGCGCCCAGACCATCTCTCCTTCAGAGCTGAGCAAGATTCAGTCGAGCTTCGTCAAGGACGGCTCCACTGCCGCCATCCAGAACATACTCGTCAACAACAAGAGCATCAAGGCCCTTGCCCTGAACCATTCGGCCGAGCCCGTGGACCACTTCTTCAAGTATACCACCTCCGTCAAGGGCATCACCGACCAGCAGAGCTCCGGCCGCTGCTGGATGTTCACTTCGATGAACCAGCTTCGTCCCATCGCGATGAAGCGCTACAATGTCAGCAGCTTCGACTTCTCGCACAACTTCAGCTATTTCTGGGATATGTTCGAGAAGGCCAACCTCTTCCTGGAGGACATCATAGCCACTGCCGACCGCTCGTTCGACGACCGCGAGGTAGTGACTTATTTCAAGAGCCCGGTGAGCGACGGAGGCGTATGGAACCTGTTCTGGAACATCGGCGAGAAATACGGCGTGGTACCTGCCGAGATTATGCCCGAGACCGAGCATTCCAACAACACCAGCCAGATGCTGAGCATCCTCAACGAAAGGCTGCGCGCAGGCGGATATGAGCTCCGCGAGATGTGCGCTGCCGGCAAGTCTATCGCTGCTGTGCGCGACCAGAAGGTCGAGATCCTCAAGGATGTTTACCGCGTGCTGGCCCTCTGCCTCGGCGAGCCCCCGGCAGAGTTCACCTGGCGCTACAAGGACAAGGACGGCAAGGTGCAGACCGTGAAGACCACCCCCGCCGAGTTCTACAAGAGCGTGATTCCGGCCAACTACAATCCGGACACCTACGTGATGATAATGAACGACCCCACCAGGCCCTACTACAAGGTCTACGAGATAGAGAACTACCGCAACAGCGTGGAAGGCATCAACTGGTATTACCTCAACCTGCCCAATGACGTGATCAAGGTCGCAGCACTGAAGTCCATCAAGGCTGACGAGCCGATGTACGCATCGTGCGACGTGGGCAAGCAGAGCAACACCGCCGCAGGCGCCGGCATCCTCGACCCCGGTACCTACGATTACGAGAGCCTTATGGGAGTGAAGCTGGCTATGGACAAGAAAGCCCGCATCCTCACCCGCCAGAGCGGTTCGTCTCACGCAATGCTGATAGTGGCCTGCGACACCGACGACAATGACGTGCCCGTCAAATGGCAGTTCGAGAACAGCTGGGGCGCCGCATCGGGCGACCACGGCTACCTCACATTCACCGACCGCTGGTTCGACGAATATCTCTTCCGCATCGTCATCAACCGCAAGTATCTTGACAGCAAATCCATCAATGCCCTCAGCGGCGAGCACGTGATGCTCCCCTGCTGGGACTATATGTTCTAAACTGGCTATGGCAGTCAGGATTCCGAACACGCTGGGCCTCGAGGCCTGCACCGACAACTGGTTCGAATATACGGATTCGGAGCAGCTCGAGGCCTGCCTGGCCAAGGCTCCCAAGCCCTGGCTTCCCGTGGGTGCAGGCAGCAACCTGCTTTTCTCGAAGCCCGTATTTGAAGGCAGCGTGTTCCGCTGCACCGACACAAGCTGGGAAGTTTCCCGAGGCAACGGATATGTACGCGTGCGGGTCGGCGCAGGTATGCGCTGGGATGACTTTGTGGCGCTCTGTGTGGAGAATGGTTGGTATGGGGCCGAGAATCTATCCCTGATTCCCGGTGACGTGGGTGCCGCTGCCGTGCAGAATATCGGAGCCTACGGCGCCGAGGCCGGCAGCCTGGTGAGTTCGGTGGAGGTCTATGACACGGTTGCAGGGCATCCCAGGGTGTTCTTTCCCGACGAATGTGAATATGGCTACCGCTCCAGCGTTTTCAAGAAGAGCGGCAAGCGGTATTTCGTGCTTAAGGTGGTGTTCAAGCTTTCGCTCGTCCCGTCTTTCTCGCTGGAATACGGCAACCTGGCCGCCAGGATCGAAGGCGAGCCGACCCTCCAGAAAGTGAGGGAGGCCGTCATCGCTACCAGGCAGTCGAAGCTGCCTGACCCGGAAGTCATCGGAAGCGCAGGCAGTTTCTTTATGAACCCCGTTGTCAGCAAGAAGGTATTCACCGCACTTCAAAAGAAATATCCCGATATGCCCCACTATCCTACTGCCACCGGACGAGGCGTGAAACTGTCCGCAGGCTGGCTCATCGACCGAAGCGGATGCAAGGATATGTCAGCAGGTGATGCAGCGGTATACGAAAAGCACGCGCTGATCCTGGTGAACCGCGGACACGCCTGCGCAGCAGACATCATCCGGCTCGCCGACAATATCATCAAAAAGGTGGAAGAAACCTTCGGAGTAACCCTCAAGCCCGAGGTCGAGACTGTCTAGTCTACTCTTCTCTTCACATACTGCCTCAGGATGTGGAAGGCAGGCTCAGCCATAGCTCCGTGGCTGTATCCGTCAAGTTCGTAGATGAAAGTCTGCTCGTGGCCTATGAGCTTCATCATACGCCACATATAGGCATTCTCCTCATAGCGGCCGTAGAGTTCCTGCTCGCGGTCGCCTGAGACGATGACGTAGGGCGGACCGTCGGCACGGATGTGCGCGATGGGAGCCGTGTCGTCGATGGTCGGCAGGAGTTCCTGGCCGCCGTGGCGCTTGCGGTACTCATAGTGTGTCATCACCTGGCCGCTGAAAGGGATCAGGGCAGCCAGGCGGTCGGCATCCTTGCCGTATTTCTCAAGCCATTTCTTGTCGAGACCTATCATACTGGTGAGATATCCTCCTGCGGAGTGGCCGCTGACATAGATGTTGTCGGGGTCACCGCCGTATTTCCTGGCGTTGTCGAATACCCAGGCCACGGCCGCCGCGGCATCGTCTATGCATTCCGTCACCTCAACCTTGGGCATAAGACGGTAGTTGGCTGCTACCACCACATATCCGCGGTTCTTGAGCTGTTCCGGGATGAACTTGTTGCCGGATGTCAGTCCGCCGCCGTGGAACCACACTATCACCGGGCAGTCCTGAACGCCTTTGGGAAAATACACGTCAAGCACGCATCTCTCAAGGGAATACGCATCGGTGTTGCGCGAATAGAAAATGTTTTCGTCGGTAAGATATTCTACCGTGCTGCGCTGCTGCTGCCGCTGTGCGAAGGCTGAAAAAGCCACCATCACGGCCACGAATGATAAGAGGATTTTCTTCATAATGCAGAATTGTGTCTTACAAATATATGGAATTTGTTAAATTTGTCTTCATCTCAACAATGCGAAACAATACAGCTTATGTTATCTCCTGACAACAAACTCTACGTGGCCCACAGCGCGAACGGCCCCATATACATCAATGGTGAAATGGCCAACAGGCACGGCCTCATTGCCGGAGCGACCGGTACAGGTAAGACCGTCTCCCTGCAGGTAGTCGCTGAAACCTTCTCGCAGGCAGGAGTTCCCTGCTTCATGGCCGATATGAAAGGCGACCTGTCCGGCATCAGCCAGACCGGCAAGATGTCCGGCTTCATCGAGAAGCGCTGCGCCGAGTTCGGCATCGAAGACCCCAAGTTCGCCGGCAACCCCACCCGTTTCTATGACGTATTCGGAGAGCAGGGTTTCCCTATGCGCACCACCGTGTCTGCTATGGGTCCCCAGCTGCTGTCAAGGATACTTGAGCTCAACGACACCCAGGAAGGAGTGCTGAACATCCTCTTCAGGATAGCAGACGAAGCCAACCTGCTGCTCCTGGACCTCAAGGACCTGCGTATGATGCTCGATTTCGTGGGCAAGAACGCAGCCAGCTTCACAACCCAGTACGGCAACATCTCCCCGGCCAGCGTAGGAGCCATCCAGCGCGCCATCCTCACCCTCGAAAACCAGGGCGGACAGCAGTTCTTCGGCGAGCCGGCCTTCGACGTGGAAGACCTCCTCGACACCGAGAACGGCCGCGGCGTGATGAACGTGCTCGTAGCCGACAAGCTGATGCTCCAGCCCAAGCTCTATTCCACCTTCCTGCTGTGGCTCATCACCGAACTGTACTCCAAGATGCCTGAAGTGGGCGATATGGCCCTTCCCAAGCTGGTGTTCTTCTTCGACGAGGCCCACACCCTCTTCGAAGGCACATCCAAGGCCCTCACCGACAAGATCGAGCAGGTCATCCGACTCATCCGCTCCAAGGGCGTCGGCATATATTTCGTGACGCAGGCTCCCACCGACCTCCCGGACAACGTCCTGGGACAGCTTGGTAACAGGATACAGCACGCCCTTAGGGCATACACTCCCAAGGACCAGAAAGTCGTCAGGACCGTTGCGGACACATTCCGTGCCAACCCGGAGTTCAAGACGGCCGACGTGATCACAGAACTCGCCACAGGTGAGGCTCTCGTGTCGTTCCTCGACGAGAAGGGTGCTCCTTCAGTGGTGGAGCGTGCCCGCATACTCTTCCCTCTGAGCCAGATCGGCGCCATCACCGCCGGGCAGAGGATGGACATACAAAATGCTGCACCGGCAAAGATCAAGGAGTACAACTCCGTCATCGACCGCGAGAGCGCATATGAAATCCTGACGGCACAGTACGAGGCAGAGGCAGAGGCTGCGGAGAAAGCCCTCCAGGAAAAGGAGAAGGAAGAAGCCAAGGCAGCCAAAGAAAAGGAAAAGGCAGCCTCCAAGAAGAGCGGCAGCAAGAAGGTGAGCCGCACGATCCTCGGCACCCTTGCCACCGCTGCAGCCACCACTTTCGCCCGCAGCCTTGCCAATTCAGCCGCAAAGAGCATAACTACCGGCAAGAAGACATCTTCTTCGAAGTCAACTTCTTCAAGCAAGAAGACATCATCCAGCAAGGCAGGCACGGCAGTGCAGAAAGCCACCAAGTCGGCGGCCAACAAGGTCACCCGCACCATCACCAACGAGGTGCTCAAGTCTATTCTGAAAGGGTTATAGCGTCGATCCAGCCCTGCAGTCCGGCTGAAACATCTTCAGGCACGATATCCAGCGCCTCGGCGGCAAACACCGTCAGTTGGATTTTCTTTGCCTCCTCCAGGGAGATTCCGCGGGAGCGCATATAGAACAGTTCCTCGTCGCGCAGGCGGCCTACCGTAGCACCGTGGGTGCAGATCACGTCGTCGGCATATATCTCAAGCTGGGGCTTCGCGTTCGCCCTTGCAGCCTCTGTCAGCAGCAGGTTGTGGCACTGCTGGCGGGCGTCGGTCTTCTGGGCGTCAGGATCCACCTTTATCAGGCCGAAGAAATCGCTGCGGGCGCTGCCGCCGCATATGCCCTTGAACACCTGCTCGGAGTTGCACTGCGGCACTTCGTGGTTCATCCGCACTTCAAACTTAACATCGGCATTGCCTCCCAGAAGCCATAGGCCCCTCAGACGGCAGCTGGCTCCACTTCCCACAAGGTTTACGGTGAGGCTGTTGCGCACACGGACGTCCCCAAGAACTATGAAGGCAAGCTCCAGCGAAGCGTCTTCCTCCACGGTGATCTCCACCGGGAAGTCCCCGCCGCTGCTCTGCATCACCAGCCAGCTGCGGCTAGAGCCTCTTTCGACGCTCAGTCTTGCACCACCTTCCTTGAGTTCGAGAGTTTCCATCCTACAGGGCATTGATGATCCAGTCATAGCCGCGGTCTTCTATTTCGCGGGCAAGAGACTTGTCGCCCGTCATAACGATACGGCCTTTATAGAGTACGTGAATAAAGTCGGGAACTATGTAGTCGAGCAGACGCTGGTAGTGCGTGATGAGGATCGTCGCGTTGTCCGGACGGCGGAGTTTGTCGACTCCCGTGCCCACGATGCGGAGGGCGTCTACGTCAAGGCCTGAGTCGGACTCGTCGAGGATGGCCAGCTTGGGGTCGAGCATCGCCATCTGGAACACTTCGTTGCGCTTCTTCTCGCCGCCAGAGAAACCTGCGTTCACGGCGCGTGAAGAGAAGCTGGAATCCATCTCCACCAGCGCCATCTTCTCCTTCATCATACGGAGGAATTCTACGGCTGAGACGGGGCCGAGGCCACGCTGCTTGCGGTGTTCGTTGACGGCAGCCTTCATAAAGTTGGCGTTGGTCAGGCCGGGAATCTCCACGGGATACTGGAAGCCCAGGAAGATTCCTTTCCAAGAGCGTTCTTCAGGGCTCATCGGCACCAGGTCCTCACCTTCGAAGCGGATGGTTCCCTCCGTCACCGTGATGTTGTCCATTCCGGCAAGGGTTGCGGCCAGGGTGCTTTTGCCGGCTCCGTTCGGACCCATAATGGCGTGCACCTCGCCGGCCTTGATTTCAAGGTCGATGCCCCGGAGGATTTCCTTCTCACCGACCGCGGCGTGCAGATTCTCTATTTTGAGCATTGTGTTCATCAGGCTTTTTTCTTATACAGTTTCGACCAGGTTGAAAGAGACCACAGTCCGTTGACGAGATACAGCGCGCAGACTATCGGCATAAAGACGTGTCCTACCGACAGGTGCAGGAATATCTGGGTTATGTTGACCAGCAGCCAGGCTATCCAGCAATCCCACTTTTTGAGGGCGGAGAGCAGCTGGGCCACCAGGATCAGCACCGTAACGCAGGAATCCAGGTAAGGGTGCGGATCATCGGGGAAGAGCGCGTTCAGTGTCCAGCCCCAGAGACCGGCTATGATGAAGACCGACAGCAGGCACAATATGCGCTCGGGCCAGCTTAGCATACTCACCTTGAGGGCAGTGCTGTCTTCAGAACTTTCTTCATTCTGCCTGGGATGCGTCCACCTCCAGTGTCCGAGGATATTGATGGCCAGCGAAACGGGCTGAAGCAGCAGGCTTGCGTAGAGGTTCTTGTTCCAGAACATCAGGAAGAGAGCCACTGTATACAGATATCCTACCCAAAAGTTGTACTTTGAGTTGCGGCCGGCCAGGAACACGCAGGTCAGGCCGAGGACCGAGGCTATCAGGTCGATCAGCAACACCGGATAGTCGTTCCCGAGAGTAAAAAGAGAATAATTGATCCAGTCTGTCATCCTACGCTTCCTTCAAGTGAGAGTGCCAGCAGTTTCTGGGCCTCCACTGCGAACTCCATCGGCAGTTTGGCCAGCACCTCGCGGGCATATCCGTTAACAATCAGACCTACGGCGTCTTCTTCCGTTATGCCTCTCTGGCGGCAGTAGAAGAGCTGGTCTTCACTTATCTTGGACGTCGTGGCCTCGTGTTCGAGCACCGCGTCGTCGTTTGCACATTCAATCACGGGGAAAGTGTGGGCCCCGCACTTGTCGCCGATCAGCAGCGAGTCGCACTGAGAGTGGTTGCGCACCCCGCTTGCGTTCGGAGCCACCTTCACCAGGCCGCGGTAGCTGTTCTGGCTGTGGCCTGCTGAGATGCCCTTGCTCACGATGTTGCTGACGGTGTTCTTTCCTATGTGTATCATCTTCGTGCCCGTATCGGCCTGCTGGTAATTGTTCGTCAGGGCCACGGAATAGAACTCCGAAGACGAGTTGTCACCCTTGAGGATGGTGCTCGGGTATTTCCAGGTGATGGCGCTTCCGGTCTCCACCTGGGTCCACGACAGTCGGCTGCCGTCGCCCTTGCAGATGCCTCGCTTGGTCACGAAGTTGAAGATGCCTCCGCGTCCCTGGGTGTCGCCCGGATACCAGTTCTGCACGGTCGAATACTTGACTTCCGCATCCTTCTCCACCACTATCTCCACCACTGCGGCGTGCAGCTGGTTCTCGTCGCGCATCGGGGCAGTGCAACCTTCGAGATAGCTGACGTACGAGCCCTCGTCTGCCACTATCAGCGTGCGCTCGAACTGGCCGGTGCCGCGGGCGTTGATGCGGAAATAGCTCGAAAGTTCCATCGGGCAGCGGACACCCTTGGGAATGTAGCAGAACGAACCGTCGCTGAAAACGGCTGAGTTCAGGGCGGCGTAGAAGTTGTCGCCCAAAGGCACCACGCTCGCCAGATACTTGCGCACAAGCTCGGGGCAGTCACGCACAGCCTCGCTGAACGAGCAGAAGATGATGCCTTTCTCGGCAAGGGTCTTCTTGAAGGTGGTCTTCACCGACACGGAGTCGAACACCGCGTCGACGGCCACGCCGCTCAGCACGTCCCTTTCGTGGAGGGGAATGCCCAGTTTGTCGAAGGTCTTGTAGAGCTCGGGATCGATCTCGTCGCGGCTCTTGGGCTTGCGGGGGGCTGCGAAGTATATAATGTCCTGGAAGTCGATGGGCGGAATCTGCAGATGGGCCCAGTGCGGCATCTTCATCTTCTGCCACTTATGGAAGGCTTCCAGACGGAAGTCCAGCAGCCACTGCGGCTCTTCCTTGAGGGCGGAGAGCTGACGGATTATGTCCTCGTTGAGGCCTTTTTCGAGCAAATGCTGCTCTATGTCGGTCTCGAAACCCTCGGCATAATCCTTCCGGGTGAAGTCGTTTATTATCTGCTGATTTTTACCCATAGAGGGGCAAAGTTAATCGTTTCCATTATTTTTGTAAAAAATGACTTCTATGGCTGGCAAGGACAAAAAGCGCACTGAATTTTCGGAAATAGGCAGAGCGGCTGCAATCGAGGCCCTTTTCAAGGACAGCGGCTTCGACAACAAGCCCGCCGACCTCAAGAGCGGGGAATTCTTCGCCCACAAGGTGATGAGCGAAGGCGTCGATTTCGACCTGGTCTACAATCCCCTGCGCCATCTCGGCTACAAGGCCGTGCTGAACGTCCTCGGAGAGGTGTATGCGGCATTCTACAGGCCTACGGCCCTTTCCGTGGTGCTCGGAATCTCTGCCCGCTTCTGCCTGGAGGACATCGCCGAGCTCTGGGCCGGAATGGTCGCAGCAGCAAAGGAGCACTCCCTGAAAAACCTGTCGCTTGAGCTCAACCCTTCAGTAAACGGCCTGAACATAAGCCTCGGAGCCTTCGGCGGCCAGAAGAAGAAAGTGCTGGACGCGCGTCCTCAGCCCAAGTCGATGGATCTCATCTGCCTTTCCGGCAACGTCGGTGCCGCCTATATGGGCCAGCACGTGCTTGAGAGGGAGAAATCGTCGTTCGTCGACTCTCCCAATGCCAAGCAGCCCGACCTGAGCAAATACAAATATATACTTGCGCAGTACCTCTGCCCCGAGGTCCAGGCCAACACCATCGACCGTTTCCTCGAGCAGGACATCGTTCCGTCGGCGGGAGCTTTCGTCACCAAGGGTCTGGCCGAGGCAGTCAAGAGGCTCAGCGCCGCCACAGGACTGGGAGCCAAGATATATGTTGACAAGATTCCCATCTCGTCTCACACCTTCGATATGGCAGAAGAGATCAATATGGACGTCTTCACCGCAGTGCTGAACGGAGGCGACGACTACCGTCTGCTTTTCACCGTTCCCATCGACAAGCACGAGGTCCTGAGCCGTGAAATCCAGACCTATGATGTGATCGGACATCTGTGCCAGCCGGACGTAGGTTGCCAGCTGGTAACTCCGGAAGGAGCGGAGATTGAAATAAAATCTCTGTAAAATTCAATTTTTTTCGGTTGCCGCTGCAACGTTTCGGTCGAGTTTCGCATCATTATTACAGGTTTAGGTTTTAGTACACGAGAAGGGGCTCGATTCTGGCAGAGGATCGGCCCTTTTTTTTGTTTGTTATGGACGACGACATTAAATATATGAAACTCGCGCTCGACCAGGCTCGCGCCGCTCGCGAGTGCAACGAAGTGCCCATCGGCTGCGTGGTGGTCTGCGACGGAAGAGTGATAGCCCGGGCACACAACCTGACCCTGCCCCTCCACGACCCTACGGCCCACGCCGAGATGCAGGCCATCACAATGGCTTGCGACTACCTCGGAGGCCGCTATCTCACCGACTGCACTCTCTATGTGACGGTGGAACCCTGCCCGATGTGCGCAGCCGCCCTCGCCTGGGCCCAGCTCGGAAGGCTCGTGTGGGGAGCCGACGACCCTAAAAGGGGGTTCAGCCTCTTCACTCCGTCGCTGCTGCATCCCAAGACACAGACGCACAAAGGCGTCCTTCAGGAAGAGTGCAGCACCCTAGTTACCAATTTCTTCAAAGAGAAAAGATAATTTCAGATTCTTAGCAAATATCAAATTCTTTGTATATTTGCCGCGGCACTGAGATATGGTGTAATGGTAGCACTACAGATTTTGGTTCTGTCTGTCGAGGTTCGAATCCTCGTATCTCAACACATTTAACTATATGGCTCTATTCCTTACAAAAGACCTTGACAACGGCGCATCGATTTACGTGTGGGACATCACTGAGACCGAGGAGGAACTTCTTGCAATGGGTTCCATCCCGAGCGAAGAGCTGGAAGAGCTCAGTCTGATACGCAGCGAATCAAGACGCAAGGAGAAACTGGCTGAACGGGCATTGCTCAACACCATTTTCGAAGACAAGGTCTATCTCGGCCATCACGACAACGGCAAGCCCTTCCTCCAGAATTCACTCAGGGAGATCAGCATCACCCACAGCCGCCGTTTCGTGGCCATCATCACCCATCCAAGCGAAGACCTGGGAATCGACATAGAATGCCTGGACAGGGATTTCTCTGCAGTTGAGGCGAAGGCCCTTTCTGAGGATGAGATCGACGACCTGGCCGACAACAAGCGCAACATCCAGCTGGCCATATACTGGTGCACCAAGGAAGCCCTGTTCAAGAGGATGTCACTTATGGAAGTGGACTTCGCTGAGCAGATCGAAGTGGACAAGTTCAGGGTTCACGACGAAGGCTGGCTTGAGGCCACATTCTACCACAAGGACGGCACAGAAGACGAATTCGAGCTCGAATATATGGTCTTCGAGAACCACGTTATGGTCTGGGTGGTAGGATAATCAACAATTATTTTTGCTATTTGTTAATATTATTGTACATTTGCAGCCCCGCAAAAATGCGCGGGCTACTTAATTAATTAATATATAACAATTTATCTATGCCTGGATTAATTGGAAAGAAAGTCGGAATGACTTCGTTCTTCGATGCAGACGGAAAAAACATCCCCTGCACCGTTATTGAGGCTGGACCGTGTGTTGTTACGCAGATTCGTACAGTAGAAAAAGATGGTTATGCCGCTGTACAACTTGCCTATGACGAAATTTCAGAGAAACACGCCAGCAAGGCCCTCCAGGGCCATTTCAAAAAGGCAGGAACCACTCCCAAACGCAAACTTGTCGAGTTCAAGGGTTTTGACATGACTAAGGTGAATTTGGGTGACACTATCACCGTTGGTGACCTCGATCTTAACGACGGGGAAATCGACTGGGTTGACGTAACAGGTATCTCCAAAGGCAAGGGATTCCAGGGCGTTGTGAAGCGTCACGGTTTCCAGGGTGTCGGCGGTGTTACCCACGGTCAGCACAACAGACTCCGCAAGCCGGGTTCTCTGGGTGCATCTTCTTGGCCGTCAAGGGTATTCCCTGGTATGAGGATGGGTGGCCACATGGGTGGCGACCGCGTCAAGGTGCAGAATCTTCAGGTAATGAAAGTCGTTCCTGAAAGCAACCTTCTCATTTTGAAGGGTTCTGTTCCCGGTGCTAAAGGTTCATATGTAATTGTGGAGGATTAACGTCTATGAAATTGGCAGTATACAAAATCGACGGATCAGCTTCTGGAAAGGAAGCCATCCTTGATGATTCAATCTTCGCGATTGAACCCAACGATCACGCCATCTATCTGGACGTGAAACAATACCTCGCTGACCAGCGTCAGGGCACTCACAAGTCAAAAGAGCGCTGGGAAGTATCGTACAGCACCAAGAAAATGGGTCGCCAGAAAGGCGGCGGCGGTGCTCGTCACGGCAGCATCAAGGCTAACATCTACGTAGGCGGTGGCCGCGTGTTCGGTCCCAAACCCCGTGATTACAGCTTCAAGCTCAACAAGAAGGTTAAACAGCTGGCACGTTTCTCAGCCCTCACCTACAAAGCTCAGGAAAATGCCATCACAATGGTTGAACCTTTCGCAATGGAAGCCCCGAAGACCAAGGATTTCATCAAGATTCTCGATGCAATCAAGGCCAACGGCCGCAAGACCCTCGTGGTGCTCCCTGAAAATTCAAACAACATTTACTTATCGTCTCGCAATCTTCCTGAGGTCAAGGTCATCACTGTTGACGAGATCAACACCTACACCATTATGAATGCAAATCATCTGGTTATGGTTGACGGCGTTCAGGATATCCTTGTTGAAAGACGCAAATAATTTGAGCGATGGGAATTTTAATTAAGCCAGTTGTAACTGAAAAGATGACGGTTCTAGGCGATAAGATGAACCGTTACGGTTTTATAGTTGACCGCAACGCCAACAAGGTGGAGATCAAGAAAGCGGTCGAGCAGATGTATGGTGTCTCTGTATTGTCAGTCAATACCGTAAGATACCATGGTAAAGTAAAAAGCCGCTATACAAAAGCAGGTATGTTGACAGGCCGCACTAATAACTACAAGAAAGCTTTCGTGACTTTGGCCGCAGATGATAAAATAGATTTCTACAGTAACATTTAAGGTCATGGCAGTTCGTAAATTCAAACCGGTAACTCCCGGTCAGAGAAATAAAGTTATCAGTGCATATGATGACATCACTTGCACGACTCCCGAAAAATCCCTTCTGAAGCCCCTCCGCAAGAGCGGTGGCCGCAACAACCAGGGTAAGATGACCGTCCGCTATATCGGCGGTGGCCACAAGCAGATGTACCGCGTAGTCGATTTCCTTCGCGACAAAGACAAATATTCTGCAACAGTGAAAACCATCGAGTACGACCCGAACCGTACAGCTCGTATCGCTCTGGTACAGTATGAAGATGGCGAGAAACGTTATATCATTGCTCCGAACGGACTGAAAGTAGGTCAGAAGATTTCTTCAGGAAGCGGTGTCGCTCCCGAAATCGGAAACTCTCTTCCTCTCGGTGAAATTCCTCTGGGTACCCTCGTACACTGCATCGAGCTCCGTCCCGGCACAGGTGCTGCAATGGCACGTTCAGCCGGTGCTTACGCACAGCTCACTGCACGTGAAGGCAACCACGCTATCCTCCGTCTCCCTTCAGGCGAGACCCGCATGGTGCTGGTTTCTTGCCGTGCTACAGTCGGCATCGTATCCAACACTGAACACAACCTCGAATCTCACGGTAAGGCAGGTCGCCGCCGCTGGCTCGGCCGTCGTCCTCACAACCGTGGTGTTGTTATGAACCCTGTTGATCACCCTATGGGTGGTGGTGAAGGCCGCGCATCTGGTGGACATCCTCGCAGCCGCAAGGGCCTCCCTGCTAAGGGCTACAAGACTCGTAATCCTAAGAAGACCAGCAACAAGTTCATCATCGAAAGAAGAAAGAAATAACGGAATAAATTTTTTGAGAAATTATGAGTCGTTCACTTAGAAAAGGTCCCTACATCCAGGAAGCTCTCGAAAAACGAGTACTTGCCATGAATGAGGGTACAATGAAAAAAGAAGTAATCAAGACCTGGTCACGTGCAAGCATGATTTCACCTGACTTTGTCGGCCATACTATCGCAGTTCATAACGGTAACAGATTTATTCCGGTATATGTAACTGAAAACATGGTCGGTCACAAACTCGGCGAGTTTGCTCCTACACGTACTTTCAGAGGTCATAGTGGTAACCGTTAATAATTGACTACCATGGGAGCAAGAAAAAGAGAAATGGCCGAAAGGCAGAAAGCAATAAAGAAACAGACAGCCATCGCGAAGCTGAACAACGTTCCGACCTCTCCGCGCAAGTCACGCCTTGTAGCAGACATGGTCCGTGGAATGGAAGTCAACCACGCTCTCGATGTGCTCAAGTACTCTAAGAAAGAGGCTTCTAACCGTATGGGCAAACTCCTGCGCAGCGCTATCGCCAACTGGGAGGCCAAGAACGAAGAAAGCCGTAAAGAACTTGAGAACGGCAACGTATACATCAAGACCATCATGGTCAATGAGGGCCGCACTCTGAAGCGCATCCGCACCGCCCCCCAGGGTCGTGCAGCACGCATCCGCAAGCGCAGCAACCACGTCACCATCGTTCTCGACACCAAGAAACAACCAGTTAAGGAGGAAGAATAATAATTATGGGACAGAAAACTAATCCTATCAGCAACCGTATTGGTATTATCCGTGGTTGGGACTCCAACTGGTGTGGTAATTACCCTGAAAGAATCCAGGATGACGCAAAGATCCGCGAATACCTCAACGCACGTCTCGCAAAGGCCAGCCTTAGCAAGATCGTCATCGAGCGCACTTTGAAGGTCATCACTGTTACTATCCATACCGCCCGCCCCGGTTTCATCATCGGCAAGGGTGGTCAGGAAGTTGACAAGCTGAAAGAAGAACTCCGCAAGGTTTGCGGTAAGGATGTCCAGATCAACATCTTCGAGGTTAAGCGCCCCGAGGTTGATGCCAACATCGTTGCCAACAACATTGCCGGTCAGGTTGAAGGCCGCGTTTCATACCGTCGCGCCATCAAGATGGCCATCGCTTCTACCATGAGGGTAGGTGCAGAAGGCATCAAGGTTCTCATCAGCGGTCGTCTGGGCGGCGCCGAAATGGCTCGCAGCGAACTCTACAAAGAGGGTCGTACTCCTCTTCACACTTTCCGCGCTGACATCGACTACGCACTGGCAGAGGCTCACACCAAAGTCGGCGTTCTCGGCGTGAAAGTTTGGATCTGCAACGGCGAAGTCTACGGTAAGCGTGACCTCAGCCCCAACGCAGGCGTTTCTGCATCTGCAGTTTCTGCCGACCGTGGCGGCGAGCGTCGTGAGCGTCGTGGCGGTGACCGTCGCGGCGGCGAGCGCAGGGGTGGCCAGCGTCGTGATTCACGCAGGGCAGAATAACCTGTTTCGCATAAATGAAAAAGGGAAGCATCGTCTGATGCTTCCCTTTTTTGTGTCAGTTAAGAATTACTTGTCGAGGACGATGTCGACCAGATAATGGACATATCTGACATCCACGTCTTCGTAAGGATCGGATAAATCGTAATGTATGATAGTTACTCCTTTTATGGGGGTAATTTCCTTGCCGTCATATTCTACTTTTGTGCAAGTGGCAAATCGTTGGGCAGCATCAGGATTCAAGTCCTCATCTTCCTTCCAGTAAGTAATAAACTCGTGCACTGCGTTGTCACCGAAAATTGTCGGGCAAGTTATCTGGTATTTTACGGTCTCCTGCAGCGCGAAATCATCTATCATGTAGCCAAATTCGTTGCATAAATACCAACTGCAATTATCATTTTCCTCGGCGACGAGGGTATTGTCACTCATTACACCTTTATCATCAAATCTACACATCGACAGTCTTGGACGATTGACGGCAGGGATAAAACCAGGGGCGGCTCTGTGATTGTAAATCGTATTGTCCCACCAAGCAGGAGGATTGGGCAATATAAAGTCCAACTTGTATTTATCAGGATTGATTTCTCCCCACCAGCGGCTGTCGCCTTTTCTTATCCACTGCTCTTCTACGAAAGGTTCGGCCAGCTCGTTACCGTCGGCATCTTTAAAATTAAAAGCAATTCTATATGTCCTTACCTGATTCGATGAATTAAAAATATGATCCAACACATCATCTACAGTAAAAGGAGCTGAAGGATCATACTCTGTAGACTCATCAGATGCTTTGGCAAGGGCATCAATGGCTGACAGGTAGTCAGATTGTTGAGATAAATCTAAGTTATCCTTCGAGCACGAAGCAGTAAAGACGAGCGCAGCCACAAGGATAAATTTAATAAGTGTTTTCATAACGATGTTTAATAATGATTCTACCTATATAACGCATCGATTTGCGAAATACTGCATCAAAAATCATAATATTACCTTATGGATATATATCCGCTCTCGTCGATGATATCCTTTGCCCTGGGGGTAGAGAGCCACTTGTAGATCTGCCTTGAAAGGGAGTTGTCGGATTCGTCGGAGCGGATTGCAGCGTAGATGTTTGAGAAGTATGGATATGCCCCTTTCTCGCCTTTTACGGCTTTCATTATCGTCTCTGATGTGGGATACGCTCCGTCCACGGCGATGACCCTGACGTCGTGAAGGTCGCGGACCATACTTTCACAGAAATAGTATGGGGTATAACCGATGCCGCAAGGATCCATCTCGATGGACAGGTAAGGAGAGAGCATCGCACCGCCCATATATACAGGATTGTCAATCATCTTGAGCCCGTCCATCACAAGCGTCTCCATCTTCTCCTGGCTGCCGGAGTCTACATTGCGTGTGTAGGCGTGTATCTCCAAGTCGTCCCCTCCCACCATTTTCCAGTTGGTTATCTCACCTGTGTATATCTTGCGTATCTGATCCTGCGTAAGCGACTTGACTTTATTGCCAGGATGTACGACAAAGACCAGGGCGTCCCACGCCAATGGTTTCGTCTCAATCGTCACGTGCTTTTCGTCGGCATAATTTTTCTCATTGCGGGAAATGTCGCGGGAATCTATGATGACGCCGGTCACTCCGTCGATCAGATTGACGTAGGCTTCGTGAGAGCCGCTGGCCTGTTTCAACTCACGTATCTTTGCCGCAAACGCCTTATGTTCGTCGCTCCCCGTCTCCATTCCTTCAGGAAGGTGGAAAAAGATCTCGTACTGCGACCCTGTCACGACATTCATTCCCCAACCATACGGAATGTCGAGCAGATTGTACATAACCATATCCCGAAGAGGGCTGGTACTCGTCGAACAGTCCATAAAAGGGAAATTGTCAAGAGTCAAGCCTTTGATTTCAAAATCTTCGACGGCGTTGGGATCGACACCATTCCACTTTTCAGAACAGCCGCAGACAAGCAGTAAAACCAGCACCAGACAGAAAGAACGCTGAATCATAGTAGTCTGTCAATAGATTTTCCGTAAAGGTAAATTAATTTAACCTGTCGACAACTATGTCCAGGAAGTATCCAAAATAGTAGGGCTCGTTTTTCTCATTATAAGTGATGCCAATTACCGGTGTTATTTCTCTGCCGTCGATATTTGCTCTTACGCATATAGGAAAATGTTGTCCGCTCTTCTCGTCCCTTGGCCCCTCTTCCCACCAAGTGATGAGGGTGTGAAACCATGTACTTCCAAATATTGTCGGACAACAGATATTATATCGTAATGGGCTATACGGTGAGCCATCAGGCTTTGACTGTATTATGAAATCGTTTGATAAATACCATGTCCCCTTGTCATGATATACTCCGTTGATGTCTGTCGGCAGCCAACTATGATGCTCGTCGAATTTCGCCAAAGTAAAATAATAAGTATCAAGAGCATAGACATATGAGGATGCTATTCTGAGAGTATAAAAATCCGGATTGACCTCTCCGAGGTATTTCGGGCTGGTAGGGTCAGACTTGTAGTAGGCCGTCTGCTCCAGCAAATCGTGACCTGCAGGATCCTTGAAGCTGATGTGCAAACGATATGAATCCATAGGAATAATCTGTTCAGCTTTTGTCACACCCCCTGCTGTATGTGGCCATTCCTCAGCCGACCCTATCTTTTCAATGCATCCAGACAGAAACAAGGCTATTGTGACACACCCTATAATATATCTTATCTGTTTCATAGTATAATGAATTCTATATATTGATTACAGCTCAAATCGGAGACCGGCGTCAAACGAGAAAGCCAGAGGGTTCTCAGACCGGTAAGTAATAAGGTCTGTTTTTGTCAAATACCAAGACAGCTCGGGTTGGAGATAAAGATATGTGCTCTTCCACAGCCGGTATTGTATACCCCCTGCCACCTCAGCAGCCAGTTGGATTCTGCGCTCATCACATTGTATCTGCCCCAGGATTGCCGAGACGCACTTTTCAGCTTTGCCTCCAAGCGCAGCATAGAGTTCAAAAGAAGAGTTTGACCAGATTCGAGCATCGAGCCTGACAGGAACGCCGATAAAATGGAGCCGCTGGTCCAAGATGCCGGTATACGAATCGGCGACCGAGTGCAGGTATGTATATTCCACACCGCTCTCGACACCCAGCCAGGGAAGCAGACCGACTTTTGCCAACAAGCCGAATGTGAGGGGGAGGTCGTGCCTGTACTGCACATCGGATGGTGTTGAAGGGTTCGGCATGAAGACATTGCTCGCCGACTTAGTCTGCAAATAACTGTAATACTGTCTGTCTATATTTGAGAGACTGATCTTGCCTGCCGTTTGAATGGATGGTCCATAGTTCATATAGGCAAGTTTTGCAAAATACGGTGCAGACATTGTGTTGAGCCTCATATCACGCTGCCCAGCCACGGTTCCGGCACTCAAGCCGACAGAAACTTTCAGGCGCTGCCTGGGTTCTGGCTCGGCGAAGGCCATCAGGTCGTCAGGCACGAGTTCCCGGATCTGGCGTGGTGAGGGTTGTTCTGAGGGACCCTGAGTGTTTGTGGCAGAAGAATCAGGGCCGGCGGTTTCAGTATCCGCAGAAGGGGTAGTGGGCAATTGCTGCTCACGGGACAGGTCATCAGCAACTTGGGACTGCTCTGGCTGAGCGATGAACACAGGCTTTTCTGCTTGCTGGACTGCATTACGGATTGCCGTTGAATCAGGAGCAATAGCTGCTTCCTCATCAACATCCGGAACTGCGGGAGCCTCTTCCACAATTGCGACAGGGCTTTCCAGGGCAGGGACTGCGTTGTGCCAGGGACTCCAGATGAGCAGTGCAGTGAAAGGCAACAGGATGGCTGCGGCTACTGCGCTGCGGCGAAGCACAGTTCTGCGGTGCAGTCGACGTCCTATTGCCTCCCACCCGACGGCAGAAGTGCTTTCGGGGAGTTCCGAGAGATATTTCTCCCGGATGGCATCGGTCCAGTCTTTTTTAGGTTTTAGTTCCATTGCAACTACTTATTACATATTAATAACGTCATTTTTATTAAAAAACTGCTTATTTTCATTAAGATATTTTCGAATGGCTCTGGCAAGTGAGGCTCGTGCCCTTGCCAGGCCAGAGGAAGAGCTTTTCTCTTTAATATCGAGCAAGGATGCTATCTCCTTGTGAGACAAGCCATCAATACAATAGAGTTTGAAGATGGTCTGGCATCCTTCAGGCAAAGCGGCGATCATCTTCTGCAATTCATCGAAAGGAACGGCGGCTGTCTCGTCATAATCCGGTTCATCTGACTGGACATCGGGCAGAACTTCTATATCCATCATCTCACGGGCCAGCCTGCGCCGTTTCCTTGCGGAGTCAAAGGCCTGGTTGAGTGCCACCCTCGCCATCCAGGAATAGAGAGAACCAGGGCGGGTCCAGACAAACCTTCCTATGACGCTGAAGATTTTAATGAAGGCGTCCTGCATCATATCTTCGGCCTCGGCATCGTTGTCTGCATAGCGCCTGCAAAGCGAAAGCAGTCTGGGACTGTATGTCATATACAGTTCCTTGCGTGCTGCATCATCTCCTCGCGCACATCTGCTGGCCAGTTCCTGCTCGGTCATTTATTATATAACGACAAGATGTCGGAAATACTGCATAAAAATTAAGAAAATTTTACGCAGCCTCGATTATGAGGTTTTATCAAGCAGGAATGCATCCTCCTCGAAAGCCACGACGGTGTGCATCAGGTCGGCAATCTTGCTCACCATGGCGCGGGTCTTGCGGTCCAGCGACTCAGGCGGCCGGAAATACTGCGACACGCGGCGCTTGAGGTCCTTCGCCTTTCCCACATAAATCACCGTCCCTTCCTCGTTGAGGAAACGGTAAACCCCCGGGGAATGAGGCAGATATTCGACTTTTTCGCGGACTTCCATTGTCACAAATTTAGGAATTTTTGTTCAGAGTGGGGTGTTCCGGCAAATAGTGAGACCATTTCCCTGACCTATGGTGAAATAATCTGAATATCGTATATTTGTGATGGTATATTGATTGTCTGCCACTTATACTATTTCCAATGAAGATGAAGAGATTTTTATTATTGATTGGCTCTTTGTTGCTGTCATTCACCGCATTCGCCCAAGAGGAAGAGGATTTTTCTCCCCAATATGGCTATAAGTTGACGGATTTTGCGAGCAAGCCTAAATTCGGTGCCTTTATCATCGGGTCATACAAGTATTCAAGCCAAGAAGGCGCAAACAACGGCCCGGGCCTGGGCGTACGGCTTATCCGTACTTATGTCGACGGAACCGTCCTGCGCGATTTCAACTATCGTATTCAGTTTGAAATCAACGGTACCCCGCACGTCAAGGATTTTTATCTGGAATGGGCCAGATACAAGGAATTCAGCATCAAGATGGGTGAATTCAAGCGTGCCTTCACCTTTGAGAACCCCATGAATCCCTGGGACGTGGGCGTCGGTGATTACTCCCAGGCCATCAAGAAGTTGGCCGGAATGGGGGACCGCTGCGGAGAGGCTTCCATGGGAGGGCGTGACTTGGGCATTCAAATACAAGGAGACCTGTTCCCTGTAGGAGAGGACCAGCATAGGCTTATCCACTACCAGCTGGGCTTATATAACGGTAACGGTATCAACAGGGCCGACAATAATGCCAGGAAAGACATTATCGGAACAATCCAGATTCAACCGATAAAAGATCTCTATATAGGCGCTTTTGCATGGGATGGTGACTGGTCGGACGGCAAGGTAACGGTCGACCGCAAGCGTTATGCCTTCGGCGCAAAGTACGAACACAACAACTGGTCTGCCAGGGCCGAATATGTCCACTCAAAGGGATATAAGGCTTCTTCAATCGACCCGTCGACCGGCAAGTTATATCCAACTGCAACCGATTCCGGTATCGCAGATGCATACTATGCAACTGTCGGTGTGCCCGTGGTCGACTGGTTTAAGGTATTCCTCAAATATGACGCGTATCGTGACAACGCCACTACGGACAGTCAATCCGTCATCTATTCCATCGCTCCCCAGTTCCGCCTCCACAAGAACCTGATGTTCCAGCTTGAATACCGCTACAACGACAACAAGCCCACCGGCCAGAAGTTCAACGAAATCTGGTTCGAGTATTACGTGCGTTTCTGATATAACTCAGCGAATGAAACTTGCGAAATAGCCGGCAAACACTACATTGGTCAGCAGGTAACCAATGATGGTGGATACACCGACGCAAATCAGGCCCGGCATCATGAAACTGTGGTTGAGCAGGTATTTTCCGATGACAGTCGTGCCGCTGCGGTCAAAGTTGACCGTGGCGATGTCTGAAGGGTAGTTGGGAATGAAGAAATACCCGTATACGCTGGGAAGAACGCCCAGCAGTACCGGTCCGGCGATGCCAAGTTCATAGGCCAGCGGCAGCATAGCCACCACAACCGCGCCCTGTGAATTGATAAGCACCGACACTACAAAAAACACGAAGGCTATGGCCCAGGGATAATTGGAGACCAGGCCGGAGAGCATCTCCTTCATCTGATCCATGTAATTGCCGAAATACGTATCGGCCAGCCACGCGATGCCATAGATGGCGACAACAGCCACCATTCCGCTCTGCCAAACAGCGCCGGACACTGCTTTCTTGGGAGAGGCCTTGCAGAACATAATGTTGCATGCGGCAGCCATCAACATGATGATCTGGATGCAGATGTTCATCTTGGGCAGCGAAATCGCCTCGGCCACTGTCTGTCCGCCAGCAGTGTGGAACATCTGGCAGAAGGCAAAGCCGACGATGACCAGCAGCGAACCCAGGAACACGAACACAGAAGCCTTCGCCTCTTTGGTGATAACCTTATTAAGGGTTGTGGCTGTATTGCCGTACATGTATTGGTACTGTTCGGCATCGGCTTTACGGCTGAGGAATTCGTGATCCTTGTCAAGATCTTTGCCCCGCTTGAAGGAAGCGGCGGCAGCGCACATCAGGCCGCAGAGGCAAGCCGGGATGGTGACCATCAGCACCTGCGGTATGGTGACCATATATCCATTGGCATTGGAGATGGTCACGAACGCCACGACCGCCGCTGCGATGGGCGAGCATGTGATACCCACCTGCGATGCGATGGAGGACACGCCGCAAGGCCGTTCGGGACGGATATTTTTCTTGAGGGAGATATCGCAGATAATCGGCATCACGGTATATACCACGTGGCCGGTTCCCACCAGCACGGTGAGGAAGAATGTCACCAGCGGGCCGAGGAACGTGATGTGGTCAGGATGCTTGCGCAGCATCTTTTCTGCTATCTGAATCATCCAGTCCATGCCGCCTGAAGCCTGCAGGGTGCCAGCGCAGGTAACGGCTGCGATGATTATGTAGATAACGTCGGTGGGCGGAGTGCCGGGCTTGAGACCGAAGCCGAAAACCAGGATTGCCAAGCCGATGCCGGAGATGGCGCCGAGTGCCAGGGATCCGTAGCGGGATCCTACGTATAGTGCTGCCAGAACAATCAGCAGCTCAATAATCATGATAAAAGTCATTGTATGTGCGTAATTTTCTTCAATATAAGAAGAATATCTTTATTATGCAATTGCCCGTATCGCCTTCGATTGTTTTCCTCGCTACAAGAAATTTCGTATTTTTTCGGTTTGCACGCACACGCGCACATGAAGAAGACGTTCCACAGACTTGCGAAGATAGCAGCAGCCAATTCAATTAAGTTCGCAGCGGAGATACCCGTCCATTACATATTCATAACTGCAGGATGTCGCCATCGCCGCAGAAATACTAATGAGGAAAAGTGTCAGTATTCTTTTCATACCCGCTGCTAATTAACTTGTTTTTATTCAAAATTACATCATAACGAATGTAGAAAGAATATCACTTTTCATTAAATTTACTGATACTTCTTTAGGAACGGTTATTCTATCATAAACTAAAACTCTGCACTATGAAAAAGATTCTGCTTCTTGCAGCCGTCGTGCTTGCTGCTGCAGCCTGCGGCTCTCCCTCACAGAAGGGGGCTGCGAATGACGGCCAGAGACTGTTCATCGGCGACGACATAGCTGTCGCACAGACCCAATACGGCAAAGTCCGGGGATATATCCTCGACGGCATCTATCAGTTCAAAGGCATTCCCTACGGTGCTCCGACCAGCGGCAAGAACCGCTTCATGCCTCCCCAGAAACCAGAGCCCTGGGACGGCATACGCAACGCCTACAACTACGCCGAATCTGCTCCCCAGGTGGTCGGCTATCCCCGTGAGCCCGAATCTGCCGCATATCTCGTAGACAACTGGAACTATGACCTCATCGGCGAAGACTGCCTCCGCCTGAACGTATGGACTCCCAATCTAGATGCCGGCAAGAGACCTGTGATCGTCTGGCTGCACGGAGGCGGATTCTCCAGCGGCAACGCCATCGAGCAGGACGGCTACGGCGGAGAGAACCTTTCGCGCTATGGCGACATTGTCTTCTGCTCTGTCAACCACCGTCTGAACGCCTTCGGCTTCTCTGATTTCGCTGCCGTCGGCGGTGAGAAATACAAACACTCCGGCAATGTCGGAATGTTGGACATCGTGGCCGCTCTGCAGTGGATACACGACAATATCGCCAACTTCGGCGGCGACCCGGGCAACGTGACTGTCATCGGCCAGTCAGGCGGCGGTTCCAAAGTCAGCATAATCGCTGCAATGCCAGCAGCCAAGGGTCTTGTGCACAAAGGTGTAGCCCTCTCTGGCAACTCCGTCCGCGGCGCTGACAAGGCTTCTGCCGAAAAACTCGGTGAATACATCCTCAAGGAAGCAGGACTCAAGGCCTCGCAGATCGACAAGCTGCAGGAGATGCCCTGGGAAGACTATTACGCCCTTGCGAACCGCGCTTCCCGCCGTATGGCAGCTGAGACAGGAATGCGTGCCGGCTTCAGTCCGGTTTCCGACGGCATCGACCTTCCTTTCAACTTCTTCGACCCCAACGACCCTAACGTTCCCGACATCCCGATGCTCTACTGCACGGTGTTCCAGGAGAGCAACCCCAACCGCACCGACGCTTCGCTTGAAAACATCACGATGGACGGCGTAGTGCAGCAGCTGAGCTCGCGTTACGGCGCCAACACCCGCCAGATAGTCGAAGCCTACGCCAAGACCTTCCCCGACTGCCGTCCCATCGAAATCTGGGCGCTGCTGACCGGAGTCCGCAGCAACGTCATCCGCGCTGCCAACACCAAGCTTCAGCAGAAATCTCCGGTATATATGGCCTGGTTCGGCTGGCAGCCGCCTCTGTTCGACGGCCGTATGCGTGCCTTCCACTGCCTGGACATCTGCTTCTGGCTGCACAACACCGACACGATGATCACCCATACCGGCGGCGGCCCGAGGCCTATGGCACTGTCAGACAAGATGGCCGACGCTCTGCTCGCATTTATGCGCACGGGCGACCCGAACTGCAAGTCTCTCCCGGCCTGGCCGAAATACACTGCAGAAAACGGAGAAGTGATGGTGCTCAACGATGTCTGCGAGGTCAAGAACGATCCTGACCGCGAATGCCGCACCGTCCTCGAGACTCTGATGGCTCAGTAAAAACACTACTGTCTGCCTATGAATCGCAGGGATTTCTTGAAACGCACCGCTGCTCTGGCGGCTGCGGCAGCTCTGCCGGATGTGGCAAGAGCCAGTGAGAAATTGGAAGCTATCGGCGCAGCTGCCGACGAGGCCGGAAGCGGAAAACTGATTGTTTCGGCACCGATGCTTCAGAACTATGCCGAAACTTCGATGGGAGTTGCTTTCGCTGTGTCGGATATGGCCAACGGCTATGTCCGATACAGCGCCCGGCCTGATATGAGCGATGCCGTCACTGTCAAATGCGGCGGTTTCCGCGTCACCGATATGAACGAGCACGTGATGCTGATACGCCTGACCGGCCTGAAGCCCGCAACGAAATACTGGTACACCATCGGGGCTGACCGTATATCCTACAAGGGCGGCTATGATATGACCGTCACCGGCAACGAGGAGGACCCTCGCATCTACAGTTTCACCACCGCCGGCAAGGGCGCCGCATCGCATTTCTGCGTCATCAACGACACCCACGCCCACTGGGACGTCATCACAGCGGCTATGGATAAAGTGGCTGCGTTGGCTCCTTCCTGCGTGGTCTGGAACGGTGACGCCACCAACTGCGAAGAGGAGATCGACAGCCTGGTCAACATCTTCCTCAATCCCGACATAGAGCGCAAGGACTATGCGGCTGAGATTCCCTATATGTTCTGCAGCGGCAATCACGACTCGAGAGGCCTCGCCAACCGCCATCTGGAGCGCGTGTGGATGTTCCGGCAGCCCGAGGAGCGCGCCTCCCGCGACTGGGACCTGGGCCGTAACTTCGCAGTAAGGATGGGAGACATCGCTATGATAGGCCTTGACACCGCCGAGGACAAGCAGGACACCAATCCGATCTTTGCAGGCCTGTTCAACAGCGCCTCCTACCGCGAAGCCCAGACAGAATGGCTCAAGGACGCTCTGAGCCAGAAAGAGATTGCTTCCGCACCTTATCTGGTCGCTTTCTGCCACATTCCGCTGTTCGACCCCGATCCCAAGGCAAATCCGGGAGACCTCGCTCCCGCCGACGTTTCTCCCGATTATCGCGGCAATTTCGCAAGCTGGCAGCGCACCTGCGCCAATATGTGGGGACCGCTGCTCGCCAAGGCCCGTTGCCAACTAGTTGTCACGGCCCACCAGCACCGCTACCGCTTCGACGAGCCTGACGGCGACAGGACCTGGGCGCATATGGTAGGCGGAGGCCCGAGCCTGCGAGGCAGCGGCCACGCCACCGTCATCGAGGGAAAGGTTGCCGACGGCAAGCTCACCGTCACCGTGCACAACCTGGCCGACGGCAGCGTAAAAGAGGCTCATACTTTCGCTCCGAGATAAAATAGCAGCAAGTGCTGGTAGTGGTCCAAATAAGTGGACACTACCTTCAAAAAAGGCCTTTTTTGCGGGTACCCTGCAAATTTTTGGACCACTACAATCACCATATTGCACATTATTTCATCTATGAAAAAACTAACACTGTCACTTATTCTTATTCTGTGCTGTTTGACATCCTTTGCCCAGAACCGCAACTCCGACCCGAACCCTGAATTCAGAGTGATAGTCGAGACTTCCAAGGAGGCCATCGCCCCTGGTAAGTGGCAGCCCACTGTCGAGAGCCTCTCCGCCTGGGAATGCCCCGAATGGTTCCGCGATGCAAAGTTCGGAATCTGGGCCCACTGGGGCCCTCAATGCGAACCTGAGGACGGCGACTGGTATGCGAGAAATATGTATATAGAGGGCAATGGCCAGTATCAATACAACATCGATGCCCGCGACCACCCCAGCCGCTGGGGCTTCAAGGACTGGATCCACGAGTGGAAAGCCGAGAACTGGGACCCGGATGCCCTGATCAAGTTCTACAAGGAAGTCGGAGCCCGCTATTTCTTCACCCTTGCCAATCACCACGACAACTTCGACCTCTATGACAGCAAATACCAAAGTTGGAACTCGGTGGCTCTGGGACCGGAAAAGGACATCGTAGGCGGTTGGGCAGAGGCTTGCCGCAAATACGGTCTGAGACTTGGAGTGAGCGTGCACGCAGCGCACGCCTGGGTATGGTATGAGACTTCTCGCGGAGCCGACACCAAGGGCCCGCTCGCCGGTGTGCCTTATGACGGCGTGCTAAACAAGGAAGACGGCGTGGGCACCTGGTGGGAAGGCCTCGACCCGCAGGAACTCTACGAGCAACGCCATCCCCTGAGCAAGAACAACCGCTCCTGGGACTGGGAGGAGGACCTAGTCACCACTCCCGACCAAGCATTCTGCGACAAGATCTACAATCGCACCGTCCAACTCATTAACGATTATAACCCTGATATCGTATACTTCGACGACACCTACCTTCCGCTCTGGCCCGTCAGCGACGCAGGCCTTAAGATTCTTGCGCACGGCTACAACAAGAGCGCTGAGCGAAATGGGGGCGAGAGCCAGATAGTCTTCACCGGCAAGGTGCTGACCGACTGGCAGAAAAAGACCCTGCTCTGGGATGTGGAACGCGGAGCTCCCGATGCCATCCAGGACCTGCCCTGGCAGACCTGCACCTGCATTGGCGAGTGGCACTACAACAAGCACGTCTATTATGAAGACCGCTACAAGACCTCAGCCCAGGTCATTTCTATGCTGGTGGATGTCGTTTCAAAGAACGGCAACCTTCTGCTGAGCGTTCCTCTGCGCGGAGACGGCACCCCGGACCCCACCGAGATACGCATCGTGACACAGATCGGCCACTGGATGAAGATCAATTCTGAAAGCATCTATGACACCCGTCCGTGGGTCATCTACGGAGAAGGACCGGCCACCGACACAGCAAACCCCATCAATGCCCAGGGATTCAACGAAGGCCGCCTGAAATACACTGCCAAGGACATCCGATTCAACAAGAAGGGAGACAAGGTGCTCTACGTAACCTTGCTTGGCGTTCCGGAAGAGGACATCACGGTCAAGGCTCTAGGCTCGAAGACGGCCCAGAACAGCCGCAAAATCAAGAGCATAACCCTTCTCGGCAGTGACAAGGAGGTCAAATGGATCCAGAACAAGGACAATCTCGCGATTGCCTGTCCCACCGACATTCCCTCTGAGGAAGCCGTAGTTTACAAAGTGGTTTTAAAATAAGCGCTACTTGCTGATCTTGTAAAGGGTGCAGGCGTGGGGACGCAAGGTGCCGGAAAGTTCGCGCACCTTGCCTACCTTCTGTCCGTCCCACATCGTCACAACCTTGTGCGCACCCTTGAGGGCGAGAGCATCTTCGAGGCTGAAGCTGAAGGGAGACTCATCGTTGTTCTTGTTGAACACGGCAAGATAGACCTCGCCGGTACGGCTGTTTGTCGAGCTGACGGCCAGGATGCCGTTCTCGTCAGACACCTCGTGCACGCCGGAGCCTTCGCGATGCATCTTCAGAACCTCCTCGTTTGTCAGCAGCGAGAGCGTGAACTCATCGTTGCTCGGCAGATCTCCACCGAACATCAGGGGGCTGCGGAAGATGGTGAAGAAGGTCATCAGGCTGTACTGCTCATCCTTTGTGAGACGGGTGTCGCGCTCCGCTCCCCTCTCTCCGCGGATGGAGATGTGTCCGAGCGGAATCATATCGCAGTCGGGCCAGGTGCCGTCGCCAATGTAGGGATACCAGTCCTTGGCTACTCTCATCAGATGGGTTACGTCCCTCCAGATGTCCCATACGTCATTGACCATACGCCAGAGGTTGGCGTGGGTGCTGACGTGCTGGGCTGCTGCGACCGGAGTCGCTCCAGGAGACGTACTGAGCACGATGGGGCGGCCGCACTGGTCGATGGCCTTGCGGATCATATCTATTTCGTCCTCGTGGTAGAAGGGGGCTGACAGGTCGTCAATCTTGATGTAGTCTACGCCCCAGCTGGCATAAAGGTCGAAGATTGAGTTGTAGTATTCCTGCGCACCGGGCTTGGTGGCGTCAACGGTGTAGTTGTCGCGAAGCCACGCGCAGAGATGTTCTGTGTTGTATATCTGGTCGGCGGTGATGCCATTCGTGCCTTTGACCGGCATCTTGGCGTCTACTGCTATGCGGGGAATGCCGCGCATAATGTGGATACCGAACTTCAGGCCCTTGCCGTGGATATAGTCAGCAAGCTCCTTGAAGCCTTTGCCGTCCGCGGCTGAAGGGAAACGGTTGACTGCGGGCTGATAGCGGCCCCATTCGTCAATCACATAGCGGGGGTCTGTCTGGTTGTAGCCGCCGGCCTTGTCGTTCTCCACGAACCAGCGGATGTCCACCACTACATACTCCCAGCCATATTCAGCCAGGTTTTCTGCCATATAGTCGGCATTGGCCTTGACTTCGCTTTCCACGACGGTCGGGCCGTAGCAGTCCCAGCTGTTCCATCCCATCGGGGGTGTCGGACTCCAGTCGCGGAAATCGCCGAATTGTTGAATCTCTACTGTCTTGGGGGTGCAGGCAGCCAGCACTGCCAGTGCCATTGCTGCAATAAGAACTGAAATCTTTTTCATGTCAGGGAGTTATTATTACAAATATAACACTTTTGATTTATCAAAGATATTGCTACTTTTGCAGTCTGTTGACAGCGCAAATACTGTCGCCTGACGCCCGGATGGCGGAATCGGTAGACGCGCTGGTCTCAAACACCAGTGGCTGTAATGGCTGTGCCGGTTCGACCCCGGCTCCGGGTACAGGAAAGACTTTGTAAGTTGCTGATTTTCAAGCACTATACAAAGTCTTCTTTTTTGTATCCCCCAGATTTGGTCACTTTTTGGTCACTTCTCAGCCTTTCCCTCTGCACCGATACTCTGGGGCTACTTGTTATCTATCAAGATGATGCGGAGTGAGACAAATAAATTGGAATTTATTTGATATTATTCACGGCGGCCATGCGGAGCCAGAGCATCTCTGTTTGTCAAAGCCCAATCAATAATACCGTTCAAGGCCGGCAGGAAAGATT
>JAFWSX010000012.1 GCA_017519185.1 Bacteroidales bacterium | reverse complement strand
CTGCAGACCAGCTCGCTCGCTATCGCAGCAGCAGTAGCAGCAGCGCAGCTCCCGCTGCTTTCACCCCTGCCGAAGGAACTCCGGGATATGACTTCACCCGTTTCCTGAAGCCGCTCTTCAAAGATTACGACAGGGCGCTGGCAATCCTCGGTAACCCCGAGACTTTCGTACGCGCCTGCTATTCTGCCGGTGGGCTTTGCCAGGTTATCGACTTCCTTGGCATCGACATTTTCCGCAAGTATTTCGTTCCTGAGGAGCTGGTTTACTTCTGGGGAAGCGGCAACGACTCCATCTACCGTATGTGGGGAGGCTCGCAGGAGAACGGCGACGTCATCCGCTACGCCATCCGTCCCCTGATGATGGACTTCATCGAGAAGGCAGACGCTGCGATGCAGCCCGGCAGCCACCGTACAGCCGACCTCCGTTTCGGACACGATACATCCATCCTTCCGCTCTTCGCCCTTATGGGTGTCGACGACCCCCAGAACAGGCATCTGCCTTACAGGGAGGCCCACTTGAACGGATGGTTCGCTTTCTTCCAGGTTCCGATGGCCACCAACTGCCAGATGATTTTCTACAAGAACAACAAGGGCGAGGTCCTGACCAAGGTCCTCTACAACGAGAAGGAGATCCTCATTCCCGGCATCGAGCCTGTTTCAGGTCCTTATTACAGCTGGCCCGAACTGAAGGCTCACTTCCTCAAGCTTTGCGACGAAGCTGCCGCACCCTGGAGAAGGGCAGGAATAAACTAACAGAAATCTAAGAAATCAACTACTCGCCGATACCAAGCTCACGGGCCTTTTCTTCCATGAGCTTGTATGCGGCGTCGTAGTCGTTGGGAATCACTCCGTCGAGGATGGCGTTCTTGACGAACTCTTTTATGATGCCGATCTGGTTGCAGGGCGGCAGACCGTATTTCTCCATTATGAGGTCGCCGGTGATGGGATTCTTGAAGTTGCGGATGCGGTCTTTCTCCTCAACCTCGATGATTTTCTGCATCACCAGGTCATAGTTGTGCTTGTATAGCTCGACTTTCTTGTCATTCTTGGAAGTGATGTCGGCCTTGCACAGGATCATAAGGTCTTCCAGGTCGTCAGATGCCTCGAAGACGAGACGGCGTACGGCAGAATCTGTGACCTCGTCTGTTACGAGGGCTATCGGGCGCATATGGAGCTGGACGAGCTTCTGGACGTACTTCATCTTTTCGTTCAGCGGCATTTTCAGCTGCTTGAATATGCCGGGAACCATCTTTGCTCCGACAAAGTCGTGATTGTGGAAGGTCCAGCCGATGGCAGGATCCCACTTTTTTGTGGCGGGCTTGCCAATGTCGTGCAGCAGGGCGGCCCAGCGCAGCCATAGATTGTCGCTGACTTCGGCCACATTGTCAAGTACCTGCAGGGAATGTTTGAAATTGTCCTTGTGCCCGCGGCCTTCCATCGTCTCGATTCCCTTGAGGTTGGCCACTGCCGGCAGGATGAGGCTGAGCAGGTCGCAGCTGTCGAACAGTTCGAAGCCTCTGGAAGGTTTCGGGGCGAGAAGAATCTTGTGGAGTTCTTCGGCAATGCGCTCTTTTGAGAGTATCTCCAGCCTGCCGCGGTTACGGCGGATTGAATCGATCGATTCCGGCACTATTGTGAGCCCCAGTTGCGTCGAGAACCTTATGGCACGAATCATCCTCAAGGGGTCGTCGCTGTAGGTGGTGTCGGGGTCGCAGGGGGTGCGGATGATGCCGTTGTTGAGGTCCTGGATGCCGCCGAACGGGTCGACCAGCGTCCCGAAATCCTCTTCCTGAAGACTGAATGCCATCGCGTTGATGGTGAAGTCGCGCCTGAGCTGGTCGTCTTCGAGGGTGCCGTCCTCAACTATGGGGTTGCGGCTGTTGCGGTTGTAGGATTCCTTCCTGGCTCCGACGAATTCCACCTCGATGCCCTTGTAGCGGAGCATAGCCGTGCCGAAATTCTTGAACACAGACACCTTCGTGCGCAGTCTGGATGCCACTGAAGCGGCAAGTTCGATGCCGCTGCCCTCCACCACGATGTCCACGTCGTTGCTGGGACGGTGCAGGAACCAGTCCCTGACAAAGCCTCCTATGACGAAAGCCCGGACGCCGAGCTGGCGGGCCTGCTGGCTGACTATCTTGAATATGCTGTGGTCGAGGGGGCCGGTCATGCTGCTATCTCGCTGTATTTTGGAATGGACGTAAGGAACTCGAAGCTGCCGGTGGAGTGGTCAAGCCTTGCTAGGCAGGTCTTGCGTCCGTTTGTTATCATTATGTAGTCTACGCCAAGGACCATATTGTAACGTACCACCTGGTCTATGACACTGTCAGTGAGTTTCACCGAAGGAGCCTTGCATTCCACCAGCAGGGCGGGGGTGAGGTCCTTGCGGTAGACCACGATGTCTGCGCGGTACTGAAGCCCGTTGAACTTGAATCCCTGCTCAACTGCGATGTGGGTCGCGGGGACTTCCATCGCTCCGAGGAGACTGGATATGACTCCCTGGCGGACTTCTTCCTCAGGAGTGCGCTCAACGTATTTCTTGCGTATCGGATCGAAGATCTGAGACATCTGCGGCCTTTTATGCTCGTTGCAAAGATACTCAAAAATAATTACCTTCGCCTTAAGTATTCTTATGGCGAGAAACACTCCAGACACCGTCCAGCAGTTCGCTGCCATCGAGGCCGACATCCTTGCCGGCCGTTTCAGTCCGTATTACCTCCTTTTCGGCAAGGAGCACTTCTATATCGACCGTCTCTGCTCATTGCTGATGGACAAGGCTCTGCCGCCAGAGGAAAGGGATTTCGGCCAGCTGGTCTTCTATGGCGCCGATGCGGATCCCGCCCAGGTGGTCAGTGCGGCAAGACAGTATCCGATGATGGTCTCACGCCAGGTGGTAGTCGTCAAGGAGGCTCAGATGATGAAGAAGATAGAACTCCTGGCCGACTACTATCCGAACATCGTTCCAACCACCATACTCATAGTAGCCTACAAGACTCCCAACGACAACACCAGCACCAAGAACATCGACAAGCGCACCAAGTTCTTCAAGGACGCTTCGAAGGTAGGGGTCGTGTTTGAGTCAAACCCTGTTCCTGAGGGCCGGATACCGCTGTGGATAGAGCAGTATGTGTCGTCGAAGGGTATGTCGATAACTCCTGATGCTTCAATGATGCTGGCCGAGGCCTGCGGTACGGACCTGAGCAAGATCGCCCTCGAAGTCGACAAGCTATCGAGACTGTTGGGAGATGCGGAGCAGAAACGCATTTCTGCCGACACCGTGGAGGAAAACGTCGGAATCAGCCGCGACTACAGCGTGTTCGAGCTCACCAAGGCGCTTTCGTCGAAGGACGTCACCACCTGCTACAAGATAGCAGTGTTCTTCGGCCAGAGCCCCAAGCGTTTCCCCATTCAGATGGTGATGGGCGCACTGAGCAGCCACTTCATCAAGATTCTCAGATACCACGCTGCGGTGGCAGACCACGCCTCACGTCAGGAGATAGCTTCCGCCATCGGCATCAATCCCTACTTCATCGGAGAATATGAGGCAGCAGCACGCAACTACCCGCTCAAGAAGTGTATGAAAGTGATAGCAGTGCTCAGGGAATATGACTACCGGAGCAAGAGCAACGCCCGCGGCAGCGCCGACGACGGCGAACTGATGCTTGAACTGATTTCCAGAATATTGAACGGATAAGCCGTCAGGGCAGGACTACATCCACGATCTGTCCTATCTGCGTGCTGTCGAACGGCCTTTCCACCCGTATGTAGTTCCTTGTGTAGCCGAACATCTTCCCGCCTTTGTCTGTGCTTTCGAAAAGCACTTTCTCCTGCCTGCCTTCATTAGCCCTGCAAAACTCGGAATGCAGCCTTTCGCAGAGATCTTCGAGCATCTGCACTCTCCTGGTCTTGACGCATTCCTGCACCTGAGGCTTCATCGTGGCGGCTACGGTGCCTGCCCTGCGTGAATAGGGGAATATGTGGATGAATGCAGGAGCTATCCTTTCAAGGAAACGGTAGGTCTCCAGGAAGTCTTCGTCGGTCTCTCCGGGGAAGCCCGCAATGACGTCGATGCCGAAGAAGACATTGTCCATCTTCGAACGGATGTAATCTATTTTTGCGGCGAATGCTGCGGTGTCGTATCGGCGGTGCATCGCTGCCAGGGTCTTGTCGCAGCCGCTCTGGAGCGGAATGTGGAAGTGGGGGAGAAACTTCGTGCCGGACGCTATCCAGTCAACGATCTCTTCCGTCAGCAGGTTGGGCTCAATGGAAGATATCCGGTAGCGCTCGATGCCTTCCACCTTGTCGAGGGCCTTGAGCAGGTCGAGGAAGTTCTCGCCTGTGCTGCGCCCGAAGTCGCCGGTATTGACGCCAGTGAGCACGATTTCCTTGATGCCTGCCCCGGCTATCTCACGTGCCTGGGCAGTAAGTTCTGCGATGGATATGTTGCGGCTGGCGCCCCTTGCCAGAGGTACCGTGCAGTAGGTGCAGAAGTAGTCGCATCCGTCCTGAACCTTGAGGAAGGAACGGGTCCTCTCGCCGGACGAGAATGCGTTCATAAAGTTCGTGGCCCCGGACCTGGGAGTGTTGTAGATGCCTCCCGGGCCATCTTCGGCAATTTCCAGAGCACGTCCCTTGTCTTTCGCGCCAAGGACTGCGTAGACACCCTCCAGGTCGGCGATTTCCTGGGGCTTGAGCTGGGCGTAGCAGCCGGTCACGATAATGCGTGACAGCGGATTGAGTTTGTGTAGACGGCGGATGAGGTTGCGGCATTTCTTGTCGGCGTGTTCGGTCACGGAGCAGGTGTTGATCACGTAGACGTCTGCGGGCCTGGTGGGCTCGACGTGGCTCCAGCCACTTCCTTCGAAGGCTCGGACCATCGTGGAAGTCTCAGCGTAATTCAGCTTGCACCCGAGGGTGACGAATGCTACCGTCCTCTCCATATCAGCAATAGATTGTTACTGAAGCATAGCCCTGTCCTCTGGGCTCGTATTTTCCGTCGTACGGAGGGTTGAACTTTGTGACTGTGACGGAGCAGCTGCAAACCTGGGGGAATTTCTCCTTGATGGCGGTGCCGATGCGGCCTGCAACGTGTTCCAGAAGGTTGGACGGTTTCTCCATCTCCGTAGCCACTGTACGGTAGAGCTCAGAGTAGTCTATGCTGTCCTCCAGAAGGTCGCTGGCTGCGGCTTTGCCGAGGTCGAGGCAGCATTCCAGGTCGACCTGGAAGTCGTTGCCGTGCTGCCTTTCCCAATCCAGGCAGCCGTGGAAAGCGTAGAAACGCATTCCGGTCAAAGTTATCTTGTCGAGATTGCCGTTCATCCTATGCTGATATTATGAATACGCAGGGGCGCTTGCCGATGGTCGGGACGGCCTTCTTCCACTGTGCCGCAGTCTTCGTCTTGATGAACTGCGACGGGAGGGTGATGTCGGCTGCCACGCATATGCGGGTGGTGTCCTTCAGGACTTCCAGCATATCGGCCAGCATAGCGTCGTTGCGGTATGGGGTTTCTATCAATATCTGGGTCTGTCCGGTCTGGGCAGACAACTTTTCAAGCTTGCGGAGACTCTCTTTGCGCTGCTGGGGCTTTACCGGAAGATAGCCGTTGAAGGCGAAGTTCTGGCCGTTCATCCCAGAAGACATCAGGGCCAGCATCAGCGACGAGGGGCCGGTCAGAGGGATGACTTCGATGTCGTGCTCCTGGGCGAGCCTGACGAGTGCTGCGCCTGGATCGGCCACTGCGGGCAGCCCGGCTTCGCTCAGCAGTCCCACGTCGCGGCCGTCAAGGAGCAGCTGCAGATAGCGCTCTGCGTCCTGAGCCGTGGAGTGCTCGTTGAGTTCGTAGAGTTCAAGGCTTTCGATTTTTCCCCTGAGGCCTGCCGCGGAGAGAAAGCGCCTTGCGGTGCGGATCTCTTCGACCACGAAAGTGTCGAGCCGTGCCACGGTGTCGAAGACCGGGGCCGGAAGGACATCCCGCAGTTCATCGCCTCCGAGAGGCGTAGGGATAAGAAATAAATGGCCGTACATATGTGCAAAGGTATGGAAAAATCGTACATTTGCAGAATATTGTCAATATTAACTTGTCTTTATGCGGATTACATTCTTCGGTACAGGAACATCCCAGGGCGTCCCGGTAATTGGCTGCCACTGCGCTGTGTGCCGGTCTTCCGATCCGCGTGACAAGCGGCTCCGTACAAGCGCCCTCATAGAGGCCGAAGGCCAGAAGATCCTCATCGACGCCGGTCCTGATTTCAGGAGCCAGATGCTGCGTTCCGGCACTGAACATCTTGACGCCATCCTTCTCACGCACAATCACAAGGACCACACAGGCGGTCTTGATGACGTGCGCGCCATTAATTTCCTTGAGAGGCGCTCGTTCCCGATCTATTGCGAAGAGTATGTGCAGGAATCCCTCAAGATGGAGTATGACTATGCGTTCGATTCGGCCAAGATATATCCGGGCAGCCCGCGGTTCCTTCTGCAGACCATCGGTCCCGACCGGCCCTTCACGGTCAACGGGGTCGAGGTCATACCCGTCAGGGCCTATCACGCGAAACTGCCCGTGCTGGGTTTCAGGATAGGCGACATAGGCTACCTGACAGATGCCAACCGCATTCCAGAGGAAGAATTTGAAAAACTCCGCGGACTGGAGGTGTTTGTGATAAACTGCGTGACCTACAGGCCGCATCCGTCCCATTTCGGACTCGATGAGGCTCTCTCGGTTATTGAAAGGGTGGGAGCGAAGAAATCATTCATCACCCACATCTCCCATTCTCTGGCTCCATATTTGCAGTTTGCCCCTACACTGCCCGAAGGGGTGTATCCCGCATACGATATGTTAACGGTAGAAGTATGAAAAGGCTTTCGATAATTTTCCTGGCTTGTTTCCTCGCGCTGTCGTCCTGCATCAAGCTCGACACGCCGCGTCCTCAGTCATTTTCAAGGACGGTCCTTCTCTATCTCGCCTGTGACGGCAACAACCTGCAGTGGTATGCCGACACTGACCTTAACAATCTTGTGAAAGGAAACATTCCGGTGCGTACAAACAAGGACGAAGCCTTGCTTGTGTTCCTCGACAACGGCAGCGGCCAGCCTACGCTGCACAGATACTATGCGACTAAGGAAGGCAATGCCTACAAGGAACTGGTGAAGCAGTACAGTACAGATTTCAACAGCGCCGATCCGGACAACCTGAAACGAGTGCTCGACGATGTGGAGTACTTCTATCCGAGCGAGCACAGGGGACTGGTGCTCTGGTCTCACGGCACGGGCTGGCTGCCTCCCGGTTATTATGCCAATCCGCGCGAGCCTGCCGTCTCTGCAGTCAAGTCATTCGCGCAGGAAGGAAGTGCGGAAATGGAACTCAAGGAACTCGCAGATGCCATAACCCGTCACTATGAATTCATCCTTTTTGACAGTTGCCTGATGTCAACGGTTGAAGTTGCCTATCAGCTCAGGGACAAGACAGACTACATCATAGCCAGTTGTGCGGAGGTGCTGGTCGACGGTTTCCCTTATACTTCCCTGGCCCAGGACTTTTTCTATGACCATACCGGATCGGGACCTGCCGGTCTCAGGTCCATCTGCCAGAAATACTACGATTTCTACAATTCCCTGTCGGGAATGAGCCGTACGGCAACGGTATCCCTGATAGACTGCGGCAAGCTGGATGAGCTTGCTTCCGTCTGCAGGAAGATATTCCGCAACCACAAGGAGGATATGAAACAGGTGGATCCTGCCAATGTCCAGCGTTACTACACCGGGAACGAGCACTGGTTCTATGACCTTGCCGACTATGTGGCCCAGTTCGCAGCCGAGGATGAGCTGGCCGAGTTCTCGAATGCTATGGAACGTGCAGTTCCCTTCAAGCTTGCGACTGACTGGATCCTGAGCGTGGTCCGTGTCAGGACGCACTGCGGCCTGAGCACATATATCCCCCTCTACGACGCCGCGTATCTCAATTCCTACTATCAAACCCTTGAGTGGACGCAAGATACGGGTGCATTGTAATTATTTTTGATATATCCTTATTTTTTGTACTTTTGCCGCGCAATGTAAAACACCCCGGGTGTTTTGGTGCAATGGGAAAAGGGCCGGCCCATACGGCTGTCCCGATTTGAGTAACACATTTTTAAGTTTTTATCAATGAAACATTACGCAATCGCCGGTGCAGCACGCACAGTCGGCACAAAGGCGGATCTCAGAGAAGTCCGCAAGGCAGGCAGGGTTCCCTGCAATTTCTATGGAAACGGTGTTGAGAATGTAGCTTTCTCAATTGATGAGAAAGAATTCGTGACTTTCCTGAGTCAGCCCGCTTCATACATCATCGACCTCAATATCGACGGCAAGCTTTGCAACGCCGTTGTCCGCGAAGTCCAGTTCCACCCTGTTACCGACAGGCCTCTTCACGTAGATTTCGTAGCCGTATCAGAGGATAAGCCCATCACTATCGACGTTCCCGTACGCATTTTCGGTAACTCAGAAGGCGTAAGGCAAGGTGGCAAGCTTTCAGTCAATGTACGCAAACTCCGCGTCAGCGCCCTTATGGCTGACCTTCCGGACGAGCTCCCCGTTGACATCACTACCCTCAAGCTCGGCAAACGCATCAACGCAGGTGACCTTCACTACGACAAGGTGAACATCGTTACCCCGAAGACTGCCATCGTTTGCGCCGTCAAGGCTACCCGCAACGCAGTTGCTGCTGCAGCTGAGGCTGAGTCTTAATAATCGCACTGACGGGGATGAATTACTTGATCGCAGGATTGGGTAACATCGGTGCGGAATACGCAATGACCCGTCACAATATGGGATTTATGGCATTGGATGCCCTTGCCGGGGCATCCAATGTTGTTTTTTCTACGGAGAGGTACGGCAGCATCGCCGAATTCCGTCTAAAGAACAACACAGTGACTCTGCTGAAGCCCTCTACCTATATGAATCTCAGCGGAGAGGCAGTCCGCTACTGGCTTAAGAAGCTTAATATTCCCCTGGAGAACCTGATGGTGGTCGTGGACGATTTCGCACTGGAATTCGGTACCCTGAGGATGCGCAAGAGAGGCAGCACCGGCGGTCACAACGGCCTTGAAAGCATCGACTACTGCCTGGCAACAGACAACTATGCCCGCCTGAGGATAGGAATCGGCAATGGTTTCCTTCCCGGAGGCCAGGCGGATTTCGTACTCAGCGAACTGCTGCTCGAAGAGAAAAGAGCCCTTCCGCAGCTGCTCGAACGCACGACAGCAGCCATCAGGCAGTATATACTTGAAGGTATTGACAGGGCTATGACCCAGTGCAATGCGAAGTCGGCTCAGATGCCGTCGCCGCTTCAGTCTCCGTCGAAGGAATCAGACGAATCCCACAGAGAGTCGTAGAGGCCGTCCATCTCCCTTCTTTCCTTCTTGGTAGGGCGCCCGGCTCCACGGTCCCTCTTCACGAAGAATGTCTCCACGGGGGCATTCATTTTTTTCATTTCGCTCTCGGGGGTTAGGTTCTGGGCATATTTTTCGACTTCCTTGGCTCCCTGCCGTTTCTCTATGGGCAACAGCACCTTGTATGTATAGTGAATAGCTCCCTTGCGTACGGAAACGACGTCTCCGCCCTTGACTTCCTTGGACGGCTTGGCGTCCTGGCCATTTACGGTGACTTTGCCGCCCTTGCAGGCTTCTGTAGCGTCCGCACGTGTCTTGAACACACGGATTGACCACAGGAATTTGTCTATTCTTGTAGAATCAGCCATGGCTTATTCGTTGATGTAATCGTCTTTTTCGTTTTCTTCGACCTTGACGAAGGTCTCGAGCACTGCAGTTCCTGCAACGGCGGGAACCAGGAAGCACTCCTCCAGCGAAGCGGGAACGAGCACCAGCTGCCCTTTTTCGAGTTTGTAGGCCTGGTTATGACCGTCAGCCTGGGGAACCTGTAGTTCTGCTGAGCCTTCAATGCAGATGTAGATGACAAAACTGTCAGCCTGCTCCGGATTGACTTTGTAGGGCTGTGCAAGTTCGATCCTGGTGAGGGTGAACCTGTCGGTATCGAAAATCGCCTTGCCGCTCTCGGGTTTGCGGACTATGCACTCCTCGGCATCCAGTGCGTGGAAGTCGATGATGTCGATGGCTTCTTCAAGGTTCATCGCTCGGGCAGTTGCCGGGTTGTTTTCGCGGCCCCAGTCATAGAGTCTGAGGGTGATGTCGCTCGACTGCTGCACTTCGGCTATCACGAGTCCGCCTCCGGCAGCGTGGACCGTTCCCGGATTGATGAGATAGCATTCCCCTTTCTTCGGATGGAACTCATTCAGCAGCCTGTCGGCAGTGCCTTTCTTGCAGGCATCATAGAACTCAGATGCTGTGACATCTTTCTTGAATCCGAGCCAGATCACGGCGTCACTGGCTGCTTCAAGCACGTACCAGCATTCCTTCTTGCCGTAGCTGTCGTAGCGCTGTGCAGCTGTCGTGTCGTCGGGGTGCACCTGGACGCTGAGCCTGTCGTTGATGTCAAGCAGCTTTATAAGAAGCGGGAACTGGTTGCGGTATCTGTCATAAACAGCGTCGCCCACAAGGTCGCCGAGGTATGTCTCAAGCACGTCTTCCAGCGTGTTACCCTCGAGGAATCCTTCGCTGACCACGCTCTCGTCGGAACCCATGTCGCTCAGGATCCAGCTTTCACCGATATGGTCTGGATCGAGGCCTGCGGCGGCGTTTTCGTCTTCGGGAAGAGTCTGGTTATAGACTGTCGACAGTTTCCTCCCGCCCCAGACCCGGTTCTTGAGGATCGGATTGAACTTCAAAGGATGCAGCTTCGTCATGGTTGTCCAGTTTTTTGTAAAGCAGATAGATTATTGCACAGAGAATAGCGAGGGCTGAGAAGAACAAGGCGGCATATGCACCCTTTCCCATCAATGAGGAGAGCGTATCGTCCATTCCGACTTCGGGGAAGGCCAGGGTCATTACGGCAGAAGTGGCGTTGTTGACGAAGTGCATGAATATGCAAGCCCAGATGCTGTGGGTTTTATAGTAGATCCAGCCGAAGAAGCATCCGAGGATGAAGGCGGGTATGGCCTGCCAGGGGTTGAAGTGTATCAGGGCGAAGATGAATGCAGACCAGAGGATGGCTTTCACCACGCCTTTCTGGACCAGGATGCCCCTCATCATATTGCCACGGCAGAGAAGCTCCTCGCAGATGGGGGCGAGTATAGCGGTCGAAACGATAAGGTCGACAGGTTTCGATGCGTCGAAAGCTGCATCGAAGGCTTCCTTTATGAGGTCGGGCATAGGGATCCACGACACCAGCGGCTCGGTGACTATAGAAAGAGCCCATACGGCAATAGCGAGCAGAACGAACAGGGGGAATGCTCCCAACTTTCCGAAATGAGGCTTGTTGATTTTGACATAGGTAGGAGCTTCCAGCACCGGATTGGCATTGTTCTTTGCTTTGGCCGCAATGTACCAGAACGGCGGAATCATCGTGAGTATGTAGGAAATGGAGGTGGCCAGTGCGGTATTCTTTACAAGCAGGCTGCCGGCTCCGCCTACCAGGCTGCCGAGAAAGATAAAGATGAGCACGATAACCCAGCTCTCGCTGAGAGTTGGATAGTAATATTTGAAATTTCCTGATTTGAACATAACGCTCTCTATGATTGCAATTTTGCGTAAATATACAAATTTTGGTTTAACTTTACACACTGAAAAACTGCGCCCGTATGGCTCTGTTCGCGAATATCAAGGATAAGGTCAAGACTCTCAAGGAAAAGAGCCTTGTGTGGAAAATCGTGCTTAACAAGTACGTCATTGCCACAATCATTTTCCTTATCGTGATCGGCTTCGTGGACCGCAACAACTCGATAGTGCTTTTCAGAAGCCTCTCGACCATTTCGGACCAGAACCGCCAGAAGTTGTATTACAGAAATGCAACGGATGCCACTACCGATAAAATCAACCAGCTGACCTCGAATGCCGATACCCTTGAGATGTTTGCAAGGGAACAGTATTATTTTCAGAAAGATTCCGAGGTCATCTATCTGCTAGAATTTGACGATGAAGATTAGGTTCCTGATTATGTCAGCACTGGCTGTCCTGCTCTGCAGCTGCCAGGAAAATATAGATCCAGAAGCGGCGAAGTTGCAGCCTGCCAAGAAGTACATCCATAACCAGATGCAGTATTACTACTATTGGGACAAAGAAGTGCCCCAGTCGGCAAACTATACTTCAGGAGAGACTGTAGAGCGCTTTTTCAACAACCTGCTGGTCAGACAGGACCGCTGGAGCTGGATGGAGACAGGAGAGGAGTATGCAGCCGAAGAGCAGGGTACCTCCTATGGCACTTACGGCGCATCGCTGGCCCAGCCCCTGGAATATTACAAAGACTATGACGTCAAGGTAAGATATGTCTATCCCGGCTCTCCTTTCGACAAGGCCGGAGTGAAGAGAGGCTGGACTATTGCCTATATCAACGGAAAAAGCAAGGACGAACTTGTCAACAGCGGGCAGTTCAACGAGGTTTTCTACAATCCGCCCGTTACTAAGCCTCAGACCTTCGTGTTCATCGACCTGAACGGTGCGGCAAGGGAGATGGAGATTACAGCCGCTTCATCGCTTAACGTGAGACCAGGCCTCATTACCAGGATATTCGATTCAGAGCAGTGGCCCGGGCTGAACGAGAAAGTCGGCTATTTCCATTATCTTGCTTTCCAGGCAGGCCGTGACGTCAACGGCAAGGCAATGATCGACGACATAAAGGAGAGCATGCAGTTCTTCCGTTCCGCAGGAGTTAAGAAACTGATACTTGACCTGCGCTATAACGGAGGCGGTGATTCGCGAGCCAGCGACACGCTGATCAACTATCTGGCCCCCGCTTCTTCGGTAGGACAGGTATATGTGAAAAGAACCCACAATTCCAATCTCAGGAAATATGACAAGGAATACTCCGTGACCAGAATAAAGGATGAGAGCGGCAGGGACATATCCCTCGACCTTGACCGTCTTTATGTAATTACAGGTCACGGCACGGCTTCCGCCAGCGAGATGCTTCTGAACGGCCTTAAGACAATTATGGATGTTGAACACGTGGGAGACACAACATACGGAAAACCCAATGGAATGTATGTCCTTCTGTATCCTGACGACAAGCGGTATCAGAACGAGTACGACAACGACAATTACACCCATCTGGAATATGCATTTCTCCCGATCTGCTTCTACAACAGCAACGGGGCCGGCCAGTTCATTCCCGATGACGGGCTCAAGCCTGCAGCAGGCCTTCGTCCCGACGACCTTTATCACGATTTCGGACCTGAGGAGGATAATATCGCAGCCTGCCTCTACCATATAGTCAACGGCCGCTATCCTGCGTTGCCGCCCCTGCGCAAGTCATCTTCGTCACTGTCGACAAAGGCATCGCAACAGGCCAGAAATGCCAGGTTGCCTGAAGAGGAGAGACAGAAAAATTATGGTGTGCTGAAAGACAATGTCCTTGATAATCATCTTTTTTTGGATAATTGAATATCAATAATTAAATTCGCTTATCAGAAATCAACAACCTAAAAACTAACACCATGGACAAACTCCTTGCACAAATCAAAGCTGAGATCGACGCTTTCACCAAGAATGCAGATGCACAGGCCGTCAAAGGCAACAAAGCAGCCGGCACACGCGCTCGCAAAAACGCTCTGGAAATCTCTAAGTTGATGAAAGAGTTCAGAAAAGTATCTCTCGAAGCAGCCAAGAAATAATCGCTGCCCTTGTGTAAACTGAGAAGAGAGTCCCATGGGGCTCTCTTTTGTTTTTATAATATGATATCTGCGGGAACTATGATTCCGGTCTTCATAGTCTCGTTCCACAGCCACACGTTCGAGCCTTCTGTGCGGACGGACTGCAGCTTCAGCAGCATCAGCGTCACGCCGTGGCTCCCGTACATATATTCGACCTGATAGGAAGAAGATGCGGACGAAGAACTTCGGATGCTCAGATATGCTCCCTGGTCGTCGCGCTGTATGCGGAAGGAGCCGTTGTCTGCGCCCCACGCTTTCTGGAACAGCAGTTCATCGAAGACTATTATGTCCCTGGCATCGATGTACAGGCCTATGCCGGACTTTTGAAGAAATGCCTTGAGGTCTTCCGAAATGTCTTCTACGGGTGGCTCTGGCGGTGTCGGAGGCGTGGGCGGAACGGGCTCCTCACATTGGCAGGCCATAAGAATGGCAGCCAATATGGCGATTGCCGGTCGGAAGGCTATATGAAGGAGTCTGCTCATTCTACGGTTATGGTTTTCTCAAGGTATTCCCACGACACTCCGTCCATGGTATATGACACCTGCAGGCTGTGTCGTCCCCTGCTGGTGAAGATTATGCTGGATCCGTCATATTCCTGCCCGTCGTATTTCCAGATTTGCTGCTTAGGCTCGCTCTTGGTGTTGATGATGGTGAGCCGGAGCTCTTCACCCACCTGGAAGGGATTCTTGGGTATCGCAATCAGCGGATAGTCGGTCAAGTCGGGAATCGTGGTGAATTCAATATGGTATTTCTTGCCTTCGATGCCGTTTTCCGTGGCCAGTATGTCGCAGACATATGATTCACCTGCAGCCAGATTGCTGAAAGTATAGGCATTCCCGGTCGGGTAGACGGTCTCCATATATATGCTTCTCGCTGAGCCCCAGCGGATGATCCAGGTGGCGCTGCTTGACTTGTCAACCTGCCATTCTATGCGTGCGTCTCTCTGGTTCGCGAGCACATTGCATTCAACCACGCTCGGCAGGGACCAGTAGAGGTCTTGTACTACATTGAACTCTGCGGCTCCTGAATGTGTTTCGGAAAGGTTCCTTATGCCGTATCCCGCTCCGTCTCCGTTCCATTTCCAGAGAGCGTCGTTCTCATTGGAGATTATCACGGTGGTGCCTGAACTGCCAGGATAGAAAACGGCAGACCTTTCACCTGCCTGGGTGATGTCTACGAGTTCTGCGCAAGGATGGGCTGCGTAGCCGTTCACCGCATTGACCCTCCATCTCTCGGCAGCAGTCATCGATCCGGCTTTGTTAAGCGACTTGTCGATGTGGTAGACCAGCAGGCCGCTTCCTCCTATGTATGAGTCCCATTTGTCACCGCTTCTGTATTCGATAAGGAAATATTCCCCGTCATTGGTCGTAGGAATCTTCAGGGCGGTATTGGAGATGTCGATGGAAGGCAGGAAGTACTGGCGTCCAGCCTCAACATCCTCTGTGCGGAGGAGACCCAGAATCTCCCTCTCGACAGCTCCGAGGTAGGGAGGCGTCCTGCCGTTGTTGTTGAGGTTGCCCTTGTCCATAATGGATATGCTGCCGAACAGCGGTGATGACGAACCTTCAGTGTCGCCGTTGACGTCATAGAGGTCGGGCAGGCCGATGACGTGGAGAATCTCGTGGCAGATTGTGCCGATTCCGGCGGAATGTGCCCTGTCTGAACCTGCGAATTCGCTGTAGCAGGCCACGTTTCCGAGCCGTTTGCCCGAATAGTACTTCCTGAGCCTGCTTAGATTGTCGTTCATAGGCCATATGTCGTCCGGATTGTCGCTTTCGGCCTCGTTGTTACCGGCGAAAACCACGAAGACAAGGTCTATCGTGTTGTCGGAGTTGCTGTCGAAGCGGGAGAAATCCGTACCGCCAGCCTGGGCGGCAGTGCAGGCGTGCAGGAACAGGTCGTTGATGTGGCTGTCATTTCCTGCTGTGTTGTTGCCGCCGTAGTAAGCAGCATCTTCAGGAAGGGTAACTGGTTCGATGACGCTGAACCGGAACTGGAAAGCGGAGCCGAGATTGTCTTCGAAATAGGTGCTGACACTGCCGGTCGCATCCTGGAATTGGAGGGCATAGCTGTTGAAAAGATGTTCCAGCCAGGCCTGGGGGTCGCTTTGCCTGAAGGACTTGTCGGCAAATTGTACGGGTATGACGGCGACATTGAGAGTCACGCCTGCCGCGCGTGTATCTGCGGCATCGGCAGAAACGGCGCCCGAAACAGCGACTGCCATAAGCAGGGCAGCGGTCACCAGATGTATCAGCCGTTTTTTGCTCGGTTTCATGGGTACAAAATGCCGAATATAACTTTCAAAGTTAACCATCTTCTTTTATCTTTGCAAACCACCTCAGTCCCTGTATGAACAGCACTTGCGACTATCAGTTTACCGTCATCGTCCCTTTCTACAACGAAGAGGAAAATGCATCTGCAATGGAAACGAATATTGCGGCTTTCCTGCCTGTATGTGCCAAGTCCCCTGCGTGCGTGCTGTTCGTAGATGACGGCTCTACCGATAAAGGTCCGGACCTGGTGAAAGATATATGCTCAAGGCACGATGATTTCTTCTTTATAAGCCTTGAACACAATACCGGTCTGAGCGGAGCGTTGAAAGCAGGTTTCGACAATTGCTTCTCTCCTTATCTTGGCTATATAGACGCCGATTTCCAGACAGATGCGATGGATTTCAACCTGCTGCTGCAGTATGCCGACGAATATGAGATGGTCACCGGCGTACGCGCAAAGCGCAACGACAACTTTGTGAAAAGGGCTTCAAGCCGTTTTGCAAATGCTTTCAGAAGGGTTTTCACCCACGACGGAGTGTCTGACACCGGCTGCCCTCTGAAGGTTATGCGCACCGATGTCGCCCGCCGTCTGCCGATGTTCACCGGTATGCACCGTTTCCTTCCTGCTCTTGTCCAGATGGCAGGAGGAAAAGTGAAGCAGGTGGAGGTGAGACACTATCCCCGCACTGCCGGCCGCTCCAAGTACCACCTTTTCAACCGGCTGCTCGGTCCTCTGGGCGACTGCTTCGCCTACCGGTGGATGAAGAAAAGATACATTGACTACAAGATAAAAGATACAACTGAGAATGAACAGTAGCTGGTACATATATGCGTTGGGCTTTGTGGCGCAGGGGCTTTTCTCTGCCCGTATACTGGTGCAGTGGCTGATGTCCGAGAAGCAGAGGAAGGTCGTGAACCCGACTGTCTTCTGGGTGCTGAGCCTTGTGGCTTCTATCGTCTATTTCGTCTATGCGTACCTGCGCAGCGACTTCTCCATAATGCTCGGGCTCTTCATCTCGTATTTCATCTATCTGTGGAACATGGGGATGAAGGGAGTCTGGAAGAAACTGCCCGATGCGCTGCGCATAACGGTGGTCTCCCTGCTAGTTACGCTGCCGGTAGTGGCTGTGTCGGTGCTTTTCCTCAGAGATCCTCAGGCCGCAGTGGCAAACCTGTTCCGCAACGACCTTATTCCCGGCTGGATGATAGTGATGGGGACTGTCGGCCAGCTTGTCTTCACCATCCGATTCATCTATCAGTTCGTCTATTCCCACAAGCGCAATGAATCGTTGCTGCCGGTTGGTTTCTGGATAATCGGCATTGTGGGCGGCACTATCCTGGTGACCTACGGCGCGCTCCGTCACGACTGGGTTCTTCTGGTCGGCCAGGCCTTTGGTCTTGTGACATACATCCGCAATCTGATGATATGGAACAAAAGCCGGCTCGCCTCATAATCCTCTTCGCTCTATGCACTGCAGCCCTGCTTCCGCTGATGCTGATGCGGGACGCTACCGTCAGCAATGAGCTCCGCTATCTCAGCATAGCAGACGAGGCCTTGCGCGACGGACATCTGTTCGCCTTCTACAATCACGGAGTGCCTTATGCCGACAAGCCGCCGCTCTTTTTCTGGCTGATGATGGCAGGGAAACTGCTCTTCGGCAGCCATTGCTTGCTTTATCTGTCGCTGCTGTCGCTTATCCCCGCATTCGTGACTGTGGCCGTGCTTGACCGCTGGTGCGCTCCGGCGCTTCCTGCAGGCTACCGCACTGCTGCAGCCGTTGCCTTGCTGTCAACCTTCTATTTTGCTGCAAGCGCCGTCACAGTGAGGATGGATATGCTTATGACTATGTTCATCACGCTGGCCCTCTATTCGTTCTACAGGATGTATGAGGGTGACGGCAGACTGCGATGGCGCATCGCATTTCCCGTATTTGTCTTCCTTGCAATATTCTCCAAGGGAGCAGTGGGTTTTCTGGTGCCGCTGCTCTGCGTGCCGGCGTTCCTTCTGGCTAAAAAGCAGCTGCGCACCGTCGGCCGATACTGGGGCTGGCTCACCTGGGGCATCCTGGCCTTGTTGTGCGGTTTCTGGTTTTTTATGGCTTACCGTGAAGGAGGGGCGGACTACCTCCGCAACTTGCTCCTGCACCAGACCGTAGACCGTGCAGTCGACGCCTTTGACCACAAGGCTCCTGTCTATTACTACTTCCTGCACTTCTGGTATATAATGTTTCCCTGGTGTGTCCTCGTCGCTGGCTCCATAGTGACGGCATTCGTGCGTTGCACGACGATGGATGACAGGGCAAGGTTCCTGGCTTGTTCTGCCGCAGTGATCCTGCTGATTCTGTCGCTCGTAAGCTCGAAACTCGACATTTACTTCCTTCCTGCAGCCGGCCTTGCGGTCTATGCAGCCTTTATGCTCCTGCCTGGCATTGAATCCGGCAAGTCAGTGCGCTGGATGATGCTGGTTCCGCTTGTCCTTGCGGCAGTCGCAATGCCCGCGGCATATTTCATTACAAGGACTATGACTGATACCTTTGCCGGCAGTCTCAGCCCCTGGATGTTCATAGTTTTGGAGGCCGGAATCATCGCCGCCGTCGCAGCGGCTTTCCGCGGCAATGTCAAGTCGGCTGTTTTCAGTTTCGCTGCGGGCCTGTACCTTGCCGTTTTCGTCTTCGGACTGCAGGTGAAGCAGGTCAATCCATACATCGGTTACCATTCTCTCTGCGAGCACGCAATGGCCGCGGCTGAAGAGAAAGGCATAGACCGTTATGTACTTGCGACCTATGCCGACGGCGTCCCGATGATGAGCAGGGGAGAGAACGCCGACGTCTATCTGGGCCGCAGCCTGGAACTGGTTCCGCTCTCCGTCATCGAGAATTCGGCTGACAGTCTCGTTGGAGACACAAATGGCATTATTGTGTTCACCATAACCGAGAAAAATCCTACATTTGCGGTCTATGGAAATGACTAAGAAAACTATTCCGCACGCACAGCTCGAAGTAAGCCGCAGCGCTGTGCTCAACAACTATAGATATTACCGTTCGAAACTGAATCCCGGCACCAAGATGCTGGTCGTCGTGAAAGCCAATTCATACGGCCACGGTGCCACTGAGTTCGCCCGTCTGCTCGAGGAAGCCGGCGTGGACTATCTCGGCGTGGCCACCCCTCTGGAGGGCATCAGGCTTCGCAAGGACGGCGTCAAACTGCCCATCCTTGTGCTGACCACCGGCACTGAAAGCTATCCCGAGATGATTGAATACAGTCTCGAGCCCGGCATCCCAACGATGGAAGCCCTGAAGCGCTTCAGCGACGAAGTGGACAAGGCAGGCCGCAGCGATTATCCTATCCATATCACTCTCGACACCGGTATGCACCGTCTGGGTTTTATGGAGAAGGAACTCGAAGGTGTTATGGACTTTATGCGCGGACGCAAGAACATTCGCGTTGAATCGGTCTATTCGCATCTGGCAGCCGCCGACGAATATGTGCACGATGACTTCACCCGCGGTCAGATTGCTCTGTTCGAGCAGATGAGCGAGAGGCTAAGCGATGCGATAGGGTACCGTCCCCTGAGGCACATCCTCAATACCGCCGGTATCGAGCGTTTCACTGAATATCAGCTGGACATGGTCCGTCTGGGCCTTGGTATCTACGGCTTCAGCTATGACGACAACAAGCCTCTCAAGGTCACATCATTTTTCCGCTGTCCTATAATCCAGATCAAGCACCTGAAGCCTGAGGACGGCACTGTGGGCTACGGCCGCAAGGGACTCCTTTCCAAGGAAGGAAACACCATTGCTACCATATGCGTGGGCTATGCCGACGGCCTCAACCGGCACCTCGGCAACGGCAAGGCGTCGTTCGAAGTCAACGGAAAGATGGCTCCGACCATCGGAAGCATCTGTATGGATATGTGTATGATAGACATCACCGGCATCGATGCTGAAGTCGGCGACATCGTGACCATATTCGGAGAAAATCCTACGGCAGCAGACCTCGCATCGAAAATCGCAACGATTCCCTACGAGATCTTCACTTCGATCGACAGCCGAGTGAAGAGGATAATGGTCGACTAGATTCCCGTGTAGCTTTCGGGGGTTATGGCCCTGAGTTCGTCCTTGACGCTCTCAGCAATCTCGAGACTGTCGATGAATGCGTCTATGTCAGCTTTCGTGATGCCCTTGTTAGTCCTTGTGAGAGCCTTCAGGGTCTCGTAAGGGTTGGGATAGCCTTCGCGGCGCAGGATGGTCTGTATTCCCTCTGCCACTACGGAATAGTTGTTTCTCAGGTCCTCCTCGAGTTTCTGCCTGTTGAGGATGAGCTTTCCGAGACCTTTGAGCAGCGATTTTAGCGCGAGCATCGAATGTGCCACCGGAACGCCCACGTTGCGGAGGACTGTGGAGTCGGTGAGGTCACGCTGCATCCTTGAAACGGGAAGCTTTGCTGCCAGATGGGTGTAGACGGCATTGGCTACGCCGAGGTTGCCTTCTGCATTCTCAAAGTCGATGGGGTTCACCTTGTGCGGCATAGCTGAAGAACCGACTTCGCCGGCTTTGATCTTCTGCTTGAAATATTCCATCGAGATGTAGGTCCAGATGTCACGGCACAAGTCGATGAGGATGGTGTTGATGCGGGAAAGGTTCTGGAACAGTGCCGCGAGGTAGTCGTAGTGCTCTATCTGGGTGGTGGGGAAGGAGCGGTCCAGTCCCAGAGACGCCACGAACTTGTCTGCGAATGCATTCCAGTCGGTGCCGGGATACGCCACGTGATGGGCGTTGAGGTTGCCGGTGGCACCGCCGAACTTGGCGGGATAGACAGCCTGCAGCAGGTCCTTGCGCTGGAGTGAAAGCCTGGTGACGAAGACGGCAATCTCCTTGCCGAGGCGGGTGGGAGAGGCCGGCTGGCCGTGGGTATGGGCAAGCATAGGAACGTCTTTCCACTCATCTGCGAGCCCTTGAAGCGTGTCGATCACTGAATCCAGGGCGGGCATATATGCGTCAGCTATGCCTTCCTTCATCGACAGGGGCACCGAGGTGTTGTTGATGTCCTGGGAAGTCAGTCCGAAATGCACGAATTCGCTGTGCCTGCGGCTGATTCCCATTTTGTCGAAGCGGTCCTTGATGAAGTACTCGACAGCCTTGACATCGTGGTTGGTAGTCTTTTCTATTTCTTTCACCTGAAGGGCGTCTTCGTGGGTGAAATCGCGGTAGATGCTGCGAAGACTGTCGAAACGGGCTGCGTCGAAATCTTTCAGCTGCGGCAGGGGCAGTTCGCACAATGCTATGAAATACTCGATTTCGACCCTTACGCGATATCTGATGAGCGCGAACTCTGAAAAATAATCGCTGAGGATTTCGGTTTTTGAATAGTAACGTCCGTCTATCGGAGAAATGGCTGTCAATGGATTCAGCATATCTGACCTTTTTGAAAATTGAACTACAAATTTAGGATTTTTACATATGAATCGGTAAAAATGCGGAGGGAATATAAGTGATTTGCGGCCTGCCGTCGTCGAACAGGACGGTAACCACATCGAAAATGACTTCTTTTCCGCACGGGTTTTCGGCAATGAACCTTCTCGCCGCACGGACAACCCTTCGGCATTTCTCCGGCGTCATATTCGCGGAAGGGTCGAAGCCGTCGCTTTCACTGAGGCTCTTGACCTCGACAATCCTTATAGAGCGGCTGTCTTCCATAATGAGGTCCAGCTCATAGTGGCCGCTGCGCCAGTTCCGTTCAAGCAGGGTCATCCCGTGCTCCTGCAGCCAGTCAAGTGCAGCGTCTTCCCCTGCACGTCCGATATTGATTGTTTTCATAGCTGCAAGATACAAGCTGAAGACTGACTGCCGGTGTCAGCCGCAGTTGCCTACAGCGCTTTTTTCTGATTTCGGAATCAGCCTTTGAGGAAATCGGCTGCCTGCGGCCCTTCGTGGAAAAGCAGGTCGAGAATAGAGAGGTTGCCGATGAATCCGGATTTCTGCGAAAAAATCTGGTAATATGGTTTTGGCTCGAAGACAGGACCTTCCTTGGACTTCGGGTGTATGCGGCTGCGAAAGTCAAGTTCTCCAGCATCCTTTACGAAACAGCTGGTGGGGATGATTTCGCATCTCAGTTCCATCTCGGCGGCAATATGCCTGGTCAGGGCCAGATTGAGGTCAAAGAGCTTCGGCGGCCTGGACTGCAGGATGGCGTCGATTCCATCCCAGTAGTACTCGAAGAAAGGGGATGAACGATATGCGGAAATGATTGCGATTCGGTGCTGGTGGAGCCATTCGCGGGAATAGTCGATGAGTATTTCACTGACCGGACCGCTCTTGATGTTGTCGTGGCATACAGGAATCTGCAGAGTCTGGATGCCGCCGGCAGAATAGATGGTGCAGCGGTTGCGCCAGGACTGCTTCTGGTAGCTTTCGCAGGCTTCCACTTCAACTGCAGGATATGAAGCCAGCAGGTGGAAATATTCCACCGGCGGAAAATATGCCGTGCCCAGCAGGGGAATGCTCCGTTTATCTGACGATTCCACGTTTGGAAGCTTTGACGAAATCGAGTATTATTCTGGCGTGCCTGTTCCCGGGGAACATTTCCTCTATGATGCGGCAGGCGTCGTTGACGTTGTTGCCCTCGTCATAAAGGATGGTATAGATGCGCTTGATGGTGTCGATGTCTTCGAGTGTGAATCCGCGGCGGCGGAGTCCGACAATGTTGATGCCTTCGTAGGAAACGGGGTTGCGTGCGGCAAGAATGAAGGGCGGAACATCCTTGTTGACACCGCTTGCCCCTCCCACCATGGCGTGTGCTCCTATGCGGGAGAACTGGTGGACCATCGTGCCTCCGCCTATTATGCCCCAGTCGTCGATGTCGGTCTCGCCGGCAATGCCGCAGTGGCTCACCAGGATGCAGTTGTCACCTATGCGGCAGTCGTGGGCGATGTGGGCGTAGGACATTATCAGACAGTTGCTGCCGATTTTGGTCAGCACCTTTCCGCTTGCAGCCGTGCCTCGGTTGATGGTGGCGCACTCCCTGACAGTAGTGTTGTCTCCTATTTCGACGTAACTCACCTCGCCCTGGAACTTGAGGTCCTGAGGCTCGGCACCGATCACGGCGCCCGGGAATACCTTGCATCCTTTTCCCAGCCTTACGTGGTCAAATATGACTGCGTGGGGGCCGATCCAGCTGCCGTCACCTATGGTGACGTCGCCTGCTATGTATGCAAAGGGTTCTATCGTGACGTTCTTCCCGATTCTTGCGTCGGGATGGACATAATACATATCGCTCATATTATTTCCTGTGACAATTGTTTCAGAAGAATGTTTGCTGCCGCAGCGTTGACCCTGTGGCCGGTCTTGAAGGCAGTGACTTTTGCCTTGAGAGGCGCTCCCAGAAGGGAGAAGTCCCCGATGAGGTCAAGCATCTTGTGCCTTGCGCATTCGTTGCCGAAATGCAGGTCTACGTTGCTCAGGTAGCCCTGGCGGACTTCGATGTCGCCGACGTTGAACAGTTTTGCAAGCCGCTGCACGTCTGCCGCGTCAACTTCGCGGTCCACTATGACAATGGCATTGTCCATATCCCCGCCCTTTATGAGCCCGGCGGCGGCAAGCTGCTCCAGCTGGCTGAAGAAGCAGAAAGTCCTGCACGGAGCGATCTGCGAAGCGTAGTCTGTCGAGGAGTCTATCCTGCAAGTCTGGACTTCCAGGACAGGGGAATTGAAATCTATGGTAAGGCTGGCCTCGAAACTCTCGCACGGCTCCACCGATATCCAGGCGTCGGTGCGGTCGTCACGGTAGGTGAAGGGCTTGTCAATCTCGATGAACTTGCGTTCCTTATGCTGCTCCTGCAGGCCGTCGGCCGCTATAGCTTCTGCGAAGGGCCGTGCGCTTCCGTCCAGCACCGGCACTTCGACATTGTCGAGTGCGATGAGGGCGTTGTCGACACCGAGGCCGGCAAGGGCGGAAAGGACGTGCTCCACAAGCATCACTTTAGCTCCGTTCTCTTCAAGGCTTGTGTTGAAGGCGGCGTCGCACACGTTGCCGGCGAGTGCACGGATTTCATTGTCCTCTCCCAGGTCGGTGCGGCGGAACCGGATGCCAAAATCGTCTGGTGCAGGGGATATCGTCATATTGGCAAAGGCTCCCGAGTGAAGGCCTTTCCCGCTGAATACATAACTTTTTTTCAGTGTATGCTGTCTCATTCTTCGTCCTCCGCTCCATGCCTGAATCTTATGTATGCTTTCTTGTATTTGTCAGCGTCCATCGCGGGGTATCCCATCAGGGTCTGGCCGCTCTTGCGAATGGTCTTTGTGATCACGCTGTCGGCTGCAAGAGTGGTATGGTCTGCGACAGAGATGTGGCCGACGACCATTGTCTTGCCGCCGAAGGTGCAGTACTTGCCGATCCTGGCACTGCCGGCGGCACCGCTCTCCGCAGCCATCACCGTATGTTCTCCGACTTCCACGTTGTGGGCAATCTGGCAAAGGTTGTCAAGTTTGACACCGGTGTGTATGATGGTCGAGCCCATAGTCGCACGGTCGACGGTAGTGCAGGCTCCGATCTCCACGTCATCTTCTATGACTACGTTGCCAGTCTGGGGAATCTTCTTGTAACTGCCGTCGTCCTGCGGGGCGAAGCCGAAGCCGTCTGAGCCGATGACGCAGTTGGCGTGGAGGATGCATCCGTTTCCTATGACGCAGTCGCTGTAAACTCTGACTCCTGCGTAAAGGACAGTGTTGTCACCTATAGTCACGTTGTCAGCAATGGATACGTTGGGATGTATGGTGCAGTTCCGTCCGATGCGGCATCCGGAGCCGATGGTGACATAGTCACCCAGCCAGGTGCCCTTGCCTATGCGTGTGCCGCGGCCGATGCGGTGACGTCCGAAGATGCGGTTCAGCAGCCCGCCCTTCTTTCCGGATTTCTTGAGCGACTGGAAATATGTCAGCAGTTCGGCAACGGCCTGATAGGCGTCGTCAACCTTTATAAGAGTGGCGGAAACCGGCTGGTAGGGTACGAAATCCCGGTTGACGAGTATCGCGGAAGCCTTGCTGGAGTAGACGTAGCGCTCGTATTTGGGATTGGCGAAGAAACATATGTTTCCGGGCTTTCCGAACTCTATGCGGGCAGGCGCCGTTATCCTCACGCCGGGGTCTCCGACGGTCTCTCCGTTCAGTCTCTGCGCTATTTCCCTTGCCGTAATTTCCATAGTGTCGTGCGTGGTGCCCGGCTTGCCGTGCAATTATTATGCAAATTAGCAACAAAAATTTGATATATAGTTCAGAATATGTACATTTGCGCCCGGTAAGAGGGGACAGAAAGTCCTCTCTTTTCGTTATATGAAGCAGAAAGAACAATTGGAACAGGCCGCTGCCGCCTATGTCGAAGGAAAGGACCTCTTTGTGGTCGACATCAAGGTTTCGGCGGACAACGACATCGACATCACGATTGAATCAGACGACCGCGACGTGACTCTGGACGACTGCGTGGAAATGAGCCGCTTCATCGAGAGCGCCCTGGACCGCGACGTTGAGGATTTCTCACTCACCGTAGGTTCGGCAGGCCTCACGGCTCCTTTCAGGCTTCCGAGACAGTACAGGAAGTTCGTGGGCAGCACCATCGAAGTTACATTCCGCGACGGACATCGCCAGAAAGCACTTCTGGAAAGTGCCGGCGAAGACAGTTTCGACATTTCGTATGAAAGGCTCGTGCAGGTGGAGGGAAAGAAGAAGAAAGTCCGTGAGACGGCTCGCCAGACTCTGAACTATTCGGATATCAAGTCAGCCAAAGCAGTAATAAAATTTTAAAAAATATAAACTTATTGACATGGAAGGTATGAGCCTTATCAGCACATTTGCTGAATTTAAAGAACTCAAGAGCATTGACCGCCCCACTATGATGAGTGTGCTGGAAGACGTTTTCCGCACTCAGCTTGAAAAGATGTACGGCGAGGATGCCCAGTTCGACATAATCATCAACATCGACAAGGGTGACTTCGAGATCTGGAGGACCCGTCAGGTAGTAGAAACCGTGGAAAACCCCGCAACAGAAATCTCTCTCGAAGAGGTCAGGGCAATCGACGATTCTTATGAAGTCGGTGAGGACTATACCGAGAAGGTGGAGCTGTCAAGCTTCGGCCGCCGCGGTATCCTCAACCTGCGTCAGAACCTGTCAGGCCGCATAATGGACATCGAGAAGGCCAATCTCTACAACAGCTACCGCGACCGCGTAGGTGAAGTTATAGTCGGCGAGGTATACCAGTCGTGGAAGAAAGAGGTGCTGGTGATGGACGAGAATGGCAACGAACTGGTGCTTCCCAAGACCGAGCAGATTCCCACCGACCATTTCCGCAAGGGTGAGACCGTCAAGGCTGTCATCATCAGCGTGGAGATGCGCAACAATACTCCGGTCATCACACTCTCGAGAACAGCCCCCATTTTCCTGGAAAGACTTTTCGAGCAGGAAGTGCCTGAGATTTTCGACGGACTCATCACCATCAAGAAGGTGGTCCGCATCCCCGGTGAAAGGGCCAAGGTCGCTGTCGAGTCCTATGACGAGAGGATCGACCCTGTCGGAGCCTGCGTGGGGGTCAAGGGATCACGTATCCACGGCATCGTCCGCGAACTCCGCAACGAGAACATAGACATCATCAACTGGACTTCCAACAAGCAGCTGCTCATCCAGCGTGCACTCAGCCCCGCCAAGATTTCTTCAATGGAATTCAACGAGGCTGCCAAGAGCGTCAACGTATATCTCAAGCCGTCTGAGGTTTCTCTCGCAATCGGCAAGGGCGGAAGCAACATCAAGCTTGCCGGTATGCTTGCAGATTACGACATCGAGGCTTACCGTGAGGTTGACGAGAACGAGCAGGTCGACGAAGAAGACGTAATGCTCGAAGAGTTCAGCGATGAGATCGAAGGCTGGATCATTGACCAGCTCAAGAACATCGGACTTGACACGGCAAAGAGCGTACTCGCACTGCCGGTAGACGAGATCGCACGCCGCAGCGACCTGGAAGAGGAGACTGTGGAAGACGTACAGAGAATCCTCAGGGCAGAATTTGAAGATTAAACCATTAACAAAACGGGAGATTGATATATGGCAGAAGGAACGATCAGAATAAGCAAGATATTGAAAGACTTCAACATCGGTCTTGGGACCCTTGTCGAATTCCTGAAAAAGAAGGGAGTAGACGTGGAACCCAATCCCGGTGCGAAGATCAGCGCTGACGCTTTTGCCCTTGTTGAGAAAGAATTCAGCAAGGAGCAGCTCATCAAGGAGCAGTCACGCAAGGTTGCTATCACCGTGAAGGAGATTACCGACAAGGTGGAGCAGCACCGTGACAGAGCCGAAGAAGCCGAGCTCGAGAAAGAAATAATAATCAAGACAAATGTCCTCGCGGACAAACCCAAAGTCAAGAAACCTGAGCCTGCAGCCAAGGTGGTGGAACCTGCAACTCCCGAAAATGTCCCTTCTGAACACCATGACCTCAAGGTGCTGGGTAAGATTGACCTGGATAAGCCCGCGGCTCCCAAGGCTCCCGAAAAGCCTGAGGAGAAGCCCGTGGAACAGCCCAAGCCGGCTCCCAAGCCCGAACCCGAGCCTGTGATAGAGAAACCGGCGGCTCCCGAGTACATAGAGACCAAGGTCGAAAAACTTCAGGGTCCCAAGATCAGCGGTACCATCGATCTCAGCAAGTTCGAGAAGAAACCTTCTTCACAGAACAAGTCAGAGCAGCAGGGTGACGCCAGGGGCGACAAGGACAAGGCCAAGAACCACAAAGGCAAGAGAGAACGCATCCACAAGGGCGGAGCCAACAAGGTGGATGTCAACAGCCAGAACGGTCAGAACGGCCAGGGCGGCCAGGGCGGCCGCCGCGGTGCCAATGCTGGGCGCGGACGCGGCAAGGACTCATTCAAGTTCGTGAAAGCTGAACTGGACGAGGAAGAGATACAGAAGCAGATCAAGGAAACCTACGCCCGTATGACCGAGGGCAAGGGCAAGACCAAGGGCGCCAAGCACCGTCGCGAGAAGAGAGACCTCTTCGAGCAGAAGATGGAAGAGGAGCACCGTATGGAGATGGCCACGAGCAACATCCTGAAAGTGACGGAGTTCGTGACCGTGAACGACCTTGCAATCCTGATGAACAACACTCCTGTGACGAAAGTCATAGAGGCCTGCATGAACCTCGGCCTGATGGTGTCCATCAACCAGCGTCTTGACGCCGAGGCCCTCGTGCTTGTGGCAGAGGAGTTCGGATATAAGATTGAATTCGTGGATGCCGACACCCAGGGCAGCATAGCCCAGGAAGAGGACAAACCCGAAGAACTTGTGGAACGTCCGCCTATCATCACCGTGATGGGTCACGTAGACCACGGTAAGACTTCACTCCTTGACTACATCCGCAAGACCAACGTGATCGCCGGTGAGGCAGGCGGTATCACACAGCACATCGGTGCCTACAATGTGAAACTTCCTGACGGCCGTCACATCACCTTCCTGGATACCCCTGGTCACGAGGCTTTCACCGCTATGCGTGCCCGTGGTGCCAAGATCACCGACATCGCCATCATCATAGTGGCTGCCGACGACGCCGTGATGCCCCAGACCAAGGAAGCCATCGCCCACGCACAGGCCGCCGGCGTTCCGATGGTTTTCGCCATCAACAAGATAGATAAGCCGGGTGCCAATCCGGACACCATCCGCCGCCAGCTCTCCGAGATGAACATCCTGGTGGAAGACTGGGGCGGCAAGTACCAGTGCCAGGAAATATCGGCCAAGAAGGGCATCAACGTGGACAAGCTCCTGGAGAAGGTGCTCTTTGAGACAGACCTCCTGGAACTGAAGGCCAACCCCAACAAGCTGGGCAGCGGCGCCGTGATTGAAAGCTCCCTGGACAAGGGCCGCGGTTACCTGGCCACCGTGCTGGTGCAGGACGGTACCGTGCGCGTGGGAGACGTGATCATCTCCGGCAGCTACTACGGCCGCGTGAAGGCCATGTACAACGAGCGCGGACAGAAGGTGGAGAGCGCAGGCCCGTCCACCCCGGTGTCCCTGCTGGGCCTCAACGGTGCCCCCGCCGCCGGTGAGAAGTTCAACATCATGGCCGATGAAAAAGAGGCCAAGAGCATTGCCCAGCGCCGCGAGCAGCTCATCCGTATCCAGGGCATCAAGACGCAGAAGCACCTCACCCTGGAGGAGATCGGCCGCCGCATCGCCATCGGCAACTTCAAGGAACTCAACGTCATCGTCAAGGGCGACGTGGACGGTTCCGTGGAAGCCCTCTCCGATTCCCTCATCAAGCTTTCCACCGAGGAAGTGCGCGTGAATGTGATCCACAAGGCCGTGGGCGCCATCTCCGAGAGCGACGTCCTGCTGGCCGAGGCCTCCGACGCCGTGATCATCGGCTTCCAGGTGCGTCCTTCCGTGGATGCCCGCCGCAGTGCGGAGAAGGAAGGCATCGAAATCCGTCTCTACTCCGTGATTTACGACTGTATCAACGAGGTGAAGGAAGGTATCGAGGGTATGCTGGAACCGGAG
>JAFWSX010000011.1 GCA_017519185.1 Bacteroidales bacterium | reverse complement strand
GAGGCCGATGCCTTCGATGGCGGCGAGGGCTTTCTCATGATACTGGCTTATGGCGTCGAGGGCCTGTGAGTCTACCTTCAGCTTCTTGTAGAGGGCCTGCATTGCGGATATCTTGGCCGACAGGTCTTCAGACTGGTCCAGCAGGCTTTCAAGATAGGGACGGTCTTCGCCGGTGGCCAGTTTCTGGCACTTGACGAGCAGCCAGGTCTTCTTGTTGTTCTCTATGTCGCCGCCGATCTTCTTGCCGAAGACGGCAGGGTCACCGAAAGTATCGAGGTAGTCATCGGTTATCTGGAAGGCCATTCCAAGGTTCCAGCCGTAGTCGTAGAGGGCGTCGCACACCTGGTCGGAGGCACCTGCGATGAGGGCTCCCAGCTTGGCGCTGCAGGCTATCAAGGCGGCGGTCTTGAGGCCGATCATCTTGAGGTAGTCGTCCATCATTATCACCTGGTTGCCTTCGTAGTCCATATCGTACTGTTGTCCCTCCATCACCTTGATGGCGGTTTCAGTGAACATCTCGATTATCTTTTGGAATTCGGGACCCCTGTAGCCCTGCAGGAACTGGTAGGCCTGCACGAACATCGCGTCACCGCTGAGGATGGCGCAGTCGTCACCCCATCTGCTGCGGACTGTAGGAACACCGCGGCGGAGGTCTGAGTTGTCCATTATGTCGTCGTGCATCAGAGTGAAGGAATGGAAAAGCTCCAGTGCAAGCGCGGGCAGTATTATGTCATTGTTGATGTTGTCCTTGAACAGGCTGAATGTCGTAAGGCACAGCCTAGGTCTCAGACGTTTGCCTCCCACTGCCAGCATATACTCCAACGGTTCGTAGAGCGACGACGGCTCTTTCTTGAAATCGATGGTGAATACTGACTTCCTGATTATCGAATCTATTTCTTGCAAAGTATACATTACAATCCTCCGTTTAATCTTCAAATATAGCAAATTCTCCGGTTAAAGCGGAATTTTGCTATATTTGTTTTCACCTATGAAGAAAGGAACGGCAACTGTAGTCAAGCATACCGGCAGCCACTATCTGCTGAGCGAACTCCCGGCGTGGGAACTGTTCCCTGCCGTGGTGAGGGGCCGCATCCGTCTCAAGGAGAGCAGCAACACCAACCCAATCGCAGTGGGCGACGTGGTGGACTACAGCATCGACGAGCAGGCGGAGGATGCGATGGGAACCATCGACGCGATCCATCCTCGCCGCAACTATATCATCCGCCGCTCCACCAACCTGTCGCGCGAGGCGCATATAATCGCCGCGAACGTGGACTGCGTGTGGCTCATCGTCACGATGCAGTTTCCGGAAGTCAAGCTGCCTTTCGTCGACCGATTCCTTGTGACTTGCGAGGCTTACGGGGTTCCTGTGAACATCGTGGTGAACAAGCGGGATATCGACGACGAGTATTCGCTCGCGCTGCTGAAGGTCTTCAAGGAAATCTACCACGACCAGGCTGGCTACAACGTCCTGGAGGTGTCGGCCATCACGGGCGAGAATATCGACGTGGTGCGCGAGGCCTGCAACGGCAAGATCAATCTGTTTTCGGGGGTTTCGGGCGTGGGCAAGTCGTCGCTCATCAAGGCCATAGACCCTAAGCTGGAGTATATCCGCACGGGCGAGATTTCGCTTGCGCACCTGCAGGGCAAGCACACCACCACTTTCTACGAGATGCATCCCATTTCAAGCGGTGGATTCATCATCGACACTCCGGGCATCCGTTCTTTCGGTCTAATCGATTTCGAGAAGGAGGAGCTCAGCACTTATTTCCCGGAGATGCTTGCGGTGATGGACAACTGCCGTTTCAAGCCGTGTACGCATACGCACGAGCCGGGTTGCGCAGTGAAGCAGGCCGTCGACGACGGCACCATCGCCCCCGAGCGCTACAATTCCTACCTCGGCATGCTAGAGGATCAAACGAAGTACCGGTAAGGCAGAGAGAAAGCAAAGCCTTCGGGAAGCTCAGTCGCTACGCTCCTTCGTACCCTCCTACTGTCTACTTCGTCCTGCTGCGCAGAACTCGTATCCAGCAGGCAACCTCCCTCTTCCTTGGCCGGGGTGGCCATATTCCCTCAGGCTTTCTTTCTCTCTGCCTAATAGACCTGATTAACTAATGGCTGAGAATTCCTCGAAGAGGCAAGTTGCTGCAACAATGCATCTCTATATAATCGAGATAATGTAACTATGAAAAGCAGATAGTGTGAAAGAAGGTCTGAGTGGGGGCTGGCCGCCCGCGGCGTGCAGAGCGGGAGGGACCCAACGACAGCGAGTTATCGCGACGCGATGACGATGATGGCGTTGGGAGGGATTGGAGTGAGCCAATGGCTCACGGAACCCCCCGAAGGCCTTGCTTTCACACTATCTGCTACTCTCGGAAGATGCCGAAGACGGAGCTGCCAGAGCCGGACATTGAGGCATAGACTGCGCCGCGGTCATAGAAGTCCTGCTTGGCGGCGGCGATTTCGGGATGAGCCGGCAGAATGCTCGCCTCGAAATCATTGACAAGCAAACCGCGCCACTCCTCCACGGGACGGCTGACGATTTCCTCCACCGAAAGCTCAGGCACAGCCGGCTTCACCGAACGGTAGGCCTCGGCAGTGCTCACTTGCACCTGCGGCACCACCACCTCAACGCGATACCCCTCAAGAGAGAGACTGCAGTTGCGCAGAATCTCACCCCTGCCCTCCGCCACCATCGGCCGGTTGTAGATGAAAAACGCACAGTCGCTGCCCAGAGTAGCGGCATCCGCGGCAAGACACTCGTCACTCAGGCCGAGTTCAAAAAGATCATTTATGAGACGCAGCGTGAACGCCGCATCGGCAGAACCGCCGCCGAGTCCCGATCCCGAAGGAATCTTCTTGTAGAGATATATCTTCGCAGGGCCGACGCCATACTTCCGGGCCATCAGCTGCCAAGCCTTGAAGCAGAGATTCTTCTCCGGCTCGCAGCCGCAGGGAATGCCGTAGCAGAACATCCCCGGCTCATCGGAAAACACCACCTCCAGCACATCGCTCAGCCCCTTGTAGGGCACGAACACCGTGCTGATGTCGTGGTAGCCGTCGTCGCGACGCCGCAGAACGTTCAGCCCCAGGTTGATCTTCGCGTTCGGAAAAGCTATCATCTGCTAACCGCATTTAGAATATCCGCAGTCCATACATACCAGGCAGCCCTCCTGATAGACCAGGCTGTGGCCACCGCAGTTCGGGCAGGTCTTGCCGGTTTCGTCACGGGTACCGTCAGGAATGTACTTCTTCAGTGCACGCTCCACTCCGTTCTTCCAGGTATTGATAGACTCGCTGTCGAGCGACAGGCCGTGCACCAGGTTCAGGATGTCTACGATCGGCATACCGTTGCGGATGACCCCGGAAATCAGCTTGGCGTAGTTCCAGTACTCCTTGTTGAACATATGCGAGATGCCGCCCACCACGTTCGGATAGCCGTAGGCATCCACATAATGGAAGTCGTAACGGCTCTTGCCAGTGGCCGGATCCTTCACCTTCACAATCCATCCGTGCTCGATGGACTGCGGCACGGTGCGGGTCTCCTCGTCGAGGATACCGGTGAAAATCTCATAAGGCTGACCTTTGAACATACCCACGAAGGCAATCCACTTCTCGCTGCCGTTGCGGAAGCGCACGACGTCGGCCTCGAGGCTTTCGGGACGCTTGCGGGGTTTTGCAGCTGTTTCCTCCTTCTTCTTAACCTCGACGAGCACGCCGCTGCGTGACCCCTCGCGGTAGACAGTCATACCCTTGCAGCCGCATTCCCAGGCTGTACGGTACACCTCGCTGACCATCTCCTCACTGATATCCTCAGGCAAGTTGACGGTAACGCTGATGGAATGGTCCACCCACTTCTGGATGGCGCCCTGCATACGAACCTTGGCCACCCAGTCGATGTCTCCGGCCGAAGCCTTGTAGTAGGGAGACTGAGCCATCAGGGCATCCAGCTGGTCAGCATCCATAGCCCGCACCTGCTCTTCGGTGTAGCCGCTGCTGACAGCCCACTCCATAAACTTGTGGTGGAAAACGAAGTATTCCTCGAAGCAATCGCCCACATCGTCACGGTAGGTCACCTTCACGCCCTTGTCGTTGGGATTGACCTTCTTGCGGCGCTTGTAGAATGCGCGGAACACAGGCTCGATACCCGAAGTGGTCTGTGTCATCAGGCTGGTGGTGCCGGTCGGGGCGATGGTGAGCATCGACACGTTCCTGCGGCCGACTTTGACCATCTTCTCATAGAGAGCGGGGTCGGCATTCTTGATGCGGAGTATCATTGGATTGTCCTTCTCCCTCTCGGCATCGTAGATTGGGAATGCTCCGCGCTCCTCGGCCATCTCCACTGACGAACGGTAGGCCTCCACGGCCAGTGTCTTCTGTACCTTGACTGCGAAATCCATAGCCCTCTCGGTGCCGTAGCGCAGGCCAAGAGCCGCGAGCATATCACCCTCTGCGGTGATGCCGAGGCCGGTGCGGCGGCCTCCCAGCGATTTTGTGCGGATCTTGCGCCACAGGTCGTATTCAGTCCTCTTGACACTGTCGTCCTCGGGATCCCTCTCTATTTTGGCCAAGATGGAATCTATCTTCTCCATCTCCAGGTCGATGAGGTCGTCCATCAGGCGCATTGCCTTGCGGACGTGGTCCTTGAACAGGTCGAAATCGAAATAAGCATCGGGCTTGAAAGGATTAACGACGTATGAAAAGAGGTTGAGGGCTATCAGGCGGCAGGAATCGTAGGGACACAGCGGAATCTCGCCGCAGGGGTTCGTGCTGACAGTGCGGTAGCCAAGGTCGGCATAGCAGTCGGCCACAGACTCGCGCAGCACGGTGTCCCAGAACAGCACACCCGGCTCAGCCGACTTCCAGGCGTTGTGGATGATCTTCTTCCACAGCGCGGCGGCATCAATCTCCTGCTCCACCATAGGGTGGGTGGAATTGATGGGGAACTGCTGTTTGTAGGGTTCGCCGCTGAGGGCAGCACGCATAAATGCGTCATCGACCTTCACAGAAACGTTTGCACCGGTGACCTTGCCCTGTTCCATCTTGGCGTCGATGAAACGGGCGGCGTCTGGATGCTTTATGGCTATGGTGAGCATCAGCGCTCCGCGGCGGCCGTCCTGGGCAACCTCCCTTGTGGAGTTGGAATACCTTTCCATAAACGGCACAACGCCGGTGGACGTCAGGGCACTGTTCAGCACCGGGGTGCCGGTGGGGCGCAGATGCGACAGGTCGTGACCCACTCCGCCGCGACGCTTCATCAGCTGAACCTGCTCCTCGTCGATCATAAGGATGCCTCCGTAGGAGTCGGCGGGATTGTCATGGCCTATCACGAAGCAATTCGACAGAGAAACCACCTGGTTGGTGTTGCCGATGCCGCTCATAGGACCGCCCTGAGGAATCACATATTTGAAATCCTTAAGCAAGGCGAAGATTGCCTGCTTGCCGAGGGGGTTGGGATATTTGTCTTCGATACGCGCAAACTCCGATGCGATGCGCTCGTGCATCATATCGGGATTCACTTCGTAGATGTTTCCGTCAGAATCTTTGAGGGCATATTTGCTGACCCACACCGATGCGGCCAGCTCATCACCCTTAAAATAGTCCTTCGACGAGGCCAGCGCCTCATCGAAACTGAAAGTTTTCATAATCTGGATTGATATCTGTCTTTAGGCTATGCAAGTTACTCCAGACAGCAGAAGTAATCGCAAAAAACAAGTTCGTTTTTTTCCACAAGAAACTAACACCTGAATCCCGGCCAGGTTTTTTCGGCCTCTGCGCGGTCTGTGATCTCGATTTCACCCTCGCTGATGAGATTTGCGGCCGAAAGGGCCATTGCCAGCAGCGGGTCGCCGTGCGACGCCACCTTGCCCCCGCTGAGCTTGTTGTCGAAGCTGCCTGTGATCTTGAGGCTGTCTCCGTCAACGTCTATCAGGGCTCCCAGCCTGCGGAATTCCGTCACGAAATTGCGCAGCCGCTCGGCCTCCCAGCCGTTGAGGCGTGAGATGCCTGTCAGCTCGCTGGTCCCTTCGCTGCGAAGGGCCAGCATCAGCAGCGGCCCTATCAGGTCGGGAGTCTCCGCCAGGTCATATTTGAAGGCGAAAGTCACGCTGCGCAAAGCTGAGAAATCGCCCCTGTTGACTCCGGCCTTCTCGTCGATGAAGTAACCCACGTCGCCTCCGGCTCGGTCTATCACGTCGAGAATCATATTGCCGCCCTGGTCGGTCTCCAGAGGCAGTCTGCGTACCATGCTCTCTCCAACCGTCACTCCCATCACCATCCATAGCGCGGCTCCGGTCCAGTCACCTTCGATGCGCAGCCTGCCAGGGTGCATCGCCTGCCTGCCCTTGAATGCCACGAAGATATCCAGGCCTGAGAAATCCTCTCCGTTGAATGTATAGCCGAAGCGCTCCAGGATGTTCATCGTCATCCTTATGTACGGCACTCCCACAGCCTTGCGGATCACAACCTTAGAACCTTTCTCAAGCATCGGCAGCACGAAGAGCAGCCCCGTGACGGCTCCGGAGCGGCGGGTTCCGTCGATGATGTAGGTACCGGGAGTGGGACGGCCGCTCACGGTCACGGGCAGACGGCCCTGGGTGAAGTTCATCTGCACGCCGTGCCTCAGCAGAGGAGTGCAGGTGCCTGCGAAACGTTTCTTGAGCAGGCTCTTGCCGCCAGTCACGGTCACAGGCTCGCGGCTCAGCGTGGCCAGGGCTATGCAGATCTCTGCCACAAGGGTGCTTTCCCCCGCGTGCAGCATATTCCCATCCACCTTCAGGCCTTCGGCGACAATGTCCTCCTGAGCTCCTTTCACAGTGATTATGCGGGTCTTCTTGTTGTAATGGGCCTGTGCGCCGAGTTGCCGGGCTACGTTCATCGCAGCAGTAACGTCGAGCGAGAGGTTCACCTGGCGGATGCGGCTCTCACCCTTGCACAGAGCAGCGGCTATGATGGCCCTGACAGCATAGCTCGACGAGCACGGAGCCTTCACATCTCCCACCAGTTTCTTGTATTCCTTGTCGAGAATGTCGAAGACTGTGGGCTGACCGTCTGCCACAAGGCGGCTCTGGCGCGGCGAAACGTAGTACAGGGGGCAACCCTTGTCCAGCGCCCTCACCCTAGAAAGCCTGCCGTAGGTACCCATTGCGAAGGCCACGAGACTGTCTGCAGGGAACCAGTCGTAGAGAGCCAGAACCGACTCGGCCTCGTCCGGATGACGGGCAGTCGTGGCAATCTTCACCAGGTCGGCTCCCAGTGCGAAGCAGCGTGAAGCTATCGCTTTCAGTTCAGAGACCGGCTGAACGCCGTAGTAGTTATGGTAGGAAACTATAAGTCCACAGTGGTAATTCAGCGCGAGGGTTATCAGCCAGTCCCTTTCGTTCTCCGGGAACTCCAGGTCGATGTCGATATATGCAGCCCCCGCCATCACCGCAGCAGACAGCAGACGGACCGCCTTGTCCAGTTCTTCTGCCATCATTTCCTCGTCTTCCTCTTCCACGAGACGGTAGGTCGCTATTGACGGGAGGCCCTGCGTCTGCTTGAAGAAGTCCTTCACCTGGCCGGCATCGAAGTCCAGCAGGTCGAGACGCAGCTCCACGATGGCCTTCTTCTGCAGGAATTTCCTGTAGGAGACACAATACGCGAAGTCTACGTCCGAAAGACTGTGACAATAGAAGAACATTTCTGCAGTGTTATTTTTGTTCTCAGATGGAGAATGCCAGCGTGCGAAGCTGGTCTATGTCGATGCGCTTGATGCACACCGAGCCGATTTTTTCGGGGATTGCAAAATCCACTGTGCCGTCGGCGTGGCGCTGGTCCTTGCTGATGGCCTCCATCAGCGTACGGATGTCTATCGTGGTTGAAGTAGGAAGACCGATTGCAGTGAAGTCGGCCACGAGGGCATCGGTCACCTTGGAGTTAGTCTTGCCCATCTTCTCTCCTATGCGGGCTGCCATTATTATACCTACGCTGACCGCATTGCCGTGTGATACAGGCACGGGAGAGCATTTCTCTATGGCGTGGGCGAATGTGTGGCCAAGGTTCAGCACCTTGCGGGGCCCGTGTTCGTGGAAGTCCTTCTCAACTATCTTGCACTTGTATTTTGCCGCCCGCAGGATCAGCGACTCGAGATCCTCCTTGGTGTCGTAGTCCATCAGGTGGTTCTCCTTGAAGTAGGCCACAGCCTTCTTGTAGAGGGTACTGTCACCTATGATTCCGATCTTCAGCATCTCGGCAGCTCCGCTGAGCATATTCTTTTCGTCGAGCGTGCGCAGGAAATGCGAGCAGACATACACAAATTCCGGCTTGTTAAACAAACCGATTATATTCTTGTAGCCTGCATTGTTGATGCCCGTCTTGCCTCCGATAGCCGCGTCTACCTGAGCCAGAAGGGTGGTCGGAATCAGCGCGTACTTCACGCCGCGACGGTAAATCGAAGCCACGAAGCAGGTCAGGTCCGTGATGATGCCGCCTCCTATTCCAAGCAGGAAGCAGTCGCGGTCCGCACCCATCTTCATCAGCTGGTCTATCACTGACTGCACCGTGGCCAGATTCTTTGTCTCCTCGCTGGCTTCGATGAAAACCTTCTGGAAAGGGAACAAAGGGCCATAGAGTTTCTCCACCTGCTTGTCTATGATGACAAACACCTTCTTGTCCTGAAGGATCGAGCGGAGCTCTTCGGCGCTGCTGCGGAAATATATCTTGTCGATGACGGACATCTGTCTGATGGCTACGTGTTATCTCAAAGATAAGCAATTATTTCCAATTGTCGAGACATTCAGACATCTGCTTGTCGTACTTCAGGCTGACTGCCGGACCGGCAGGATAGAAATAGTAACGCACTGCCACTTCGTTCTCCAGCAGGGGCAGGATTTCATCCTTCTTGCTGCGGATCACATCGGCCTTGTCCATCTGCATCTTGGCCTGCAGCGCTTCGATCTCACTCTTGAATGTGTCGTACATACCATCCTGCTCCGCCACCCTCTTGAGCTGCTCGATCTGGGCCTGCATTCCGCTGCGGTAGTCGAACTCCTGGCTGCAGGCATATTTCACGAAGTCCTCGAACTCGGCGTCGGTGAGGCGGAAACTCTCCACCGGGGCGATGGTCTTGTGCTCGGTGCGGTACTTCACTGAGTAGTCGTCAAGAATGCCATTGAGCACCATCGACACTGTCGGGCGGCTGTATGCGTGGCTTTCAACCTTGATGTCGGGAGTGATGCCGCCGCCATCTTTCACGATGCGGCCGTTCCTGGTGCGGAACTCGCTGGTGAGGGAATCGGGAATGGCGCCTACACTGCCGTCCGCATTGCGGTGGCTGTAGTCAATGGCTTGCACGCAGCGGCCGCTGGGAGTGTAGTATTTGCCGGTGGTGATTTTCACCGTGCCGTTGTATGCAGTAGGAAGAATGGTTTGGATAAGACCCTTGCCGTAGGTCTTGGCACCTGCTATCACGCCGCGGTCAAGGTCCTGGATGGCACCGGCTACGATTTCAGAAGCCGAAGCCGAGCCGCTGTCCACAAGTATCATCAAAGGGATAAGGGTGTCTACCGGAGCCTCCTTGGTGTAGTATTCCTGGTTCTGGTTCGGCATACGGCCTTTCGAAGATACCACCATCGTGCCTTGCGGCACAAATATCGACAGGATCTCGATTGCCTCCTCCATCAGTCCGCCGCCGTTGCCGCGGAGGTCGAACACCAGCCTTTTAGCTCCCTGAGCCTTGAGGTCTGTGACAATCTGCCTTATCTCGTCGCTGACGCCCTGGGTAAAGCCCGAAGTGAGGATATAGCCTATCGAATCCCTGATTATTCCGCTGTATTCAACGTCTGATCGGTGGATGGTCTCGCGGGTAACCACCACGTCGACAGTGTCACGGGTGCCGCCCTTGACCACCTTGAAGCGGACATCAGTATTGGGCTGGCCCTTCATCCTGCCGGAAGCCTCCTCAGAGGTCTCGTCGAAAACGGGGATGCCGTCGATGGCAATGATCGTGTCACCCGGTACGAGGCCGGCCTTGGCTATCGGAGAACCGGGATAAGGCTCATTGATCACGACTCCGCCGCCTACGCGCTTGCGGATGACAGCTCCCACGCCACCATACATTCCGGTGGTCATCATCTGCACGCTCTCATCCTGCTCTTCGGGATAGTAGACTGTATAGGGATCGATATAGCCAAGCATCGCATCGATGCCGACCCTCATAATCTTGTCATACTCCAGGGTGTCGACATAGGTGCGCGTGAGGTTACGCAATATCGAGTTCTGTATCTCTAGGCTCTGTCCGAGCGTAAAATTCTGCGACTGGGCAAGCGCTGACACCGAAAGGGTCAGCATTAGAAGAAACGCAGTGATTCTTTTCATTCTGTTCTAACGTCTTTTATTCTACAAAATTACTCTTTTTTTCATTTCAAAACAGATGGCTATCTTTGGGCATTATTTCAATGACTGCTCAGTAATGGCTGATACCGGAAAGACGCTGGTCTTCGCGACCGCCAACCGCAATAAACTCATCGAGGCTGCCGGAGTGCTCGGCAAGGACTTCACACTGGAACTTCCGGCGGACTTGGGTTATACAAATGACGTGCCCGAAACCCACTTTACAATCAGGGAAAACGCCATCGAAAAGGCACAGTTCGTGTGGGAAATGTTCGGCAAGGACTGCTTTGCCGACGACACCGGCCTCGAAGTCGACGTGCTCGACGGGGCCCCCGGCGTCTACTCTGCAAGATATGCAGGTGAACCGAAGAATCCTGTGCAGAACGTTAAGAAACTGCTCCGTGAGCTTGAAGGCATTCCCTTCGCCGAACGCACTGCCCGCTTCCGCTGTGTGATCGCACTCATAGAAAGTGGTGAACTCCGCGAAGGAGATGAAGGAATCGCACTTCCCGATGGAGGAATCCTCCGTGTGTTCGAAGGTACCTGCGAGGGTCACATCGCTCTCGAGCCCCAGGGAGAGCTCGGCTTCGGCTATGACCCCGTCTTCGTTCCTGAAGGAATGGAAAAGACTATGGCTATGCTCACCCTCGACGAGAAAAACGCCATATCTCACCGTGGAAGGGCTCTGGACCTGCTCGCCTCGCACCTGGGACTTTCGAAAGCCGCCACCGCCGGGCCTGCCGGCGAATAAAGTTATGGCAGCGATACAGTCATCCCGCATAATAGTCCTGCATCTCACCAAATACGGCGAATCTTCGTTGGTGGTCCACGCCATAGACTCTGCGTGCGGACGCTGCAGCTATATGCTTCGCGGGGCTGGCCGCAGCAAGCACGTGACGATGGGCGCGCTCCACAACCTGGCAATACTCGATATAGTCAGCGTCGCAAATCCCAAAAGCTCAATGGCGTATCTCAAAGAGTACGAGCCGGCCGTGCAGCTGACATCGCTCCGCAGCAATATGGACAAGAACGCCATCGCGATGTTCATCAGCGAGCTGCTCTACCGCACCATCGTCGAGCAGAACTGCGACGAGCGGCTCTTCAACTGGCTGTGCAGTGCCATCACACTGCTGAACGCAGCCAATGACAACATCGCAAACTTCCACCTGTGGTTCCTGGCCGGGTTCTGCACTGTGATGGGCTTCGGTCCTTCCCGCGAAGGGCTCTTCGACGGCTGCGACCTGCTGCAATCCGACAACCTGGCCCTGCTGAGACAGCTCACTGCCTACGAATTCCCGGAAGCGATGGCCCTGCCTCTCACCGGAGCCCGCCGCCGCGACTTCTGCGAACATATGATCCGCTATATCTCCTACCACCTCGGCATCAACCTCAACATCCGCTCGCTCGACGTCCTGCACGAACTCTACAGATAGGCATTTTCTGGACACAGAATGGCCAAATGAGCACTTCAAGGCATTCTGTGGTAATAAGCTAGGCACCTGTGAAGTTGAGCCTCTGTGACATTCTTGTTTGAGAAGAATCTGCCTGGAATCTTTTTCCATTTCACATCGTTGTATTTGCGCCATATCCAATCGCACAACTCAGCTCTTTTTGATTCTGGAACAGTATAGATGGATACGCTTTGTGAATTGTTGGCAATCTTCGGAATAAGTACACTGTCTATGTAGGCGCAGAGTTCAAGGTCTGTCATATTGTTCCGAATGCCTCTTTCTCGCTCGAAAGCCTGTGCTTCTTTAAGGGCAAAATTCGGGACACCAGTTTCTATACTTTCCAACGTCACTGGAGGAAGATTATTTTCCTTCTGCTGTTTGAGGAGGTCGGTTGCATCTGCAATCCTGTTCATATTGAGCAGAAAGCTTCTGGGAGAAACATAGTTCTGCTCGACCCAGGCGACATCCAGGATATCCTCCCTTAGCAACTGACCATCCGCGGACATTCTGTATTCCAGAGGTAACCTGATGTTTGACGGAAGATATTTGTGTCTGTTTCTTTTCGGTATAAGCGGAGGGGTTATTGTTTTCCCCAGTTCATGCCGGAAGTATGAATTGACAGAGCAATACGGGTATTCAAACGGAGTTGTAGCCAGGCCATGATGGAGCCCTTGTCTTAAAACATAATTGATGGCGGCAATGCTATGATTAAAGCCATCAATCTCCATGCTGAAGTACTTCTTCTCACCTAATCGGCCTGATCTGGAATATTTGGTGTTGAAATATCTGGAATACGCATTTCGGGCGCGATACATTACTTCTTTCAATGAAGATGTCTGGAGCAGTGCATGGAAATGGGTCGTCATAAAGCCATCGGCCAGCAGGCGTGACTCTGTGCTTAATGCTGCAATAGCCAAGCAATTGAACCCAAAGTGGATGTCTGAAGGACTCCGGAACATTACCTCGTCGTGTGACGAAAGGCAAACGTGATATATTGCAGTCTTTTTCATGGCTGCAATATAGCAGAACGCTCGTCACTTGCGCTACAGTTTCAGATAAATCTTCTGTAGCGTTTTTGGAAACAGGGATAACAATTCATTTTTGCATCACAGAATGGCTTTCTATGGGCTGGGAGTCATTCTGTGGCATTGTTTTGCTGGAATTCTGGCATTGTCTGGACACAGAATGGTCAAATGCGCACTTCAAGGCATTCTGTGGTAAATCAACCTGTGCGGAGGTGTATGCCTGCCCCACTACTTCGCAGTTCGCTTTGCCGCACGTCTGGTGGCTGGCTTGGAAGCTTTCTTCGGGGCTGCTTTCCCGTCGGCCTTCTTTCCTGTTGCTTTCTTTGGGGTTGCCTTGGAGGCAGTCTTGGCGGCAGTCTTGGCGGCGGTTTTGCGTGTGACTGCCTTCACCGGGGGCTTCTCTGCCCTGGATTTCCGGGTGCGGGCGGGCTTCTCTGCGGGAGACTGGTCTGGCTGGCCGGCGTCAGCCTTCCGGCCACGGCCTGCTGCAGCTTTGCCGGAATCGCTCTTCGGGGCTTCCGGGACGGGACTCTCCGACTCGAGTTTCTCAATGAGCTCGTAGTCGAGGAGTTTCTGCTCCAGGCTGGCGCGAAGAACTTTTACACGCACACGGTCGCCAAGCGTGAAGGTCCTGCGCGAAGACTTGCCGATGACCATATATTTCTCCTCGTCGAAGGTGTAGTAGTCATCGTTCATCTCGCGGACTGAAACCATACCCTCGATCTTGGTAGGATCGATTTCCACGTATATGCCCCACTCCGTAACGCCGCTCACCGTACCTTCGAATTCCTGACCGACCTTGTCCTGCATAAACTCGATGAGTTTGTACTTGATGCTGGCCCGCTCGGCGTCGGCCGCTATCTGCTCGCGCTGTGACGACCAGTCGCAGCACTTCTCGAAGTAGTCCTTGTCCTGGCTCTTGCCGCCCGAAGTGTACATCGCCAGCAGGCGGTGCACCATCATATCGGGATAGCGGCGGATGGGCGAAGTGAAGTGGGTATAATACTGGAAGGCCAGACCATAGTGGCCTATGTTGTCGGTGCTGTAGCGCGCCCTGGCCATCGAACGCAGCGCCAGGATCTGCAGAGCGCTCTCCTCCGGTCTGCCCTTGGCTTCCTTCAGGAGGCTGTTGAGGCTGCGTACGGTCTGCTTAGTGTTCTCAGTGGGGCCCATCGTGTGGCCGAAGACCTTTGCGAAAGACCGCAGCGAATCGAGCTTCTCGGTGTTGGGAGTCTCGTGGATACGGTAGACAAAAGTGGGCTGTTTCAGGGTCGGCAGCTTGCGGGTGACAAATTCCGCCACACCCTTGTTGGCCAGCAGCATAAACTCCTCGATGAGCCAGTTGCTTTCCTTGCTGACCTTCTGCCCGACGGCAATCGGTTTTCCCTCGGCATCCACCGTCACTTTCATCTCCGGCCTCTCGAAGTTCACGGCGCCGTGGTCGAAACGGTTCTTGCGAAGTATCGTGGCCAGGTCGTTCAGCTTGCCGATCTCTGCAGCCAGAGGGCCTTCGTGCGTTTCGATGATCTGCTGAGCCTGCTCGTAGTCGAAGCGGTAGTCGGAGTTGATGACGGTGCGGCCGTACCACTCGCTGAGCACCTTTGCGTGATCGTCCAGCTCAAATATAGCCGCATAGCAGAGCTTGTCCTCGTGCGGTCGCAGCGAGCAGAGTTTGTTGCTGAGGTTCTCGGGCAGCATCGGCACAGTGCGGTCCACCAGATAGACCGAAGTTGCACGGTTGTATGCTTCTTTGTCGACTATGTCGCCAGGCTTCACGTAGAACGTGACGTCGGCGATGTGGATGCCCACTTCATAGCGGCCCTCATCTAGTTGAATGAACGAAATGGCGTCGTCGAAGTCCTTTGCGTCTGTAGGGTCTATTGTGAAGGTCGTCACCTTGCGGTAGTCCTTGCGCCGTGCTATCTCTGCGTTGGAAATTGCATCGGAAATCTTGTCGGCTGCCTGGCTGACCTCCGGCTCGAAGCGGTACGGAAGCTCGAACTCGGCCAGGATGGCGTGCATCTCGGTGTCGTTCTTGCCGGACTCTCCCAGCACATCCACAATCTTGCCTACGGGCTCCATACTGTTGCGGGGCCAGTCGGTCACTACCACGGCCACCTTCACTCCGTTGGCCGCCTGGATGCCGCCGATTTCGGGAAGGTCTTTCGGACTGTCAATGGGGATGCGGATGTCATAGGGCATTCGGGCACTCTCGATGATAGCCCAGGCCTGGTTGCCGCGCACAGTAAGTATGCCTATATGAGGCCTCTTGCTGCGCTCTATAATCTTGACAACCTCTCCTTCCTGACGGCGGGAGTCGCTCTTCTTCTTGGTGACTACCACCTTCACGCGGTCACCGTTCAGTGCGCCACGCAGCTTGCTCTGCGTTACGAATATATCGTTGTCGCTGCCTTCCACCACCACGAAGCCGAAGCCGTCGCGGGCAAGGCTCACCACGCCTTCAAGCTCTTCCTGACTCTTGCTGCGGCGCCCCTTGACGCTGATGCGCGGGGCATCCATTTTCCTCTGATGTTCCTTCTGCTGTTTGCGGAGTTTTACTTTCTTCGACATACGCTAAATCCCTATTGATGGGGATGCAAAACTTAAACGTTTTTTCCGTAAATTTGCATCTGATTACTTATAGACAAATATAACTGAAAATATGGACAAAAAAGTATTGTTGATGATTCTTGACGGCTGGGGCGAGGGCAAGCACGACCATAGCAATGCCATCTACACCCAGGGTCAACCTCATATCGACGCACTGCGCGCCAAATATCCTTTCTCACACCTTATGGCCTGCGGCGAAGACGTGGGTCTGCCCGACGGTCAGATGGGCAACTCAGAGGTAGGTCACCTCAACATCGGCGGCGGCCGCATCGTCTACCAGGATCTGGTGAAGATCAACCGCGCCTGCGCTGCACACAAGCTTCTTGAGAACAAGGAAATCGCAGCTGTTTATGACTACGTTAAAAAGAGCGGCAAAGCCCTGCATTTCCTCGGCCTCTGCTCGCACGGCGGTGTGCACAGTTCACTGAACCACCTCTATGAGTTCCTCGCCGAGGCTGCCAACCAGGGCTTCGAAAAAGTATATGTTCACTGCTTTATGGACGGCCGTGACTGCGACCCCCGCAGCGGACTGGGCTTCGTAGAAGAGCTTGAGCAGAAGATGGCCGCCACCACCGGCAAGGTCGCTTCTGTTGTGGGCCGCTACTATGCGATGGACCGCGACAAGCGCTGGGAGCGTGTAAAGCAAGGCTATGACCTGCTCGTGAACGGTGTCGGCAAGAAAGTCACTTCTGCCACCGAAGGCATCAAGGAGTCATATGCCGAAGACGTCACCGACGAGTTCATCAAACCTATCTGTGTGGTTGGCGCTGACGGCAATCCCGTGGCTACCATCCAGGAAGGCGACGCTGTCATCTTCTACAACTTCCGTAACGACCGCGCCCGCGAGATGACCACCGTCCTCACCCAGCAGGATATGCCTGAGGCCGGAATGCACACCATTCCCCTCTACTATTGCTGCCTGACTCCCTACGACGACAAGTTCACCGGTCTGCACATTCTCTTCGACAAGGAGAACGTCACTGACACCATTGGAGAAGTGGTTTCAAAGGCCGGACGCACTCAGCTGCGTATCGCCGAGACTGAGAAATACGCCCACGTAACCTTCTTCTTCAACGGCGGCCGCGAGGCTCCGTTCGAAGGTGAGGACCGCATACTCATCAACTCCCCGAAGGTTGCCACCTATGACCTCCAGCCCGAAATGTGCGCTCCCGAGGTTGCCGCAGCCCTGATGGATGACCTGAAGACCGAGAAGCACGATATGGTGATCCTGAACTTCGCCAACGGCGATATGGTTGGCCACACCGGAGTCTATGACGCTATCTGCAAAGCTGTCGCCACTATCGACGAGCTTGTAGGCAAGGTTGTGGAAGTGGCCCGTGCACACGGCTACAGCGTGCTGATCACAGCAGACCACGGCAACGCTGATTATGCTGTGAACCCCGACGGTTCTCCCAACACCGCACATTCACTGAATCCCGTGCAGTTCATCGTCGTTGATGACGACGTGAAGAGCGTCCGCGACGGCCGCCTCGCCGACATCGCGCCCACAATGCTGCGCCTTATGGGCATTCCCCAGCCTGCCGATATGACCGGCGAATGCCTGATAGACTAGACTGTTACTTCAACCTTAAACTTTTTATATCATGGGACTTCTTATTACCCTTCTCATCGGAGCAATTGCTGGCTGGTTGGCCGGCGTGCTTTTCAAAGGCTTCGGCTTCGGCCTGCTTATTAACATCATCATCGGTCTCATCGGTGGTTTCATCGGTGGTAATGTACTAAACTGGCTTGGCGTATCATTCGGCGGTACCATCATCGGCCAGATTCTCACTGCAGTAGTAGGCGCTGTCCTGCTTCTTTGGATTATCTCACTCTTCAAGAAGAAATAACAATCCATCCTTGATATGAAAGAAGAGGGCGGCCCTGCCGTCCTCTTTTTTTGTATCTGTGCCACAGAATGCCTTGAAGTGCGCATTTGGCCATTCTGTGTCCAGACAATGCCCGAATTCCAGCAAAACAATGCCACAGAATGACTCCCAGCCCATAGAAAGCCATTCTGTGGCAAAGAAACGGACTGTCCTTATCTGTGTCTGAAAAGAGTTGTATACAAAGTCCTGCCAACTATCGAATAGTCCTTTCCGTGCAGAAACTGGTATATCTTGTCGCCGCTCAGGTCGTCCAGGGAACTTTCACACTCCACCAGGATGAACTTTGGAATATATTTGCTCCAGTCGTTGGACTCAAGCACGTCAAAATCCATACCTTCCACATCGATGGTCAGAAGGTCGATGTCCCGGCCTTCGGGAAGGTGCTTGTCAAGGATGTCGGCGAGGGTGCGTGTCTGCACTTCCACCCGGTCTATGATCTTATACTGTCGCTGGCCGTGGTATTTGCCGTCCCGCTCCTTTGCAAGGACCGGGGAGAAAGTGTTGAGGGCGCCTTCATTGAATACGTAGAAAGTAAGCTTCTCGCCGTTGCCGATGCCTACGTTGAGGTTGATGTCGCGCTTGCGCCACCTGGGAAAGGCTTTGAAAAGACTAGGCGTCGGCTCGATGTTGATGCCACTCCAGCCATGTCTGTAGAAATATGCCGTGTTGGAGAAGCGGAAAGGATGGTGCGCACCTACGTCCACATAGAACCCTTTGTGCTTGTTGCCTTCGTAGTAAATAGACAACAGCATATCTTCTCCGGCTTGTGAGTAGAAACGGCCGCCGTACAGTAGCGACGGCGCCACCTTGTCCAGTATCTGGCTGACAAACAGCTTGAAGCGCTTGTATAGAATCATTTGCGTACCTCCGCTGAATCGTGTTTCACAATAATGCGCACCAACTCCTTGAAGCTCGTTTACTGCAGCTTCCAGCCGAGCTGCCCGCGATTCTTCGACAGATCTCCCGACAGCGGGCGACTTCTGCCGTCCGGGCACACGAAAAAACGCGGCACTTCTCGCGAAGTCCGCGCAATATTTTTGCTAAGTTATTGATTAATAGCCCGCTACACCCCCCCCCCGCAAGAGAAGGGCATCAGACATAAATACATCTGTAGTGAAGACGATCACCGCTATTGTTACAATTAATTGCAAATAAACTTTTTTTGCGGCTAACTTGCAATATATGCAGCGCATAATCGCCTTCTCGTTTTTTTGTATATTTGTGGATACGCGCAAAACGAAAACCTGATACTATGAAAATGCTGAAATCCCTGACCGTCATTGCGGCAGAGGCCGCTAAAAATGCGGCCGCCGCAGCGACAGCCATTGCACTGGCTGCGATACTTACCGCGACAATGACAAGCTGCAAGACCGGTTCCGACAACGAGCAATACAACCGCTACGCGAATCCCTTCGTAGGAGCGGCGGACAACGGACACTGCAATCCCGGAGCAACGGTTCCCTTCGGCAACATACAGGTAGGGCCTCAGACCGGCAACTTCTCCTGGGCCTATACCTCCGGCTATCAGAACCGAGACCGCAGCATCATCGGTTTCTCGCACAACCGCCTGAGCGGCACCGGATGTCACGACCTCGGTGACGTTTTCATAATGCCCTTTACCGGCAACGCGGAAAAAGACGACTACTCCAGCCCATTCAGCAAGGACAACGAGACTGCTGAGCCCGGATACTACAGCGTGAAGCTCGATGCCTATGATGTCACCGTACAAATGTCTGCAACCGAGCACGCAGCCATCCACAGCTATACATTCGACGGCAACGAAGCCCCTCACATCCTGCTCGACTTCCAGAGCGCTATGGTAAGCGGCCAGAACCAGTTCCACACACACGTCCTCGCAGCAGAGCAGAACTTCGAGAACGACCGCACCATCAGCGGATGGTGCCGCACATATGTCTGGCTGGACCGCACATATTACTATGTGATCGAATTCGACAAACCCTTCACCAACGCCACCGAACTGGCCAGAAGAGATCCCCGCGAGAAGGCTCCCCGCTACGTCCTCGACTTTGACCTCAAGAAAGGCGAAACCCTCAAGGTAAAGGTGTCCGTCTCATCGAAATCCATCGAAGGCGCCCGTCGCAACATCGCCCAGGAAATCCCCGGCTGGAACCTTGACGCCATACGCAAGGCAGCCGCCACGGAATGGGGCAGATATCTGTCCCTCATCGAGATAGAGGGGACAGAAGAGCAGAAAGACGTCTTCTACACTTCGATGTACCACCTGTTCATCCATCCCAACAACATAGCTGACAACGGAGAGGACCCTTACTATTCCACTTTCTCTTTCTGGGATACCTACCGTGCGGCGCATCCTCTCTACACTATACTGACCCCGGAAAAAGTCGACTGGTTCGTGCAGTCAGCGCTCGGACACTACGACCAGCAGGGCTTCCTGCCCATCTGGGCGCTCTGGGGCGGCGACAACTTCTGCATGATCGGCAACCACTGCGTGCCGGTGATTGTTGATGCCTACCTGAAGGGCCACCGCAACTTCGACGTGGAGAAAGCATACGAAGCAGTGAAGCGTTCCCTCACAGTGGACCATATCAATTCCGACTGGACCGTCCTCGACAAGTACGGCTACCTGCCCTATGACGTCATCGACGTGGAGAGCGTGTCCCGCACACTTGAATATGCCTACGACGACTACTGCGCAGCTCAGTTCGCCAAGGCACTGGGCAAGATGGACGACTACGAGTTCTTCCTGAAGCGCAGCGAGAACTACCGCAACGTATTCGACCCTCAGACCGGATTTATGCGTCCGAAGGATTCCAAGGGCAGGTGGGCATCTCCCTTCAGCCCCTACGCTTTGGCGCAGGCCGGCAATATGGGCGGACAGTACACCGAAGGCAACGCCTGGCAGTATACCTGGCACGTGCAGCAGAACTTCGAAGGCCTTGCTGAACTCTACGGCGGTCACGAGCAGCTCGCCGCCAAGCTTGACAGCCTCTTCACCGTACCGAGCGAAGTGGAAGGTATGGGCGACGTGAGCGACGTTTCAGGCCTGATCGGCCAGTATGCTCAGGGCAATGAGCCGAGCCACCACGTGGTCTACTTCTTCACACTTGCCGACCGCCAGGACCGCACAGCCGAACTTATTCACGAAATCTTCGCCACTCAGTACAAAGATGACGTGGACGGCCTCTGCGGCAACGACGACTGCGGACAGATGAGCGCCTGGTATATCTTCTCTGCCCTCGGCTTCTACCCTGTGAATCCGTGCGGCGGTGAGTATGTCCTCGGAGCCCCGCAGCTGCCCAAAGCCACCATCAACCTTGCTAACGGCAATAAATTCACCGTCGAGGCAGAAAACTACGGCCCGCAGAACATTTATGTCAAGGAAATGTACCTGAACGGCCAGCCCATTACCGGCAAGACGATACACCACGAAGACATTATGGCCGGAGGCACTCTCAAGTTCGTGATGAGCGCCACCAGATAGCCTGCTGGCAGCGAACTGCCTGTTGATAAATAGGCCTCCCGGTTAGCGGGTTTTTCGGTATATTTGTAACCTATGTCATTCGTACACCTCCACGTCCACACGCAGTACTCCATCCTTGACGGTGCGGCCCCGATAGCAAAGCTTTTCGAGAAAGCCCACGAGGACGGTCAGGTCGCCATGGCAATTACTGACCACGGCAATATGTACGGCGTGAAGGAATTCTTCAAGTATGCGAAGAAATATCCCGATGTGAAGCCCATAATCGGCTCTGAGATGTACGTCTCCCCCAACGACAACCGTTTCCTCACCGACAACAAGGAGGAACGCAGTCCTCACCACCTCATCCTGCTGGCCAAGAATATGCAGGGCTACCGCAATCTGGTGAAGCTGAGTTCCTATTCATTCATCGAAGGCTTCTACCAGAAGCCCAAGATTGACCGCGAGCTGCTCCAGAAATATCACGAAGGGCTCATCTGCAGTTCGGCCTGCCTTGCCGGTGAGATTCCGAGAGCTATCTACTCCCGCAACTTCCAGAAGGCGGAGGACACAATCAAGTGGTACAAGAACCTCTTCGGCGACGATTTCTACCTTGAGGTACAGCGCCACAAGACAGAAGTGCCCGGCGCCGACACAAAGGTCTATATGATGCAGCAGGTGGTGAACGAAGCCATCTTCGAGCTTGCCGCAAAATATGACGTGAAGGTCATCGCCACCAATGACGTACACTTCGTGCGCAAGGAAGACGGCCCGGCACACGACCGTCTCATCTGCCTCACTTTCAACGACAACTACGACGACCCGGACCGCATCCGCTACACCCAGCAGGAATACCTCAAGACGCAGGAGGAAATGGCTGCCATCTTCGCCGACCACCCGGAAGTCTGCGAGAACACGATGGAAGTGGCCGGAAAGGTGGAGCGGTACGACATCGACTCCCCCGCCATCCTGCCCAAGTTCATTCTTCCGGACGACTTCACGAAGGACATAGACAGCCATCTGGCCAAATACAAGGACATCATCGACGTCGGCCTCAACAACACCTCCGGCGCACCGAGGGGTGAAGACTTCGCGTGGTCGGTGGCATATCTCTGCCACCTTTGCTACAAGGGAGCCGAGGAGCGCTACGGCAAGCAGCTCACCGACGAGCAGGCCGAGCGCATCAAGTTCGAACTGCAGACCATCTCCAATATGGGATTCCCGGACTATTTCCTCATCGTGCAGGACTTCATAGCCGCAGCACGCAGGGAAGGCACCTGGGTCGGTCCCGGCCGAGGCAGCGCCGCCGGAAGCGTTGTGGCATACTGCCTGCACATCACCAACATCGACCCCCTGAAGTACGACTTGCTGTTCGAGCGATTCCTCAATCCTGACCGCATCAATATGCCCGATATCGACATCGACTTTGACGATGATGGCCGCGGCAACGTATTCCGCTACGTCGAAAACAAATATGGCAAGGACCACATCTCGCACGTGGCCACCTTCGGCACAATGGCGGCCAAAAGCGCCATAAAAGACGTAGCCCGCATCCACCAGGTGCCTCTGGCCATCAGTGACCGCCTGTCCAAGATCATTCCCTCAAGACCTTTCGAGGCCAAGGTGCCTGACCCCGACCACGAAGGCAAGACCAAGGAGAAGACACTGCCCGTAACTCTCCCCAACTGCATAAAATACTACCCCGAATTCAAGGCCGCCTATGAAGCCGCAGAGCCGCTCGTGAAGGAGACCATCGATTTCGCGGCACGTCTGGAAGGCAGCATCCGCCAGACCGGAGTGCACGCCTGCGCCACCATCATCGGCCGCTCCAACCTCACCGACTACATTCCGCTCAGCGTGGTGAAAGACAAGGAGACCGGCGAAAATATGCTGGTGAGCCAGTACGAAGGCTCTTTCATCGAAGACGTAGGTATGCTGAAGATGGACTTCCTGGGTCTCTCCACTCTCTCCATAGAGAAAGAGTGCGTAAAGAACATCAAGAAAAGCAAGGGGATAGACATCGACGTGGAGAAGATTCCGATCGACGACAAGGCCACTTACGAGCTTTTCAGCAACGGCGACACCATCGCCGTGTTCCAGTTCGAAAGCGACGGAATGCGCCGCTACCTGCGCGAGCTCCAGCCCACCAAGTTCGAGGATATCATCGCGATGAACGCCCTCTACCGTCCGGGCCCTATGGACTACATCCCCGACTTCATCGACCGCAAGAACGGACGCAAGCCCATCGAATACGACATTCCAGTGATGGAGAAGTATCTGAAGGACACCTACGGCATCACGGTCTACCAGGAGCAGGTGATGCTTCTGTCCCGTCAGCTGGCCGGCTTCTCCCGCGGCGAAAGCGACACCCTGCGAAAGGCGATGGGCAAGAAGATAAAGGAGAAACTGGACGCCCTGAAGCCGAAGTTCATCAACGGAGGCATCGCCAACGGCTACGCAGAGGAAACCCTGAAGAAAATTTGGAAAGACTGGGAGAAATTCGCCTCATACGCCTTCAACAAGTCGCACTCCACCTGTTATGCTTGGGTAGGCTACCAGACTGCATACCTCAAGACGCACTACCGCGCCGAGTTTATGGCAGCCAATATGAGCCGCAACTTGAACGACATCGAGGAAATCACCAAGTTGATGGACGACTGCCGCCGCGCGAAAATCAATGTGCTGGGGCCGGACATCAACGAGTCCGACACTACTTTCACAGTCAACAAGAAGGGAGCCATCCGCTTCGGTCTCGGCGGCATCAAGGGCATCGGTCCAAACGCCATCGACACCATCATACGCATCCGCGAGGAAGGCGGCCCCTTCAAAGATATCTTCGACCTTCTGGAGCGAGTGCCGCTGAACGTCATCAACCGCAAGGGGCTTGAGTGCATGGCCTATGCCGGCGCCTTCGACAGCTTCGGCGAGATGACCAGGGCACAGTTCTTCGTGCCTTCAGAAACATATCCCAACGAAAACTATCTCGACGAACTGGTGCGCTATGCCAACAAGTTCCACAACGATGCCATCAACCAGGGCGCAAGCCTGTTCGGCGACGTGGAAGAGATGAAACCAGTGCGTCCTGCATACCCCGCCGTCCCCCAGGTCGACGAGATCGAGATGCTGAAGGAGGAAAAGAATGTCGTCGGAATGTATCTCAGCGCCCACCCGCTCGACAAGTACAAGTTTGAAATAGAGAATTTCGCGACGGAAAGCATCAGCCATCTGCCGGACATCCAGCTTAGGATGGAAAGCGACGCCCTCGTCAAGTCGCAAGGCCGCAAGTTGCCGAAAGACCACGTGCTCGACAAGACCTTCACCGTGGCTGGCCTCGTAACACAGGCGGCAAGGATGATGACCAAGAACAACCGTCCCTTCGTGAAGTTCGACATCGAGGACTTCACCGGCAGCTATAATGTCGCCCTCTTCGGCAAGGACTACGAACGCTGGATGCAGTATGTGCAGGAAGGCCAGACCCTGCTCGTGAAGTTCCGCACTAAAGAGCGCTACCGCGGCAAGACCGAGAAGGAAAACAATGAAATCAAATACGAGATGGCCATCGATGAAATGCACTTGCTCTCAAACGTCAAGGACGAATTCGTCAAGGACTTCATCATCGATATGCCTTTGGAAGCCGTAACGGAAGATTTCACCGAAAAGCTCAAGAAAGTCTGCAAGAAAAGCAAGGGCAACGCCAGGCTCTACGTCAACGTGCTCGACCTCGACCTTCGCAACAACGTGGAGTTTTTCTCCCGCACCATCAGTGTCAGCCCCGAACCGGCGCTGCTGGAGTTCCTTGCCTCACGCAATCTGACCTATAGAATCAGGTAAAATGACTTCTGAATCAAACTGGTACGCACTCAAGGTTTTCTACAACAAGTCCCTGGCTTTGAAAGAAAGACTGGAAGATGCGGGCTTTGGCTGCTACTGCGCACTCGGCTATGAAGGAAGACCGCTGGTGGCATCCCTGCTTTTCGTGCGTTGCAGCGAACGGCAGTTGCTCGAATACAAGGCCACCTGCCAGAACGACATCAGTTTCGCCATCTATACCCGCAAGGAAATGCGCTCAAGCCACTTCGACAGCAAACCTATGGAGAGGAACGTCCCTGCACCCATTCCTGAAAACGAGATGCGGGCATTCATCCTGGTCACCAGCGCTTCTCCCGACACCTATGAAGTGCTGGGCCCCGATGACCCCAAATATCACGTCGGGCAGAAAGTCCGTGTCGCCGAAGGCATATTCACCGGAGCCGAAGGATACGTGAAGCGTATAAAAAAAGACCGCCGGCTGGTAATTTCAGTCAGCGGGATAGTGGCAGTCGCCACGGTGCATATCCGTCCGGAATATCTTAAACCGGTCGAAGAGAATTAGCCACTCCTTCCCTCGCCATCTCCTTGTCGATGGCCTCATACACAGAGTTGTTGCTCTTGTATTCAGGAACGATCTCCTTCATCTTGCGCACCGTTGCCATATTGTCATAGCATTTGGCTATCTCTATGAGGCTGTCTATCTCCTTTTTCACTTCGTCAAAGTCGTATTCGCGAACCTGGGCAATCCTGATCTTCTCGTGGAATGTCGGTTTGGTATTCTCCATCTCGCTGAGCACCTCTTCGTAGAGCTTTTCACCCTCACGCAGACCGGTGTATTCTATCTGCACGTCTTTGGCACCTGAGAGAGCTATCATCCTGCGGGCCAGGTCGGCAATCTTCACCGGCTCACCCATATCGAAGACGAATATCTCACCTCCATTGCCCTTGGTGCCAGCCTCGAGCACCAGTTTGCAGGCCTCCGGAATCAGCATAAAGTAGCGGACTATGCGCTCGTCGGTTACCGTCACCGGCCCGCCGTCCTTTATCTGCTTGCGGAAGAGAGGTATGACACTGCCATTGCTGCCCAGCACATTTCCGAAGCGGGTAGTGATGAACTGGGTATATTCCACTTTCCCTTTCTCCTTGAACTGAGACAGCGCAGCCAGTTTCTGCTTGCGGTCGAGACTCTGGACATATATTTCACAAATACGCTTCGAGCAGCCCATCACGTTCGTGGGATTCACGGCCTTGTCGGTAGAAACCATCACAAACTTGCGCACGCCGTATTTCACGCTCAGGTCAGCTATGATCTGAGTTCCGCGTACGTTGTTCATCACAGCCTCGCTGGGATTGTCCTCCATCATCGGCACGTGCTTATATGCAGCCGCATGGAACACATACTCAGGCCTGAAAGATTCGAAGATATTCTCCATTCTCGTCTGCCTGTCGATGCTCGCCACTACTGTCTCTGCAGCAACTTCAGGGAATTCCCTTGCCATCATCAGGCGTATGTCATGCTGAGGGGTCTCAGCCTGGTCTATAAGCATCATCTTCGCCGGATGGAATGAAGCCACCTGACGTACGATCTCGGCACCGATGCTGCCGGCAGAACCGGTTATCATCACTCTTTTACCTGAAATCTGCTCTGCCACAGACTCCATATCGACACGTATCTGCTGACGCGGCAGAAGGTCTTCCACGCTCACCTCGCGGATCTGCATGCCCTCGATCTCCTCCTCGCTCAGCTCGCCGTTCTTGATGCTGGCTTCTCGGGCCTCCTGCGTCATATATATCTTGCAGCCGGAGTTGATGAGCAAGTCCTGTAGAGTGTGGTTCTCGCGGAATTCGTTAGCCACCAGAGGACTTACCAACACTCCTTTTATTCCCAACTTTTTGATGATCTTTTCGATGTCTTCATCCAGGGTATAGACATTTACACCCATCAGCTGCATATCCTTTATGCGCTGTTCGTTTGTCAGGAATCCTTCCAGCTTGAAGCGTACAGGCCTCTGGTCGCGGATATACTTCGCAAGGCCCACCCCGTCGGCCATCACACCGAAAATCAGGACAGGCACCGAATGCTGGTTCTCGTTAGAAACCTCAAAGAGAGTCTTCACCACCACCCGCATTGCCCACTGCAGCATCGTAGACACCACAAAGACGGCAATAGTCTCTATGACAGACAAGGCAGAAAGTGCAGGAACCCCCTTCCATACAAAGAAAAGAGAGAGTCCGACAGCAAGGGCCATGGACACGCCGTTTGACATTGCAATCTTGCGCAGGTCCACGAAGCTCGAGTATCGAAGCACTCCTGAATAGGTTCTGAAAAGCCTTACTCCTACCCAGCTGACAGCCGAGTACATCAGCGCCGTCCAGAGAATCGCATAGCGGTTCTCGAACATAACCCCCGTGCGGCGGCTTATCCAGAAAACGAAGAAAGTCGAAAGGAAAACTATCAGCGTGTCTGTCAGCAGCACGCACCAATGCGGCAGCACCCGCTTGCTGAAATACCAGCTAAGCAAGTTTGTCAGCCAATTGCGTTTTTGAGAATCCCGCATACTACCGCATATTCAGAATTGAAAAGCAGACCCGTACAGAGCGGATCTGCTTCTCAACTATTTCATTTTAAAGATTTGTTAACGGGTAACGCAAACTGCAACGCGGTTCTCTTCAGGAACAGATGATACGCGCTGAGTGTCGCCGAATGATTCGACAATGATGCGGTTTGCTGCGATACCGGCTTTCTGGAGAGCCTTTGAAACGTTCTCGGCACGTCTCTGAGAAAGAGGCTTGTTGATGCCGGGATTACCAGTCTCCCTGTCGGCATAACCGCTTACAGTTACAGTAGCGTTGGGATACTGTTTCAGAACCTCAACGATATGGTCGATCTTGGCGTTCTCGCTCTTGCGGATGTTGCTCTGACCGATAGTGAAGAGGATGTGCTCAGTAGCTGATGCAGCAGATGCGGCAGCAGCCCTTTCAGCAGCAGCTCTTTCAGCAGCGGCTCTTTCAGCGGCAGCCCTTTCAGCAGCAGCCCTGTCGGCAGCGGCCTTCTCGGCAGCAGCTCTCTCAGCAGCTACGCGCTCAGCCTCACGGCGAGCAGCTTCCTGAGCGGCGATGCGTGCAGCCTCGGCAGCGGCGGCAGCCTCAGCGGCAGCCATTGCAGCGGCTTTGCGCTGTGCGTTTGCACCGATGTTGAACTTGAGGCCTACGAGAGCGGCGAGGTTGTCATCCCAGTGGAACGGTTTCTTGATGAAGCCAAGATAATACAGACCGTCGTCAACAGTGTTGAACTTGTTGGGAAGTGCGTTGTCAACCAACTCGAGTGAGAGGTCAACGACATCGCTCAGGCGGAAGTTTGCACCGGCACCGAGACGAACACCGAAGTTAAGACCCTTGGCAACCTTGTCTGACGCCAGACGGTAGTTGGCTGCACCACCTACGAATACATAGGGATTGAAAGTCCTGCCATATCTGTAGCCACCGAAGAGACTGCGAAGGTCGAAAGTACCATCAAGGCCAAGCTGTGCATAGTTGAACCTGTGGATCTTGTCTTTCATTGAAGCATCAGGGAAGTTAGCGAACGGACCGCTGATGTTGGCACGAAGACCGAATACCGGAGTGAAGTCATAACCAAGGTTAAGAGCAACGTTGGGAACATTGATGTGCTTGGTATGAGCGATCGGCCAGATACCACTGGTAGTGTAGTTGGCACCACCCTGAAGGCCCAGATAGAAACCGGGGTAGAATTCGTTGTCCTGTGCGCTGGCAGTAAAGGAAAGGACCAGTGCGGCAGCGATGATTGCAATTGTCTTTTTCATAGTATATAAGAAATTAGTTAATTACGTTTTGAACTGCAAATATATCTATTTTTTTGAATATCACCACTTTTTTGAGCAAATCGCGCCTCAGTCCCTATAATCTTTCAGCGCCCGTACAACCCTGGGTGACAGCTTGAAAATAGCGAACATCGTAGGCACGGACATAAGGGCGAAGGCCAGATCCATCAGGCTCACCGCCACATCCAGGGTAATGACGCTAGCAACAAGCAGCATCACCAGGTAAAACCAGTCATAATAGCGTGCCTTGTCCTTGCCGAACAGATATTCCGAGCAGGTGCGGCCGTAATAAGAATATGAGAACATCGTGGAGAAGGCGAATACTGCCACGAGTATCATAAGCAGATACTTTCCCGCCACAGGTATCAGTGTGTCATAGGACTGAAGTGCTACCGAAAGTCCTTTCACTCCTTCTACGTGATAGCAGTCGGCAATCAGGATAGGGATTGCCGTCAATGTGCATACTAGACCAGAATCTATTGCCGGACCCAGCATTGCCACGAAACCTTCCCTCACCGGTTCGGCATTGCGGGAAGCTCCGTGCATCATCATTGCTGTTCCCACACCGGCCTCGTTCACCAGCATCGCACGGCGGGCACCTGTAACTGCCACCCCCGCAAAGGCACCGAGGCCCGCCCTAAAGTTGAACGCACCCTCGAATATAGAGCCGAAAACCCGAGGCAGTTCCCTGTAGTTAAGCACTATGACTATCAGAACCAAGGTAAAATAGAGTGTCACCATCGTCGGAACCATCTTGCTGGCAACTTTCGATATGCGGGTAATGCCTCCCAGCACTACACTTGCGACAATGGCTGTCATAACAAGACCTATCGAAAAACGCACCCAGAAACTGCCCTGAGTGCCGGGGAGGAACACTGTGGTAAATGCCTCCACGAACTGGTTGGCCTGCATCACGCCAAGGCAGCCTATCAGGCCGGCGCAGGCAAACATTACCGCCAGAGGTCTGTATTGCTTTCCAAGGCCTTTTTCTATAACATACATAGGCCCGCCACGCACTTCGCCCTTGTCATTGCGGCCTTTGTACATAATTGTAAGCGTTCCTTCAAAGAACTTGGTGGCCATTCCCATCAGGGCACTCACCCACATCCAGAATATGGCTCCGGGACCTCCGACTACAAGGGCTATGGCGACTCCGGCGATGTTTCCCATCCCGACAGTCGCACTGATGGCGCTCATCAGGGCCTGGAATGAACTTATCTGACCTTCTCCGGAATTCCTCGTCCTCAGCGAACGGACTGCCGCCCCCAGCCTCCTTACAGGCACAGCCCTGGAATAGCAGAAAAGAAACAGGCCGCCCCCGATGAGCCACACAAACAGCGGATAGCCGCAGATCAGATTAGAAAGATTGATGATGAAATCAGACATATCTCTCTTCGACCACCTTCCAGTCAACTATGCTCCAAAGCGCATTCAACTGATCTGCACGGCGGTTCTGGAAGTCGAGGTAGTAGGCGTGCTCCCAGACATCGAAAGTCAGCAACGGCTTGAATCCGTGCGTCACAGGATTGCCCGCCCCAGATTCCTGAGTGATTACCAGGCTGCCGTCTTCCTGTGCCGAGAGCCATACCCATCCGGATCCGAAGAGACCGACTCCCTTGGCGACAAATTCTGCCTTGAACGCGTCGATGCTGCCCCATTGTTTCTCAATCTGGGCGGCAAGTTTGCCGGTCGGACCATTCTGCCGCGGGCTGGCAGCAAACTGAGTGAAATACATATTATGGTTGAGAATCTGACCGGCGTTGTTGAATACAGGGCCGGCAGGAGCCTTGCTTACGATTGCTTCAAGCGCCAAATCTTCAAAACCACTGCCGGGAAGCAGTTTGTTCAAATTGTCGACGTATGCTTTTAAGTGCTTTCCGTGATGGAAAGAAAGTGTCTCGGCACTGATGGCCGGAGCCAGCGCCTCAGGCGCATATGGCAGATTGATCAGTGTAAACATATGTATTATTCTTATTTAATGTGAACTCTAATATTTCATCCTTACTTTCGCCGGCAACAAATGGTAGATGTGGCATAGCAGAATCCAGAGATGCTTGTGGTTGACAAGCTTTCTTCGCCGGTCTATGACTTTATCGTCTGCCTTAAGAATAGGATAAGCTTCCTGAGATTCAAGGAAAGCAATGTCTGCTTTCGCGTCCCTGACAGAACTCCATTTAAAGTCATTGCTCAATAGTTGATATGCATATTTTACCCAATCTCTTTTTTTGAGATAATCCAAAGTTTTGTCCGGGATGGATGGATTATCCAAAACAGATTTAAGTTCCATAATATACACTCTGATATATTTCGGCAATTCCGTCCTGTCTCGCTTAAACATTGAGTGCATTATTGAATCATCATTCTGCACATAATAATACAGGTCAACATCTATACTTGCATAGCGGGAAACACAGGAAGCAAGCTGCAGCAAGAACACCCGGTCTTCAACATAGTAGATATCCTTGAAAAGCAACCTATTGGCCTCTACTATCGCACGATGGACCAGATACGAATACGTCCCCCACATAAAATCAGTATCGGAAATACCTATATAATCCCATCCGCTTAGCGTCTCTGACACCTTGAAGAAATTCCTTGCTGATGGAAGGTTCCGGCAATCTGACTTAATTCGGGTTACCCTTGCGCTAATCATCTCCAACTGCCGCTCTTCCGCGGCCTCAATAATACCCTTCAATACTTTCCTTTGAAGGAAATCATCACTGTCGCAAAAGTACAGCCATTTCCCGGTTGCCAGGGAAAGGCCTATATTTCTGGCTGGAGAAACTCCGGCATGGTCAATCCTGTGATAGTGGATTTGAGGATAACGGTTCGCGTAATCTTTCAGAACCACGGGTTCTTCCTGGCTGCCGTCATCCACCACTATAATCTCATAATCCGACGGTGAGATATCCTGGTCAAGCAGGGAATCCAGCATCCTGCCGATTAAATGGTTCCTGTTGTAGTACGGAATTATGATACTCAGCAACATAATTAAACCCAATTATGTGTCATCACAACTTTGATACTATATCCACAAAATTACCTGCTACATACTCGACATCATCATCACTCAGTCTTGTATACAAAGGCAGTGTCACTTCGTTTTCATAGAGATGATATGCATTGGGAAAATCCTTGATGTCGAATCCGAGCGCCTTATAGGCCGTCATCATTGGCAGCGGCTTGTAATGGACATTGCAAGCGACTCCACGCTCAGCCATTTTCACGATGACTTCCCGTCTCTCGGCGTCAGTGCGGCCGATAAGCCTTGTCATATAGAGGTGTCCGTTGGAAGTATGTTCTTTGCCATAATGATTGAGCAATGCTATAGGCAAATCCTTGAAAGCCTCGTCATATCTGCTGATAATCTGCCTGCGGCGCATCAGCATATCGGGATACCGTCTCAGCTGGGCGAGTCCTATGCCTGCCGTGATGTCAGTCATATTACATTTGTACCAGGGCCCGATTATGTCATACTCCCACGAATTGAACTGTGTTCTGGCAAGGGCATCTTTATTCTGACCGTGCAGGGAATATAACTGTGACAACCGATATAAATATGCATTCCACGTCTCACCTTCAATTTGAGGCACTGTACACCAGGAATCATATGAGACAGCTTCTTTTCCGAAAGGCAGATTCCAAGTCAAAGCACCGCCTTCTGCAGTCGTAAGGTTTTTCACGGCATGGAAACTGAAGGCAGTAAAATCTGCTATCGCTCCTGCCATCTTTCCTTGTCTGCTTGATCCGAAAGCGTGGGCGCTGTCAGCTAAAACGACAATACGGCCTATCTTTTTCTGAATTTCGTTGGACGGCCTGAAAAGATTCTTCTTCGCTTCAACTATCTGGAAAATGCGGTCATAATCGCAGATAATACCCCCAAGATCTACGGGGCAGATAACCTTAGTCTTCTCCGTGATTGAATCTGCGAGTCTGTCATAATCCATCTCCACGCAATCTTTTTGAGAATCAACCATCAGCACCTTGCATCCGATATGCTGTGTTACTGATGCCGTGGCCGTATATGTGTATGCCGGAACCAATACTTCATCGTCTTGTCCTGCACCGATAAGGCGCAGTGCCATTTCCAATGATGCCGTGGCCGAACTGAGGCAAACTACTTTGGATGTTCCTATATAATCTTCTATCCGGCGTTCTAGCTCTTTGGTCTTGGGGCCGGTTGTAATCCAGCCCGAACGAAGGGCATCAGCCACTTCAGCGATCTCCATCTCGGACATATCCGGCGGAGAAAATGGAACCTTCCTGTATATCATATTATTATGTTCTGTTGTTATCTTTCTGCCCTCACGGGGTTATTAAGAAAATCTTCGTATGCAAGGCGGATGCCGTCTTCAAGTTCCGTCTTGTAAGTCCAGCCAAGTTTTGTGGCTTTGGACACATCGAGCAATTTGCGTGGAGTTCCGTTCGGACGGGTAGTATCCCACTCGATACGGCCTTTATACCCTACAACTTTGGCCACAAGTTCAGTCAGAGCCTTTATCGTCAGTTCCTTACCAGTACCGGCATTGACTGTTTCATTGCCTGAATAGTTGTTCATCAGGAATACGCAGAGGTTTGCCAGATCATCCACATACAAGAATTCCCTTAGGGGGCTTCCGTCACCCCAGCAAGTTACATAGTCAAAACCAGCCACCTTGGCCTCGTGGAAACGTCTGATCAGCGCTGGCAGGACGTGACTGTGCTCAGGATGATAATTGTCATTCGGACCATAAAGGTTTGTCGGCATCACAGAGATATAGTCAGTACCATACTGGCGGTTCAGAAACTCACAATATTTCAGGCCGGAAATTTTGGCAAGTGCATACGCTTCGTTTGTCTTTTCCAACTCTCCTGTCAGCAGGCAGCTTTCGGGCATCGGCTGGGGCGCCATACGCGGGTAGATGCACGATGATCCGAGAAATTCCAACTTCCTGCAACCATTCTTCCAGGCCGAGTGGATCACATTCATCTCCAGAATCATATTGTCATACATAAAGTCCGCCAATGCGCTCTGGTTTGCCACTATGCCTCCCACCTTGGCAGCAGCAAGGAAGACATACTCCGGCTTTTCAGCCTCAAAGAAAGCTTCTACTGCCTCCTGCCGGCAAAGATCCAGCTCTTTGTGTGTACGTGTGATTATATTAGTGTAGCCCTGACGCTCCAGCTCACGCACAATGGCCGAACCAACCATCCCACGGTGGCCTGCAACATATATTTTGCTGCTTTTTTCCATTATTTCACGATTCCTTTTTCAAGATATTCGGCAAGATTTGTACGCACTTTGGCTGCTGCGCCTTCTCCTGCAACCTTTGCCATATCGTGCTGGACCATTATTTTGACAAGTTGTTCAAACGTGGTCTTGCCGGGGTTCCATCCAAGTTTTGCTTTTGCCTTTGTGGGATCGCCCCAGAGATTAACGACATCGGTCGGACGGTAAAAGTCCGGGCTTACCTCAATAAGGATCTTTCCGACAAGGTTGTCAGGCCCTGACACACAAACACCCTTTTCATCAGCTCCTTCTCCTTCAAATTTCAATTCAATACCTACTTCCTTGAATGCAAGGTATGCAAATTCTCTCACAGAATGCTGGACACCTGTCGCTATCACAAAGTCTTCAGGAGTCTCTTGCTGAAGAATCAGCCACATGCACTCTACATAGTCTTTGGCATATCCCCAGTCACGCAATGAAGACAGGTTTCCAAGATACAGTTTTTCCTGCAGACCCTGCACTATGCGTGCGGCAGCCAAGGTAATCTTCCTGGTTACGAATGTCTCGCCGCGACGTTCTGACTCGTGGTTGAACAGAATGCCTGAACAGCAAAACATATCATATGCCTCCCTGTACTCTTTTACGATCCAGAAACCATATAGTTTCGCTACTGCATATGGAGAATATGGATGGAACGGTGTATTCTCATTCTGGGGCACTTCTTCCACCTTGCCATACAACTCGGAAGTAGATGCCTGATAGATACGGCACGTCCCGGCAAGCCCTGCAGCACGGACTGCTTCCAGCACACGCAGGACTCCTGTCGCATCGACATCTGCGGTAAACTCCGGAGAGTCGAACGATACCTGCACGTGGCTCTGTGCGGCAAGATTATAAATCTCATCCGGTCGCACGCTGCTTACCACCTTTACTATGGACATCGAGTCGCTCAAGTCTGCATAATGGAGGTGGAAATGCGGCCTGCCTTCAAGGTGTGCTATGCGCTCACGAAAATCCACAGAAGACCGCCGGATGATTCCGTGCACGTCATATCCCTTTTCAAGAAGGAATTCGGAAAGGAAACTGCCGTCCTGGCCCGTCACGCCTGTTATCAGTGCTGTTTTCATATTATCAGTTCTTTTCAAACGACTTGATGACATCCACATATTTTTTGATACCAACGTCTTTTGTAAGGTTTTCCATAACAAATTGCCGGCCTTTGAGGCCATATTCACGGCAAAGTTCCGGGTTGTGGTAAAGTTCAAGTACAGATGCCTTGAAAGCTTCCTTGTCTCCGGCCTTGGTAAAGATACCGCAACGGTTGCCGGCTATGATATCCTTCATCTCATTTTCGTCGAAATTCGCCAGCACCGGCCGCGAGGCAGCCATAATTTTCCACGTCTTGGAAGGAACCGAGTTATTTCCCACTCCTGGCTTGGAAATCACAAGCCCCGCATCTCCAAGACTGAAAACGTGAGAAATATCTTCGTAAGGCTGAAAGGGCAACATAGTGACATTTGGAAGGACGGACCCCCTGACGGCACCGTCGTCCCCCATTACTCCGCCTATCTTTTGGACCACTTTATCTTTGCAGGCGCCCTCTCCGACAAGGACAAGCTGCACATCCGGGGCTTCTGCAGAAAGTTCTTCCATTACGGAAAGGAGCATATCTATATTTATGGTCAATCCAATATTGCCTGCATAGGTGATATAGAACTTGGACGGATCCAGGCCATACTTCTCAAACAACTTGTTGTCTTGACGTGGTATATCTGCCACCGCATCTTCGTCAACCCAGTTATAGATGACTTCTATCTTCTCTTCGGGTACGCCTTTGGCCATTATATTTTTCTTGAAATCCTCGGAGATGACTATGATCTTGTCTGCATTGCGATATGTAAAGTTCTCTATGACCCGGCCGGTTTTCCAAAGAAGACCGTTTTTCCTTGCAATTCCGGCACCGACAAGTGAATCGGGAAAAATGTCCTGAAGATTATAAATGAAAGGGATATGCCGGATTTTTTTTACCAGGGCAGCCATTGCTCCCTGAATGGGAGGAGTGCTGAAGATGAACATCAGATCGCACGTTCTCGCCTGAGGGGCAAACACAGCGCGGTTGAAATGTTTTACTGTCTGCAGAAAATACCTCAACGCTCTCTTTGCCGGGCCACCGTTCTCTCTCATCAGGTTGAAATGGTGGACATAAGTATGCCCATCCTCTCCAGTCTCATGCCTGAGTTCTCTTTTGTAGCGGTTACGGACTTCATCCGGGACTCCTCGGGTAGGCACAGGAGCATATACGATGAGGTCGTGGCCTGCAGCTATGAACGCTTCATTCCTCTGACGTCCCAGATAAGAACTGGGAGTTTGTTCGGGATAGCTGTAAGCCGTAAGGAAAAGTATTCTCATCACTCCTTGTTCTTTGAAAGGAATCTGGAGTAAAGATAATCAAAAGTTGACCATTGAATCATTTCTTCGCCTTTGTCATCCCTGACAGTAACCGTTTCCCGTATATTATTGAGGATACGCCACAACGATTCTTCGCTGTCAGCCGTAACCATTATGCGGCCGAATAATTGATCAAGAGTGTTGAGATGTCTTGGGAGAATCTCGTCCCCATTGCCATAGTACCTGGTAAAATCTATCACACCCGGATATTGACAGACAGCGTCAAATCCTCCAAAAGAAGCGATCTTACCTGCCTTGAGCGGAATGGCCAGAGTTGATGCCACTTGGCCTTTAAACCCGGCATCTATCTTCTCAATGTCTGCCTCTTCACACATTTGCCCGGTTGCGCTGTAGTGAACAAGCATCTTGAGAGAGTTATTGCCGCTGGTGGCCTCGGTCATTTTATATATCATTCCTCCACTTACGCGAAGTCCCATCTCATAGATATATATCTTGTCACCGTCAGGTATGGCCTGGAAAAAGAAGGCACCGTTTCTAAGTCCTATTGACGAAAAAGCCTTCTCAACAAATGGGTCTACCTGTTCCAGGAAGGCATTGAGATATTTTGAAGGATAGATACTGACAGCGGTAATCAGACTGTCTTTCATCACATAACGGTCACCTATGGCTTCGAGGTAGCATTTCCCGTCTATTGCGACATATTTCGCATCTATTGTAATACCGCCGTTATCGATGTATTTCTCTACTATTATCTGTTGCGACCGTGAGGCACCGACAGCTGTCATTCTTGCCTTTTCATATTCTTCCTGGTCGTGACAAACGGTTATTCCTCGGGAAGAACATCCGTCTACAGGCTTTACGATAACCGGGAAATCATTGTGGGTCAATACATCATCAACAGTGTATTCCGGGACGACGGGGAGACTGTTCCGTTTACAGAAATCCTTGAAGTTGCGCTTATTCTGGCACAAATCCCATTGATCCTTGTCGCAATAGAAAGGAAGCCCGGCCAGTTTGCTGACTATCATGGCATTTACGATATTGAATTCACCGGGACCAGTCATTATTCCACCAATGTTTTTCTCTTTAACAAAAGCCAGAAGAGTATCGTAATCTTTGGTGCTTATCACTACCGCCTCGTCTGCTATCTGCTTTGCAGGCCCTTTTTCAATCTTGTCATCTGCCACATAGACAAAAGCGCCCATCTCTTTCGCATATTGCGTGACGTGGACACAAGGTGCCGTACCTCCTAATATCAATATTTTCTTTCCTTTCAGACTTCTCATATCATACGGGCTCTATAACAATACGCTCGCCCTTCTGGGTTCGAAACAGCAGCAAGGTCTCATCGCAACAATCCGGACTCCGCTCGCCCTTTGCGGGCCTACCTTGGCAAATGTTGCCAGAACACTCGTCTGTCCCCCTAAGCCGAGAGCGCCTATGCCCTCCTCATTCACTTTGTTTGTAATAGTCTTTTCTAATTCTGACTGTTCGTCATAGCTGCCCTTTGCCATCGCTTCCATCATCAATGATGTTGCTTCAAACTGCGAACGGCCAATCCCGACAGCGAGAGTACAAGGACTGCATCCAAGCTTCGATACTGCCTCTTTTGCTCGGACGACTATTTCATCAGTCACTACCTCAACGCTATGCTTGTGAAAAATCCGATAAGTAATACCTCTGATGGCAGGACCTCCTCCAAGCATCAGGACAGTCAGGCGCAACACATCTTCTTCAGTAGGCTTGATCAATATGGGAGAAGATTCAAGAGCACCACTGTCCTCATCGATACCGCCGCTTTGGTCAATCCGCGCATAGTCATCTCCCTTGATTGCCATAGGCCTGCCAGGCAACTTACGCAATCCAAGCGCCACACCCGACTTGATCTGCTCCAGCAATTCTCCAGATACCTGACGTCCCTTCCCCACTTCCAGAAACAAATGAGGAATGCCGGTATCGTCGCACAGAGGGCTTTGCCGTTCTTCTGCTACAAGGGCATTGTCCAGCACCTGCCTCATCACCCAACAAGTATACTCGTTATGCTCAGCTGCAATTGCACGCCGATAGGCAGCTTTCTGGTCGTCTCGGAATGTCGAACCGGCCCGGACAAGGCAATCAGCCACTTTCTGTACAATCCCATCAGTCATAGATGCTCTCTCCATCTGCTGCGGCAATGATTGCCTGGTAATTGTTCACTTTAATCCGATGGAAAGCTTCCATCCCCAACTCGGGGAAAGCGATTACCTTCCGTTCGTTGGTCTGACTCTCAAGCAGGGCGGTTACAGGGGGAATGACCGCAAATACCGCATTGTCCTCTTTCAGTTCTTTGACTGTTTCATAGGAAATCTCTCCTTTGCCAAGATGCAACTTCACTCCCGCTTTGGAAAGTGGCCTGAAACTGCTCTCAATTTCCGGTTTGTTGCTTGATGTGGGGCCGACACCGGCTGGCGAAACAGCAGTGTGAAAAATGACGGCACCTTCCAGACTGATGCCCAGTGATGAAAGAGTTCCCTTTTCAGCAGCAGCGACAATCCTGGGGAGGACCGCGTCCCTGCCGGTATAGATGTATCCACTTATAGAAACGACATCTCCCACCCTAAGCGGTCGGATAGCTTCCTCAGACAAAGGTGTGGTAAGTTTTATCGGTTCTTTCATCCAAGATTCTCCATCAGAGCATCACGCTGACTTTTATGATTGATATTCAACTTCGGCATATCGTGCCGGATGCCTTGCCGTACATACAAGTCGATGAAGCGCGGCATACTGTTGGAAGGAACTTTCAGGAAACCGGCTACTTCCTTTTTAGTCTTTAGCGCGTTCCCCGGGGTATGATATCCACAAGCAGCTGCAACTCCAGTCATATTCACGACTCGTCCGGCAGATTTCTGCCCTCCTACCGATTCGTTTACACCATTGTTCAGAACAATATGCAAGATGTTCGGGGCAGGATAACGGCAATTGGTGGCCAGAGATCCCATATGCATTACGGCAGCAGCATCGCCGTCAAAGATAACAACTTTTTTATCTGGTTTTGCCAGGGCTATACCAAGACCGACAGAAGAAAGATGCCCCATAGCCCCTACATTCAGAAATTCCCTGCCTGAATCAGCCCATCCGCGCATTTTCAGGTTCTCGTGCAGTTCGCGGGTTGTACGGCCTGTAGTAGCCAGATAGATGGCATCCTGACCGATAATGTCAAGGACTGCCGAAATTGCCTCTTCGCGGTTCATCAGGTCGGAAGCTGGATAATCCTGCTTTTTTTCTTTCTGCGCCAATATGGCCTTTTTGACTATGAGAGCAACAGGAGAAGAAACAGTCCTTGCCTTATCTGCCGCCCACCTGAACTTTTCAAGAACAGTTTCATCCGAATCCAGTATCTCAAACGGGATATCCATATCTTTCATCAGGACAGGTGTCAGTTCTCCCTGTTTCCTGTGCTGTGCGTGATCCGTGCCTGAAGGATCGCCCCTCCAGCCGATGACAAGTACCATAGGGATACCGTACACACAGTCGTGTGCAAGGGAAAGAAGAGGATTGGTTGCATTTCCGATACCGGAATTCTGCATATAGACAAGCGGTATTCTGCCTGTTGCAAGATAATGTCCGGCGGCAATGGCCACTGCATTCCCTTCGTTGGCAGCCATTACGTGCCGGCCGTCAGGAATATTATCGGACAAATAATTGCAGAAGTCATTCAGCAGGGAATCAGGGACACCGGTGTAAAAATCGATGCCCAGACTGTCCAAAGTATCAAATAACAGATGAAGGTCAACCATTACTTCTTTCGGATTTTTCTTTTCACATTAAATGATATCATTCGGTAAAGTTCCTTCAGCCTGATGGAAAAGAACTCCCTTGCGGAAAGATCTGCAAACAATCTTTTGTTGAGACTCCGAATCAAACTGAACTGCAGGCTTCTGCTTCTGACGACACGTTGTACAATTCGGTAATAATCATTTACCAATATTTTTTTCAGGCTCCGCTCTGCCTTTGAAGATTTTACCCTGCTTTTGACAATGTCCAAGCATCTCTCCGTACTATAAAACAGATTGGCTGTGTGCTGATTCAATGAAGCATTGGTCTTTTCTGCGGCACCAGAAGAACGCCTGTAATAAACATAGACCGGTATATCGATGCCGACAATGCGTCCCTCACAAAAAGAAACATACTTGTACAAAAACTCAACGTCTTCCCTGTAATGCAGATGCAGGTCAAATAAAACCGAATTGTATGTTATGATGCTCTTTCTAAATAATTTGGTAGTTAGGTAGCGTTCACAGAAGCGAGCATTAGGCAAGACACTTATTACGTCAAAATACTGACAGGCAGTTATGTTGAATCCTTCTTTGAAGATATATTCTGGCACTATCTCATTATTCTCGTTTCTTATATATGATGCTGTCACAAGGTCCACTCCCGGTTTCATATGGTCCAGCAATGTTGACAGGCAGTCCGGCAACAGTTCATCATCAGCATCAGCAAAGTAGATATATTCTCCTGACGCCATTGAAAGTCCTTTGTTCCGAGCTGAGCTGACACCTTCATTGCTCTGGTGCCATACTTTCACACGGGGGTCCTTCAAGGCATATCCATCACATATCTCTCCGCTTGAGTCCGTAGAGCCGTCATCAACCAGCAACAGTTCCCAGTCACCGTATGTCTGAGACATTACACTTTTTACAAGTGCATCCAGATATTGATCTCTGTTATATACAGGACATATGATCGAAATCATATCCTTTGTCTTTTTTATAATTCGGCCAACAGACTGGCTACTTTATAATTTTTTATGCCAGTTGAAGCATAAATCTGTCCATAGACCTTTGCTGATACGCCTCCATACTCCATCAGATCCTGATATCTCTGATGAAATTCAATCTCTGTCAAAGGGTTCTCTGGTTCCCCCTTAGGGAAGTCCACACATTCCGAATAGACTCCTGACGAAGTGGTTATTGTCAAGTTGGCACTTTGCTTGTCGGGGAACATCCGGCTCATTTCCTCATCTGGCTGTACTTTGACCTTGGCGGTCAAAACCTTTACCGAGTCATCGCCTGCGACCTCATCCGAAAACTCCTGCAAACCGGCCTTTCCATAGATCAATGCCACTGCCGTACTATATGGAATGCTCATTTTTGCAGAATAAGCGCCATTGATTTCGGTATGGTCATGTCCCGGAACTGCAAGATCGTAAGTCTTCACCACAATACTTTGTATCTCTTCCGGTTTGAGACAATGTCCGCTTTTCAAACGGATGGCAGCTTCAACGGCGGGATGTGTGTAACGGCAGGAAGCATAGGGCTTTGTGTAGCTCTTCATTATTGCATATGACCCTTCAAGCAGGCAGGGCCTGACATCGGTGTTTTCATCTCCGGACATCAACTTCAGGAAACCTCTGTAACCACCAAGTGGATCGGAATGCCCTCTGAAACCGGACTTTGCCAACTGAATACTGGTCAATGCCAGAAGAGATGCTTTGGCCACGTTATACGGCTTCAATTCAGATCCGTCATCCAGCACTTTCAGCATACCGGAAGATGAGACACAGGCAGCCGCGAATGCCTGATATCGTTCTTCCTCTGAAAATCCAAGCATATATGCTGCTGCAAATGTGGCTCCGACAACCCCGCAGGTACCTGTCGCGTGGTATCCCATCGCCTTGTGCTTCGGCTGGATGGAAACCGCCAGCGTATATGACGCTTCATAGCCTATAACAGCTGCCCTCAGTACTTCCTCTACGGAATTGCCATACCGCTCGGCCAAAGGAAGGAGCAGTGAAAATATCGGGGACCCAAGATGGATTATGCCCGAATTTGTTCCGTCGTCATAATCGAGAGCGTGCGCATTCAGCCCGTTCAGGAATACGGCTTCCTTCAAGGCAAGGTTCTTTCCGGTGCCTATGACCTTGAATTGCCCCGCCTCCGGCTGCGCAAATTCCAGATATGCCTTTATCTTATCCTGCTGGAAACGGGCACCGGCGCAGGTTACCGCAAGATAGTCCAGCAGTGACTGTCTGGCCCTTTCCATAACCTTGTCCGGTATGGGCTGCCGTGCAACCTCGTCAAGCGCTTCAAAAAACTCCCGCGACTTATTCATAACTCTTAAATAAACTTGAAATATGCCGGGCTGTCCGGTTTCGCCACTTCCCAGGCCTCATCCATAGCATCAAGGACAGACTGCGGCAGAGCACCCTTCCTGGCGGCTTCCATATTCTGCTCCATCTGTGATAGCCTGGATGCACCCAGCAGAATCCCGTCACCCTTCGTTGCATCAAGCTTTGAATGGTTGCATAGCCAGCGATAGGCTGCCTCAGCCATCGGTATTTCTTCCTTTTCGCACGCCTTGCGGATTTCATCCACGGCCTCGAAGTAGCTCTTCTTCCAGTAACGGTCGCGATAGCTCTTCAAGCGTGCGAACCGGCCCGGTTGCGGGGCGTCTTCGAAGTTAGGGTGCTTTCCCGTCAGCAGGCCGCCGGCCAGGGGATTGAAAGCATAGAAACGCATCCCGAGCTGGCGGATGGCAGAAAACAGTTCCGGCTCCACGTTGCGGCACAGGGCATTGTACATACCTTGATATACTGTCGGCTTCGGACAACCGTACTTGACGCACTGATGCCAGATGTCCACTACCTGCCAGGCGGGATAGTTGCTCAGCCCCAGCTCCTTCACCTTGCCTTGCGCATAGAGTTCAGCCACGGTCTCCAGCGCCTCTGCTATCGGTGTCCTTCCATCAGGAAAATGGAAATACAGCAAGTCCACCGAGTCCCGTTTCATTCTCTTCAGAGATTCGTTGAACTCCATCAGAATGCATTCCCTGTCCAGTTTCCCGGTAATGCGGGGATGTACCTTAGTGGCCAGATAGTAGCCATCCAACTTGGGTAGAATCTCTCCCAGATACTTCTCCGTATCACCACCGTTATAGACATAGGCTGTGTCCAGCTCGTTGTTGCCGGTTTTCAGGAACGACTCGGTCATTGCGCGGCTTTCCTCAAGGTCTAGCTGAGGCCCGAAATTCATTGTGCCGAGTATAATCTTCATAGCTGATTACTGGTTTTGACCCAACACGAGTCCAAGAACCGAATCTTCATTCTTCACGACCCCATACACCTCCGCACGCTTCACAATCTTTTCAGCCCAGCGATGGTGCGGCCCGATCTCGTTCATTTTGCCGCCCTCTTCGCTCTTTATGACGCCTCCGGAGGTATTCAGAATCTGAAGGGCATCGTGATACTCTTCCTCCACTACAGTGAACATCGCATTGACGAATTTGGCGTGTGTGGGATGGATGATGGTCTTGCCGACAAAGCCGTTGGCCCTGTCGATCATAACTTCCTTGAGCAGTCCGTCAATGGCCGGGTTCACAATGTCCTGGCCTTTGATAAGGGCGTTGTGGAAATTGCGTTTGATCACATCGTCTATGTCATCGTCGCGGTATGCCCTGAAATACTCCCATACTACAGCCGATACGCAATAGTCGCAGTATCGGTTGAAATAATTCAAAACATCGGAAAGGGCATCCCTCACCGGCATTATATCATATATCGTAGAGTGTATGCCACGACGCACTCCAAAAAGGGAGGACATATCAGTTCCGCCCACACGAATGTTCAGTATCAGTTCTTTATAAGGTTCAAGAATGTTTCTCAAGAGCAGCAGTTCTTTGTTGCGCATTTCGCGGAAAGCTACTTCAGGACCCTCGAGGATAGGCATACCATACAGCACGACACCTAGCCGTATGTTCACATCAACAAGAGTGCGCAGCATATTCAATGCATTGGAACTGTTGAACTTGGGGAAATTAAAGCCTGTGAGTACTGATGCCTGTCTCGCTGTCAGGCGGGATGCAAATGACTTGAACTGCTTAGGATTCCTTATTCTTACAAAGATCAAGGGGATGCCATCCTGCGTCAGTACTCCTTCCTCTATCCTGTCGGCCAGATAATCCAGATGGTCAAGGATATTCTGTTCTGCAACCGGCAGGTCTTCAACTTTGATGGCATCCTCACAGCACATCACGATGGAAGTTACATCCAGCTTATGGTTTACAATCTTCTCCTTGATATCCTTGGTTCCGGGCATATAAAGAGTTGCCCCAAGACAGTATTGCAAAATATCCCGTCGGGTGTACTTATTGAATTCCATCGGCTCTTTGACAAAGGCAAAGTCCGGGTTGTAGGAATGAAATCTCATAGATTTATACTATTTGGGAGAAACTATCGCGTCAGGATAGTACTCGTCAATGACTCTTTTTACCAGCAGGACCTGTTTCGCTCTCTGACGGGCTTCTTTCTCCGTAGTGTCATAACTGTGGTTCGCCGCCACGCTGCCTCCAGTCTTCAGATATACCGGAGCTGCCACACGGATGAAATCAGGCACTTCATAATGACGTATGAACCCTCCCGAAGATTTCGGATTCTCTGTATGAAGGTCTATCGGAACATCTATGGCAGCACGCATCGAGGCCAGCATCTGAAGCTGGATGTCCCGTACCGGATTGATGCTGTCGGCTCCCAATGTCTCAAGCAGACGGGCTGAACAAGGGTTGCCGTGACCGCTGTGGGCACTGACTTTGAAATGGCAGTCTGACGGAATGAATCCCTTCTTGCGGGCTTCTCCCAATGCCCAGAGCAGGCCCTCGTCATAGATCAGGAATCCGCGCACCCCAAACCGTGCCCCGCGCCTGATTTCCTCAATGCCACGGACTATCTGCTCTTCTCCGCGAAGACGGTAGCCCATACGCTGGCCTTCCTCGGTCCTCACCGAGGCTGACGTGTCTGTAGTGGCGCGTGGACCGCAGGCAAGAACCAGCTGCACTTTCCATTTCCGCGCATATTCCACCATCTGCCTGATCTCGTCATCTGTAAGGAACATTATGCCTTTGGTCTGAGTCACGCGATGAATCTGGATGCCATACTCGTCAAGCGCTTCAAGCAAAGCCTTCATAGGTCCCGGCCCCTGGATGCCCGGAACTTCAAAGCGGTACTGTCCTCCGTCAGAGAACCGTTTTTCCGATGTCGGAAGGTCATACAGATCTCCACCAGGCATACCGATGCTCTCCAGAAAAGCCCGCGTTTCTTTCATTGTGTAGTATTTCATAGGTAATGTCAATTACTCGATTGTTATCTTGATTGTGTCCAACGCCTTATTGCAGGACTCGACGGCTTCTCTGGCCGAAGGCCCCTGGGCAATTACATACCCTATACGGTCATTACTGCACTGGACTGGCGTTGACTGCTCTCCGATACTTTTTGTAAAAGTTATCTGCTTTACTCCCGGAATATCTTTAGCAACCTCAACATTCTCAATAGCCTTTATCGTTCCAGAAGGAACATCAAAGTAGCGAATGGCAGAGCCGCAATCAAGTGTAGGCTTGATATCAGGCTGTTCTCCCATAGCCATAGCTATAGTGCACCCGACCATATCTATGCCCGTGCTGAGAGGGACAAGGTGGGTTGTTATGTTGTCTCCACCCATACGTGCTCCCAATTCTATCATCACAGGGCCGCGGGATGTCACTCGCATTTCAACGTGAGCGGGGCCTTTGTCTATGCCGACAGCATCGCACGCCGCACAGGTGAGCCGGCGAATATCTTCCTGAATACCAACAGACAACTGCGAAGGCTGCGTATGTCCCATTTCGACAAAATATGGTGTCCCAGTGGTGATTTTGTCTGTTATCTGGAGGATATTGACTTTGCCATTCACAACCATCACTTCCACCGACACTTCCGGGCCATCAAGATATTCTTCGACAATGACTTTACCCTGGCGGCTGTTTGCCAGAGAATAGCCGTAGTATAATGCCAACTCCTCGTAATAATCTGCCTTGACTACACCTCGGCTTCCAGCGTTGTCAACGGGCTTGAGGATACAGGGATATGTGATTTCATCTCTGTGAGACTGCAATTCCGGCAGAGAATCCACGACAAAAAACCAGGGTGAAGGAACGCCGTGCTCCTTGAAGGCCTTGATCATTTCATATTTGTCCGTGGCCTTGATAGCTGTATCATAGCTGATGCTGTGCAGATGCAGTTTATCGGAAGCCTTTGCCACTCCGCGCATCGGTAAATCTGTCGCCAGTGTCATAATACCGTCCGGGCAATAATCCTCCGCTGCTGCAAGAACCGCATCTTCATCCATCGTAGATGCGTTGTAATAAACATCAGCATAGGGAATGCCGACCGCTTTGGGATTATAGTCGACTACAGCCACTTGCAATCCCATTTCTTTTGCTTTGAGTATGGCGGGAAGCTGGAGCACCGAAGCTCCGACTATCATAAGTCTCTTCATTCGCTTTTATCAGCTTGTGCAGTATTGATATTCTTGCGACAGGCCACAGAAATCACAGTTTGCCAGAGAATCTTGATGTCCAGCCAGAGAGATACGTTGTCAGCATAGTATGCATCCCACTTGAATTTCTCCTCCTGAGTGATGCTGTTGCGGTAATAGGCCTGGGCATATCCCGTAACGCCGGGCTTGACACTATAGCTCTTGCGGCGGTTTTCATCCATTTCCTCTACTTTCCTGTCGCTGCGCCAAAGTTTGGGCCGAGGACCGACCAGACTCATCTGACCGAGAAGAACATTGATCAATTGTGGAAATTCATCGAGACTGGCCTTGCGCAGGATACGCCCGATAGGAGTGACACGGGCATCATCATCGCTGCTGTAGGTGCTTCCGTCAGAATTTCTCAAGTCCGGCGAGTTCACGTACATACTTCTTAATTTGAACATCTTATATGGTTTGTAATTCTGTCCGGCCCTTGTTGCATTATAAAACACCGGACCTCTGTCGGTAATCCATATAAGAGGTGCAAGAATAAGAATCTCCAACAACACGAATGGCATCAGTATCAAACTGCCAATTAAATCAAAAACACGTTTAAAACAATTTCTGTACATTATATTACTCAATACAATGCTTCATCTTTTCATAAGTCGGAAACTTGCGCAATTCCTGTTTCGCCGCCTCGGGTATCTTCATTTTGCCATTTTCCAGAGTCACACCGGAAAAGACAAGGTCCTTCTCTTTATAAGCAAAGTTTTTCAAGACATTCTCCGGTGCTTTTTCTCCTTCCGCATACAAGATAAGATTCTTTCCGTGAATACAAGAACTGTTGGGACGTTCTTCAAATTTATAGTTGCCCCAGATGACGTTATAGTAGACATCTATACCATCATTGGACTCAGGATATAACTTATTGACACGGGGCGACCGCCAGCTGAACATAGAATGTGCATTTGTAATCCCACTTATCACATTGCCATAAATCTTGACATTCATAGCTCCGTCGTCGCAATAAATGGCCCTGTTTGATTTTGTACCCCGATAGTTATGTATATAATTATAGCGGACGATCACCAGTCTGGTCAATGTCCCGATATAAATTGCCCCACCGTCTACTAGTGAATATTTTTCAGGATGAGTATAGTACTCATCGCCGAAAAAAATATCATTGTTTTCAATCACTCCTTTTGAAACAATCTCATCACCGAGAGACAGATGATATCCAGTACGGATTGAGGAATATGACACATCTTCAAATACGTTGCCGGCAATAAGAAAGTCCACGCCATAGCACACTACGCATGAGGAATTTGTCCACCCTTTCTCGGCACGATAGAAGTAATTGCCCTTTACTATGATCTCTGGACAATCCTGATCCGAATAAAAGACTCCAGCATAACAATTCTTCACTGTGTTGTCTTTGAATACAAAATGTCCAGTGTGTTTCAAGTTCACAATCCTTGAAAGCATATTCTCAAAAAGGCAATCGGAAAGGCTGATTTTTTCTGTTTCAACATCCTGGAATGAGAAGAATGCTTCATCACCTTTTGCACCTCCAATGAATGAAATACCCGAAATGAATAGCGATTTCAGTTTCACGTGTTTCAATTTGGCGAACTGAGTGACGGAGCATTCGTGTATGAAACCCTCATATGACCTGACCTTGTCTACCTCAATAAATCTGAACCTTGGATTCATCGAAGCAATGGTGTTGTCATATTGGACATTGTAGCATTTTTTACTCTTATCGTATTTCAGATCATTCGCTATAAAATAGACAAATCCGTCCTTCACTTCCGTAACCTTATAAATCGGAGACTTATACCACTCCGACAACTGCATTCTCATACCGGGAGAATACTTAAAAGGCTGGCTGACTGCAACACGACACAGTTTTTCTTTTTGATCTATGATTTCAACAGGGCTTTCGGCCTGCACCACTTCTCCGAAGAGATCGATCAAGTTCAGATTGTCGTCCAAATAAATCCTGTTTCGGCTGGGAGCGGTTATCAAGCCTCCATTCTCGTAGTCCTTTCCTCCTGCCACAAGAACTGTATTGTTTCCTTTGATGCTTATTGTGACACTTCCTGCATCGATATCACTGAGGGAAAGAGGCACTTTGTCATACTTGAAAACACCGGCATCGATTAGTACCTCAATAGCGGTTTGTCCCTGTTTGATTGCTTTAATTATTTGTGGAGTCAGTCCCTCTAGGTCTTTTTGAGAATGAATGGAAATACTGAAAGGATTTTTAGGCTCGCTATGGGGGTTTTCCTCCGTACCATTATATTGTTCCCACAACCGGAAACTTTTCTCAACTGGAGTAGGCTGGGCTACGCTGATGGTCGAAATGGCCAAAACCGCCAGGATGGTCACGATATAATTGTGTAAAAAGGACATCTTTATGCCTACTTGATATAGAGTATGAAATTTCTGAAACCGGCAGCCATCCTTGTCAAAACGAACAATGGGTTGTATCTGAAAAAATGTCGAAGCCATATTTTCAGATATGCCATTTCGAGTTTTATCAACGTTTTGAACTCATACTTGAAGCTGTTTTTACTCCGCATAACCGAACCCTTGCGCTTTCTTTGATAATAGATTGCATCGGCGCTTGCCAGTTTCATCCGTTTAATGCGCGGCACCAGAGACATACAGAATACTGAATCTTCACTTTTTCGCAGATGTACTGGGAACCTGTCATATGCGATAATGGACTTATGAATCATCTTGCAGACTGGCGGTGACAAGAAATGTCTGAAAGTCATAAGACGATATTCACGACCAGAGCACTTTTTATAGGCCAGACTTAAAAAGTTATCCTGTGTATCCTTAATGGTGTCACTGAATATTTTTGAATTGGAGCAGCCGATACTATTGGCAGAAGATACTTTCAGCAGCTCTTCAATGAAACAATCAGATATCAAGTCATCATCATCAATAAAGATCAGGTACTCGCCATAAGAGGAATCTATTCCGATATTTCTCGCATTTGAGACGCCAGGAGTATCTGTCTGTATCAGGCGTATGTTCCATTCTGATCCATACTTCTGGATATAATCCTCTATTTGCGCCCTGTAAGGTTCGTTACACCCATTCAGAACCACAATGATCTCATATAAGCCTGGCTCTAAAGTCTGACATCGTATCGAATCGAGGCATTCCCACAAGTATGATTGTGGTTTATAAGACGGTACTATTATCGAAATCAATGGGTTCATTGCGGCTTTTTCTTATCATCCATCGAACGCAAACTGCATCCATAAAAGAAAAACGGGATAATCTGAACCAACCCTGGGCCAAATGGAGATAATGGCTCAAGAAGACTGGCAAAAAAGGGAATGATCATCATCAATGAACCCACGTTGTAGTAATCCTTGACATCTGCTGCAATCCACTCTTTGATAACCTTGACAGTAAACCAAAAATAAAACGCAAGTATAGGCAAGGAGAAAAAGCCATATGCAGCAAGTCTCTTTATTACATAATTATGAATGTTCTGCAATTCCGAATGAGCACCCATCTCACCAAAAAAAGGATGGGCAAAAAAGAATTCCATACCTTGCACGTTTCTGTGCATTCTGCCGGCAGACAAAGATTCTATGTCGGTAACATCAAAACGTCCCACGAATACTGTATCGAGGAAAGAAAAGACCTGTGATGAAAAAAACAATAATGCAATCAATACAACATAGAACGACAGAATAAGGGCTTTTGAATCAAAAGCCCTATGGCCATAAAGCGCACCAAAAAGAATGAAAGCAACTATAGCCGTTCTGCACCTCAACAAAAAAATAAGGATTACAGTAAAAACCAGCAATATGATTTCCCACCATTGGATGCGCTTTCTCCCAAATGTGACAATCGTCAGACCGATTCCTCCAGTAGCGACTATTTGTCCTACCATATTTTTTGTATCTATCACATACATATAATTGGTCAAGCGAATCGCTCCGACAAAGCCAATCATAGTAAGAACTCCTAAAGCAGTAGCCAACATTCCATAAATCAATGTCAATACTTCTATCTTACGTTTGTCAAACCCTGCTTTATAGCCGATACAAGTTGCTAAAAAGGTAAAAACAAGAAGCACTATATCGTTATATGAAACATTGAGGTCAAAAGCCTTGAATGTAAAGAGTTCAATGCCCACAATGCCCACCACAGCCATATACCATGCTATAAACTTGTTATACTTTACAGCCTTGATACACGAAAAAGCAACGACAATCAGCATCATGACAGCTAAAATGGCTATCCTGATTATGCGGTATCTGGAACTGTTCAAAATCACATATGGGGTAAACGCCCCGACTGTAAGAGCTATCCAGATTACTACCAGTACTAGAAGAATTGTCTTGCTTCTTTTAGCGTTCATCTATGACCTGATGATCTTATTCAAAGGGATATTTTTATCGAGATTCACATAATACTTGCCATGTGCACTCTCAACAGTCCGTTGCTCTATTGGAGGGGGAGTCATATAGTCTCCATACATATATGTCAAGTAATCGTGATAATACTTCGAAACACGGACATTTATATCTTCAAATGGCATTAGTGTATATTCTTCGAACCATTTTCTGGGAAACATATACATTCCAACTTCCGTATAAGAAACATATCTGTCGCCTTCGGCTTTATTCCAAATACTTTCCATTTCCTTAATCTGTTTAAGAATGTCCTTTTTCTTCAGAAACATTAAAGGAATTTTAGCCGCAACAACACGCCAGTTATTATTCTTTTTAGGGCCTTTAAACAAATCTGATATTGTTATTTTAGAGATTTTCGCCCTGTAATTGAACAGCAACTTTCTGTATTTCATCCACTTGATTCCAAAACTCATCATTCCAGAATCTGTCAAATCCAAAGGGAAAATATCTATATACACGCCATAATTGACTTTGAACCGTTTCTCAGACCAAAGTGTAGTGTTGTTATCCGAAATTTTGCCGAATCCAAGAGGATAATTATCAACATCCCAATCAATGAAACGGTAGCCGTCATTCAACAATTCTGGCTGTAAAGACTTGAGCTTGTTATAATCTTCCCTGGGCATATACACGTCTATGTCGTCATCCCAAGGAATAAACCCTTTGTGGCGGACGGCTCCAATCGCTGAACCGCAAGCAATAAACCACTTTAATTGATGCCTGTCAAAAAAAGATATACTGTACTTCAATACATCCAGTACTCTTTGTTTGAACCTGTCAAGACACTCCAGATCTGTCATGTTTCAATGGTTAAAACTAATTCTGATTTGCTTTCTCATCCGGTTGAGCTTCACGTAGTTACAATACTTCCTGAATTTCCGTTGGGGCCCGGCGTCTTGCTCATCGAAAACAAATCTGATTTCTGACCTTTTAATTATTTGCAAACATTCTTTCCAGGTAATATGGCCGGAAAGATAATCATCCAGACACATCCTCTCGTTGACATATGTAGCATTCCTGTCAATGTTGTGAATCAGATCATGATAATCCTCTCCACGCAGATATCGCACAAAAATAGCAGGAAGATTAGCACCCATAACAGTGCAGGCATAACCGCTGCCACCGAAACGGAGATTCATTTCGCTGAAGAACAACATCCCCTCACTCTCATAGAAGTCAATATCAAAAAGGCCGCAAAATCCTATTTGTCTTACAAAACCCCTGAACTTTTCCAGTAAATCCTCGAATCCGCAGGTTGGGCGCACAAGACCTTCACGTGCTATTCCGAAATGGCTGTTGCTGTTGGCTATGAATTCTATTACGCCCGGAATTACCACATTGCTTCCGTCTGAAAAACCAACTACAGCATATTCGGCATTTATGGGTTTATAGTCCTCTACAAGCACCTGAGTGTTGTACTTCAAACTGACTTTGTCAAGCACACTCCTCAACTGCGCTTCATTGTCACATCTTCTTAAAAATTGCTTTCCACCACTGATGGTAGCAAGTGCTTTTGTAAAACAAGGAAAATTCACACCCTCCGGAATGGCATATTGACGATCCACCACACTTACAATCCAGCCATCTACAGTGTCCAACCCTATCTTGCGAGCTAAATCTTTCTGAACAGTCTTGTCCATCCAATGCCTTACCGCCCCTGGTGAATGATCGATGTGCGGAAACAGAAAGGATTCTTTCAAGCGCTCCTGATTATCATCTATGGCTGCCGCCGCAAAGTCACTGTCAGGAATCAAGATTACCTTCTGGCTGGAATCTGCGCATTTATCTAAGAGCAACGATATCAAACCTTCCCCATCTTGAACATGACAGTACAGAACCCTGTCAACAAACTTGCTGCAGCAATCTATCGGTTTCCCTCCCTCCATTCTGATCATGCGCCCAAACCAGTTATGAAAGACCATGGCAACGACTGTTATCTCGCAGTCTAATTCGGCAAGAGAACGGATGAGACCCAACCGCGAAGTGTAGCTATGCCCTATTATGACGACTTTTTGTTTCAAAAGTGTATACTACAAATTCAACAAATGCTCGATACCGATGATAGCCGTTTCCCTGTTTTGCTCCGAACGCAATGTGTGGAGTGAAAACAACAAATTCCTTTCTGAGTAGCCAAACAGCCACTTGTTATATGCTTTCGGCATAAACCTTTTTTGGAGCAGTCTCCATTTTGAGGGATTTTTGAATGCAGTCAAATAAAGCTTAAGCTCGTTGTCACAGAACTTCTGCAACTGACTATAAACGAATTCTTCATCAAGCATATTTCTTGAACGCTCTTCAAAATCCGATAAATCTTGTTCGGTATTATACCTCACACACACATTATCTACCGAATTTACCAGATGTTTCTTTATATCGACTTTTCCATTCACGATGGCCAATTCGATAATCAACCCTGAATCGGTCAATCCTGGAGCGAAGTTTTTCAGAAGAAAATCGCCTTGTCCATAGAGCAGATAGGAGTCATTATACCATTCTTCGCACCCAATGCAATGCGTATGCTGAGCTATAATCACATCAGCTCCACAATCTGCCATACGATGGAAGCGTTTTCTCATTTCAGGCGATGGATACGGAAACTTCTCTATGCCTCCATGGTAAAGAACGATTAGATAATCGCATTCCTTTTTTAATTGTTCCAATTCGCGACAAACAACATATTCGTCATACAGCCAAACTCCAGCCCTGTCTTTCGTGGGTTTATTGTACATAGTTTCGCTGACAATATAGAAACCAATGTTCAGTCCACCTGCTTCCTTCACGAAAGAATGACTTATCTCGTTTTCATTTTTTCCGGCTCCGATATATTTGATTCCCGCTTTATCAAGGGTCTGCATCGTATTAATTACACCTTGATGGCCGCCATCTGTAATATGATTATTCGCCAGCATGCAATAATTAATGCCTAACCTCTTATACGCAGCAACAGCACTTGTCGGAGCCAACTTGACGGGACCGGTTTTACGACACTTTTCGGGACGATCCGTCAACGCTCCTTCTAGATTGCAAATAATCAAATCCGACCCTTGCAGCAATTCTATGATTGAATCTCCAAATAAAGATTCAACATTACCTCCAGAGAACAAATCTACGTTGTCTGCCGTTGGAAATAAATCTCCACAAATTATGATTTTTCCTTTTGCCAAGCTCATCTGTTACTGTTCCTCGTTCTGAGCATTATCTAGTTTATCTCTTTTTTTTCGTGCAAACATTAGTCTGCATTTCAGTCGTGAATATGGACAGCCATCTAACCATTTGACCATTATTACGGAATTGTGGCCTTCCCGAATCTTATACCCTACCTTGCGATACCCTTTTTTTCTAGCTATAGCAATCATGTCCTTATTGCATTCATGGGTATCTAACAATAATCTGTTCAGACCAACCGACTTGGCATATTGCACCTGCCACTTCTCAATCTGACTATAGATGCCTTGTCCCTTATACTCAGGCAGTACTGCATCTAAAAAAGAATACAGATATTTACCTTGTCCACACCATAGTTTTTTATTTATTACGGCAACCGCTCCCGTACCGACTACTTTTCCTTTATATAAGGCAACTACCATCTTTCCTCCACGTCCTTCCGTTTTAGCATATATATCCAATGGCGGAAGTGCCGGATATGGAAGGACAATTCCTTTTTTCACATTATCTGCATGTGCCTGTTTTAAGACAGAACTGATCTCTTCCCATGATACCGATTCCGGACGCTCAATAACCGTTATCTCTTTCCCAACCATCCCTTTATCTGCTTTTTTGCTCGTTTAATCCTAAAATCAAAATCCAATAGCCTTTGAGGATTAGGATCATCGCCGTCAGCAACAAATTTAATCTCCGACTCAGATCTTAACCGCAGGTAATCATCCAATGAAATATAACCACGATACCAGTCATCCATCGCCATTCTTTCATTGAAGTACTTGGCTTCTCCAATAATGTTTTTATTTAAGCTACTGATATCCTCACCCAAAAAAGATTTTATCATCATTACTGGAAGATTTACGCCCAGCTTAGTAAAAACATATCCGGATCCTCCAAAACGAAGATTCAACTCACAAAAAAAGAGTTCTCCATCACTATCATAAAAATCAATATCGAAAATACCTATGAATCCTATCTCTATAACTAATTGTTTGAACCTGTCTACTATTTCTTCGTAGCCTGTTATCGGAAAAGCTCTTCCTTGAACCGCGACACCGAAATGACTGCCATGGCCTATGCTCAACAATTCAAGTAAACCGGGAATAATAACTTCTTTCCCATCTGAAAAACCAACTGTAGCATATTCTTTATCAATCTTTTTGAAATCTTCTGCCAGAAACTTTACATCTGAAAAGTTATGGTTAGACAGAAAATAATTTATGTGTTCGGACAGTTCCTCTTTAGTAGTACATTTTTTTAATCCGGACTTACCTCCTACTATCGATACCAATGGCTTGACAAAACAAGGGTAATTCAGATCTTCCGGTATCATAAAGGTACGCTTATTCACCTCTATCAGTCTTGCATTGGCAACATTCAAACCCAACTGACTGGCCAACTCTTTTTGCCGGGTTTTATCCATCCATTCCTTTACGGCCCCTTGTCTGTCCTTGATATTTGGAATATAGAAGTATTCCTTTAATGTATTCCTATGATTGTCAACTGCAGCGGCAGAGAAATCATTATCAGGAATAATGATGGGTTTTTGATCTGGCTCCGTGCACTTTTCCATAAGAATATTAATAAGCATATCCTCATTATAATTCTCACAGAAAAAAGTTCTTTTCACATATTTACTATAGGCATCAAGCGGCTTTTTGTTCTTTACATTATTGGCAAAATTGTTATGAGGAAACAAGGCTATGATGGTAACGTCACAGCCCATTTCTGCAACTGAACGTACTATGCTCAGTCTTCCTGTATAGCCTTGTCCGATAATAATGACTTTATGTTTCATTACTGTTTTTCAGTCCTCCAAAATCTGAATTTATCCGGAATAATGCTTAGAAAATAAGTATACGCTTCTGGTTTGAAGATCAATGACCATCCGATGTATATCAACAGATAGATAATAAGTTTTAAAATTCCGTCTAAATACATATTCAAACCAAGATAATGAATGCTTAAAAAAGCGATACATGCTGCCAAGGTAGATACTATCGCTACAGGAGCAATGGCGGACAATTGCTGTGACCACTTATATCCAATATGCTTAGAGACCAGAAAAATATTGACGAAATAGGCAAACCATGCATTGATAATAGCACCTGCCAACAATCCTTTCATTCCAAACAGCACCAATCCCCCTAACATAGCACCTAACCCTACCGTTCTTTTTACTATAGTCCACATAAACAATGTTCTACTTTTGCCAATCGCAGAAATAGCCTGAAGATTAGAGGCTTGCAGACATACAGCCAGACCAGCAAAGCATAATACCTGAAAATAGGGTATACTTTGAATCCACTTGTCCGAGTAGAGTAGTATGAACAATGGTTTGGCGGTCAGCATCAGAATAAACAACAAAGGGAAAGTAATATATGAAATAGTGGTTGTCATCCTCTTTATCATATTTATCAATACCTTCTTATTATCTTGTACTTCTGCATATAGTGGGTATGTTACCTGCGTCATTATTGATGAAATGGTATGTGAAGCAAGCTTTTCTGTACCAAATGCTTTTGAATAATACCCTAAAGTAGCAGGATTATAAACCTTGCCTATCACTAATCCTGTCAACTGTCTTGAAAAACGGTCGATAAGGTGTATTAAAAACATATAGAAACCGAACCCGAACAATTCTTTAAAAGACTGCCTGGAAAACGTGAGGATAGGCCTCCACTTTATAAAGAACCAGAATATGATGGCAGGAATCGCAGCTGATATCAGATTCTGGGCAACAAGGGCCCAGACCCCATAGCCCTTATATGCCATAAAAATCGTGACACAAAGCGCAGTAACAGATGTAATTATCGTAACTATTGAAAGAACCTTGAAGTTCAGTTTTTTCTTCAGTTGGTTGCGCTGCACTATATTGAATGCATAGATGAACAGCACCAAACCTTGTACGCGCAGCACATCACTTAACAATGGAATGTCATAGAATCTTGATATTGCAGGAGCACTCACATACAGGATGGCATACATCAGTACCGCCATACCTAAGTTCCACCAGAATATCGTGGAATAATCCGCCTGTGTCGGCTGTTTCTTCTGAATCAGTGCAGAACCGAAACCTCCATCTATAAAAGCCTCTGCCAAGACCATAAAAATGGACAGCATACCGATGCAACCATAATCATATGGTGTAAGCAAGCGAGCAAGCACAATCCCCGAGATAAACTGGATGAACATCTTTGAGTACTTCTGCAAAGTAGTCCATACCATCCCGGCCGCTGCTTTCTGCTTTAAACTCGTAGCCATCTTATTCTATTCTTCCCAGGAAACACTGATTATGTATGGGAGACCGTTCAACACTTCTGTATGTCCTGAATACTGCTGTCCATAATCTGTTTTCTCTACCGAAGGTTTGTTCATACATTGAACAGAGACATATGTCACTCCATAATAGAAAGTGGGAAAAAACAGACTCTGCATATTGCCTGTTTCTTCTGTGGCATATTCAGCATTTGATGGGAATGCATATGTCTGACGGTTCAACCTGAGGACCAGATCAGCTTCCTCGCTGCCTTCCAACTCAAAGCGGACGTTGACAGCATTGCTTGGAATGAAAACGGCAAAGTGGTGGCACTGCATATCTCCTATGCGGGCATATTCAGGCTGGTTGTCTGAAGACATTCTGTCCATCACCCTCTTTTCCCCATTTTTCAAGAAACCCTTCAAAGAAACAAGACCTCTACCTTCCATAGCATAAAGAATCATCGCAGCGGTAAGATCGCGTCTTTCTCCGCTGCTCACCTCCTCAGGATGGGAACCTTCCATAACTACACGTCCCGATGAAGAGTTTGTCTTGTACGACCACACAGAAGGCTGCTCGTGTACATTCGGAATATCAGGACACGAGTACCTTGCCAATACTTCCGTACCCTCCGGCAGACTGGCAGGAAAACCTCCTTTGTTGTGGCGGATATTACTGACAACCATATCCCCTCCGAAGTCATAATATGCCAACAGAGGAGAATTGTCTTCTATAGTCATATCGGTGGAACCATTTGAAATGCCTGTATGAATCGTCACACCCGGCCAGAGATGAAGATATGCAGGATAATCTACATTACTGTCATAACCAGAAGAAGCAAAAAAAGCTCCGGCACAAGTGCCGACATAAGATCCACCGTTTGCCACAAATTCTTGCATCCTTGCAATACCATCTTCGCCGAGCGATTTGCCGTGTGTCTTGGAACTACCACCGTTAACAAACAGCAATTTATATCTCGGCTGCCCGTCCGGATAAAGAAGCCGTCCGTTCTCGTCTTCTTCCGAACCGGCAACAATGCTGTGCTGCAATTCTATCTCTTCAGGATTTGAAGCACTTCTGGCAAAACTGATTCCTTCCAGAGACAGGCCCAAAGACTGGGCGGCATAGAGTGTCTTTCTGGAAGTAAGACCCGCACCCGCATCAAGGAAAACATCCTTGTAGTAGACTTCGTTCTGCACATTCTGCTGTAATATGGCAGACTTGTCCTTTAGCGGTATCTCCAGATACTGTTTCGCCGGAAAACAGAAAGAAAGGCTGTTGTTGTCGGAATTATAGTCAACAGAGACTATAGCTATGCTATGGTTCCGTGAATTGGTTATACTTACGGTACTGCCACCGTCCCCCAACGAATAGCCCAATCCCGTAGTTGTACAAAGGAAATGTGGTGTCTTGTTCAAATCCAGCACTCTGACTTTATCCTGCTGACTGGAAAGGAGCCACTCATCGTTCAGTTGCCAATAATAGTCACCACCTTCTTCTGCAACTGAAAGGATCGGTATAAAACTATTGACAGCTCTGATGGAATCGACCAATGAGACCGTTGTCCCATCCTCCAACTGAAAAGTATATTCTTCGACACCGGAAGAACGGGGTTTGAAGGCAAACATCTCTATCGTCAGCCCGCCTTGTTTGGCCTGAACCAGTTGGGTCAAGCTTTCTATCGTACTGTTCAGCGCCGCACTTATTGTCGTCAACTCTTCCTTATCGATGACAATAATATCCACAGGCTGTTTTTTTATACAGCCAGATAAAACCATTACCAGAAGAGTCATTGCTGATGCGGCAAAGAGCCTGCCTCTTATCCAACCGGTTTGCATCTCGGTGCTACCTTGTCTTTGAATAATTTCTCAGAAGAGTTGAAGAAATGTTTTCCGTGCGGGGTATGGTCACAACTTCTTTTCCGTGGGCATTGCACCATTCTACCGCTCTCTGGAAGCCAGCGTGGTTCTGGTCCGGCCCTTTCGCAAATATGTCAAACTCAATATTACGGATGTCTATGTCAACATCCTTATACAACACTACCTCATCGACCCACCGCACCGAGCTGACCATGAACATACGCTCCTCGGTCGTATAAACCATCTCCGTCCCTGGTTTATATTTCAGGATATATTCCCCGTCCTGCACTGCTACCACCAGCTTGCACTCCTCATCAGGCAATAATTCCTTTGCGTGCCTGAACAAAAGGATGTGCCCGATGTGCAACATGTCAAACACGCCGAAAGTAAGGACAGTTTTCACTCTTGTTTCCTTAAAAAAGCACAAAGCAGTCCCCGGTTGAGGACTGCCATATGCATTTGTCATTAGAATTATGCTTTCTCGTCGTCTGTGCTGCCATAGCCATAACCGTAG
>JAFWSX010000002.1 GCA_017519185.1 Bacteroidales bacterium | reverse complement strand
GACAGGTGGCCTACATAGTTGACCGTCGAACCGAAGGTGTGGTGGGGCGGAAGAACGTGCAGGGTCTTGCGGGTGATGTCGAAGTTTTACATACCCAGCGTCATATCCAGGCCAATGTTCATCTGTGAAAGCATCACGCCCTTGCCTTTGCCGGTGGTGCCGGAAGTGTAGACGATCGAACCCAGCTTGTGCGGGTCGATCTTGTAGTCGTAGTATGAGTTGTCGCCTCCGGCATAGAGCTTCGCGCCCTCGGTCTCAAGGTCCTTGAGGGTTATCAGGCTGCGGCTGCCGGCAGCGGTTGCATCAATTGAACATTTGTCGGGGATGGAGATGATCAGCCTGACAGACTCCGGAAATGCACCGCCGAGCATCTCTTTCAGTTTCGCTTCCGCGGTCTTGCCGAAGATGACGGCTTCGCATTCGGTGGCATTGATGATGCCAAGTATGTCCTCGACGGCCAGGTCCTTGTCCACAGGGACGACTACCGATCCGCTGCCCATTATCGCGAAGAAAGAGCAGCACCATCCGTAGGAGTTTTCTCCTAGCAGGGCGATGTTCTTCTCGCGTAGTCCTTTAGCGATCAGGGCAGTGCCGAGGCTCCTCACGTCGTCTCTCCACTGCGTGAATGATATCTTCGTTACTTCTTTGTCAGTCGGTTTCTCCTTGAATGAAATGGCTGTCTTGTCGGAAAAGTTCTGTGCGGCTTCTTCGACCAGCGAACGCATATCGTCGATGAAAGTCGTCTTATAGATGGGATAGTTTTTTTGTTTCATCTAAAGTTTAGGTGTGGTTTAGGCTTGGCGTTTCAGGGTATAAATTATACTAATTTAGATAAATGCCCGCTAAAACGCAAATCATCACTTGATATCAGGCTTCACGTAGCGGCTGCCGGTTTGTGCCTTTACGGCGTCGATGAAGACAGGTGAGTAGGCAGGTGAAGTCCTGCGGCCGGCCACCAACTCGCCGTTCTCGCTGGGCTGCATTATCTGGTCGTTATGCTTCACGATGAGCAGTTTGGCAAGCTTGTCCCAGCGTTTCATCATCATATCGGTGTAAGTCTCGGTCTTCTGGGTGAGGAAGTTCACGATGTCGGCGGCTTCCATCTGCGCTACCCTTGCCTCAACTTCTTTCTGGTCTTCCTGGTAGAAATCTTCCAACTCTTTCTGGGCGTCGCGGAGGTCGCCGATCATTGCGCTCCACCTGGGATAGATCATATTCGCAACCCAGTTGTTCATCCAGAATGCGCTTTCGGTCGAGAACTCGCGGATGTTGTTGTTCTCGCGGCGGAAAGGCTCGGGGGTGCGGGTGATGCCGCAGTAAACAGGAACATAAGCAACCATTGTTGCGTCATCCATATTGAAATAGGTGATTCCGGTTGCGTCGGGCATCCACGAGCGCATACGGCATACCATCGTCATACCGCTCTGCTGGCAGCCGATGGGCCTCTCGCGGAACATTGCGGTGCTGTCGCTGGCGTAGAAGTTGACGGGCTGGTTGCGGTAGGGTGAAGCCCAGGGACCGGCGCTGACGTCAACTGTCATATCGAGGGCGGTGCCTTCATAGTGGTCGCGCATATCGTTCATCACGTCTCTCTCTGAGAGCGGAGCATCGGGCTTGATCCAGAGGGGGAGTTCGTCGCAGACGTCGAACTGGCCATTGAGATAGGGGAGGTAGCTGTCCATCACATCCTTGTCGTAGTGGTGGCGGAAGAAGCTCCATACGCGGGCGTCGCAATACCTTACGCTGGAGAAGTCGATGGGGCCGTATGCCTCGCGGAAGCTGAAGTCAGCATCGTTCTTGCCTGTGAAATACCCTTTCTCACGTGCGAATGAGATGCACTCGGCGCTGTACATCGTGTTGCCGCCGTCAGACACGTAGAAGCCGAGATTCTTGTCGATCTTTTTTGACTGCGGGAACTGGCGGATGCGGCTTGAGTTGGCGTATGCGCTGATGCAGTCGTCGGGGACGCGCCTTGCAACCCATACTGCTCCGGTGTTGTCCGGACCCTTGCCGATGATCTCGAAGATCCAGGCTTCTTCCTTGTCGCAGATTGCGAACGATTCGCCGGTGGAGTTGTAGCCGTAGGTCTGGACGAGTTCGTCAATCACCTTGATGGCTTCGCGGGCTGTGGCGCTCCTCTGGAGGGTGATGTCCATCAGAGTGAAATAGTCGAAGAGACCGTTGCGGTCCACGAGTTCGGTGCGTCCGTCCCAGGTGGTCTCCACGATTGAAACCTGATGGTCATTCATAAGACCAACCACGCCGTAGGTATACGCCACCTGCGGGATGTATCTGTAGGACACTTCGCCATTCTGGCCCCTGACAGGGAAGGCCAGGCGTTCCCCGGGAGCGTGAGCTCCTGCGGGAGAGTAGGAGAGAGAAGCGGCGAAGCCGAAGCCGTCGCAGTTGTAGGTGCAGAATACGCTTCCGTCCACTGAAGCTTTTTTGCCGATGATAAGGTTGGTGCAGGCAAACGAGGCTGTGCAAAGCAGGGCCAGCACTACGGTGAGGATAGTCTTTTTCATATGGTTCAGTTATTTGTTATTTCAGGTTGAGAAGGTCGATGGCTTCCGGAGTGAGATAGGGCTTAAGGTCTTCGTAGGGAATTGTGAAAGAGGGCATTCCCATAGCATAGGCTGCAATCTCGTACTGCTGGTAGGTGAAGTTCAGGCCGTCTTCTGTAGGAGCGGGAGTCCAGACGGGGAAGGGGATGGTCTCGCTGTCGAGGAACAGGAATTCGCGGACATTCTCTTTGGAAACGCTGTCGTCATTGTCAGAGAAATATTCCGTGACGCCTTTCAGGAGCAGGTCCTGCATCTGTTCCAGCGCACCTTCCTTGAAGAAGTTCGTGAAACGCTGTCCGCTGCGCTTGTCGAAGGTTACGCTACCCTCGCCGGTAACTCCTCCGTGCGCTCCGCCAAGGTAGATATAGTCGGTGGAATTGAACACCACGCAGCGCTTGGTCTCATATTCTTTTGTGAGGGAGAAGTCATATTCGTAGCCGGGGTAGCTCTCCAGCATTTCGGCTTTTTCTTCTTCTGTGAAGTCCGGATCTTCCATTATGTAACCCTTGCGTTCCTCGTAGTCCGAGGTGGCGCTGGCGTTCAGTGTCTCGAGGGCTTTGGTGCGGTAGTAATCGATGACGGCGTCTGCGTCTGAAAGGTCACCGTCAAACTTGGGGAAGAGGCGTTCTCCTTCATAGGAACCGATGAAGGCCAGCCTTGAATCCATTATGTCGATGATTCCCTTGCGGATGTCTCCGGCAGGGCCGTTGACAGCATCGGGCAGTTCCAGTTCGAAAGACAGGTCGGCGTGAGAAGCCGAATCAACATAACTGTAAGAACGTGAGACAACGGGCTTGCCGCCCCGGTCGCAGCTGCCGAGTGCCACCAGGCACAGAGCTGCGAGTACTATAAATAACGATCTTGATTTCATTGCAATAGGTTTAAGTCCCCCAAATTTAGTGAATTCTCCGTATCTCTATACAAGAAAAGCCGGCTGCGTTGCAGCCGGCTTTTCATTTGGGGAGCCTTCGTCTCTATTCGGGACGAAGGGTCTTCACGTAGTCGCAAGACTGTTTGATGCTCTCGAAGGGAGGGATGCCCTCGCCGAAAGCTTCCTGCTCAATGATCTGGTACTGCATGCCGGCAAGGCTTGCGTGCTTGTAGATCTCGGGGAAATCAATCTTGCCGGAGGCGCCGACCTCGAGGTCATCCTTCACGTGCCAGAGCAGGAACCTGCCCGGGTTTGCCTTGAAGTACTCGATGGGGTCTCCGCCGCCTCTGTAGATCCAGAAGAGGTCGATCTCGAAGAACACGTTCTCGGGCTTGCAGTTTGCCAGCATCACATCGTAAAGTCTGGTCTGCTTGCCGTGGACGTCGAACATAGTCTCGAACTCACGGTTGTGGTTGTGGTAGCCGAAGAGGATGCCCTGCTCCTTGCACATAGCGCCAACCTGATTGAACAGTTCGCAATACTTCAGCAGGCCTTCGAGAGACTCGTAGGCACTCCTGGGCATAGAGGGCTGCACGATGAACTTGCAGCCGCCAGCCTTATGGTCGGCGATGGTCTTCTTCCACCACGCCAGGCACTCTTCCATCGAAACTGCGTTGGGGTCGGGACCGTTGGTGTGAGAAGAGAGGAAGTTGATGCCCTTGGATGCGCACAGATCGGCGAAAGCCTTGGGAGCAAGACCGTAGAAGGTACCTTCCTGCTGGTTGTAGGAAGCGGCCTCGGCAATCTTGTATCCAGCTGCGGCAGTGCCGTCAAGCGCGGTGTTGATGTCCTTCGCGCACTCTGCCCTGATGGAGTAGAGCTGCAGTCCGAGGTTGTCGTTGGGCTTGTCCTTCTTGCAGGACACGGCCAGCAACGCAACGGTTACTGCTGCAAATGTAAGAACCAGGCGTTTCATCAGTCGAGGATTTTGATCTTGATGTTGCGATACCATACGTCGTCACCGTGATCCTGGAGACCGATGTAGCCTTCGTGGTTCTCACCGCCGCAGTTGATCAGCAGGTCGTAGGCCAGCGGCCAGGCTTCCTTGCTGAATTTGCTCTTGTCGAGCAGCTCTTTCCACTGGGGAGTCCAGAGGTGGTACTCAAGCACGTTCTGGCCGTTCTGGTAGTGAACGACAGTGCCTTTATAGACCATGATCTTGGCAGTGTTCCACTCGCCGTAAGGTTTGGCGTTCTGGGGCTTTGCCGGAATCATATCATACAGAGATGCTGACTGGCGGTTGCCGTCGACGCCAAGAAGTGCGTCGGGGTGGTTGGCATTGTCGAGAACCTGATATTCGGGAGCTGATATGTAGATGGGCTCGCCGGGAACCTCCTGCGCCAGATAGAAGACGCCGGAGTTGGATCCTTTGCCTACCTTCCATTCGAAGGTCAGCTCGAAGTTCTTGAACTTGCGGTCGTAGATGATGTCGCCGCCATCAACTGCGCCGGCCTCGCCGTTGCCGCTGCCGTTAATCTTGAGGCAGCCGTCTTCGATGGTCCAGGCTTTGGGCAGCTCGGTCTTGTCATAACCGCGCCAGCCGTCGGTGCTTGTGCCGTCGAACAATACAATTACGTTAGGATCTTCGGCTTCGGCGGCTTTCTTCTTGCCGTTCTTGCACGAAGTGAGTGAAACAACTGTCAATGCTACTAATGCTATTGCTAATATTCTTTTCATATTCCTGGTTTTTTATCTGGGCATTGCGGGGAGTGAATATCCGTTGTGATAGGTGTGGCGGATAAGCTCTGCTGCGAAAGCCTGGGCGCTTTCTGCCTCTGTATATTCGTTGTTGAATGAAGGGTGGCCGGCTGTGATCGTGAAGCCGTCGCGGATCTTCATCCTGATGGTGTCGTTCGGGGTGATGTTGGTGAACTGCATATTCTCGCCATCCCATTCGAGCTCGCGGTTGAGGCCCTGCAGACGAACTGCAAGAACTCCCATAACTACCATCTCGTTGAGCGGGCCGGCGAATTCGAAGTCAGACACGGTCTTCACACGGCTTTCCGGAGACTCCTTGCAGGCGCGTGCGAAGTCGAGGTGGTGGTCCTCGTTGGGAATGTTGCGGGTCATCGTGGGCTCAGGAAGCTCGCGGCCTGAGATGAGCCAGGGGTTACGGCCGTAGCATCCGCATACGAGGATATCTTTGGTTCCGTAGAAGATGCAGGCTCCGCCGCCGTCGTTAGGATTCTTTCCTGCGGGCCATCCTGCGGGCAACTCAGGCTTGAGACCGCCGTCATACCAGGTGACTTCAACTGCAGGCATAGCAACTTTCGGCATATTGTCGCGTGCCGGGAATTTGAACTTCACGATCTGTGCGTCGGGAGCGCAGTCCACCATCAGGCAGTTAGAGCTGCCCTGCACGGCTGTCGGAGATTTGAGCTTGAGGCCCTGCACGATGGGCTGCATAATGTGGCAGGCCATATCGCCGAGGGCTCCGGTGCCGAAGTCCCACCAGCCACGCCAGTTCCAAGGGTGGTAGATTGAGTTGTAGGGACGTTTCTTGGCCGGGCCGAGGAACAGATCCCAGTCGAGAGTCTTGGGAACCTTCTCGACCTTGGTGGGAGTCTCGAGACCCTGCGGCCAGATGGGACGGTCGGTGAATGCGTCGACTCTCGTCACTTCGCCGATCATTCCTGTCCATATAGCTTCACAGATCTTGCGGACGCCGTTGCCTGATGCACCCTGGTTACCCATCTGGGTCGCAACCTTGTTCTTGGCGGCGAGTTTGGTGAGCAGCCTGGTCTCATATACGGTGTGGGTGAGGGGCTTCTCGCAGTATACGTGCCAGCCCATTTCGAGAGCCTGGGCAGAGATGACTGCGTGAGTGTGGTCAGCTGTTCCGACAACTACTGCGTCAATCTGGTTGCCGAGCTTGTCGAACATCTCGCGGTAGTCTTTGAACTTCTGTGCATTCGGATACTGTTTGAACTTGGGAGCTGCATAGTCCCAGTCAACGTCGCAAAGGCCGATGATGTTCTCGGTTTTGGCAAGGCCGTCGATGTCGGCGCCGCCACGGCCTCCGATACCGACTCCGACAACGTTCAGACGGTCGTTCGGGCCGGGTCTGCGAACCTGGGGAGCGGCCATCGATTCTGCGATTTCAGCTGCACTTTTGCCGAACATCGGTGATGATGCCAACACAGCGCCTGCAGTGGCAAGGGCGCTTTTCTGGAGGAAATCTCTTCTGCTGATGTCTTTGTTCATAGTAGTTTATTATAGGTTAGTTAGTCCTGGAAAAGGAGAGGGGCATATTCGGTCAGGTAGATGCGCCAGTTGCGCCAGATGTGGCCGTCTCCGCTCTCGTAGTATTTGTAGGGATATCCCTTCTCGTCGAAGTAAGCCCTCATATCCTTGGTGTTCTGATAGAGGAAGTCGGTGCGTCCGATGGCAATCCAGTAGAGTTTGGGATTCTTGGCGAACTGGGTGGCTATCTTCTGCTCTGTCTTGGCTTTCTCGGCAGGATCCTGCGACAGGCTCATACCGGCTGAGAAAACGCCCATATAGTCGAAGGTGTCGGGATATTCAGATGAAACGCTCACGGTGTAGAAGCCGCCCATTGAAAGGCCGCCGACAGCGCGTGAAGACTTCTTGTTGATGGTGCGGTAGTTCTTCTCCACATATCTCTGGATGTCGGGGAATGCAGAAACGAAGTTTGCACCCTGAGGGATCTGGCGTGATGCTCCGCCTGCGCCCATGCTGGGCTGTGTGAATCCGAATGAAGACTCGCCGGCAGCGGCTTCCTGGTTCATATTCTCATTGGTCATCACGACGATCATCGGTTTGGCCTTGCCCTGGGCAATCAGGTTGTCCATAATCTGGGCTGTGCGGCCGAGGGCGATCCAGGCTTCCTCGTCTCCGCCTGCTCCGTGGAACAGATAGAATACAGGATACTTGGCCTTGGGGTTCTGCTCGTATCCCGGAGGAGTATAGATGGTGAGCCTGCGGTCGAAGCCTACTACGGGGCTGTCATACCATACTCTTGCCACGGTTCCGTGGGGAACGTCGTTGATCTTGTAGAGGTCTGCACGGCCGCCGTCGATCAGGAATACGTTGAAGACGTTGGCGACGTCACGGATCATATGGACGTTGTTGGGGTCGTTGATCTTGAGTCCGTCAACGATGAAGTTGTAGAAGTAGAGCTCGGGCTCGAGGGGCTTCTCGGTGGTGAAAGACCAGACGCCGTCAGCTTCTACGAGGTCGGCGATGCCTTGCTGGCCGTTGGGGCCTGCAGGAAGGAAGTCACCTGTTACCTGCACACGCACTGCCTTAGGAGCGACGAGGCGGAATGTAACGGTCTTGTCAGGATTGATTTCCGGAGATTTGACAGCAGCCCGGCTTTGGAGGGACTGTTGGGCCATTGCGCTGAAGCATAGCAGCATCGCAACGAGTGCTAGGGTTATTTTTTTCATTGGCTTTGTATTTTGATTGATGAAATTCGACATACATTCCTTCAAATTTACGAAATAATAGTCATAGGTCGCGCAACATTCGGAGTATTTTTTGCATCTTTGAAACGCAATCGTTCAATGGGGATGTTTTGGTTTTGACAGCAAATGACATTGACCGGTAAGCACGCCGAGAGTCGTGGCCCCTCTCGTAAATCTCAGACCTCAAGCCATAACTGGCAACAACAACTTTGCACTCGCTGCGTAGTCTTGAGCTAAGCTCGACTCCTTAATTGGCTGGTCAAGGACCAGTCAACGAGTATCCCGCCGGGGTTTTGGAATGCCGCTCCGGACCAACGGGGTATCATCAGACAATTCCTGCTCGGGCGGATTTCTCTAAAGCCCGCTAAGATTTAGAGGATAAGTTTCGCGTGGCCTGCCGCCCGGCAGTGCGGAGCCGACAATCAAAGGGTGGATAAGCGTGTAGAAAGCTTGTTGGTGCTTTGTTTGGACGGCGGTTCGAGTCCGCCCATCTCCACGAAAAAAGAGTCCTTTGGGACTCTTTTTTCGTTTTAAAGGAGATGGGCGGACTCAGCGGCTTCGCCGCTTTATTTACGGGGGCTCTGCCCCCGGGCCCCTGCGCTGCATGGCAGCGGCCCGCTTTGCGGGCTGATTCCTTTGAAACCCCTGCGGCGCATGGCGCCGGCCAGCGGAGCTGGCTGGAGATGGGCGGACTCAGCGGCTGATGCCGATCAGCGGTCGCTGAAGAAGAAGTAGTATGCGGCCCACTTGCGGGAGATGCCTTTGGCGTAGCCGATGGTGCGGTAGGAGGAGTCCTGCACGGTGCCGTCGGACTTGACGTAGCCGAGGGTGCGATATGAGGAATCCTGAACGGTACCGTCAGATTTGATGTAGCCGCGGGTGCGGTATGAAGCGTCCTGCACTGTGCCGTCGGACCTGATGTAGCCGCGGGTGCGGTAAGATGCGTCTTGCACCGTTCCGTCAGACTTGATGTATGCAATGGTGCGGTAGGAGGCATCCTGCACTGTTCCGTCTGATTTGATGTATGCTATGGTCTTGTAGCTGGAGTTGGTGACGGTCTGCGCATTGCCGGTTATGTTGGCAGCGGCGAACAGCAACACGGTCATCACTGGCAGGAGAACTTTGGCAGGTGAGCGCATATCAGAAACTGTTTGCAGGTTTTTACCAAAGTTAGTCAATCTTCATCACTCTTCAAACATTTGCAATAAACAGCGCAAGCGAGTAACTTAGTAAGTTCAAACTTATGTATGAAAAAGAAGAAACATTCACTGCCTGTTCGCTTGCGTGCCTTCAAGATGTGGCAGAATCTTGGTTGCCTGCCCTGGCGTAAACCGATAAAGGCCGGCAGACGGGAATCGAAAGACTTCTACAAGGGAGCTTTCGACTCCATCCCGTTCCTGAATGACGACGCCAAGCGCACATTCTCGCATCTTCTGCTGCGTCCGGGCTATATGATCCGCGATTACATCAGCGGCAGGCACGAGAAGTACCTGGCCCCTCTGACTTCGCTGATCGTGTTCTATGCTTTCTTCGCACTCATTGCTTCCTTCCTTCAGCCCATCCAGCATAAAGAATCATCAGTTTTCGACCTAGACACGGCCACATCCTCAGAATTCGCAGATGAGAGAGGTGAGAAGTTTGTCATAAGTGCCTTGCGACTTGTTCAAAAGGGATATATCCTGTTGAATCTGGACAGGAATCCCGATCAGGTGGACACCCGCGCGGAAGTAGCCCTTGCGGCCCTGGAAGGAAAGCTCAGAAGCCAGGGCATCCCGCTGTTCCTCGGGAAGTTCCTCCTGCTCTGGCTCTCGATGTCCATAGTCCTGCGCCGATACAAGATCAGTATGTCTGGAGCGGCCGCGGCGTCGGCCTACGTGCTGTGCCAGTTCAGCTTCTTTATGATATTCGCCCTGCTGCTGTCGTTCGGGGAGAGTACTTCGATCAGCCTGCTGCTGATGGCTGTGCTGCTAGCCATAGATTACCGCCAGTGGCTCGGCCTGCGCTGGAAAAACAGCATAGGACTCGTGGTCCGAACAGGTGTGTTCTACGGACTGATGTTCCTTGCTATCATTCTTAGCATCAGCCTTGTGGTTACCCTGGTGGCCTGGCTGAAACTGTGACTATAATTCGAATCATCAACTAATAAAAACAAAAGATATGAAAGCCAATACCTTCTTTGCCCTTATGGGCGGTCTTGCCGCCGGAGTCGTGCTGGGTATGCTGATTGCTCCGGAGAGCGGAGAGGAAAACCGCAAGAAGTTCCGCAGCAAAATTGAAGACTATCTTGACAAATGCCGCGCTGAAGCCGAGCGTATGCATACGGCTGCAGCGGCTGAATCTGCAGGGGAAGAGGAGGCTCCGTCCAATGAGTGAGTCCAATTTCGCGCGTCCTGCAGCCAATCTGGCCAATGACGCCCTCGGCTATGCCGGCGCCCAGCTCGACAATCTGAAACTGCGCTCGGTGAAGGCTCTGTCCAGCGGCACGGGGACAATCTTCTGGTTTGCCATCGTGCTGATCCTGGTGAGCATACTGCTGCTCGTCCTGTCCTTCGCATTCGTGATATGGATAGGCGAGAAGATGGGCAGCTATGCCACCGCAGCCTTCATTGTGTCCGGCGCACTTGCAGTCCTGCTGGTGCTTGTCCTGCTGCTCCGCAGAGTGCTCTTCAAAGGCACGTTCCTGTCCACATTCTCCAAGGCATTCTTCCCCAAGGCCGAGCGGATCCGCAACAACCACGAACTGGAGAAGGCCATCCTGCGCAATGAGGTGACCATCAGCAAGCAGGAGACCCTGATGACCCGCAGTTTCGGCGATGCGAAACAGTACTATGCCAACCCCCGCCTCGTCGTTGACGGCGTCGGTTCGGTGGTAGGACTGGTTTCTTCACTGTTCGCTAAGAAGGATGGTGAGAAGAAGGAAGATCGCGAAGCAAAGAAGGAAGAGAAGGCCCGCAAGAGAGAAGAGAACAAGGAACAGAAAGAACAAAAGAAAGCGGCTAAGAAAGAAGAGAAAAATGCTGGAGACGAATAGACTGATACTGCGCCCCTGGCGGGATGATGACGCCGCCGCTTTGTTCAAGTATGCTTCCGACCCTGACGTCGGGCCGAGGGCAGGCTGGCCTCCGCACAAGAGCGAGGAGGAGAGCCTGGAGATCATCCGCACAGTCTTCAACAACGACTCCAACTGGGCCATCGTGTTGAAGGAGACGGGCGAGGCCATAGGCGCCATCGGCTACGGCCCTTCCTGCGACTGCAACCTGCCGGCGCGCGAAGGCGAGCCGCTGTGCGGTTACTGGGTGGCCAAGCCCTACTGGAACCGCGGCATCTGCACCGAGGCGCTGCAGCGTATGCTTGACCTCATACGCACGACTACCGACATTCCTTCGCTCATAAGCGGCCATTTCGTGGACAATCCGGCCTCGGGCCGCGTGATGGAGAAATGCGGTTTCATCCCTACCGGTGAAACCTGCATCGACGAAACCCAGTACCAGGGCGCCGGCCGACCGATCCGCGTGCTGCGGCTGGAGTTTGAGAGGCCTTAGTCCGACATAGAGTAAACACGACATAATTATGAAAAAACTATTTTTCCTCATATTGCTGCTGGCAGGCTGTGCTGTCTGCCTGCAGGCCCAGAATCCCAAGCAGCCGAGCTGGCTGAGCGACGCTGTCTTCTACCAGATCTATCCGTCTTCCTATCAGGACAGTGACGGCAACGGAATCGGGGATATACCCGGCATCATATCACGTCTCGATTACATCCAGTCCATCGGCGTGACGGCCATCTGGCTGAATCCGGTGTATGTGTCCGGCTGGACCGACGGCGGCTACGACGTCATCGACTTCTACCGCGTGGACAAGCGCTTCGGCACGAACTCCGACCTGGTGGAGCTAATCCGTCAGGCCCACGCCCGCGGAATAAAGGTGGTGATGGACCTGGTGGCCGGCCACTCTTCTGACCAGAGCGAGTGGTTCCTGCAGTCGAAAGAGGCCCCCGACCTTCGCTACTCCGACTACTACATCTGGCCGTCCTTCAAGCCTGAAGGAGGACAGAATCCTGCGCAGGGCGGCTCTCTGGACGACGCTGTGAGAAACAATGCCAGCGCATCGCTGCTCAGCAAGTTCGTGGCTACCGACGCTCCGCGTGGCCCGTACTACATAAAGAACTTCTTCGACACACAGCCCGCCCTGAACTTCGGCTTCGCAAACCCCGATCCCGGGCATCCCTGGGAGCAGACCGTCGACGCTCCGGGCCCGATGGCAATGCGCCGCGAACTCAAGAACATCATCTCCTTCTGGATGGACAAGGGTGTCGACGGTTTCCGCGTGGATATGGCTTCCAGCCTGGTGAAGAACGACCCCGACAAGTCGGCCACCATCAAACTATGGAAGGACGACCTGATGAAATGGTTCGGCAGCGAATATCCCGAGGGAGTGCTCATCGCGGAATGGTTCAATCCGGCGCAGTCCGTCGCACAGGCCGGCTTCGACCTCGACTTCTTCTGTCACGACGGACAGTACAACTACTCCTCACTGTTCTTCTACGGCCGCCGCGGCTTCGGCCCGAACGCGACCGTTACGATGCCGTACTTCGACGAGGCCGGGGCAGGAGGGCTCAAGACCTGGTATGACCTCTATACCTACCAGTACGACGCCGTGAAGGGCAATGGCTATGTATGTATGCCCACCGGCAACCACGACTTCAACCGTGTCTGCACCGAGGGCCGTACAAACCCCGAAGAGCTGAAGGTGGCGATGACTTTCTTCCTCACAATGCCGGGCGTGCCGTTCATCTACTACGGCGACGAGATCGGCCTCAAGCAGAACCCGGCTGCTCCGTCCACCGACGGCTCCGGCTTCAGGGCAGGCTGCCGCATACCTATGCTCTGGGATGCCTCTGCCAATGCAGGTTTCTCAACTGCACCCATCGAAAAGATCTATATTCCGCAGGACCCCGATCCCAACCGTATGACAGTGGAAAAAGCCGAGGCCGACCAGAACTCCCTGCTGCATTATGTCCGTGGGCTGCTGCAGTTGCGCAAGGAGTTCCCGGCTCTGGGCGCCGATGCATCGTGGAAGCTTGTCAGCTCCCTCGACCAGCCCTATCCGATGGTGTACGAACGCACGCGGGGCGGAGAACGCTGCTGGGTGGTGCTCAACCCCTCGGCAAAGGCAGTCACCGTCACCCTGCCGGCAGAGACAGCCAAGCCTGAGCTGATCGGCGGCAACTACAAGAAATGCAACTACAGGCAGACTCGCAAGGGAGATGTGATAAGCATTTCCGGAGTGTCCGCAGCCATCTATAAATTCTAAGCACTATGAAAAAGATATTCTTCATATTCTCTATGATCCTCGTGTGCTCGTGCCTTGTGGCGACTGCACAGCCGCGGCGTGGCCAGCTGAAGGCCGGTGCCGCCAAGGTGGATGTCACTCCCGCAGAAAACCAGCTGGGCCGCAACAGCTACGGCATCCTTGACCGTACACACGTGCGCGCCATCATCTTCACAAACGGGCAGACCGTCGCAGGCTTGGCCAATGTCGACGGCAACACCAACCAGCGCGTCATCGACGCAGTGAACGAGCGTCTCGAGAAGGAGCTGGGCATTCCGAAAGGCAACATCATCTACAACGGTACGCACTGCCACTCAACCGGCACTGTGCCGATGGACGAGCTCATCGAGCGGACCTACCAGGCCGTGAAACAGGCCTACGACAATATGGTTCCGGCCAAGGTGGGCTACGGCAGCGGCGTAAGCTACCTGAACGTGAAGCGCGACCTCTTCGACCCGGAGCGCGGAACCTGGTGGGAGGGACCCGACTATGACGGCAAGAGCGACAAGACCGTGGCTGTCGTCTATTTCGAGAGCCTGGACGGCAAGCCCATAGCCACCTATTATAACTATGCGATGCACGCCGTGATCACCGGCCAGCTGGATATGGTCACCGGCGACGTCCCCGGCAAGTCAGAGGAATACATCGAGAGCCGCTACGGTGACGACTTCGTGGCCGTGTTCGCATCCGGAGCAGCCGGCGACCAGAACCCGCTCTATTTCCAGCAGACCTTCGACCTGCGCGACATCCGCATCGCCGACTACGCCAAGCGCGGCGAGGACATCTCCAACCGTATGCCTCCGGGAGGTACGGGACTTGACCGCAACGACCCCGAGGTGCACCGTCTGATGGAAGAGCAGAAGAAGATGGCCGAGAGCTACGGCCAGCTGCTCGGCGAGGAGGTGAAGTATGTCATTATGATGATGCGCCGCTTCGAAAGCAACGTCACGCTGTCCTGTGCCCGCAAGGTCATCAGCTGCCCGGGCCGCCGCCAGACCAACGGCGGAGGACGTGCCGGCTATGCCGGAGAGTATGAGGACGCCCCGGACATCGACCTCGAACTCGCGCTGCTGATGCTCGACGAGATTCCCGTCTGCGCAGTGGCAGGAGAGGTGTATAACCCGATTGCAGTTGAGCTGAAGAGCAAGTCGCCTTATGCCTTCACGATAATGACCACGGTGGCTGACGGCCACAGCGGCCGAGGCGGCTACATTCCCGACGACGAGAGCTACTGCGCCCAGGTGTTCGAGGTCCTGAGCTCAGGCTACAAGCAGGGCTACGCCCAGAAGGCCATAGTCGAGACCTTCCTCGACCTCATCCACGAAGCTACGCACGGAAAATAGAAATTAGTCGTAAATTTGAATCATAATCATAATATTATGTTTGACGTAACTCTCATATCAGACAAAAAGGAAGGAAATGTCCGCAAGGCGCTGTTCAGCCCCTGCGGAATGGTGTGTTCCTCACAGATAGAAATAGAACTCGACGGCGACGTCATCAGCTATATCCGTTTCACCGACGGATGCAGCGGCAACACCCAGGGTGTGGCTGCTCTCTGCCGCGGAATGAAAAAGGATGAAGCCATCTCGCGCCTCGAAGGCATAAACTGCAGCGGCCGCGGCACAAGCTGCCCCGACCAGCTCGCAAGGGCTCTCAAAATGCTCCAATGAAACAACTGTCCCTCAAAGCTACCATCATCTCGGAGGTCGTGCTGATCGTAGCGGTCATCATCCTCACCGGCTTCCTTACCTACCACGCTCCCGACTGGCTCATATTTGAAGATATGGGATGAAAAAAGCATTATGTATCGTTCTGGTGCTGTTCACCTGCGTGACGGCACTCGCTGCCCGTAAGCTTACCGACTATGTCAATCCATTTCTCGGGACCACGACGCTGTGGGAACCCGAGGACCTGGGCTATGTGCGTCATCGCGAGACCCGCACCTGGGGCGCTGAAACCTTCCCTGGCGCTGCACTGCCCAATGCGATGGTGCAGGCCACGCCCGTGACAATGTACCACAGCGGCTCGGGATACCAGTATGAGGACAGCACCATCTTCGGTTTCGCCCATACGAGCAAGGGCCACTGGAATCTCTGCCACGTGCCGATCCTTCCGGTTACCGGCCAGTTTGACGCCGTAGACTACGCATCGCCGTACAGTCACGAAAAAGAGTCTGCACGGCCCGGCTATTACCAGGTATATCTTGACCGTTACGGAGTGAATGTCGAACTGACTTCGACGCTTCGCTGTGCATATCACCGCTACAGTTTCCGCCCTGCTGACGACAAGGCCATCCTGGTCGACATCACACGCTCTAACAACGATGTCCGCGAATGGAGCCTCGAGGTAAACGGGAAGAACACCTTCAGCGGTTCCCAGTGGGGAGACGGCAAGATCTATTTCTATGCCGTGACCAACTATGATATCGAAGGGATGGAGCAGATTGAGGACGGCACTCAAAGCCTGGTGAAGGTCATCCGCTTCAAGGACAGCAAAGGGGAGACCCCGCTCGAAATGAAGATAGGCTTTTCCTTTGTGAGCGTGGACAATGCAAGGGCCAACCTGGAGCAGGAAATGATTTCCAAAACTTTCGAAGAGGTCGCGTCGGCCGCTGATGCTGAGTGGGAGAAACTGCTGTCCCGCATTACCGTCAAGGGTGGAACTGAACGTCAGAAAGGACTTTTCTATTCTACCTTTTACAGGAGTTTCCTGTGGCCCTGTCTGCGAAGCGACTGCAACGGGGATTATACCGACGTGAGAGGCAATGTCGTCAACAACGGCTTCCGCTACTATACCGACCCGTCTTTCTGGGATGACCACCGCAACAAACTGATTCTGCTGGGCCTGATATCTCCGGATGTGGCCGTGGACGTCATCAAGTCCATATCCGACAAAGGGGAGAAGAACAACGGCTATATGCCGACCTTCTTCCACGGCGACCACGCGTCGACATTCATCTCAGGCATCTGGCAGCGCGGCATCCACGACTTCGACCTTGAGAAGGCCTACAAGCTTATCCTGAAGAATGCGACAGTTCCCGGAAGGGGAGGCCGCCGTTATATGGACGAGTACCTCGCAAGAGGATGGATTGCCGACAAGGACACGACAAACCTTCCTTACTACAACGAGTTCAAGGGCGGAGTGCAGAAAACCCTGGAATATTCATATGACGACTATGCCACCGCCCAGGTCGCAAAGATCCTCGGCGACGAGAAGAACTATGAGTTCCTGATGAAGCAGTCCCAGAACTACAAAAAGGTCTTCGACCCGTCCACCGGTTTCTACCGCGGCCGCATCGACGACGGAAGCTGGTATGCGGATTTCGACCCGTACTACCCGTATTTCCAGCATATGTGGCGCGAGGCCAATGCCTGGAACGTGCTGTTCTACCCGCCTCACGACCCTCAGGGTGTCTTCGGCCTCTATCCCTCGAAAGAGGCAGTCGAGGCGAAGCTGGACTCTCTATTCACAGAGCCCTGGCGCGGATATGAGGTGGAGAATATGACCGGCTTCATCGGGCAGTACTGCCACGGCAACCAGCCCGGACACAATATCCCCTATGCCTATTATTTCATCGGCAAGCAGGAGAAGAGCCAGCACTACATCAACCAGATCCTCGACACGTTCTACGATATGGGTGCCGAGCATCTTGCCTATTCGGGAATGGACGACGCCGGGGAGATGTCGTCGTGGTATGTCTGGAACGCGATAGGCCTGTATACCTATTCTCCCGCTGACCCGGAATATATCGTGACCGTACCCCTCTTTGACAAAGTAAAATTCAAGCTCTCGAACGGCCGCACCCTGACCATCAGGAAAAAAGGCAACGGCGAGAAGATCACTTCCATCAGGTACGGCGGGAAGAAAGTCAACGGATGGTTCGTGAAGGACGAAGACCTCAGAAAGGGCAGGACCCTGAAGATAAAGACATTTGCAGTTCTTCGGAAAAAGGAGTAACTTGGTATAGATGTATACCCTGATACACGATTAACCTAAATACTAAAACTATGTTTTTTCAAGTCTATGGCGAGCACGCTCTCGCTCAATGGGGAATGCTTATAGTGGTCCTGCTGGGCCTCATTCTCCTCAATGAATTTGCACGCCGCACAAAAGCGGGCGGTGTCATCACATTCCTGGCAGTGCCTCTGGCTCTCACCGTCTATTTCATCGCGATTGCCATCGGCGTCCACACAGGCGCCCAGTGGGCTCTCGGCAACCAGACTCACGTTTATATGCAGGGCTGGTTCCATTATGCGAAACTCTACGCTGCGACCGCAGGCTGCATCGGCTTTATGATGATCAAGTACAAATGGGGCATCGGCGCCAAGAAATGGTTCCGCCCGTTCCCGTTCGTCATCGTAGCCATCAACATCCTCATCGCCTGCGTATCGGACTTCGAGAGCGCCATCAACGGCTGGAACAAGTGGTGGCTGACCTCTGAAGGCGTATGGCAGTATGGCGGCTGGCACAACGTTATGAACGGCGTGGCCGGTCTCATCAACATCTTCTGTATGACCGCCTGGTGGCACGTCTATCCTTCAAAGGACAAGAAAGATATGATCTGGGCCGATATGACCTGGGTGTACATCCTTGTCTATGACATCTGGAACTTCGCTTACACATACAACTGCCTGCCTACCCACAGCTGGTACTGCGGTATCGCGCTGCTTCTCGCTCCGACCATCGCTGCCCTTATGTGGAACCGCGGCGGATGGATCCAGAACCGCGCAAACACCCTCGCCATCTGGTGTATGTTCGCACAGGTGTTCCCGCTCTTCCAGGAAACCTTCAAGAACGGTCAGCAGTGGTTCAGCTGGGCAACTCTTCCCGTGCTCTATCCCAACGGCACCGCAACCATCGAGCAGCTTTATGCCGCTGCAGGAGGTGAGGCCGCAGTTGTCGGCACGACAGTAGACCCTTCAGTTGTGGCAGCCAATCCGACGATGATGGTCGTGATCAGCGCCCTGGCCCTCGTGACCAACTGCATTGCCATCTGCTACATCATCGCCCAGAGCAAGAAACGTCACATCAATCCTTACAAGGAAGATGTCTTCATCAACCAGAAATACTATAAAGATTCAATGGCTCGCGCCGTAGTAGATTAGTATGAAACCTATCAGCACAGAAAAGGCACCGGCCGCCATAGGGCCGTACAGCCAGGGCATCGACAGCGGTGCCGGACTGGTGTTCCTCTCAGGGCAGCTGCCCATCGATCCTGCCACAGGCGTGTTCCCCGAAGGTATCAGGGAGCAGACACGCCAGGCCATTCTCAATGCGCAGGCTATCCTGCAGGCCGCTGGCCTTTCGCTTGCCAACGTAGTGAAAACAACGGTGTTCCTCGCCGATATGAGCGATTTTGCCGCGATGAACGAGGTTTACGCCCAGTTCTTCACGGAGCCGTTCCCGGCCCGGAGTGCGGTGGCAGTGAAGACTGTGCCCAAAGGCGCGCTCGTGGAGATCGAGTGCATCGCCGCGAAGTAGCCCTCCGCACGGCCGGAAAAACGGCCTGATTCCCGGCCGAACCGGCTTGCGGATGCCGGAATCAGTACTGCAGCAGCACGGCGTCGTGATTCTTCTTGAGCTGCGACACGTTGTCAAGAATCATTGTGGGATTCTCTTCAGGATTGAAGGGGTCCCACTTCGGTAATGACTTGCAGTTGGGGTCGCCGGTCTTGATGAAGGCGATCCACGCATCGCTGACGGCATCGGCCATCTTGTAGGCCTCGGGAGTGCCGCCGGTCATCTCCCTCTGGTTGGCGACGTTGTTGAACATAAAGGGCAGCTCCATTCCGTGGCAGGCAGCGAGCGCACCGTCGTTCACGTCGGATTTCCAGGCAAAGAGATAGACGAACGCGGGAGCTCCGCCCAGGGCCTGCTTGGCAGTGGCCTGCCTTATGACGTTGCCGCGGGTGCGAAGGTCGGTGTTGACGAGCTCCTTAGGCGCCTGCCCCGGATAGACGCTCTCGAAATCCTTCACGAACTGCTGGAATTTCTCCTCGCCGAGCCTGGGAACCATTCTGGCCTTAACCTCGTCCATAGTGAAGGGAACGTTGTTGGTATAGCAGAACTCGTTGAGGTTCGATCCGATGAGCATCGGTACGTCCTTGCTGCACTCTGCGGCCATCGGGTCGAAGGGGTGCTGGATGAGATATTTGCCGTCGACGACAGGGGAGAAGCCGCCGCGTCCGAGCCTGCGGGAAGCACGGTTGCCGGCAGCCACCAGCTCGTCGTAGCTGAACTTGCTCAGGTCTACGTCCGGGCCGGGCTTGAGTCCCAGTTCCTCAACCACTGCGAGGCCGAGGGCACGGCTCTGCTCAGGCTCCTGCTGGCGCAGGGTGGAGCCGCTCTGGACAATGGCCCTGTGGAAGAGCCCCTTGGCAGAAGGCATCGCCATAAGGGTGGAAGTCTTTCCGCCGCCGCCGCTCTGTCCGCCGATGGTCACGCAGTCAGGGTCGCCGCCGAAACGGCTGATGTTGGAGTGTATCCACTCGAGTGCCTTCACAAGGTCCTGCTGGCCGAGGTTGACCGACTCGGAATACTTGCCCCCGAGGGCGGTG
>JAFWSX010000010.1 GCA_017519185.1 Bacteroidales bacterium | reverse complement strand
TGCCGCCCTCGATGGTGTTGATGTTGTTGGCCCTTGAATTCCTCAAAGATGACGTCGTCCATCTTGGAACCAGTCTCGGTGAGGGCAGTTGCAAGGATGGTGAGCGAACCTCCGTTCTCGATGTTTCGGGCAGCACCGAAGAAGCGTTTGGGCTTCTGGAGTGCATTTGCGTCGACACCGCCGGAAAGGACCTTTCCGGAAGCGGGCTGAACGGTGTTGTAGGCTCTCGCCAGGCGGGTTATAGAGTCGAGGAGGATGACAACGTCGTGTCCGCATTCCACCAGTCTCTTGGCTTTCTCGATGACCATATTGGCCACTTTCACGTGCCTTTCTGCCGGCTCGTCAAAGGTCGATGCGATAACTTCTGCCTTGACGCTGCGCTGCATGTCGGTCACCTCTTCAGGACGCTCGTCAATCAGAAGAACTATCATGAACACCTCAGGGTGGTTGTCGGCTATGGCGTTTGCTATATCCTTGAGCAGTACGGTCTTACCGGTCTTGGGCTGGGCAACTATAAGACCTCTCTGACCCTTGCCGATGGGAGTGAACATATCGACTACGCGCACTGAAATATTGTCGTTGTGCCCGTTGCCTGTGATGTTGAACTTCTCGTCGGGGAAGAGCGGAGTGAGGAAGTCGAAGGGTACGCGGTCGCGGACTTCTTCGGGCAGCCTGCCGTTGATGCGGTCAACCCTCACCAGCGGGAAATATTTGTCGCCTTCTCTGGGAGGACGGATTTCACCGAGGATGGTGTCACCGTTCTTGAGAGCGTAGTTCTTGATCTGAGACTGTGATACATATATATCGTCAGGTGAGTTCAGATAATTGTAATCAGAAGAGCGCAGGAATCCATAGCCGTCAGGCATAATCTCCAGCACTCCGATGGCTTTTACGATGCCCTCGAATTCAATGCGGGGCTGCTTTGGCTGGTGCTGCTGGTTCTGATTCTGGTTCTGGTTCTGGTTCTGCTGGTTTTGTTGCTGCTGGTTTTGTTGCTGCTGTTGCTGAGGCTGCTGGTTCTGCTGTTGAGCCTGGGGCTGGGGCTGGTTCTGGGCCGGCTCAGCTGCCGCCTCGGCATTCTGTTTCTGGGGCTTGCCCTTTTTCTGCCTGTCGGCAGGTTTTGCCTGTTGCTGTGCAGGCTGACTCTCTTGCTCAGGAGCTTTCTGCTCTTTCTGCTCTTTGGGCTTGCGTTGCTGCCTTGCCGGTTTTTCGGCTACGGTCTCAGTTGTAGCAGCAGCTGCCTCTGGAGCTTTCTCTTCTGCCTGGACGGCTGTTTTCCTGGGTCTTCCGCTTTTCTTCTTTGCGGGAACGGGAGCTGCCTCGGCGGCAGGCTCGGCAATTGTTGCCGGCTGCTCCTTGACGGCGGGTTCCGCAGCAGTGTCAGCCACTTTCTGGACTGCCGGTTTGGCTATCCTCGGCCGGGCTTTCCTGGGTTTCGGAGATTCGTTGCTTTGTATAGCCTGCTCGTCGAGAATGACGTAGATAAGGTCATCCTTCTTTATATTTTCAGGCTTTTTGATATTGAGTTCTTTGGCGATAGCGTACAAGTCTTCCTGACTTTTAGCGCTCAATTCGAGAATATCGTACATTAAGGAAAATTTGTTGTAAGGAAAGGAGAGAATGCCCGAAACGGCATTGTCCTTAGTGGAAATCAATGCAAATATAGCATAAAAAACGTAATCGGCAAATATGAATCAGGCAGGGCCTACCTGTCCCAGTAGCTTGATGCCTTCTTGAACTGCAGCAGGTCTGCGAGCGCCGAGGCGTTGGCTGCTATGCGGAAGCTCCAGCTTTCCCAGGTACCCTGAGGTACCCACGAAACCGAGATGTTGAAGCAGTGCAGGTCGTATGTAGCACTCAGCTGAGTAGTGGTCAGCGCCATCTTCGTGAGGTCGAAACCGGTGTTTAGCGAGAAGTTCAGGGCTTTCGTGAGCTTGAGCTGGGCCGATGCGCTTATGGTGCTGGTGAAGCTGTTGACTTTCTGCACCATACCGTTTACGCTCTTATATGATGCTGTATAGGCGAAGTTGGCATTCAGGTTCACTGACCAGGGCGATGAAGGGTTGAGGTAGTACAGCCAACCTCCGGGTATATATTCGCCGGTAACCGGATGGTAGTACACCCTGTAATAGTCCGGAGAACTTGTAGGGTCGGCTTCCGACTTGCCGTCGTTGCCTTCAATGTGTCCTTCACCGCTGAATGAATAGGAGAGAGAGGCACTGGCATTGGTAAGCCTTGCAATCCTGAATCCTTTCTCCTTAAAGATGTTCAGAGTGTTGATGCGGACACCCCTTTCATCGATGGCATAGGGGTCGAGGGTCATGTTTCCGTTGATGCCGAGCTTGCCGAACACGGTGGTGGAACCCGATATTGAGATGTTCGAGAGCTTGAGGGAGTCTGCGAGGAAGTTGTAAGAACCGTTGAGGTTCAGCTGGTCGATCAGTTTTATCTTGGTGGTCTTGACTCCGGTGGAGTCGGTGGGATCCTTGATCTTGGCCTCGAGGTTGTTGCCGAAAGAGAAACTCAGCGATGCGGACTTTCCTTTCCCCGGAGGAGAGTAGAGCATGCCGTTGTACTTGTTATATTCCTCTACAACTTCTTCTCCCTTGGAGTTGATATACTTGAGAGTCGTATAGCCGTTGGCAGGCGTTCCCAGTTCAGGGCGGAACGAGAAGCTGAAGCTCGGGGTTATCATATGGCGGATGGCCTGCAGCTTGCCTTTCGGATTGAAGTTGAACATACCGTAGAGACGGGTGCTCATCGAGATTCCGCCGGAATATGTCTGGGAAATGCCGAAAGCGCTGAAGAGGTCGGTCATCTGGGACACAACTTTTTCTGCTTCGGGGTCATAGACGCGGAGGTTCTCCCTGAAATACCAGTTCATTCCATAAGTGATGGAGGGGGAGAAGTTGAAGAATTTGAGCAGGGTGAACTGCGGAAGTCCGATCGCAAAGTTGTGGGTCATTCCGTTGTTCATCTTGTTGATCAGCCCGGGGTCGTGAATCTCACTTGCCTTGAACGCGATCTTGTTTTGCAGGGTCGTGTTGTAGCTGAGGGATATCTGTTCGTAGAACTTTTCTTTTCCGGCTCTCACCTTGCGCTTGAAGGGATAGAACCTGTTTACGTTGAAAGTCAGGTTAGGGAACGTGATGGAGTAGGAACTGTCCCTGGAGTTCTGGCTGTGCAGGGCGTTGATGGAGAGACTTCCGAACGAGAAGGTCTTCGAGTATGAGATAGATGATGAAGTCTGGTTCTGTACGGCGTCTGCTATGCTGGTTGAATTATAGGTGTTGTTCTTCGGGCTGGAGAAGTTGACTGAAGCCCTGAATGATGTTCCCGGACGCGCTTTCGGATCCTGGGAGTGCGACCAGCTGAGACCGAAGTTCCGCGACTCCTTGTAGTCCGGGGCGTCAGGCTCTCCGGTTATGTCCACGGAATAGTTCATATTTAGCGAACCGTCGAAAGCATATCTCTTCTTGTAGCGTGTGCCTAACTGGGCTGCCCAGGAGCCATAAGAATATATGTCACCCGAGAGAGAGACGTCGAAGTGGTCACCGACGACGAAATAATAGCCGAGACCGCGCATATACAGACCGCGCGCATTCTCCTCTCCGAAAGTCGGCACCAGGATTCCGCTTGCCCTTTCCGGCATCTCAGGCACGAATCCGAAGGGAAGGACGATAGGCAGAGGTACGTCCTCGACAACAACGTATGCAGGGCCGAAGACTGTCTTCTTGGAGTTGCCTGTTATCTTGGCGGCAGTCATCTTCATATAATAATGTGGATGTTCTGCGTCGCACACAGTGTAGATTCCGCCTGCAATGTTGATGGATTCGTCGGGAAGCATCTTCAGGTTCTCGCCCCTCAGCTCTCCTTCCTTCTGGTTAGTGATCATGTTCTTGATCTTGGCCTTCTTGGAGTTGAAGTTGTAGTAGACTTCCTCCATCGTGTATTCGTTGCCTCCGTTGGTCATCTTCGGCTGCCCGACCCAGTTGCCGTCGTAATCCTTTGTGCCTCTGGCGAAGACGATGTTGTTGTCGACATCATATGCCATGAAGTCGGATGATATCTCAAGGTCCCCGTATGTGACGGAGACGTCACCATAATAATAAATGATGTTGCGGCCATTCCGCATATCTTCTATGACGGAATCTTTGGCAGATGAGAATGCGGGGCGCTCAAGAGTGCTCTTGACGACGTGGATGGAGTCGATTTCGTCGGGAACATATTCTGAGAGGCCTGGGTCTATCACAGGCGTGCCGAGACTGTCGACTGAAGCGGCAAGGCTGTCATTCGCGGCGCGGGCCGTGACAGCGTTTGCGACGACGCTGTCCCTTGCGATGGCCACACTGTCTTGCAGGCTCTGAGCTTGAGCCTGGGAGAAGTGGCAAACCGCAACCAGAGAGGCGAATAAAAAGATAAACCTCGAAATTCTCACAAAAATTCGCTATATTTGCAAAAGTACAAAGGTAGTAAAAATCCGCAACTTATATGCCAAAACAGCCGTTTATGACCTTATTGTGCATTCTGGCGATTGCGGCTGCAATGTTGTCTGCAGGCTTGCCGGCGACTGCGCAGGAAGCAGGAGTTTCGCTCAGGACGGTGGTCATAGACGCGGGGCACGGGGGCAACGACCCTGGCGCCATATCCCTCGACGGAAAGCTCACGGAGAAGTTCGTGGTGCTTGACGTAGCCCTTACTCTCGGCAAGATGATCAAGGATGCCTATCCCGACGTAAAAGTGATTTACACCAGGGACAAAGACGTCTTCATACCTTTGAATACCAGGGCGGACATCGCCAACAAGAACCACGCGGACCTCTTTATTTCCCTGCACTGCAACTCCGTTCCCAAGAACAAGACAGCTCCAAGCGGTTGCGAGACTTATGTAATGGGAATGAGCAAGAGTTCATCCAATATGGAAGTGACCAAGAGGGAAAATTCCGTGATTCTGATGGAGGACGACTACACCACTAAATATCAGGGCTACGATCCTGACAATCCTGAATCAGCCATTTTCTTCAACCTGATGCAGAACGCCTATTTCGAGCAGAGTCTCAAGATGGCTGAGCTGTGCCAGAAATACCTGAGCAAAGGCCCGATATCTACTAACAGGGGAATCAAGCAAGGTGCGCTGCTGGTGCTGTGGCGCACGACTATGCCCTCTGTGCTGGTGGAGATGGGCTTCATCACCAACAAGTCTGACCGCAACACCTTGGCCTCAAAGGAAAAACGCACTCAGCTGGCAAGCCGCATTTTCTCTGCGTTCAAGGAATTCAAGGAACAGTATGACGACACTGTTCCGGATATGCCTGCCGTCCAGCCTCCAGTAGAACAGACCGAACCTGCAGTCAAGGATCAACCGGTCGCCAAGGATGAACCGGCAGTGAAAGATGAGCCGTCAAAGAAAGATGAACCCGCGAAAGGCAGTCCCTATTATGCCATCCAGATTTTCGCCGTGTCCAGGAATCTTTCTTCCGGTGCAAGCGAGTTCAAGGGCTTGAAGCAGATCGGGAAATTCCCGGTCGGCAGCCTCTACAAATACACCACGGGCCATTTCAAAAATGAGCAGGAAGCCCAGGCCGCGTTGTCTTCCGTAAAAGCGAAATTCAAGGACGCATTCGTGGTTAAAATCGAGTCCGGAAAACCCGAAAAAGTCCGTTGAAAAAGTTGTTAATTTTTTTTAACAATGCAACCTGTGAATATTCAATAAGATAGCAATTGCGCATTTGTTAAAATGTTGATAATCAGCGCATAAAAAATTTTCAAAAATATCTTAGTGAAAATTAAGCAGTTATAAAGGAATTGAATTTTGCAATAGAAAATTAATTTTTTTATAACATTTTTTTACCCAATTTTGTATTGCGTCAAGGGAGTGCAAATGGCACTTCGAATCTCTGCATTTTTTATATGAAAGAATTGGATCCGGTATCGGTTTGGAACAGCTGTCTTGAGATCATCAAGGACAATATCTCCGAGGTGAACTACAGGACTTGGTTCGCCCCTGTGAAGGCTGTCCGTCTCAAGGACAAGGCCCTCACCATCGAGGTTCCCTCCGACTATGTGCGCAATCATATGGAGGATAACTACATCGACCTCATCCGTCTGGTTCTTCACAGGGTCCTCGGCGAAGGAGCGCGCCTCATATACAATGTCCGCATCGTAGGCGACAGTGTGCTCGTCGCTCCGGAGCAGGACCGCAAGATTCTTGAGAACAACGAGATCAGCCTAGCCGGAGATTCGCTGAAGTACAACGGCAATCCCTATCTTATCCCCGGCCTCAAGAAGGTCAGGATAGATTCGCACCTCAATCCCGCATACACATTTGATAATTTCATAGAAGGGGAATGCAACAGGTTCGGTCGTTCGGCCGGTCTGAGCATTTCCGACAAGCCCGGCAAGACTGCCTTCAATCCGCTTTTCATCTATGGCGGTCCCGGCCTTGGCAAAACCCACCTGGCGCAGGCCATCGGCATCTCCATCAAGGAGAAGTATCCCGACAAGATAGTCCTCTATGTCAGCGCAAACCGTTTCCAGACCCAGTTTATGAACGCTGTCGGCCTGAACAACAATCTCGTTGACTTCCTGCGGTACTATCAGTCGGTTGACGTGCTCATTATTGACGACGTCCACGAATTCTCCGAGAAGAAGGGTACCCAGAATGCCTTCTTCCAGATTTTCAACTATCTGCACCAGAGCGGCAAACAGCTTGTGCTTACCTCAGACTGCCCGCCTGTGGAGTTGCAGGGGCTCGAGACCAGGCTTCTGTCTCGTTTCAAATGGGGCCTCTCAGTAGAACTGCTTGCTCCGTCATACGAGACGAGGCTGGCAATCCTCAAGCACAAGAGTTTCCGCGAGGGCGCAGTCGTTCCCGACGAGGTGCTCGAGTTCATCGCCCGCAAGGTGAAGTCCAATATCAGGGAGCTGGAAGGCACGCTGCTCACGCTCATCGCCCAGGCTACGTTTGCCAAGCGCAATATGACTCTCGAGCTCGCCCAGGAGTTGATAGAGAAGATAGTGACTGACGGCCAGAATGAAATCACTATCTCCCGCATACAGGATGTCGTCTGCGATTATTTCAATCTTCCCCACGATGCCATCCTTGCGAAAACCCGTAAGAGAGAGATCGTCCAGGCCCGTCAGATAGCCATGTATCTGAGCCGTAATCTTACCAAAGTCTCTCTTGCTTCGATCGGTGCCCAGATCGGCGGCAAGGACCACGCTACGGTTCTCCACGCCTGCAACACCGTCTGCGACCTCATCGATACTGACCGTACCTTCAGACAGTACGTCAGCGATATCGAGAAACTGCTGGTTACGAACTAACACGTAAAGAAAAAAAGTGCGGTGGGGAAAGTTTCGCAAGTTCTCCACCGTTCTTGTATATAAACAGTTATATAAACAGTTATAGAATTGCGAAACTTTGAGCAATAGTATGAAATCTGATAAGGTATTAGCTTTCTTCCGCGAGATTGTCTGCATCCCCCGGGAGTCAGGCCACGAAGAGCATATACGTGCTTATCTGCAGAAATTTGCTGCAGACCGCAAACTTGAATGCAAGACCGACGAGGCCGGCAACGTCCTCATCATAAAACCCGCTGCAAAAGGCTGCGAGGACCGTCCCACAGTGATTCTTCAGAGCCATCTCGATATGGTATGCGAGAAAGTCAAGGGCTATGAGCACGACTTTGCCAAGGATCCCATCAAATATGAGATACGCGACGGCTGGATGGTGGCTGACAACACCACCCTCGGTGCCGACTGTGGCATCGGCATAGCCTCCGAGCTTGCAATCCTCGACGACCCGACTCTCAAGTACGGCAAACTGGAGTGCCTTTTCACCGCTTCTGAAGAAACCGGAATGGACGGCGCTTTCGGCCTGCAGCCCGGTTTCCTTGAGGGCAAGATACTCGTGAACCTCGATTCCGAGGATGAGGGTCAGCTGTTCATCGGCTGTGCCGGCGGCATCAACACTACTGCTACATTCTTCTATGACGAAAGCCAGCTAGAAGGTGAGAAGGAGTTCGTCCAGTTCACCGTCGAGGGCGGCATCGGAGGCCATAGCGGCGACGATATCGACAAGGGCAGGGCCAATGCGCTCAACCTGCTGGCACGTTTCCTCCATCAGGTCATCGACTTCGAGGACGTTGAACTGTGCTGCATCGACGGTGGCGGCAAGCGGAATGCAATCCCCCGCGACTGCTATGCAGTACTTGCATTCGATCCTATCTCGAAAGGTGGCATAATGGAAATTTTCGACCGCTTCGCTGCTGAGATCAAGGACGAATATGCCCTGACAGATCCCGGAATGCACGCAGTTGCAACGCCTTCTTCATGGGAAACAGGCATCGTCGACCACGATGTCGCTACAGACCTTATTGAGGCAATGGTGGCCGTGCCCAACGGAGTGCTTGCGATGAGCGCCGAACTCAAGGGCATCGTTGAGACATCCAGCAACCTTGCATCTGTCCATATGGGCAAGACCGCAGACGAAGAACTCGCCGACCTCTATGGTGAAAAATGCATCACTGTCGCCACCAGCCAGCGCAGCTGCATCAATTCAGCAAGGGAATGGGCAGCCCAGCGTGTCGAGGCAACATTCGACCTTGCAGGAGCAATGGTTACCCACGAGTCGCGCTACCCGGGATGGAAACCCAAGATGGAGTCACACATCCTCGAGGTTTCTCGCAATTCCTACAGGCGTCTGTTCGGCGTAGAACCGATAGTCCGTTCGATCCACGCAGGTCTGGAGTGCGGCCTGTTCCTTGACAAATATCCCGATCTCGACATGATCTCCTTCGGACCGACCCTGAGGGGAGTGCACGCACCCGGTGAGAAACTGGAGTTGGCTTCTCTCGACAAGTTCTGGGATCTGCTGCTCGACGTGCTGGACAATATCAGGTAGAGCTATGGCAAGGAAAAGAAATATGGTGGCTCCGTCAATCCTTTCCGCCGATTTCGGTCATCTGGAAAGGGATATCGAGATGCTCAACGAGTCGTCCTGCGACTGGATTCATCTCGATGTTATGGACGGTGTCTTCGTGCCCAACATCTCCTTCGGCTTTCCGGTGCTCAAGCCGGTCGCAAAGGTTGCCCGCAAGCCTCTGGACGCCCATCTGATGATAGTCGAGCCTGAGAAGTTCATAAAGCGTTTCGCGGATCTCGGCGTGGACTATCTCAGCGTCCACTACGAAACCTGTCCCAAGCTGCGCGAGACGATTGCTATGATCCGCGACCTGGGGATGAAGCCCGGAGTTGTCATCAATCCCGACACGGAGGTGCGCCTTCTCAAACCCTTCCTGAGGGATGTCGACTACGTGCTCATAATGTCGGTATATCCCGGTTTCGGCGGGCAGTCCTTCATCCCTCACTCAGTGGACAAGGTCAAGGAGCTTAAGGCTCTGAGGGAAGAAGAAGGTGCTGATTTCCTGATCGAGATCGACGGAGGCATCAACCTCGGCAATGTGACGATGCTCCGCGAGGCGGGTGTGGATATCTTCGTGGCCGGGAATACAGTCTTCTCTGCCGAAGATCCCAAGGCCTGCATCAGCCGGATGGCAGAGTTGTAACAGACTCAGATAATGTATTTCAGTTCCTTGAAGGCAAATGCCTTCGGACCTTTCTCCGTGTCGATGATGACGCGGGCAGTGTCGTCAACGCCCCTTATTGCGCCGGTGAAAGTCACTCCGCTTACAGCGTCGATATATGCGTAGGGTTCTCCCAGCCTGTAGAGGGAGGCTGTATAGCGCTCGGCAGTCTTGTCGGAACGCTTGTCATATTCCTCGAATATGCAGTGCAGCAGCTTGAGCAGTTCTTCCTTGAGGTCGTATGTGATGTCGGTCAGCAGGGAGAGCGACACGGGGTTGGGAATCTCGGGACTGAAAGAAAGCTGGTTGAGGTTGAATCCGATGCCTACGATGCTGCTGACAATCGAGTGCCCGTTGACAGTGTTCTCTATGAGTATGCCGCAGATCTTGCGGTCGCCAACATAGATGTCGTTGGGCCATTTGATCTTCGCGGTGATTCCCTTGCTTTTTATGTAATCTGCGATGCCGAGCGTCACGGCCTGGGAGATGATGAACTGGTTTTCGGCCGTTATGTCGGTGGGCTTGAGCAGGATGGAAAACAGCAGATTCTCGGCCTTGGCACTTTCCCAGCCGTTTCCGCGCTGCCCTTTTCCGGCAGTCTGGAAATCGGTCATGTACACAGTCTTGTCGGCAAGCTGCTCCTTGTCGAGGGCGATGCGATTATTGGTGGAATCGATTGTTTTAAACCATTTAATTTTCATAAATTTACACCTTATAAGGAAATTGGCCGTAAAACGGACTAACAAAGGCCAAAGTTAATCAAATATGACAGAGAACGAAGACAAAAAAGAACTTCAGGTGATAGCCGACGCTATGCTCGACAAGAAGGCCAAAGGCGTGATGAGTCTTGACCTGACCGGTCTTGGAACAGCCATCACCGACTATTTCATAGTCTGCAATGCAGACAGCACAACCCAGGTGACAGCCATCTGCGACAATGTCGAAGAATATATGTACGACCGTTGCAAGCGCGGCCCTATCCGCAAGCAGGGACGCGAGAACGCTTTCTGGGTGATACTTGATTATGGTAATATAGTGGCTCACATCTTCAAGACAGAGTACCGTGAATTCTACAGGCTGGAAGATCTTTGGGCAGATGCAGAGAAAACAGAATACAATGAGCAATAACAATAACAACATCCCGAATCCTGACGACAACGCCGGCAAGAACAACCCGTTCAAACCACTCGGAAACACCCCTCCAGGCGGCAAGAAACCCGTCAGTATTTTTACAGTCCTTCTCTATATAGCCATCTTGGGCGCTCTGATCTTTATGTGGCAGAGTGTCGGCAAGAGCACTGAACCGCAGAAGAAGGAATGGCTGTCCATCAAGGACGACCTTCTTCCCAGCGGTGATGTGGAGAAGATTGTTTTCACCAGAAACCTCGACAAGGCAGAGATATTCATCAAACCTGACAGTGTCAGCAAATACCGCAACCAGTTTGGCGGAATCGACCCTGTGGACGGCCCTCAGTTCTATTTCCTCGTGTCGGGCAGTTTCGATGCCGAGACCGAGTTCGGCGAGGTGCTGGAGAATATGCCCCAGGAACAGCGCTTTGAAGTTGTCACCGAAGAGCAGAACAACAATTGGGTCAGGGTGATAGACTGGCTGCTGTTCCCGCTGCTGTTGCTGGCGATGTGGCTCATCCTGCTTCGTCCTATGCGCAATATGGGTGCCGGCGGCGGCCCCAATGGCGTGTTCAACGTGGGCAAGTCGCAAGCCAAGATGTACGACAAGAACAGCACCACCCAGAAGGTTACCTTCAAGGATGTGGCTGGATTGGAAGAAGCGAAGGTCGAGATTATGGAAATCGTCGATTTCCTCCGCAACCAGAAGAAATATACAGCCCTGGGCGGAAAGATTCCCAAAGGAGCGCTTCTCGTAGGCCCTCCCGGCACAGGCAAGACTTTGTTGGCCAAGGCAGTGGCAGGCGAGGCTGACGTGCCGTTCTTCTCGATGTCCGGCTCCGACTTCGTGGAAATGTTCGTGGGTGTGGGTGCATCCCGCGTCCGCGACCTGTTCCGTCAGGCAAAGGAGAAAGCTCCGTGCATCGTTTTCATCGACGAGATTGATGCAGTGGGCCGTGCCCGCAGCAAAAACATAGGTTACTCTTCTAACGACGAAAGGGAGAACACCCTCAACCAGCTTCTGACCGAGATGGACGGTTTCGGCTCGAATTCAGGCGTCATCATCCTGGCAGCCACCAACCGCGCTGACGTGCTTGACAAGGCGCTGATGCGTGCCGGCCGTTTCGACCGTCAGATCAACGTCGAGCTGCCCGAGCTCAAGGAAAGGCTTGAGATATTCAAGGTGCATATGCGCAACCTCAAGCTCGTCGACGGTTTCAACATCGACTTCCTTGCCCGTCAGACTCCTGGTTTCTCAGGTGCCGACATCGCCAATGTCTGCAACGAAGCAGCCCTGATTGCAGCCCGTCACGGCAAGAAGGCCATCGACAAGCAGGACTTCCTCGATGCCATCGACCGTATAGTCGGCGGACTCGAGCGCAAGAGCAAGATCATATCAGACCAGGAGAAGAGCACCATTGCTCACCACGAGGCTGGACACGCCACCGTCAGCTGGATGCTGCCCAATGCCAACCCTCTGCTCAAGGTGACCATAATCCCTCGCGGACAGGCCCTCGGTGCAGCCTGGTATCTGCCTGACGAGAAGCAGCTCACCACCAAAGAGCAGATGCTCGACGAGATGGCATCGACCATTGCTGGCCGTGTGGCTGAAGAGATGTACACAGGCCACCTGTCTACCGGTGCCTTGAACGACCTTGAGAAACTCACCAAACAGGCCTATGCGATGGTTTCATATTTCGGAATGAGCGATGCTGTCGGCAACGTTTCATTCTACGATTCTACTGGCCGTTCTGAGATGGCTCTCAGCAAGCCTTTCAGCGAGAAGACATCAGAACTTATCGATACCGAAGTCAAGAAACTGATAGAGCAGGCCCGCAAGACGGCTGTCGACATACTCAATGAAAACAAGGAAGGTTACGAACAGCTCGCAGCACTCCTGCTGGAGAAGGAAGTCATATTCTCCGAGGATCTTGAGCGCATATTCGGCCCCCGCAAAGGCGGCGTGAACCCGAACGCCATAATCAACGACGAGACTCCGATAGAGGACACTCCCAAGAAGCCCAGGAAATCCTCTTCAAAGAAGAAGGAAGAACCTGAGGCCATAGTAGATGAGCCCAAGGATTCCGAGCCTCAGTCTGAGCCGGAAATCAAGCCTGAGCCCGCGCCTGTTCCGGAACCGGAACCTGCGATAGAGCTGGAACCCGAGCCGGAACCTGCTCCCGAGCCTGAGCCCGCGCCTGCACCGGAACCCGAACCGCTTCCGGAGCCTGAGGCGCCCGCAGAACCCGAAGCACCGGCTCCCGAGGAGCCGTCTAACCCTGAGCCCGGCTCACTGTTCTGATCCTTATGGCAAGCAAACTTCTGACACGGACCCTGGTGGGAGTGCTGTTCATCGTCATTTTCCTGGCGTGTCTGCTCCACCCGTATGCCTTTATGGCAGCAATGGCCTTCGTAATTGTAGTAATGCACATCGAGTATTACGATATGGCAATCGTCCGTGGCAGCTACTGTATAGAAAAGACATTTGCAACCGCCACTTCGCTCGTGATGTTCCTTGGGGTTTTCTCGTGGAAACTGTGGGGATTGGATGCAAAGTGGATGCTGCTCTGCACGCTGCCCTATTTCGCCTGCTGCGCAGCGCTGGTGTTCGACAAGAAGGAGAGAGGTGAGGTCCGCAAGACTGAGAACATCCTTTTCCCCGTTCTGTATGTAGGCCTGTCTTCCGCTCTCGGAAGCCTTCTGCTCTTTGACAGGGAGGGAACTTTCGACGGAAGGCTGTTCCTCTCAATATTCATCCTTATATGGATGAGCGACATCGGGGCTTATGTGCTTGGAATGGGGTTCGGCCAGAAGCCGGACAGCCGCAAACTCTGTCCCGACATTTCGCCGCGCAAGTCGTGGATCGGTGTCTTCGGCGGGCTGATCTTCGTCTGCCTGGCTGCAGTCGTCCTCAAGCTTGTGGGATGGTTCAGCATTGGCTGGGGACACGTTGCTGTCCTCGCACTGCTGGTGCTGGTGTGCGGTATCCTGGGCGACCTGTTCGAGTCGCTTATAAAAAGGCACTACGGAGTGAAGGATTCCGGCCGGATCATGCCGGGCCACGGAGGGTTGCTCGACCGTTTCGACAGCGCTTTGGCTGTGCTGCCGGTAGTGGCGGTATATCTGATATTGTTTGAAATAATATAATGACAATCAGAAAATCCGGAATAAGGTTCATTGTGCTCCACTTCCTCTGTTGGGTGGTGGCGGCAGTCCTTTGCTGGATTTTCTTCGGCCCCTCCGGTGTCAGCATTGCTGTGGCTGCCGTGGGACTGTATATGTCATTCTTCGTAGCTACTTTCTTCCGCATTCCGGACCGCAAGGCCGTGCGCGATGATTCTCTTGTCATTTCTTCTGCCGACGGCAACGTGATACACATAGAGGAGGTGGATGAGGATGAGTATTTCCACGACCGGCGCATCCGAATATCGGTCTTTATGACTTTTTTCAACGTCCACGTCAACTGGTATCCGGTGTCCGGAGAGGTCCGGTATGTAAATTACATTCCAGGCGGTAAAGTTTTCGCTATGCATTCGAAGAGCTCCGAGAAGAACGAGCACACCAGCATCGTGGTGCGTACCGACGGTGGCACTGAGATTATGTTCCGCCAGATTGCAGGCATCGTGGCCCGCCGCATAGAGTATGACGCAGTCGAAGGAAGTCGATGCACGCAGGGTGATTTAATGGGGATGATCCGGTTTGGATCGCGTGTGGATGTCTTCCTTCCACTCGACGCCAAGCTTCTCGTGAGCAAGGGCGATCTTGTCCGTGGCTGCATTACGCCTCTTGCTAAATTGTCTTAGAAATAAGATTTACATAATTTCTTGCAATATGAAACGTTTTCTCGCCCTTTTTGCGATGGTGTCACTCCTGCTGGTGGCAGGGTGCAAGCCCGATCCGTTCCTTACGGTCAGTCCGACCGATCTTTCATTCGGCCAGGACGGTGGTTCTCAAACAGTCAAGGTTTCAGCCAACTATCCGTGGACGGCAAGCGCCAGCGGCACGGGCATCTCTGTATCTCCGAGCTCCGGCGAAGGAGAAGCCACGGTAACCATCACTGTGGCAGGAGCCAGTTCAACTGACGAAACAAGCGGTACTGTAACATTCCGCAGCGAAGGGCTTAGCGCCAGCGTGTCTGTGAAGCAGGATGCGAAGTCAGCCATAGTGGTAGGAGACGTTGCGAAGATTCCTGCGGAAGGAGGAACCTTCAAGGTGGACATCCAGTATAACACAGAATATACGGTTGAAATCGAGAAGTCCGCCCAGTCGTGGATAACGTTCAACGGCACGAAAGCGATGCAGAGCGGCAAGATGGAGTTCACTTTTGCGTCAAATGAGACTAATGAAGCCAGAACAGGCAAGGTGACGATAACTGACAAGAGCGGCAAAGTCGCCCCTTTGACGATTACCTTCACGCAAGACCTCAAACCTGTCATCATAGTCGGTGATGTAATGGGAATTCCAGCAGAAGGCGGAACATTTCAGGTTGACATCCAGTATAACACAGATTACACAGTTGAGATTGAGAAATCAGCCCAGTCGTGGATTTGGTTCAATGGCACCAAGGCTATGCAGAGCGGCAAGCTTGAGTTCACGTTTGCTGCGAATGACGGCGATCTGCGCAGCGGAAAGGTGACTGTGACTGACAAGTCGGGCAAGTTGGAGCCGATAACGCTGACTTTCGCGCAGGAGCCTGAGAATAAAATTATTGTTGTAGGTCAAGTCGCTACGGTACCCTCGCAAGGAGGCTCCCTGGAGGTCGATGTCCAATATAACGTTGATTTTGAAGTGATAGTGGAAACTTCAGCGGCATCGTGGCTCCATTATGTCAAAACCAAGACAGTAAGCAGCGGCAAACTTCTGTTTGAAGTCGATGAGAACGAAACGACGGATGAGCGTGAGGGCAAAGTGACGCTGAAAGCCAAGAATGGAGAAGTGGATGACGTCACACTGACGGTCTATCAGTATGAAAAGAAGGTATTGATTGTAGGCGAGCCGTCCAAGGTCTCATTTATGGGGGGATATGTAACTATTCCTGTTGAATACAATGTCGCTTATTACGTGGATGTGGAAGAGTCGGCTGAATCCTGGATCCACATTTACAGCACGAAGTCAACTGCAAGTGGTGAGATTATATTGTATGTTGATGAGAACAGGAGTGAGGAAGAACGCACCGGCAAGGTTACGCTCATTGATTACAATGGCTATGTCGATCCCGTCGAAATAACTATCGTACAGAGCGGCAGCAGGGAGAATGAGATACGCGAGATACTGATGAAGCTGTACAATGCCTGGGACGGACCGAACTGGAAGAAAGCAGAAAATTGGGGTACAGATGAACCTATAAGATTTTGGAGCGGAGTTCACTTCGACGAAAAAGGCCTTTATCTCCATTTCTACGAATTCGGGTTGAAGGGAACGATTCCCGATTTTATCGGTGATTTGAGCGAAGTATTGTATGATTTGCGAATCTTTGATGAGCCCGGTTTGACGGGTCCGATGCCTGAATCAATAGGCAAATTGGTTAACCTTGAACATTTCTCTATCGAAAATACAGGAATAACGACGCTTCCCGATATCTTCGGCGAAATGAATAAGCTGAAGCGTTTTTATGTTCGTAATAATAAATCGATGAAAGGTTCACTCCCCGCGAGTCTTCATTCTCCGGTCCTGGAATATCTTGATGTAGGGTATTCTTTTTTCACTGGCTCGATTCCTGCCTCGTGGGCTCCTTATGCCGGATTTATGGAAGTGAAAAACAACTGTCTCACAGGGAAGATTTCCCATCTGTTCCACAATTCAGAGGATTTGAGAAATTTCGTCAAAGAAAGCAATCTGTGGCAGAGAACTGGTTATGGCTTCGATATCAGTGACATTGAAATACCAGGTGTCGATTACTGGTTCGAAGACCAGTTGCTGGAGAATCTCGACGGCACGACTTTCTCCATCCCTGAGGTGATCAAGCAGAATAAATATACGGTCTACATTTACTGGGCGTTATGGTGTCCGTTCTCTAAGGAACTTATGCCGCAGCTTAAGGACTATTATGACCGTTACAAGCAGGATGGTCTTGAAGTCATTGCCACGATACAGGTGGATGAAGATGGCGCGTTCTTCTATGACTATGAAAAACAGAAGAAAGAATGCATTGAGAAGGGATATGACCAATGGTACAACTATTACTTTACAAAATATACTACTTATTCATACTGGACTTCAGTGCCCAATGCTGAAGTGTATGACCAGCAGGGCAATATCATTTTCAGCTCTTGCGCCAATTATCCCGATCCGGTAAGGAACCGCTTCGGCAAGGTCGCTTCCTCGGATTTGATTCCATTCCTGGAAACCCTGCTGGGACCGGCCGAGATACCTGATACATACGAATCTAAGGATTATTCTAAGGACGGCGAGGTGATGACTCTTCAGAAGGCATCGGTCGGCAAGGGCATCGATCTCGTGTTCCTTGGTGATGCATACACCGACAAGGATATGGGAGCAGGCGGCCTTTACGAAACCGTTATGAAGCAGGCGATGGAGGAATTCTTCGCCATCGAGCCCTACAAGACCTTCCGCAATCGCTATAATGTGTATGCGGTGAAGGTGGTATCCAAGAATGGCCGCATCGGCGAAGGCTATTCGACCGCCCTGTCCACCAGATTCGGCGTGGGCTCATACATAGCAGGAAACAATGAGAAATGCTATGAATATGCATTGAAGGTTCCTTCAATAACCTCCCGGGATAACTTGCTTGTGACTGTCGTGGCCAATTCACGCAGGCACTCGGGTACTACATTTATGTACCCAGACGGACAGACGTGCGTTGCTTATTTCTCATCAATGGCTAACGATCCTTCCATCTTCGGCTTTACTCTCCGTCACGAGTCCGGCGGCCACGGCTTCGGATTCCTGGCTGATGAATATACCCAGTATTCGGAAGCGGCGACAGCCGAACACATCGCGTACTACAACGATGTATACGACAAGTATGGCTGGTTTGCGAATGTGGACTTCACCAACGATCCGAAGAAGATCCGCTGGAGTGCATTCCTCGATGACGCCCGATATGACGGGCAGGTCGGTATCTTCGAAGGTGGTGCTCTCTACGCAAAAGGAGCCTGGCGTCCGACTCAGAACAGTATGATGAGGGAGAACCTGGAGTACTTCAACGCACCTTCACGCTGGGCCATCTACCAGAGGATAATGAAGCTCAGCGGCGAGGAATGCAGCTTCGAGAAGTTCCTCGAATACGATGAGGTGAACCGCAAGGCTTCACCCTCTCAGATGTCAGTCAAGCCGCCGTTCAAGGCTCCCGACTGGCAGCCTGGTGCACCGCCTGTAATACTGCCGTAAGGCTGGCCTAAATAAAGAAAAAAGGGTGCACTCCTTGCCGGAATGCACCCTTGTTTTATGCAAAAAAGAGGAGAATCTGTAAGCCGGGTTCTGTAGCCTGCTCCGAAGAGCCGGCCCGCCATCATTTATCTGTCGCAGCCTACCCCCCGACAATGGACGGGCAGTCCTTGAATGCCGGTATACATGGCCTTGCAGCGCGCCGGATTGCACCCGGACTATGTCGCCATAGCCCGCAGGGAGCTCTTGCCTCCCTTTTTCACCCTTGCCTCCCTTGCGGAAGGCGGTTGTTTTCTGTTGCAACCCCCATAAGCTTGCACCTATCTGTGCTTTCCACAGGGCGCCGCCCTGTGCTGCCCGGACTTTCCTCTGTCGCCTTTCGACGCCAGCGATGGCACGATTCTCCTTGGGAGGGCAAAAGTAATAATAATTTGAATTATCTTTGCGTCCGTATGAAAATGAATGTCCGTTTGCTTCTGCTTGCCATACTGCTGTGCACCTCGTGCAGCACTGGACGTGTGGTGTATTACAACTGCAACGTGGAGCAGACGCTGCCCCACGATGTGAGTTCGTATACTCAGGGATTGTTCTTCCACGAAGGGGAACTCTATGAAAGCACCGGACAGTACGGCGAATCGACGATGCGTCGCGTGGATCTTGCAAGCGGGGAAGCCCTGCAGCGCGTCGATTTCGACCAGGCTTATTTTGCTGAAGGCAGCTGCATCCTGAACGGCAAGCTGTATATGCTTACCTGGATGGAAGGCGTATGCTTCGTGATGGATCCTGCAACCTTCGAAGTTACCGGCCAGTTTCCCAACCGCCATCAGGGCTGGGGCCTGACGACAGACGGCACAGACCTTATTATGAGTGACGGCTCGTCGAAACTGTTCTATATGGATCCGGCGACTTTCGCTGAGAAAAAGTCGGTGACTGTTACTCTCAATGGCCATCCGGTTCCTTATCTTAACGAGTTGGAATATATCAAGGGAAAGGTTTGGGCCAACGTTTACGGCAAGGACCAGATAGTCATCATCGAGCCAAAGAGCGGAGTGGTGGAGGGAGTGCTGGACTGCCGTATGCTGCAGACTACTTTCAGGCACACAAACCGCACCGACGTGCTCAACGGCATCGCATACAATCCTGACACCAAGGAGATTTACCTGACCGGCAAGTATTGGCCGAGTATGTTCAGGATAACATATACTGAAAGAGACAAATAGTTCTTTATATACAACAGGGGTGCTCGAAAGGGCTGAGATAATACCCGTAAAACTGATCCGGATAATACCGGCGTAGGAAAAATGAAAAAAATCTTGATTGCCGCGGCTCTAATTATGCCGCTTTTCTGTGTGGGCCAGAATGCCCCGCAGTTCCATTCTGTTAACCAGACCATCGATTCAACAGTCGTCACCGCTACGAGGGCTTCCGCCCGTACTCCGGTGAGCTACTCCGAAATGGGAGCAGAGCAGATTGTCAGCAAGTCTCCTCTCAATTCACTTCCGATGACCTTGAGCCTGATGCCTTCAGTGGTTTCTACCAACGAGGGTGGAACCGGCCTCGGCTATTCCAAGTTCCGCGTGCGCGGCAGCGATCCCACCCGCACAAATGTCACCATCAACGGCATAGCCCTTAACGATGCCGAGAGCCAGGAAGTCTTCTGGGTGAACATCGCTTCAGTGGGCTCGATGCTTAACTCCGCACAGCTGCAGAGAGGACTCGGAACATCCACGGTCGGCAGCGGCGCCTTTGGCGCCAGCCTCAATATGCAGACGGCCATTCCGGGGAATGAGGCTGCGGCCTCTGTGGACATCAGCGCTGGTTCCTTCAAGACCAGCCTCATAAATGCTTCTGTGTCTACAGGCAGGCTTCCCGGCGGTTTCGCATTCGATGTCAAATACAACTACGGTACGACCGACGGATATATCCGCAATGCCTGGGTAGACCTGAACTCAATGCTGGCCTCTGCATCGTGGAGCAACGGAAATAACTTGCTTAAGTTCAATTTCCTTCTCGGCTCGCAGCACTCCGGCATCACCTGGGAGGGTATCTCGGCCGAACAGATGGCAAAAGACCGGCGGTATAACCCCGCAGGGGAGTATGTCGACTCCAACGGAAACATAAAGTATTACGACAACGATTCAGACAACTATCTCCAGAACCACTACCAGCTGATCCACGTCAGCCGTCTTTCTGACAGGCTTACCCTCAGCACCACTTTGAACTATACCGATGGTGAGGGATATTATGAGGCCTATAAAGACAAGAAGGTTGACTATATCAACCGCAAGAGTTCGGCCGCCGACAATTTCGCCGGGGCGACCAACCTGAAATATCGCGACTCGAAGACTGAAGCCATCTTCAACCTGGCCTATTCGCGCTACTACGGTCACCATTTCGGAGAGGTGATCTGGCGCGCCGGGCAGGTGGACTACGGCCCGGATGATCCCTGGTATGACAACAATTCCGTAAAGGGAGATTTCTCGACCTTCCTTAGGATGGAACGCACTATGCTGGAACGGCTCAACGTCTATGCTGACCTGCAGTACAGGAACGTAAACTACGAAATGAAAGGTCCGGATGATGACGGCACCAGGCTGGACAGCACTTATGTGTGGAATTTCATCAACCCCAAGGCTGGAGCGAGTTACGATTTCGGCAGGGGCGGCACCGCATATGCTTCGGTTGCCCTAGGTCACAAGGAGCCGAGCCGGGCCGACCTGAAAGATGCTGTCGCCAATGATACGAAGGTGTATCCCGAGACTTTGCTTGATTTTGAGCTGGGCTACAGGTATGCTTCTGAACAGTTCTCAGCATCGGCCAACATCTATATGATGGAATATGACAACCAGCTTGTGACTACAGGCCGCTTTACTCCGTCAGGATACCTCATCAAGGAAAACGTGAAACGCAGCTACCGTCGCGGAATCGAGTTGGTGGCCGCATATCAGCCGGCGCAGTGGGTGAAACTGGATGCCAACGCCACATTCTCCACCAACAAGATTAAGATTGACGGCGGACTGAAGGACCTGGCGTTGTCGCCGGCAGCCATAGCCTCCGGGATGGCTACTTTCAAGATTGCAAAGCGACTGGAACTTGCAACAATTGTAAAGTTTGTAGGCAGACAGTACATCGACAACACAGGCAGCGAAGCCAAGACGCTGCCTCACTATACCGTTGTCAGCCAAAGTGCATCATTCAGTTTCACCAAGAACTTAAAATTCTCTATTTTTGTAGACAATTTGTTTAACAAGATGTATGTGGCAGATGCCTGGGCGTACGGCGACGATGTAGGCTATTATCCTCAGGCTCCCATCAATGCTATGGGCAAGTTGTCATTTGCATTCTAATCATTTCAACGCATGGTCATCATAGCTGACAGCGGCAGTACAAAAGTCGATTTCAGGGTCGTTGACGACAACGGCAAGGTGCATAAGACTGCCTGCAGAGGGCTCAACCCTGTTTATGTCAGCGGTCAGGACATCCAGGATGCCCTGAAAGCCAGCGTTCTGCCCGTGAGCGGCAAGAAAGTCGACGCTGTCTACTTCTATGGGGCCGGAGTGATAGGGGAGACGGCTGACAAGGTTCGGAACGCTTTCACGGAGGTATTCGACTACGACCTGATATATGTGGAGTCCGATATGCTGGGTGCCGCCAGGGCTCTGTTCGGTGACAGGGCAGGCATTGCCTGCATCCTCGGTACGGGTTCGAACAGCTGCTGCTACGACGGCCGCAAGATTGTGCATAACGTCCGCTCAGGAGGTTTCATCCTCGGTGACGAGGCCGGTGGAGCAGACCTTGGAAAGCGTCTTCTCAAGGCATACGTCAAGGGGCTTATGCCTGCCTCCCTGGAACAAGAGTTCCGCGAGCGTTACAAGCTCGACTATGCTGCCATAGTCAGACACGTTTACCGTGAGCCGGAACCCGGCAGGTTCCTGGGCTCTTTCTCGCCGTTTCTTGATGAGCATCTCGATGACCCTTTCGTTGTCAGCCTGCTCGTAGATGCGTTCAACGATTTCATCAGGATCAATGTGATGCAGTATGACTACGGCCATCTCGAAGTGGGCTTTGTGGGCTCGATTGCATCGGTCTACAAGGATGTCCTTGAGAAGTGTCTCGACGACGCCGGCATTCAGCTCAGCAGTATAATGAGCAGCCCGATAGACGCACTGGTGCACTATCATACGCACCGTCGCCAGCAGGAGGCCCGCAATTCAGGCGAACTGATGGACAAGGCTGTGGCGCTGGTGATGGCCCGCACTGGAATCAGTGACCGCGAGCAGGCAAGGCAGTTGCTTCTGAAGTTCGGCTCCGTGGCCAAGGCTGTCGAGAATTACAAGTAAAGTTATGTTCAGGAACGAATACGGGTCGAAATTGCTGGCTGATGCCGTGGACAGCCTTGCATCCCTTCCGGGAATAGGCCGCCGCAGCGCACTCAGGCTTGCCCTGCATCTGTTGTCAGAGCCTGTCCCGAACGTGGAGAAGTTCGCCTCTTCGATAGTGGATTTCCGCAGCAGGATACAGTTCTGCCCCATATGCCATATGCTCAGCGACGACGGCTCCTGCGCATTCTGCGACGACCAGAATAGAGACAAGCATATTGTATGTGTGGTGGAAAACCACGCTGACGTGCTCAGCATCGAAAATACCGGCCAGTACCGCGGCCTCTATCACGTGCTTGGCGGCATACTTTCTCCTATAGACGGCGTCGGGCCGGGAGACCTGACGATCAAGGAACTGGCTGAAAGAGTCTCTGCCGGCGGAATAGACGAGGTGATACTTGCCCTCAGCACTTCGATGGAAGGGGAGACCACTGCCTTTTACATTTCAAGACAGCTTGCACCGTACGGTGTAAGACTGTCAACGATAGCCCGAGGTGTGGGGTTCGGCGATGATCTGGAATATACCGACTCTATGACTCTCGGCCGCTCGATAGTAAACCGTCAGCCTTTCAAGTCTTAGAAAATGAGTTTCATAGAGATACTTCTGCTTGCCGTCGGCCTGAGCTTCGATACCCTCGCGGTCAGTATCGTCGGAGGAATGTGTCTCAAGAACCTCAAGTTTGGTCATAATGTCAGAATCATCTGCACCTTCGGTCTTGTTCAGGCTCTCTTTATGCTGATCGGCTGGCTGCTGGGCGGAAGTTTCGTGCATTATATCGAGGCATATGACCATTGGGTGGCATTCATCCTGCTGGCGCTCATTGGAGGCAAGATGATTCTGGACAGTATTAAACCGGCAGAAAGCAAGAGCGTTGACCTGATGGATACTTCAAAATTGCTGCTGGCATCGGTGGCAACATCGATCGATGCCCTCGCGGTTGGAATCTCGATGGCCGCGCTGCAGTTTGACGTCCGCCGGATAGTCGTGGCACTCGTCACCGTGTTCGCCGTAACAGCCGCTGCCAGCGAGCTCGGACTGAAGGGAGGGGAGTGGGCTTCACGCCTGATCGGCAAGAAAAGTTCTCTGATTGGCGGACTGGTCCTGATTGCGATAGGCATCAAGATACTCATAGAGCATCTGGCTGCCTGACAGTAAGTTTTGGATTTTTGAAATAAAAGTTTAAATTTGCACCGCTTTCAATCCAAATAATGTAGAATTCGACGATGATCTGTGTTCTCAATACACGATTCGTAAAGACAAGTCCCCGATCCGGATGGCCACTCTGTTAATCAACAGAATGTGGAACCATCTTAATGTCGGGTAATATGATCGAAATATTCTACAACAATAATTCTACAATTGATACAAGCCAGTCTGTGGACATCCTGCGCACAATGCAGTTGAAGGATGTTCTGTGGATTGATTTGTTCGATCCCGAGGGTGATGAGAAGCGAGCCGTAGAGGACTTCCTCGGAACAACCCTCCAGAGCCGTGCACAGGCCGAAGAGATCGAGAGTTCATCTCGCTACAGCGAGACGGAGGATGAAATATTCATCAACACTAACTTCCTGATTCCCGGTCCTGAGAATTACGATATGGAGTCGGTGTCTTTCATCCTCAGCGAAAACACCATAGTCTCTGTCCGACAGGTTCCCCTGCGCAGTTTCACCGATATCCAGCGCCGCATACTCGCCGGGCGCAAAGGCTATCCCACCGGCTTCCACATCCTGCTCGGCATTCTCGAAAACAGGGTCGACATGGATGCGGATATGATCGAGTTGATGTCTAAGGAAATCGAGCAGTACAGCAAACGTGTCAGCCTCGGAGAAAACATCGGCGACGAATTCGTGCTGGACATCAACCAGCTGCAGGAAAACACGATGCTCGTGCGTGAGAACATCGTCGACAAGCAGAGAGTGATTTCTAGCATACTCAAGAGCGAGAAGACCCCGGACGAGATCAACACCAAGCTCTCGATCATGCTCCAGGATATTTCGTCACTCATCAACCATACCAACTTCAGCTTCGAACGTCTCGAGTATCTGCAGAACACCGTCCTCGGACTGATCAACCTGGAACAGAACAAGATCATGAAGATCTTCACCCTGGTTTCCGTGCTGCTTATGCCTCCGACCCTGATTGCAAGTTTCTATGGAATGAATGTGGAACTGCCACTGATAGGGGGGCACTGGGACGTCCTGCTGATCGGTGCGATAATGCTGATCACGGTGCTCGCCGTCTTTTTCGTCTTCCGTCACAGACGGATGATGTAAAAATCTTTTGATAATCAGGTATTTTTCCTATATTTGCGCTCCCTTTGCAAGCAGAGGGATTATACATATTGTCTAACTCCTTATTAGTTAATTTTTTACAAACTATGGAAGAAGAAAAAACCGTACAGGAAACCACTCCTGAAGTGGCAGCAGTCGAGACCAAAGAGGTCAAGGCAGAAACCCCCAAACACAAAAGCAACGCATCAGTAAGCAACGACAGCTTCAACTGGGACGAGTTCGAGAACGAAACCCCCAGCGGAGTTGACCGCAAGGCTACTGAAGATGCTTACAACCAGACTCTCTCACGCATCAGCGAAAATGAAGTTGTCGAGGGTGTCGTTACCGCCATCAACAAACGCGAAGTAATCGTAAACATCGGTTACAAGAGCGAAGGCGTCATCAGCATCAACGAATTCCGTTACAACCCCGAGCTCGCAGTAGGCGACAAGGTTGAGGTTTACGTAGAGAATGCAGAGGACAAGAAAGGCCAGCTGATCCTTTCTCACAAACGTGCACGTTCACTCCGTTCTTGGGACAGGGTAAACGAGGCGTTCGAGAAAGACGAGATCGTGAAAGGCTATATCAAGTGCCGTACGAAAGGCGGTATGATCGTGGATGTGTTCGGAATCGAAGCATTCCTGCCCGGTTCACAGATAGATGTCAAGCCCATCAGAGACTACGATGTATTCGTCAACAAGACCATGGACTTCAAGATCGTCAAGATCAACAACGAGTACCGCAACGTAGTAGTTTCTCACAAGGCTCTTATCGAGGCTGAACTCGAAGCTCAGAAAGCTGAGATCATCAGCAAGCTCGAGAAAGGTCAGATCCTCGAAGGTGTTGTCAAGAACATCACCTCTTACGGTGTATTCGTCGACCTCGGCGGTGTGGACGGACTCATCCACATCACTGACCTCAGCTGGGGCAGGATCAACCATCCTGAAGAGGTCGTTTCACTCGACCAGAAGATCAACGTCGTTATCCTTGACTTCGACGATGTCAAGAAGCGCATCGCCCTCGGTGTCAAACAGCTTACTCCTCATCCTTGGGAAGCTCTCGATCCGAACATCAAGGTTGGTGACAAGGTTAAAGGTAAAGTTGTCGTCATCGCTGATTACGGCGCATTCGTTGAGATCCAGCCCGGCGTAGAAGGTCTGATCCACGTTTCAGAAATGAGCTGGAGCCAGCACCTGCGCAGCGCACAGGATTTCTTCAAGGTAGGTGACGAAGTTGAGGCAGTTGTCCTCTCACTCGACCGCGACGAGCGCAAGATGTCTCTCGGCATCAAACAGCTCAAACCGGATCCCTGGGCAAACATCGTTGAAGAATATCCTATCAACAGCAAGCATACCGCCATCGTTCGCAACATCACCAACTTCGGTGTGTTCGTTGAGCTTAAGGAAGGTGTCGAGGGTCTCGTACACATCAGCGACCTGAGCTGGACCAAGAAGATCAAACACCCGAGCGAGGTCGTTTCTGTAGGTGACAAGATCGATGTCGTAGTTCTCGACGTTGACCAGGCCATCCGCCGTCTCAGCCTCGGCCACAAGCAGCTTGAAGAAAGCCCTTGGGAAGAGTATGAGTCAGTTTACACTGTAGGTTCAGTTCACGACGGTACCATCGTCAGCATGAACGACAAGGGTGCTGTAGTTGCCCTCGCAGATGGTATCGAAGGTTTCGCTTCTAACCGCCAGCTCGTCAAGGAAGACGGCAGCAATCCTGCAGTAGGTGAAGTGCTTCCTTTCAGGGTTCTCGAATTCAACAAGGCAAGCCGCAAGATCACCCTCAGCCACAGCCGCACTTACTCTGACGCACGCAAGGAAGAAGCTGCCAAGGAGATGAAAGAGCAGAATGCTGAAGCCAACAACACTCAGAAGGCCGTGAAGAAGCTGAAAGCCAACCTCGAGAAGACCACTCTCGGTGACATCAGTTCACTCGCAGCCCTCAAGAGCGAGATGGAGAAGAAAGAAGCAGCAGCTGCAGCAGAAACTACTGAGGAATAATTCCGGATGGAGTTCTCTCTGACTACTTTGGGAACGGCTTCGGCCGTTCCTTCAAACAATAGATTTTCAAGCGCCCATGTAATGAACGTACGCGGGCGCTTGTTTTTAATTGATTGTGCCGAAGGCTGCCAGATCCTGCTCGCCAGGAACGGCATATCCCACGCCAAGATAGAGAACATCCTCATTTCGCATCTTCACGGCGACCACGTGTTCGGCATAATGCCGCTGTTGTCTACTATGGCTCTGAAGGGACGCACGGCTCCGCTCTATATTTATGCTCCGGAAGCCTTTTGCCACACCCTCAAGTTTTTCAAGACATATTTCGGAGACGGTGTGAAGTTCGACATCAACTTCATTCCCCTGAAGGCTACGGCTCCGGAGGAGATAATCGCCACGCGCAACTGCAAAGTATACGCATTCCCGCTGAATCATAAGGTTGAAACATTCGGCTTCCTTTTCAGGGAAGAAGAGCCTGCATTAAACGTACGCAAGGAATACATAGAGAAGGATTCCCTGACACTGCAGGAAATCGGCTCTCTCAAGGCTGGCAACGACGTGGTCCGCGAGGACGGCAGCGTGCTCGAGGCCGCAAAATATGCATATAAGCCCTACGTTCCGCGCAGTGCTGCATATTGCAGCGATACGGCTCCTTTCCCCGAGATGAAGGAATGGGTTCGTGGCGTGGATGTGCTCTACCACGAGGCTACGTTCGGCAATGACATGCGCGACCTTTCTTCAGAATATTTCCATTCCACTGCTGAAGATGCGGCATCTGTCGCAGAAGCAGCAGGGGCGAAGAAACTGGTCATCGGTCATTTCTCGTCACGTTATCCAGATGTCAACGTACTTCTCGAAGAGGCCAGACGGGTTTTCCCCGAAACTTATCTGGCTGAAGAGGGTATGATTTTTGATGTCCCCGTCAAAAAACTTTTCTGATGAAAAAGATTTCGGCTATTGTAGCTGCATTCATAATAGCGTCTGTCATTCCGGCAACCCTCGTCGCGCAGAATGCCCGTGAACAGTTCACCAAGATTGCATCGACACTCCTGTTCCTTCAGGATTATTATGTCGACACGCTCGACTTCAACAAACTGGCCGACAAGGCTATCGAGTCTCTTGTGTCATCGCTGGACCCCCATACCGTCTTCCTGTCAAAGCAAGAGACTGAGAGTGCTGACGAGTCTATGAGCGGCGCATTTGACGGAGTGGGCATTGAATTCGCCATTATCCAGGATACTCTCACGGTCCAGAACGTGATTGCGGGAGGCCCTGCGTCGAAGGTCGGCCTGCAGGCTGGAGACAAGATTTTGAAAGTCGACACTATACAGATAGCCGGAACCCATATTACCAACAACAGGGTAAGAGACCTTCTTCGCGGCAAGCGCGGGACGAAAGTCGATGTGGACGTGATGCGCAGGGGAGTAGAAGAGATTCGCACATATCGCATCACACGCGACCGTATCCCTATGGAGAGTGTAGTGGCTGCGTATGAAGCCGCTCCCGGCGTGGTCTATATCAAGCTGGACAGGTTTGCGGCGAACACGGGTCAGGAAGTCTTTGAGGCCCTCAGAATGCTCGGACGTACTCCGGAGGGCGTGATACTTGACCTCAGAAGCAATGGAGGCGGACTGCTTGGCGCGGCCTTGACGATCACGAACCTCTTTCTGTCAAAAGGACAACTGATGATGTATACGGAAGGCGCCAAATTCAAGAAGCAGGAAGAACACGCCACAGGAAGCGGCATCTATCAGGAAGGCCCCCTGGTTATTATGGTCGATGAGAATTCGGCTTCTGCCAGCGAAATCGTAGCCGGTGCCGTGCAGGATTGGGACAGGGGTACTATTGTAGGGCGCCGTACTTTCGGAAAAGGACTGGTCCAGAGAGAATTCAACTACTCTGACGGCTCAGCCCTCAGGGTAACGACAGCGCGCTATCATACTCCCAGCGGAAGGGTGATCCAAAGCCCGTACGAAGAAGGCAACAGCCAGAAATATTACCAGGAACACAACGAACGCTATGAACGGGGAGAGAGCTTCAGCCGTGACAGCATCAGGGTCGATGAGTCACAGGAGTTCCACACTCTTGTCAAAGGACGTACCGTTTATGGCGGAGGCGGCATATTGCCGGACATCTTCGTCCCCAGGGATACTTCATATATATCAGCGTTCTATTCTGTAGTGGCAGCCCGCGGCATCCTGCAGGAGTTCGTCAACGGCTATATGGATTCCCGCAGGACATCGATGCGCCAGAAATACAGTTCCTGGGAAGAACTTGCAGCCGATCCCGCGCTCGATGATATCTATGCTGAATTCCTGAACTATTGCAGAAAGGAAAGAATCGAGCCCTCGGAAGCCGATCTGGCCAAGTCGTCTGCCGACATCAAGCTGGCAATGACAGCCTTGATGGCCAGGTCTATATGGGATGAAAATGTCTACTACAAGGTGATCAACAGCGGTAATGCCGACTATAAGGCAGCCCTTGAAGAGGTCCTTGCGTTAAGGGCGCGCTGATAGGCTCTAGCATTCTTCAGGTGATCTGCGTAAGTGACGGCGAAGTTGTGCTGTCCGTCGAAAGTGTCCTTGGCGCAGAAATACAGATAGTTGTGATGCTGATAGTTCAGGACGGCCTCAATGGCTGACTTTGGAGCTATCGTTATGGGTCCAGGAGGAAGTCCCGGATAGAGATAGGTGTTGTAGGGTGAGTCAGTCTGAAGATGCTTGTTGAGTATCCTCGTGATACCTTCAGTGTTGAGGGCGAACTTCACCGTAGGGTCGGCCTGCAGCAGCATTCCCTTGTTCAGGCGGTTGATGTATACGCCTGCTACCGTGGGCATCTCCGGTTCGTATTTGGTCTCTTCTATCACTATCGACGCAAGTGTCATTACCTCATCCTTCGTCAGCCCGATGGCTCTGGCCTTGGCGGTACGGCTTTCGTTCCAGAAAGCGTCATATTCCTTCTTCATCCTCTTGATGAGGTCTTCAGGCGAGATGGTCCACCATACCTCGTATGTGTCGGGAATGAAGACGCTCAGGTATGTCTCTTTCCTGAAACCCATACTCTTCATCAACTCGGTGTCGTGAAGTGCGTTGACGAAGGCAGTCGAATCGTCGTGCAGCCGTTTGCCGAGGTAACCTGCCATAGCCTCTGGTGTATGGATATAGCCTTTGACCTGCAGCATCACAGGGGTCTGGTAACCGTTGGCGAAGACTCTGACGATTTCCTTGTTGGTCAGGCCCGGCTTTATATTATAGTGTCCAGCCTTCAGCACATCGGCCAGTCCGAGTTTGTCAGCGGCCTTTTTGAAGGTAGTGCGGTCCTTTATTGCTCCGGAGCTGAAGAGCGAGTCGAGAAAGGCGTTGTAAGTACCGTCGGCGTAGACATAAATGTCCGCTTCGTTCGCAGTCGAGTTAGGCTTGTAGTATGTGCGGTAATAGCTGTAACCGACAGCAAGCGTTATCGCCAGAAGCGCTGTCAGCGCCAGCAGTATTGCTTTTTTCATTGTTTCCTGAGGTTGATGATGCTTCCGGGTTCAGGCTCTCTGCCGGAAGCCAGTCCCGGGTTGTACTTGTATAGGTTTTTCAGCCTGACGGCATATTGCTGGCTGATTTCGTGCATAGTTTCACCTTCTTCCACCACGTGCTTGTCGAGATATTTCCCTGCTTGCTTCTTCTTGGCCTCCACATAGACGATTTCTCCGTCCTGCAACATACGGTCGCGCTTTTCGTCGTTGAAACGAAGGATTTCCCTGTTGAACAGGTTAAATTCCCTGGCAATTGAAGAGAAAGTCTCATAGCCGTTCGCCACGACGTACATCACCTTGTTCCGCGTGAGGATCTCTCTCTGCAGAGATATGCGATAGAGGGGACTGGAAGCCTTGAGCTCGACCTGCTCCGGCATTTTGGCGACGACAGGTGTCACGGGGAGTTCTTCGGGGTTTACCGCGCTGTCGTATTGCTGAAGGTTGTAGCGTTCGATGAGATCTATCAGTCTTGTGGCATATTGCGGGTCAGTGGCATATCCTGCAGCTTTCAGGCCGTAGGCCCAACCCTTGTAGTCAGTGGGATCGAGGTCGAATAGGAACGAATATCTTGAACGGTACCGAAGGAAGTCGGAGTGGTCCTGGAAAGAGTCCTCAACTTTGTCGTAGACACGGAAGCAATCGTCCTTCACATCGTCGTCTACATACATCTTGCGGCCGGTGTAGTCGTGGCACTTGATGCCGAAATGGTTATTGCCGCTGGTAGCCAGGGTGGATGTGCCGAATCCGGATTCCAGACAAGCCTGGGCTAGGGTTATGCTGGCGGGGATACCGCTTTGCTGCATCTGGGCGATGGCTGCATCCTTGTATTTGAGAATGTAGTCCGTCCGATAGTCAGATGTGGCCTGAGGCTGCCCTGCATCAGCAACAAGACAAGTCAGAAGCATCAGGCTGCAGATAGAGATATAGACGGCCTTCATAGAAGCGAAATTAAGCATTTTTTACTAATTTCGCATAAATACGCCTTGTCGCCATGCAAAACAAGCAACTCAACATCTGCTATCAGGTATACCAGTCCGGTGATGAACTTCCTGCAGAGTGGCAGTCTCTTCTGCAGAAGGCGGTAGAAGCCACCGGCAGTGCCTATGCACCGTATTCCAACTTCAGGGTAGGTGCTGCAATCCTGCTTGACAACGGGGAGGTAGTTTGTGCTTCCAACCAGGAGAATGCTGCTTATCCTTCTGGATTATGTGCAGAAAGGTCTGCCTGTTATTATGCTGGAGCTGCATATCCCGGGGCGAAGATGCTGGCCATTGCTGTGGCTGCCTGCCACGAGGGCAAGCTCACCGAAACGCCGACCTATCCCTGCGGAGCATGCCGTCAGGCTTTGGTCGAGTATGAAGAAAGGGGAGGGGTGCCTATGACCGTGATAGTCGGCAGCGCCGGCAGAGTGGAGGTTTTCGGATCGGTGAAGGCTTTGCTTCCTTTCTATTTCGACAACCTCGAGGGATAGAAACAAAAAAGGGTAAGCTTATTACATCGCACCGCTACAACCATCTACCCTTGCTGCCTTCCGGCCCTGGGGGAGTTCGACAGGAGCTGGTCGTGTAAGACTTACCCGGCACAAAGGTAGTGTTTTTTTATTATTCGCAATAACAAGAAATGAAAATTGCAGTCGGTCTTTCCGGTGGAGTTGATTCCAGTGTTGCGGCTCTTCTTCTGAAGAATGCCGGTCACGACGTGTTCGCCATATTCATGCAGAACTGGAATGATTCTACAGGAACACTGCACGGAGACTGTGAGTGGGAGGAGGAACGCAGTGTCGCCGAAATGGTCGCCCGCAAGATCGGCATACCTTTCCACTTCGTCGATCTCAGTGCAGAGTATCGCAAACGGGTGGTAGACTATATGTTCGACGGGTATGAGAGGGGGCTCACGCCGAATCCGGACGTCCTGTGCAACCGTGAGATCAAGTTCGATTCATTCCTCCGGCATGCCCTGGGTCTGGGGGCGGAGTATGTCGCCACCGGCCACTATTGCTGCAAGGATGAAGTGAGGACAGCTGACGGTCATATTGAATATCGGCTTCTGGCTGGTCTTGACAAGAACAAGGACCAAAGCTATTTCCTCTGCCAGCTCACTCAGGAGCAGCTGCGCTATGCTCTTTTCCCTATCGGCGGCATCACAAAGCCGGAGGTCAGGAGGATTGCCAAGGAGGCTGGGCTTCCCAGCGCTGACAAGAAGGATTCCCAGGGAATATGCTTTGTCGGAAAAGTAGATCTGCCTGTGTTCCTTCAGCAGAAACTCAAGCCTAAAGAAGGCCGGGTTATAGAAATATTCAGGGATTTCTACGAAGGGATGAAAGTCCCTGAAACCATTGAAGAAATGGCAAAGCCGGTGATTTATACAGAGACCGACGGAAAACTCGCAGGCCGCCACGATGGAGCTCAGTTCTATACGATAGGGCAGCGCCACGGTCTGAACATCGGCGGGCACAAGAATCCGCTGTTCGTCGTTGCGACTGATGTGGAGAATAACCTGATATATGTAGGAGAAGGGCAGGACCACCCCGGACTGTACAGGAAAGGTCTCCGGATAGAACCGCGCGATATCCACTGGGTGAGGCCTTCGCTTGCCTTGCCTGTAGGTGAACAGAGGGACTGTCTCGTAAGGATCAGGTATCGCCAGCCGCTGCAGCAGGCGAGACTTTATGCCCGCGAAGACGGCCTTTATATCATTTTTGACAATCCCCAGAGAGGTGTGACGCCCGGCCAGTTCGCCGCCTGGTATGACAACGAAGGAGAACTTCAAGGCAGCGGAGTCATATATAAATAATTAATTCGGCAGAAGGGATGAGCGATATGGTTCAGATAGTAGTAGTGGGCGGGGGCCCTGCAGGTATGATGGCTGCCATAAAGGCAGCAGAAAGCGGAGCCGAGGTAGTGCTGCTGGAGAAGAACCATCTCTGCGGCCGCAAGCTGGCCATTACGGGAAAAGGCCGCTGCAACATCACGAACACCAAACCCTGGGGTGAGTTCGCAACTCACGTGCATCCCAAGAGCAACTTCGTGAAAAGTGCCTTCTTCAACTTCTCCAATGCGGCAACCATTGATTATTTCAACAGCATAGGTCTCGAGACTGTGGAAACCCAGGGAAACCGTGTCTTTCCAAAGTCGATGAATGCCTTCGATGTGGTGGACGCCCTGGTGAACAGGATGAAGCAGGTCGGGGTGAAACTGATAACGGATGCTGACCTGCTAGCGGTATGCACGGACGGCAGCAAGTTCAAATGCACATATAATGACATTTCTTCTCCCCGCATAATCCGCACTGAAGTGATTATGTCAAATGCCCTGATCATTGCTACCGGAGGACTGTCCTATCCGGCAACAGGCTCTAACGGCAAAGGGTATGACCTGGCTGAGTCTCTGGGACACAGCGTGACCCGTTGCTTCCCGAGTCTTGCCGCCCTTATGCCCAAAGCCTACGACAGCGATCTGTATGATATCGAGCTGAAGAACGTAGGACTCAATCTCTTCGTGGACAAGGACCTCATCCAGTCCGAGATGGGTGATCTTACCTTCACCGAAGACGGCATAGAAGGCCCCCTCGGGTTCAGGGTAAGCCGAAGGGCGGTCAATGCCCTGGAAAACGGTTCTTCTGTCGAGCTTGTCATCGACCTCAAGCCTGCAGTTCCGGTGAATGAGCTGAAAGAGAGGGTCAAGAGGGAAGTGGCTTCTTTCAAATGGGATGTTCCCGTAATCAACGAGGCCAGGATGAAGAAGGTTCTCCGCAGGTTTATGCCTTCGGAACTGATCAATCCGTTCTACAATATGTCCAGGAATCTTACCGTCAATACACTGGCCGACCGTCTTAAAGACTGGCGCTTCCCTATTGCCAAGCACGCCGGGTTCCGCAGGGCTGTCGTGACTGCCGGCGGAGTTTCTCTCAGTGAAGTGGTGTCCAAGACGATGCAGTCCAGAATCGACAAGGGGCTCTTCTTTGCCGGCGAAGTGCTGGATCTTGACGGTGACACAGGTGGGTATAACCTGCAGATGGCATTTTCGACAGGAGCTCTTGCCGGCTTGAATGCGGCAAAATATGTCGGTGCTTTATAGGATGTTGACCTTCTGCCCTTCGAAGGTGAAGGAATCTCCTTTGTGAAGTGTCAAAGATTCCGGCAGGCATACCGCAATCATATCTGTAGCCCTTACTGAACTTCTTCTGCTGACGGTGACGAGAGCATCAAACAGCATCCCGGCGCTGAATCCTTCCTTCCTTAACCAAGGCTTGCCGTTGATACTGACTTCGAAAACTGCGTCATTGATTCCTGAAACCGGAGCAGTGTCGCCTGAAAGATAAGAACTGCCGTCCATACAGAATGCTTCCATAGGGTCTGTATCTTCCGCATCAAGCAAGACACCGAAGCCGAAGTTGTCCACGTACCTTTCTGCAAACCTTTCGGAGACACACTTCCCGGCCTTTATTATTTTGGAGTAGATGCAAGGCCTGAGAGTCACGGCTTCAACCCCGTCGGGGATGTAGTAGTCTCGCGCTTCCCTGTTGAGGGTAGTGTCGGGACGGAAACAATAGTTGCCGGACGGTCTCAGGACAGCTATGTTCATAGTGCCTTTTTCTTGGATTCCAGATAGATGTCGGTGAGCACTTTCTTGGTGTCGAGCGTGAAATCACCGTTCATCATCCAGTCGTAGTAGCTGGGCTCGGCACGCAGCACGTCAATCACCTTGCGTCCCTTGTGCTTGCCGAAGTTGAAGACAGGCTCGTCGTGTTCGTTGAGGATGATGCGTCCTGCATAGTCTGCAAGCCGGTTGCGGGTGGTGAAGTCTGCAAGGAATTTTACGTCGTTCTGCAGGGTGCCTTCGTATCTGTCAAGCTGAGCCTTGAGAACCTCGTATGTCGCCCTGACATCCCCCAGTGCAGAATGGGCGTCGTCAAGGTTCTTGTTGCAGTAGAATGCATAAGCGGCTACGAGGGTGCGTTGCTCCATCTTGTGGAAGATGTTCTGTACGTCTATCAGTTTCCTTTTGCGGAAATCAAAATCGACGCCGGCCCTCAGGAACTCTTCGGCCAGCAGCGGAATGTCGAATCGGGTGGAGTTGTAGCCGGCTATGTCGCAGCCCTCCATCCACTGAGCAAGCGACTTCGCCACCTGCTTGAAAGTTGGTTGGTCTTTGACGTCCTCGTCGCTGATGTGGTGCACATCCTGGGCTTCCTTAGGGATGGGAATGGTGGGGTTTATAAGCCTGCGTTTCTCTTCGCAATGGCCGTCGGGGAATACTTTGACGGCGGCGATTTCGACTATGCGGTCGCGCGAAACGTCAAGCCCTGTCGTTTCCAGATCGAAGAACAACAGGGGATTGTTGAGCTTGAGTTCCATCGTGGACTATGAATTGAGCATGATCGGCATCAGCAGGGCGCAGAGCTCTTCTGAAGGATCCTTTTCGTCGGCTGAAACGATCAGCGCGGCACGGCATCTGTCAGCGAGGCACATGCAGATGTTCTCGAACGGCAGGTTGCTCAGGATCTCGGCGAGGAACGGGGCCTTGAAGCCGATCTCGATGTCAACGCCGTCATACTGGCAGCTCAGTTTCTCATATGCAGAGATTGCGAATGAGGTGTCTTCTGCTGAAATCATTATCTCGCCGGCAGAAATCTTCAGGATGATATGGCTTGTGGCCTGGTTCGAGCAGACTGCCACGCGGCGGACTGCATTCAGGAATTCAACGCGGCCGATGATCATCTTGTTCTGGTTGTTCTTCGGGATGACGGTGCGGTATGCAGGATAGTTGCCGTCTACAAGGCGGCAGACGAGCACCGTATTGTCAAACGAGAACATTGCGTTGCGCTTGTCGAACTTCACGGAGATGTCACCTTCGGCCTTGCCGATGATATTCTTCAGTACGGCGGCGGGTTTCTTGTGCAGGATGAACGAGCACTTCTCGCTGCCTTTCACTGAAAAGACAGTATAGCAAACCAGCTTGTGGGCATCTGAAGCCACGACTGAAGTGCCGACAGTGTCGATGTCGAAGAATATGCCGTTCATCACGGGCCTCAGCTCTTCTTCGGCAGTGGCGTAGATGGTGTCATTGATGCCGTTGAGAAGGATGGGGGCCGGGATGTCGAGCTTGTTGGCGTCCTCTGCGATCACAGGGAAAACGGGATAGTCTTCGGCAGGGAAGAACGGAATCTTGGAAGCACCGCTGGACCAGATTATGTTGAGCGAAGAGGCTTTGTCAGTGAGGAATGAGAGGGGCTGGTCCGGAAACTCCTTGAGCGAGTCTATAAGAAGCCTGGCGGGAACTGCAGCAGCGCCTTCTTCGAGGACCTGCTCTACCGGAAGGCTTGTGCGGAGAGTCGTCTCTCCGTCAGATGCAGTGACGGTAAGGGAATTGTCCTTGAGGTCAAAGAGGAAATTGTCCAATATTGCAAGGGCAGGCTTGTTTGCTAATACTCTCGAAACGGACACCAGTCCGCGGAGAAGTTCCGAACTTGATAATACGAATCTCATATCACTGATGTTAATTATTAATCTTTATGGTAACACACAAAGATAATAAAAAACAACTGAAACTCCGTACCCTTTTGGCATATAATTTGACCGCAAAATGCCCCGGAAATTATCAACAATTACAATATGAAAAAAGGTCTATTGATTGCGGCTTTGTCTGTCATTTTGTCAGGCTTAGTCTCTTATGTGGTTGCAGGCAAGGTGTCTGCCAAGACCAGCGAATTAAGCGAGTTCAAGGAAGAACTCAGAGAGAAAAACGAAATTCCTCAGGACAGGAAGATTGTCCGCAGTGAGAAAGATGTGATGACTGCCACTTATTTCAGCGATGCTGCTGAAATGGCTGTCAATTCAGTCGTATATGTCAAAGTTGTCAAGAAGGCCAGCCGCCAGCAGTCGCCCTCTTCGATGTTCGACTATTTCTTCGGTTTCGCCAACACCCCTCAGGATCAGGTTGGAATCGGTTCCGGAGTGATAATCTCCGAAGACGGATATATCGTTACGAACAACCACGTCGTTTCAGGTGCTGACGAAGTGCAGGTAACCCTCTATGACAACAGCGTCCACGATGCTAAAGTGATAGGAACCGACGCTGCCACCGACCTGGCCCTTCTGAAGGTTGAGGGAACAGGCTACCAGGCCCTCGAAATGGGCGATTCCGACGAGTTGAGGCTCGGCGAATGGGTGCTTGCCATAGGCAGTCCCTATGACCTGCGTTCTACCATCACGGCCGGTATCGTCAGCGCAAAGGGACGTTCATTCCCGAACTATGACGGTTCCTACAGGGTTGAATCCTTCATCCAGACCGATGCTGCCGTCAATCCCGGAAACAGTGGCGGCGCGCTTGTGAACACCAGCGGCCAGCTTGTCGGCATCAACACTTCAATCATCTCCCTCACGGGTTCATATTCCGGCTATGCATTCGCAGTGCCTGTGAACATCGTCAAGAAGATCACTGATGACTTCATAGAGTTCGGTTCAGTGCAGCGCGCTGTGCTCGGCATCTCTATGATGGATACCGACAAGGGCGTGACCATCGCTGACGTGAGGGCTGAAACTCCTGCGGCTGCCGCCGGTCTCCGCTCAGGCGACATCATCAAGGAGATCAACCTGAACAACGTGAACACGGCATCTGAAGTCCAGGTGCAGGTGAGCAAGCTCCGCCCCGGTGAAAAAGCCGTCGTTACGGTGTTGCGCGACAATGTTCAAAAAGAAATCATGGTAAATTTGTAATATCTTGATTTAAATATATATATTTGCGCGCTATGGCCTCCAGTGGCCTGATATCATTATCGATTAATGAGACAACTTAAAATTACAAAGTCGATTACGAATCGAGAGAGCGCATCTCTCGACAAGTATTTGCAAGAAATTGGCAGAGAAGAGCTGATCACGGTAGAAGAAGAGGTAGAGCTTGCCCAGCGTATCAAGAAAGGCGACCAGGAAGCCCTTGAAAAGCTGACGAGAGCGAACCTCAGGTTCGTGGTTTCGGTCGCCAAGCAGTATCAGAACCAGGGCTTGAGCCTTCCTGACCTCATCAACGAAGGTAACCTTGGCCTGATCAAGGCTGCGGAAAAGTTCGATGAGACCAGAGGTTTCAAGTTCATTTCTTACGCCGTTTGGTGGATCCGCCAGTCAATCCTGCAGGCTTTGGCAGAACAGTCGAGGATCGTTCGCCTTCCGCTCAATCAGGTTGGATCGCTGAATAAGATCAATAAAGCTCTCAGTAAGTTCGAGCAGGAGAATGAGCGTATGCCTTCTTCTGATGAGCTGGCAGAGATTCTCGGCATTCCGCGTGAGAAGATCAACGACACGTTGAGGGTTTCAGGACGCCACGTATCTGTGGATGCTCCGTTCGTAGACGGCGAGGACAACAGTCTGCTGGACGTCCTTGTCAACAACGACTCTCCCAACGCCGACAAGGGTCTCGTGAACGAATCCCTCAACAAGGAGATAGAAAGGGCCCTTTCTACTCTCACTGAAAGGGAGAGGGACATCGTGAGGTATTTCTTCGGCATCGGTTGTCAGGAGATGACACTCGAAGAGATCGGAGAACATTTCGGACTGACACGCGAGAGGGTTCGTCAAATCAAGGAGAAGGCCATCCGCCGCCTCCGTCACAGTGCCCGCAGCAAGCTGCTCAAAAGCTATCTGGGTTAGTCTCCCATCTGGTGAATTAAGAGGGAATCTGATGAAGAAACCCTCTTTTTTATTTAGAAAGAATGAGAAAAACTATAAATATGAAAAGGATTATAGTCATGGCAATCGCAGCAATGAGTCTCTGCGCGTGCGTTGAGAAGAATCCCCTCCTCAAGGAGTGGAACACTCCTTTCGGCATCCCGCCTTTCGATGAAATCAAGACTGAGGATTTCGTTCCAGCCATAAAGAAGGCCATCGAAGCCCACGACGCTGAGATCGCAGCTATCGTCAACAGCAAGGAAGAACCTAACTTCGATAATACTATAGTGGCTTATGACAAGTCCGGAGAATTGCTTTCCGACGTATACGGAGTCTTTGGCAATGTCGAGTCGATGGCTTTCAACGACGAGGTTGCTGAGGCATCGAACGTGATCACTCCGATGATGAGCGAGCATTCCAACAATATCCAGCTGAACGACGCCCTCTTCCAGAGGATCAAGTCTGTATATGACCGTAAAGACCAGCTTGGTCTCGATGCGGCACAGCTTCGCCTGGTCGACAATGTATACAAGAGCTTCGCCAGGAACGGAGCGGCTCTCCCTGCCGACAAGAAGGCCGAACTGAAAGAGGTCAATGCCGCCATCTCCAACCTCCAGCTAAAGTTCTCCCAGAACCTGATCAAGGAGACTGCAGCTTGGAAGCTTGAGATAAAGGACAAGGCTGACCTTGCCGGCCTCAGCGCCGATTTCATAGCGGAGGCTGCTTCAAGGGCTGAGGCCGCAGGACTTTCCGACAGGTGGATTGTCGGCCTTGACAACCCGAGTGTAATGCCTTTCCTCCAGAGCGCGGCGAACAGGGAACTCCGCATCAAGGTTCTCGACGCCTATCTGAACCGCTGCAACAACAATAATGCAGAGGACAACAAGGAAATCTGTGAAGAGATTATCCGTTTGAAACTTCGCAAGGCCCAGATTCTCGGCTACGACACTTTCGTGGATTTCCAGCTTGAGGACCGTATGGCCAAGAACTCCGAGAATGTCTACAAACTCCTCGACCAGGTGTGGAAGGCATCCCTTGCTGCAGCCAACCGGGAACTGAAGGACATCAAGGCTATGGCAGCAAAGGACGGCATCACGACAGTCCAGGCCGCAGACTGGAGATATTACTCTAATCTTGCAAAGGCTGAGAAATACAGCATCGACGAAGAGGAACTTAAACCTTACTTCCGCTTCGAGAATGTGCGTGAAGGCATATTCTATACGGCTAACAAGCTTTTCGGAATCACTTTCGAGCCGCTTGCCAACGTTCCGCTGCCTCATCCTGAGGCCGAGGCCTTCGAGTGCAAGGATGTTGACGGAACCAGCCTGGGTGTCATCTTTATGGATATGTTCGCCCGTCCCGGCGAGAAAAGCAATGGCGCCTGGTGCGGCGGCTACCGCGACCAGAAGTATGACGAAGCCGGCAACAAGATAACCCCCATCGTCACAATATGCGGCAACTTCTCACGTCCTGTGGGAGGCAAGCCTTCGCTGCTCACACCTGACGAGACCGAGACCTTCTTCCACGAGTTCGGACACGCCCTCGCGTCTTTCCTGATCGACGTGAAGTACCCTGGCATTTCATATTTCGACCACGATTTCGTGGAGGTTCCTTCGCAGCTCAACGAGCACTGGGCATTTGCTCCCGAGGTGCTCAAGGTATATGCAAAGCATTATGAGACCGGTGAGGTCATACCGATGGAGCTGGTGGACAAATATCTTGAGTCAAAGAATTACGGTAAGGGTTTCGCTATGACTGAACTGCTCGCAGCGATGTATCTGGACCTTGGTCTCTACTCACAGAAAGAGATCCCCGAGAACTACAACGTGCTGGCGGCTGAGTCTAAGATACTCAAGGATATCGGCCTTCTCACCGAGATTCCGCCCCGCTACAGGGCTCCGTATTTCCTGCACATTTTCTCCCACGGATATGATGTCGGCTACTACAGCTATCTCTGGGCTCAGGTTCTCGACAATGACGCCTCCAAGGCTTTCGATGAGACCGGCGACATCTTCAACCAGGAACTGGCGCGCAAATATCGCTATGAAATTCTCAAGCGTGGCGACGAAGCCGATGCAGGAGAACTCTACAGGAATTTCCGCGGCCACGATGCCACTGTCGATGCACTTCTTGAATATAACGGACTGAAATAATATGATTAACTCGATAGATTTGTTAAGCGGTCTGGCCGCCGATGCTGTCAGGACTCTTTATGGTGTGGAACCCGCTCCCGGAGCACTGCAGCTGCAGGCTACCCGCAAGGAATTCGAAGGGGACGTGACCCTCGTGGTTTTCCCTCTGCTCAGGGTGAGCCGCAAGGCTCCTGAAGCCACGGCGACGGAAATCGGCGAATATATGAAGGCCAACGCCGAGAGCATTGAGTCCTACAATGTGGTCAAGGGCTTCCTCAACATCAAGATGTCTGCAGCCTACTGGGGTAAGGTGTTCTCAGAAATCTACGCTGCCAAGGACTGGGGACAGCACCCTTCCAACGGACGTACCGTGATGGTGGAATTCTCTTCCCCCAACACCAACAAGCCGCTCCACCTCGGACATATCCGCAACATCCTTCTCGGATGGTCGGTTTCCCAGCTGCTCGCTGCAGCCGGCAACAATGTGGTCAAGGTGAACCTCGTGAACGACCGAGGCATACATATCTGCAAGTCGATGCTGGCCTGGCTCCGCCGGGGCAACGGCGTAACTCCTGAATCTTCCGGCAAGAAAGGAGACCATCTGGTAGGCGACTTCTATGTCGAGTTCAACAATATGCTGAACGAGGAAGTGGCCGAGATAATGGAAAAGACCGGCCTTGACAAGGAGGAGGCTGCGAAGCAGGCACCGTGCCTGAAAGAGGCGCAGGCAATGCTGTTGAAGTGGGAGCAGGGCGATCCTGAAGTCCGTGCACTCTGGGCAAAGATGAACGGCTGGGTATATGATGGTTTCGACAAGACCTATTCTGACCTTGGCGTCAGCTTCGACAAGATATACTACGAATCGCAGACCTATCTGCTTGGCAAGTCGCTGGTGGAGGAAGGCCTTGCGAAAGGCGTGTTCTACCGCCGTGATGACGGATCGGTGTGGTGCGACCTGACAGGCGACGGCCTTGACAAGAAGCTGCTTCTGAGAAGCGACGGAACATCAGTCTATATGACGCAGGATCTCGGCACTGCCTGCCGCCGTCACGACGAATACAATTTCGACGAGATAATATATGTAGTAGGCAATGAGCAGAACTACCACTTCCAGGTGCTCAAGCTTATTCTGGGCAAGCTCGGAATGTCCTGGGCAGATGCCATATACCATATGTCATACGGAATGGTCGAACTTCCCGAAGGCAAGATGAAGTCCAGGGAAGGCACCGTAGTCGATGCCGACGACCTCATTGAGAAAATGTATGCTACCGCCCGCGAGACTTCCCTCGAGCTGGGCAAGCTGGATGATATGGATGAAGAAGAGCAGAAGGAACTGTTCATGACCATCGGCCTCGGTGCCTTGAAATATTTCATCATCAAGGTGGATCCGCGAAAGACTATGCTCTTCGACCCGAAGGAAAGCATCGACTTCAACGGCAACACAGGCCCGTTCATACAGTATACCTACGCCCGCATCAAGTCTATTCTCCGCAAGGCAGCCGAACAGAAGTTCCCGGTTTGCTTCACTGGAGTGGAATTCATTCCCAAGGAGATAGAGATCGTCAAGTTGCTGGCATCCTTCCCCGACAAGGTGGCTGAAGCTGCAGAGGCACATTCACCCGCCCTTGTCGCCAACTATGCTTATGAGCTTGCCAAGGAGTTCAACCAGTACTACCACGACGTCAGCGTCCTCAAAGCAGACGACGACAAAGTCCGCTCGCAGAGGCTGGCGCTGCTCGCAGCCATCGCACAGGTTCTCACCAAGGCAATGACCATTCTCGGCATCAAGTTGCCGGAGAGAATGTAGTTTTCCCCAGTTGCCATGATTGCGCCCACCACCAGAAAAGAAATGGATGCCCTTGGCTGGGATGCAGCCGATGTGGTCCTTTTCACCGGGGATGCGTTCATCGACCATCCATCCTTCGGTACGGCGGTGGTGACCAGGGCGCTGGAAGCCCGGGGCTACAAGGTGGCCGTAGTTCCCCAGCCAAACTGGAGAGACGACCTGCGCGACTTCAAGAAGATGGGGGTTCCGCGTCTCTATTTTGCCGTCAACTCCGGCAATATGGATTCGATGGTCAACCATTACACGGCTTCGAAACGCCTGCGCAGCAATGACGCCTACACACCCGAAGGCCGCGCCGGATACCGTCCGGACTATGCTGTCACTGTATATACAAAAATACTGAAGGAACTCTATCCAGATGTTCCCGTAGTTATCGGCGGCATCGAGGCGTCGCTCCGCAGGCTGACCCATTATGACTACTGGCAGGACTGCCTCAAACCGTCAGTTCTTGTCGAGTCTGGTGCGGACTATCTGGTCTACGGAATGGGAGAGAGGCCGATGGTGGCTCTGACAGACGCATTTGCGGCAGGAAAGTCACAGGAAGAGATCAGGCAGATACCCCAAATCGGCTATCTTGCCGACACACCTCCCGACACTGACTATTTCGACCTGCATTCCTTCGAAGACTGCAAGCGCAACAAGATTGCTTTCGCACAGAACTTCAATATCATAGAGAGAGAGGCTAATTCGCTGCACGCGATGATGCTCGTCGAGCAGACAGGAAGGTCGTTCGTGTGCATCAACCCTCCGTATCCTCCTATGACCACCGAGGAGCTGGACGCAGTCTACAGTCTGCCCTTTACCAAGCTTCCGCATCCCCGCTACAAGGGCAAGAGGATTCCGGCATACGATATGATCAAGTTCTCCATCACCACGCACCGTGGTTGTTTCGGAGGGTGCAACTTCTGCACGATAGCCGCCCATCAGGGCAAGTTCATACAGTCCCGTTCCGAAGAATCAATAGTGGACGAAGCCAGCCGGCTGAAGGACCTTCCCGATTTCGCCGGAAACATCTCAGACCTCGGAGCCCCTACTGCCAATATGTACCGTATGGGAGGCAGGAACAAGGCTCTCTGCGACAAGTGCACGCGCCAGAGCTGTCTGTTCCCCAGGATGTGCCGCAACCTCGACCATTCCCACAAGGACTTGCTGGAACTCTACGACAAGGTGCTTGCCGTCAAAGGCATACGTCACGCCTATATAGGCAGTGGCATCCGCTATGACCTGTTCCTCGACGAGAACGGCTATCTTGACGAAACTTCACAACCCTATCTTGAAGCCCTCATAACAAGGCATACCAGCGGAAGACTGAAAGTCGCTCCCGAGCATACCCAGGACAATGTGCTGGCCGTTATGGGCAAACCTTCTTTCAGGCTGTTCGAGGTGCTTCGCGGCAAGTTTGACGAAATCACGCGCCGTCACGGATTGAAATACCAGCTTGTGCCGTACTTCATCAGCGGCCATCCCGGCTGCTCGATGAGGGATATGGACGCCCTGTCCAAGAACAATTATCTGAAGGGTCTTTATATGGAGCAGGTGCAGGATTTCACACCCACTCCTATGACTGTGGCATCAGTTATGTATTATACCGGGCTGGACCCCAAAACGCTAAGGCCGCTTTTCGTGGAGCGCAACCTGGAACGCAAAAAACGCCAAAAATCATTTTTTTTCAACAAATAAAATCAAACATAGGTTGTATTTGAAAAAAATGCCTATAATTGCGAGGTAAAACAATAAGGAAAATGGCAATAAGATATCCCAATAAGAGAAGAGCTGTCATCAGCTACGAAAATATGTCGGATGAACTGCGCGAGGCATTCGAAGAGAAGTACCCTCACGGCTATGCCGATTATCTTGGAGACCTGGTGAAGATTGACAAGCCGGACGGAACTTCTTTCTATGCGGTGTCAGTCGAAATCCCCGACGCTATCTATCTGGTAAAGGTAAAAGTCCATATGGATGATTACGAAGATGCCGAGAAAGACCTTTTCAAGGATGACGATGACGACGGAGTCGTAACCGACGGGGAGAATGAATCATTTCCTGAGAATGAAGGCGATTTCGGTGAAACGCCTGAAGACGATATTGACGAATAGCAAGACCATAATCTACAGATTGACAAGTGCGCTCAGAAACAAAATATCTGAGCGCAACTTGCTTTTGATATTGTCTGTAATCGTAGGGTTGGGCAGCGGCCTTGCTGCAGTAATCCTGAAAAAACTCATCGAGCTGTTCCAGAACCTGCTGTTCGGGACACAGACCTTCGGAGCGCACTGGTGGATGTACATCGTTATGCCAGGTGTCGGAATGCTGCTCTCGATGCTGCTCGTAAAATATGTGGTCAAGGACAAGATCGGCCACGGTGTCACCAAGGTGCTGCTTGCCATTTCCAAGAATGAAAGCCACATCCGTCCGCACAATATGTGGTCCTCGATTGCAGCCAGTTCCCTGACCATCGGTTTCGGCGGATCGGTGGGTGCGGAGGCCCCGATAGTCTATACCGGCGCGGCGATAGGTTCCAACGTGGCTAGGGCTTTCCGCCTTTCCTACAAGAACATCACCATCCTCCTCGGATGTGGTGCGGCCGGTGCTGTGGCCGGTATATTCAAGGCTCCGATGGCCGGCATCCTCTTCACTTTCGAGATACTGCTCTTCAACCTGTCTATGTCCTCAGTGCTGCCTCTGCTGCTTTCTTCAGTGACAGCTACGATGGTTTCGTATTTCGTGCTGGGCGATATGGTGACTTTCTCAAATTCTGTGGAGCAGTTCGCAATGCGCAATATTCCTTTCTATATCCTTCTCGGAATATTCTGCGGCCTGATTTCTCTCTATTTCCTCAGGACGACGCTCAAGGCTGAGGATATGATGAGGAAGATCAAGAAGCCTTTCACCCGCTGGGCTATATGTGCGGTATCGCTCGGAGTGCTGATCTTTATGTTCCCTCCGCTTTTCGGCGAGGGTTATCTGTCCCTCACTTCGATGCTCAACAAGAATGCACTTGTGGCTCTCGAGGGCGGATTCATAGCGAGTCTCATTTCGCCCGACAACAAATGGGCGATAGTCATATTCTTTGCTGCGGTGACGATGCTCAAGGTGTTCGCCACGGCGTTTACAAATGCCGGAGGCGGTGTGGGAGGAACCTTCGGTCCTACGCTGATCACAGGAGCTTTTGCGGGCTTCGTCCTTGCCAGGCTGATCAACATCCTCAACCTTGCCGTCGTTCCTGAGGAGAATTTCGTGCTGGTGGGAATGGCCGGACTGATGGCAGGAGTAATGCAGGCTCCCCTGACGGCGATATTCCTTATTGCAGAGATAACCGGCGGTTATGCTCTGCTCTTCCCGCTCATCATAACTTCGGCCATCTCGTATGCGACAATAAGGACTACCGAACAGTATTCCATCTACACCAAGCGGATTGCAGCCTCGGGCGAACTGCTCACTCACGACAGCGACAGGGCCGTGCTCACGCTGCTGAAGCTGCCGGACTTCATAGAGACTGATTTCGTTCCTGTCCGTGTGGACCGTACCCTCGGCCAGCTGACAGATGTGATAGCCCGTTCCCACAGGAATATCTTCCCCGTGGTCGACACCCAGAACCATTTCCTCGGGATAGTATATCTGGACGATGTAAGGCAGTATATGTTCCGTCCGGAGATGTACGACAAACTGTTGATCTGCGACCTTCTGAAGGAAATCGAGTCCGTCACGGTCACAGACCGGATGGAGACGGTGATGGACAAGTTCGAAACCACAGGTGCCTGGAACCTGCCGGTGCTCGACAAGAACGGCCTCTATCTTGGTTTCGTCTCGAAGTCGAAGATATTCACCTCATACAGAGAGCAACTCCAACAAGTGTCCCATGACTGATCTGTATATCAAATACATTGCAGAAAGGCTCCAGCTCGCCACCTGGCAGGTGGAGAACTGCGTAGAACTTCTGGAAGAAGGAGCCACCATACCATTCATCAGCCGTTACCGCAAGGAGCGCACCGGCGGCATAGATGAGACCTATGTGGCGCAGATTAAGCATTACTTCCTCTATCTGACAGACCTTGACAAGCGCAAGCAGGCCATAGTCAAGAGCATCGAGCAGCAGGGAAAAATGACAGACCAGCTCGCTGCTGAAATCGAGGCCGCAGTGGACGCCCGTGTCCTGGAGGATCTTTACCTGCCATACAAGCCGAAGAGGCGCACCCGTGCGTCCATCGCAAAGGAAAAAGGGTTGGAACCGCTTGCCGCCAAGCTGTTTGCAGTGCAGGCCGATGACATCTATGCTGCAGCCGCACCGTTCTGCAACGACTTCGTTCCTTTGAAAGACGATGCACTGGCCGGAGCTTCGGACATCATTGCCGAATGGCTGAGTGAGGATACTGCTGTCCGTGGAGAACTCAGGGACCTTTACTGCAAGTGGGGAACCATCGTCTCACGAGTCGCCAAGGGCAAGGAAAACGATGAGAAAAGCGAAAAGTACCATACCTACTCCAATTTTTCCCAGAGGGTTGACAAGATTCCGCCTCACAGGTTGCTGGCCATTCTTCGCGGGGCATCAGAGGAGGCGCTTTCCGTCAAGATAGAAGTCAATGAGGACTATGCCTTCGAAAGGATGGAACGCTGCGCGCTCAAAGGCAAGAAGAAACCTTCGTCGCAGCTCCGCCATTTCCTATCCGACACCATATCCGACGCATACAGGAGACTTCTGCATCCTTCGATAGAAAATGAAGTCCTGGCCATCGCGAAGGAGAAAGCCGACATCGAATCCATCAAAGTCTTCGGTGAGAATCTCCGTCAGCTGCTGCTGGCTCCTCCGGTAGGGCAGAAACGCACACTGGCCATCGATCCCGGTTTCCGCACCGGTTGCAAGGTGGTATGCCTCGATGCCGAAGGCAACCTGCTGCACAACGATACCATCTATCCGCACCCTCCGGTCAGCGAGAAAACTCTTGCGATGAAGAAGATATCGCAGATGGTTGAGTCCTACAAGATAGAAGTGATAGCCATCGGCAACGGAACCGCCGGCCGTGAGACGGAGTATTTCATAAAGAAGATAGCCCTGCCCGAAGGAGTTCGTGTCTATTCCGTGTCCGAAGACGGTGCGTCTGTCTACTCTGCATCTGACGTTGCCAGGGAGGAATTCCCGGACTATGACGTCACAGTCCGCGGAGCCGTGTCGATTGGCCGCAGGCTTATGGATCCTCTGGCCGAACTGGTCAAGATCGATCCGAAATCGATAGGAGTGGGGCAGTACCAGCATGATGTCAACCAGACCTTGCTGAAAGAGACGCTGGAAAACACGGTGGAAAGCTGTGTCAACAGTGTGGGGGTCAACCTCAATACGGCCAGCAAACACCTTCTGAGCTATGTCTCTGGCATCGGTCCGGCGCTGGCTCAGAATATTGTGGATTACCGCAGCGAGAACGGCGCGTTCCTTTCACGACAGGACTTGCTTAAGGTACGCAGGCTGGGCGACAAGGCCTTCGAGCAGTGTGCCGGCTTCCTGAGGATTACGGGTGCCGCCAATCCGCTTGACAATTCTGCGGTCCATCCTGAGAGATACGGCCTGGTGGAACGGATAGCCCACGATATGGGCGTTGAGGTGTCCCAGCTCATTTCCAATGAGGAGCTATGCTCGAAGATAGATGTGAACAGGTATGTTTCCGACGTCGTCGGCCTGCTCACGCTGAACGATATCGTCAAGGAACTTTCCAAGCCCGGCCGTGATCCGAGACGAATCATTAAAGTGTTTGAATTCTCGGATGAGATCAAGACTATAGAGGACCTCAGGGTAGGGATGGAACTTCCCGCCATAGTGACCAATATCACCGATTTCGGAGCCTTCGTCGACCTTGGCATCAAGCAGAACGGACTGATACACGTCTCAAAGATGTCGGACCGTCGCATCAGCAGTCCTTCGGAAGTTCTCAAAATTCATCAGCATATCCACGTCAAGGTCGAAGGCGTGGATTTGAACCGCCAGCGCATAAGTTTAAGTTTGGTTATTGAGGGAAAATAATTTAACTTTATCATTCCCTAACCATCCAGAACAATGAGCGCCGACAAGAAAGTTATCATAATCCCGACCTACAACGAGATCGAGAATATCGAAAAGATGCTCCGCAAGGTGATGAGCCTTGAGGACGGTTTCAATGTACTGATCATCGACGACGGCTCTCCCGACGGTACCGCACAGGTTGTCAAGAAGCTTATGACTGAATTTCCCGAAAGGATATTCATCATTGAGCGCGCAGGCAAGCAGGGCCTCGGCACCGCATATATCACCGGCTTCAACTGGTCGCTGGAGCACGGATACGACTACATCTTCGAGATGGATGCCGATTTCTCACACAACCCCGACGATCTTCCCCGCCTGTACAGGGCGTGCAGCGAAGGTGGGGCTGACCTCGCCATCGGTTCGAGGTATTGCAACGGCATCAGCGTCATCAACTGGCCCATCGGCCGTGTGATAATGTCTTACTATGCTTCGGTCTATGTCCGCACGGTTCTCGGTATGAAAGTATACGACTGCACCGCTGGTTTCAAGTGCTACCGCCGAAATGTTCTGGAGGCTATCGATTTCGAACGTGTCCGTATGCGCGGGTACGGCTTCCAGATCGAGATGAAGTACAACGCCTACAAGCTCGGCTTCAAGATCAAGGAGGTTCCCATCATCTTCGTCGACCGCACTGAAGGTGTCTCGAAGATGAGCAGCGGCATTTTCGGCGAGGCGTTCTGGGGTGTGATGAAGTTGCGTTTCAGGAAGATAAAACCCCGCGTCAAATGAAGCATTACCTCAAGAATGCCACAGTAGTCAATGAAGGTGCCCTGTTCCCTGCGGGCATCTTTATTGTTGATGAGCGTATCGCAGCCATCTGCCGCTACGATGATGCATCCGGCCCCGGCAGGGAAGAGGAGTGCATTGCGCAGAGCGATTCGGTGACCGACCTCCAGGGACGTTATCTGGCACCCGGAGTCATAGACGCCCACGTCCATTTCCGTGAACCCGGTGCTACCCACAAAGCTTGCATCGCTACTGAAAGCGCTGCGGCTGCACTGGGCGGTGTCACCTCGTTTATGGATATGCCGAACAACAATCCTCCGGCAGTGAGCAGGGAAGTCCTGGCAAGGAAGTTCGACATCGCTGCGCGTGATTCAGTGGTCAATTATTCTTTCTATATAGGAGCTACGGCGGATAACCTGCAGGAAGTCAAGTCCTGCGATTTCTCCAAGGTATGCGGGGTGAAGGTGTTCCTGGGCTCTTCCACCGGCAACCTTCTGCTCGACGACGACTCGGCGCTGGCCCGCCTTTTCTCAGAATGTCCGGCACTTGTCGCAGTTCATTGCGAAGACAATTCCATTATAGCTGACAACCTGAAGAAGATCCAGGGGCGCTACGGAGATAATATACCGTTTTCTGCGCACCCTGCCGTCAGGCCTGTGGATGCCTGTGTGAAGTCTACGCTCAGGGCTGTCTCACTTGCAGAGAAGTACGGCACCAGACTGCACGTACTGCACGTTTCCACTGCAATGGAGGCTGCTATCCTGGCTGAGATCAAGTCGCGCAGCTCCCGCATCACTGCCGAGACCTGCGTCCAGTATCTCTTCTTCTGCGATTCTGCATATGACGAACTCGGACCTCTGGTCAAGTGCAACCCGGCGATCAAAGCTCACCGCGATATGCTTGCGCTTCGGAACGCAGTCCGCTCAGGGGTCATCGACAATATTTCCACCGACCACGCTCCGCATCTCCTTGAAGAGAAGCGCAAGCCTTATCTGCAGTCTCCATCGGGCATTCCATTGGTACAATACTCTCTTCCGATGATGCTGGATCTCGCAGACCGCGGGAGTTTCGACCTGCCCCTCATAGTAGAACGCATGTCACACGCTCCTGCCAGGATTTACAAAGTAGCTCAACGCGGGTTCATAAGGGAAGGATACTATGCCGACCTTGTGGTTTTCGAGTCCGGACGCCGTTGTGCAGTCGCGCCCGTCGCATCGCGATGCGGGTGGGCTCCTGTGGCGAGATTGAGCGGCCGGGTGGTCCATACCATAGCCAATGGACGCTTCGTAGTGCGTGACGGAAAACTTACCGGAGAGAGGTCTGCAAGGCCCCTTGAGTTCCGGTAGGATTTTTTATCAACAATCCGCGAAAAAAATTTGTCAGATTAAATTATTGGGCTATATTTGCAGCCCGTTTCGGAAGAAGCGGCAAGGTTGATTGAAATAATGGAAGACAAAGTACTTTGAAAAGTACAAGGCAATTGTAGCATAACAATTGAAGAGCAAGCGTGAATTTCTTTAGAGAAGAGTAGAGCGGGGTCGGACTGAAATTTATAAGATTATACAATGGAGAGTTTGATCCT
>JAFWSX010000009.1 GCA_017519185.1 Bacteroidales bacterium | reverse complement strand
TCGGCCTCGACCGTGACCAGCGCGCCTGCCTCGTGGAATTCGCCAGAGGGGTGATCTACAGAAAGTTCTGACGATGGATCCCCGGCAGTTGGAGATAATGGCCCCTGCGGGCAACTTCGAATGCCTGCAAGCCGCCATCCAGGGCGGGGCGGATTCCGTCTATTTCGGCATCGGCCGCCTGAATATGCGGTCGCACTCGGCCAACAACTTTGCTCCCGAAGACCTTGCGGAAGTATACCGCATCTGCCGTGAGAACGGAGTGCGCTCCTACCTCACGCTCAACATAACCCTTTACGACGAAGACCTCGAAGATATGAGGCAGGTTCTGCGTATGGCTGCACAGGAAGGCGTTTCGGCAGTGATAGCCTCCGATATGGCGGCTATAGCCTATGCCCGCAGCCTCGGTCTTGAGGTTCACATATCCACCCAGCTCAGCATATCCAACCGCGAGAGCCTGCGCTTCTACGCCCAGTTTGCCGACGTGGTGGTGCTGGCCCGCGAGCTCACCCTCGTGCAGGTTAAGGAGATCAAGAAGACCATAGACGAGGAGAATATCTGCGGCCCGTCGGGCAATCTGCTGCGCATAGAACTTTTCTGCCACGGCGCGCTTTGTATGGCAGTGTCCGGCAAATGCTACCTCTCGCTTCACGAATACAACGCCTCTGCCAACCGGGGAAGCTGCTATCAGGTGTGCCGCCGCGGCTATGAAGTAACCGACCTTGAGACAGGCAGCCAGCTTGTGGTAGACAACAAGTACATAATGTCGCCGCGCGACCTGTGCACCATAGAGTTTATGGACCGCATCATCGACGCAGGCGTCACAGTCTTCAAGATAGAAGGCCGCGCCCGTTCGTCGGAATATGTGAAGACCGTGGCCCAGGCCTACCGCGAAGCCGCCGACGCAGTTGCCGCCGGAGCCTATACGCCGGAGTTGGCCGCAGGGCTCAAGAAGAGGCTCGAGACTGTCTTCAACCGGGGCTTCTGGGACGGCTACTATCTCGGTGCGAAGATGGGCCAGTGGAGCGAAGTCTACGGCAACCGCGCCACCCGCACCAAGCGCTATGTCGGCAAAGTGACGAACTATTTCGAGAAGATTGGCGTGGCTGAGATCCTTATGGAGACCGGCAAAATGGCTGTGGGCGACACAATAGTGATTTCCGGACCGACCACCGGAGTCTATGAGGCAGTCGTCCCGGAAATAAGGGTTGATCTGAAGCCCGTCGGGGAAACCGTCAAGGGCGAGCTATGCTCGATTCCCGTGCCTGTGAAGCTGCGCCGCAGCGACAAGGTGTTCCTGTTCGAACCGGTACAGAACTAATTGTAATTGTACAGAAGGTAATAGAATCTCAGAGTCAGCACGAGCATCAGCCCGATGAAGACCGTGAAACCCCAGAGCTGGACTTCTGCTGCTTTCCCAGTAGCGACGGCATACATTGACCAGACGATGTATGCGAACAGGCCCATAATGCAGAGCTTCATCTCACGCATATACTTCCAACCGTTTGCGTTGAGCCATTCGCGGCCGTTCTCGCTGAGTTTCTTGGGATAATTGATCATTTTGGGGAACTTCTCGGCAAGAGTCATCGCAGCGAAGATGAGCAGGGCGATGCAAGGCATAAAGATGAATATTCTGGCATCTTCGGTGCCGTTCACGGCGCCTGTGGCATCGAAGTGCGATGGCACTTCGACACCTTCAAGCTTTCCGTAGGAGAAAAGAGGTATGAAGCAGCACACCAGCAGAAGGATTGAAACCATCTCTATGGCGAAGTGTGGCCAGTTTCGGATCTCAGTATTCATTTTCTTCCACTTTTTTTGAGAGCGTCTTCGATTATCCACGAAATCTGCCCGTTGATGCTGCGGAATTCGTCCTCGGCCCACTGTTCGAGTTTTTCCATAGTGGCCGCGTCGATCCTCAGCACAAAGCTTTTCGTGTCCTGTTTCTCTTTAGCCATTTTATTTATGTAGAGTGCCGGTGTTAACCACTGGTTGTGCCTGTTCGTCGCCGCAGAGGACTACGAGCAGATTGCTGACCATCGCAGCCTTCTTGTCGTCATCGAGTTCGATGATTTCCTCGTCAGAGAGTTTGTCGAGAGCGATCTTGACCATAGAAACGGCGCCTTCTACGATCTTCTCCCTGGCTGCGATGATGGCCTCGGCCTGCTGGCGTCGGAGCATCACGGCTGCGATTTCGGGAGCGTAGGCGAGGTAGTTGATGCGGGCTTCGACCACGGTGATGCCGGCCATTGCGAGGCGCTGGTTCAGCTTGTCGGCCAGCTGTTGGTTGATCTCCTCACCGCCGCTGCGCAGGGTCATTCCGTCTTTCTCGTCGCCGAGGGTGTCATAGGCATAGAGGCCTGCAACCTGGCGGAGGGCAGCGTCGCTCTGCACCTTCACGAACTCCTCGAAGGCGTTCATACGCTTTGCAACCACAAGGCTGGTGGTGTCGGCGCTGGCCTGGACCCTGCCGTTGACTGCGAGACTCTGAGAGTCGATCTCGAAGAGGGCCTTGTAGACGTTCTCGAGCTTCCAAACGATGACCATACCTATAAGAATAGGGTTACCGTTGCGGTCGTTGACCTTGATGGGCTCAGGGTTGAGGTTGCGTGCACGCAAGGAAACTCTCTTCTTGTTGAGCAGGGGGTTTACCCAGTGATATCCTGTCTCGCGGTATGTGCCGCGGTATTTGCCGAAGAACAGGAAAGCTGCGGCCTCGTTGGGCTCGAGCTTGATGAAGCCGTTCCAGAAGAACATTGCCAGAATGAAGAGGACGATGCCTGTGACCATACCCCATACCTGGATGTTGTCATTGATGCCTGCGACAACCATATATATGGGGAGGAATACTGTCATTGCAAGAGAGATGAAGAGCATTACGAAACCGTTAGCCCTTAAACCTTTGAAAGCGAATTCTTTATTTTCCATAGCAATTGAATTGATATTATTTTGATATCGCAAAGATAGCAACGAAAAATATATCTGCAAATTTTTTGAAACAATTTTTTCGTCCAGAGGCGTGCATTAGTTGAAAACATGTTTGTAATTGTCTAAAAATTACTATCTTTGCAGCCCCGCAAAATTGCGGGAATTAAACATAAATACAAGAATAACAACTATTTATGCCCACTATTCAACAATTAGTTCGTAAAGGTCGCGAGGTTATTGAAGTCAAGAGCAAATCTCGCGCGCTCGATGCATGTCCTCAGAGACGTGGTGTTTGCGTACGTGTGTATACAACCACTCCCAAGAAACCGAATTCGGCTATGAGAAAGGTTGCCCGTGTACGTCTCACCAACCAGAAAGAGGTCAATGCCTACATCCCGGGCGAGGGTCACAACCTTCAGGAGCACAGCATCGTGCTGGTTCGTGGCGGTCGTGTTAAAGACCTTCCCGGTGTACGTTACCACATCCTTAGGGGAGCTTTGGATACAGCCGGTGTAGATGGACGTACTCAGAGTCGTTCACTCTATGGCGCTAAGCGTCCGAAGAAAGCTAAGAAGTAATTTTTAAACAGTTAATTAATTGAAGAAATGAGAAAATCGAAGCCTAAAAAGAGGATTCTACTTCCTGATCCCAAGTATCACGACGCCAATGTTACCCGCTTCGTGAACAATCTGATGTTACAGGGGAAGAAGAGTATCGCGTATTCTATTTTTTACGATGCCATTGATATGGTAGGCGAGAAGATGAAAGATTCTGAAAAGGCTCCTATCGACGTTTGGAGGAAAGCTCTTGTAAACATCACACCGCAAGTCGAGGTTAAAAGCCGTCGCGTGGGTGGTGCGAACTTCCAGGTGCCGACAGAGGTTAGACCGGAACGAAAAGTCTCTCTCAGTATGAAGAATATGATTCTCTACGCCCGTAAACGTTCCGGCCATTCCATGGCAGAAAAGTTGTGTGCAGAAATAATTGCGGCTTACAACTGCGAAGGTGCCGCATATAAGAGGAAAGAAGATATGCACAAGATGGCAGAGGCCAACAAGGCATTTGCCCACTTCCGTTTCTAATTTCCACATTCTCTACTGTTAGATGGCAAGAGACCTGACATATACCAGAAACATCGGAATCATGGCCCATATCGACGCCGGTAAGACCACGACCAGCGAGCGTATCCTCTATTATACGGGGAAGACTCACAAGATCGGAGAGGTTCACGACGGTGCCGCAACTATGGACTGGATGGTTCAGGAGCAGGAGATGGGTATTACTATCACTTCTGCCGCCACCACCGCTTTCTGGCATTACAACGGCGAGACCTATCAGATCAACCTGATAGACACTCCGGGCCACGTCGACTTCACAGTCGAGGTGGAGCGCTCGCTCAGGGTGATGGATGGTGCAATCGCAACATTCTGTGCCGTGGGCCGTGTGCAGCCCCAGAGTGAGACCGTATGGCGCCAGGCCGACAAGTACCACGTTCCGAGGTTGGCTTATGTCAACAAGATGGACCGTACCGGTGCTGATTTCCTTGCCGTCATCGATGAAATTCGCGCCAAGCTCGGAGCACGCGCAGTTCCCATCTCCCTGCCCATAGGGTCAGAAGAGAATTTCGCAGGAATCATCGACCTCATAGCGATGAAGGCCATTTACTACAACGACAGTGAAGACCTTGTCAACTATGAGATCAGGGAGATTCCCGCGGACCTGCTGCCGGAAGCCGAGGAGTGGAGAGGAAAGCTGATCGAGGAAATCGCCGAGTTCAACGACGATATCCTTGAGAAGTTCTTCAACGATCCCGACTCCATCAGCGAATTCGAAATCATCGAAACCTTGAGGAAGGCCACCATAAATCTGGCAGTAGTGCCGACTTGCTGCGGCTCTTCCATCAAGAACAAAGGAACCCAGTTCCTTCTTGACGCGGTGGTCCGTTACCTTCCCAGCCCGATCGACATCGGTCCGGTGGAAGGCTACGACCTGCGCTTCAACAAGAAGGTCGAGCGCAAGCCTTCGGCAAGCGATCCTTTCTGCGCTCTCGTGTTCAAGATTGCCACCGATCCTTATGTCGGCCGTCTTGCATTTATGAGAGTGTATTCAGGACATCTCGATGCTGGTTCCGCAGTATTGAACTGCCGCTCCGGTAAAAGGGAACGTATAGCAAGATTGTACCAGATGCATTCCAACAAGCAGAATCCCATCGACTTCGTCGAGGCCGGCGACATCTGCGCCGCCGTAGGATTCAAGGATTTGCGTACCGGTGATTCAATCTGCTTTGATAATAATCCGGTTGTTCTCGAGTCAATCACCTTCCCTGCACCCGTCATCGGGATTGCAGTGGAGCCTAAGACACAGAACGACCTCGACAAACTGGGACTTGCGCTGAGCAAGCTCTCGGAAGAAGATCCGACATTCACCGTGGAGACCGACCAGGAGACCGGACAGACCATCATCAGTGGTATGGGTGAGCTTCACCTCGATATCATCGTTGACCGTCTGCGCCGCGAATTCGGAGTCGAGATCAACCAGGGTGCGCCTCAGGTTCAGTACCGCGAGGCCATCACGACGAGCTGCGAGCACCGCGAGGTGTTCAAGAAGCAGACCGGCGGCCACGGAAAGTTTGCGGATATCGTTGTCGAACTCTCACCAGCCGACGAGGGTGTCGACGGATTGCAGTTCATTGACGAGGTCAAGAACGGCAATGTTCCGCGCGAGTACATCCCTTCAGTAGAAAAAGGATTCAAGTCGGCTATGGTCAACGGCACTTTGGCCGGTTTCAAGGTCTCATCGCTGAAAGTCCGTCTTCTCGACGGCAGCTTCCATCCGGTGGATTCCGACACTATGTCGTTCGAGATTTGCGCCCGTATGGCATTCCGCCACGCAATGGGCAAGTGCAATCCGGTGCTTATGGAGCCCGTGATGTCACTGGAGGTTGTCACCCCCGAAGATTATCTCGGTGATGTAGTCGGAGACCTGAACCGCCGCCGCGGCCAGATTACCGATATGGATTCGAAAAACAATGTGCGTATTGTCAAGGCCAAGGTGCCCCTTGCAGAGCAGTTCGGTTATGTAACTGTGCTCAGGACTCTTACTTCCGGCCGTGCCACGAGCTCTATGGAGTTCAGCCACTACGAGGAAGTTCCGGCGAACATCGCCAAGGAGATCATTGAGAAGCAAGGCCGCATGTTCCGCTTTGCCAGACGCGATGATGATGAATAATCATATTAGTATTTAAAATAATGAGTCAGAAAATCAGAATTAAATTGAAATCTTACGATCACGCTCTGGTTGACAAGTCAGCCGACAAGATCGTGAAGACTGTAAAGGCTACCGGCGCTGTGGTAAGCGGTCCTATTCCTCTGCCCACAGACAAGAAGATCTTTACTGTCAACCGTTCGACTTTCGTCAACAAGAAAGCCCGCGAACAGTTTGAACTTGATTCTTATCGCCGCCTGCTCGACATCTACAGCTCAACTCCCAAGACTGTTGACGCTCTTATGAAGCTCGAGCTCCCCAGCGGTGTAGACGTTGAGATCAAGGTCTAAACCATAGTTTGGTCCCATAGCTCAGTTGGTTAGCAGCACCTGACTCATAATCAGGGGGTCGTTGGTTCAAGCCCAACTGGGACCACACAGAAAAAGCCGCAGAATTTCTGCGGCTTTTTCTGTGTGGTCCTGGGACCCATTTTTCTACGGGGACTCTGACCCCGAAACCCCTGCGGCGCAAAGCGCCGGTGGACAGCCAAAAGGCTGTCCTTTTTTTGTGTGCTTTGGAGGCGCCTGCGGCGCAAAGCGCCGGCCGCTGACGCGGCTGGTTTCAACTCATTTTCGGGACACAGAATAGCAAACCTTCAGCATCTTGCGCAGAATGATTCAATGAAGTATTTTTGTGAATATATCTTATATGATGAAACGATTGTTTTCCCTTTTTATTGCAGCCATTTTGCTGACGTCTCTGGCTAATGCGCAGGGCGGGCGCGGGATGGACTATTCTTCTGTGCTGGGCGCTCCGGTTGTCGGGGAGTACACCTATCACGAAGAGATGGTCCAGGGCGGGGATTCCGTCCTGCTGCTGACCAGGATTTACCTGCCGGAAGGGGAAGGGCCGCATCCGGTCGTCGTTACCAGGACGCCCTATGTCTATGGAGGCCGTGGCGACAACAATGCTCTCGGACGCGAGTATGCACGGCGCGGCATAGGCTATATCCAGCAGGACTGCCGCGGCAAAGGAGGTTCTGAAGGATTCTATAGCCCCAATATTTATGAGCGTGCCGACGGAATATCTCTCTACAAGTGGCTGGACGCGCAGGATTGGTGCGGTGACATAGGCATATTCGGTTCGTCATATACAGCCCTGACAGGATGGATCGTGGCCGATTCTCTTCCCGACAAGGTCAAGGCTATGTACCTGAGCCATTATGGCGTCGACCGTCACGTGTCCTGCTTCAGGGCCGGGCTTTTCCGCGAGGACATTATGAGCGGCTGGGCAATAGACAATGCAGAGGAAGACATCATCCGTCCGCCCCGCAAGCCGGGCCAGCCTGTCGGTGAGAACTACTACGACTTCTATCTCTACCGACCGCAGGTTGAGGCGGACGAAGCCATCCTCGGACAGAAGCTGCAGTATTACCGTGACTGGATTACGCACACTGACTATACCGACCCTTACTGGAATACAGGAGTCTGGGCCGACCTCAAGAATGCCAGCCGCAAAGTGAACGTTCCGATAACCATCGTCGCCGGCCAGTTCGACCACCACGAAGAAGGGACACTGCTTGGCTTCGAGAGGCTTCCTGAAGAAGTACGCGCCCACAGCAGGCTCATCCTTGGAGCCTGGAACCATAGTTTCCAGCCCACTCCTACACACGTTCCCTATGCGCACTCCCGCGACTTCAATACCACTTCAGACCAGTTCAAATGGTTCTATGACATTCTTATAAATAAAGTGGTGCCTGAGAAGGAGATTCTTGCATATGCCATAGAGCGGGACGAGTGGATCACCCTTGACGACTGGCCTGTCAAGTCGGCGAAGAACAAGACGATGTATCTTTCAGCAAGGAAGAGAGGCGACAAATGGAATGTCCTGACTCTTTCGGAAAAGAGGGTGGGGTGGAAGAAGGTCGGCTATTTATATGACCCGGACGACCCCGTCTATGCTACCGGAGGCGAGACGGTCTTCACTTCCCAGCAGAGGCGCGGAAGCCGGGAGCAGCCCGAAGCGGGATGGAGGGATGATGTGCTGAGTTTCATCAGCGACCCCTTAAAAGAGGATGTTGCCATTGCCGGTACTGTCAAGGTCAGGCTGAAAGTGAGCACTGACGTGGATGACACGGCATTCGCATTCACGCTGAGCGAAGTGACTCCCGAGGGGAAGACCTACAATATGCGCACATCTATCACTACTCTGGGCTACCGCGACAACCTTCTGGGCGAGCGGCAGACGTACAGGCGCGGGAAGAAGGTGCGCATAGAGATTGTAGCGCTGCCAATCGTATGGACTGTTCGGGCCGGCAATTCCCTGAGGCTGGACATCAAGTCTTCCAACTTCCCTGAATATGCGGTACATCCCAACAAGGCCGGGGTCTGGGCAAAGCAGGCCGAGGCCGTCACTGCCCATCAGAAAATATACCTCGGCGGACGCAGAAACGCCGTCCTCGAGCTGCCGTTGGAATAATCAATATTTAAACAGAATAATACAATAAAGTATTTTTGCAAAAAAAGAGATCGGTCTGATTTGTCTAATCAGAATCTATACTCAAAAATATGACTGAACAGGAAAAGTGTAATGCGGGGATGCAGTACCATTTTAACGATCCGGAGATGGTAGCAAGGAAAACCCGCGCCATCACGGAATGTGAGCGCTTCAACGCCATAGACGGCACTGACTATGAAGCACAGTTCGCTCAGCTGAAAAGGATGCTGGGTTCCGTAGGAGAACGCGTGTGGATAGCAAAGACTTTCAACTGTGACTGCGGAAAGAACATCCACATAGGCAACGACTTTATCGGCAACCACAACCTCACAATATTGGACATACGGGAAGTACACATCGGCAATCACGTGATGATCGGACCACACACTCTCATCACTACCGTCAGCCACCCTCTGTCGGCAAAGGAAAGGCGGGAGTACAATGCCTGGGCGAAGCCTGTCTTTATTGAAGACGGTGTCTGGATCGGAGGCAACGTGACGGTCCTTCCGGGAGTGACCATAGGTGAAAACTCCGTCATAGCCGCCGGAGCAGTCGTTACCGAAAACATTCCGGCAAATTCAGTGGCAGCCGGAGTTCCTGCGCAAGTAGTCCATAAAATAGAAGAGAATTAACAATTAATAAGAATACAACTATGAGCGAATTCCTGGTAAACAATGAAGTCGTGCACCTGATTATACGCCTGCTGGCAGCGGCGGTGCTTGGTGCAGCAATCGGTTATGAACGCGAATACCGCGGCAAGGGCGCTGGTGTGCGTACCCATATGCTGGTATGTGTGGGAGCCTGTCTCTTTATGCTGATTTCTAAATATGGATTTGGCGATACGGCCCGTTTTGATGCAGCACGCGTGGCTGCCGGCGTCGTATCCGGCATAGGTTTCCTCGGTGGCGGCTTGATCATCAAGGGCAAGACCAACCTGATTACCGGCCTGACCACTGCCGCAGGCCTCTGGGTGACTGCTGCAATAGGTCTTGGTGCAGGAAGCGGCCTGGTCATTATGGCAGCCGTTGCAACCCTGCTGGTTCTTCTGTGTATGGATATCCTCAATTCTGTCTCATTCAAGCTGGGTGACCGCATCGTGAACGTGGTTTTCGCATCAAAGGATGACAAGGATCTTACAGTTGCAATCCAGGATTTGGGAAAGCAGGTGGACAATTTCTTCCTGAACAAGAAAGACGACACATACAGGGCTGAAATAGTCCTAAGGGTTCCCAAAAAGGAAAAGCAACTCGATCTGGTGGCCCGACTTCAATCTATCAAAGGGGTCCAGCTCGAAAGCATAGAATAAAAAGAGGGTTGCCGGATCAGGCAACCCTCTTTCAATTAACAATTGAAGTTATTCAGTTCCAGTCCAACCAGGGTTCTGGACCAAATTAGGGTTCTTATCCATTACGGAAGTCGGGAACGGGAAGAATTCATGCTTTCCTTCCTTGAAGCCTACTTTCCAGTTTGCATCGATTGCTTCGTGAGTGTAAACCATATAGAAACGGCTGTTGGCTTCTGAACCGTTCTCCCAAATGACAGTCTCTCCGGACTTGGGTTCTCTGAAGAGTTTGTCGAAGAGTTTCGGTACAGCCTGACCAGCCTGTTTAACTTTGGCAGTATCACCCCAGCGTACGAGGTCGAGCCAGCGGCAGCCTTCGTTCCAAAGCTCATAAGACTTCTCTTTCTTGAGGGTTTCCATATCTACGCTAGCACTGATAGTCTTGGAGCCTGCGCGCTGCTGGATCTGGTTTACAGCCCAGGTTGCCTGAGCATTGTCACCTGTCTGCAGGCAAGCCTCTGCGTAGAGGAGAAGTACCTCTGCATAGCGCATCACTATGTTGTTGTTCACGCGATAGTTCTTTCCCTTGCTCCAGGCATCGGTAACCCGCATAAGCTGCTTGAAAGGCAGCCAGAATGACTGGCCGTAGAGGCCGTCATTGACATCGAGGATGCCTATTTCCTTGCTTGCCTTCTTTTCTTCAAGGCTCATTGCATTGATTTCCTTGGTGTTGTATTCCATTCCGTAGAATGCGTCATCGACGTGCTTGAGTGTTGCGTCAAAGCGGTATGAATGTCCATCGTTGGCAAAGAACTCGTCGCCAAACCAAAGAGGAACACCAAGGCCGCCCCATCCGTCAACTCCGCCGTCATACACGGCTTGAGGAGGCAGCATGCAATGGTCGCTGCGCCAGTTCCAGATCTGGGCCTCCATCCAGGTCATACGTGAACCGAGGCTGCTGCCGCTTGTCATAGTAGCATCTTTCTCGTGGTTGCCCTCAAAGATCTTCTCTTCGTTGCAGTCACCTTCGGCGTGGAAATTCTGCCAGTATTTATCACCGGGAACAAGGGCATATTTGCCTGAATCGATAACTTTCTTGAGTGCAGTCTTGGCACCTGCATAATCTTTCGCAAAAATCAGCGCTTTGCCTTCAAGAGCCCAGGCGAATCCTTTGGTTACTTTAGCTGCACCATTCTTGTCAGTAGGGGACTTGCGCTCGTCAAGGAAAGGTACTGCGTCTTCGCACTCCTTTGCCACCCATTTGAAAAGGTCTTCGTGGCTCATCGGATTCTCGGGATCCTTGTCAGAGTTATAGGGCAGACCGTCTGAAATCACGTGGTCGATCATCGGCGGAGTGTTCCAAAGGGCGGTCAGGATGAAATAGATGTGAGCACGGAGAACGCGGGCTTCAGCCACAGCTCTCTTAGTGGTTTCAGTAGGACCGCCGTTGGGCAGACCGTCCTTGAAATGGTCAATGACAAGGTTGCAGGCGTAGTTTGCAAGGAAAAGACCCTGATAGAGGTTCTCCAGAACCTCATTACCTGAATCATAGCGGAACTCGTTGAGAGATCCCATAAAGTCATTGTCGCCGAAGTTGGAACCGGCGGCATATGCATCGTCAGCACACATATTGAGGGCGGCTCGTATGGGCACATAGATAGCAGCCTTTCCGCGGCCGGGCACATAGCAGGCATACCTGGCGTATGCAGCGGTCAGCGCTGACAAAGCATCCTCGTCAGTCTGATAGAATGTCTCGTATGTCGTCACACCTTTCTGGGGAATCTCCAGACGGGATTCACTGCAGGAAGCGGTGAAGAGAACGACGGCGACGGCGAGAACAGAGTATAATATCTTTTTCATATTCATTCAAGTTTTAAAGATTAGAATGTCAGGTTGACACCGAATACCATTTTCTTGGTGGTAGGATATGAACCTGAGTCGACGCCACGTGAAGTAGATGAGTTGTAAGAAGCAGTTTCAGGATCTGCACCAGGATACTTCGTGAAAGTGAAGTAGTCGTCGAGTGAGACGAAAAGTCGCAGGTCGCTGATGTATGCTTTCTGGGTGAGTCTGGTCGGGAATGTGTAACCGAGCTGGATCTGTTTGATCTTGAAATACGATCCGTTGAAGATAGCTGCGCTTGAACTGTAGAAGTCCCAGCTCTGTGCCACCTTCTTCATATCGGGATATTTGGCGTCAGCCTTGTTTACGGCAGGGTTGCCCCAAGAATTCTTCCAGTAAGTGTCGAGTCCGTTGGTCTTGGGACGGTCGGCAGATACCATAAGGTTGTAGATCTCGTTGCCGGCTGCACCTGTACCGAACACTATAAGGTCGAAGCCCTTCCAGCCGAGATTGACAGTAACGCCGTATGTAAGGTTGGGGATACCTTCACCCAGATACTTCTTGTCGTTGTCGGTGACCGTGTTGGTAAGATTGCCGTCTTTGTCCTTGTACTGAGGTTCGCCGGTTGCCTGGTCAACGCCGGCATATTCGTAGCCGTAGAAGTACCAGATAGGATAACCCGGTTCAAATGCGCTGGACAGTTTCTCGTTCAGACCGCTGACCACGTCGTTGGTGATCCTTGACTTGAGGGCGTGAACCTCCAAAACCTCGTTGTGGAGGGTTGAGAGGTTGGCGCTGATGCCATATGAGAAGTCGCCGATCTGGTCTTTCCATCCGAGTTCGAATTCAAGACCGGTGTTGAGCACCTTACCGGCATTGACAGTAGTAGATGAAACACCGATTTCAGGCAGAGGTGTGATGGAGATGAGCAGGTCGTGGGTGTATTTCTTGAACCAGTCGAATCCGAAGGTCAGGCGGTCACGAAGGAAGCGTGCGTCAAGACCGAAGTCAAGCTGCTCGGAAGTTTCCCATTTCAGGTCGGGATTGGCAAGTCCTGAAGGTTTTGAACCGTATGTTCTGATACCTGTGCCAAGAGCGGGATCGAACTGGTACCATTCTCCATTCTTTGTGATGGTAGTTGAATACTGATATGAACCAAGCGCGCTGATGTTACCGTTGACACCCCACGATCCGCGGAGCTTCAGGAAGCTGACGGCATCGCGGCTTACGTTGTCCTTGAAGAATGACTCGTTGCTGATGGTCCATCCTGCAGATACTGAAGGGAAGAATCCCCAGCGGGCCTGCTTTGACAGTTTCGAAGAGTCGTATGCGTCAGCACGGAAGTTTGCCTGGATGTTGTAGCGGTTGTCGTAGCTGTACTGCAGACGGCCGAAATAAGATATCTGTGTAGACATGCTAGGCGTGTTGCCGACAGACGGGGTCTTGCTTCCGTTCAGGAAGCCGATATACCTGAAGTTTTCTGCATAATCCTTGAGGATGTCGGGTCCGGTTACAGAAATGCTTGCATTGTCGGAGTGGTCTTCTGTGTATGACATACCGGCCATTGCTCCCAATGTATGCCTGCCGAAGGTCTTCGTGTAGTTGGCGAAGTTCTCCCACTGATAGTACCAGCTTGAGTTGACGTTTGCAGAAATGCTGTAGTCTGTAGAGTTGGCCATACCTGTCAGCCAGTAAGGAGTTGAATAGCTGTGACTGTTGCTTGAACCGATCCTGTAACCGAAGCGGGAAGTAATGGTCAGACCCTGGATCGGAGTGAAATTGGCGGCAAGAGTACCGCGGATGTTGATGTTGCCGCTGTTGCCGTCGGACTTGTCACGCTGGAACAAGGGGTTACCAGTGGCTTCCTGCAGATACTTCGAGGTGCCGTAGAAGTCGTTGTTGTGGAGAGGATCCCTGGGAATAGGGTCGCCTGCGGCAAAGTGGGCCTGCATATCGACGGGAGTGTCCTCGATCCTGCTGTAATATGCGGGAGTAAGAGGGTCGATTGAAACGACTGAGTTCAGAAGAGAACCGTATCCTGCAGACACTGACTTTCTCTCATATTTTTCAATTGAGATGTTTGAAGAAACGCCGAACCATTTGAAGAGCTGATAATCGGCATTGACCTGCGCGGTCAGACGTTTGTAGATATCTTTCTTGCCGACAACGATACCATCATCGTCAAGGTAGTTCAGAGATGCGAAGAAATGTCCCTTGTTGTTACCGCCCTGGAAGGTTATGCCGTGCTGTTTGCTCCAGCTGGGCTGGAACACAGAGTCATACCAGTTGTTTTCAAAGCCATTCTTGTAACCGTTCTGATCCAGGAGTTCCTTGGTGATGTCACCGATGTATTCGTGGTAATCGATGTAATCTTGGGCACCGAAGATTTGAGCCTTCTTGCCCAGAGACTGGAGAGTGAAGCGGCCGTTGTAGGAGATGTGTGCGGTTCCGTTGCTGGCGGCTCCGGTCTTGGTGGTGATCAGGACGACACCGTTACCGGCCTGGGCACCGTAGATGGCTGCAGAGGCGGCATCTTTCAGCACCTCCATAGACTCGATCATAGAAGGATCCAGATAGCGGATGTTGTCGACCTTCAAACCGTCGACAATCAGGAGGGGTCCGATAGAACCTGAATTTGAAGAGTAACCACGAACGCGGATGCTTGATGATTCACCCGGAGCACCTGAGGTGTTGATGACCTGGATACCTGCTGCCTTACCTTGAAGGGCTGCAGCTGCATTGGTTGCCGAACGGTTTTCCAAATCTTCGTGACGGACTGATGCCACGGCACCGGTGAGGTCGCTCTTGCGCTGGACACCGTAACCGATGACTACCGTTTCTTCGAGGAACTCACTGTCCGGTTCGAGAGTGACATTGATTACAGAACGTCCTGCGACCGGAACAGTCTGAGATACATATCCGATGCAGGATACCGTAATGCTCAAGGCATTTACAGGAACTGAGAGTTGCCAGGCACCGTCAGCATCTGTTGCTGTACCTATTCTGCTCTGGCCTGCCAGAATGACGGAGGCTCCGACTATGGGCTCTCCGTTGCTGTCAACTACTTTTCCGCTCAATGACCTGGTCTGGGCATAAGACACAAAGCCCAGCAACAAAGCCACGAGGCAAAGCGTTGCTTTTGTCAGGAAGTTTTTTCTCATAGGTTTAAGAGGTTTGGTTGGATGTTTAGTGTATCATTTGATTGTTGTTTTGTGATATTGTCGCGTGTTAGGTGTGGAAAGTTGCACCAAGTTAATAAAATGTCTTTGTTACTGCAATCGGTTTCATAAAAAAAAGAGGGTTGCCGGACTTTGGTCTGCACCAGTGGCGGTACCGACATTGCTCATGCCAGGCACGATGACGGAGGCCCCGACTATGGGTTCTCCGCTCGGGTCAACAACTTTTCCGGCAAGCGGTCTCAGCTGGGCATATGAAGCTATGCTCAGCAGAAGTGCCGCTATGCAGATAGTTGCCTTCATTAAGAATGTTTTTCTCATAAGTGTTTAGTTATTGGTTGTTTAAGTGTGGTTGTACACAATTAAAAAGGAGAATACCTATGGTATAGGTACATAAAGTTATTACAACGAATAATAAAGTGCAAAAGAATAACCTGAAAAATTTGCCTAACTTCGCATCCTCTTAGACATCCTATGTCAATGGAAACCAAACGTGTAGTGATTACAGGAATGGGGGTTGTATCCCCTTCCGGATGCGATGTGGCGACATTTTGGAGCAATATCGTTTCCGGCCGTTGTGCCATAGTTCCGCTTGAAGGTTTCGAGGATACCGGACTCCCTGTCCACGTGGCAGGAGTAGTCAAAGATTTCGACCCGTTGAAGTTCGGAATGACCCCCAAGGAAGTCAGACGCAGCGACCGTTTTAGCCAGATGGCAGAGGCTGCCGCTTCACAGGCCGTGGCGGCGGCCGGGATTGTTTCCGGGGAGACTGTCGCACCGGCGAGGTTCGGCATATATGTGGCTTCCGGCATCGGCGGATATGAGACTCAGGTCAGCCAGACCAGGGTTCTGTTCGACGAAGGAGCTACCAGAGTGTCTCCCTTCTACATTCCTATGGTCATTCCCAATATTGCGGCCGGCAACATTGCCATCAAGTTTAACGCACAGGGGCCTTGTATGGCACATCTGAGTGCCTGCGCGTCCAGCACCAATTCCATCGGCGAGGCCTTCCTTGCCATCAGGACGGGCCGTGCTGACGTGATTGTGGCAGGAGGCAGCGAAGCCGTGCTCAATCCTCTGGCGCTTGCCGGTTTCGCCAACGCCCGTGCACTCAGCCCCGAGAAAGACCCTCTCAAGGCCAGTCTGCCTTTCGACCGCCGCCGCAGCGGCTTCGTTATGGCCGAAGGATCGGCGATGCTTGTGCTGGAAGAGTACGGCCACGCCCGTGCCCGCAATGCCGCAATCCTGGCCGAAGTGGTCGGCTATGGTTGTACTTGCGATGCATATCATTTCACATCTCCGCGTCCCGACGCTGAACCTGCGGCCCGCGCAATGAGGCTTGCCCTCGCCGAAGGCGGTTACAAGCCTGGCGAGAATCTCTATGTCAACGCGCACGGCACCGGCACACACTATAACGACGTTGCCGAGACAAAGGCTCTCAAGCTTGCGTTGGGCGAGGAAGACGCCCGCAGGGCTTCGATAAGTTCTTCAAAGTCTATGACCGGCCATATGTTCGGTGCCACCGGCGCTGCCGAAGCCATTGTATCGGTGCTTGCCCTCAGGGACGGCGTCGTGCCTCCAACCATCGGCCTTGAGGATCCCGATCCTGAATGCGATCTGGACTATACCCCCCTGAAAGCAGTCCGCCGCGACCTCGACATCGCCCTCTCCAATTCCCTGGGCTTCGGAGGCCACAACGTATGCATCACTTTGCGAAGGTACGTTGATTGATTGTTGATAAAAATGAACATTAACCAGCAAAACGTGGCCCGGCATCACTGCCGGGCCGTTTGTTTATTAATTGTTAAAAACAAAAAAATGACCAATAGATATTGATAGCTATGAATGTGCTAACTTGCTATGCGATTTATCCCCGAACACTAAAACCACATAAACATCACATATTTATATATAAGTCGGTATGGAAACCACTAGCCAGTTCTCGATTACAAAACGCGACGGAAAACTAGAAAAATTCTCCCTTGACAAAATCATGAACGCCATCATCAAGGCGTTCGACTCAGTGAAGGAACCTATTGACCTCGGAGTCCTGAGCAAGATTCTCGCCCACCTTGACATGTATGAGGGAGTGAAAGTCGAAGACATCCAGAACCAGGTCGAGGAAAGCCTGATGAAGGAAGGTTACTACAAAGTGGCCAAGTCATTCATCCTCTATCGCCAGAGCCACCAGGAGGATCGCGACCTCACCAGCAAGATGCAGTTCCTTGCCGACTATTGCGAAGCTTCAAATGCTGCCACAGGTTCGAAGTTCGACGCGAACGCGAACGTGGAGCACAAGAACATCGCAACGCTTATCGGAGAGTTGCCCAAGAGCAACTTCATACGCCTCAACCGCCGCCTGCTCACCGACCGCATCAAGAAGATGTACGGCAAAGAGCTTGCGGACAGGTATCTCGAACTTCTGAACACTCACTTCATCTACAAGAACGACGAGACCAGCCTTGCCAACTATTGCGCTTCGATCACTATGTACCCGTGGCTCATCGGCGGCACGGCTTCCATCGGCGGCAACTCTACTGCCCCGACCAACCTCAAGTCGTTCTGCGGCGGTTTCATCAACATGGTGTTTATGGTGAGCTCGATGCTCAGCGGCGCCTGCGCCACTCCCGAGTTCCTGATGTATATGAACTACTTCATCGAGATGGAGTATGGCAAAGACTACTGGCAGCATCCCGACAAGGTGGTTGACCTCAGCACCAAGCAGCGCACCATTGACAAGGTAATCACCGACTGCTTCGAGCAGGTGGTGTACTCCATCAACCAGCCTACCGGCGCCCGCAACTACCAGGCAGTGTTCTGGAACATTTCATACTACGACAAGTACTACTTCAAGAGCCTGTTCGACAATTTCTACTTCCCCGACGGTTCACAGCCAGACTGGGACGGCCTCAACTGGCTGCAGAAGAGGTTTATGAAATGGTTCAACCAGGAGCGTCTGAAGACTATGCTCACCTTCCCGGTTGAGACTATGGCGCTGCTCACGGAGAACGATGAGTGCAAGGACAAGGAATACGGCGAGTTCACAGCCCAGATGTATGCCGAAGGCCACTCGTTCTTCACCTATATGAGCGACAACGCCGACTCCCTGAGTTCTTGCTGCCGTCTGCGCAACGAGATTCAGGACAACGGTTTCTCATATACGCTCGGTGCGGGCGGTGTCAGCACAGGCTCCAAGAGTGTGCTCACCATCAACCTTAACAGGACCATCCAGTATGCCGTAAACAACAATATGGACTACCTTAAGTTCCTAGGCGAGATTACTGACGTATGCCACAAAGTGCAGACCGCATATGACGCCAACCTTAGGGAACTTAAGGACAAGGGCATGCTGCCGCTGTTCGACGCCGGCTACATCAATATGAGCCGCCAGTATCTCACCATCGGCGTGAACGGTATGGTCGAAGCCGCCGAGTTCCTCGGCATCAAGATCACTCCCAACGAGGAGTACAAGAACTTCGTGAGAGGCGTGCTCGGTGTCATCGAGAAGTTCAACAAGCAATACCGCACAAAGGACCTTATGTTCAACTGCGAGATGATTCCCGCCGAGAACGTGGGTGTAAAACACGCAAAATGGGACCGCGAGGACGGCTATTTCGTTCCGCGCGAGTGCTATAACTCATACTTCTATGTTGTCGAGGACGATTCCCTGAACATCATAGACAAATTCAAGCTGCACGGCGCTCCGTTCATCGAGCATCTCACCGGCGGCTCCGCACTGCACATGAACCTCGAGGAGCATCTTTCTAAGGAGCAGTATCTCCAGCTTCTCAGGGTTGCGGCTCACGAAGGCTGCAACTACTTCACATTCAACATTCCTAACACCATCTGCAACGACTGCGGCCACATTGACAAGCGCTATCTGCACGAGTGCCCTGTCTGCGGTAGCAAGAACGTGGACTATATGACCCGTATCATCGGCTATCTGAAGCGCGTAAGCAACTTCTCCGCAGCACGTCAGGCCGAAGCCGCCCGCAGGTTCTACTATGCTCCCAAGAAGGAAATCGTAGTGAAATAATGTTGAAATACGTGAACACAAGCGTGGTTTTTCTGGAGATCCCAGACGAAACCACGCTTTCTATTAATATCTCCAACTGCCCCAACCATTGCCCGGGCTGCCACAGCCGCTATCTGTGGGAAGACATCGGCGACGAACTGGACGAGGCCGCGATAGACGCCCTTGTGGCCGAGGTGCGCAGCGACATCACCTGCGTAGCCTTTATGGGTGGGGATTCTGATCTGGAGCGGCTCCAGCAGCTGGCGGACCACGTCCATAGCCGCTATCCGGACTTCAAGGTGGGCTGGTACAGCGGACGTATCCGCCTTCCGAAAGAGCTCGACCGCCAGAAATTCGACTACATCAAGATCGGGCCGTACCTTGCCCATCTCGGCCCGCTCAACAAGCCGACGACCAATCAGAGGATGTACCGCCGCCTCGCTGACGGCAGTTTCGAGGACATTACTTCCCGGTTCTGGAAATAACTATCTGAACCAGCCTTTGACCGTGACTCCGGCCATGAACCAGAGTCCTGGCTGGGGTATGTCGCCGAAATCGTAGTAACTGCAGTTGAGCAGGTTGTTGGCCCTCAGGTAGACCTCGAAGGCCGGACGGTTGTACGACAGTTTGGCGTCGAGAAGCGAGTAGGGCTTGATAAGGTCAGATGAAGTCGCCCTGTCGACGTAACGGTAGGAAATGTTCGCAGCCAGATGCTGTGTAATGCGGAAGTCAGCCTGGGCGGTTACCCTGTGGCGGATGTACTCCATCGAATAGAGACTGCGGTATCCGGCTTTGGTGTCCTTGTCCTGTGAGATGTGGCTGTAGCCGAGATTTACTGAGCGCACGAAGAAGTCCCTCTTCCCGACGAGTTCGGGGAAAGAAAGCTGAAGCGTAACCTCCTGTCCGAAGGTGTTCAGGTCGGTGTGGTTGACAGACGTCCAGGGAGCATCTTCACCTGCCGAAACATCCTGTATCCAGTCTATTATGTCGTGGCCTTTATTATAATATACGGTGGCGACAGCCCTCACGCCCCTGCCGAGGAATTTGAGGCCGCCTTCGAATGCGTGCAGTTTCTCAGTCTTTAGGTTGGGGTCGGCAAGATGGCCGCCGACTGAATAGTACAGTTCGGTGAAGGTCGGCAACCTGTAGGAGGCATTGTAAGAGCCGTAGATGCGCAGGGCGTCTGTCAGCCGAAGGTTCATCTCCGCACCGGGGTAGAACTTCACGCCTTCGTTGTTGCCCGTGTTGTAGACTGCCGTGACTCCGGCTGATGCGGTGAGGCGGTCGAGCACCAGGCTGTGTTCGGCGAAGGCTGTGTAGGCAGTCCTGGCCAGGCCGCGGACATACACACCCTCAGGTTTCTGGAGAGCTTCTCCGAGGTTTGTGCTGCGGATGGCTTCGTGACGTGCTCCTGCACCGAATGCAGTGCGGCCGAGGCGGGTGTCGAAGCCGAAGTGGAAGTCGGCGCCGACGGTGTTGGTCTTGTGATAGTTGAATGGATAGCGGTCAGGGGCGCCGCGGAAAAGTTCAAAGCGGTCTTCGCCGTGGTTCCAGTAGACTGAAGGAGTGAAGTGGAGGGCGCCTTTGCCTTCTGCCTTTATTGCAGTGAAAGTCTTGAAGGTATGCTCGAACTGGTCGTCGAAGCGGGGGCTGTAGAATGTGCTCGAACCGAAGTTCTTCATACTTGCTCCGGCCTGCCAGGACAGAGTGGTGGAAGAGAAGTCGGCATTGCCGTGATAGAAAGTCTTGGCCGCGTTGAAGTCGTTGTTCAACCCGCCGGCTGCATTTCGGTTGAAACCGTCGGAGCGTTGCCAGCCTGCAGAGAGCATATTGAAGCTGCGTTTGCCCTTGAGTGCGATGGATCCGTTGACATTGCCATATTTGAACGAACCGCCCTCGAGGTTGACCGAGGCATTGCTCTCTCCGCTGTATTTTGTGACTATGTTGATGGCACCGATCATAGAAGAAGCGCCGTGGCCTCTTGCAGCAGGACCTTCAAGCACTTCAATATGGTCGATGTCGCTGAGGTTGACGGGAAAGTCGGCAGAGTTGTGGCCGGTCTGGGGGTCGGAAATGTCGATGCCGTTAAGCAGAATGGCAATCTGGTTGTAGGTGCCGCCGCGCATGCTTATGTCGGTCTGCATACCCATTGCGCCGCGCTGCCGCACATCTACGCCGAGGGCGTACTTGAGAAGGTCGTTTATGTTCTCGGCCGGGGCGGAAGCGATGGCCAGGCTGTCCATCAGCATCACTGTGCGTGTATTTTTATGGAGGGGAACCGGCAGTTTCGATGCAGTCACCGAAACGCTGTCCAGCATATAAAAGGTCTGGGCTGTTGCTTTTGGAGCAGGAAGAAACGCAAGGAGCACCGTCGCCGCAATCAAAAATCTCTTCATTGTGCTTTGTTTTTCTTGAGGACGGCAAATATAGCATTTATAATTCTAAAAAGTTTTAGTAAATTTGAGGGTTATTGGCACCATATTTATAGTCAAAGACAGACATCAATATTTCACAATCATGAAAAACAAATACGCAATCATCGTCGTTGACATGCTCAATGACTTCGTTTCAGGCTCTATCGCCCATCCTAGAATCAAACACATCATCGAACCCATCAAGGAACTTTGCGATAAGGCCCGTGCAGCTGGTGTTCCCGTAATCTACGCAAATGACAGCCACACACCCGAAGTTGACAAGGAGTTCAAGGTATGGGGCCCTCACGCAGTGGAGGGAACCTGGGGCGCAGAAGTTATAGATGAACTCAAACCCCAGAAAGGTGATTACATCATCCCCAAGAAGACTTACAGCGGCTTCTTCGAGACTTCAATGGAGCGCGTGCTCAGGGAGCTCGAGGTCAACACCGTCATCATCACCGGATGGCAGGCTGATTGCTGCTGCCGTCACACATCTGCTGACGCATTCTTCCGCGGTTTCAAGATCATAGTTCCCAAGGAAACCACCGACACCCTGACAGACGAAGCCTACCTGGGTGGACTTGATTACATCAAGAACATTTACGGAGGTAAGATCTGCAGCGTAAAGAGTTTGAAATTCTAACTAGCAATCATATGGAACTTACATTAAACGGTATTAAAAACAACGCAGCTGAATGGAAGGCCAAGGGTTTTGCCCTGCCGACATTCGATATTGATAAAGTTCGCGAAGCAACTCTCAAGGCTCCGGCCTGGATTCACTTCGGTGCGGGTAACATTTTCCGCGCTTTCCAGTGCAACGTGTGCCAGAACCTCCTGAACGCAGGTGTTCTCGACCGCGGTCTGGTAGTGGCTGAAGGTTACGATTACGAAATCATCGACAAGATGTATCGTCCCCACGACAACATCGGTGTGCTCGTAACCCTCAAAGCCAGCGGCAACGTAGAGAAGACTGTTGTGGCTTCTATTATGGAAAGCCTCGCAGCTGACTCGAACAACGACACTGACTGGCCTCGCCTCAAGGAGATTTTCCGCAACGATTCCCTGCAGATGGTTTCTTTCACCATCACAGAGAAGGGCTACGCTCTCCAGAACAATGCAGGTATCTACGCTCCTTTCGTAGAGGAAGACTTCGCAGCCGGCCCCGGCAAGCCCCAGAGCTATATGGGCAAGGTCAGCGCTCTCGTATATGAGCGTTTCATTGCAGGCGAGAAACCCGTTGCAATGGTCAGCATGGACAACTGCTCACACAATGGCGACAAGCTGTTCGCAGCTGTTCACACCTTCGCAGAGGCCTGGGAGAAGAACGGCGTCTGCAAGAGCGGCTTCAAGGCTTATGTAGAGAACAAGAACAAAGTTTCATTCCCCTGGACAATGATCGACAAGATCACTCCTCGTCCTGACCCTTCAGTAGAGGCTATCCTCGCAGCTGACGGACTTGACGTCGAGCCGGTCGTTACTGCCAAGAAGACTTTCGTGGCACCGTTCGTCAACAGTGAGGAGTGCGAATATCTCGTAATCGAGGATTCATTCCCCAACGGTCATCCCGCACTCGAGAAAGGCGGCGTGATGTTCACCCAGCGCGAGACTGTAGACAAGGTGGAGAAGATGAAAGTCTGCACCTGCCTCAACCCGCTCCACACCGCACTTGCAGTTTCTGGCTGCCTGCTCGGCTTCGAAAAAATCTCCGAGGAAATGAAGGATGCCGACCTGAAGAAGATGGTTGAGATCGTAGGATACAAAGAGGGTCTGCCCGTAGTGGTTGATCCCGGCATCATCAAGCCGAAGGATTTCATCGACCAGGTTGTGAATATCCGTATCCCGAACCCGTTTATGCCCGATACTCCCCAGCGTATCGCCACCGATACTTCTCAGAAACTTGCCATCCGCTTCGGCGAGACCATCAAGGCATACGAGAAACGCCCCGACCTCAATGTAGCAGACCTCAAGGTCATCCCGCTTGTGTTCGCCCTCTGGCTCCGCTACCTTATGGGTGTTGACGACAACGGCGAGAAATTCGAACTCAGCCCCGATCCGCTGCTCCCTCAGGTTACCCCTGTAGTCGCCGGTGTGAAACTGGGCGAGAAGTTCGACGTCCACGCTACCGTTGAGCCTATCCTTTCAAAGGCCGGCATCTTCGGCGTGAACCTCTATGAGACTCCGCTTGCAGGAAAGGTCGAGAAGTTCTTCGAGCAGTTGTGCGCTGGCAAGGGTGCCATTCGCAAAGTCATCCACGAAAACGTACAATAACCAATAACACTATTTGAGATGAAAAAGGTTCTTTCTTATATGGCTGCGGCCATTATGACCCTTTCGGTCGTTACGGCCTGCGGTAATCTGGGCTCGCTTATCGGCAATGCAACCACTGCCGGCGCAGCTGCAGGAAAGGCACTGAAAGCTTTGCTTGACAAATATCTCGGCAGCATCGGTGCTCTTGGAAATCTTGGAAACCTCGGCAATCTTGGCAATCTCGGCAACCTTGGCAAAACTCTTGACTTGAGCGATGCAGCAACCGTTGCCAACCTTACCCAGATCGCAAAAAGCATCCAGGGCCTCAAGAACAACACTGCTGAAGACTATCTGACAAAGTTTGCCCAGGGCCTCGTTTCAGGTGCGAACAATACTATCTCGATGGAGACAGCCAATTCAATCACCAATGTACTGGCTCAGCTGGCTCAGCGACAGGACCTTACTACGGCATTGAATGATACCGGCGCCTCTCAGCAGGCTTCGTTGCAATCTATTGCCGGACCTGTGGTAGGCATCCTTACGATGATGAAATAATCTGGGAAGCCTGCTTGAACAAAAAGCCTCATCGGTTTTCGATGAGGCTTTTTTGTTGCCGTGACGTGCCGGATGCTAGTAACCCATCAGGTTGTGGAAATAGCTGAAATTGTACTTGGCACCGACAACGTTGACGAGCAGGTTGAACGCGACGCCGGCGAGGGCGATCATCAGATATCTCTTTGCCATCGCCTGGTCTTTGTTGCGGTACATAAGCCAGATGACTATGCCGATGAGGGGAATGAGGAAAGAACCGACTGAAGCCAGGCAGCCGAGAGTCTTGTTGGCACTGATGCCGCCGCCGGTACCTGTGGTGCCGCCGCCGTTGCGGTTGGTGTTAGGGAATGGGAAGGGCCATCCGCTCTGCTGGTTCTGAGGCTGGCTCTGCTGCTGGTTCTGGTTCTGGAAGGGCGGGGGAGGAAAACCGGTGTTGCCGGTATTGGTATGGCCGCCGGTGTTACCAGTGTTCATTGAAATCTTGCCTCCGCAATAGGGGCAGTACTGATAGTCGCTGGAAACAGATTTTCCACAATTCGGACAGAAGATAGTCATAAGGCCTGAGTATTTTCTTCAAAGATATAAAAAAATCAGATGCCTTCTCCATCACTGAATTCTGGAACCGTGACGGCTTTGCTCTGGAGCAGCCTGGTGTAAGGTGGCACGTCGTGGGTCAGCCAGATGTTACCTCCTATGACCGAATCGTGTCCGATGGTTACGCGTCCAAGGATAGAAGTGTTTGAGTACACGGTCACGTTGTTTTCGATAATGGGGTGCCTGGGAATCTGCAGGGGCTTGCCTTCGGCGTCGTACTTGAAATTCTTCGCGCCCAGCGTCACTCCCTGATAGAGCATCACGTGGTCACCTATGACGGCGGTCTCGCCGATGACTATTCCCGTGCCGTGGTCGATGCCGAACCAGGCGCCTATCCTGGCGGCGGGATGAATGTCAATCCCTGTGGCGGAATGGGCCAGTTCGGAGATGATGCGCGGGATGACGGGGGTGCCGAGTTCATAAAGGGCGTGGGCGGTGCGGTAGTGCACCATCACCTGTATCGCAGGATAGCAGAACACTACCTCGCTGAAGCTCTTGACAGCAGGGTCATTGTGGGCTACGGCTTCTACGTCGGTGAGCAGCAGGCGCTTTATCTCGGGCAGCTTGCGTATGAAAGCTTCCGCCGTGGCCGCACCTGTCTGGGGCAGGAGAAGCCCATAGAGGTTTGATATGTCCTTGGCCATACCGGCCGCTCCTCCGAAGTAGCGGGGGAAGATTACGGCCTTGACAAGCTCGATGATGTCTTCAAGCGCTTTCGGGGAGGGCAGGGGGTCGCAGGTGCGAAGGCCCATCTTCTCCTCTTCAGGAGAGATGGTGTCCATCGCAGCAGTAATGTTTCTGAGTATTTCGTCCATTATTTGATTGGATAGTCTTCGAATGCGTAAAGAACGGTGGAGAGGTATCTCTCACCGGTGTCGGGCAGCAGGGCTACAATTACCTTGCCTGCATTGGCTTCGTCCCGGGCAAGCTGCAGGGCTGCCGCGAAAGAAGCTCCCGATGAAATGCCGACCAGCAGGCCTTCGCGTGCTGCCAGCTGGCGTGAAGCTGATATTGCGTCGTCGTCAGCAACCGGAATAACCTTGTCGATGACTTTGGAGTCATAGGTAGCAGGTACGAAACCTGCACCGATGCCCTGGATCTTGTGCTTGCCTGCGACGCCGGTCGAAAGGACAGCTGAGCTGGCAGGTTCTACGGCATAAGCCTTGACGGCAGGATTGTGCTTCTTCAGGGCCTTGGCCACTCCGGTCACGGTTCCGCCTGTGCCGACTCCGGCCACGACGATGTCGACTTTGCCTTCGGTGTCCTTC
>JAFWSX010000008.1 GCA_017519185.1 Bacteroidales bacterium | reverse complement strand
TTCAAGGGTACCGGCAACCTGGAGCTCCAGCTCGACCGCAAACTCTCCAACAAACGCATATTCCCGGCTGTGGACGTCACTCTCAGCAGCACCCGCCGCGACGACCTGCTTTACGATCCGGAGTTTGTCAACCGTATCTGGATACTGCGCAACTACCTGTCCGACATGAATTCAGTCGAAGCGATGGAATTCATGAAGAGCAGGCTGCAAAGAACCGCCAACAACCAGGAGTTCCTGATTTCGATGAACGGGGATATTCTGAATTAAGACGACCGAAGAGGTCAATCGATAACGGGAGTGGAGTCCTGAACAAGGACCGCTCCCGATTTTTGTACCTTGGACTTCGCATATGCGAGGTCGACGGTGAAGGTCTTGCGATTGCTGGTAGGAGCGTCGTACATAGCATCCAGCATAATGATCTCGCAGATGGAGCGCAATCCGCGTGCTCCAAGCTTGAACTCAATGGCAGTGTCGACGATGTATTCCAGCACATCGGGCTTGATGATGAGCTTGATGCCGTCGAGGCGGAAAATAGCCTTGTACTGGTTGACCAGCGAGTTCTTGGGTTCGGTGAGGATGGCCCTCAGCGTCTTGCGGTCCAGGGGGTTGAGATGGGTCAGCACGGGAAGGCGGCCGATTATCTCAGGAATGAGTCCATATGCACGGAGATCCTGAGGGGCGATGTACTGGATGAGGTTGTCACGGTCTATGTGGGAGCGTTTGCCTCCTGCGTCAAAGCCGACAACCTGAGTGTTCAGACGGTTGCCGATGTTGCGCTCGATGCCCTCGAAGGCGCCTCCGCAGATGAAGAGGATATTGTTGGTGTCAACGGCGATCATCTGCTGCTCAGGATGCTTGCGGCCTCCCTGCGGGGGAACGTTCACGATGCTTCCTTCGATGATCTTCAGCAGGGCCTGCTGAACGCCTTCTCCAGACACGTCGCGGGTTATCGAGGGGTTGTCGCCCTTGCGGGCTATCTTGTCGATCTCATCGATGAAGACGATGCCTTTCTCCGCTTTCTTCACGTCATAGTCTGCATCCTGGAGCAGACGGGTGAGAATGCTCTCGACGTCTTCTCCCACATAGCCGGCTTCAGTAAGTATGGTGGCGTCGACGATTGCGAACGGCACGTTGAGCATCTTGGCGATGGTCCTCGCAAGCAGGGTCTTGCCGGTACCGGTGGGACCGACCATCAGTATATTGGACTTTTCGAAGAGGTCGCTAGCGCCTGACTCCGCGTTTTCTATCCTTTTATAATGGTTGTAGACAGCAACCGCAAGGGTTTTCTTGGCGGCATCCTGCCCCACCACATACTGGCTCAGAAAATCGTAAATCTCGTGGGGCTTGCGCAGGGAGAATTCGCCGTTCACTTTGCCGGCGGACTTGATGCTGCTCTGAGGATGTAGAAGTTCCTTGGCTTTTGTGAAAGCCATCTCGGCACAGTCGGAGCAGATGCAGGCCTGCTCGCCGTACAACATCAGGGGAACTTCATTCTCACTGCGGCCGCAGAATGCGCAATGAGGGACTTCGACTTTACTTTTTGCCATTCTTCTCGGCTTTTTTGACGATCTGGTCTATCATTCCATATTCGAGAGCCTCCTGTGAAGTCATCCAGAAATCACGGTCGGCATCGCGGCGGATGATATCTATATCCTTTCCGGTATGGTCGCTGAGGATCTGATAAAGTTCGTGTTTGAGCTTGAGGATCTCGCGGGCGGTGATTTCGATGTCCGATGCCTGGCCCTCGGCTCCTCCGAGCGGCTGATGTATCATCACTCTCGAATGGGTGAGCGCCGAGCGTTTTCCGGCAGTTCCGGCTGCCAGCAGCACTGATGCCATCGAAGCTGCCATTCCGGTGCAGATGGTGTGTATGTCTGAGCTGATGGTCTGCATCGTGTCGTAGATTCCCAGTCCGTCATAGACGGAACCTCCCGGGGAGTTGATGTACAGGGAAATGTCGGAATCGTAGCCGTTGCTGTCAAGGAAGAGCAGTTGGGCCTGGATGATGTTGGCGACCTCGTCGTTGATCGGGCAGCCGAGGAATATGATGCGGTCCATCATCAAACGTGAGAATACGTCCATCTGAGCCACATTGAGCTGGCGCTCTTCGATGATCATGGGATTGATGTAACTGTCCAGTACTGAATTGTACCTGTGCAGGGACAGTGAGCTGATGCCACGATGCTTAACGGCGTATTTTTCGAATTCGTTCATATCGCTGACGGTTTATTTGGTCTGCTGACGCATCTTTTCGATAGTGGATTTCTTCTTGTCGAGAGTTACGGTATCCTTCACATATGCAACAACCTTGTCGGCCTCCACCTTGTCGTAGAGACGGCGGGCCTGGTCATCGTCGCCGAGCAGGCGGTCTGCGAAACCTGCGAGCTGGTCGTCCGGGACATCGTTCATCCCATACATTGCGAACTGGTATGCTGCAAGGGCACGTGCCTCCTTGTCGAGGTCTTCCTTGGTAACCTGCATCTCGTGGGCCTTCATCAGGTGGTTGCAGATCATCTGCCAGCGGAAATCCTTCAGAAAAGCGTCGAACTCCTTCTCGATGTCCTCAGGGGTGAACTTGCCCTCGTTGACGCGGATGAGCCATCTCTTGAGGAAAGCCTCGGGAAGTTTGATGTCTGCCTTCTCGAGCAGATAGTCGCGTACGTCGCCGGCGAAGCGGTAGTCGCTCTCTCGTGCATACTCGTTCTTGAGCAGGTCTTTCACCTTGGCGTCAAAAGCTGCCTCATCTTTCACCACGTCCTTTCCGAAAATCCTGTCGAAGGTCTCGGGGGTCGGTTTTGCAGCGACGAAAGTCTTCACGTCCTTGACGGTCATCTGCCACTTGGGATCCATATCCTTAAGCTCTTCTTTTTTCATATGGAGCATAGCGGCGCGGTCTGATTCGTTGGGGAACACTTCGTTCACGTCGAGATCCCTCACCTCGTCTTTCTTTATGCCCAGGAAGATGCTCTTGGCTTCGTCTCCGATGCTGCGGAGTGACACGTAAGCATCCTTGACCTCAGTCTCGCCCTGCTTGAAATCGACTACGATGAAATCGTCCTCACCAGCCTTCTCTCCACTCTCCATATTGCCATACTGCCTGAGGAGGTTCTCCTTGTAGTCAGCCACGGCCTTGGCGCTTACTGTCACGGTGTAGTAAGGGATGGTGTCTTCGGAAGTCACGTCAACGGTGACATCGGGAGCGACTCCGAGGTCGAAATTGAAGGTGAAAGAATCACCATCTTCAGGAGCATTCTCCTGATCCTCGCTGGGAAGGGGCTCGCCTATCACATTGAGCTTATTGTCCTCGATATATTTGCCGAGCTGCTCTGACACTACAGTGTTGACTGCGTCTGAGAGAGCCTGGCCGCCGTACATCTTCTCGATGAGACCCATAGGAGCCATACCTTTGCGGAAGCCGCGGATATCAGCCTTGTGGCGATATTCCTTGAGGCGTTTGTTCATATCTTCGGCGTAATCTTCTTTGTCGATTTTGATGCTCACTTTCAGCGTGAGGTCATCCTGGTTTTTGATCTGATTTATCTGCATATTATTTTGTGATTTTCTATTCGAAACAGAGGGGCGTAAAATTAGTAAAAATTTGGTTATCTTTGTATAATTCAGTCAAAAAATACAAATTAAGCCGACGGTTATGACTTACCAGCAACTCTACGAAAACATCCTTGCGAAGAAAAGTTTCCTCTGCATCGGCCTTGACCCGGAGATATCCCGGATCCCCGAACGGTTCAAGCGCACGGAGCACCCTGTCTTTGAGTTCAACAAGGCGATCATCGACGCTACGGCGCGCTATGCCGTTGCATACAAGCCAAACAGCGCTTTTTACGAAGTGTTCGGAGCCCAGGGCTGGAATGAGCTGGAAATGACCGTCTCGTACATCCGCAAGCGCCATCCTGAGATTTTCGTCATCCTGGATGCAAAGCGCTGCGACATCGGCAACACTGCCAGGATGTATGCACGGGCTTTCTTCGAGACTCTCGACTTCGACGCCGTCACCCTTTCTCCGTATATGGGCCAGGACAGCATCAAACCCTTCCTTGACTACAAAGGCAAATGGGCGATCATACTTGCCGCCACGTCGAACGAATCGGCGCAGGATTTCGAATTCGGCGGAGAGGAACCGCTCTATGCCAAGGTTATGAGCAAGGCTCTGCAATGGGGCACTGTCGACAACACAATGTTCGTAGTGGGTGCCACACGCCCCGAGATGTTCAAGGCCATCCGTGAGATATGTCCCGACAACTTCTTCCTCGTTCCTGGAGTCGGCGCCCAGGGAGGCACCGTCAGCGAGGTCGTGAAATACGGAATGAACAGTCACTGCGGACTGCTCATCAACTCTTCCCGCGGCATCATCTATGCCGGCTCGGGTGATGATTGCGCTGATGCTGCGGCTTCAGCCGCAAAGGCACTTGCAGACGAAATGTCCACTTACTTGTAAATCCAAATAATCCGCTACATTTGCAGCGGCAGAAAATCGCCACAATTATGCAGAACAATACATCCAGAAAACGCAATACTCCCCGTCCCGCCGGTTCGAAAGCGCCTGCTCGCCAGAGCAGTCCAAAAAGCCGTCAGGGCGGCAGCGGCAAGACATATGAAAGAAGGTCTTCAGGAAGCGGAAAATACTTCTCCGACAAGCAATACAAGAAGAGAACCGCTCCCGCAAAGGCTGCCCGTACCGAAGACGACGGCCTCATCCGTCTCAACAAGTTCATAGCCAATTCGGGAGTCTGCTCACGCCGTGAGGCCGACAAATATATCGAGGCAGGTCTGGTGACCGTCAACGGCCAGATCGTCACCGAGCTCGGCACCCGCGTGAGTCCGACCGACGACATCCGCTTCAGCGGAGAGAGACTCAAAGGCGAGAAAAAGGTATACATCGTGATGAACAAACCCAAGAACTTCGTCACTACCACCAGCGACCCTCACGCAGAGAGGACAGTGATGGACCTGATATCGACCGAACTCTGCAAGGAACGTGTCTTCCCCGTCGGCAGGCTCGACAAAGCCACCACCGGAGTGCTGATGTTCACCAACGACGGTGCTTTGGCTGAGAAGCTCACCCACCCTTCCTACCACGTCAGGAAGATCTACTATGTGACTCTCGACAAGAATCTCAAGAAAGCAGATTTCGACACCATACTCGAAGGGATAACCCTCGACGACGGCCCTATCGCAGCAGACGCCCTCTCCTATGTGAACGGCCTGCAGAGCGAAGTGGGCATAGAAATCCACTCCGGCCGCAACCGCATCGTACGACGCATCTTCGAACACCTGGGCTACAGAGTCAAGAAGCTTGACAGAGTCTATTTCGCAGGCCTGACCAAGAAGAACCTGCGCCGCGGCCAGTGGCGTTTCCTCACCGAGGAAGAGATGAATCATATGATGATGGGCACTTTCGAATGATGGCAGCAGAGAGCACACACAGATCTGGCTTCGTCAACATCATCGGCAACCCCAACGTGGGCAAGTCTACCTTGATGAACGCCCTTGTAGGCGAAAAACTTTCGATTGTCACGGCCAAGGCCCAGACGACCCGCCACCGCATAATGGGCATAGTCAACGGCGATGACTACCAGATAGTCTACAGCGACACGCCAGGCATCCTCAAGCCCGCCTACAAGCTTCAGGAGAGTATGATGAATTTCGTGGACACTGCCATCGGCGACGCAGACGTCATTCTCTATGTCACCGACGTCATCGAGAAGGCCGACAAGAACCGCGAATATGTAGCAAAGCTCAACCAGGTCGACTGTCCTGTGATCATCGTCATAAACAAGATAGACAAGAGCGACCAGGAGCAGGTTCGTCAGCTCGCAGAAAAATGGCACGAGGAGGTGCCGAAGGCCGAAATATTCGCAGCCAGCGCCCTGGAACGCTTCAACCTCGACTCCATATTCGAGCGCATCAAGGAGCTCCTTCCCGTCAGCCCGCCTTGGTATGACAAGGAAGCGTTTACCGACAAGAGCCTGCGTTTCTTTGCCGCCGAAATCATCCGCGAGAAGATTTTCCTGAACTATTCCAAGGAAATCCCCTACTGTACGGAAGTTGTGATCGAGGAGTTCAAGGAAGGCGAGCAGAGGTATGACATCCGCGCTGTGATCAACGTGATGCGCGACTCCCAGAAAGGCATCATCATCGGCAACAAGGGTGCCGCGCTCAAGAAAGTCGCCACCCAGGCCCGTGTCGACATGGAGTCATTTTTTGAAAAAAAGGTATTTTTGCAGATATTTGTCAAGGTCGAACGCAACTGGAGGGAAGACCGTCAGATGCTGCGAAGATTCGGCTACATACAGGATTAACCCGTCTAGATAAGAAGAGATGAGTGAAGAGATCGACGAGATAGCAGAAGGCACCCAGGAGGAGATTCAGGAAGAGACTCAGGAGGAAGCACAGCAGGAGCCGCAAGCTGAGGAAGAGCCCCAGAAAGAGGCAAAGGACAACAGCAAGAGCAGCAAGTTCAATCGCGTGATTAATGCCGGGGAGAACAAATACAAGCTCCCGGGTATGTACCGCGACTGGTTCCTCGACTATGCCTCATACGTGATGCTTGACCGTGCCGTTCCCTACATTGAGGACGGTCTCAAGCCTGTGCAGCGCCGAATCCTTCACGCATTGAAGCTCAATGAGGACGGACGTTACCACAAGGTAGCCGGAATCGTCGGCGACACGATGAAATTCCACCCTCACGGCGACGCATCCATTTATGACGCCCTTGTGGGAATGCAGCAGAAAGAGCTGCTCGTCGACGGCCAGGGCAACTGGGGAAACATCCTCACAGGCGACAGCGCCGCTGCGATGCGTTACATCGAAGCCAAGCTCAGCAAATTCGCGCTCGACGTGGTCTTCAATCCGAAGATTACCGAGTGGGTGCCCACTTACGACCGGGCAAGCGTAGAGCCAGTCACCCTTCCCGTGAAGTTCCCGCTTCTGCTGTCCCAGGGAAGCAAGGGTATCGGAGTCGGCCTCAAGATCCTGGTTCTCCCCCACAACTTCAACGAGTTGCTGGATGCCAGCATAGCAGCTCTCAAGGGTGAGGAATTCGACCTTTATCCTGATTTTCCCACAGGCGGCATTGCTGACTGCAGCAAATACAACGGAGGTCTGCGCGGAGGCCGCGTCCGCGTGCGCGCCACCATCACCAAGCGTGACAAGAAAACCCTGGTGATCGAAGACATTCCTTTCGGCGAAACAATCGGTTCGGTGATTGCGTCGATTGCGGCTGCCAACGATTCCGGAAAGATAAAGATCAAGAAGATAGACGACTACAGCTCGGCCAAAGTTGAAATCGTACTGCAGCTCGCCAACGACATATCTCCTGACAAGACCATTGACGCACTCTACGCTTTCACCAAGTGCTCAGTGGTGCTCTCCCCCAACACCGTCGTCATCAAAGACGGCAAGCCGGAGTTCATGACAGTCAACGACATCCTCCGCTACGGAGCGATGCACACCCGCGACTTGTTCGAGAAAGAGCTCAGCGTCACGCTGTCGGAACTGGAGGATGACTGGCACAGGATGAGCCTGGAAAAGATATTCTTCGAGGAGAAGGTATACCGCGTGCTGGAGAACGACGCCCGCACCTGGGAGAAACAGATTCAGGACGTAACCGACAAGATGCTCGAATACCAGCATCTCGTACGCAAGCCCATCACCAGCGATGACATCCTGAAACTGGTGGAGAAACCCGTCCGCAAAATTTCCAAATTCGACATCAAGGCCGCCAACGAGCGGCTCAAGGCCACCGAGGACCAGATTGCGAAGGTCAAGTATAACCTTGAGCATCTCACCCAGTATACCATCGCCCATTTCAAGAACATAAAGAAGAAATACGGCGACGCACATCCCCGCCTGACACGCATTGAGGAGTTCGAGAGCATCAATGTCCAGAAAGTTGTAGTAGCAAACGCCAAGCTCTACGCCGATATGGAAGGCGGCTTCATCGGCATCGACGAAAAGAAGATCGACAATGCCACCCTCATCGGGGAATGCTCTGACATCGACGACATCATCGTCTTCCTCAAGAGCGGTGAATACATAGTCACTCCCGTCAAGGACAAGGCCTTCATAGGCAAGGACATAATCCACGTGGGCGTGTTCAAGAAAGGTGACGAGCGCACCATCTACAACGCAGTCTACCGCGACGGCAAGAGCGGCACCTATTTCGCCAAGCGTTTCGCCGTGACCGGAGTCACCAAGAACAAGACATTCAACCTGACGCAGGGCAAGCCCGACAGCTCAGTGATATATTTCTCAGCCAACCCCAACGGAGAGGCCGAGGTGGTCCGCATCCAGTTCCGGAACCGTCCCAACCTCAAGAAGACGAGCGACACATTCGACTTCGCGAACCTCGCCGTGAAAGGCCGCGGAAGCCGGGGCAACATACTTTCCCGCAATCCCATACTCCGCATACAGCTCCGCACCAAGGGTGTGTCCACCATCGGAGGAAAGGAGATCTGGTTCGACAGCGACATCAGCCGCCTGAACGATGCAGGAAGAGGCCTTTACCTTGGCGAATTCCTGCCCGACGAGCATATCCTGTGCATCCTCCGCAACGGACGTTACTACACATCTTCGTTCGACCTGAGCAACCGCTACCAGGGCGACCTCGAGAGGATTTGCAAGCTTGACCCCACAAGGACATACTCCGTAGTCTACTTCGACAAACAGGCCGGTTTCTACTACGTCAAACGTTTCAGCTTCGAGGTGAGCGACAACAATGAGCAATGCTTCATCTCTGAAGGCAGCGGGTCGAAACTCATCGCCATAAGCGAGGATGTCTATCCGCGTCTCCAGGTGACCTTCAAGGGCAAGAATGCATCCCGCGGCGTCGAGATCATCGACGTGGCTGGTTTCATCGGCAAGAAGGGCCTCAAGGCCAAAGGCAAGCGCCTGAGCCAGTATGACGTCGACACCGTGGAATTCATCGAGCCGCTTCCTGTTCCCGAACTCGAGATGGACGAAGGATCCGAGGACAAAGGCGAGGACGTAATAGAGATTTACGAAGGCGAGAACGAGAACAACTCCCCTGTTTTCCCTGATGCGCCGAAAGTAGCCGAAGGCGAGGACGGGCCCGACAGCCCGGCCGGAAGCAGTTTCGACGACGATGATCCCATAGAACTTTCTCTCTTCTAAAATGAACGTTGCCCTGACTGGATTTATGGGTTGCGGCAAGACAACCTACGGGCGGGCAGCCGCAGAGCGTGCCGGCACAGCATTCTTCGACCTGGACGATGCAGTGCTTGAAGCCTACAACTCCGCATATCCGGAGCAGCGTTGCAGCTCTCTTTCTGAGATTTTCAGGGATATGGGAGAAAGCTTCTTCCGCAATCTGGAGACCTCCACCCTGCAGGAGCTTCTCAGTGGCAGTGACGGAGTGATCATCGCCCTGGGCGGAGGAGCCGTCGTCAGGGAAGAGAACCGGGCCATTCTGAAAGAGAACTGCCGTCTGGTATGGCTGCGCTGCAGCCTCGACACCTGTCTGGAGAATATAGATGCCACCTACCCCAGGCCCCTGCTGCAAGGAAAGACAAGAGAACAGATCGAAGAGATGTTCGAAGTGCGCAACGGTATCTACAGTTCGGTGGCAGACGCAGTCATCGACACGGACGCACTTACGTTCGAGCAGATTGCAGACCGCATCATTGCGGAATGTGACTATTTGTAGTCGAAGCCGCTGGGTTCACCCATCGGTTTGTCCAGAAGTTCCGGATTTGCAAATATGTATTTCAGAAGTTTGAGGCTGCGCACGAAGTAGAAGCCATCAGCGATGCGTTCGTCGAGAGTGGCCCCGAAATCAAGGATATCCCTGACCTCCTTGTGCCCGTCAGGCATCACTACCTCCTCTTTATGGACAGTACCCACAGTGACCATCACGCTGTTCGTGCCGTAGTTGTTCAAGTGATGGTAGACGGCAGGGCCTCCGATGCTTCCCAGATTGCTGAGCAGCACAGAGGAATAATTGCAGTCTCCGTCGGTAAGGGCCTTGGGGTTGACGCCCCAGAAATCCAGCCAGCGAATGACTCTGAGCACGAACATAAGCAGCAGGCGCGGAATCCTGGCGAAAGCGTCAATCTTCTCGTCGATGCCGCCGGTAGAGTGTTCGCTCTTGCGCATTTCCTTCACTTCGCCGGCAATCTTGTAACTGAGCGTATCCAGATTGTCGTCATCCTTGGGAACGAAAAACATTATGGATTCGTCAGACCCGTCCTTGAAACGGCGCTTGGCCACGAAACTCAGACTCACTTCGTAACGTTCATAGAGGCGTCTGCCCTGAATGAAGCGGTTCATCCCGTTGCGTTCCTTCACCATACGGCCCACTGCGATTATCATTGCGTGGAATATGGTTGTCTTGTAGTCAGGGTGGCTGGCATTCTTCGCATCGAGGTACTTGAGGACTTCAGTCACATCAAGCTTGTCTTGAAGGTAAACTTCGCAGTCGGTTCTGTTCGGAAAGAGATGCATCATAACGGTGTTGAGCCCGGGAATATCTTTTACCCAAAAGCCGTCCCGGCGGTCACCGCGTTTCCTTTTTCTAGGCTCGCTCATTTGTATAAGGGTACATATTAATTAACAAATTTAATAAACTTGTTTTAAATTTGCGTGCGGGACACACTGAATTTGGAAGAATGAGAAAACATCGAGAACTCGCCGTCATCCTTGCTTGCATCTGCGCGATTACAGTCTCTTGCACGAAAGATGTCACTTCAGTCTCCGTAAGTCCTGAGAATCTGTTTCTTGAAATAGGACAGACATACACACTCCAGGCCGATGTCAGTCCTTCCAACGCTACGTTCGCCACTCTTGTCTGGAGTTCCGACAATCCTGAGATTGTTTCCGTCAGGGACAGTGTCGTGAGTGCCATCGCCCCCGGCTCTGCCACTGTCATCGCAACCGCCGGTGGCGTTTATGCCACTTGCGTCGTAACCGTGAAACCCCTTCCGGAACCCGAGCCTGAGCCTGAACCGGAACCCGAACCCGAACCCGAGCCGGATCCAGTCCCCGATCCCGAGCCTCAGCCCTGAGAATGTATCTATACAAAATAAAACACTATGAAAAAGACAATCGTACTTTTGTTATCTGTTCTTGCGATTGCAGCCTGCAGCCCCAAGAATAAAGTTCCCGCACTCGACATGAGTTATCTTGACCCTACCGTCAGCCCCAAGGTTGACTTCTACCAATATTCAACCGGCGGATGGCAGAAAAACAATCCCCTCCGTCCTGAATTCTCACGCTACGGCAGCTTCGACGCCCTCCGCGAGCAGGCACAGGAGAACCTCAACGCCCTGTTCGAGAGTATGACCACCACCAATGCCGAGTATGGCACCGTAGACCAGAAAATCTCTGACCTCTACAAGATGGCCCTCGACTCTACCACCCGCAACGCTCTCGGAGCAGAGCCGATCAAACCTTACATCGCCCAGATCCAGGCCATCAAGACCAAAGATGATATGGCCAAGGCTCTTGGAGAAATGAATCTCTACGGCGAAGGCGGTTTCTTCGGCACAGGCGTTTCTGCTGACCTCACCAACAGCGATATGCAGATTCTCTACCTCGGCGAGGGCGGACTCGGAATGGGTGACCGCGACTACTACCTGCTCGAGAGCAACGCAACCCTCAAGGCAGGTTACAGGAACTTCCTCGAGAAGGTCCTCAATCTCGCCGGCATCGAGAATGCCGCCGACGTCGTAGCCAAAGATATGGCTGTGGAAGATGCAATGGCCCAGATCTTCTGGACACGCGAGCAGAACCGCGACGTAGCAGCCCAGTACAACCCTATGTCAACTGCTGAAATCTGCAAGAGATGGCCGGAACTCCGTTTCGACAAAATCTGCTCTGTTATAGGCATAGAGCCTCAGGACAAGGTTGTCGTCGAGCAGCCTTCATATTTCGACGGCCTCAACAAACTCTTCGCAAAGACCGACATCGAGACTCTCAAGGCATATTTGCTCTGCCAGTTCATCAGTGGCCAGACAAGCGCACTCAGCGATGACTTCTACACCGCTTCCTGGGAGTTCTTCAGCCACCAGATGGCCGGTGCACAGGAGCAGCAGCCCCGCTGGAAACGCGCGATGAGCGTTCCCAACGGCCTTCTTGGCGAAGCTGTCGGCCAGATGTACGTAGAGCGTTATTTCCCCGAATCTTCAAAAGAGAAAATGGTCGCGCTGGTTGAAAATCTCCGCACCGCACTTGGCCAGCACATCGACGAGCTGGAATGGATGAGCGACGAGACCAAGGCCAAGGCCCGCGAAAAACTCGCAGCCTTCACCGTCAAGATCGGATATCCCGACAAATGGAAAGACTACAGCAGCCTCGACATCAATCCTGCCAACACATACTACGAGAACCTCCGCAACGCAAGCGCCTGGTATGTTCAGGACAACCTTTCAAGACTTGGAAAGCCCACCGACAGAACCGAATGGGGAATGACTCCTCAGACTGTCAACGCATACTACAACCCCACCACCAACGAGATTTGCTTCCCGGCAGCCATCCTTCAGAAACCGTTCTTCGATCCCGATGCTGACGAACCTGTCAACTACGGTGGAATCGGCGTGGTAATCGGCCACGAGATGTCTCACGGCTTCGATGACCAGGGTTCAATGTTCGACGCCAAAGGCAATATGGTCAACTGGTGGACCGCAGAAGACAAAGCCAAGTTCGACGCTCTCGGAGACAAGCTCGTAGCTCAGTTCGACGAAGTTGAAATCCTCCCCGGCGTACACGGCAACGGCCGTTACACCCTCGGTGAGAACATCGGTGACCACGGCGGACTTTCAATCGCCTTCACCGCTATGGAGAATGCAATGGCCGGCAAGCCTGTCAAACTCATCGACGGCTTCACCCCGGCACAGCGCTTCTACCTCAGCTACGGTGCCATCTGGGCTCAGAACATCACCGACGAGGAGAAAGCACGCCTCACCAATATGGACGTACACTCACTCGCCAAGAACCGCGTGAACGTTTCTATCCGCAACTTCCAGACCTTCTTCGATGCATTCGACATCAAGGAAGGCGACCCGATGTTCCGTCCTGAATCAGAAAGGGTTCACATCTGGTAACGACCTGAACTTCATAAAAAGAAAAGCGCGGGAAAATTCTCGCGCTTTTCTTTTTTATTGAATAATGGCTATTTGTACTTCTCTACCCTGGCATCCCTGATGACTCCCTTCCAGTTGAGGCCGAAGGCAAAGTCATATTTGTTGCCGTCGGCATCGACATAACAATCCATATCGCGGGGAACATCCTCGAACTGGGCTTCTACGGTCTCCATATTGGCCGGCATCTGCATCGGCAGCAATCCTGAAGGCTCTGCCTTGCCGCTTACGATGTCGAGAACAGCCTGGTTCTGTACGCCCATCGTAACTACGACAGCATCGGCATAAGGCTCGACTTCGCTCATCACGACAGGCTTTGAAACCGACATGCAGACAATCACGGGACGGCTGCCCATCTGGCGCTTGGTCTTGATCACAAGCTCGAGGTCGCTCAGATTATCACTGGTGACAGTCTTGCCGCGATAGCTCCTGTTTGTGAAGTTCTCCTTCGGATCTCCGCCGGCCAGAGAGACTTCACGGGCGGTAGATGCTGTATAGGGACGGTACTGCAGGCTGATGGGGACATATCCGTTGCCGCCTTTCTCCGCATCTTCACGACTGTATCCGCTGCCTGAAGAAGGCTGCTGGATGAACACAAGCGCGATGTCGGCCTTGCGGGGATCGTCAGTCCACTCATAATACTTCTCCACAAGTTCCTTGCTTACCGGGTAATCCCAGCGGGCCTGGCTGGTACCTCCGAAACCGAACATTCCCGCTCTTGCAGGATATAGGCGCTTGGGCACATAAACTTTTACTTTCTGAGTCTTCGGAAGCACATTGCCGTGGTTTTTCAGCATCACGATCGATTTCAGCTGAGCCTCATAACCTTTTGCCATAAACTCGGGATTGCCGACAATCTGCGCAGTCCTGGCCGGATCGAGATAGGGATTCTCAAACAGGCCTGTGCGGAAGCTGTTGAGAAGCAGCCGGACTGCACTCTGCTCGAAACGGGAGCGGGCATCCTTCTCGCCGAAATCCCTCACCCACATCTGGTATGCCTCGAGCACCGGACCTTTGTCGTTGTTGCCGCCGAACTGGTCGACGCCAGCCTTCAGCACTTCGTAGTGACGCTCGGGGATAGTGAGAGTCTCCATTCCCCAGCATTTTCCGTCGAAGGAATAGATAGTCGCATTGTTGTTTGTAATGCCCCAGTCGGTGCAGACAACGCCGTTGAAGCCGTACTTGTTGCGCAGCAGGTCAGTTATTAGATATTTGTTGTAGCTGTTGCCGACATTCTTGCCGCTGGGGTCGATACCTGTGGAAATGGTATAATAGGGCATCACTGCCGATGCCATACCGGTGCCGCCCTTGAGGTCGAAAGCGCCTTCCACGAAGGCACGTATATGATCGGCGAAGTTGTTGCCAGGATATACGGCATACTTGCCATAGTTGTAATGCGCGTCACGGCCTCCCTCTTCAGGTCCGCCGCTGGGCCAGTGTTTGATCATAGCGTTCACGCTTTCAAGGCCCCAGCCGCCTTCAGCCCCTTCTGTTGTCTGGAAGCCGTCCACATAGGCACGGGCCATATCTACATCCAGGTCTGGATCCTCTCCGAAAGTACCGTTGAAGCGGCTCCAGCGAGGTTCTGTGGCAAGGTCGATCTGCGGAGACAGCGCAGTGGCTATTCCAAGTGCCCTGTACTCCTTCGAAGCGATACTTCCGAACTCTTCCACGAGAGCGGGATCGAATGTCGCCGCTAGTCCGAGCGGTGTCGGCCACTGAGAGATGAGACCACCCGAGCCGGCATTGAACTCAGCGGTAGCCGAGGTTTCGTTGCGGGGATCAGAAGAGTTGTTGGAAGGGATGCCGTGTCCAAGCCCTTCGACGAAAGCCTGGACATTGTTGTTCCATTTTGCGGCGACTTCCGGAGATGCGACACTGGTTACAAGCACGGCGCGAAGGTTGTCCTCGGAGAGGAACTTGCGCTGGGCGTCGGAGATGTTCTCATTCGGAACAGACTGATGGCCGCTGTAGAGCATAAGGCCGGCGATCTCTTCGACAGTAAGCTGTGATGCAAGATCTGCAGCCCTGCTCTCGGGACTCTTGCGCCAGTCCTCATAGACGTCCAGTTTGCCGTTGCGGTTTAGATCCTTGAATGCATATCCACCCTTGGAGATCAACTGAACTCCGGATTCAGGTGAATATCCTAGCTCAGGACCGTTTGTCTGGGTCACAAGATTATATCCGTTCGGTGTTGTTGTCTCCTCCCATTTCTGGGTGCAGGAAACACATAGCAGCAGACAAGCTGCCAGAAGGAAATGAATATTAGTTTTCATATTATCAGAATAGATTATTGACAATAAAATTAGTAAATTTGGAATTATGTTTATAGAAGATTCACACAAAGAATACGATGTCATAATCATCGGTGGCGGAATCACCGGAGCCGCCACTGCAAGAGACTGCGCACTGCGCGGACTGAAAACCCTGCTTGTCGAGAGAGGCGACCTCTGCGACGGAGCCTCAGGCCGTAACCACGGTCTGCTCCACAGCGGTGCCAGATATGCGGTGACCGACCCGGAAGGCGCAAGGGAGTGTATTTCTGAGAATATGATTCTGCGCAGGATTGCCTCTTCCTGCATAGACCCTACTGGAGGCCTGTTCATCACATTGCCCGAAGACAGTCTGGACTATCAGGAAAAATTCATCAAGGCCTGCCGCGACTGCGGCATCGAAGCCGAGGCCATCACTCCAGAAGAAGCCCTCCGGCTGGAGCCTGCAGTGAATCCGAAGCTCATCGGTGCCGTGAAGGTTCCCGACGCATCCGTCGATCCTTTCCGCCTGGTTGACGCTAATATCCTCGATGCAGTGCGCCACGGCGCCGACATCATAAAATTCAGGGAAGTCACCGGACTGGTAAAGGAGAACGGCGACGTGAAGGGCGTGCAGCTTGGTGACACTACCATCCGATCAAGACAGGTCATCATAGCAGCAGGCATCTGGAGCGCCCATATAGCAGAAATGGGCGGCGCCCACATAGATATGATGCCGAGCAAAGGTTCCCTCCTGATCTTCGGCCACCGTCTCACGAGAATGGTGATAAACCGCTGCCGCAAGCCCGGCAACGCCGACATCCTTGTTCCCGGAGACGTGGTAAGCGTGCTCGGAACAACTTCAGACAAAGTGCCTTTCGAGGACTGCGAGGATATGAAGGCCACCAGCGACGAAGTGAATGTACTTCTCAACGAAGGCATCCATCTGGTGCCTGAGCTCTCGACCACCAGAATCATCCGCGCCTATGCCGGTGTCCGTCCTCTCGTCGTGGCAGACAGTTCTGCCAGCGGAAGGAACGTCAGCCGCGGCATTGTCCTGCTCGACCACGAGAAGCGCGACGGCATAAAGGGTCTTATCACCATCACAGGTGGAAAACTTACTACCTGCCGCCTGATGGCCGAGATGGCAACCGACCTGGTATGCGAAAAGCTGGGGCTCAAGATACCGTGCACCACTGCCCGCCGTAAACTCCCTGGCTCTGAGAAACGCAAATCAGGGAAGGATCCGGTGAACAAACGGGCCGCGGTCGGACGTCACGGCAGCGAAGCCGATATGATGGACTTCAACGGCAAGGGTGGCGGTGAGATTATATGCGAATGCGAGCAGGTCACAAGGGCAGAGATTGAATATGCCGTGCGCAACCTCGGCGTAAGGAGCATTTCCGACCTCAGGCGTCACACCAGGGTCGGTATGGGCACCTGCCAGGGATCTTTCTGCATACGCAGGGTTGCCAAAGTGCTGGCCGAAGTGCTCGGAACTCCCGACAAGGCTTTAGAATTGATGAACGACTACCTTCAGGAGCGCTGGAAAGGAATGTCCCCCGTACTCTGGGGCGATACCCTGAGGGAGGCGGATTATATGCATAAGGTACACAGGAAATGAAATACGATGCAATAGTTATTGGCGGCGGTCTGGCCGGATGCACTGCAGCCGGAATACTCGCCGATGCCGGCAGGAAAGTCGCCGTCTTCTCCGAAGGACTGTCCCTGCACGACGCCTCGGAAGGGCCGGCCTCCCACAAGGAACAGGCACGTCCCCCCTACGCCGCTCTTTCAGCACTCGCGGCAAAAGGAGTGACGGTGTTCAGGGGAGACAGCATCATCCGGGCTGAAATGTCGGAAGACGGCTCTCAGGTGACCAGGGTTTTCAGCCGCAATCTCGGCGACGAACCGCTTGAGGCTGCAGCATATGTGCTTGCCACGGGAAAATTCTTCTCACGCGGCATCATTTCCAATATGGAAGGAATGTACGAGCCTGTTTTCGACGCAGATGTCGAATTCGAAACCGACCATTCGAAATGGTTCGACCCCGACTTCTTCGCGACGCAGCCTTATGAAAAGTTCGGAGTGAAAACCGACAGTGAGGGGCACGTCCTGAAAGGAGGCATCAGCGTAGCGAACCTGTTCGCTGCGGGCCAGGTGCTGGCAGGAGAACCGATGTCAGACAGCGACATTGAGAAAAGCGGCAGGACTGCTGCAACCGAAGTTTTGAAAAAGCTATAACGACAATGCAGGAAAAAAACATAAGTACAGCCAATCTCGAACAGTGCCTGAAGTGTAATCTATGCACTCTGGTGTGCCCGATGCTTGCAGTCAACGAGCAATATCCTGGGCCGAAGAAAGCCGGTCCCGACGGCGAAAGATACCGCATCAAGGACCCCGAGTATTACGATTATGCCCTCAAATACTGTCTCAACTGCAAACGCTGCGAAGTAGCGTGCCCGTCAGGTGTAAAGATCGGTGACATGATACAGGCGGCACGCATCAAATATGGTTCGCAGTCCAAGGTCCGCAGCCTGCACGGCCTGCGCGACTGGACCCTTGCGTCCACAGATTTCGTCGGCGGGATGACCGCATCTGCCATCGCACCCATAGCTAACGGAATCCTCAAGACAGGAATGGCCAAAGCCGTGCTTCACGGCACCCTTGGCGTCGACAAGCACCGCACGTTTCCCGCCTATTCTTCCGGAAAGTTCGAGACTTGGTTCCGAAAGGAAGCCCAGGCCGGCCAGTCTGCCTTTGAGAAGAAAGTCAATTTCTATCACGGCTGCTACGCAAACTACAACTACCCCCAGCTGGGCAAGGATTTCGTCAAAGTGGTCAACGCCGCCGGCTACGGAGTCCAGCTGCTCGAGCGCGAGAAATGCTGCGGCATCGCACTTATGAGCAACGGCTTCGCCGCAAAGGCCATCAGGCAGGGAAAGATCAATCTTGAATCCTTCCGCAAGGCAGAGGGCCCCGTTCTGACAGTTTCTTCATCCTGCACACATATGATGAGGGAGGAATATCCTGAAGTCCTCGGACTGCCCAATGAAGATGTGAAGGACAGGATAATGCTGCTCACACGATGGCTGTATCCACGCCTTCAGTCAGGAGAGATCAAGCTCAATTTCCGCCAGGATTTCCATATGAAAGTGGCCTACCACACCGCCTGCCATATGCAGCGTATGGGATGGCAGCAGTTCACGATCGAAATACTCCGTATGATTCCGGGACTGGAGCTGACCGTGCTCGAGCCCAACTGCTGCGGCATCTCAGGAACTTTCGGTTTCAAGAAGGAAAACTACGAGTATTCACAGAAGATTGGCGAGACACTGTTCTCTGAAATCCGTGAGGCTAAGGCAAGGGCGGGAGATTCGGAGCCGTTCGCAGTTGCCACCGAGTGCGAGACCTGCAAGTGGCAGATAGAGATGAGCACCGGCATTCCGGTGATGAACCCGGTATCAATAATAGCACAGGCGCTTGCAGAATAGCAGCGCCTGTGTCATTTTAGAATCAGTATGAACCAGGATTATTTCTGGTTCTCCTTGATATAGTTTACCACCTCGCCTACCGTGGTGAACGGTGCGCCGGTCGTGTCGAAGTTTACGTTGAATTTTTTCTCCAGCGCGAGCGACATCAGCAGCATCGACAGGGAGTCAATGCCCAGGTCACGCACCAGATTGCTTTCAAGTGTAGCGGTGGATGTATCCAGATGAGGCTTCATCACAGCAAGGATCTCCTTGAGACCTGCGAAAATTTCAGATTCAGTCATCATTGGTTGCGGGATACTTTAAGGGAACCGGTACGTTTGAAATCTTCTTTCCTTACGGTAACCTTGGTTACGCGATGAGTTGTAGGCAGGGTCGCATTGACATCGTCCACGAGTTTGTGGAAGAAAGCGTTCACTTCCTCTTCAGACTTGCCTTCCACGAAAGCAGGCTGAGGCAGGATGTCGATGGCGATCACGCTCTCGCCGTTCAGGATGTCTTCCTTGACAAGGCAGTCACGAAGTGCGTCGCACTTGTAGAAGGGCTCTTCGATGCTTTCGGGAGATACGTTCTCTCCGTTGGCAAGGATGATCAGGTTCTTGATACGTCCGGTGATATACAGGAACCCGTCTTCATCCATTCTTCCGAGGTCACCTGTGCGGAACCAGCCGTCTTCAGTAAATGCAGCCTCGGTATTCGCAGGATCGTTGTAGTAGCCGAGGAAGATGTTGTCACCCTTAAGCTGGATTTCTCCGTCAACGAAACGGATCTGCTGCTCGGGATATATCTTGCCGACTGAAGTCGGATGTGTCTTGACATCTGCATTGCCGCTGGTGAAGTTTGCGCCTTCGGTGAGGCCGTATCCGCCAAGGAGGCCGATGCCCATTCCGTCAAACGCCTTTATCAGACGAGGAGGCACGTTGGCTGCACCGCTGATGATGATCTTGAGTTTGCCGCCCAGGAAGTTGGGACCATACATCTTGGTAAGGCCGAACAGTATGTCGCAAAGGCCGGGAACAAGGGTGAGGAATGTGGGCTGGATGGCAGGAAGCTTGCCGATGGTGGCTTTCATATCCTGGCAGGCCACCCATTCGTTGCCGGTATAAAGGCAGGACATCGTGCCTTTGATGAGGCCGAACACGTGGCTCAGGGGAAGAATGCCTATAGTACGGTGGCAATGGAGTATGCTGCCGGGCATGAACGAGCCGTTGAAAGATCCTCTGAGCAAAGCGCGGTGAGGAACGATTGCGCCCTTGGGAGTGCCTGTGGTTCCGCCTGTGAAGAAGATTGCTGCAGGAGCGTCCTTGTCTACCTTGGCTGCGGGGGCTGCGATGTCACCGATCGATGAAATCGGGCAGACTTTTATCTGAAGTCCTTCGACAGCACCCTTGAGGGCCTCTCCTACCATTATGGCTGATATTCCGAATCTGGCACACGATCCTGCAACTGCCGGAGCCGGAAGCTGGGCAGGAAGAATGACTGCAGTATATCCGGCAGAAGTCACGGCAAGGAACATTTCCACTGCATCGACGCTGTTGAAATCGAAGATGGCCACCTTTGCGCCTGCTTCAAGGCCGAGCTCTTTGAGGAAGCCGCGGCGTTTTGCCACATTCTCCACGAGCTGTGCATAGGTCACGCTCTTTTCGGGTTTGTCGATGTCGGTCAGTGCCGGATACTGGGGATACTGCCTGCCTATAAAATCAAGAAACTCAGGCACCGTAGGGATATACGGCAGCTGCTTGAGTTCCTCAGCAGGTATCATGTCAAAGAAGTAGTTAGTCATGTCTATAAGGTTTGTTTTAGTATTGAATGGCCGCAAATATACTCAATTTTTGTACATTTGCCTTAACTCCTAAACCTAGACCAATGACTGTAACCATAAAGAAAGTAACTTCAAGACGCGATCTGCGCAAATTCATAAAATTTCCTTTTTCACTCTATAAAGACAATCCATATTGGGTTCCCGCACTCACCGGAGACGAATTCGACACCTTCGACAAAAAGAAGAATGCCGCATTCGAATATTGCGAAGCCGACTGCTTCCTTGCATATAAGGACGGGAAAACGGCAGGCCGTGTAGCGGCCATCATCAATCATAATGCCAACAAGAAGTGGGGCGACGTAGCCCGCTTCGGATGGCTGGATTTCATAGAAGACGAAGAGGTGCTCCGCGCACTTATCGGCACCGTGAAAACCTGGGGCAAGGAACGTGGATGCACATCCCTCAAGGGTCCCTGGGGCTTCACCGATATGGACAAGGAAGGTTCCCTGGTGGAAGGCTACGACAAACTGTCTTCATTCACCTGCCTCTACAACTACCCTTACTATGATACCCTTCTCAAGAAAGTCGGCTTTGAAAGGGATGCCGACTGGACCCAGAGAATAGTTTATATACCGCAGGAGCCGCTGCCATCATACCAGTATGCTTCTCTAATCGAGCAGAAATTCGGAGTCCACGCCGTCACAGGCCACAGTATGAAGGAAATGAACCGGCGCTACGGAATGGAGATTTTCCACCTCTATAACGAGAGCTTCGCACCTCTCTACGAATTCGCGCCCCTGACAGACGAACAGATCCGCCGCTACCTGAAGACATACGTTCCCATTCTCGACACTGACTTCATCTCGGTAGTAGTCAATGAGGAGGACAAGCCCGTCGGTTTCTGCTTCTGCGTGCCGACGCTTTCCAAAGCCGTGAAGAAGAGTAACGGAAACCTGCTGCCCTTCGGATTCATCCGCATCCTGCACGCTCTCAAGCACAACGACACGCTCGAATCACTGCTGATAGGCGTCCTTCCCGAGTATCAGGGCAAGGGTGTCAGCCTGCTGATGTTCAAGCAGCTCCACGAGAACTGCATCAAACGCGGCGTCACCAGGATGATAATGAACCCGCAGCTGGAAGAGAACTTCAAGGTCCAGACCCTCTTCGGCGAGTTCGAGACCGAACTCTACACCGTCCGCCGCGCATACGTCAAATCCATCTGACATTGTAAATCATTATGGACAGAAGAGATTTCATCAAAAAAACAGCCTTTGGTGCGGCAGGGCTCGCACTTACACCGTCACTGGCATCTGCGTTCAACCTCAACGACGCTCCTGCCCGAGTTAAGACCGCTGCCGCAAGCGACAAGATACGGATGGGCTTCATAGGCCTTGGACAGCAGGCGATGTACCTGCTGAGCAGCTTCATCAAAATGGATGACGTGCAGGTAGTGGCAGGCTGCGACGTATACGACATCAAGCGCGACAGGTTTGTCAAGAGGGTGACCGACTACTACAAGGAGCAGGGCGTCAAGAAAGTAACGGCTCCGGCAATGTACGAGAATTACGAAGACCTCCTTGCCCGCCAGGACATCGACGCCGTTGTCATAGCTACTCCTGACCATTGGCACGCTGGAATAGCCATAGCCGCCTGCAAGGCCGGCAAGGACATCTATCTTGAGAAGCCGATGACCCTGACGGTATATGAAGGCAAACAGCTTGTCAAGGCCGTCCGCAAATACAACCGCATCCTTCAGGTGGGCAGCCAGCAGCGTTCCAGCGAGGAATTCATCCACGCCGCCAACGTCGCACGCGAAGGAGACCTGGGCAAGATACAGAAGATAGACGTCTATGTGGGCCGCTGGGACGGACAGCCCTTCCCCGTTCCCCACAATTTCCCTGCACAGACTCCTCCCGCGGGCCTGAACTGGGACAAGTGGCTGGGTCCGATGACCGAAAAGGCAACTTATTTCCCCGACATCGACCCGCTTCTCAATGAGAACGGCAAAGACACCTGCTGGGGTGCCTGGCGCTGGTACAAGCCCACAGGTGGCGGTTATATGACCGACTGGGGCGCACATATGTTCGACATCGCTCAGTGGGCTGTCGGCAAGGACCTTTCAGGCCCTACCGAGATCATCCCTCCCGGATACAGTTTCTACAAGAACCTCACCTACAAATATGACAACGGCATCGTTGTGGAGGAAACTCCTTTCGACGATTCCGGCCAGGGGCTCAAGATCTACGGAGAGAAAGGATGGATCGCCGTGCACCGCGGCAAACTGTACGCTTCCGACCCTAAATTCGAGATGAAGGTCGGAGAGAACGACGTACCCTTCGAGGCGCGCGCCGGACATCACCGCGTGTTCATCGAGAGCATAAGATCCAGGATCGATCCCAACGTGCCAGTCGAGGTGGGCCATTCTTCCTGCACTATGTGCAACATCGGAATAATCGCCGGAGAACTTGGCCGTCCCCTCACCTGGAACCCCATAGTCCAGAAATTCATGGACGACGACCAGGCCAACGCCTTGATGCACTATCAATACCGTCCCGGCTACGAGCATCTGCTGGACGTATAGTATGATTGCGGTGAATATCCGCGACAGCTAATTGTCTTTGCGTGAGAATATGCGTGCGAGCAGCGCGCCGCTGATGTTATGCCATACGCTGAAGATCGCTCCCGGTATGGCTGCCATCGGAAAGGCGGCGAAATGCGTGGCGGCAAGAGAACTTGCGAGGCCACTGTTCTGCATTCCGACTTCGATGCTCAGCGCTTTCTTCTTGGCTGCTGGCTGTTTTAGCAAGGAACCCAGGCCATAGCCCATCGCATAGCCGCAAACGTTGTGAAGCATAACCACTGCCAGGATTATCATTCCACCGGCCAGAAGATTGGCAGCATTTGCAGAGACAACTGTCAACACTATCGCTGCGATGGCCAGGGATGACAGTGCCGGCAGATAGTCTGACGCCCAACCTGTGACGCCTGGCCATATTTTTTTGACCAGCAACCCGAGCGCAATGGGAAGTATAACCACCCAGAGGATGCTTAGGAACATACCGGCAACGTTGACATCTATGCTTTTTCCGGCCAGCAGCAACACAAGCAGAGGAGTCATTATCGGAGCAAGAAGAGTGGAAACTGCCGTCATTCCGACGGACAGGGGAAGATCCCCTTTTGAAAGGTAGGTTATTACGTTTGAGGAAGTGCCGCCAGGACAGCAGCCAACAAGGATGACTCCGAGAGCCAATGCCTCATCCAGTGCAAAAACTTTGGTCAGTGCCCAGGCCAGAAGAGGCATCACGGTGAACTGGGCCGCACACCCCAGAAGGATGTCCTTTGGACGGGCAAAGACAATCTTCAGGTCCCTGGCATTGAGCGTAAGGCCCATTCCGAACATCACCACGCCCAGCAGATAGCTGATCATCGAGGGCTTGAGCACGCTGAATGCCGCCGGCCAAAGCAGTGCCAGCACTGCGGCCAGCAACACCAGGACTCCCATATGTTTCGCTATGAACCGGCAGATATGTTTCATGACACTCATTGATAACACTTCAAATATAGCAATAATCCGGATCAGAGATATTTGCAAACCTCGTCATAGGGAAGCCGTACAAGAGAAGCAATCTGGCGAGAAGAGAGTCGCAAACGCTTCCGAAGTTGCTGGGCGAGGCGTATCCTGCTCTGCGCATCAAGGCGACGGACATCTGTAAAGCCGAACATCTCTTTCAGCATCTCGCGGCAATGAAGTCTTGCCTCTGCGTCTTCGAGTGCCACTCCACGGACGGCGGCGATGCTCTCCTGTATCGCCTGGTCCCTGTTGCGGCTGCTTGCAAGAAATACCCGGAAGCAGTTTGCCGTCCTGTATATATTCTCGAAGTGCTCGACAGAAACGTAATTATCAGGCAGAAGGATATTGTTGCAAAGCAGCCATTCTGCAGGAATACGCCGACGTGTTCCAAGTAGCCTCTCAAGTTCCATTTTCGGTAAGTCACCAGCTCGCACTTTTGGTATCCTGTTGCCGTCATTGTCGTAAGTCCATATCTGGCAATAACCAGGCTTGCGAAAATACATCGACCCGGTTCCCCATGGATAATCATAAGGCATGATCTGCTTGCCATCCTTTGTAGGCTGGACGATCGTGTACGTTCCAACGCTCATAAGATAATCTCTATTACCTACAGCGATGATGTCAAGTTCGATGTCTGCCCCTTGCCTAGTGCCTCGCACCACTCCCACATGGTGCGCCCAAGTCGTTTCGAACATAGTCTTGAACTGAATACAGGAATCCCTTGTTCCATACATCAAAGAATGCAGGTGGGTATCTTCAAGCGAAAAACTCAGCACGGTTGCATCGCAGTTTGCTGCGCATACCCCGACCAGGTTGAATGCATAACGGAAATCATCTTCGTTGAGAAGGAATTGCGGAGTCAGTGCGCCATCTGAACATAAGTGAAAATAGCCGGTACGGTCGGTGCCGTAAGAATCAAGTATCATCATATCATCAGTTTTTCTCTCGCCTCTATCGCTCGTCACCAACCTGATGACACGATGAGTTCGTATGTTCAAAGTTCAAAATATTATTTTATTCACGCAAGATGTTTTTCCGCCAAAGTGTGCGTGGCCAATGCGGCCCAGGATAGCGCTCAGGGGTGGTCGTCGCAGCGCACCATCCTTAGTAAGGGCAGTGCGTTTGCTGTATACCCCTCCCGGGACCCCTCTGGGCCAGATGCGCGACGCGCACTTTGGCGGAAAGGATAAAATGCCTAAATTTGGGGGTTGTAAAACCTGGCAGAATCAAAAAATAATCATAATGACAGAGAAAGTACAAAAACTACTCAACGACTACCCCGCAGCGAGATGGTGCGCATTGATCCTCATCGCGCTGATGATGTTCTTCGCCTATATGTTCGTGGACGTGATGTCTCCGCTCAAATCGCTGATCGAGAGTTCTCACGGCTGGAACAGCGGAGTGTTCGGCACCTATGCGTCGGCTGAATACATCCTCAATGTGTTCGGTTTCCTCATCATCGCAGGCATCATCCTCGACAAGATGGGCACCCGTTTCACCGGAGTCCTCTCGGCATCCATAATGGTGGCCGGAGCGCTCATCAAGTTCATCGGTATCAGTTCCTGGTTCCAGACCACAGGTTTCTGCAACTGGCTCAACAGCTGGTGGGTTGAAATGCCCGGCAGCGCCAAGATGGCGGCACTTGGATTTATGATCTTCGGCTGCGGCTGCGAAATGGCCGGAACGACAGTTTCCAAGGCTATCGCAAAATGGTTCAAAGGTAAAGAAATGGCCCTCGCAATGGGTCTCGAAATGGCTATCGCCCGCCTCGGCGTGTTCGCTGTGATGTGGATTTCTCCCATCATCGCCGACCGCTTCGGCAATGCCAACGGCATCGTCAATGCAGGTGACAGCGCAGTTGCCTCACTCGGTTTCTGCGGTGCCCTGCTGCTCATCGGCCTCATCAACTTTATCATCTTCACCTTTATGGACCGCAAGCTCGACAAGCAGCTCGTAGCTGCCGGCCTTGCAACTGAAGAGAAATCTCCTGAAGACGAATTCCACGTATCAGACCTCGGCCAGATCTTCTCAAGCAAGATGTTCTGGCTGGTGGCTCTTCTCTGCGTGCTTTATTACTCAGCTATCTTCCCGTTCCAGAGATATGCCCCTAACTTCCTTGAGGTAACGCTGGGTATCGATGCGACTGCAGCATCACGTCTGTTCAGTTGCTTCCCTATCCTGGCGATGTGCCTCACACCGCTGCTCGGAATCTTCCTGGACACCAAGGGCAAGGGTGCTTCGATGCTGATGATCGGTGCCGTCATTATGATTGCCTGCCACCTGAGCTTCGCATTCCTGCTTCCGGCATTCCCCTACAAATGGCTTGCACTCACCCTCATCGTGATACTTGGAGTAAGCTTCTCACTCGTTCCCGCAGCCCTCTGGCCCAGCGTGCCGAAAATCATCGACGAGAAGGTGCTCGGCAGCGCCTACTGCCTCATTTTCTGGGTGCAGAATATTGGTCTTTGCCTCGTGCCGCTGCTCATCGGTAAACTCGTGGAATCTACCGGCGGCTATCTTGTGCCGATGATAGTGTTCTCAAGTTTCGGCGTACTCGCGTTCATCTTCAGCATCCTGCTCAAGATTGAGGACCGCAAGAAAGGCTATGGTCTGGAGAAACCCAACATCCAGAAATAATCCTGAGTTATGATAAAAAAAGACCTCCGGGAACGGAGGTCTTTTTTTGTCCTTAAGCCGAAGCGTCAGAACGGAAGGTCGTCGCTGTCGTCGTCACCAAGACTGTCGAGCGAGATGGGCTGCTGGGGCTGGGGCTGCGGTTTGGGATATGCCGGAGCCGCCTGGCGGGGTGCAGGTGCGGGTGCCGGAGCCGGAGCGCCGGGATCTGTGTATGCTCCGCCGGTGGGAACTGCTGAATCGCCTTTGCGGCCAAGAAGCTGGATGCTGTCGGCAAGGATTTCGGTGATGTAGCGTTTCTGTCCGTTCTGGTCATCCCAGCTGCGTGAGCGGATGCGACCTTCTACAAATATCTGGCTACCTTTGCGGATAAAGTTCTCCGCCAGGTCGGCAAGCTGCCTCCACGCCACGATATTGTGCCATTCAGTAAGTTCCTTTGTTTCACCGCTTCCGCGTTCTCTGTACCTTTCTGTTGTCGCGAGGGTAAAACTGGCTACAGAAGCACCTCCCTCCAGATGTCTTACATCGGGATCCTTCCCAACATTGCCGATCAAAAAAACTTTGTTAAGTGCCATGATATTCGTGTTTAAAATCAGTTTCTAAAAGTACGATTATGCAGCCAAAGAAACAAATTTTTTATGCAAGCATCAGGTTGAAGCTCTCGACGCCTTGGGCTTCGAGCCACACTTCACCGGGGATATATTCGTATGTACTGCCGGCAGCGTACTGTGCTGCGCGGTAGTTGGCCTCAAAGAGAGTTTTGCCTGCAAGAGTCGCGTCGTTCAATTGCGGCAGGGCAACCGGCACGCAATAGATGATGAAACTGACTGAAGGGAGGATGGATTCGAGCATTCCCAGTCCAACGGCAAGCATCACGGCAGAACCGCTGCGGCCGATGTTCGAAGCCAAGAAGCGGACGGCACGCTGCTCGTCCCTGTTTGCCACGAACACGTTGTGGCCGGCGTCCACTGCCGCAAGGGCAGCAGCTTTAGCGGCACCTCCACAGCCGACTACCAGCACGTCACCCTTGAACGCCCTTTCTTCCATCACGTGCTTCACTCCGAGATAATCGGTATTGTAAGCGTGCACCTTCCCTCCTTCTTTCTTCAGGAGGTTCGAAGCGCCGCAAGCCTTGACTACATCGTTGGCCACATCTGCACGGGCAGCGGCAAGTTCCTTGAAAGGGGTGGTGACGTTCACGGCATCATAGCCTTCAACGAAACGGGAATAGGCCCTGTCGAAGTCGGGTTCCTCAATGAGTTCGTAGCTGTGCTCCCCACCGGGATATGCAGCTGCAAAGAGTGCGGGGCTCTGGCTGTGGGATATAGGATAACCTATGAGGCCGAATTTCATAGCGTGGACAGTTTCTGGCGGACGGCTTCGTAGCTGAGTATCGCAACTGATGCCGATACGTTCAGCGAGTCGAGCCTGCCGAGCATCGGAATGATGATCTTCCTGTCCGAACGTTCTCTCCAGAAATCGCTCAGGCCGGTAGATTCTGTGCCGAACACGACAGCGGTAGGCCGTTTGAAATCAATATCGTAGTATGGTGATGAATCCTGCAGCTGGGCGGTAAGAATCTGGAAACCCGCGGAATGAAGCCACTCGTATGCCTCTTCGGAAGTACAGGCGGCCACGGGCACCGTGAATATTCCTCCTATCGACGCCCTGATCAGATTCGGATTGTAGAGGTCGGTCAGCGGGTCACAGACAATCACCGCAGCAGCACCGGAAGCGTCGGCTGTGCGAAGCACTGCACCAAGATTGCCGGGTTTTTCGACTGACTCCAGCACAATTATGAACGGAGCATTGCCGGCATCAGTATGGATGTCCTCGAGACTTCTTTCTCGTGAATGGAAGGCAGCCACAAGGCCCTCGGTCGTGCCACGGTAGGCCATCCTTGAATATACATTCTCAGAGATGCTCACGTATTCAACTGAGACCGGCCCGAACAAGGCTGCCACCTCATTTTCTGAGATAATCTGTGGGCAGTAGAAAACTGTCTTCGGGACGAACCCGCCGCTGAGACAAGCAGCGGTTTCGCGGCGTCCCTCCACTGTGAAAAGCCCTGTCTCGCGTCTGTGCCGCGACTTCTCGCCAAGGAGAAGGACCTCCTTGACACGGGGATTTGCAGTGGAAGTGATCTGCTCCATTACTCGCTTTTCTCAGACTTATCGGTTTTCTCAGGGCGCATCTGCGGGAAGAAGAGAACGTCCTGGATGGTCTGCGAATTGGTCATGAACATCGTGAGACGGTCGATACCCATACCGAGTCCAGATGTCGGGGGCATTCCGTATTCCAGGGCACGGACGAAGTCCATATCGATGTACATAGCCTCGTCATCTCCCTTGGCTTTAAGCTTGGCCTGGGCCTCGAAGCGCTCCAGCTGGTCGATGGGATCGTTAAGCTCGCTGTAGGCATTGGCCAGTTCCTTGCCGTTCACGAAGAGCTCGAAACGCTCGGTGAGGGCGGGATTCTCGCGGTGGCGCTTGGTCAGCGGAGACATTTCCACCGGATAGTCGGTGATGAAGGTAGGCTGGATGAGGTTCTTCTCGCAATATTCACCGAAGAGCGCGTCAACCAGTTTGCCGTAGCCGAAAGAAGGATCGATGGGCACTTTCTTCTCAACGCAAACCTTGCGGAGCTCGTCCTCGCTCATACCTGCTATATCCACGCCTGCATATTCCTTGATGGCCTCGAGCATCGGAAGGCGGCGGTAAGGAGCCTTGAACTCGATCTCGTTGCCCCACACGTCGAACTTAGTGCAGCCGTTGGTGGCGACAGCAATCTTCTCGAGCATATTCTCCACGAAACGCATCATCCACTTGTAGTCCTTGTAGGCCACATAGATTTCCATACAGGTAAATTCGGGGTTGTGGGTGCGGTCCATACCTTCGTTGCGGAAGTCCTTTGCAAACTCATATACTCCGCTGAAGCCTCCTACGATCAGCCTCTTGAGGTAGAGTTCGTTGGCGATCCTGAGGTACAGGGGAATGTCGAGAGTGTTGTGATGGGTGATGAACGGCCTTGCAGTGGCACCGCCGGGAATCGGCTGGAGTATCGGGGTTTCGACCTCGAGGCAGCCGTTCTCGTTGAAGTACTCGCGCATAGTGGCGATGATCTTAGCCCTCTTCTCGAAGGTTTCCTTCACCTGGGGATTCACGATAAGGTCGACATAGCGCATACGGTAGCGCTGCTCAGGGTCGGTGAAACCGTCGTGCACGGTACCGTCGGCATCTGTCTTCACTATCGGAAGCACGCGGAGGCTCTTGCTGAGCACCGTCAGCGTCTTGGCGTGGATGGAAAGCTGGCCTGTCTGCGTGATGAATGCATATCCTGTGATACCGATCACGTCACCGATGTCAAGCAACTTCTTGAAAACAGTGTTGTACATAGTCTTGTCTTCATCGGGGCAGATCTCGTCCCTTTTCACATAGACCTGGATGCGGCCTTCTGCATCCTGTATCTCGATGAAGGAGGCAGCTCCCATTATGCGGCGGCTCATTATGCGGCCTGCTATTACAACGTCGTTGAAATTGCCTTTTTCGGCATCGTAGCCAGCCTTGATGGCGGCGCTTGAAGTGTTGACCGGATACTCCGCGGCAGGATAGGGTTCAATGCCCAGTTCCCTGAGTTTCAAAAGGGATTCCCGTCTGTTCTGTTCCTGCTCGTTGAGTGTTGTGTTTTCCATAATCGGTATATTTTTTTACTATTTATCTGGTTTGGGCAAAAATACTCCTTTTTTTTGAAAAAAATAATGGATATATTTGCGAATTGTGACATTATAGTGACTTGTAAGGTATGACACCCATCGCTGAGAAAAAGTGGATAGTCAAAGAGCCAGGCAATCCGGCCCTTGTGCGACAGCTCGCACAGGAGCTCGGCATCGACCAGGTTCTTGCCAATCTGCTTGTCCAGCGAGGCATCACCACCTATGAAGACGCAATGGAATTCTTCCGCCCCGACCTGTCCATGCTCCACGATCCTTTCCTTATGCTGGATATGGACAAAGCTGTGGAGAGGATATACAAGGCTGTGGAGGATCACGAGAAGATTCTCATCTACGGTGACTATGACGTGGACGGAACCACTGCCGTCGCCCTGATGTACACTTTCCTCAGCCAGGTGACCGACAATCTGGAATACTATATTCCCGACCGTTACGACGAGGGTTATGGCGTTTCCTACAAAGGCATCGACTGGGCCGTGAAGAAGAAATGCAGCCTGATAATCTGCCTCGACTGCGGCATCAAGGCCATCGAGAAGGTGAAATATGCAGCTGACCGCGGCATCGACTTCATCATCTGCGACCACCATCTTCCCGACGTCGAGCTTCCGCCCGCAGTGGCTGTACTCGACCCCAAGAGGACAGACAGCACCTACCCCTTCGACGACCTTTCGGGTTGCGGCGTGGGTTTCAAGTTGGCTCAGGCCTATGCTGCCACCTACAATATTTCGAAGGAGAGCGTGCTCGAACTGCTCGACCTTCTGGCAGTCAGCATCGCTTCCGACCTCGTTTCCATCACAGGAGAAAACCGCATACTTGCATATTACGGCCTGAAGAGGCTCAACTCAAATCCCCGCAAGGGTCTCCAGTCGATCATAAAGCTTTCGGGGCTTGACAAGCACGTGATCACTATCGACGAGATCGTCTTCAAGATCGGTCCCCGCATTAATGCTGCCGGCCGTATGGAGTCCGGAAGGACTGCCGTCGACCTGCTGATCTGCCGCAATGACGAAGATGCCCGCAAGATCGGCGACGAAATCAACGAGCACAACAACGAAAGAAAGAGCATCGACCGCGAAATCACCTATGAGGCCGTGAACATGGTGCGCAACAATCCTGCTTTCGACGGCAAGAAATCCACCATAGTCTACAACCCGTCCTGGCACAAGGGTGTCGTGGGAATCGTAGCTTCCCGACTGGTCGAGGCATACTACCGCCCCACCATCGTCCTGACGAAGTCCAACGGATACATCACAGGTTCAGCACGTTCCATCGCAGGGTTCGACCTCTACGAGGCCATCGAGTCCTGCTCCGACCTGTTGGAGAACTTCGGAGGCCATATGTATGCAGCCGGCCTCACTATGAGGGAGGAAAAGCTGCCGGAGTTCTGCCGCCGCTTCGAAGACACAGTGGAAAAGATGATCGACGACGATATGCTCACCCCCATCGTCAACATCGACACCTACCTCGACTTCAAGCAGATTACCCCCAAGTTCTTCCGCGTCCTCAAGCAGTTCCAGCCCTTCGGCCCCGGCAACCAGTCGCCGGTCTTCATCTCTGAGAACGTATATGACAACGGCAACGGCCGCAAGGTCGGTTCCGACAACGGCCACCTGAAGCTCGAACTCATCCAGGAAGACTCGGCATACCTGCCCATCTCCGCCATCGCCTTCAACAAGTCGAACCACTTCGAGCACCTGCATTCAGGCAACCCGGTTGACATCTGCTACTCGATAGCCGAGAACTACTACCGAGGCCTGGCGAACATCCAGCTCCGGATCAAGGACATCAAGGACAAAGAGGACATCTTCCGCAACTGATTCCGTGCTCCTTGTCCCTAACTAAATTTCCTTTTCTCAGTTATTAGGCTTACCTTAGCGGTCCTATTATTACAACGCTTTATGAAGAAACTCGACGTAGTTCTCGGATTGCAATGGGGCGACGAAGGCAAAGGAAAAGTCGTTGACGTCCTTGCCGGCTCCTACCCGGTGATAGCCCGTTTCCAGGGCGGCCCGAACGCCGGACACTCTATACATTTCGAAGGCAAGACATTCGTGTTGCGCAGCATTCCTTCAGGAGTGTTCCGCAAGGATACCATTAATATTATAGGCAACGGCGTAGTGCTGGACCCTGTCACCTTCCGCGAGGAATGCGAGAACATCCGCGCTGCAGGCATTGACATCCACAGCCGCCTGGTCGTCGCAAAGAAGGCCCATCTTATCCTCCCCACCCACAGGATGCTTGATGCCGCCCAGGAAGCCGCCAAAGGTGCTTCAAAGATCGGCTCCACCCTCAAGGGAATAGGCCCGACATATACCGACAAGATAGCCCGCAACGGTCTGCGCGTCGGTGACATACTCACCCCGGATTTCCGCCGCCGCTACGAGAGTCTCCGCGAGAAGCACTTCGAGATGCTCCGCCAGCTCAACTACAGTTGTGACGTAGCAGAAATGGAAGCCGCCTGGTTCGACGCCATAGAATATCTCAAGACCTTCAAGCTCGTCAGCGCAGAATATTTCACCGACGAATGCCTCAGGGATGACAAGACCATCCTCGCAGAAGGAGCCCAGGGCAGCATGCTCGACATAGACTATGGTTCATATCCGTTCGTAACATCTTCCAACACCGTATGTGCCGGTGCCTGCACCGGTCTTGGACTGGCTCCCCGCAGGGTCGGTTCGGTATACGGCATTTTCAAGGCATACTGCACCCGCGTGGGCAGCGGCCCCTTCCCTACCGAACTGTTCGACGCCACAGGCGAAGAACTGCGCAGGAAAGGCTATGAATTCGGAGCTGTAACAGGCCGTCCCCGCCGCACAGGCTGGCTTGACCTCGTAGCCCTGAAATATACAGTTATGATCAATGGCGTCACCAACCTCATAATGATGAAATCCGACGTCCTCGACGACTTCGACACAGTCAAGGCAGCGGTGGAATATGAGGTCGACGGAAAGCGCACCGCCGAAGTGCCTTTCGACACATACGCTGAGATCACCCCTGTTTACAAGGAGTTCAAGGGCTGGAAGGCCGACATCACATCAGCAACGTCTGAAGACCAGCTTCCCGCCGCATTCAAGGACTACATCAAGTTCATCGAAGACTATCTCGGAGTCCCCGTAACCATCCTTTCAGTAGGCCCGGACAGAAATCAGACCATATTCAGATAGACCTGCGTTGGGCAACATACTCGAGCATATCAACTCCCCCGCCGATCTCAAGTCCCTTTCGATAGAGGAACTCGAGCAGTTGTGCGAAGATATCAGACAATATATAATAAGGTGTTGTGCCGACCATCCCGGACACATCGGGTCAAGCCTCGGTGCGGTCGAGATCGCAGTGGCGCTGCACAAAGTGTACGACACCCCTAAAGACAAGGTAGTCTGGGACGTCGGGCACCAGGCCTATGCACACAAGATAATCACCGGCCGGCGCGAGGCATTCATGCACAACCGAGAGATGGGCGGCATTTCCGGCTTCCCGAAGATGAGTGAAAGCCGCTACGATGCATTCGGAGTCGGTCACGCTTCTACTTCCATTTCCGCAGCTCTCGGCCTTGCCGTAGCTGATGAGAAACTCGGATCTGAGGCCAAGCATATCGCCGTGATCGGTGACGGCGCCCTTACCGGAGGTCTCGCCTTCGAAGGTCTCAACAACGCAGGAGGGCTCAAGGCAGACATCCTCGTGATCCTGAACGACAACCAGATATCCATTGACAAGGGTACCGGCGGACTGCACGACACTCTCATCAAGATTACCACGGGCGAGCGCTACAACAAGCTCAAGGACAACGTATGGACTGCCCTGGGAGCCACGAAGCTGCGCCAGCGCATCCAGAGGATGGTGAAGAACATCAAGAGAGCCTTCATCAAGACATCGGAGGTCAACTCGATGTTCGATTCCCTCGGCTTCAGGTATTTCGGCCCCGTAGACGGCAATGACATAGAAGCTCTCGTCACCTATCTGACAAGGCTCAAGGCCATAAAGGGTCCCAAGCTGCTCCACGTGATAACCACAAAGGGAGCAGGCTACAAGCCGGCGGAAGACAACCCTACGGTATGGCACGCACCCGGCCAGTACAACCCCGCGACCGGAGAGACCATAAAGCAGGACGACAAGAGAGCACGCTACCAGGACGTATTCGGGACTACCGTCACAAGACTGGCCAGGGAAGACAAGAGGATAGTCGGGATCACTCCCGCTATGCTAAGCGGCAGCGGCCTCAGCATAATGAACGCCGAGATGCCCGACCGGGTGTTCGACGTCGGCATAGCAGAGGGGCACGCCGTGACCTTCTCCGCCGGACTCGCCGCAGGAGGAATGCTTCCCTTCTGCTGCATCTACTCATCGTTTATGCAGAGAGCCTATGACAACGTGATCCACGATGTAGCTCTGCAGAATCTCAAAGTCATCTTCTGCCTCGACAGGGCCGGGCTCGTCGGCGAAGACGGAGCCACCCACCACGGCGTTTTTGACCTTGCAGCATTCAGGCCTGTACCGAACCTGGTCATAGCTTCCCCGCGCGACGAGATGCAGCTCTGCAACCTGCTGTACAGCGCAACACAGGAAGACTACCCTGCTACTATCATACGATATCCTCGCGGCCGCGGCATCGGCACTCCCTGGGAGAACGAGCCGTTCAGCAAGGTACCCGTCGGCAAGGCCGAACTGCTTCACGAAGACCGTGAAGCCCGGATTGCTGTTCTTTCCATCGGACCTGTCGCAGACAAATGCCGCCAGGCCATCGAGATGGCGAATGAGAAGGGCGTCGGAGCAATCCATTATGATATGCGCTTCCTCAAGCCGATCGACGCGGAAGCTCTTGCTGATGTATGCTCAAAGGTCGATGTCATCCTTACGGTAGAAGACGGCTGCAAGGAAGGCGGACTGCACGGAGCGGTGGCAGAATATGTTGCCGCACACAAGTCGGGATGCCTTGTAGAAAGCCTCGGCGTTCCTGACGAGTTCATTTCACAGGGCAGCAGGGAGCAACTGTTCGACTATTGCGGTTATAACACCAAAGATATTTTTGAAGCGATAATGTCTTTCGCGAAAAAATAATTGATATTTTTTTGGTGTTTTATCGAAATCGTCTATATTTGCAGTCCCGAAAAAGAGCGTATGAAGATTGCCGATATAGCTCAGTCGGTAGAGCAGCTGTTTTGTAAACAGCAGGTCGGGGGTTCGAATCCGTCTATCGGCTCAAAGAATTGAAATACTGGGGAGATACCAGAGTGGCCAAATGGGGCAGACTGTAAATCTGCTGGCGCACGCCTACGGTGGTTCGAATCCATCTCTCCCCACAAAATATAATTCAGGCGGAAATGTTGTGACACAGTTGCTATTGCAGCATTACCGCTTTTTTTATAAGAGATTTTTGAAAGGTTGTCGCGGAAGTAGCTCAGTAGGTAGAGCATCAGCCTTCCAAGCTGAGGGTCGCGGGTTCGAACCTCGTCTTCCGCTCCAGTATCCTGCTGGTGTAGCTCAGGGGTAGAGCGCTTCCTTGGTAAGGAAGAGGTCGTGAGTTCAATTCTCACCACCAGCTCAAATTGAAGAATATTTATTTAACATATTAAAGCTTTAAATTATGGCAAAAGAAACGTTCAAAAGGGATAAACCCC
>JAFWSX010000007.1 GCA_017519185.1 Bacteroidales bacterium | reverse complement strand
AGGATCAAACTCTCCATTGTATAATCTTATAAATTTCAGTCCGACCCCGCTCTACTCTTCTCTAAAGAAATTCACGCTTGCTCTTTCAATTGTTATGCTACAATTGCCTTGTACTTTTTTAAAGTACTTAGTCTTCCATCATTTCAATCAACCTTGCCGCTTCTTCCGAAACGGGCTGCAAATATAGCCCTTCTTTTTTTATCTCCAAAAAATATTGAAAATTTTTTCGAAAAAAAACCGGCGATTTCAGAATCGCCGGTCCTTATATTGGAATCAGCAGATTCTAGAGCTCACGAATCCAGATATTTCTGTAACTGATAGGCTCGCTGGGGTCACCGTGTGACTGAAGCAGGAGCTTATAAGTGGCATTCTGGTTAACTGGAGGTATACCTATATAAGAAGTTGTACCGATGATTTCAACATCGTTCAAAACAACTACACCATTATATATAAGAGTAACTCTCGGTTTTGTTCTGTACTGGCCGAGTTTGTTGAAAGTAGGCGCAGTGAAGATGAGGTCATAGTACTGCCACTCACCGTTGGGACGTGAAGGGTTTGCCAGAGGAATAGTCTGTTTGTATACACTTCCAACCATACCGTTTACATAAGTAGGGTTGTTGTAACCGTCGAGAATCTGGATTTCGTAACCAGTGCTGCCACCAATTTTGAGACCTGAGTTGCCACGGCTCTGGCCGCTGCCCTGGATTCCCTCGGGAACACGCCACTCGATGTGAATCTGGAAGTCGCCGAATTCGCGTTTAGTGATGATGTCACCGGCCCTCTTGTTTACTGTGAGAAGACCGTCAGCAACAGTCCACTGAGCCTCACCGCCACGTGCAGACTCCCATTCATCAAGGTTTGTACCGTCGAAAAGGATGATAGCATCTGAGGGAGCGCCCCAGTTCTGGTTCTTTGCATCGAACTTACCGGGAGTTACAGTAGGGGGAACCGGATCGTAGAACTCTGTCATTTCGGGAGTCATTCTGGGAGCCTCCTGGCCATTGGGCTGCTGGGTGCCGCCGACCCTGCTGGGAGGAGTGCGGACGCCTTGCTGCTGTTGAGCACCAGCCGGTCTGCCTTGAGGGGGTCCTTGCGGGGGCTGTGCGAGAGCCGAACCGCTGAAAAGCATAATAAGTGCTGCAGAAGCAGCAAGAAGGATATTCTTTTTCATTTTACTAATTAATATTGGTTGATAAACGATTTTTGCAAATATAATAATTTTTCATCGTATTTTTGTTGTAGATTTCACAAAAGCTTTTTATGAAAACCAAAGCCCTCAACGCCGGCAGATTCTACACACGCAACGCATTCCAGCAGTTCACCAAAAGCGGATCCATCGGAGGATTCATATTGTTCTTCTGTGCAATAATTGCTGTAGTCGTTGCAAATGTGCCCAGTCTCCAGCACTTGCTTAGAATCTGGGAAATGGACATGGGCATTGAAATCGGCAAGTTCTCCATCAAGATGGACTTCATCCAATGGATCAACGACGGTTTGATGGCTATCTTCTTCCTGAATGTAGGGCTTGAAATAAAGCACGAAATACTGGCTGGAGAGTTGTCTCAGCCCAAGAAAGCGATGCTGCCTATTTTCGCGGCGCTGGGAGGTATGATTGTTCCCGCCCTCATCTACACTTTCTTCAACGCCGGCACTGCAAGTGCAAACGGATGGGGTATCCCGATGGCTACCGACATCGCTTTTGCGATGGGTGTGCTCGCACTGCTCGGCAAAAGCTGCCCCATCGGACTCAAGGTTTTTCTGACAGCCCTGGCAATCGTGGATGACCTCGGCAGTATCCTTGTACTGGCCATTTTCTACCCCACTCACGCCATTCACGGGATATTCCTCGCCTATGCAGCAATAGTAATGTTGATACTCCTGGCATTGAACTATTTGAATGCCCGCAATCCCATGCTGTACATCATCCCTGGATTATTCCTGTGGTATTTCATATTCAAGTCCGGCATTCACGCAACGATAGCTGGTGTACTGCTTGCCATAACCATACCGGCGAAGACCCGCATCAACGAAGTCCGGTTCTACACGAACGTCCAGCACCTGCTGAACAAGTTCAAGGCCGCCAGCCACGGTCAGCTTGAGGCCGAAACCACCCCCGAACAGCTCGACTTGCTCCATCAGATCAACAACCGTGTAGATGACATCAGTCCTATCACCGACCGCTTCCAGGTTGCCCTGAACACTCCGGTAAACTACTTTATTATGCCGTTGTTTGCTCTTGCAAACGCAGGAGTGGCCTTCAGCGGTGAGATTTTTGCGGGCGGCTATTTCAATATCGCGCTCGGCATCTTCTTCGGCCTGTTGCTTGGCAAGCCTATCGGCATCTTCCTCTTCAGCTGGCTGTCAATCAAGCTCAAGCTTGCTCAGCTGCCTTCTCATTCTACCTACAAACAGCTGTTTGCCATCGGTATGGTCGGCAGCATAGGCTTTACGATGTCACTCTTCATCGACAACCTGGCTTTCACTGACCCTGAGATGATTGCGGTGGGCAAGGCCGCAGTGCTCGTGACTTCAGCCCTCGCCGTCATCCTCGGATTCCTGGCAGTGAAGCTGACTGCCGGCAAAAAAGACGAGTAATTTCTCCTACGCGTTTTGTATTTTCAAAAAAAGGCGTATTTTTGCAGACCTTTTCTCGAGAAGATAAGGAAGTTAACCTCATTATTAACTTTTAATTACACATTATGGCTGTTAAAATTCGCCTTGCACGCCACGGAAAAAAGAACTACGCTTTTTATCATATCGTGGTAACTGACGTCCGCTCACCTCGTGACGGCCGTTTCATCGAACAGATCGGTAGCTACAATCCCAACACCAACCCTGCAACCATCGTTCTCAACAACGAAAGAGCTCTTTACTGGCTCAATTGCGGTGCCCAGCCCTCTCCGACAACCCGTCGTATCCTTTCTTACGAAGGTGTACTGCTCAAGAAACATCTTGACGGCGGCGTGAAGAAGGGTGCTTTCTCAGAAGCTGAGGCCCAGAAGAGATGGGATGCCTGGAAGGCTGAGAAAGATGCTAAGATCGCGAACAAAATCAGCGCTGTGAAGAACGCCGGCATCGAGGCTGCCAAAGCTGCCAAAGCTGCGGAAGCTAAAGTTAATGCTGAACGTGCTGAAGCTATTGCCAAGAAGAAAGCTGAAGAAGCTGCCGCCAAGGCTGCTGCAGAAGCTGAGGCAAAAGCTGCCGCTGAAGCTGAAGCTGCTGCTGAAGCCACCGCTGAAGAAGCTCCCGCTGAGGCTTAATTTCATGCGAATTCTCAAATCTTATGGAACACAGGGCGGTGTAATAGTAAGCACGGCCTCAATTCCCGAGGATTTCGACGTCAAAGAACCGGTGTTCATCGATTTCGATGAATTGCCGGTTCCTTTTTTCATTGAGGAGTTCAAAGCTCACGGCAGCAAAAAGGCCTTTCTGAAACTCGAAGACATAGACAGTCTTCAGGATGCCGAGGAGCTTGTTGGCAAAGACATCTACTTCAGCCTCGATGACGAAGACGACTATGCCGGCCTCACCGGGCTGGATGTGTTTGACGCTGCAACATCGCAGCTGATCGGCACTGTCACCGAATATGTCGACATTCCTTCAAATCCCTGCCTTGAGGTGAAGCTCCCCGATTCAGACGAGACAATCCTCATCCCCTGCCACGAAGATCTGATCGAGGGGATTGATGAAAAGAAAGGCCGGATTTTCCTGAGAGTACCTGAAGGACTGCTCTAATTCTGCACTTTGGCTTTGTATCGGGTGTTGACGCACCCTTTGGAAATACCGCGGAGCTTGCCTGAAATAAGCTTCTTGCGGATGGGTGTCGCGTGGTCGGTGAAGACTATTCCGTCGAGATGGTCCATTTCGTGCTGAACCATACGGGAAGCGAAATCGTCGAAAGTTTCTTCCTTCAGCTCGAAATTTTCATCGTAATATCTGACTGTGATCACCTTGGGCCTTACCACGTCAGCGTCGACATCGGGTATGCTCAGGCAACCTTCGTTATATTCCGAAGTTTCTTCACTTTCACTCACGATCACCGGATTGATCATCCTACGGTAGAAATCCTTGAGTTCAGGATATTTTTCTGTAAGGTCCGAGCCGTCGACTATGAGCAAACGCTTGCTCACTCCGACCTGGGGGGCTGCAATGCCGCAGCCGTCTGCCTTCTTCATGGTTTCATCCATATTGTTTAGCAGTTCGGTCAATGCGTTGCGGTCGTCTTTTTCGAGATCGACGGGAGCCGCCACTTCGCGGAGTACTTTTGAGCCGTATAGAAAGATGGGGAGTATCATTACTGTTCTGTTTTTCTATCCATAAAAGTCTGAAGGATCAGCGCCGCGCTCACCTTGTCCACTGCTGCCTTGTCCCTGCGAGCCATCTTCTTGACACCGCCGTCGATAAGCGAACGGTGTGCCAGAACCGACGTAAACCTTTCATCTTCCAGTGTCACAGGAATTTCCGGGAAATTCTTGTGCAGTGTCTTGAGGAATGCGTCGACATAGGCGGCAGCCTCACTGGGCTTGTTGTCCATATTCATCGGATAACCGACCACGAAGCGGACAATGGTCTCCTGCAGACTCAGTTTTTTAAGATAATCTATTATATTTGCCGTTTGAACAGTTTCGACCGGAGAGGCAAACATCATCAGGGGGTCACTCATTGCAATCCCCGTGCGTTTTTTTCCGTAGTCTATTCCAACAATCCTGTTCACAGCCTGCAAAGTTAACATTTATGTTCAAACGACTGAAAAATTTATTCCGCATACACAGGAACTGGAGGCTCTCCGTCAGGGAGATAGAAACGGCCAACGAGCTTTTCTCGCGAACCACCTCCCGCGGGCTTCTCATAGCGATGGGCGTTACGGCGGCGCTGCTTTTGGTTGCGGCCACCTACTGCATCACGGCCTATACTCCCGTGCGCTACCTCATCCCGGGCTATCCCACTAAAGAGACCAGGGCCCTGCAGGAGTCAAATCAGCGGAGGATAGATTCTCTCGAGAAAGAGGTTTCGCTGTGGGCATTCCAAGTCAACAACATACAGCGCATCGTCACAGGACGGGAACCCATCGACATGGACAGTCTCCGCGTGATGCAGAAAGATTCTACTTCAAGCCTTTACAGGCAGCTGTATGCCCAGAGGGATTCCATCCTGCGCAACGAAGTCATCAGTGAAGAGACTTTCAACATATCATCCCGCGGCAGGAACATCGAGCAGCTCGAGGGCATCCATTTCTTCACTCCCGTCAAGGGCATCATCACACAGAACTACAATGTAGCCACCGGCCATCCCTATATCGACATTGCCGCTGCGGAAGATGAGATAGTCTATTCCGTGCTGGACGGCACAGTCATCAGCGCCGGCTGGAATGACGACACAGGATACACCATACAGATACAACACAGCCATAATCTGGTATCAATCTACAAGCACAACTCCCGTCTGCTTAAGAAGACAGGAGACAAAGTGTCTGCAGGCACGCCGGTCGCAGTAGTCGGCGATACCGGCAGGTTGAGCTACGGAATCCATCTGCATTTCGAACTCTGGCACAACGGAGATGCCATCGACCCCACCGAATACATAAAATTCTAGAATGGAAGTCCTTAAAAGACATATCGCCATATTGGGCTCTACGGGCTCCATAGGCACACAGGCCCTGGATGTAATCAGCCAGCATCCCGAAGCATTCCAAGTCGAACTGCTTACAGCCAACAGCAACAGCCAGCTGCTGATAGAACAGGCAGCCCAATTCAAGCCGAATGCAGTCGTCATATGTGACGAAAGCCGCTACGACGAAGTCCAGTCGGCGCTTGACCCTCTCGACATCAAGGTTTTTACAGGCATCGACTCAATATGCAGCCTGGTACAAAGTGAAGATATCGACATCGTGCTGACCGCAATGGTAGGTTTCAGCGGGCTCAGGCCGACAATCGCCGCCATAGAAGCTTCGAAGACCATTGCCCTGGCCAATAAGGAAACTCTTGTTGCAGCAGGTGAGATAGTAACCGGACTCGCGTTGAAGCACAAAGCGGCTATAGTGCCTGTCGACTCTGAGCACTCAGCCATTTTCCAATGCCTTGCCGGCAACTGTTCTCCCATTGAGAAGATTCTCCTTACGGGTTCAGGCGGTCCGTTCCTCAACGCCACGAAGAAAGAGATATTCAACGCCACAAAAGAGCAGGCGCTCAACCATCCCCGCTGGAAGATGGGAGCTAAAGTGACCATAGACTCTGCGAGTCTGATGAACAAAGGATTGGAACTTATCGAAGCCCGCTGGCTGTTCAACACTGAGCCAAAGGATATCGAAGTCGTAATCCACCCGCAGTCGATAATCCACTCTATGGTGCAGTTCGAAGACGGCACCGTAATGGCCCAGATGAGCATTCCCGATATGAGGATTCCCATCCAGTATGCCATCGGATATCCGCTCAGGAGACGCCTCGACACTCAGCGCATCGACTTTGCCCAACTGGCGTCGATGACTTTCTTCAAACCGGACATAGAGCGTTTCCCCTGCCTTGGCTATGCATACGAGGCTCTGAGGGAAGGCGGCAATGCCACCTGCATTATGAATGCGGCAAATGAAGTGGCCGTGGCCGCATTTTTGCAAGGAAAAATCCGTTTCGGACAAATCCCGGAAGTGATAAACCATACGATGTCGGTTTCCAGCATCATCCCCACTCCGGACCTGGAATCGATCTTTTTAACCAATGATTCGGCTCGCCAGACTGCCGAAGATTTCATCAAGAAACTGTAAAGATGATTGTCTTAGTCAAGATAGTTCAAGTCATATTCGCCCTCTCGCTGCTGGTTCTCGTGCACGAGTTCGGCCATTTCCTTTTCGCGAAGATCTTCAAGATACGCGTCGAAAAGTTCTATATGTTCTTCAACCCCCAGTTCTCACTGATGAGGGTAAAGAAGTTCAAAGGCAAACTGCACTTCAAATTTTTCTCCAAGAACGTTCCCCAACCGGAGCCTGACGCCGATCTAAGCCTGCTGGACGACAATGACTGGAACAAATATCCCGACAACACCGAATACGGCATCGGCTGGGTTCCGCTGGGAGGCTACTGCGCCATCGGCGGAATGATTGACGAAACCACAAAGGCCGACCAGCTCAGCAAGGAACCCCAGCCCTGGGAGTTCCGAACAAAACCCGCCTGGCAGCGTTTCCTCGTGATGTTCGGAGGAGTGTTCTTCAACTTCATCCTTGCAATAGTTCTCTACGCTTCAGTGCTGCACCACTGGGGTGAGCAGTATATAAAGAACGAAGATGCGACCTACGGAGTTGCCGTAAATGACCTTGCCTACGAGATAGGGTTCCGCAACGGTGACCGCATCCTGAGTTTCGACAATGTTCCGGTCGACGATTTTTCCCAGCTTCAGGTCGACATGATCCGCTCAAAGGCCACAACGGCGCAGGTTGTCCGCGGTAACGACACCATCCAGATCGACATCGATCCGGTATATCTTCCCGCAATGCTCAACTCAGCCGGAATGTTCAGCCTCGCGTTCCCGTTCGTGGTTGACAGTCTGGCTGCAGATTCGCCCAATGCAGGGAGCGGCCTGCAGAACGACGACAAGTTCGTCGGCATCAACGGTGAGGATATGTTCCTCGTGCAGGATATCCAGAAAGAACTTGCAAAACACTCTGAGGATTCGGTAGTGGCATCGGTCAACCGCGCAGGCGAGGTGTTCGAAGTGCCTCTGGCCGTTGACACCGCCGGACATATCGGTGTGCTGCTGGAGAACGACCTCAACAAGTTCTTCCACGTCACCGAGCATACTTATTCCTTCCTGCAGGCTATACCCGCAGGCATTTCCAAGGCTTGCAACTACATCGGCAACTACATCAAGGAGCTTGGCCTGATCTTCTCGCCCAAAACCAAGGCCTACAAGTCGGTCGGCAGTTTCATCGCCATAGGACGCGTATTCCCCGGCACCTGGGACTGGTACAGGGTATGGAGCCTCACCGCGATGCTGTCCATAATGCTGGCTGTGCTGAACCTCATTCCCATCCCGGGACTTGACGGAGGCCACATCCTGTTCCTGCTGATCGAGATGATCACCGGCCGCAAGCTCAGCAACAAAGCCATGGAGGTGGCGCAGACCATAGGAATGATATTCCTGCTGGCGCTGATGGTCCTGGCCTTCGGCAACGACATACGAAGTCTTTTCCATTGACAAATAAACATCGTACCATGAAAGCGAACAACACCTTAAGATTGATTTCTGCTTTTGCCGTCATACTGACGCTTGCCGTATCCTGCAAGCCTAAAGGGAACGGCGAAAAGATACTCCCGGCCATCAGCGGAAAAGCCGGTGAAGTTGCAGTCGTGTGCTCAAGAGGAGACTGGGAGGCAGAGCCCGGCAACGCTATAAGGGACATTATGGCTCAGGAATGCCCTTACCTGCCCCAGGTAGAACCGCTCTACACGCTCTTCAATGTTCCTACCCAATCTTTCAACAAGATCTTCGAGGTGCACCGCAACATCATCTGGCTCAACATCGGCGACGATTATCCCGAGGCCAAGATGGTCCTGAACAACGACGTATGGGCTGCTCCTCAGACAGTCGTCCGTTTCGAAGCAAAGGACCAGAGCGCCGTTGCAGCCCTGATCAGGGAAAACGCAGAGACTCTGCTGGCAATCTTCGAGCAAGCCGAGCGCAACCGCATCATCGACAGCTCCCGCGAATTCGAAGATCTGACCATCCGCAGGCAGGTTGAACAGTTCGCCGGCGGTTCGCCCTGCTTCCCCACCGGATACAGCATCAAGAAGATTACTTCCGACTTTATGTGGATTTCAAACGAAACCACTTTCACCAACCAAAGCATACTTATATATAAGTATCCATACACCTCGCCTCAAGACCTCACTGCAAAGGCTCTGGCCGACAAAAGAAACGCAGTGACACAGGAGAACATCCCCTGCACGACCGAGAACAGCTATGTCATCATCAACCCCATGATAGAGCCCGGCTTCAAGAACATGAAGTACAAATCGCTGGAGTTCGTGGAGATGCGCGGCCTCTGGGAAGCATATAACGACTTTATGGGCGGACCGTATGTGTCACACTCTTTCGTCAACCCCAAGACCAACGAGATAATCGTCCTGGATGCGTTCGTCTATGCCCCGAAATATCCGAAACGCAACTATCTGCGGCAGGTTGAATCCATTCTTTACTCATTTGAGTGGAATGAATAATAGCATTTTCTCCAATATTTTTTGGAAATAATTTGTATTGGAGAAAAATAATTTTACCTTTGCAGTCCTTTTTGAAGGAAACCGTACCGGTGGGTTCGTCTAACGGTTAGGACTCAAGATTTTCATTCTTGCAATAGGAGTTCGATTCTCCTACCCACTACTTTTAATATTAAAAAATTAAGTAATGGCAAATCACGCATCAGCAGACAAGCGTTTCCGTCAAAGCGAGACACGCAGATTGCATAACAAGTACTATGCAAGAACAACCCGGAATGCGATTAAGGCTATCCGGAACACAACAGACAAGGCTGCAGCCGAGGCTCTGGCCCCCAAGGTTTATTCAATGATTGACAAACTTGCAAAATCATCAGTCATTCACAAAAACAAAGCAGCGAATCTGAAAAGCGGTATCGAGCTTCACATCAGCAAACTTGCATAGTTTGTCGATACGAGCACATCGATAAAGAAAAACTTTCCAACCTTTGGCTGGAAAGTTTTTTTTTACGCAAAGATGAAAGCAATAAAACAATGGCAGGCAGAAGAGCGCCCGAGGGAGAAGATGGCCACCAAAGGCGCCGAGGCCTTATCAAATGCAGAACTACTGGCCATCATACTACACACTGGCGACAGCGGCCGCACAGCCGTTGATCTTGGCAGGGAACTCATCGACCTGGCAGGAGGCTCGCTGAAGGATCTTGCCGCTATGACGCCCGACAGGATGAGCAGTCTCAAGGGAATCGGCCCGGCCAAGGCCGTAACCATAGCAGCTGCCGTGGAACTGGGCAAAAGAATCGCGCAGGACCGCTGCGAAGAGCTGCCGGCCGTATACAGCTCAAGAGCTGTCGCGGATATGATGATTCCGCAGATGAGCGGTCTGCTGCACGAAGAATGCTGGGTCCTCTACCTCAACCGGGCGAACCGCCTGATAGGGAAAGAGCGCATCAGCATGGGCGGAGTCTCCTCGACAGTGATGGACATCAAGATCATCGCCAAGAAAGCCGTTGAAAAACTTGCCGGAAGCATCATATTGCTCCACAACCATCCTTCAGGCAACGTAATCCCGAGCAGCGAGGACAAAAGGCAGACTCTCGCGCTTCGTAAGGCCGTGTCACTCTTTGACATAGACCTTATGGACCACATTATTATCGGAAACAGCAGATATTTCAGTTTTTGTGACGAAGGGATTTGATTTTGAGAAAAATGTTTCTACCTTTGCCACCCTATTAACCAAAAACGGATTTTTTGCATTATGGCAGAGTATTTATCAGCTGACAAAAAGCAAGAGATTTTCGCTAAATACGGAAAGTCTAATACTGACACCGGCTCAGCAGAGAGTCAAGTTGCTTTATTTTCCTACCGTATCGATCACCTCACCGAGCATCTGAAGAGGAATCACAAGGACCACAACACCCAGCGTGCACTTCTTCGTCTTGTAGGTAAGAGGCGTCGTCTCCTTGACTACCTCAAGGAAACTGACATCGAGAGATACAGAAATATTGTGAAGGAACTCAACCTTCGTAAATAATCACATAGGAAATTTACTAAGGGGCTGCCGTTGTGTACAGCCCCTTTTTTTTGGATATCTATTTTATTGTTGTATTAATGAACGTTATTAAGAAAGAAATTCAATTGTCGGATGGCAGGACAATTGAGATTGAAACCGGCAAGCTTGCAAAACAAGCCGACGGTTCTGCTGTTGTCAAAATGGGTGGCACTATGTTGCTGGCCACCGTCACTGCTGCCAAAGAGGTAAAGGAAGGTACTGACTTCATGCCTCTCACTGTCGATTATAAGGAGAAGTATTACTCTGCCGGCCGTTTCCCTGGCGGCTTTATGAAAAGGGAAGGTAAATCATCGGATTACGAAATTCTCATCTCACGTCTCATCGACCGTCCTATCCGTCCCCTCTGGCCGGATGATTTCCACCTCGAGGTGTTCGTGAACGTGAATCTGATTTCAGCCGAGAAAGACATCCAGCCCGACGCTCTCGCCGGTCTGGCAGCTTCTTGCGCCCTCGCATCAAGCAACCTGCCTTTCGGCGGCCCTATCTCAGAAGTAAGGGTAGCCCGCATTGGCGGTCAGTTCAAGATCAATCCGAACTTCAGCGAAATGGCTGACTGCGACCTCGACCTGATGGTTGCAGCAACTGAAGAAAACATAATGATGGTTGAAGGCGAGATGAACGAAGTGAGCGAACACGATATGCTCGAAGCCATCAAATTTGCACACGAAGAAATCAAGAGACATTGCCGCGTACAGAAAGAGCTCATCACCGAGCTCGGCAACGACGTGAAACGTGACTATCCTCACGACGTCGAGGATGAAGACCTGCGCAAGGCCGTTCACGAGTTCTGCTATGACAAGTGCTATGCCCACGCCAAATCATTCAAACCCAAACACGAAAGGGAAGACGGTTTCGTGGCCATCAAGGATGAATTCCTTGCTACCATCCCCGAGGAAGAGCTCGAGGAGAAGACTCCCCTTGTGGAAAGATATTACCACGCCGTTGAAAAAGAGGCGATGCGCAATATGATCCTCGACGAAGGCATCCGTCTTGACGGACGCGTATGCAACCAGGTACGTCCCATCTGGTGCGAAGTCGACTATCTGCCGTGCGCACACGGTTCTGCTATCTTCACCCGCGGCGAGACCCAGTCACTGGCTACCGTTACACTCGGCACCAAGCTCGATATGAAAGAGATGGACGAAGTTCTCATCCAGGACGACCAGCAGTTTGTCCTCCACTACAACTTCCCTCCTTTCGCTACCGGTGAAGCCAAGTCACAGCGCGGAGTCGGCCGTCGTGAGATCGGTCACGGCAACCTGGCGATGCGTGCTCTCAAGCCCGTAATCCCCATGATGCCGGAGAATCCCTACGCTGTACGCGTGGTATCAGATATCCTCGAGTCCAACGGTTCTTCATCAATGGCTTCTGTCTGCGGAGGTTGCCTCGCGCTGATGGATGCCGGCGTCCAGATCCGCAAGCCCGTAGCCGGCGTTGCAATGGGCCTCATCACTGACGAGATCCACCCCAACGACCGTTATGCCATCCTCACCGACATCCTCGGTGACGAAGACCACCTCGGCGATATGGACTTCAAGGTGACAGGAACTGCTGACGGTATCACCGCAACCCAGATGGACATCAAGGTTGACGGTCTTTCATACGAAGTTCTCGAGAAAGCCCTCGAGCAGGCACGTCAGGGCCGTATGCACATTATGGGTGAGATGATGAAGACCATCGACAAGCCCCGTGAGGACTACAAGCCCTTCGTTCCCCGCATCAAATCGTTCGAGATTGCCAAGGAATTCATCGGTGCCGTTATCGGCAAGGGCGGTGAAACCATCCAGAAGATCCAGGCTGAAACCGGCGCTGTCGTCAACATCGACGAAATCGACGGCAAGGGTATCGTTGACATCGCTACCAACGATGCTGAGGCTATGCAGAAGGCATATGACTGGATCATGGGCATCTGCGCTGTTCCTGAAGTCGGCGAAGTTTACCACGGCAAAGTCACCAGCTGCGTAGAGTTCGGTGCATTCGTAGAGATTCTTCCTGGCAAGGAAGGCCTGCTCCACATTTCTGAGATTGACTGGGGCAAGACCGAGAAAGTCGAGGATGTGCTTCACGAAGGTGACGAACTGGATGTCAAACTCATCGAGGTTGACACCAAGACCGGAAAGCTCCGTCTCAGCCGCAAGGTCCTCCTTCCCAAACCGGAAGGCTATGTTGAGCCTGTACGCAAACCCCGCCCCCAGGGACCGCGTCCCGGCGGTGACCGCAAACCCGGCGGAGAGCGTCACGGCAACGGCGACCGCAAGCCCAGGGGAGAGCGCCCGCAGCACTCCCACAGAAGCGAGAAACCGGCAGAGGAATAATCCCTGACCGCTGACAATAAAGAACCCCGGAAGAAAATCTTCCGGGGTTCTTCATTTATAGAGACGCCTGCTTCTAAAGTTCAGGCATACTCGGCAAAGTGTATTCGGGAAGCATATCATAGATTTCGGGCATACGCATACGCGGGGCCTGGGGTGCAGCTCCCTGAGGAGCGCCCTGCTGCCTTGCCTGCTGGCCGCCCTGAGGTCTCTGCCCAGGCTGTGCGCCCTGAGGAGGCATACCGCCCGGCATTCCCTGAGGCCTTCTGAACACGCCGACCTGCTGAAGCTCCTCGAGAGTGTGCTGTGCAGGATAGCAATCGTCAGGAATAGGCATATTCGAGAATGTCTGGAAATACAAGATGACAGCATCTCTCCACCACATCGCATCTTTGGCCTGGCGGATGAGCTTGGTGCGGACTTCCTGATAGCGCTGGTTGTCGACGTAAGGCTCAGCTTTCTCCCATATTCTCACATACTCTTCCGCAGCCTCGATTCCTTTCTGATAGGTATGGCAGAGCTCATTCCACAGTGTCTGGCCGTCCTTCATCTTGTAGTCCCACGGAACGTGGTGGAACCACAGGAGAAGATTCTCAGGGCAGGTTTCGATATTGTCGTAGGTCGAAGCCAGCGGCTCGTTATACTGTGCAGTTGCACCTGAACCGGTGGCAACAGTACGGTCGAAACCGACTCCGTCAGGACCGGCTTTGTGGTAGAACTGGGGTGACCAGTCCTTGCGGTAGCTGGTTTCCCAGGGGCCGGGACCGAAATGGGCGTTGGAAGCCATAATGTGGTGCAGGCCGAGGGGCATCTCGTAGCTTACATTGACTTCCCTCGAGCGATTGAGCATATCCTTGACGGGCTTCAGGAACTTGGGATCGCTGCTGAAGGTCTGGCGGAGCCACTCGTCGGCGATCTCGTCAGAACTCAGGTCAGGATTCCAGGCCATACGGCCGTATGCATACCAGTTGATCTGGGCCATCTGATGGCCGCACCAGTTTGCATCGTCACCGATGTTGGTGACGCCCGAAATGGCGCTGAGCTTGTTGTCCCTGTACTTGCCTTCAGTAACTGCAGCAACGGTAGAACCCTTGCCGAACTCATAGGTATCAGTGTCAAGACATTCTTTCCAGAGAGGATGGAGATAGACCATATGCTTCGAGTGGCCGAGATATTCCTGGGTAATCTGCACTTCAAGCATCAGGTTGGTCTTCGGAGCCTGGCCGAACAGAGGGCTGATGGGCTCGCGGGGCTGGAAGTCGATCGGACCGTTCTTAACCTGGACAAGCACGTTGTCGCGGAACTGGCCGTCGAGGGGAACGAACTCATCGCTGGCCTGCATTGCGCGGTCTTCTGCCTGGGCGTCATAGACGAAAGCCCTCCAGAACACCACTCCACCGTAAGGAGCGAGAGCGTCTGCTAGCATATTGGCACCGTCTGCGTGGGTACGGCCGTAATCCTGGGGACCTGACTGGCCCTCGGAATTGGCTTTCACGAGATAGCCTCCGAAATCGGGAATCAAGGCATATATCTCAGCTGTCTTGTCTTTCCAGAACTGGACTACCCTGGGGTCGAGCGGGTCTGAAGTGTCAAGACCGCCGATGTGCTTCGGAGCTGCAAAGTTCAGCGACAGGAACACTTTCAGTCCGTAGGGACGGAAGATGTCTGCCAGAACCTTTACTTTCTGAAGGTACTCGGGAGTCAGGATCTGTGCATTGGCATTCACATTGTTGATGGCCGTTGCATTGATGCCGACAGATGCGTTTGCGCGGGCATACTCCTGATATACGGGAGAAACCTTGTCGGGCAGTTCATCCCAGTTCCAGAGTGACTTGCCTGCATATCCGCGTTCTACGGAGCGGTTCAGGTTGTCCCAGTGGTTGAATGCACGGTACTCATAGGCAGGAACCTCGGTTATGGTCTTGCTGCCTTTGGGAAGGGCATCCGTCTGCTGGAGACGTAGCAAGCCGTACACTCCGTAAAGAGTTCCGATTGCCGTGTTGGCTTCGACACTCACCTTGCCGCTTGAGAAAACGAGCCTGTAGCCGTCGCGGCCGAGAGCATCGTCCTGCTTGTCGAGAACCTTGATCTCAACTGCAGCTTTGCCTTTCCAGAAACGGTCGATCTCGTTCTGGGCGATGGCTTCTGTGGTGTAGCTGGCAGGAACCGCATCGCTAACCTGCTCGAGATTGTGGAACCACAGGTCGTGTCCGTCCGTATCGGCAGGCTTCTCAACCTTGCAGCCAGAGACTGCAAGGATGAGCGCCGATGCGATGACGAATGTCTTGAATAATTTCATGACTATTATTCTTTGCCGGCCATACGCTTGTATGTGCCGAGTCTCCATTGTGCAAACTGCTGTGTGCGGTCGAAGAGCTCCTGAGCCTGCTCAGGGAAGGTCTTCTGGAGAGATGCGAAACGAACCTCACCCTTGAGGAAGTCCTGGAAGAGGCTCCAGTCGGGCTCCTTGCTGTCGAGTGAGAACGGGTTCTTGCCCTGCTCCTCGAGAGCCGGGTTGTAGCGGTACAGATGCCAGTAACCGCACTCTACGGCACGTTTCTCTTCGAGCTGGCTGTGTCCCATACCGGCCTTGAGACCGTGGTTGATGCAAGGTGCATAGGCGATGATCAGTGAAGGACCGTCATAAGCCTCAGCTTCCTTGATGGCGTTGAGGAACTGAGCCTGTGAAGCGCCCATAGCAACCTGGGCTACATATACATAACCGTAGCTGATAGCCATCATTCCGAGGTCTTTCTTGCGGACCCTCTTGCCTGAAGTTGCGAACTTGGCGACAGCGCCGGCAGGTGTAGACTTGGATGACTGTCCACCGGTGTTAGAATAAACCTCAGTATCGAGCACGAGGACGTTGACGTTCTTGCCTGATGCAAGCACGTGGTCGAGTCCGCCGTATCCGATGTCATAACCCCAACCGTCACCGCCGAAGATCCACTGGCTGCGGGCAGGGATGAAGTTTTCGAGCTCGAGAAGCTGCTTGCAGGTGTCGCAGCCGCACTCCTTCATCAGAGGCACGAGTTTGTCGCAAACCTCGCGGGTGCTGGCAGCGTCATTGCGGTTCTCAAGTCACTGGGTGAAGAGGGCCTTGATCTCTGAAGAGCACTTCGGGCACTCGAGGCCTTTGGTCATAAGGTCAGCAACTGTTGCACGTACCCTGTCTGAACCGAGTCTCATACCGAGACCGAACTCAGCGTTGTCCTCGAACAGTGAGTTGTCCCAGGCCGGGCCGTGACCTGCAGCGTTGGTGCAGTAAGGAGATGCCGGGAACGAAGCACCGTAGATTGAAGAGCAACCGGTAGCGTTGGCAATCATCATATGGTCGCCGAAGAGCTGGGTGATGGCCTTGATGTAAGGAGTCTCACCGCAACCTGCGCAGGCGCCTGAGAACTCGAAGAGAGGCTGGCTGAACTGAGAGTTCTTGACATTCTGCATCTTGTTGGCCACGGTATCCTTGTAGCCGACCTTAGCGTGCAGGTAGTCGAAGTTGGCCTGTTCGCTCTCCTGTGAATCCATAGACTGCATGCTGAGGGCCTTGTTGCCTTTCATTCCAGGACATACATCCACGCAGTTGCCGCAACCTGTACAGTCGTAGGGGCTTACCTGCATAGTGAACCTGTACTCCTTGAAGGTGGCGTTGCCCTGGACAGACTTGATGCCTGCCGGAGCAGCAGCGGCCTCTTCCTCAGTCATAAGGAACGGACGGATGGCAGCGTGAGGGCAGATGAATGCGCACTGGTTGCACTGGATACAGTTGGCGGGATCCCAGGAAGGAACAGAAACGGCGATGCCGCGTTTCTCGTATGCAGCAGTACCTGCGGGAATAGTACCGTCCACGAGGTCCTCGGGTGCGAAGACGCTTACGGGGAGGTCATTACCGCACTGTGCATTGACGATGTCGGCCACGTTGCGGATCCACTCGGGAGCCAGACGGTTGAAGTTCGGGTTCACGAACTTGCCTGTGAGGTTCTTCCATTCTGCAGGAACCTCAACCTCGATATATTCTGCACCGCGGTCAACGGCAGCATAGTTCATCTTGACAACGTTCTCGCCTTTCTTGCCGTATGACTTGTCGATGGCTTTCTTCATATATCCGACTGCCTCCTCGTAGGGGATGATGCCGGTGATCTTGAAGAATGCAGACTGGAGGATGGTGTTTGTACGGCCGCCGAGTCCGATTTCGCCTGCAATCTTGGTAGCGTTGATGATGTAGAACTTGAGCTCCTTCTGGGCGATTTCCTTCTTCACGAAATCAGGGATCCTCTTGAAGGTCTCTTCCACGCTCCACATACTGTTCAGCAGCAGGGTGCCACCCTTCTTGATGCCGCGGAGCACGTCGTACTTCGACAGATATGAAGGAACGTGGCAGGCCACGAAGTCAGGAGTGGTCACAAGGTAAGGCGCACGGATGGGGTTGTCACCGAAACGCAGGTGGCTGCAGGTATATCCGCCGGACTTCTTAGAGTCATAGTCGAAATAACCCTGGCAATATTTGGGAGTGTGGTCACCGATGATCTTGATGGTGTTCTTGTTGGCGCCGACGGTACCGTCAGAACCGAGACCGAAGAACTTGCACTCGTAAGTGCCTGCCTTGGCAAGGGAGATTTCGTCTTTCTGGGGCAGTGACTTGAAGGTCACGTCGTCCACGATGCCGATGGTGAAATCGTTCTTGGGCTCCTTGCGCTCTAGGTTCTCGAATACAGAAACGATCTGGGCGGGAGTGGTGTCCTTTGATGAAAGACCGTAGCGGCCGCCTACGATGGTGATGTCACTGCGTCCGTAGAGGACTGACTTGACGTCAAGCAGCAGAGGCTCGCCGTTTGAGCCGGGCTCCTTGGTGCGGTCGAGGACTGCGATGTTCTTTGCAGTCTTGGGAAGGGCGCGAAGGAAATATTTGGCTGAGAACGGACGGTAGAGATGAACGCTTACAAGACCGCATTTCTTGTTGCCTTTTGCCTGAAGGTAATCGATGGTTTCCTTGATGGTCTCGCAGACAGAACCGATAGCGATGATGATGTTCTCTGCCTTGGGATCTCCATAATAATCGAAAGGAAGATGATAGCGGCCGGTCAGTTCGCCGATTTCACCCATATAGCGGGCTACGATGTCCGGAACGTCCTCATAATACTTGTTGGAAGCCTCGCGGGCCTGGAAATAAACGTCAGGGTTCTGTGCGGTACCGCGGGTCACGGGCTTGTTGGGATTCAGAGCCCTTGCGCGGAAACGTGCGAGGGCCTTCTCGCTTACGAGCGGGCGAAGGTCTTCAGCCTCGAGCACCTCGATCTTCTGGATTTCGTGAGAAGTGCGGAAGCCGTCAAAGAAATGCACGAAAGGCACGCTAGACTTTATTGCTGAAAGATGGGCTACAGCCGCGATGTCCATAGCTTCCTGCACGCTGTCTGATGCCAGCATTGCAAAACCTGTGGCGCGGGCACTCATAACATCCTGATGGTCGCCGAAGATGGAGAGCGACTGGGCTGCAAGGGCGCGGGCTGATACGTGGAATACTGCAGGGAGAAGTTCGCCTGAGATCTTGTACATATTGGGGATCATCAGCAACAGACCCTGACTGGCCGTAAAGGTGGTGGTGAGGGCACCTGCCTGGAGTGAACCGTGAACTGCACCGGCAGCACCGCCTTCACTCTGCATCTCGGTTACCTGGACGGTCTCGCCGAACATGTTCTTCTTTCCGAAAGCTGCCCACTCGTCAACCAGCTCTGCCATTGTAGAGGATGGAGTAATAGGGTAGATAGCCGCATGCTCACTGAACAGGTAAGCTACGTGAGCAGCGGCAAAATTGCCATCACAAGTGATGAATTTCTTTTCTTTTGCCATCTTTTAAGTGTTTAATATTTAGATATATATGACTTTTGAACGATTTTGGTGTACAATCGTGTAAAATTAGCATTTTATTTCGGGAAAAGACAAAAAAAGTGACACGGTGAGTATCACTTTTTCAATGTGTTATGCAGGGTATGTCAGGAGATTATCTTGTTTATGAGATTCGTAAGAACCTGGCCGGGTCCGAGTTCCACGAATTCTGACGCTCCTGCCGCGGCCATATTGATTACTGAATAGCTCCAGCGAACCGGACTTGTGAGCTGCAGAACCAGATTGGCCTTGATTTCTGAAGGATCCGTATGTGGCTGGCCATCAACATTCTGGAATATGGGACATACTGGTTTCCGGAACGGAGTCGAGTCGATGGTCTTTGCCAGTTCAGCACGTGCCGGCTCCATAAGCGGAGAATGGAAGGCACCGCCTACGGGAAGCTGCAGGGCCCTCTTCGCCCCAGCCGCCTTCGCTGCTGCGCATGCCCGCACTACGGCTTCTGCCTCTCCTGAAATCACAATCTGCCCGGGGCTATTGTAGTTGGCAGGAACGACTATGCCTTCTGTCCGTGCACATATCTCAGCAACCACATCATCGTCAAGATTAATGATTGCAGCCATCTTGCCCGGATTGGCCTTGCAGGCTTCGTTCATTGCATTGGCCCTTATGGCGACAAGTCTCAGCGCATCTTCATACTCCAGCGCACCGGCTGCGACGAGTGCCGAGAACTCTCCGAGAGAATGACCGGCCACCATATCGGGTGCGAAGCCGTCAAACGCCCTTGCTGCTGCAACAGAATGAATGAAAATGGCAGGCTGGGTGACAGATGTCTGGCGGAGCTGCTCGTCGCTTCCTTCAAACATCACGGATAATATGTCGAACCCGAGGATTTCACAAGCCTTGTCAAACACTGACCTGGCTTCCGGAGAACTCTCATAGATGTCGCGGCCCATGCCGGAAAACTGAGAACCCTGACCGGGAAAGACGTAGGCTTTCATTTCCATTCCTTTTATATGAAGCGGTCAAAGTTAACGATAAAAGTTGTACTTTTGCATCAGCGACGGGCGCCCGTAGTTTAATGGATAGAATTGAGGATTCCGGTTCCTTAGGTTGGGGTTCGATTCCCCACGGGCGTACCATTCTCTATCACGCCCTCTACTTCTTCTTTTTAAAAACTTCCTTGTAGAGTTTACGGAAGAATTTCTTGTCGTTTCGCTGAATCATCTTATCTGCCTTGCGGAGGATGCGCCGTTCGCGCGGTGACAGTCCGGGTATTTCTGCGTTCACGGCATCCGCAGTTGCGACAGCTTCCGGCACAGCCTCGGGCTGATCGCCTGCAGGCCTCTCAATATCCGAAATTTCAGCTTCCTGGCGCAATACCGGCCTGTTCCGCCTCTCATCGGCAGATTCATCTTCAGGTTCCTGGCCAGCGATTCCTCCTGAAGACACTGAATCCTGGACAGCCTCCGGCATAACGGTCTGCAGAGAATCAGCACCGCCGAGCAAGACTTCTTCCGGCAAGGCAGCCAAAGAATCCTGCATAGCCAGCATCGCACTGTCCTGCGCCGCAGCAGCAATTGAATCCCGCTGCATCTTTGCGATGCGCCTTGCCTCTTCCCTATCCGCTATCTGCTTGTACACATTGCTCATATACTTGTTGAAATAGCGGTCAGAAATGCGGAACACAGGCATCTGGACATCCTCATAGGCCTCTCTCTCAGAAGGTTTCAGGGAACGCCGCGTGACGGCATACCGGCTCACGGGACGCTCGTCTCCGCGCCACTGGAATCCCTTGATGCGCTGCTTGTCAATCTCCATATTGTATACCGGGTAGGCGTCACTCTGGGTCTGCTCATAATATTTGATGCGCTGGGCAGTACCGTCCTTGAGCGCCATAGTCATAAAGCGGGATTCCTTTATGTTGATGGTTGTGATTTCCTCTTTCTCCTTAAGGTAGAACATCGCGTTCACTCCACCTAGGGCATCATAGCGGTACAGGTCTTCATCGCTGAAATGGCCCAACATCTCAGTGCTCTTAATCTGGTCGAAGTGAACGGAATCCTCCTGCATCACAAGCATAGCATTCTGCTGCATGCTGCCCCGACGCAGTGCTTCGTCTTTCATCAGAAGGATCATCACGTCGCTGGTGAGCTGATTGCGCGTCTTATACCACATAACAGGATTGCCGAACATCCTGGCCAGAGAGTCGATGTCGCTGTAGGCCAGGGAATCGCAGAGCAACTGCATGTCGGAACGATATATCCTTACATTGGGCCAGCCGTGCAGATACTTGATCTTGGTGGTATCCAGCGGTGCGGCTGTTGCGGTAGAATCAGCAGCGGCCATTTTTTCAGTGAGGTCAGGAGAAGAAACGGTGTCTGCTTCAGGGGCGGCTGCAGACCTGGCTTTCAGAGCGGGAGATGCCTCCGCCTGCTGTTCTTCCTCCTTTTCTACAGCATCTCCTTCTGTTGCCGTACCCGGCAAGGGGCCGAACTGGGCTTCGAGCTTTGACCTTTCCTCCCTGGGATCAAGACCTGCAACTTTGTAAATCGAGTCGGTAGCAGGAATGCCGAGAGCGGCAAGACTGTCGACCGTATTCTGGGCGGCGAGTTTCTCCCTGCGCTGCCTTGCGATGTTTTCCGGCCGCTTCGCTTCCGCCTCTGCCTTTGCTTTCGCCCTGTCCTCGGCGGCTTTGTTCTCAGCTTCCGCTATGGCATCGAAAAGTATGTCTTCCCGTTCCTTGAGACGGGTGTCAACGTCTTCTTTCGGAATATCTCCGCGCCGCACGGTATAGATCCGCAAGGTATCGGCAGCGACATAGAGGGAGTCTTTCACGTGGTCTTCATTCTCTCCGAAGTAGAACACCGCAGGATCTTCCGTGAACTCCATATGCTGGTTGTTCAGCGAATCGGTCACGACCACGGCTTTGTGCGCCACGAATGCCGATTCGTGGAGAGTGTCCAGGACCTGAACGTTGTGGTAGGCTTCATAGCGGGCCTGGGTCCGATAGTAGTAGACTTCGTCGGCCCACATCTCGTAGTCCGGATTATTGATGTATACGTCGTTGTTGAACTGGACAATCTCATTTTCAGTGTCGTACCAGCCCGCGAGCGCCTTGATGAAACCGCTCTCCCTCCAGACATAGGTCTTGTCGCGGAAATATGCCTTCCTCTCATCGGAAAGGTAATCCAGCTTGTTGGTAAGAACGAATATGGAGTCTGTGAACATCTGGACGTTGTCCTGGAAGGTAAAGACTTTCTGGCGCGAAGCATAGATGCCGGTGGTGCCTTCAATCACGTTGCCGTCCTTGTCCTTCATAGACCCTCCGTGACGGAATATTGCAAGACTGTCCTTGGTGTTATAGTCAAGGTTATTGGTGCGCAATGTGTCCCCTTCGTTGTCGAACACGTCCACCAGGGGACCCCGGAACTGGGCGAGGCTTTCCTGAATGAGATAGGTGAGGCTGTCGCTGCGCAATATGGTCTTGTCCTGGACGAGACGCACCTTGCCATAGGCCTTGATGATCTCGCGGTCGATGTCCCAGGATGCAGAGTCGCAGAACAGGTATGCTCCGTTATGGAAGAAAGCGGCCGGACCCTTGATCAGACGGTAATCGTGGAATCCGATCTTCTGAAGCTTGGCCCATTCGGCGTTAAGAAGGGAGATGACGCTGTCAGCGCGGGGCGGAGGGCTGCTGCGCCGCTGCGTCTGTGCAGGGCAAATGCAGAAAAGCAGCAAGGCTGCAACTGTAATGATTGCCTTGCGCAGCATAGACTACTTGATCCAGCCTTTTTTTGAGAAAGGACAGCCTGAGAACACCGGATCAAGAACTATATATGTAGACTTTATCTTTTCGTCCACGAAATTGTCGATAGCCTTGTTGGCATTGCGGTTGTTGGCCACATTCATCAGGATGTCGAAATCATTTTCGTATGAAGCGACGTGTGAAGGAATAATCTCTTCCAGTTTAATGATCTTGTAGATGGTGTTGCCCCTGCCCTCGTTGTCGACCGACTCGAACGGATCGGAGATGTCGCCTACCTTCATATCCCTGAGGACGATGTAGTCGTTCGGCTTGAGCTGGTCTTTCTCGAACACTGCAGAACCTGTGTTCTCGTCGACCATCATTCCTCCGTTGGTACGGGTCTTGAAATCTTCAGAGAACGCCCAGGCTGCCTGCTCGAAGGTCATCAGGCTGTCCTGGACTATCAGAGTCTTGATGCTGTCGAGCCTTGCAAATGCCTTGGCGCGGTCTTCAGCCGTATATTTCGGTTTGATGAGGATATGTCGGGCATTGAACATATCTCCCTCTCGCTCTATCATCTGTATGATGTGGAAACCGTCGGGAGTCTCTACGATCGGAGACACCTGGTCAACCTTAAGGGCTGTTGCCGCGTCGGAAAAAGCGGGCCAGTACACAGTCTTGTTGACCATACCGAGCTCTCCACCTTTTGAAGCGCTGCCAGGGTCCTCTGAATAGAGCCTTGCAAGAGACGAGAATCTCTCGCCGTTGACTATCCTTTCGCGAATCTCAAGCAACCTTTCCTTCACCAGCGTAGCGGCGGAATCCTTGTCGGGATAGAGTACTATCTGGCGGAGACGGTATTCGTCCGGAATCACCGGCATATCCTCGGGAGCCGTACTGTCGGCGAAGGCCTTCACATCTCTCGGCGTCAGATGCGGAACGGCAGATATAACCTGCTGCTGCATCTTCTGGGTCAGGATCTGCTCTTCGATGGCAGTGCGCCATATCTGCTCCAGATCATAGCGTGATTTGTGGAAGTAATCTTCCATAGCCTTCTCGCCGCCCAGCTGCGTAGTGACGCTTGCAATCCTCTGGGTGAGGTTTTCCTGAACCTCGGCGGCCGACGCAACCAGCGAGTCGAGCCTTGCCTGGGTGAGGAACAGTTTCGAGATAAGGGCCTGTTCCAGGATTTCACATCTTGCATTGCGGTCTGCCACCATTCCGTTGGCCCTCATCATCTGGACCTCCGACTCGATGTCTGACAGCATTATGGCATCGTTGCCTACCAGTGCCACAATCTTGTCCACCAGACCGTCTTGATATCTCTGGGCCGATGCACTGAAACAGCTGATAGCCACAACTGCCAGCATTACGGCGAAACGTTTAATCATATCTCTGCAATTTTTTATTTTCGAGGGCTTCATTCAGCAAGTCCCGTTCCAATTTTGACAAAATCTCCTGCTTTCTGATGCTTATGATGGCATCTTTTATCTTTTCTTCGTTGAAATCCCTTGGAGTAAGCGAATGCGGAGCATATCTCGACACGATGCAGATGAGTGTGTTCTTCTGCTCGCCTTCGATGATGTAGCTGCTCTGCTTGGCGGCGACTTCCTCCAAGTCCGACACCATCATCCCCACATCCTTTGCCATCTGCGGTATCGAGACATATCTGCCGCCGTAGTCCTCATATTTTTCTGCATATGAGCGGCTCAGCTCGGCAAGCTCGGCAACCTTCTCTTCATCCTTGGAGCGGTAAAGCTCCTTGATGTTGGCATAATAGGGTGAGCGCTTGTTGATGACTATGTATCTGGCCCTGACCACTGAATAGTCATACATAAAGCTCTGGGGATGGGCTTCGTAATATTCCTCAACCTGCTCGCGGCTCACGACTGTGTCGATGCGGCTTTCCATGAACATCTTCTCGTAGCGGAAGCTGAGAAGGTCGTTTCGGAACGCTTCCACCTCCTTGGAAATGTCTTTTTCCTCAGGGGTCAGCTGCTCCATAGCCTTCAGGGTCTTGAGCCTTGCAAGAGCCCAGCTCTGCACATACTGGTCCACCATATATGCACTGTCTTCCGGACTCGTCCCTGCAGGAACGAGCTTGGCGACTTCGCTCTTGTAGAGCACATCCTTCCCTATCCTGGCGAGCACGTCACGCCTGGACTGGAAAAGGCTGCACGAAGTCACGAGCAGCGCAAGGGCAGCAAGTGCAAAGATGCGCTTCATTATCTGCTGTAGTTGGGAGCCTCCCTAGTTATCGATACGTCGTGCGGATGGCTTTCAGCCATACCTGCTGCAGTTATCTTCACGAACTTGGCGCTGCGCAGCTCCTCGATGTTGTGGGCGCCGCAATAACCCATACCGGCCTTCAGTCCGCCGACAAGCTGGTAGATGACCTCTGCAAGGGTGCCTTTGTAGGGAACCTGGGCTACGATACCTTCCGGAACGAGCTTCTTGATGTCCTCTTCCATATCCTGGAAGTAGCGGTCCTTCGAGCCTTTCTGCATTGCCTCGAGAGAGCCCATTCCGCGGTATGACTTGAACTTCCTTCCGTTGAGGATGATGGCCTCGCCGGGAGCCTCTTCTACACCGGCGAAAAGTGAACCTGCCATTATGGTTGATGCACCAGCAGCAAGAGCCTTGGTGATGTCACCTGAGTAGCGGATGCCTCCGTCGGCGATGATCGGAATGCCGCTGCCCTTGAGGGCACCTGCAGCATTCATCACAGCCGTCAGCTGGGGAACGCCGATACCTGCAATGATACGGGTAGTGCAGATGGAGCCGGGTCCGATGCCGACTTTTACTGCATCCACGCCGCACTCCTTGAGAGCAATGGCGGCCTCTGCCGTAGCTATGTTACCGGCCACGATCTGAAGGTGAGGGAATGCCTTGCGGATCTTCTTGATGGTTTCCAGCACGAATACTGAGTGGCCGTGGGCTGTGTCGAGCACGATGGCGTCAGTGTCGACGCTCACCAGCTTCTCCACGGTCTCAAGGCTGTGCGAATTGATGCCTACGGCTGCGGCAACGAGCAGACGGCCCTTTCCGTCCTTGCTGGCAGTGGGGTTGTTCTTGATCTTCTTGATATCCTTGTATGTGATGAGTCCCACCAGATGACCGTTCTTGTCAACTACGGGCAGTTTCTCGACTTTGTATTTGTGAAGCACTTCGATGGCGTGAGGGATGTCATCGCCGTGGTCGATGGTCACGAGATTCTCACTGGTCATCACATCCTTGATGGGAGTGGCTGGATTGTCTTCGAAACGGAGGTCGCGGTTTGTGACGATGCCGATCAGCTTGTTTGACGAGTCGACTACGGGAATGCCGCCGATATGGTTCTCAGCCATAAGCTTGAGAGCGTCCCCTACAATCTGGTTCACGTCGATGGTCACGGGGTCATAGATCATTCCGTTCTCAGCCCTTTTGACCCTGCGCACCTGGTCCATCTGCTCGTCGATGAGCATATTCTTGTGGATAACGCCGATGCCGCCTTCGCGGGCTATGGCAATCGCCATATTGGCATCCGTAACTGTATCCATAGCTGCCGAAACAATCGGCACGTTCAGGGGAATTTCCCTGGTGAACATAGAGTTGGTCACCACGTCGCGCGGGATGACTTCGCTGCGAGCCGGAACCAAAAGCACATCGTCGAAGGTGAGACCTTCCATAACCACTTGATCAGAAAACTGTTGCATATATTGTTACCTCCACTTATATATTCGTCCTAAATTAGACAAAAATACAAAACTTTTCGTTTAAAGCAACCGGCCCTGCCAGGTATCACGTTCCTCAAGCCGCTTTTCCAGCATTTCAAGCAGTTGCGGGTTGCGCACAAGGCCCCAGGGAGTCTCGTTCACGAAGCGCGGAGGCACCTCTCCGGCGAAGCGCTCTATGCGGAGGTCCGGCCTGAGCCTTTCAAGGAAATCCACAAAGAAATCGATATATCCTTCGAGGGTAAACGTCACGAAATCCTCCCGCTTTTCGCTGAACTCGCGTTCCATCGCAGTGCCCTTTATGATCTGCAGCTGATGGAACTTTACGGTGTCGAGCGGCAGCGCATTGATGGCCGACGCCATATCCATCATCATCGGCACGGTCTCGCCGGGCAATCCGAATATGAAATGCGCACCCTGCATTATACCCTTTTCTGCGGTAAGTTCCACTGCTTTGCGGGCCTGCTCGAAGGTGTGGCCGCGGTTGATGCGCCGCAGCGTGGTGTCGTGGCACGATTCGATGCCATATTCCACAATCACCACCTTGTCCTGCGACAGTTCCCTGAGATAGTCCAGCTTGGCGGCGTCGATGCAGTCCGGACGTGTACCAACCACTATCCCTACCACATCTTTATGTGCCAGGGCTTCTTCATAAACCCTGCGCATCTTCTCCAGCGGGCCGTATGTGTTGGAGTAGGCCTGGAAATAGGCCAGGTATTTCGTCACGGAGCGGTAGCGTCCCTGATGGAACTCTATGCCTTCGTCCAGCTGGCGGGTTATCGACTTGTCGGGAGTGCTGTAGTTGGGATGGAACGCCGCATTGTCGCAGTAGGTACAGCCGCCCGTGGACAGCGTGCCGTCGCGGTTGGGGCAGCTGAAGCCTGCATCGACCACGAGCTTCTGAAGCCTGCAGCCGTATTTCTCCTTGAGATACCCCACGAAACTGTTATAGCGGCGTTTGTCCATATTGTTATGCAATGATGCCCCTGCGGGTAATCCTCAGGGGCATCATTGAAATCAGATTTCTTGATTAGAACTGAACCTGCGGAGCCTGGTCGCTGCCAGCAGCTGCCTTGAAATAGGCCTTAGTGTCGAAGCCGGCGATCTTTGCTACTATGCTTGCCGGGAACTTGCGGATAAAGCTGTTGTAAGGCTGCACAGCCTCGTTGAACTTGTTGCGCTCGACATTGATGCGGTTTTCAGTGCCTTCAAGCTGAGCCTGAAGCTCTTTGAAGCTTTCGGTGGCCTTGAGTTCAGGATAGCGCTCAACGGCTACCAGCAGACGTCCGAGACTCTGGCTGAGATTGTCCTGGGCGGCCTGGAAGGCAGCCATATTTTCCTCAGTGAGTTCAGAGGCGTCGATTGTGGTCTGTGTTGCCTTGGCACGGGCCTCGATAACTGCCTCAAGTGTGGATTTTTCATAATCGGCCACACCTTTGACTGTTTCCACCAGGTTGGGGATCAGGTCAGCACGACGCTGGTAGGCGTTCTCGACGTTACCCCAGGCTTTGGAAACGCTTTCCTCAGCGGCGACCATCCTGTTGTTGGTCTTTACGCCCCAAAGCACGCAGATGGCTGCCAGAATAAGGACTATGAGCCATCCTCCAAGTTTCTTTCCTGCTGCCATGACGTTATTTGATTACTGCGCTTAATTTCTCGAAAAGCTTGTCATAACCCTCATAGAGGTCTTTCTGGATGTCCTTGTAGTGGGCTTTGATTTCCTTTCCTTCCTTGCGGACGAATTTCTCCACACCCTTGGCATTGGCCACGGCCTTCTTGGGGAAATTGACGCGTGCCTGAAGGCTGTCAGAGAGAGCAAGGCCTTCTCGGATGAGACCGACTACCTGCTCTTCTTTCTTGCCTTCGCTGAAATCGTTGTACAAAAGGCAGTCGCTCACAAAATCATTCATAAGGAATTCAATATCCTTCTTAAGTACACGTAAATTCATATTATTCTTCTTTTTAGTGGCGCAAAGATAGTGATTTTTCCGTAAAAACATAGCGTCGTCTGGCGGACAATCAACTTTGGGGATGATGCAGTGATTACCTGATGACGGTCGGCGGGGCGCTGTGATGAGCCTTTCCGGTGGGACGGGTCTGGAGGGCTTTCGGAGAAACTTTGTTACCACGGTTCACGGCATCATATTCAAGGAACTTGTCGAAGGAAGCTGTTTCGCCGCTTAGTTCCATAATCCGCTTGTAAATAGCCCAACGTGAAGGCGCATTGAAATAAGGTGCGTCTTCGTTCATCATGCTGTTCGCAGAAGGACGCCAGACACCGGACGAATAGAGCGCACCTCCCTCGTAAACACCGACTTCTTTCTCGTAGCGTGTATCCGAGAGGAAAGCACTCCAGCGTATCTTCGACGGGTTATTCGTGAAGTCGACATTGGAATACCAGCCGTAGGCATTGTAAAGGCGATTGTATTCATCGACGATTTCAGCCGGCACGGCGTTATCGTACGATACGTATTCGTCGGCCAGGAATGCAAATCCGTGGCCTCCTGCCTCGTGCTGGAGAATAGCGCTGAATGCATCCGAATGGTTCCCGAAGCTGGAGAAGAATGCGACGCTGGACTGCAACGATTCGGACATATAGGCCGTACCAGCATTCCGTCGGGTATTGACCATCACGGGAATCAACAGATTCTTAGTATCGGTGATCCCCGGGACCTTCAGAGCGTACTCGTAACATTTGGTTAGGTCACCTTTCACTTCGGTGCCGTTGCCGAACGTCGAGCCGAGTGCAGTGGTATAGCCCTCGCCGATCCGGTCGTGTTTGGAGACGGCCTTCACCGCATAGACATTGAACCGGTTACGGAAGGTCTTGTAAGGCTCGATGGCGAAGAATTCATCCATTGCCTGCTGCATAAGCGTCTCGTAGACACCTCCGGCAGCCATATCTTTGTCGGAGTAACCATCGCCCAAGAATACGATGTTGATGCCCTTGCCTACCGAGGCTTTCTGCAGAGTCAGCACCTTTCCGTCCTGCGAGAAGTCGTTTGATTCATAGACCGGAGCATCGGCAGGGCCGAGTAGCGTTTCCAGGAAAGGAATCAAGTCATCGAAAGCAGACTTTTCGCCTTCGTAAGACCCGTAACGCTTGCGGACGGGGTCCGGCATAAAATACACGGAACTGAAAAGGACGTTGCCGTTCTTGTCATAGACCTCCGCTGTAGGGACGAGGTGGCAAATGGACATTACACCATAGTAGGGCTTGTAGAAGAAATTATACCATTGGTCATATCCTTTCTCGTAGATGGTTTTTTCTTCCAGGGCCTTTTCGCTGTCGCTGAAATCGTGATTCTCCGGATGCCAGACCGTCGCAATGATTTCGAGGCCGTCCTGCCGGTATTTCTCATAGTATTCTTTCACGGAAGGCATCAGGACAGCAGAGTACGGGCACCAGGTTGCCCAGTTGAGATAGACGGTATATTCGTTCTGGCTGACCACCTCGGCGAAAGTAAATGACTTACCGTCAAAACCGGTTACATTGCCCTTCGGCCAGTAGCCGGGAATGTCGATATTGCTGATATCGAAGCCGTAGCCTTCTTCCTGTTGCAGAATGTGGGCAAGACGCCATGCCAACTGTTCTCCTTTTGCCTGGAGGATGGTTCCAGGGATTTCTCCGGACAGATGGTTCCACTGCAATTGTGTTGTTTCTCCGTCAAGCAGTCTGGCCCATGAAGCAGGTATCGTTCCCGTAAACGCATTGTCCGGAAGCGTAAAAGTTTGCAGTTTCTCTGAATTACCCAGGCTTTCCGGTAGCGGCCCGGTCATTTGTTTATTGTAAAAGATAAACACATAATTCAATTCCTTCATTCCCTCAAAGAGATCCGGAAGGGAAGTCATCGAAGTGTTATCGATTGAGAGCGTTTTCAGCTTGGTTAGATTGCGGAATGAATCCGGGAGACACCCGGTGATTCCCTTCTCATCGGATAAATAGAATTCTTCGAGTTCTGTCAATTCGCCAAGTGATTCCGGAATCTCGCCTTTAAGTCCGAATTTGTTGAAAAGCAGACGCTCGATTCTGCCATTTATAAAACTTACACCTTTCCAATCCATAAGTGGAGCATCCGTTCCCCAGTTATCGGCGCCTTCCCAACTCGGGCCACCCATACTATTGTATATATCCATCAGGATTCTGCGTGCCTTGGAAGCCTGTCGGAATGTAATTGTCAGATCATCGAACTCTCTTGCAGGGCTCATAATCCTGACGTCGCACGAACGAATATCTCCTATGTTTTCGGCAATAGAGAAAGCCAATTTACCGCTGGTTGCCGCTTCGGCCTCCACATACGAAATCCAATCACTTGCAGTTTGTTCAACCTTAACGGTAAATTCCGTATTGGTTTGGATGGGGATCTCTATCAGACCGCCCTCTTCGGGAACATCGACCAGCGTAGTTTCTACTATCATGACCACCTTCTTTTCCTGTTCGAATGTGAGTGTGATTGGTTCGAGTTTTCCCTCATTGTCTTTCACCGTGGCCTTGCCGGTACGTGCTTCTCCCTCATTCGCATCGACCTTGAACACCAACGTGCCGCTCTGCATGGCCTTGGTCTCCACAAAGTGGAGCCATTCTTTGGCTGTTTGCTCGATCTCGACAGTGTACGATGTGTTGTATTGAATGGAGAATTCTGCCGTTCCGCCAGAGACGGGAACCCTGGCCGTGTTCCCTGTAATGACGATCTTCAGCGCCTCCGTAACCGTCACCGTGCAGCTTGCCGTCTTTCCCCCGTCTGCTGTCGTGACGGTGATGGTCGCCGTTCCGGCCTTCACGGCCGTTACCTTGCCGGCATCCACAGTGGCCACGGCGGTATCGGAAGATTTCCAATTGACAGACTTGTTCGAAGCGTTGTCCGGCGAGATGGTGGCCGTCAAAGTCGCTGACGCTCCTTCCTGGAGACTAATGGAACTTTTATCCAGCGAAACGCCCGTCACGGCCACTGTGTCGGGCGGAGGCGGGGGAGTCGGGGTCGGTTCATCCGGTCCACAACTGACGGACAGCAAAGTCACCATGGCCATAGATACGGCCAGGGATATCATAACAGAAAAGTTCTTTTTCATATCCTGTCGCTTATTTATGATAAAAGGCCGCAGAAGGGCGACCTTTTTTGATATTGTCAGTCAACGACCTACCACTTGTTGAGCGGGAGTCCGTACATCTTCATATGGGCCTGGTCCTTCACTTTCTCGATGACCTTGTCGTTGTCGATATTGTTGAGAACCGTGTCGATCATATCTACGATGTTGAGCATATCCTTCTCCTTCAGGCCCCTTGAGGTGACGGCCGGAGTGCCGACGCGGATGCCTGAGGTCTGGAACGGAGAGCGGCTGTCGAACGGCACCATATTCTTGTTGACGGTGATGCCGGCGCGGACGAGGGTCTTCTCGGCCATCTTGCCGGTCAGGTCGGGGAACTTGGTGCGCAGGTCGATGAGCATCAGGTGGTTGTCGGTACCGCCTGAAACCACTTTATAACCTTTGTCCATAAAGGCTGCCGCCATAGTCTTGGCGTTTGAAGCCACCTGCTGTTGGTATACCTTGAACTCGGGCTGCAGGGCCTCGTAGAACGAAACGGCCTTGGCAGCTATGCAGTGCTCGAGCGGACCTCCCTGGACACCCGGGAAAACGCTGGAGTTGATCATCTGCGACATCATCTTGATCTCGCCCTTGGGAGTCTTGACACCCCACGGGTTCTCAAAGTCCTTGCCGATGAGTATCACGCCGCCGCGCGGACCACGAAGGGTCTTGTGGGTGGTGGACGAAACGATGTGGGCATATTTAACAGGGTTCTTCAGCAGACCGGCTGCGATGAGGCCTGCGGGATGGGCCATATCAACCCAGAGAATTGCGCCGATGCGGTCGGCAAGCTCTCTCATCCTCTCCCAATCCCACTCGCGTGAATAGGCAGATGCACCACCGATGATGAGTTTCGGTTTGTACTTGAGCGCCTGGGCCTCCATATCGTCATAGTCGATGAGGCCTGTCTCTTCATTCAGCCTGTATGCTACGGCATTGTAGAGGATGCCGGACATATTCACCGGGGAACCGTGGGTAAGGTGACCGCCGTGTGCGAGGTCGAGTCCCATAAAAGTGTCGCCAGGCTTGAGGCAGGTCATCATCACTGCCATATTGGCCTGGGCGCCTGAGTGAGGCTGGACGTTGGCATATTCTGCATCGAAAAGCTTGCAGAGGCGGTCGATGGCTATCTGCTCCACCTGGTCGACGACTTCGCAGCCGCCATAGTACCTTGCGTTAGGGTAGCCTTCGGCATATTTGTTGGTCAGAACCGAGCCAAGGGCCTCAAGCACCTGGTTGCTTACGAAGTTTTCAGATGCGATGAGTTCGATGCCGTCAATCTGACGTTCTTCCTCTTTTTTTATCAGATCCAGAATTTGTACGTCTTGTTTCATGGGAGAGTCCTTTTGTAAGTCACAAAGATAACAAATGATTCTTACCTTTGCAGGCAAATCAGCAAAAAAAATGTTCCGCAAACTTGTCAACGATGAGCTCGGCAGAATCTCCGTGGAGGAGTTCAAGTCTGCACCGAAGGAAGATGTGGTTGTAGTGCTGGACAATGTCCGCAGCCAGCACAACATCGGCTCGGCGTTCCGCAGTTGCGACGCCTTCCGCGTAAGCAAAATCTATCTCTGCGGAATATGCGCTGTGCCGCCTTCCGCCCAGATCCACAAGTCAGCCCTCGGAGCTGAATTCAGCATGGACTGGGAGTATTGCGAAAGCACAATGGATGTAGTGGACAGGCTGCGCAGCGAAGGCTATGTGATCGTCAGCGTCGAGCAGGCCGAAGACTCCACCTCGCTCGGAGACTTCCATCGCGAAGAAGGCCGCAAATATGCCCTCATCTTCGGCAACGAGGTGCACGGAGTGGCGCAGGATGTGGTGTCATCCAGCGACTTGTGCCTTGAGATACCACAGTACGGCACAAAGCACTCCCTCAATGTTTCCGTTTCAGTAGGGATCGTCCTCTGGGAACTGCTTGGAAAGTGATTATTTTTCGAGGACGACTTCTACGAAATAGCCGACATACATCGATTCCGTTTCCTGGAAATAGGTTACTCCTCTGACCGGAGTATATTCTTTCCCGTCGAGCACGACTTTTGTGCAGGCAGGATAGAACGACTTGCCGCTTGCCTCAAGATTCTTGGTCCAGGTTGTGGAAATCTCGTGGACAGAATTGTCACCGAACACCTCAGGGCAGGTGAATTTGTGATTCAGACTGCTGTATGACGCATCGTTCTTGTTGATGATGATGCTGCGGATATCAAAGAACCAGCTTCCGTCAGAGCCATATGTCCCGTCTTCACGGGGAATCATCCTGCTGTAATCCTCACCGTATTTAGATGCGGTAAGGACGACCCTGACACTGTCAGATGCCGGAGCATCGGGAACTGCCACATCAAGCGAATACTTTTCCGGATTAATCTCACCGGCCCAGGGCAGGCTTGTGTTGAACTTGTAGTATTCCAGTGCGAGCGGTTCAATCAGATCATTCCCGGCCGCATCCTTGAAACTCATATGCAGGAAATAGTAATGAGTCCTTGTGTCAACCGGTATGATCGGCCTGAAAAAATCGCAGGAAGTCAGAGCCAGCGCCGCGAGGGCTATAATAAATGTAAATCTCAGTGTTTTCACGATTCGGTGGTATAAATCTTTGCAAAGTTAATCAAAAAGTGAAACCGACGGTCGCCCCGAGGCCCCAGAAATTGGCCTGCAGGCCTACCATTAGATGAGGAAGCATATTCCCAAATTCAAAGTCGAACCCAAGCTTACCGCTGAGGAACATAGTATTGGTGTTCTCAAACCTTACGAGATAACCGATATCCGTACCCACATACACCGAGTGCCGGCCTCCGGTGCCCAAAGGATAGTAATGGGTATAATCAAGCAACAGCGGAACACCTGCACCTCTTGGCCTTACATCGCCTTCTTTGATGAAAGGAGCATTGTGAAAAGCCGAACTCAATATATACCCTGTCTGAAAACCGAGATAGTTGGCTCTGCTGAATCTGTAGCCCACAGACAAATCGGCCGCGTTATGCGTATCGCTCCAGTTATACCAGTCAAACCTGTACATCACAGACCATTGGAAACCTTTTCCTTCGCCGGTCTGGGCATAGACGCTGCCTGCAAACAGCAGCGCTGTAATTATCAAGATGATTTTTTTCATAGCACTACTGTCTGTTAGAAGGCAAAACCAATTAAAACCCCAAAACCAGGATAACTGAAAAGCAGGGCGAGCTGCAAGTGTGTGAAATCTGCGATATTGAGATCGAGACCTGTTTTCACGCAAGCATAGAATAGAGTACTGTTGGCAGGCCCTGTGACAACGTCAGAAGGGGCATATCCTACTCTTTCAATAACGGCATCCGGATACCTTCTGAAATTACCTCCAATCTCTACTCCGGCTATCAGAGAATGACGCTGAGCCTTGCCAATAGGAAAATAATGGATGTAATCTGCCAGCAAGGGAATGCCCCAATATTGCCCTCCGAATTGCCCTCCGAATTCATAATCACCTCCTTGCCCATAAAAAGCATAACCGCTCTGCAAACCGAGATAATTACCCCTGTTGAAGCGATATCCTCCTGTCGCATTGACAGAAGCCTGCATAAAACCCGGGCCCATCTCCTGCTTGTACGCCACCCCCCACTGGAAACCTTTGACCTCACCGCTCTGGGCGTATGCGCTGCCAGAAATCAGCAGCACAGCAATCATCCATAGTAAATGTCTCATAACAAATATTATATTAGTCTTCAGTTTCATCAGTTACCGGTATCACCTCATACGGCATTGCCCTGATATAGTCGAAATGGTAGCCTTTCTCAAGGCGCACACCCGGAACGACACTGTCTGTCTCAGAATCGTAGATATAGACCATCGGATAGTCGTCAGGCCCATCTCCTCCGGTCACTCCGATATAAGCCTTGCCGTCAAGCACAGCACTGCGCTGCGAAAGGCCGCCTGTACAGTAAGGGAGCGGAACGCCGTTACAGCTCAATCGCGTCCGCTGGTTGGTTTTCAGATCAAGTATGCTGTAAAAATGGCTGCGGCTGTCAATATCGGTACCAAGCCTGTCTTCCCGGGCATATAGCAGCATCTTGTCGTTGCCGACATATTGTATGGTCAAAAGTTTTCCCTCAGGATTCTGGAAGCCGTTCCATCCTCCATCGAACGAGTGCTGTCCCTGACCCATATATTGTGACGGCTGCATCCGGCGCAACACCCCCACCTGCCTGCCATACTCATTGGCAAGTCCTGCCACATACAGGGTTCCGGTCTCATCGTATGCCATACAGCTTCCCAACGGCCGGCCGCAATCATCAGAAACCAGTTCTTCCATCACTCTTTCAGGAACAACCTTGTCAGACATTATCCTGAAAGTAACGGACAGAAGGTCCGCCAGATGCAGTACTGGCCGATTGATGCCGCTGCTGTCTCTTGCACAGAAAAAGTAGAAAACCATATTGTTGTTGTTAGGGCGCACTGTAATAAGCCCCGGGTCAGCCACTCCATATCCTGCAGGCAAGTTGAACTTGTATCTTTCCTCCCTGGCAATGGCAAGATTGTCACCACGACGTTTTGTGACGTAGTATTCCTGGGTCTCTGTATCTACTCCCAGCATAAACAGGTGCGGCAAATCGGCATTATCGTGTTCAGACCAAGCGTAGGTGTATCTCCCGGGATAGAAGACATTCTCCCTGAAGGGAATCTGCTCATCGACCTTTGAAAGAAGATATTCTTCGCCTGCTTCATTGTGCTCTATATGGAACTTCACAAAACGGTTCGAGTCTTCCAGCGGTACCTGGTAGTAGTATTCGCCCCGCGAGATAAGTTCTGGGGTATACCGGTCGGTGATATCGATGGCCTTGCCAGTGAATTCAATCACAGGCTGGTCGGCATCAAGGGAAGCCACGCTGCGGACCAGGGTGGCTGTAGGATTCATCCCGATGTGCCGGTCCACACTGACAAAAAGGTCGAACCACACCCCGGTTATGGGTTCCGGCTCTGGCTCCGGCTCCGGCATTTCGTAGCAGGAAGCTCCTGACAGCATCCAGACCGCTGCAAGCAGAACTGCAAGCCGTATGAAAAACCGCGGTTTAATCATAACGTAATCCTCCAGCTGAAGTTCGGCATTATGGGCAGCAGGGCAATCTCTTTCCAAGACTCCTTGCTTGCATCGTAGTAAAGCATAAACGGATTGAAGTGGTTGGTCACGTTGCATACTCCCACATTGACAGTATGCTCTATACGACCTGTCTTGAAGCGCTTCTGCCAGCCCAGGTCAAGACGGAAAACGGTCGGCATATGATAGTTGTTGACACCTGAGTAGTATTCCGCAGTCCAGGTGTCGTCCATATACGGAAGCAGGTATGTTTCGGCCTGTCCGTTCTCCCAATGGCCGCTCTGCAGGATTACGGTGGCCGTGAAGCTCTTCCATTGCGCAGTAGCGTTCAACATATGCCGGCGATCGAAACGCGCGTGGAACGGTTTGCCGTCATAGAAAGAAGGGAAGTTCTCGCGGGTAGTCTTGGAAAGAGTGTACGACACCCTTCCGTACCAGTCCCCGTGCTGATATTCATAAAGGGCTTCCAGACCGTATGATCGGCCGTCGCCAAGCTCTACGTGGTTTTCCCATCCGGCCAAGGCTCCGCTGAACAGATCTTGTGAGTATTTGTAATAGACAAGGTCATCCATCAGTTTATAGAAACCGCCCACCGAGAAACTGTGGTCCAGAAAACGTCCTGCAATACCGGCCCCGCCCTGAAGCGACTTTTCCGGTGCGACCGACTCCACGGTAGGCACCATCAGGTCGAGCGACCAACCCACCGGCATTCCTTCGAGCGTATGGTAGTACTGCACAAGGCGGTCGAAAGTAAACTCGAAGGCAAGGTGGGGAGTAAAGTTCCATTTGGCGGAAACGCTCACCTCGGGATCGAAGCGTCCGCTGCCTTTGCGTATTTCCGTATCGCCCGGCTGGACACTCAGATTGTAATAATAGTTCCCGCGGGCGGAGGCCTTGAGCGAAAGCACATCCGGAATCTTGTACTCACTCTGCAGCCACGCAGTAGCGATAAATGTGTTGGATTTCCTCATTAATTCTCCGACCTGCCCAGGGGCAAACCGGGCGTAGCGAAACATAAGTCCTTCATCAAACTCAAAGCCCTTTATTTCGAACTGGTGCATTTTTGCCTGGAGGCTGTATTCTGTCAAACCCGATTTCAGCGAAAGATGATTCTGCACTCCTCTAAACTTTTTATCCTGTTCCTGGGCGCTGCCGTAGTTGTTGGCAGAAGCAGTCACGTCAAGTTGGCTCAGCGCACCTGTGTGATGATATTTGACAATCCCGATCAGATTGTGCCAGCCCATCTCCTCGTGCGAATTCTTGGACATATCGAAGCGGTAGCGGTCCTGACTGCCAAGGAATGATATTGCGAGGGAATTGTTGTAATCCAAAGGAAGATGCAGCTTGCCATATACATCACCGACAAGGGCTCCGAAGTTGTTCAGGCCGCCGAGCATTCCGGGCAGCATATTCTTGACCGCCATATATTCAAGGGCCAACGGCGACATTCTGGCAGAAACGATGTAGGTGCGTTGCTTGTTGTCCTTGCCTTCGGCACTCGCGCTTGCCAGGAAGTTGTTCAGGGCAAAACTGAATTTCTGTTTTTCTTCGGGTTCGCGTGTGATAACCTGCAGGTGCGATGCCGTGAAATTACTCTCGGAGCCGTCGAAGCCGCCTTTGCTGAGTTCAGCACTCTCTATCACATCTGTCGGAATCAGGGTAGTAAGGCCAATGATGTGGGAATAGCCATATACAGGCACTCCATCCAGAGAAAACAGGTTGTTGCCGGAACCGCCTCCACGCACATACATAGCCGTAGTGCCGTCAGCTCCCGTGGTTACTCCGGGAAGACTCTGCGCCCATCGGATGGGATCTCCTTCACCCACAGGTGAAACGACGCCGCGGATGCCTTCGATACCTGTATGGAGTCGCCCCAGGCTCACCTCAATGCGGCGGGTGTCTGTCTTCACGGCAGCCTGCAACGTGTCTTCCCAGGCCGGATTCTGAGCCACACAGGTTAAGGAAAAAAGAAGAATCAGAATTGTTATTGTTTTTTTCATAGGACTGAATTCATAATTAACAGCAAACACCCAGCAGATGCATTAATATATATCCCAATAATTATAAGCTGTTGATTCCCAGCGGTACGGCGCTGTCGTAATGGCACCGAAAATTCCTATTCCACCATTTATATTGGTGTACACATTATCCCTTACATATATTGACGAAAGGTCTGAGCTCAGAGTAGCGTGATAATGACCGAAGGCCTCGCACAAGTATTTGTCATATTCATCCGACAGGCAGGCGAAATATAATATCCCTTCCGTGGGTTTCGGCGGCCGGGGAGAGTCATCGGCATAATAGTAATACGCTCCCGAGAAGTGACCGTCAATCAAAAACCAGGTCTCCGCAGGAGATTCAAGTTTCTGGAAGCGAAGGAAGCGACGGTGCACGGGATAACCGGCGAGGTAAGAATTATAGTGCTTGTTGAGTTTCCACACAGGATCCCAGAGATATTGGACTATAGCAGTGTCAAGGACGGCCCCGGTAAGGTTGAAATTATCCACGTTTGGATAGTTGGTACATATATTTTCTACAATCTCTCTCTGTTCCCAATGATAATCATAGTCGAAGGCATACGCCCAGATGGTACAGGGAAAGTTCGATTTATACTGAATTCCTTTGGGAAGCGTCTCATAACTCGTAAAATTGTCACCTCGCAACTCGCCCTCAAAACTCTCGACCGGAGGTTCCATCGGCATAGTCTGCTCTGCCCAGACAGGGTCACGATCGGGCACTGTGACCTCAAGTCGGTAATCGTGTGTCGGGATTGCAGCATACTCCAGCTGCCAGGTCTCTTCGTCGATCCGGGTGAAGCGGCCAGATTCCCTGCCTTCGGTCAGGTCTGTCAGCACGGCAGTCGCTCCGGTAACGCGAGGGGCTTCGCTTCGTGACGCACTTTTGGTGTAGGACAGTTTCAGTTCCTGCACGGGGTTGACGGTAAGGACGCAGTTGACCACCAGCTGCGGGTCTTCCATCGCATCCAGAATCACGTCTTTGACGCAGGAAGTGAACAAGACTGCCAGCATCAGCATCAGGACTTTTGAGCAATAGATCTTATTCATATCAGTATACATCATTATCATCAGGATCATACTGGGGTCCGAACACCTGGATTCTTACGCTGGGGCGCGCCCAGATATATCCCCCAATCTCGTCGCCGAAGAAGTTTTCGGCCATTCTGGTGACACAACCAAAGATTCCCAATCCTCCGTGGATGTTGGTATATGTATTGTCCCTGAGATAGATTGTTGACATGTCCGTGCTCAGTTCCGCATTATACTGCATATAAGCTTCGCACAGGTAGTGGTCATAATCTTCTGACAATGCGTCAAAAAACACCCGGGACTGAAAAGAGATATTGGTAGCATCATCGTTAAAATTCCCGTCGATAAAAAAATAAGGCCCAGACTTGCCATCTTCCAGGAGTTGTTTCCAGTCCTCCCTTGGAGGAAAGCGTAGAAAGTCCCGATGCATAGCATATCCTGTCAGATAATTATCTCGATACACTCCAACCGCCAGGTTGGGGCTGTTGACGAAATCAGGCACACCGGCTCCTTGCCGTATCCCCCCGTCCAGATTTATGTCATCGACATAAGGGTAATCTGTGCAGAGCTGACTTACAGGAACATATTGTTCCAACTCTGCATCAAATGTCTTTACATACGCCCATATCGGACAAGAAAAGTCAATATGATAGCTGGATCCTCCAACAATCACATCACCGAAAGTGATACCATCCACCCAGGAAACATAGTCCGTAAGCCGGTCAATGTCTAAATTCAACCAAGGATATTCATCGGGAGTATAACCCCATCCTGCCCCAGCGCCAGACACCGGTATACAAGGCATAGTCTGCTCCGCCCAAACCGGTTCACGGCCGGGAACCGTAACATCCAGGCGATAGTGGTGCTCGGGAATGGCGGCATATACCAGCTGCCATTCGCTCTCAGAGATCCTTTCGAAACTGCCGACCACCAGGTTTTCAGTCAGGTCCGTCAGAACGGCAGTCGCTTCTGTAACGCGGGGAGCCTCGGCCCGGGATGCGCCTTTCGTCCAGGACAGTTTCAATGTCTGGGTCGAATCCTGCGAAAGGACGCAGTATACGGCAAGCTGCGGGTCTTCCATCGCATCGAGGATCACATCCTTCACGCAGGAAGTGAACAGACCTGACAGAAGCAGCAGCAAGCAGAAATAAGAACGATTCTTCGTCATAGCATCCATTAACTACATCATAAAAATCGAATACTATAACTATAACGCACAAAATGCGAAAATACTGCTTCTTAATGATGCTTTTTTTGCTGATGGTGCAAAAAAAGAGCGGGGACAAGCCCCGCCCTTCAAATATCTTATGAAAGTCCTGCTGCTATACCATTCCGCTGAAGCCCATAAACGCCATGGCCATAATGCCGGCCACGATGAGGGCAATGGGAACACCCTGGAAAGATTTGGGAACCTTCGAGAGCTCGAGCTGCTCGCGGATACCGGCAAAGAGCACGATGGCAAGGCCGAAACCGAGGGCGCTGGCTATTGCGAACACCACGGACTGGCCGAGGTTCAGCATATGGGCCTCACCTCCGAATGTGAACTGCTTCTGCACAACCATCAGCGCAACTCCGAGAACGGCGCAGTTGGTGGTGATCAGGGGAAGGAAGATGCCAAGCGCCTGATAGAGCGAAGGGCTTATCTTCTTGATGATGATCTCAACCATCTGCACAAGGCCGGCTATCACAAGGATGAAGCAGACCGTCTGTAGGAACTCGATGCCCAGGGGCACGAGGACATAGTACTGCAGAAGATAGGTGACGCAGGTGGCCAGAGCCATCACGAACGTCACTGCCGCAGACATTCCGACTGCGGTGCTGACCTTCTTGGACACGCCCAGGAAAGGGCATACGCCAAGGAACTGTGACAGAAGTATGTTGTTGACAAATACTGCCGATATGATGATCAATATATATTCCATGGCCTGTACTATTTAGTTGTCAATTTCCTGAAAAGAACCATCAGATAGCCGAGCACGATGAAGGCGCCGGGAGCGAGCACGAAGAGCAGCATTCCGTCGGGAGCCATAAACTTCCAGCCGAAAGCGCTGCCGCTGCCGAGAATCTCACGCACGAGGCCGAGCACTGTGAGCGAGAGAGTGAAGCCGAGGCCGATGCCAAGGCCGTCACAGGCCGAGTCGAGCACTCCGTTCTTGTTGGCGAAGGCCTCTGCACGGCCGAGCACGATGCAGTTCACCACGATCAGAGGGATGAACAGACCAAGTGTCTCATAGAGCGAAGGCAGGTAGGCCTGCATCAGCAGCTGCACTATCGTCACGAACGCCGAGATGATGACAATGTATGACGGGATGCGCACCTTGTCGGGGATGAAACGGGCCACTGCCGAAATCACGATATTCGAGAGCACGAGCACGCACATCGTGGCTACTCCCATACCCATACCGTTGATGGCGGAAGTAGTGGTTCCCAGAGTGGGGCACATACCCAGAACCAGTGCGAAAGTAGGGTTATCCTTGATAAAGCCCTTTGTGATAAGTTTCCATCTGTTGGCCATATCTTATTCCTCCTTAGCTTTGGAAGCGCCGGTCACAACGTCAGTCGCATCCTCGCCTTTTATGGTCAGATAAACTTTGTAGGCCTCTGCCACGCCTGAGGTGAAAGCTCTCGAAGTGATGGTGGAAGCAGTGATGGCGTCGATGTCGCCGCCGTCCTTGCGGACCATAAACTTCGTCGCTGCAGGGTCCATACCGTCGAACTGGGCCCTGAAGCTCCCTTCGCCGGTCTCAGTGATCTTGGCGCCGAGACCGGGAGTCTCGGAGTGGGAAATCACCGAAGTGTTGTAGATTTTGCCTGTTTCGGCATCGAAGCCCACCAGCATATCGATGGTTCCGCCGAAACCGGTCGGAAGCACTTCGATGGCGTAGCCCATTACCTTGCCCTGATAAGTGGCAGGATAGACTTTGTATTGCTTGCCGTCGACCTCAACGTTCCAGCTGTCCTCGCTCGGGATATTGTCGAACTCGGGAACAACCGCCTTGATGGCATTGTTGGTCTTGGCCAAGTTGGCTGCGGCAATCGGCTCGGCGGTCACGTGGTTGACCAGGCCGAGCAGCGCTGAGCACACCAGACAGATGCACCCGAGTGCCAGAACCATATTCAAGAATGATGATTTAGCTGCCATATTCTATTTCCTCCTCCCATAACCGTAACGTACCGGTTTGCAATATTTGTTCAAAAGCGGAACGGTGAGGTTCATAATCAGGATGGCGAACGAAACGCCCTCGGGATAAGAACCGAAATAACGTATCAGCACTGTCAGAACGCCGATGCCGACGCCGAAGATGATCATACCCTTGTCGGTCATAGGCGAAGTGACGTAGTCAGTGGCCATGAATATCGAGCCGAGCATCAGACCGCCGGTGAACAGGTTGAACAGCGGGCCGGTGTACTCTGCAGGGTTGCAGAGCGAGAAGATGCCGGTCATTACCGCAACCGTAACCCAGATGGCGACGGGGATGTGCGGTTTGATGACCTTGCGGCAGAGCAGATAGACGAAGCCTATCAGCAGGGCGATGACCGAAGCCTCACCAGCGGAACCTCCGGCCCTTGCGAAAAGCATCTGGGCGGGAGTAAGCCCCGGATTGGCCGCGAGGATTTCCTGGACTGTCTGGCCGTTGCGCACGCCTTCGTTGATGAGGGCGAGCGGAGTCGCGCCGCTGAATGCGTCAACACCGCCGAACCAGCTCTGGGGAGCCGTCCAGGTAGTCATAGCTACGGGGAATGATATCAGAAGGAACACACGGCCTACGAGAGCCGGGTTGAAAACGTTCTGTCCAAGGCCTCCGAAGGTCATCTTGGCGATGCCGATGGCCACTACGGAACCTATGACTGCAACCCACCAGGGAGCTGCGGGCGGAAGGTTGAGGGCCAGCAGCACACCGGTGACGATGCAGCTGCAGTCCATAACCGTGACAGGACATTTCATCATATATTTCTCGATGAGGAACTGCACCAGCATACAGGTAGCTACGCAGCATACCAGCAGCAGAAGGGCGTTCCATCCATAGAAATACAGGGAAACAAGCACCGCGGGCGCAAGGGCGATCAGCACGTCGCGCATAAGGCGGACAGTGGAGAATTCGCTGTGGACGTGCGGAGCCGGAGAAACTATTGTTTTTGCCATATCTCTTGCCTCCTATTTTTTAGCGCGACTGCGGATGATCTTCATCACCTCGGCCTTGTTGATTCGTATCATATCAAGCAGAGGAATGTTGGCCGGGCAGGTGTAAAGGCAGCAGCCACATTCGATGCAGTCGAAAATCTTGTTCTCTTCCAGGGCCTCATACTGGCCGCCGGCACGTGAAAGCTTGTTGAGCAACCAGGGTTCCAGACCCATAGGGCAGGCGTCCGTGCATTTGCCGCAGCGGATACAGTTGCTCTCAGGCTTGCGGCGGGTCTGCTCTTCGGTGAGCAGCAGCAGGCAGGACGAACCCTTCTGGGTTGTGGCGTCCATATTGGCCACGGCCTTGCCCATCATAGGGCCGCCGCTGATGAACTTGGCAGCATCGGCGGGAACTCCTCCGGCAGCTTCGAGCACGAACGACAGGGGTGTGCCGAGACGGACCTGGAAGTTGCGGGGCTCGGGCACGCATTGTCCTGTTACGGTCATCGCACGCTCGAAGAGCGGCTTGTTCTTCTGGACAGCTTCGTAGACAGCGTATGAAGTAGCTACGTTCTGCACCACGCAGCCCGTGTCGATGGGCAGCGCACCTGAAGGCACCTGCCGGTGGGTTACAGCATCGATCAGCTGTTTCTCACCTCCCTGCGGATATTTCTTCTTGAGCTTGAGCACCTCGATGCCGGGGTAGCCTGAGCAGGCTTTCTGCATTGCTGCAATAGCCTCGGGCTTGTTCTCCTCGATGCAGATGAAGCACTTGCAGCCGCCGAGCACTTTCGCCATAATGGCGGCACCGATGACGATGCCTTCCGGTTTCTCTCGCATCAGGCGGTCGTCGGCAGTGACATAAGGCTCGCACTCTGCGCCGTTGATGATGAGGAACTCGGCTGTCTTGCCTGCAGGAGGGTTGAGCTTGACGTGTGTGGGGAATGTAGCTCCACCCATACCTACTATGCCGCAGGCCTTGATCTTGTCAAGGATTTCTTCGCGGGTACCCTTTATCTCCTTTACTATCGCTTCGCTGCGGTCGATTGCAGGATCCCACTCGTCGCCTTCCACGTCGATAACGACGTGAGGCACCATATTGCCGGCTATGTCGGCTCTGGGCTCGACTGCCGCGACGGTTCCGGAAACTGAAGAATGCACGAAACCTGAGATGAATCCTGAGGGCTCGCCGATTACCTGGCCTACGAGCACCTTGTCGCCCTTGGCCACGACTGGTGTGGCAGGTGCTCCCAGATGCTGGGCCATCGAGATGGCGACCTTAGCCGGAGGTGCAAGCGGCGCGATGGCTGCTTCCTTGGCTATCTTGTTGTCGTGGGGATGAACTCCACCTATCTTGAAAGTAATCATTGCGTCACCTCCTTTGCTTTAACCTCGGGCTTTACAGCTGCCGGGGCGGCTTTCTCAACCGGTGCGGCAGGTGCTGCGGCCGGAGCGGCCGGCTTCTCGGGGAAGTTGAACTTGTGGATGGCTCCCGTAGGGCATTCGCTGACGCACTTGGTGCAGAGCTTGCAGACGTTGAAGTCGATGTAGGCGAGGTTGTTCTCAACCTTGATGGCTTCGAACGGGCAGACTTTCTGGCACTTCGCGCAGCCGATGCAGGCAGCCTTGCAGGCCTTGCGGGCCACGGCGCCCTTGTCCTTGCTGTTGCAGAGCACTACGACCATACGGTCCTTCGGGCCTGTGGTGCGCAGTTCGATGATGCCTCTCGGGCAGGCGGCGGCACACGCACCGCAGCCGGTGCACTTGGTGACATCCACCTCAGGCAGGCCTGTCTCGGGATTCATCTTGATTGCACCGAACTTACAGGCAGCCACGCAGTCTCCGCAACCCAGACAGCCGTAGCGGCAGCCGGTGTCGCCACTGTAGAGCGCAGCCTTCACCTTGCAGGATGCCAGGCCGTCATAGTCGTTGGTCCTGGGTCTGTTTTCACAAGTGCCGTTGCATCGCACAACGGCCACCATTTTTTTCTGAGCCACTGCTTCGCGTCCAAGGACCTTGGCGACCTTCTGCATCACATCATTGCCGCCTACCGGACAGAAGAGAGAACCAATCTCGGGGGCAGCCACCACCCTCTGCGCAAAATCGCGGCATCCTGCGCTACCGCAGCCGCCGCAATTGGCACCGGGGAGGCAAGCCTCCACCAAGTCGATACGCTCGTCTTCTTCGACCTTGAACTTCTGGGCTACAAAATACAAGACAACTGCCACCACTATGCCGATGACGGTCAGGATGACAATTGTCGCCAAAAGTGTAGAATTCATTATCAATTAATTTTCTCTATCGAAAAAGTAAAAATCCTTTCGAGCCGGTCCCTGAAAAGGAACACGAACAGATAGTAGACCGCGACGCCCGCGAGGGATAGCAGACCGACCATCGGTTCGCTGAGACCGGTATTAGACAAAATTAACAATAATAAAATAAAAATCACTAAAGGAACCGCATAAGAAATGAACACTGCGGTGACTCCGAGAGACTGGTTGAGCACAAGGTTCACCTTGTCGCCCACTTTGTAGTCTTCCACCAGGGAGCTGATGTTGTAAGGCACATCTACATAGCGGGTTTCTTCCTCGCCGGCAACGCACACGCCCTTGGCGTGGCAGGCCGCGCACGCAGACTTGTTCACGATCTCAACGGTAATGAAATTGTCGCTGATCTCGGTGATTATCCCTTCGTGCTCGATCTTGTCTATCTTTTTCATTTAGACACTTTGCTGGAAAGCGGATACTTGAGGTTCTCGAGATTCGTGGTGCGGATCTCGAGTTTTCCTACAGAGATAGGAACTGAAAGATAGAGCGGGACGCGGTTGTCATCGTCAGACAGCCAGATATAGATAGTGCTCTTGGATTCTTCACCGGTGGGAACGACAAGTTTTGTTTCGCCCTCAGGGAAATCGCCGCCCACGCGCTGCAGTGACATTGCAAGGCATACGGTGTTGAACTTGCCCATTCCGTCGACCTGCCTTACCTCCTTGCGGACATAGCTGCAGGTTGCCCTGGTTATGTTGCGGTCCATTGCTATAAGCATCGAAACACGCTTCCCGGCAATCATTGAGTTGATGTCGGCGGCACGAAGGCTGTAGATCATATTGATGATGTCACGGATTGTTTCGTTGCTGCGGAAGGTAGTATCCACAGGAGCGGGCATCGTGCTCTTGCTGACCTTGGCGTGGAGGGCTTTCTTGTCAGCGCTCCAGGTATAATCATTGTGGGCTGTGAAATTGCCTTCGCTCACTGAACGCATCGCATACAACGGGTCCATATCATATTCGAACTTGGACTCATAGACATCCCTCACCTTGTAGAAAGAGTCGAAGAAATTGTTTGTACGCGCGTTCAGCAGGATATGGAAGCAGGGCGTACCAGCGTAGGAGCCTTGCTGAAGGTTGAAAGACAGCGTAGCGATGTCAGCCTTAATGCCCCATTTGTAGTTGAGAGTCACTTCAATTTTCTCACCAGCCTTGAAGGGCAGTGAAGAATTCTGGGCAAAAATACAAGTGGAAAATATCGCTAATGCTATCGAAAGCAGAATCTTTTTCATTCAATGTCAGTTTTGGACTCAGTAGTCTATATCAAAACTCGTACCGACTTGGTTCATCCTCGATTCGTATTCCTCATAATGGACGTTGGCATCCTCGAATCTGACCTCTGAAGAGATGAATCGCATCTCTACGTCGCCGGTCTCTCCGTTGCGGTGTTTTGCTATTATCAACTGTGTCTGTCCGGGATAGGCGTCGGCTTCAGCCGTGCCGAAGAACTCGGGCCTGTGTATGAACATTACGATGTCGGCATCCTGCTCGATGGCACCCGATTCACGCAGGTCACTGAGCTGGGGACGCTTGTTTCCTCCGCGGGTCTCGACTGAACGGTTCAGCTGGGACAACGCGAGGATGGGCACGTTCAGGTCCTTTGCGATGGACTTGAGAGAACGCGAGATGGCCGAAACTTCCTGCTCCCTCATTCCGCGGAGCTCCACGGGACCGGTCATAAGCTGCGGGTAGTCGATGATGATCATCTTCACATTCTGGGTCTGGACGAGCCTCCTTGCCTTGGAGCGGAACTCGTAGATCGACAGCGACGGAGTGTCGTCGATCCACAGCGGGGCGCGGGACAACTTGCCTATGCGTTCGTTGAGCGTATCCCAGTCCTGGGGGTCGTTGAACTTCTTGGCTCCCCAGATCTTGTCGGAGGGAATGCCGGTTTCGCTCACCAGGAGTCGCTTCACGAGCTGTGTCTGCGACATCTCGAGCGAAAAGAAAGCCACGGGCACATTGTAGTCCACAGCCATGTTGCGGGCCATGGTCAGCACGAACGCCGTCTTACCGACAGAAGGCCTGGCGGCAAGGATGATCAGGTCCGAAGGTTGCCAGCCGTAGGTAATCTTGTCGATGTTGGCATAGCCAGAAGGGACACCGCTGAGCCCGTCCTGACGTTCCTGGCCTTTCTGGATTTCGTCGATGGCCTGGTTGATGACCATCTGGATGGGGCTTGTGTCGCGCTTCATATTGCGCTCTGCAAGCACGAAGACTTCCTGCTGGGCATATTGCAGCAGGTCGTCGACAGGCATCGAATCTTCGAATGACTGCTTCTGGACGCGGTACGATATGGCTATCAGCTCACGCTGGATGTATTTCTGCAGGAGGATCTTGGTGTGGTAGTCAGTGTTGGCGGCCGCACCGATCTTCATGCTGAGGGAACTCAGGTATGAGGCTCCACCCACCGTCTCGAGGTCTCCCGACTTTGTGAGCTCATCGGCAACAGTCAGGATATCCACCTTGTCGTTGCGCGACGCGATGGCCTGGATGGCTTTGAATATCTTCTTGTTGTTCTCGTTGTAGAAGCACTCGGGAATCAGAGACTCAAGGACGTCGTTGATGCAGTCGTTGTCGAGCATCATGGCAGCAAGGACGGCCTCCTCAATCTCAATCGCCTGAGGGGGTTTCCGTCCCATATCTGCCGACAGCTGCGACAGATCTACCTTTATTTCCTTCTTTCTCTGGGGCATTGCAGGAGGCTGCTCCTAGTCCTCTTTTGCAGGTTCGTCGAATGCAGGGCTTACAAGGATGCGGCCGCAGTATTCGCAGATTATGATCTTCTTGTTCTGGGCGATGTCAAGCTGGCGCTGGGGCGGAATCTGGTTGAAGCATCCGCCGCACGCACCCCTCTTCACGGTAACTACTGCCAGATGGTTCTTGCAGTTGTTGCGCACGCGGTTGTATGCGACATACATACGCTCATCAAGCTTCTTGGCAAGATCTTCCTTGTGGGCTTCGAGCTGCTCCTCTTCCTTTGCGGTCTCGGTGATGATCTGCTCGAGTTCAGCCTTCTTGTTGTCCAGATCGATCTGGCGGCCTGCAAGCTGCTTCTTGGTCTCCTCGAGGAGCTCTGCTTTTTCGGCAAGGAGAAGGTTGGTCTCGCGGATGTGCTTCTCGCTGGCTTCCTGCTCGAGCTGCTGGAATTCGATCTGACGGGTGATGGATTCGTATTCGCGGTTGTTCATCACCTTCTTGCTCTGCTCTTCATATTTCTCTACGAGAACCTTGCACTCCTCGATCTTGGCCTTGAGGTCAGAGATGTATTTCTCAGCATCTTTGATCTCGTTCTGGGTGTTGGCTATTCTCGTGTTGAGACCGGCGATGTCGTCTTCAAGGTCCTGGACCTCCAGGGGAAGTTCGCCACGGAGAAGATGGATCTTGTCGATTGCAGTGTCGGCCTGCTGGATTTTATAGAGAGTGCGGAGCTTTTCTTCCATTGACACGCCGTCGGATTCGGTCACGGACTTCACCGCTGACACGAAGGTTTCGCTCTGGTCAATGGGGGTTACGATTGCCTTGTTAGCTTTTTTTGTAGCCATAATCTACTTAATAGTAATATACTGGATTATTGTTATTCTGAGTTCGGCGGACTGCAAAGGTATGTATTTTTTCGCTAAGCAGGCCAAATAATTTTTCGACAATATCTATTTCGCTTTCGTAGTGTCCTACGTCGAGCAGCATAAACCCTGCGTCGGTGAAAAAGTTGTGATAACTGATGTCTCCGCAGAGGTATGCATCAGCCCCTTTTGCCTCGGCTTCATCTATCAGGCTGCCACCTGACCCTCCGCACATCGCAACGCGGCTGACAGGCTTGCCCAGCGGCTTCGAGCAGCGGACTACAGGCAGGTTGAATGCCTTCTTCACCATCTCGATGAACGCTTTGCAGTCCATTGCTTCAGGCAGGGTTCCGATGGCTCCGAGGCCGTCCTCTCCAAGAGGTTCGATACCAGTCAGGCCAAGCTTTTCAGCCATAATGAAACTGACCCCGTCCGCAGCCTTGTCGGCGTTGGTATGGGCAGCATAGACCACCATGTCGTGCTTCACGGCACTGACTATGGCCGAACCCAGGAAGGTGCCGGGATCGATCTTTTTCACACCCCTGAAGATGAGGGGATGATGGGTCACTATCATATTGCATCCGTTTGCCGCAGCCTCCTCTATCAGCGAAGGGGTGCAGTCGAAACCCACCATAATGCCTTTGACTTCAGTGTCAGGACTGCCTATGCAGAAACCGGCGTTGTCCCAGCTTTCCTGGAGGCAGAGCGGAGCGAAATCCTCGATTATCTCAGCTACCTGTCGTGCCTTCATATCAGATATCGTTCTTGACGGTCTCGAGCAGGGAGCGGATCTCCTTGAGCTTTGCTATCACTTCGAAGCGCTGGTCCGCACCTTCCTCATTGCTGTCCAGAAGCTTGCGGGCGCCTTCGAGGGTGAGGTTGCGCTCTTTCACGAGGAAATGGATCTTCTTGAACATCTCCACGTCTTCGGGGCTGAAGAGGCGGTTGCCTTTGTTGTTGCGTTTGGGGTGGATGAAATCCGTGAAATTGTCAGACCAGAAGCGCACCAGGGAAGTATTCTCCCCGAGCAGCTCGGCCACCTCGCCTATCGTATAGCAAATCTTGTTGCTCATAGCTTATGTTTTAATCTATAGATTGTCCTGTATATGAAGAAATGACCACCATGTCGCGGTATACCGCTGGAGTCAGGTCGGCAAAGAAGTAGTTCACCGGATCAACGCTGCGGCCCTGACGGGACACTTCGTAGTGCAGTCCGCCCGAGAAGGTATTTCCGCTGGTGCCTACCCTGGCTATCACGTCACCCTGCTTCAGGTTCTGCCCCTGGTGCACATAGATTTCGCTGAGATGGCCATAGGTGGTCTGGATGCCGTTGCGGTGGTCGACCGTGACACTGTTACCCATCCCTTTCGAAGCCTTGTCGACCTTTATCACGACTCCATCGGCCGTGGCTTTCACCTGTGTTCCGACTGCGGCGATGATGTCAAAACCGCCGTGCCTGCGCAGCGTCTTGTAGAAAGGGTTGATCTTCATCCCTACTGTCGCACCGGTCTGGGCAAGTTTGAAATTCTCCACCGGAAGCGTCGAAGGAAGGCTTGTCGGCTTGAAATCCTCATCTTCGAGTGCGTTGTAAATGGCTTTGAGCTGGCGGTTGACATTAGCCACCCTCTCATCCAGACGGTCAGTCTGTCCATCAGTGAATGCCGCAAGTTCTCCGTCACTCAGCGAAGCCAGAAACTCCTCGCCTGCCACGGTGTCGGTGCTGACAAAAGCCTCGACAGATGGCGGGTCCATTCCGAATATGTCGTTGAATATTTCCTTGTCCCTGAGCTCAAGATTCTTGATGACGTCGTCGAGAAGGTCCACCTTCTCCGTCATCTTGCCGTACTCTTCCTCGAGATATTCGTTCTCCAGCGAGAGTTTCTTCTCGTGTTCAGTGCTGAAAAGCAGGGCGAACAGAAGGTACATAACGGCTGCGGCAAGAATTCCGTACAGACAGAATTTCAGGATGGTAAGGACTATCCTGCCCGCCGAGGGGGTCACCTCGTCGAAGGTCTTGCTCTCTTTGTTGAAACGGTATTTCTTCATCGCGCTACCCCCTGCTTCTGGACTTTTTGATCATGTCCATATACTCTTCGGGAGTAATGTCGTTCGTGAAGAAGTTCCAGGGATTGACGGCATTCCCCCTGTAGAGTACCTCATAGTGAAGGTGAGGACCGGTCACGCGGCCCGAACTGCCAAGCTCGCCCACCTTGTCTCCTCTCTTGACCCTCTGGCCTTCCATAACGCTTGCGCTCAGCAGGTGTCCGTAGCGGGTTACGTAGCCGAAACCGTGGTCAACGTCCACCACGATGCCGTAGCCATAATAGTTATAGTCAACACGCACCACCACTCCGTCTCCGGTGCAGAAGATATCGGTGCCCGTGGGGCCTCCGATGTCAATGCCGCTGTGGAACTTCGCGCCGCCGTTGATGGGGTCGGAACGGTAGCCGAAGGGTGATGTCTGCTGCATATTCTTGGTGGGAGCTACGGGATATATGCTCGGGACGCAGTTGGCCATATCTCCTGCCCTTGCAGAAAGGGCCTGGATGTCATCGAAAGACAGCGACTGGACATAAGCCTTCTTAGTCAGGATGTCGAGCCTGTTGCGGGTGGTTATCAGGTAGTCGGCGTTCATAAAGAGCCTGAGGTCGGCATAGCGGTCCACCCCGCCGAAACCGGCGTTGCGCACTGACTGCGGAATCTCGTCCATTCCGAAAACCGAACGGTAAACCACGTTGTCCCTCTCCTGCAATTCGCTCAGAGCGGCGTTCTGCCCTTCCATCCTCGAGTTGATTTCATCGATGGAGGCAAGCAGGACCTTGTTCTGGCGTTCCAGTATGGCAGTCTTGGGAGTGCTCTTCTTCATCACGCCGTTCCAAAGCCAGAAATAGGCGAAAAAGAAAGCCAGGCCGATCAGCACGACAATGCCGAACCGCGTCCATTTCGTCGCGCTTGACGGGACGTAGAGGTCGTACGAAGACGTCTCGGGATTGTATATGTACTGACTTTCTTTGGCCATTGTAACTGGCAAAGTTATATAAATCTGATAAAAATGCTATTTTTGTGCCAAATTATATAGATATAAGTATTAAGCAGATATGACTTCCAAAGAAATCCGACAGACCTTTCTTGACTTTTTCGCATCGAAAGGCCACACCATAGTTCCTTCCGCCCCGATGGTGGTTAAGAACGACCCCACCCTAATGTTCACAAATGCAGGAATGAACCAGTTCAAGGACTGGTTCCTCGGCAACGAGCCAGCCAAGTACCAGCGCGTGGCCGATTCACAGAAATGCCTCCGCGTGAGCGGCAAGCACAACGACCTGGAGGAAGTGGGCCACGACACCTACCACCACACGATGTTCGAGATGCTCGGCAACTGGAGCTTCGGCGACTATTTCAAGAAGGAAGCCATCCAGTGGGGATGGGAACTGCTCACCGATGTGTTCAAGCTCGACAAGAATCGTCTCTACGCCACCGTATTCGAAGGCAGCGAGGCTGACGGCGTCCCGATGGACGAAGAGGCAAGGCGCGAGTGGCTCAAATATCTGCCCGAAAGCCATATCATCCTCGGCAACAAGCACGACAACTTCTGGGAAATGGGCGACACAGGTCCCTGCGGTCCCTGCAGCGAGATCCACATCGACCTCCGCAGCGACGAGGAGAGGGCGAAAGTGGACGGCGTGACTCTGGTCAACCAGGGGCACCACCTTGTCATCGAAATATGGAACCTCGTGTTTATGCAGTTCAACCGCAAGGCCAACGGTTCCCTCGAACCTCTGCCGGCTAAGCACGTCGACACCGGAATGGGCTTCGAGCGCCTCTGTATGGCATTGCAGGGCAAGCAGAGCAACTACGACACCGACGTATTCACAGATATGATCGACGCCATCTCCGCTCTCAGCGGGAAGAAATACGAGCCTGAGACCGAGGTCGGCGTTGCAATGAGGGTCATCGCAGACCACATCCGCGCCATCAGCTTCTCGATTGCCGACGGCCAGCTGCCTTCAAACGTCAAGGCCGGCTATGTGATCCGCCGCATCCTCCGCAGGGCCGTCCGCTACGGCTATACCTTCCTCGACTTCAAGGAGCCGTTCCTGTGCAGGCTCGTGCCTAATCTCGTGGCACAGATGGGAGATGCATTCCCCGAGCTGCGCAAGCAGAACGAACTGATAGTCCGTGTCATCAAGGAAGAGGAAGAAGCCTTCCTGCGCACTCTCGACAAGGGCATCAGGCTGATGGACAACATTATGGCCAAAGCTGCCGACAGCAAGAAGATCAGCGGCGTGGACGCCTTCACCCTCTACGACACCTACGGCTTCCCCATCGACCTGAGCGAACTGATAGCCCGCGAAAACGGATATACCATCGACCTGGATGAGTTCAACGTAGAGCTCGAGAAGCAGAAACAGCGCGCCCGCAACGCCACTGCCATCGAAGCCGGAGACTGGCTGAGCGTAGGCCCCGACGCAGTCACAGAGTTCGTTGGATATGACACCCTGTCGACAGATGTACGCATCGTAAGATACCGCACCGTCAAGGCCAAGAACAAAGAGCAGATACAGCTCGTGTTCGACAAGACTCCTTTCTACGGAGAGATGGGTGGTGAGGTAGGCGATTCAGGCTGGATCAGCGCTGGTGACGAAAAGATAGCCATCGTCAACACCATCAAGGAGAACGGCCTTCCGATACATATCGCAGAGCGTATGCCTTCAGACCTCCAGGCCACATTCAAGGCAGAGGTCGATGCTGAGCGCAGGATATGCATCCAGAACAACCACTCGGCCACCCACCTGCTGCACGCGGCGCTCCGCAAGGTGCTCGGCACACACGTAGAGCAGAAAGGCTCGTTCGTAGGCCCCGAATCGTTCCGCTTCGACTTCTCCCACTACGAGAAGATGTCGCACGAGCAGCTGTGCGAAGTTGAACGCCTTGTGAACAGGATGATACGCGCCAACGCCCCTCTCCAGGAATACCGCGACGTTCCCATCGATGAAGCCCGCAATATGGGTGCGATGGCCCTCTTCGGCGAGAAATACGGCAACAGCGTCCGCGTAATCAAGTTCGGCGACTCGATAGAGCTCTGCGGCGGCTGCCACGCTCCCGCCACCGGTTCCATCGGCTTCTTCCGCATCATCAGCGAAAGCGCCATTGCCGCCGGTGTCCGCCGTATCGAAGCTACCACCGGACTGAGAGCCGAAATCATGGTAGACAATATGGAGGAAACGATAAGCGCCATCCGCGAGATGTGCAACAATGCTCCTGACCTCCTGGCCGCCGTGCGCAAGACCGTCGAGACAAACGAATCCTACCGCAAGGCTATGGAAGCCGTACAACAGGAGCGTGCCGTCAACCTCAAGAACAGCGTGAAAGCCACCGCCCAGACAGCGAACGGCATCACAATAATGTCACTCCGCAAGTGCATTAGCATGGAACTTGCAAGGAACGTGGCATTCCTGCTCCACTCGGAGACCACAGCTTCCGCTTTCATCGCAGCTTTCGAGAGCGAAGACAGCAAGCCTTGCCTGGTGCTTATGTACACCGACGACCTCGTCGCCCAGGGCAAGGATGCCGGCAAGGACATCCGCGAGGCTGCCAAACTGATCCAGGGCGGCGGTGGCGGACAGAAGTTCCTGGCCACTGCAGGAGGCAAGAACGTGGATGGTCTGTCTGAAGCAGCAGAAGTACTTGTGAAACTGGCAACAGGCAGATAATACATTGAAAAAACTCGACCAATACCTGCTCAAATCTTTCGTAGGCCCCTTCGCACTGGTGTTCTTCATCGTGCTGTTCATCCTCGTGATGCAATTCCTGTGGGTCTATATAGATGAGCTTGTGGGTAAAGGTCTGGGCTTCGCAGTCATAGCCGAGTTCATGGGCTGGGGCGCCTGCACCATCCTGCCGATGGTGCTGCCTCTCTCTACTCTCCTGGCTTCTATTATGACAATGGGCGGTCTCGGAGAGAACAACGAGCTGCTCGCGATGAAGGCTGCCGGCATTTCCCTCGGAAGGACGATGCTTCCGCTTATGGTTGTGTCCCTGCTTATAACCGGCGGCGCTTTCCTTATCTCGAATGAAGTCATCCCCGTAGCGTATGAGCACATCTACGCTCTTCACGACGACATCGGCCGTACCAAGGACGAGATCAAGATTCCTAACGGAGTTTTCTATGACGGAATCGAAGGCTATACCCTCAGGGTGGAGAGCCAGGACGAAGAGACCGGGATGATGCACAACCTGATGGTCTATGACCACACCGACAACATCGGCAACAAGAGCCTCATACTCGCGGAATCCGGCAGGATCCAGATCACCGAAGACAAGAAATACCTGATCTTCGATATGTACAACGGCCGGTCTTACGACGAGACCAACCGCTTCGCCTTCCGCGACACCACCCTCGACCAGGACATCGTCAGCTTCAAGGAGCAGCGCATCTACATATCGCTTGCGAACTACACTTTCACCCGTGACGAGAACGGAGACCGCTTCAGCGACGAGATAATGTCGCAGGACCTTCACGACCTGCGGCACGACAGAGATTCCATCCTCGGAGATTTCGATTTCAACTATGAGACGATGCTCCGAAAATTCGTCTACAACCTGAACCTGGAGTACTACTCGCAGATTGACACGTCGGTGCAGAAAGAGCCGCTGCCACTGTTTGATATCAAAGGGATGAGACAGTACATCGACTCGACTCTGACTTCTGACCAGAAACAGGCTGTCCTCATCAAGGCAAAAACCGAATTCGAGAACGGAGGCCTGGATGCCGTCAGCACATATGAGAGAGATTCCTTCAGATATCTGAGCCCTACCAGGAAAATGCTGGTTGAGATGTGCCGCAAGTTCACCCTTGCCCTGGCCTGCCTGCTGTTCTTCTTCATCGGAGCGCCGCTGGGAGCCATCATCCGCAAGGGCGGTCTAGGCACTCCGGTCATCATCTCCATCTTGTTCTTCGTCTTCTACTGGGTGATTGACACCAGCGGCGTCAAACTGGCCAGGGACGGCAATATGAACGAAGTCTGGGGAGCCTTCATATCTTCGGCAGCACTTCTGCCCATAGGCGTTTTCCTCACCTGGCAGGCCACTACAGACTCTCCCATCTTCACGGCAGAGACCTGGAAGACCTTCCTGCGCAAGGTTTGGGCTCCTGTCGCAGCATTCTTCCGCCGCGCCTCAAACTTCCTCAGGCGCAAGAAAGGCCGCATCGACATCGTATATATGGGTACTCCGGAATTCGCCGTCGAGCCGCTCAAGGCTCTTATGGAGCAGACCGACTACAATATAGCTGCAGTCGTGACCGTGCCCGACAAGGCATCTGGCCGTGGACTGCAGGTACACGAAAGCGCCGTCAAGAAGTTCGCAGTGGAACACGGCATTCCTGTGCTCCAGCCTGAAAAGCTCAAGGACCCGGACTTCCTGGCACAATTGAAATCGTACGATCCGGACCTGTTCATCGTAGTCGCATTCCGTATGCTGCCGAAAGAAGTCTGGAGCATGCCGCGTCTGGGCACCTTCAACCTGCACGCATCCATCCTGCCTCAATACCGCGGTGCCGCGCCCATCAACTGGGCCATCATCAACGGTGAGAAGCAGACCGGTGTCACTACATTTATGATAGACGAGAAGATTGACACCGGCGGCATCCTCTATAACGACTACTGTCCCATCGAGATCTATGACAACGTCGGCACCCTGCACGACAAGCTGGCTGAGAAAGGATCGGCTCTGGTAGTCAAGACAGCCACTGCCCTTGTCAAGAAGAAAGTCACTCCTTCGCCTCAGGTGGCCTTCAGCGAGCTCAAGCCCGCACCCAAGATCACCCGCGAAACCTGCCAGATCGACCTCGACGAAGATGCGGCTGCCATCTGCCTGCTCATCCGCGGTCTGTCGCCCTATCCGGGAGCCCACCTCAACCTTGTGTCTGAAGACGGCACCGTCACCGACGTGAAGGTCTATGACGCCTTCGTTCCCGACAGGGAAGAGCAACTGCCCAAAGGGCAGCTGGCAACTGACGGCAAGAGCTACCTTTCAGTGGGTTGTGCCAACGGAAATATCCGTATAATGGACATCCAGCTGGCGGGCAAGAAACGTCTCAAGATAGAAGAGTTCCTGAAAGGCTTCAGGGATGCGTCTAAATATCACTTCGAATGACAACCGTTATCCTTGCGCACGGAGAGTTCCCCTCATCCGCCAGGACTCTCGGCTTCCTGAAGCAGGCTGACCGCATCATCTGCTGCGACGGCGCCGCTGAGAGACTGCTGGCCGAAGGCATCGTGCCGAATCTCATCATCGGTGATATGGACTCTCTCCCGTCAGTGCTTCAGCAGCGCTATGCCGGCATTGTCCGCAAGATCAGCGAGCAGGAAACCAACGATCTCACCAAAGCCTTCAAAGCCGCCCTGGAGCCGATGCCCGACGCCATCCATATCCTCGGAGCCACAGGCAGGCGGGAAGACCACACAATGGCAAACGTGTCGCTTCTGGCCGACTATGCTGAGATGCTTTCCGGCAGCGGATGCGAAATAGATATGATAACGGAAAGCGGCACCTTCCGTGCATTCTGCGCACAAGATGCCAGCTTCAGCTGCCCGCTCGGAGTGGAAATCTCCATCTTCGCCTTCGACAATTCCCTGCGAATGAGCTGCGAAGGGCTGCTCTATAATACCGACAGAGTCACCTTCGACACTCTGTGGAAGGCGACTCTGAACAGCAGCACTGCAGAATCTTTCTCACTTCACCTCAACCATCCCGCAAAGGTAGTGGTGTTCATCTGCAATCCTGAGGACAACTGATCTTATTCCTGCTTGGGCTGGTGTTTGTATTTGAACAGAATGGCAAACAAGAAAGCTACAACGAGCGAGTAAGCAGCGAATATCAGCCAGACTGTCTTCCAGTCGGGGTCATATGCAGCCGTATCTGCCACGAAATGGTTCACAACAAGACCAGCCACCCAGGTACCGAGAGAAGCTCCGATACCGTTGGTCATCAGCATAAAGAGACCCTGGGCGCTGGAGCGTATGCCGGTGTCGACATTCTCGTTGACAAACAGGGATCCTGAGATGTTGAAGAAGTCGAATGCCACGCCGTAAACTATGCAGCTCAGCACGAAGAGCCAGACTCCTCCGCCGGGGTTGCCGATGCCGAAGAAGCCGAAGCGCAGTACCCACGCGAACATCGATATGAGCATCACCTTCTTGATGCCGAACTTCTTGAGGAAGAACGGGATCAGGAGAATGCAGAGAGTCTCGGAAATCTGGCTGATGGAGATCAGGGCATTGGCATTGTTGGCGCCCCAGGTTCCAGCGAAGAGCGGATTGCCCTGGAACGACTTGATGTAGGTGTTGGCATAGCCGTTGGTAATCTGCAGAGCAGCTCCAAGAAGCATTGAGAAGATGAAGAATATAGCGAAGTTGCGCTCCTTGAACAGCTTGAAGGCAGAAAGGCCGGTTGCCTCAGCAAAAGATTGCGTAGCAGCGCTCTTGGGCTTGCAAGGGCAGTTCGGCAAGGTGAGGGCGTATAAAGTTAGGGCCACGCTCAGGATACCTGAAACGAAGAACTGCTCATATGAGTTCTGGAACTGCACGCCAGCACCGTTGCGGACGAAATTGACGAAAAGCATCGAGCAGATGAAGCCGACGGTTCCGAACACCCTGATCGGAGGGAAATCTTTCACCGGGTCCTTGCCGCTCAACTCCAGGGCGTTGTAAGCAACTGAATTGGAGATGGCGATGGTAGGCATATAGAAAGCTACGCTGGCGGTATACAGGGCATAGAAAGTTCCGAACTGCACTCCGCTTCCGGCAGTCATTGCATACCAGGCAAGAGCGAGCATGCACGCACCTGCTACCGCATGGCAGATGGAGAGTACTTTCTGCGCGGGAATCCACTTGTCTGCGACGATTCCGGCGATGGCCGGCATGAATATGGACACAAAGCCCTGAGTGGCAAAGAACAGCCATATCTTGCTTCCGAACCCGGCCAGGGCGAGATAACTGCCCATCGAAGTCAGGTACGCACCCCAGGCTGCGAACTGCAGGAAACTGAGAATGATCAGTCTGATAGTAATATTCTTCATATTTGATAATTAGGTTTTACTTCGGAGCCAGACGGTACAGGTAGAGCACGATTATCGTGAACACCACGTTGGGCAGCCATATGGCGACGAACGGCGGCATCAGGCCGGTCCTGACGAACATTTCGCTGAAACGCTGGAAAAGGATATAGGAGAAGCAAAGGCCGACTCCGATTCCTATGTTCAGACCCAGTCCTCCCCTTCGCTTGCGGCTGGAGAGGGCGAGGCCCATTATGGTCAGGATGAAGGCAGAGAACGGCAGGGCCGTGCGGGAATATTTCTCGATGAGCGAGTAGTCCACTGACTTGTCGCCCCTCATCTTCTGGGTTTCGATGAGCTGATTGAGCTCCTTTACGGTAAGTGTCTGCATCACGTTGCTTCGCCGCAGGAAGTCCTCAAGGGTAAGGTTGATCACCGTGTCCTGCGTCTTGCCCGCCCTCACGTATTCATTTCCGTACTGGTCATATTCGCGTACGAAATAGTTGTGGAGCTGCCACCCGTTGAATGTAGTGTCCCACACTGCAGTCTCAGCCGAAAGTTTCGAGAGTATCTTGTTGTCTTCTATCGTCTCCAGGGAGAAACGGTAAGCAGTTGCGTTGAAAGTGCTGAAACTCTCCACATAGACGAACTGGCCTGGCTCGAGCTGGTAGTGCACGTCGCGCGTCGAGCCCAGAGCTGCCTTTGCCTTGATGTATTTGTTCTCGAAATCGAGCCTCACCTTGTTGGCCGGAGGTATCACGTACAAGTTTAGGATCAGCGAGAATATAGCCACGAACGTCGCTGAAAGCAGATATGGCACAAGCAGGCGGTTGAAGCCTATACCGTTCGAGAGCATTGCGATGATCTCAGAATTCTGCGCCAGCTTGGACGTGAAGAAGATGACCGTGATGAACACGAACATCGGACTGTACATATTGATGATGAAGGGAATGAAGTTCGCAAAGTAGTCGAACACTATTTCCTTCAGCGGCACCTGGTTGTCGACGAAATGGTTGATTTTCTCGCTGATGTCGAACACCACAATGATGACGATGACCAACGCCAGCGTCAAGAAGTAAGCCCCGATGAACTTCTTGATGATGTACCAGTCTATTATTTTAAGCTTGGGACTCTTCATTACAATCTCTCGTCAAGTTTGCGTACGGCCTGGTCTTTCCACTGGGCGAAGTCTCCTGCTGCGATATGCTCGCGCGCCTTGGTCACCACATCAAGATAGAACGCCAGGTTGTGCTCGCTGGCAATCTCTGCAGCCAGCATCTCTCCTGCTATCGTCAGATGCCTCAGGTATGCCTTGGTGTAGGTCCTGTCGACAAAAGACGTGCCCTGAGGGTCGATGGGGCTGAAATCGTCAGCCCATTTCTTGTTGCGTATGTTGATGGTACCCTCCCAGGTGAAAAGCATTCCGTTGCGTCCGTTGCGGGTAGGCATCACGCAGTCGAACATATCCACGCCGCGGGAAATGGCCTCGAGGATGTTGGATGGAGTGCCCACGCCCATCAGATAGCGCGGCTTGTCTGCCGGAAGCAGAGGGTGGAGCAGCTCGATCATCTCATACATTTTCTCCACGGGTTCCCCGACCGCAAGGCCTCCTATCGCATAGCCTTCCCTTTCATAGCTCACGGCCGTTTCGGCAGCCCGGGTGCGGAGATCCGGATAGATACAGCCCTGAACTATCGGGAAGAAAGTCTGGCTGTAGCCATACAGCGGCTCAGTCTCGTCGAAATGACTGATGCAGCGCTTGAGCCACTTCTCAGTCAGGTCGAGCGATTTCTTCGCATAGTTGTAGTCGGCGTCTCCCGGGCAGCACTCGTCCAGGGCCATTATAATGTCAGCGCCGATGATGCGCTGGGTGTCGACATTGTTCTCAGGGGTAAAGATGTGCTTCGATCCGTCAATATGGGAGCGGAATATGCAGCCCTCCTCAGTCAACTTCCGGATCGGACTCAGGCTGAACACCTGGAAACCGCCGCTGTCGGTGAGGATGGGCCGGTCCCACGAGCAGAACTTGTGGAGGCCGCCTGCAGCCTTGAGCACATCCAGACCGGGCCTCAGATAGAGGTGGTATGTGTTGCCGAGGATAATCTGCGCTCCTATGTCCTCTTTGAGGTCACGGTGGTACACCCCTTTCACTGAGCCGACTGTACCCACGGGCATAAATATCGGCGTGAGAATATCTCCGTGGTCAGTGGAGATGACTCCGCAGCGGGCATTGGTCTGAGTGTCCCTATGTGTCAGATTGAAGCGCATAATCAAGCAAATTTAGCAATTGTTCTTGATTTTCAGAAGGCCGGCACGGGTTAAAGAGGTTCCCGCGAAGTGTTTTTCGAATTCTTCACTGCTCATCGCCTTCCAGTCGGCGGCGGACAGGGACTCTATGTATTCCTTGTTGCACACAAGTTCAGGCCAGGGATCTGTCTCCTTGTCCCAAGGGCAGGCGCGCATACACTCCTCGCAGCCGAAAATGTAGCCTGCGAAATCGACCGGCCTGTCTCCAGGCTCATAAAGGGTCTTGTTCTCAACCGTGTGGTAGCTGATGCATCGCCCCGCATCAAGGGTATACGGAGCTTTCAGGGCTCCCGTCGGGCAATGGCTTATGCAGCTGCCGCAACGGCCGCAGTCTTTCGGCACAGCCTGCTTCTTCAGGCGCAACTGCGGACAGTCCAGCAACGAGAAATCCACGTTGCACAGTATTATGCCGATGAGGCATCTGATGCCGACTGCCTGGCTTATGAAGAAGTTGTTGCAGCCGTAGAAGCCAAGCCCTGACTCGACTGCCCAGGCTCGGTCCATCACCGGTGCGCTGTCGACGAAAACGCGCGCCCTGACTGCAGCTCCGGAGGCAGCCTCCATCAGCGGCGAGGCCTGCGAAAGGAAGGTGTACAGACGGTCCTTCATCACCTTGTGGTAATCCTTACCGAGAGCGAATGATGCCACCGGAGTACCTTTCCGGGCCTTTCCGTAAGGCACCACGAAGCACAGCACGCTGCCTGCAGATTCAAGCAGCAGCGAAGGGTCCTTGCGCTTGTCGACATTGCGGCCCATATAATCCATTCCTGCATTGCGCCCCTCCTCGAGATAGCTGTCGAGGCGGCGGGCCGGTTCTTCCAGCGGTTCCATACGGGCAGCGCCGAAATCAGCGAAGCCAAGTCCGCGGGCAATGTCTTCAAGTCGGATGAAAAGCGTTTCCTCCATATCCTTCCGTGAGTTGAATCCAAAGCTATAAAATATCCTGCCATTTTCTTAAATTTGTCTAGACCAACATTAAAAACCCAACTATGAAAAAAATGATTTGCCTGGCACTGGCCGCTATAGCTATGCTGTCTGCCAATATCCTGAACGCCCAGGACATACAGACCAAGCTCATCGAAGATGGCGGTTCGGGCCCTTACAAAGCCATTATGGCGACCGACGAGTCGCTGCAGACACACACCATATTCAAACCCCTGAACCTGGAGCCTTTCGGCAGGCGGCAACTTCTGCCCGTCCTCGTATGGGGCAACGGAGCCTGCGCAAACTCTCCTTTCGAGCACTATCGTTTCCTCAATGAGATAGCATCCAACGGCTTCCTTGTGATTGCAATCGGAACAATGCCCGAGGATGGCGTGCGCTACCCGGGCAACGGCTCGCAGTCAAGCCAGCTGATTGACGCCATTGACTGGGCCATCGCACAGAACGCCGACCCGAAAAGCCAGTATTATCAGAAAATCGACGTGAACAACATCGCAGCTGCAGGAATGTCCTGCGGCGGTCTGCAGGCTCTCGACGTATGCCAGGACCCGAGGCTCAAGACCGTGATGATATGCAACAGCGGACTCTTCGTCAACCGCGGCACTGCAGTGTCCGGAATGCCTATGCCGGAGAAGGAGAAGCTCAGTCAGATACACACCCCCATCATCTACATCCTCGGCGGTGAAAGCGACATCGCCTACGGCAACGGAATGGACGACTTCAAGCGCATCAACCACGTGCCTGCAGTGGCTGTCAACTATCCCGTAGGCCACGGCGGAACCTATGCCCAGCCTCACGGCGGCGAATTCTCGATAGTGGCCATCGCCTGGCTCAAATGGCATCTCAAGGGTGATAAGGCTGCAGCCAATATGTTCCTTGGCAGCCCGGCCGGCATTGAAAAACGTCCCGGCTGGACCATCGAGAAGAAGAACCTTCCCGAGCAGACTCTCGACGAGATTCCTGCTGACACCAAGCCCAACGAGCTGAACATCAAAGGTGCCGAGTGGCCCCGCGTAGGCAGTGACGGCCGCACTTACTTCAAGGTTTACGCTCCCGACGCCGAGAGAGTCGAGATCAGCTACCGTGGCCCGATGACAAGAGGCAACGACGGCTGGTGGACCTATGTTTCAGAGCAGCCTGAGGTAGAAGGTTTCCACTACTACACCCTCAGCATCGACGGTGTGACAACCGCCGACAAGAACACCAGACCGTTCTTCGGAACCGGCATCTGGGCCAGCGGCATAGAGATTCCTGCTCCCGACCGCGATTTCTACGCAATAAAGAACGTTCCCCACGGAGTAGTCAGCGAGAGCGTATACTACAGCACAGTGCGCAACGAATGGCGCCGCTGCTTCGTGTACACCCCTGCAGAATACGACAAAGGGAAGAAGAAATATCCTGTACTCTACCTGCAGCACGGAATGGCCGAGGATGAGACCGGCTGGAACAACCAGGGCCGTATGAGCGCCATTATGGACAACCTTATAGCAGAAGGCAAGGCAGTTCCTATGATCGTAGTGATGGACAGCGGAAACATCGAGGTGGCATTCAACGCCCGCAGCGGCCAGAGCCGTGACGAATACGGCGCTGACTTCACCGACGTGCTCCTGAAGGACATCATCCCTCATATCGAGAAAACCTTCAGGGTAAAGGCCGATCGCGAGCACCGCGCAATGGCCGGACTGTCATGGGGTGGCATGCAGACCTACTGGACCGTCCTGCCTCATCTCGATGTCTTTTCATATATGGGAGGCTTCAGCGGAGCCGGCAGTCTCGACATAAGCCAGATCAACCCTGCTGAATTCAATAAGAAGATGCACGTGCTGTTTATGGGTATCGGCGAGGCCGAAGGTCCGGCAAGGGTTCAGGCCACAGCCGACCAGCTCAAGGCAGCCGGTGTCACCAATGTAGTGACTTATGTCTCTCCCAAGACCGCTCACGAGTTCCTCACCTGGCGCCGCTGCCTGAGGGAGTTCGTTCCGCTGCTGTTCAAGAAATAAGCGGAAGTGCCTGGGGCTTAGCCCTATTAACAAAGAAGCCGGCCCTTGTCAGGGTCGGCTTCTTTAGTATCGCCTCGGGTAGATTACTCAGCGGCAGGAGCTTCTGCTGCGGGAGCCTCAGCTGCGGGAGCTTCAGCTGCTTTGGCAGCGGCTTTCTTACCTGCACGGCGGGTAGAAGTCTTCTTGGTCTCCTTCTTCACAGTTGAAGCGAGAGCTGCTTCGTTGAAGTCTACAAGCTCGATGAGCGCCATATCGGCACCGTCACCCTGACGGAAACCGGTCTTGAGGATACGGGTATATCCACCGGGACGGTCAGCGATCTTGGGAGCTACGACTCTGAAAAGCTCAGTAACGGCCTCTTTCTGTTTCAGATAGCTGAAAACTACACGACGGGAATGGGTTGAATCATCCTTTGATTTAGTGATCAGAGGTTCAACGTATGTTCTCAAAGCTTTGGCTTTGGCAACGGTGGTCTCGATCCTCTTGTTGAGAATCAGAGAGCATGCCATGTTCGAAAGCATAGCTTTGCGATGTCCGCTCTGACGACCCAGGTGGTTTATTGCCTTATTGTGTCTCATAGTCTATTGTTCCTTTTTTTCGATATTATACTTTGAAATGTCCATTCCGAAGTTCAATTTGAGCCTGTCGACAAGCAGGTCGATCTCGTTGAGAGACTTCTTGCCGAAGTTGCGGAACTTCATCAGTTCAGACCTCTGGTGTGACACCAGGTCAGCGAAGGTCTCGATGTTCGCAGCCTTCAGGCAGTTGAGAGCGCGGACTGAGAGCTCCATATCTGACAGTTTGGTGAGAAGCAGATGACGCATGCGGAGTGACTCCTCGTCAAGCTCTTTGTTCTCGACTTCCACGGGAGCTTCCAGAGTGATCTTGCTGTCTGAGAACAGCATGAAGTGCTGGATAAGGATAGTTGCGGCTTCCTTAAGAGCTTCCTTCGGATGGATTGAACCGTCGGTATTTATTTCGATTATAAGTTTTTCGTAGTCAGTTTTCTGCTCTACGCGCCAGTCTTCCCTTGCGAAGTTGACGTTCTTGATCGGAGTGTAGATGGAATCGATGGCGATGGTGCCGACCGGTGCATTCTCATCTTTATTCTCGTCTGCCGGAACGTAACCCCTGCCTTTACCCACAGTAAAGTCCATAACGATCTTTACGCTCGGTTCCATCGTGCAGATATGCAGGTCAGGATTGAGGACTGTGAATGAAGACAGACTCTTCGAAAGATCGGCAGCAGTAAATTCTTGCTTGCCACTAACAGTAACCGTTGCACTTTCGCTTTCTTCCTCCTCAATCATTCTTTTCAGACGAACTTGCTTCAGATTAAGGATGATGTCTACCACACTCTCGATGACGCCCGGAATGGTGTCGAACTCGTGAGCGACACCCTCGATGCGGATCGAAGTAATGGCAAAACCTTCCAGAGAGGAGAGCAGAATGCGGCGAAGTGCGTTACCGATGGTAGTTGCGTATCCCGGCTCAAGAGGACGGAACTCGAAACGGCCAAAGGTATCGGTAGCATCGAGCATTATGACCTTATCAGGTTTTTGGAATGCTAAAATTGCCATATTGTTTTGTTAATTATTAGTGTTCTTTGCTTCAAGCAAGAATATTATTACTTAGAGTACAACTCGACGATGAGCTGTTCGTTGATGGTTTCAGGAATCTCGGTGCGCTCAGGATAGTTGAGATATTTGCCTGCGCATTTCTCGTTATCCCACTCGATCCAAGAATACTTGTTGTTTCCACGAGAGAGGCTGTCCTGTACTACTTCAAGGCTCTTAGAGCGCTCGCGAACTGCGATGATGTCACCGGGGCGTGCGATGGCTGAAGGCACATTGCAGATTTCGCCGTTGCGGGTGATGTGGCAGTGGCTGACGAGCTGGCGTGCTGCAGGGCGGCTGGGAGCGATGCCCATACGGTATACCAGGTTGTCTACGCGTGATTCGAGAAGGAGGATAAGGTTCTCACCTGTACGTCCTTTCATTCTGGCAGCCTTGTCGTACATCTTGCGGAACTGGCGCTCGAGAACACCGTAAGTATATTTAACTTTCTGCTTCTCTGCGAGCTGGGTGCCGTACTCAGAAGTTTTCTTGCGCTTCTTGGCCATTCCGTGCTGTCCCGGAGGATAATTCCTCTTTTCGAGATATTTGTCAGGTCCGTAAATCGGTTCGCCGAATTTGCGGGCTATTTTGCTTTTGGGTCCTGTATATCTTGCCATAATAATTTCCTTTTTTCAATTAAACGGTTAAGGATTATACTCTGCGGCGGCCTTTAGGACGGCATCCGTTGTGAGGCAGAGGGGTTACGTCGATGATTTCGGTAACCTCGATGCCTGCTCCGTGCAGAGTACGGATTGCAGATTCACGACCTGCACCCGGGCCCTTCACATAAGCTTTGATTCTGCGCAAACCGAGATCGTAAGCCACTTTGGCTGCGTCCTGAGCTGCAACCTGAGCTGCATAGGGAGTGTTCTTCTTAGAACCCCTGAAGCCCATTTTGCCGGCTGAAGACCAGCTGATGGTCTGACCTGTGCTGTTTGTAAGAGTAACGATGACATTGTTGAAAGTCGATGAAATATGAGCCTCGCCATAGGCATCAACTTTGACAACTCTCTTCTTGTTTGTTGTGGTTTTCTTTGCCATGATTCAAGTCTCCTATTTAGTTGCTTTCTTCTTGTTGGCCACAGTTTTCTTACGGCCTTTACGTGTACGTGCGTTGTTTTTTGTGCTCTGTCCGCGGACAGGGAGGCCAACACGGTGACGGATACCACGATAACATCCGATATCCATCAGTCGTTTGATGTTCATTTGTACTGAAGAACGAAGTTCACCTTCGATCTTATACTCGCCTGCAATCTTTCCACGGATTGCAGCGATCTGGTCGTCATTCCAATCTTTAACCTTGATGTTCTCATCAATGTTAAGCTCTTCCAAAATCTTCTTTGAAGAGCTACGACCGATTCCGTAGATATAGGTCAGACCTATAACTCCGCGCTTGTTGTTCGGTAAATCTACTCCGGCTATACGTGCCATACTAATCTTGTATTTTTTATATTGTTTTTTTACAAATCAATAAATTATCCTTGGCGCATCTTGAACTTCGGATTCTTTTTGCAAATAACATACAAGCGGCCTTTGCGCTTAACTATTTTACAATCCGCACTACGCTTCTTGATGGATGTCTTTACTTTCATTTCTGTATATTTTTATTATTTGTATCTGAATGAAATCCTACCTTTTGTCAAGTCGTACGGTGACATTTCAACTTTGACCTTATCACCAGGGAGTATACGGATGTAGTGCATCCGCATCTTGCCTGAAATATGAGCGATAATCACGTGGCCGTTGTCAAGCTCGACGCGGAACATCGCGTTCGACAAAGCCTCGATGATGGTGCCTTCTTTCTCTATTGATGACTGTTTGGGCATATATTAAGTTTTATGGTTCCGTACGGTTATTTGTTGTTTTCAATAAATGCGAACGTAGACAGGACATCGGCTGCACCTTTCTTCACGGCGACCGTCAGCTCGAAGTGAGCCGACTTCTTGTGGTCTGCTGTGTAGACAGCCCAGCCGTTGTCGTCAAGGTAAACATCCTTCACTCCCTGATTGATCATAGGCTCGATGCAGATCACCATGTTCTCCGACAGCTTCACTCCGTGTCCGCGGCGTCCGTAGTTGGGAACCTCGGGACTTTCGTGGAGATGATGTCCGATTCCATGGCCCACAAGCTCCCTTACCACAGAGTAGCCGAGAGCTTCGGTGTAAGACTGGATCGCATATCCGATGTCGCCTACGCGGCCACCGGCCACTGCATGCTCAATTCCCTTGTAGAGCGAAGCCTTTGTGGCGTCAAGCAGAGCCTGGTCCTCAGCGCTTATCTGCCCTACAGCGAAAGTGTATGCAGAATCCCCGTTCATCCCTTTGTATGTCGTGCCGCAGTCCACTGATACGATGTCTCCCTCCTGGAGTCTGTAGTCTGAGGGGAAGCCATGCACCACGGTCTCGTTGACCGACATGCAAAGAGTGTAAGGGAATCCGCCGTAACCCAAGAAGCCCGGTTCTGCACCGTGGTCGCGGATGAATTCTTCCGCGATCTTGTCAAGCTCAAGCGTAGTCACACCGGGGGCGATGTTGCGTCCCACTTCAGCGAGGGTCTTCGACACTATGATCGCGTTCTCCCTGAGCAGCTCGATTTCTTCTTCGGTTTTGATCTTTATCATTATCCGTATCTATTGCAAAAACGTTAATTACATTCCGGAACGACCCTGAAGACGTCCTGTCTTCATAAGACCGTCGTAGTGGCGCATAAGCAGGTGGCTCTCAATGTGCTGGAGAGTATCCAGGATCACACCCACGAGGATCAGCAGTGAAGTACCGCCGTAGAAGGATGCAAACTGGTTGTTGACTCCGAGCAGCTGTGCAAACGCAGGCAGGATGGCTACGATTGCCAGGAAGATTGAGCCGGGAAGCGTAATGCGTGACATAATGGTATCGATATAATTGGCAGTCTGCTTGCCGGGCTTGTAGCCGGGGATGAAACCGCCGTTCTTCTTCATCTCTTCCGCCATATTGGTGGGGTTGATGGTGATGGCTGTATAGAAGTAAGTGAACAGCACAACCATAATGAAGAAAATGAAGTTATACCAGAAACCGATAGGATTGTTCAGCACAGCTGCAAGACCTTTGGTCACGTCGAAGCGGGTGAACAGAAGCGGAATCAGCATCATTGCCTGGGCGAAGATGATAGGCATAACGCCTGCTGCATTGATCTTCAAGGGAATGTACTGACGTACGCCACCATACTGCTTGTTGCCGACGATGCGTTTTGCATACTGTACGGGAACCTTGCGGACTGCCTGTACAAGGGCGATGGTTGCAATGAAGACGAAGAAGAGCACGATGATCTCGATGATGAACACGAGCACACCACCGTTGGTCTGAGTGAACTTCTCGCTGATTTCAATCCAGAGGGCCCTCGGGAGACGGGCGATGATACCGATCATGATGATCAGGGAAATACCGTTTCCGAGACCGCGGTCGGTAATCCTTTCACCAAGCCACATCACGAACATCGTACCGCCGATGAGGATCAGAGTGGCGAACAGGCCGTACCAGCCGCCCTGCATCGTAGTGACGAATGCCTCTGCAGGAAGCTGAGCGTGGAGGTTGGCGATGTAAGCCGGACCCTGGATGGCGAGGATGAGGATGGTGAGATACCTTGTGTACTGATTCATCTTTCTGCGACCGCTCTCGCCTTCTTTCTGGAGACGCTGGAAGAACGGAAGCATCACACCCAGAAGCTGGATGACGATGGATGCCGAGATATAAGGCATAACGCCCAACGCAAAGATTGAAGCATTACCGAACGCACCTCCTGAGAACATGTTCAGCAAACCGAGCAGTCCTTCTGAGGCCTGATTCTGCAGATTCGCAATCTGTGATGCATCAATACCCGGAATTACGACAAAGCAACCCAAACGGTAGACTGCCAGCAATGCCAGTGTATAGAGGATCCTCTTGCGAAGCTCTTCAATCTTCCAAATATTCTTTAATGTCTGAAAGAATCTTTTCATGATGCTCAGATGATTGTTGCCTTACCCTCGCAAGCTTCGATCTTGGCGATCGCGCTCTTAGAGAAAGCATTGGCTGTAACTTCCAGTTTTGCAGTCAGGTCGCCGTTGCCGAGGATCTTGACGAGATCGTTCTGGCGGGCCAGACCGGCTTCTACCATTGTGTCGATGCCGATTACGTTGGTGTTCAGCTTCTCGCTGAGTGCCTGGAGAGAGGCTACGTTCACACCCCTGTACTCAACTCTTGTGTGGTTCTTGAAACCGAACTTAGGGCTGGTACGCTGGAGAGGCATCTGACCTCCCTGGAAACCGATCTTACGGTTGTAACCGCTGCGGGCCTGTGCTCCTTTGTTACCACGGGTAGCAGTACCACCACGTCCTGAGCCTTCACCACGTCCTATGCGTTTAACTTTCTTTGTTGAACCTTTTGCAGGTTTGAGACTATTGAGTTTCATTGATTATTCCTCCTATTCAGCGACTTCCTCAACCTTGACCAGGTGGCGTACCTTCTCGATCATACCTTTGGTCACCGGAGTGAGTTCAACCTCGACTGTCTGATTGATGCGGTGGATGCCGAGTGAAAGCAGATTGGCCTGCTGACGCTCAGTTGCGCTGTTCTTGCTTATTACTTGAGTAACTCTAACTTTTGCCATGATTTGACCTCCTAGCCTTTAAATACTCTTTCCATGGGTATGCCGCGAAGGCCGGCTACCGTATAGGCGTCTCTCATTTCGCAGAGAGCTGAAACGGTGGCTTTCACCAGGTTGTGAGGGTTAGACGAACCTTTTGATTTGGCGAGGATATCGTGGATACCTACAGACTCGAATACGGCACGCATGGCACCGCCGGCCTTGATACCGGTACCGGGAGCTGCGGGAGCCATGAAAACGCGTGCTCCACCATATTTAGCTTCCTGTGCGTGAGGAATGGTACCGTGGTTGATCGGAATCTTCACGAGGTTTTTCTTTGCATCCTCGATGCCCTTTGAAATGGCGGTGGTAACTTCGTTAGCCTTTCCAAGACCGTAACCGACAACACCATTCTCATCGCCTACTACGACGATTGCCGCAAATGAGAAGTGACGGCCACCTTTGGTGACTTTGGTTACCCTCTGAACGGCTACCAGACGATCTTTAAGTTCAAGATCAGCTGTTTTTACTTTCTTTACGTTGATATCTGCCATTTTACTTCTTAGAATTTAAGGCCACCCTCGCGGGCACCGTCTGCCAAACTTTTAACTCTTCCATGATAAAGGTAACCTCCACGGTCGAATGACACGGTGGTGATGCCTTTCTCCATAGCGCGTTTTGCTATTTCGTTTCCTACGATCTTCGCAGCCTCGATGCCGGGTTTGCCCTTGCAAGAGTCAACGAGAGCCTTGTCAGCTGAAGATGCTGAGCAGAGTGTTACGTGCTTAACATCGTCGATGACCTGTACGTAGATCTGTTTATTGCTTCTGAAAACGACCATTCTCGGGCGCTCGGCAGTACCGTTGACAACCTTGCGGATGCGATAATGGATTCTTTGTCTTCTCTCTTTTTTATTCATTGTTGCCATTTTTCAATCCTCCCATTATTTAGCAGCGGCGCTCTTGCCGGCCTTGCGACGGAGTTCCTCACCAACGAACTTGATACCCTTGCCCTTGTAAGGCTCCGGTTTGCGGAGTGAACGAACTTTGGCAGCTACTTGTCCGAGCAATTGTTTGTCACAACTCTTAAGTACCAATACAGGATTCTGTCCTTTCTTGACAGGTTCAGCTTCAGCCTTCACTTCGGCCGGAAGCAGGAACTGAATGTCGTGTGAGTAACCCAGGCTGAGGGTTACGATCTGACCTTGTACGTCGACGCGGTAACCGACACCGACGAGCTCTTGTTTGATGGTGAAACCTTCTGAGCAACCAGTTACCATATTCTGGATCAGTGCGCGGTAGAGACCGTGCATTGAGCGGTGGCGGGGCTGGTCAGTAGGGCGGCTCACCTTGATTTCTCCCCCTTCTACTTCGACCTTGATGTCCGGATCTACTTTCTGGGACAGCTGGCCCTGGGGTCCTTTAACCTTTACCACGTTGTCATCTGTGATCTCAACGGTCACATTTGCGGGCAGGTGTACAGGCAATTTACCTATTCTTGACATTATACTTGATTTTAAATATTATACTAATAAACGTAGCAGAGAACTTCGCCGCCTACATTCAGCTCTTTAGCTTCCTTGTCGGTGATCACACCCTTGGAAGTAGAGATGATTGCGATACCCATACCGTTGAGGACGCGGGGCATATCTTCTACACCTGCGTATCTCCTCAGACCGGGAGTACTGATGCGCTCGATTTTCTTGATAGCTGCTTTCTTTGTCTCAGGATGATACTTGAGAGCAATCTTGATTGTGTTGTAAGGTTCTGCTTCAACGACCTTGTAAGCCAGGATATAGCCCTTCTCGTGGAGAATGCGGACAATCTCGCATTTGAGCTTTGATGCAGGGACTTCTACAGTCTTGTGGCCTGCTGCATAGGCGTTACGGATTCTCGTAAGCAGATCTGCAATTGGATCAGTCATTTCTTTTTCTTTTTTGTGGACGACGCCGTGTGGCGCCCGATATCCGATTGTTTATTTATATTGAATAATGATTACCAGCTTGCTTTCTTCACACCCGGGAGAAGACCCTGTGATGCCATCTCACGGAACTGAATACGGCTGATGCCAAACTCACGCATATATCCTCTCGGACGACCGGTGAGAGAGCAGCGATTGTGCGCGCGGCAGGGGCTTGAGTTCTTCGGGAGCTTGTCCAGAGCAGCCCAGTCGCCGGCCTTCTTGAGGGCCTCGCGTTTCGCAGCATATTTAGCTATCATCTTCGCACGTTTAACTTCGCGTGCCTTCATTGATTCCTTTGCCATATTTCTTTACTTCTTATTGTTTTTAAAAGGTAAACCGAATTCGCGAAGGAGAGCGTGAGCCTCTTCGTCCTTCTTGGCAGTAGTCACGAAAGTGATTTCCATACCCATCACCTTGGTGATCTTGTCAATGTCGATCTCAGGGAAAATGATCTGCTCCTTGATACCGAGAGTGTAGTTACCTCTTCCGTCGAAATTCTCGGCAATACCCTTGAAGTCACGGATACGAGGGAGAGAGATGGCAACGAGTCTTTCAAGGAACTCATACATATTCACTCCGCGAAGGGTTACTTTGGCGCCGATAGGCATTCCGCGACGGAGTTTGAAGTTAGAGATATCTTTCCTTGAAACGGTCTGAACTGCTTTCTGGCCGGTGATGGCAGTGAGTTCTTCCTGTGCTACCTCAACGAGCTTCTTGTCCTGGGTTGCACGGCCCACACCTTCATTGATGGTGATCTTGACCAGTTTCGGAACCTGCATGATGGTCTTGTAGCCGAACTCCTTCATGAGCTTGTCTACGATTTCCTCTTTGTACTTCTTCTGCAGATTGGGAACGTATGACTTCGGAAGAGCCTGTGCTACAGGTGCTGTTTCTTTCTTAGCTTTTGCCATTATTTGATTTCCTCCCCTGATTTTTTAGCGTAGCGTACATTCTTGCCCTCAGCATTGAGGCGACGACCTATGCGGGTAGGGCCACCCTTGACGGGGTCCACAACCTGAAGGTTGGAAATGTGGATGCCAGCTTCTTGTTCGATGATACCACCCTGAGGGTGCTGTGCATTGGGTTTAGTATGTTTCTTCACCATGTTGACTCCCTCAACGATGGCGCGGTCTTTCTTCGTAATGATCTCGAGAACTTTACCGGTCTTGCCCTTGTCGTTCCCTGCGTTTACATATACGGTATCGCCTTTCTTGATATGCAACTTTTTCATTGTCTAGTGTATTATATTACCTCGGGGGCAAGTGAAACTATTTTCATGAAATTCTCGCGCAACTCTCTGGCAACCGGACCGAAAATACGGGTACCGACAACTTCATCCTGCTTGCTGAGCAATACGCATGCATTGTCATCGAAACGGATGTAAGAACCGTCGGCGCGGCGGATTTCCTTCTTTGTGCGGACAACTACCGCATTGGAAACCGTACCTTTCTTTATATTGCCACCGGGAATCGCACTCTTTACAGCGACAACGATCTTGTCGCCTACACTGGCATAACGACGGCGGGTACCGCCGAGTACACGGATGCAAAGAACTTCTTTGGCACCGCTGTTATCTGCCACCAACAAACGTGATTCTTGCTGTATCATATTATTTAACTTTTTCTACGATTTCTACTAATCTCCAACGTTTTGTCTTGCTGAGCGGACGGGTTTCCATGATGCGTACGGTATCACCTTCGCTGCATTCGTTTTTATCGTCCTGAGCGACAAACTTTGTGGTTTTATTTACGAACTTGCCGTAAATAGGGTGTTTCTCTTTGGTCTTTACGGCAACTACGATAGACTTGTCCATTTTGTTGCTTACCACAACCCCGATTCTTTCTTTACGAAGATTTCTTTCCATAATTTAGAATCATTAATTCTGTTTTTCTCTTTCTGCCAGGATAGTCATCATACGTGCGATGTCAGTCTTGGCTTTTTTAATCTTGGACGTATCTTCCAGGGGAGAGATCACGTGGTTCATTCTCATGCTGTTGAGATTCTGTTTTTCGACCTCGATGCGCTCGCGCAGATCTTTGATGGCCATTTCGCGTACTTCGTGTGCTTTCATTTCAATTCTCTCCTTGGTTAGACTGTTTCAACATAATCTCTTCTTACCACAAACTGGCAAGCGACAGGGAGTTTCTGGGCTCCGAGACGGAGAGCTTCCTTAGCGATCTGCATAGGAACACCCTCAGCTTCGATGAGGATACGGCCGGGAGTTACAGGCGCAACGAATCCCTCGGGATTACCTTTACCTTTACCCATACGAACCTCAGCCGGTTTCTTTGTGTAAGGCTTGTCAGGGAATATCCTGATCCAGATCTGACCTTCACGTTTCATGTGGCGGACCACTGCTTGACGGGCAGCCTCAATCTGCTGACCTGTGAGCCAGCAGCTCTCCATGGTTTTAATACCAAATGAGCCAAAGGCGAGTTGAGTGCCTCTGTGGGCATTACCCTTCATACGTCCTTTCTGCTGCCTTCTAAATTTGGTTTTCTTAGGTTGTAACATGGTTTTATACTATTGTTAAAATATTATAAACACTTAATTATCAGCGTTTTAAGCGTTTAGGGGCATAAAACGCGGGATGCAAAGGTAATCCAAATAATCTAATTACCAAACTTTTTTCAAATTTTTTACGCTTATTTTCGACCAGTATTTTTGCAGGCTAATTTGAGAGGAATCAATCATTTACAGATTTGGACACATCTCTTCCAAATCATATTTTCGACCAGTGACCCGAACAACTAAAAGGCCGGAGCCAAAAATGGCACCAGCCTTTGCAAATATGTTGAGTTTTAATAAATTTGCAGAAACACCCGAACGGGGCCGACTATTGCAACTTCATCAGCCCCCAGAATTGAGTTATAATCTAATTATAATCACAATCCTGAAAAACAAGATTTTTATCATTGTGATAATTAAAAGGAGGTTTCGGGTACCTTCCCAATAGGGGTCGGCTTGCCGGCTCCTTTTGTTTTGCAACTATTGTTTTTTTTCGGATGTAGGTATTCATCAGTAGCTTACGAAGTCTGGCAAGCCATAGACCAGGTCCATCCCCAATAAAGGGCTGTAACTTTCTCTAGCGCCACCTTCAACGTTCAATGAATGCAGGTAACCTCTATTATAATCCACCGGCACTCCGTTCACTATGTAGACATAGTTTCTCAGTGATACCTGATACTCATTTCCGGCACTTTCATAGCCACTGACATAGCCGTCTGCGGCATTGTTGTTCGTAACTGACGGCTCATAATACCAAGCCGGGACCCACTGAGCCCTGACAGACATATATGTGGCACTTCCGTCAGGATCCATCCTGTATGAATTACCTGAGGATCCTCCCCTGTTGATAATAGTAATAGGAATTGAAGCGACATTACCGCCAATCTTTATTGCATAATATAGTCTCATATATGCGTGGCCTACTGCCGTATAGTGTATTTCCGTCGAACCGACAGCAAAATGATGGTCAGTCGGATGGCTCTTGTTGAGGTCGTGCAACTTGGTCTGTATGCCCTCAGTACGTAGATCAAGCGACACAAAATCCGTAGAAGCCGCATCACCGTCCGAGAGTTCACTGGCGGTAGCATATACATCGAGGTTGGACTGCCAAATATCACAGTCATAATGCCCGAGCAGCCTGTTGCTGCAATATTGGTTCTCACCGTACAGGATTCCCGTCACGCTGGTTTCAAAAGTAGTTCCTGACGGCCAGTCCACAGTTTCAGCTATGTCCGCATATCCAAGACCATCGTGGAATGAAAATTCCATCAGAAGGGGATTCTTGTTTATCCTGACCGTGAATTCTTTTCGCACAAAACCGTCGGAGGTAGTAAAAGTAACCGGGATATCTGCATAGTCCACCTTCTGTATTGTTGTCCCCGCAGGAACTGACGGAGTATAGCTTGTACTGAACGTGTATGTGTCCTCGTTGCCAGATGTCGACTTCGTAATCGTGAGCCCATAAGCCATTGCATCCGCCTGCGAATATGACATCTCATAACTTACTCCCTCATTTCTAGAGACTGTGAGAGTATTCGACATTCCTTTGATAATGCTTAACTGCCGACGGCTCAGTACCAGAGCGTCATCGTCGATGACAGGATCAGCCGGTTCTATCCTCCAGCCTTCATCTTCAACGAGTACATTGTCGAAATTCATTGTCAGGTTGCAATACATATTGCGGTGGACATTACAGTCCCTGACGCCATCTCCGAAAAAGTATCTGTAAGTTACATTGTCATAGTTGGCCGTAGGAGTCTTGACCGTGACATAAAATTCCGCATAGGTACAGACTTTCCTGTAAATGCTGCCCGACGGGAAACTCTCCATCCTTCGAGCCTTCTCTGTATTTACGCTCGTCGGGAAAACCTGCCCCTGCTCATTCTCAAGCACGAAAAGCGAAGCACCGGTCCCGGAATTCAAGCATAGAATGTCCGAAGAAGAGAATGAATCGCCATTATCCGCAACATCACTCTCCGAGGCTGCCTTGAAATGTTGGAAAGGAGTACACTTTGACGCCACGTTGCACAGTCTTCCACCGGTAATAGTATAAGTGTTCGGATTACCGGATGATTTTACGAAACGTATATTATACTGTGTGACAAGCTTGTAGGCATAGAGAGTCCTGGAATCCGAGCCGGGGCGGTAGCCGTCATAGTATCCTGCCATAGGGAATCCCTTCCTATCAAACTCCTGATAATCATTTGAGAAGGAGTAGGTGTAGTTCTTTATCTTGTTCACGGAAGGTACTCCATCTGAACACAACTCACTGCTGCTTCTCAAGTCTCCAAGATTGGCGATAATATAAACATTGAACGGATCGTCGAATGTAGTGTGCAATGATTCATTCACAAACAAAACCCGTCCGGACATATTGGCATCCCCCTCATAATAATTTGAGGAGACGGAATTGCCGTATCTGTCGAACACGAATATCGTGAAGTCTGATATCCTGCCGTCTGGGGTATAGGAAGAACGGGTGTATGTCTCATCCCCTTCCGCCCTGGCAGATTCAACGCTGAATGTAAGATCACCCTGCTCGTTTGAACTCTGCATCACAGGCTGTTTACCGCAACTGCTTGGGATAATAAGCGTAAATAATAAGAATAGTGCTGTTATATGTTTCATCTTAATTGTTTTTTAGCAATTCGTTAGTAATTCCCGCTGCCGGAACCCGTATCTCCGTTGCCAGGTTCCACATTGTAGACAACATCTATATGCAGCAATGCTGTTGCCGTAACTGAAGTGTCATTCTTATATGAAGCTTTAATGACAGCATCACCGAGAGCAAATCCGAGAACTACACCTGACGCATTGACTTCTGCGCAGGCAGCTCCTTCCGCCACACACCAGTCTACATCTGAATTAGGAATGACCATTCCTGTCTGATCCACATAGGAGAGGATTCCGTCAGTATATATGTCGGTATATCTGCGGACGCCATATGTCAGGCTCGATCCCTCTGCAATCGTAGTTTCGGCAGGTGTCAGCGCAAGACGATGTTTCTCAACTATCTGCTGCGCTACGGTCACGGATGCTGTCACCGAGTACGTCTCTCCTTCGGCCGTGAATCGTCCTGTGATAGCGGCGGTACCCCTTCCTGTTGCAGTCACCAGTCCTGCACCGTTCACATTAGCCACTGTAATGTCGGACGATTCCCACAACAGGTCAACAGCGCGACCTCCATCGTCAATTCCGTTCCTTACAGTATGATATAAGGCTGTCAATTGCCGAGTCTCCCCTACTGACATAGCCATAGATTGCGGCACCACCTCCAGATAATGTGTCACCACATCCGGGATTTCAGCGACAGTAATCGTTGAGTACTCACTGCTGCCGTTGTATCCTCCTCGAATTCTGGCTGTCCCTTCTGCAAGTGCCGTCACAAGTCCGCTGGCATCAATGCTGACATATCTTTCTCCCGAGGACACAGTCCAGTTTGCCGCCACAGGCACACCTCCGTCATCAACACCTTCAGTGACGGTATGGTATCTGGCTGTCAGACGGACAGTCTGGCCTATGTTCAATGTTACCCTTTCTGGTGTTATTTCCAGATAATGACTTGTAGTGCTTCCGCCTTGGACATATATGTGAATCTTATATGTTATAGTTCCGTATTCTCCATTGTAAGAAGCATTGATATCTGTTGTGCCCGCAGAAAGACCCATCGCAAGGGTGCTGCTTCCGAAATTTGGTGAAACTCTGACTATTCTCTGGCTGTCTGAACTCCAGGAAACCTCACACTCCGTCTCTTCTTCACGGTCGAAAGGAGTCAGATAGAAAGAAAGGGTCTGGGAGTGGTTGACGCTCAAATAAATCTGAGATGATGGCGTTATACGGACTTGGCTGACATTTAGAGCGATGCTTGTCGACTGCCCGTCACAATTAACCGTCATTATCGTTTGGCCTTTCGAGAAAGTTTCAATTCTTGCAACTGTCGGAATGGATTGTAAACGTATTATATCTGTATTTTCAATAGAAACCGATGCCCCGAACGATGAAATGGTTCCTTCACTGCTGCTTCCGTCTGCGTAGTTAATCCTTATTGGCAGAGAGCCCAGATCATATCTGTTGCCCTCTGTGTCATTGCTGTTATAGAACAAATACTGGGGACCGCCAAGATAATCTATTGAAACTGCTGTCGGCCTTTCTTCCACAGTCAGTGTTGCAGTCCCTTCTATTGCATCCATCCAGTACTGCCCTGAAGGACTGTATGAAGCCGTAATTGTGCATGTGCCAGCTTCCGTTCCGCCGGTCGCGACACCATTCTCGTTTACCTTTGCTATCCGCCAGTTGCTTGTACTCCATGTGCAGTATGGCGTGACATCCGATTGAGATCCATCGGCCATAGTCGCAACAACCGTATATGCCTGAGAGGTTCCCATATAAATTGTCGACTGGGAAGGACTAAGCGTGAGCCCGACAACTGGATTGGTGACTGTGATTGTGCATGGTTCCGACACTATGCCGCTGCCGTCCGTCGCTTCAGCTCTTAGTGTGGCAGTCCCTACTGACAGCCCCCGCACCGTCACCACGGCGCGCATACTCGCATCCAGCCCCCTGTCTTCCAGCGATATTTTCTCATTTCCACTCACGTTAACCCACTGCACATCCCGTATTGTAGCTGCTGTGGGTGATGTGATGGCCATGACGTCTGCCGACTCTCCGACAGCAACAGTAAGACTCAATGGAACCAGCCTTATGCCAGTAACCGGATTGATTACGACAAAGGATGCTGACGTCTGAAGTTCTGCTAAAGGGTTATGCAACGGCTTAAGGGTAACAGTCATAGCCGATGCGAAGGCTGTGCTGCTGCTGACCGTGAATCCTGTGGCAGTCGGAAGCGATGCATAGATGTGTGGATTGCCGTATGTTTTTTCAAGGTCTTCCCACTTCATATTGGTCTCCAGAACATCCTCCCACATCACTCTAGCTCCTCTTTTGACATAATATCTGTCCTTGAGAAACCGCAGATAACGGCCGTCGGTTATGTCCCTGTCTATCTTCCAATCGTCGTATATCAGGCCGTCCTCTGTAATAGTAATGTTCCAGACATATCTGCAATTGCCAGTCACGTCAAAATTCCGTATTGCATCTTCTCCGATGAAACTCCTGTAATGCACAGTACCCATATAGTAGGGGGAGTCCGCAGAAACCGTAACTTCCACATACGTCAGAAGATCCTTTCTGGCTGCTATCTCACTGTCCGCATCAGGATTCTTCTCACGCGAAGAAGTTGCAGAACCCACTGTCCCCTGACGGTTTTCAGGCACGTAAAACACTATGGAAGAAGCGTTGACCTCATTGTTGGCGGCATAATCATCTATGTCGATACGGTCCGAAACTGTCTTGAGGCTGCTGCTTCCGAAAGCAGAAAGCACCCCGTTGCCGTTGCCCACTTTCAGACTTGTAACTTTTATTCCACCGTCGGCACCACCATCAAAACCGGTTGTCACATTAAGGGTAACTTTGGCAAAAAGCCTCCTCAGACTGATTGTGGCATCTGATCCGCTTCCGGCAACAAAATGTTCCAGCCGCCCAGTCATCGGGAGGCCTTTGTCATTGACATCAGAATATGACGGCACGGAATAATAGTATTCCGTCAAGAGCCGGTTCCTGTCCAATGGCAGATCTATCGTCCTGTCTCCCATATTGGCAAGTGCATACAAGTCATATGCAACTCCTTCGCGCAACTTCATCTCCATCTGGTCAAAACCCGAAGTGAAATGTTTCCGATAATGAAGAGTTCCCGTCGAATTGTCATAAACTGCCAGTGTAATGCCGGTAATCTTTTCGTCATCAAATGAAGAAGCGATATATGCACTCTTCGACATTCCGGAATCCAAAGGCTCCACAAAGCAACTGAAAACCACTGAGGTTTCTGCTGCTTCTACTGATGAGCCTTGCACATAGTATCCGCCTTTTGTACAGGATACTAAAGCCAGCAAAAAAGTGATGTATAACAATATCCTTTTCATTTTGCAATTCTTATAATTCAACGGTTGTCAATTCGTAATCTTCCATTTCTTCCCAGTCTGCCACTCCTACGTTCACTTTTCCGCGGGCAAGGTCAAGGACGATGTATATGTCCTGCAGATCGGCTGCTTCCCAGTCATATCCGATGGAGCGGATATAATTGCCCAGATCGAATCTGGTGCTGGCACCTGACGGGATGTGCCGCACTGTCAGAGACAAGGCTTCATCAATCTGGCGGGGAAGTCGGAATCGTAACGCGCCTTCATCATTTATTGCTGGCTCAAACCTGAAAGCACCTTCTACCGGTCTGCAAGTCAACATATCCATGCCCCCGCTGTTGCTCTCTGCAACGAAGGAATAATCTTGCGCAGTCACAGTTGCATCCGTAAAGCGTATGTTGACCGTCGCAAACTGCTTGTGGAGCGTCACTGTGGTCATTGCCGTTTCTCCAGTGCAATCTATCGTGTCGACATACGCATAAAGGGAGTCACATTCCTTACCTTGTGGAATAATGACAGAATGGCCGCTGCACACACACGCCGACACTCCTTCGACGGCGCCGAATGAAATCGTAGACTTTGGCACTTTCCTGGTATAGAAACCTTGGCATCGGGCCACGTCAATCAAATCTTCGAACACCCTTTCCTGTATCCACCCCACAAGCAAGACCGGACCTTTTATCTGTTCTTTATCCTGGAAATTCACCTCCAGCACACAGGGGCATACCGACCTGTCCTCCTTGACAGTACATGCCACAATTCCTGTCACTATAGACAAGGAAAGAATAGTACCGCGGGCCATGCTGCGCAAACTTCTATTCATAGTTGAAATATGTGTTATTAGAATTCTTCGCTTATTTGAAAAGTCATATCCCAAGGGATTATGACGGTTGAAAAGCGGTAAGGCAAGGGCCCGCTTAGTGGCTCATCCGGCGCATCCACGCCAATGTCAGTAATTACCAGATCTGTAATCAGATATCTGCAATTTCTCTCCAGTTTACCGTTTTCGGATACAATATCGACTGGATAATAAGTCTTACGCCCCGCTATCGTACATTCAAGAACCAGCCTTGTCCGGCGGGGACTCCAGGTATGAGAATGTGAATCCGAGGTGCAGTTGTTCTGATAGCAATAGAAATAATGCGGTACAGAATAAGGAGATTCTGGAACGACAGAGCTGCCTACTGCATCACAAAGCATCGCATCAGCCATATCTGCATCATACCCACGCTTGTTATACCATATCTCGGGTAGTATTGTTTCGTCTCCGGACAGTGCAGACTCACCTACGGCATTGATCAGATATATGCTGTCAATGGTAAATGTTTCGGCATAAAAATCCGGATATTGGGAGAATTCCGTCCTTACCCTGTCTATCTCCACTTTTGAAACAAGCCGCGATATAGGAATGGAACAGACACTGACTTCAGGCACGCTGAATTCGCAGCTCCCGAACATTGAGAAAGCCGATGATTCATCTTCAAGGAATCTTCTGAAAGTTTTTATGTCCGCCTCAGTAGCAAAGTCATCATCCTCCATCACGCAGTTTACCACCGCATATGCCTTATATACTCCGGCCGTGTAGTTCCCGATCACATAAGGAGCTCCTGAAACTGGAAGCGCATCGCAGACATTTCCGTTCACATCAACGATATAAAGACACCATTCTCGCAGATATGTCTCTTCCTTGGCAGCGGTGGAGCGGGTAGTTCCCGCCCCTCCGCCGTTCAGGATGAAGGCCACTTCATATAAGTCGTCTTCCAATTCATAGTCATTTATGTTGCATCCCGTACAATGAAAGATCACCGCACACAAGACAGACAACAGTGATAAAAGACCTTTTCTCATCAGGTTCTCAAACTATATGGTTATTTCACCGTCTGAACCAAGCAGGACGAGGTTCCAGTCGAGAATGTCGACGGAAACCTGGACGGTCGAACCCGAAACCGGATTCTCCTCATCATCCCCGCCTTCTATTCCGTCATCAGGGTTACCCAGATTTACGAGTTTCAGATTATTGAGAACATACATTTTGTTCGACTCCAGGTTCACACCCAGGTCTATGGGATAATCATACAACTTTCCGTCATACTCTATTTGGACAACCAGCATCGTGCGTTTGGGAGACCACGTTGCTGAATGGTTCGCCTGGGGATTGTCATTTGGATATGCGTAGAAATAATGATTGGTGGAATACTTCGAACCGTTGGCAACATCTGCTGAAAGACTGAGATCCTGAGTGAATGAACCGAGGTTATTGGAAACTTGATAACCCCCTTTGTTGTACCATTTCCCATCCGCAGGAGAATGAATGTCAAGTCCATAGTTGACTTGCCCAGCGACATTGCTTATGCATAGCCGTGTGATTTTAATCGGCTTGCCTGTCCTGAGAGCATTTTCGATGCTCTTGATTACTATTTTCGATGCAAGACGGCTGGCAGGCACAGCGATTTCCGTATCTCCACCTGATGCGATGTTCTTTCCGGTGCTGCTTCCGACCATTTCAAAACTTGAAGGGTTCTCTGCCAGTTCTGAAACCGCAGCAAGCAATGCAGTCTTGGACACAATGCTGCCCAATGTGGCAGGCGCATTTACAAGACAGTATATGTCCCTGGTTCCAGCAGTACATTCCACTGAAGTGCTTGCAGAATTGTCTACCGATGCGTATCCGTCAAGAGCATCATCACTGAATACGAAAACCTGAAGGTTGTTGACTTTCTGTTCCTGTTCTGAATGATATTCAGCTGTTGTGGTATTCACTGTTCCTGATGCCTTGGTTGAAGCCACTCCCGAGACAATTGATACATCAATGGATACTTTTTGTGTTTGTGGTGCTGAAGGCATGCTGTTTTCTTTGCCGCAGGAAGTCATAATCATAAGAGCCGCGACTGCAGCAGTTAAAAAGATATTTTTCATGGTGTTTGTTGATTAATTATTGAAAACTAAATTGTTACGGTCCCGAGGTTCAGCCCAAGTTCCCAATCACTTATTGTTATACTTACGGTGGCCGCTCCCGTATCTATAGGGTCATACGGTTTGTCGCCAGGAGCGCGTGTCAGCACTACCTCCTCGATGACATAAGTCTTGTTGCGTTCAATTACGGGAAGTTCGACAGGATAATAACCGGTTGTCCCGTCAAATTCTACTTGTATACACAGGATGGAACGGCGCGGACTCCACGTGCCCCTGCCCTCCTCGTCCAAAGCCTTCACGCTTGTGTCAACATTGTTCGGATATGGATAGTATGCATGCTCAACCTCATAAGAACTGTTGTTCTCAATAGTCTGGTCGAGGGCATCGTACAGAAAGACGTCAGCAACTTCATCTTCATGATACAGCTGATTGTACCAAAGCGCTGGTTCTCCATCAAGTGCATAGTTGACCGACCCGGCAACATTGAGCATATAGATTCCGGTAACCTTCAAAGTTTTGCCCGCAAACGCCGGGGTATCGGCAAATGCGGCAGTAATCTTTGCAACAGAAACACGGGCCACCAGACGCCGGACAGTGATTGCTATCACGGCTCCATCAGTCAGTTCTTCCGTGACGGAACCTGTCATCACGAAATTGTCCAGGCCATTGTCTGAAAGAGATGTAAGTGTCCCTCCCAACTCATCAAGGGAAGCCACATTTTCCAGTGACGGAGCATTTACAATGGCCCATACTGTTTTTTCGCCTGACGATGCCAGAAGCGTCACACTCATCTCGTTGTCCACGCTACGGTAATTTTCAAGGACACCCTCATCATTGAAAGCCAGGATCTGGAGATTATTCACCTTGGATTCGTTTGCATAAGTATTCCCGGTCGACTTCGTCATTGACGTTCCATTGATGTTAACAGTCACTTCCACCGGCTTGGCTTCCTTGCAAGTTCTGCACTGGTTATCCTTCTGACAGGCACAGACCATCAGGGACATTACAGCAATAATCAATAATTGTCTTTTCATCTCATTTGTTTTTTGTTGTTAATAGAATTCTTCATCTTCTTTTTTGTTCAAGCCATATAATGTTATCAGTTCCGATATCTCCGGATCGAGGTTACCTCTGTGAACATATGCCGGGTCCTGCCTGCAGGATGTCAGATAGCATTGAACGGCATTGTTCTCGTCACCAAGCCTGGAATAGACAAGCGCCAGCATATAATTGACCGGAGCTGTCTTCTCGCAGTCCTGAAGTATCTCCAGCGCACTACGGTTGCGGTCCAGGGCCACATAAGCCACTGCCGTATTGTAATCGTGGTATGGTGCCAGCAGAACTGCCGATGCTTCATAGTCACGGTCTCTTATAGCTTCGACACCCCTCATATAGGCGGTATCCAGTTCTGTAGTGTGGACTGTATCCTTCACCATGTTTTTCCTATGCAGGTAAAAGTCAAAAGTGACAGTACGCAGTTTTGGATAGAGCTCGTCCTTGAGATATTTGTAGTATTCCTGGTTTTTTATCTTCGATTCACGCTCATCATAGTCAGTGATATTCATCTGGTCGTAGTAATGTTGCTTCTCTTCATCAGAAAGTTTTGTGTCTGCACGAACCATTTCATCAAGGCTTTTCCAATTCTCACCGCAAATACTGCTTTGAAAATGTATGTTCATCGCCCGATCCTTGGTCAAACGTCCTGATTCATCCATTTGGAAACCTCTGACTGCCTCAAGGGAATCCTGATAATGTCGTATCCACGAACGGAAATAGCTTGAAACTGATTCCGAGCGCCTTTGTGAAAGCCGCTCATTCTGCCTGTAGCTTCCTTCCGGAGAAGCAGCGGCCGTCACACGGATGGAGTCCAAAACGAAGGTCTCGTTCACCATAAGGCCAAGCAGCTGCTTTTTTATATTGGCAATTTCCTTATCATTGTCTGCCAGATCATATCTTACATCTGCTCTGGCGACAGGGAATATTATGTTATATGAAGCACTTGCCGTGGCTTGCCTTTCGACAACCTTAGTGAGGTACTTTTCCGACATATCAGCAAAGGAGGCCACCGAAGAAATATAGAATGTCAGAGGATCACCCCTCGGGATTGAATATAGCTGCTTATCCTGCTCAAAGATCCCTCCGGACAAAACGATATCGACCTTCCTTAGCATAGGCCGGCTGTCGATGACTTGCGTGTAGCAATACTTGAAATCACCATTAATGTCGACCAGTACAGTGTCCAGCCGGATACCCTCTGTCACTATCGGCGCCTTGACATACTTTTCATACATCTTCTGCCTGCGCAGGTTCCTGCCATCGTTTATTCTTCTGGCCAGTTTGTTGGTATAGTGTTCCACAGCCTCTGCTTCACTCACACCATAGTATGAATAGAACATTTCATCAGATACTTCAGTGGAATCATGCTTGAAAGCATACAGACCTGGCATATTGCGCTCTATAAACAGATCAAGCTGGCCATAGTTCACGAAAGCTGTCGTGTCTGAAACTATTCTCGAGAGGAAACGTTCATACTGCTGGTATCCCCGCAGCTGCGACTTCCGATATCCACGGCCGGTTATTATTACCGGATCAAGCCGCACGCTGTCTTCCAGGACATACATATCAGGGGTGAAACGAAGCTGCCACTTACTGTCGACCATCGTATGCGGCACGGTAATGTCAAACTGGATGGTCACCTTTCCGTGTCGTTCAGCCACATTCCGGAAGCGTGCTGAAACAACAGCTGCATCTATTATTTCATTGGCCAGCATCTCTCCTGTCTTTTCGTCCCTTACCGCCTTCATCACCAATGTTTCGCGGCCATAGATATCCAAGATCTGGAGAGTATCCTTCTTTGGAGTGCGATACTCTATGTCGGATATCTCAGTTCCGTTCGTAAGGGCGATGCTGGCGTTGGTTTTATTCTTCCTGATTGCCTCAAGTTTTCCTTGCGGGAAATAGACACGATAGATGCTGTCCCGACAGTATTCATAAAGATTGGACCAGAATGACTGACAGAATGCTGTTATCGACAGAGTCAGGCAAATGACTGTAATTGCTATCTTCTTCATTGGTTATAGAATGTATACTAATGACACCATGACATTGTTCGGCCACAGAAAGAACTTGGTGCCTTGATCCATAACATCTCCGCAGTAAGGGCATGAATATGCGGTATAAGCAGTTGAACCTGCCCAGGCACCAACGCCGAACTCGATATTGAACGACTTATGCACCATCAGGGTGTAGCCTATGGACAGACCGACGCCATAAGCGTCTCCTTCTTCAGTCGGCCAGTTGAAAAGGCCTCCGCGATTGTACTCCTGATACTGAAGCTGGACTGCTGTCCACCACCCGGAATATATATGCCACGGCCAGTATCTGATTCCGGCGTAACAGCACCTTTTTCTATTCTGGAACTGTTTGTCCTCGCTGCCGTGACGGAAAGTCCATGGATTGAATCTCACACCCGCCATAAAAGAACAATGCTGTGCTATGGCCACACTGCTTTCCGCATTGAGTGTACCCAGATTCGCATAATCAACTATGTTTGTACCTATAGACCAGCGTTGGGCATAAGCCACCCCCTGAGATAAACACAGAAGGCCAAGCACAGCTACGATGGAATAAAAGAATCTTCGTTCCATTTGTCCTTGCTCACTGACAGTTACTTTCAGTTGATTGCAAACCCCGGAGACATGCCGGCAGGCATCATGACATCTGGCATCGGCATCTGCCCTCCCTGATAGTCATCACGACGTATATTCATCCTGGTGGCAGACACTTCAGTATAATACCTGTCTTCTCCGTCGGCATTCTGGTATTTGGCATTCCGTATCTTGCCCACCACATGAACCAGCGCACCTTTCTTCAATAGCCTGAAATCATCGGTATTCCTGGAAGACCATACTGACACATTGTGCCACGTCGTCTCTTCTTTCAAAACACCGCTGCGGTCCTTGAATCTCTCATTGGTAGCGATCGAGAACTTTGCCACCTGGGAGTCTCCACAAATCATGATCTTCGGGTTCTGGCCAATCCGGCCCAGAAGCTCCACTCTGTTGATTGAATTTTCCATAATGTTGTTGTTTTTTGTCCGAGGGCAAAGAAAATGAGCCGCAATGGACCTATCCATACTCTAAACATTTATATCCGTTTAATTTCAGCCTGAAAAATCCGGAAACGCATACCTCTTTCCGTCATCGTAAAAAGCAGTCAAGACACTATATGAAACGACCATACGATGAGATAGTTTTGTCATTAAGAGCATATAAAAGAAGGATCGATGAAAAAGACTTGTCTCGAATGTGGAGCTGAGTTCGAAGGACGATGCGACAAGAAATTCTGCTGCGACATGTGCCGCAACTCTTATCACAACAGGATCTATCGGGAAGAAAAGAACCTGTTATCCAGGGTTAACTGCCGTCTGGCAACCAACAGGAGAATCTTGGAGAATCTCTATGATGCCGGAATGAGGACGGTTCCCAAGAACCTGCTGGAGGAGGAAAAGTTCGACTTCAGGCATTTCACCTCTTTTAATAAAAGTCCCTTGGGAAAGATTACATACCGGTGCTATGAATACACCTATTTCTACGACAGGCACAGAAACATCATCATCTTGAAAGACTGACTGTGCTTTTTTAGTACTTTTGAATGGTTGAAAAAACTATTGGAATATGAACGACAATCCTCTGCTGGTCAACTCCGGGAATCCTTTCGGGGCGCCGGCTTTTGACAGAATTGAAAACAGGCATTATGTTCCTGCATTCGAGCAGGCGCTTGCCCAGGCACGGAGCGAAGTGGATGCCATTATTGGAAACGCAGCCGAGCCTGATTTTGAAAACACGGTGCTCGCGCTGGAGCGGTGCGGCAAGCAGCTGAACGCCGTGGAGGAGATTTTTTTCAACCTCAACGAAGCCTGCACCGACGACGAGATGCAGGAAATAGCGGAGCAGATGGCCCCTAAACTGACAGAGTTCGGGATGTACGTGTCGCTCAACGAAGAGCTTTTCGCCCGGATAAAGGCAGTTTATGACCGCCGCGACAGCCTTGGGCTAAACAAGGAAGACCTGCGCCTGCTGACTGAGGCCTATAAATCCTATGCCCGCAACGGTGCCAACCTGCCCAAGGAAGACAAGGCTGCTTTCGGCAAGCTGTCTGAAGAGTTGTCCGTGGCATCCCTGAGGTTCGGCAAGAACACTTTGGGCGCAACGAATGCATATACTCTTGACATTTCCGCGGAGGAAGATCTCGAGGGGCTGCCAGACTTCGTAAGGGAAGCCGCCGCTGCCGAAGCCGCATCCCGCGGCAAGGAAGGCTGGACCATCACCCTGAACCATCCCTCCTATGTTCCCTTTATGCAGTACAGCTCGAGACGCGACTTGCGCCAGCAGCTGTGGATGGCCTACAACACGCGCTGCATTGCCGACAAGTTCGACAATGACGCCAACATCCATCAGATAGTGGACCTCAGCACCCGGAAGGCAAGGATGCTGGGCTACGGCACCTACGCCGACTATGCCACGGAAGACCGTATGGCCAAAAACAAGGAAACCGTCAACCGTTTCGTCGGAGAAATGATGGCCAAGTGCCTGCCCTATGCGCGCAGGGATGTCGCAGACCTTCAGGAATATGCCCGCTCCCACGGATTTGAAGGTGAGCTGATGCCCTGGGATTTCGCATACTGGAGCGAAAAACTGAGAACCGAGAAATATTCCGTCAACGACGAGTTGCTCAAGCCCTATTTTCAGCTCGAAAATGTGCGCGACGCCATCTTCGGCCTCGCCGGCACTCTCTATGGGCTGTCGTTCGTCCGTCGCGAAGACATTCCTGTCTACCATCCCGACGTCCAGGTCTATGAAGTCAGGGACGGTGCCCGTTTTATGGGACTGCTCTATATGGATTTCTTCCCCCGCGAAAGCAAGCGTGGCGGAGCCTGGATGACCTCTTTCCGCGACCTCAGCATAGAGAACGGTGTGGAGACCAGGCCTCTGATCCAGCTTGTAACCAACTTCTCCAAGCCCACGGCAGACACTCCTTCGCTTCTCACTCACGACGAAGTGACAACCTTCCTTCACGAATTCGGGCACTGCCTGCACGGGCTTCTGGCCGAAGGCTCTTACGCTTCGCTCACAGGCACTTCAGTAGCGAGGGATTTTGTGGAGCTGCCTTCGCAGTTTATGGAGAATTGGGCATTCGAGCCCCAGTGGCTGAACTCCTTCGCAAGGCACTACAAGACTGGTGAAGCCATTCCGCAGGACCTTATCGACAAACTTGTGGCGGCCAAGAATTTCCAGGCCGGATATGCGTTCGTCCGTCAACTGCAGTTCGGAACCCTCGATATGGCCTGGTACACCTCAGAGACCGTACCTGCAGAAAACGCAGTAGACTTTGAGCACAAAGTGCTTGCTTCCACGGCAGTGATGCCGGTCATCCAGGGAGTTGCTATTTCCCCCCAGTTCACCCATATCTTCTCAGGAGGATATGCCGCAGGCTACTATTCCTACAAATGGGCTGAGGTGCTGGAGGCTGATGCTTTCTCACTCTTCAAGGAAAAGGGTATCTTCAACAAGGAAGCAGCAGCAGCGTTCCGTGAGAATATCCTCTCGAAGGGAAATCTGGAAGACGCCGACGTGCTCTACCGCAATTTCAGGGGCCGCGACCCGCGCCCGGAAGCCCTTCTCGAGCAGAACGGTCTGACCGAAAGGACAAAATAATTTTGCGTATTACAGTTTTTTATCTACTTTTGTTGCCCGCTTCGGCGGAAATATGATGGCGGGATAGCTCAGCTGGTTAGAGCGCATGATTCATAATCATGAGGTCCCCAGTTCAATCCTGGGTCCCGCTACTCCAAAAAAGAACAACCGACACTGTTGTGTCGGTTGTTCTTTTTTGTGGGGCGCCGTAGTGCCTTTCTATTATACGTCCGCAGTGCCTTTGATGGTCTTGATGCGGCCGTCAGGTTCGTATTCGAGCTCTACGACCTTGAGGCTGCGGAGCCAGGTGACACCGTTGCTCGGAACGCAGTCGTGATGGAAGAGATACCATTTGCCCTTATACTCCACGATGCAGTGGTGTGTGGTCCAGCCGACAACCGGAGTGAGGATGACGCCCTGATAGGTGAACGGGCCGTAAGGGTTGTCGCCGATGGCATAGCAGAGGAAATGGGTGTCACCGGTAGAGTATGAGAGATAATACTTGCCGTTGTACTTGTGAACCCAGGTTGCCTCGAAGAAACGGTGCGGATCGCCGTGCTTGAGAGGGTTGCCGTCTGCGTCAAGGATCTGCACGTCGCGCGGAGCTTCTGCGAACTGCAGCATATCGTCCGACAACTTCGCAATCTTGGGGCAGAGTGCGGGCTCGTCGTCGGCCGGGAGCTTGATGGGCTCGATGGCGTCGTTGTTGCGGTAGCGCTGCAGCTGGCCGCCCCAGATGCCTCCGAAATAGAAATAATACTCGCCTTTATCTTCCAGGATGCAGTAGTCGATGCTGTAAGATCCCCTGATCGGGTCGGGCTGGGGTTTGAACGGGCCAGTAGGGCTGTCTGCAACGGCAACGCCGCAGCGGAAAATGTGAGTCTTGTCCTTTGCAGGGAAGTAGAGGTAATATTTGTCGCCCTTCTTCGCGATGTCGCAGTCCCAGAGGTGGCATTTCGCCCACGGAATGTCTTCCAACTTGAGGATGACGCCGTGATCCTTGAACTCGCCGTTCTCCACGTCATCAGTGCTCAGGACGTGGTAGTCTTTCATATTGAAGTGATTGCCGAGGTCATCCTCGGGCACGCCTGAATCCCAGTCGTGTGAAGGATACACATAAAGACGGCCGTCGAAAACGTGTACCGACGGGTCTGCCATGTAGTCAGAAGGGAAAATGTATTTCGGAGTTTTCATACTTAGATGTATTAATGTCGTTTGGTAGGGTGCATTTCTACAAATATAAGTTTTATTTCGCGCAAATCAGAATCCGGTCCAGGATTTCTCCCTCATCCAGGGCAGTGACAGTCAGCTGGTGGCTTCCGGAACCGGACAGGCGAAGGACGGTATCCCGCACGGCCTGGTTGTTCAGCACATTTTCTTTCCATTCCTCGCTGCGGCCATATGTCTCATATGAGAAGGTCAATGCCTCTCCTCCATCTGCGGACACTGACAGCCTGAGCTGCGGCCCTGACACGGGATGGGATGGAACCATCCTCAGGGAAAGCAGTACTTCTTCCGCAGCAGACTTGAACTTGAAGGTGACAGGCTTTCCCACTGGCAGCATAACAGCACTTCCGTTATGACCGAGCCCCTCGCACGGAACGACTTCGCCCTTCGCATCGGTACCGTTCAGCAGAACGGCCACTTTAGGTTCATCAATCAGGGGAGTCCCTGCGCTTTCGTGCGGGTAGCGTGAAAAAACAGGAAGCCCCCGGGGTGCAGCATTCATCATACCGTCCCATTTTCCTTTGTTATAGCGGGCTGTCAGTTCCTGAATGGCATCATAGGCAGCATCCGCCTCAGCCCAGTCGGCCAGACCGTGACGGGCCAGCTGAGCGCTCAGAGCTTTCTCGTTCATCTTTGCAGCGGCCTGGACCGGATATTGGACCAGATGGTAGAAAGCAGTCTGCCGTTCAGGTGCCACTTGCCTGGCCAGAGATTCCGCATCAGCATAAAGAGATGCATAGTCTTCCATCCTTTCGCGTATCGTAGACTCTCCCCAGGGCAAGTCCTTTACGACACGGTAAATCGGATCACGTTCCTCTTCGCGGGTTGCTCCCATAAACTCCGGTTTGCGGATGAAGGCAAGCCGATAGTGCTCCAGCATAAGAGGCATCGCTCCGGATGCAATCCTTGATCCGAATTCCCTGGTAAGGAAAGAACGCAGATGGGTCTGCCAGCCTTCCTTGCGGACATCGTCCATGTTCCACGCCATATCCATAAAGAGTTCGATCTGATATTCTTCAGGCTTGATGTCTCCGACGTTGAGGATCCACATCTTGCGTATGCCTTTGTCGTAGGCCAGTCCCATCTGCTGGTAGAGAAGCGCCGGGGAGAACGTGCCGAGCCACAGGTAGTCGTGAGGCCGACCCCAGTATGAAACGTGATAATATATTCCATTGCCACCCTTCCGCTCACGCTCCTGCGGTGTGGGAAAATGCCGGATATAGCCGTAATTGTCATCGCACCACATCAGCGTCACGTCGTCAGGTACTTTCAAGCCCGCCTCGTAAGCATCCAGAACTTCCTTGTATGGGATGAATACCTGCGGAACCTCCTTCACATCGGCGTTCATCTTTTCAGCAAGGAGCGCCCGCTGAGCTGCAATTACCTCAGCGAGGGCTGCTTTCTGCTCTTCAGGTGTGTCGGCACCACTCATAGGGCCATCGTGGATGCCGCGCATTCCCAGGGTGTAGATAATCTCCTGGTCCTTTACATCTTCGACCCTCTCTCTCCAGAAATCCATTACGTTGTCGCGGTTTGTCATGAAGTTGTAATCACCTTTTCCGCGCACCCTCCATTCGCCGTTGGCATTGCTTGCCATAGGTTCGCAATGGGAAGTTCCGATGTAAATGCCATACTTACGCGCCACCTCGCGGTTTCCTTCTGTCAGGAAGAACGGAACGGAAACACCGTGCATTGCAGGCCAGAAAGTGTTGGCGCGAAGCCTCAGCAGCAGTTCGAAAATCTTTGCGTGTGTCTGCGGACCTATGCGGCCGGGAATATCCGTGGGTTCCAAGGTTCCGGTCACCCAGGGAAGGAACGCAAAGTCTTCGTCATTTATGAAAATGCCACGGTACGCCACAGAAGGTTCCCTGACCAGCTTGAAGTCATTCTTGAGAACGAATTCGTTCTTCGGCGCAGGGTTGCAGTCGGCCCACCATTCCCAGGGAGAAACTCCAAGCATCCGTGACAATTCCATCAGACCATATGCCGCACCGTGACCGTCACTGCCGGCTATCAACAGTTGGCCGGAAGGCAAGACTTTCATCACGAAGGCTTCGTGCCGTCCGGAAATCGAAGCCACATCTGGATCTGCTGCAAATTGCGGGTTATCCACGCGTACAAGCAGAATCTGAGCATCCGAGCCGGTCTGACCGCAGGTCGCTGAGAGGACATTGCCGACATCTTTGGAGAATATTTCCAGTGCTGTATTTACAACAGGATCTTCAAAACCGTTGGACACGGTCACCTGGGATTTTTGCTCTAGTTTGAATGTGCTGCTGTTGCAAGCACATAGCATTGCTATAATTGCTATTGTAAGAAAACTGAAACGATATTTCATAGTTTGTTTCTATTGATCTATAGATATCACTCGGACTGGTCCGACAAGACCGGAGGGCTGAAGCGGAGCATAGCGGCTGAAGAACTTGAAATTGACGACGGTATATCGCCCCTGTGAAGGTCGAGGAAGATTTTTCTCCAGCCATTCAGGCACTTCCTTCATCATACTGCCTACTATAGGGCTGCCAGGCGCGTGGGAATATTGGAAAGGTTCTCCCCAGACTATGTCGTCAGGTTCGAACTCGTCGCCGATCATCCTGTTCACCCAAAGATTGGTGACGCGGATTTCCAGCTCATTGTCTCCGTCCTTCAAAGCATCAGTTATATCGGCCACGAATGGAGGACGCCAAAGCAGACCGCAGGAGCGGCCGTTGACAAGCACTTCCGCCAGGTTGTGGACTTCGCCGAGGTCCAGATATGCCCTCTGGCCGCGAATCGGCTTTGAAGACTTGATAGTCTTATGGTATGATGCCGTGCCCGAGAAGTATTTGACACCTGGCTCAGGATGGTCTTTCCAGTCAATGAGGCTGTCCAGCACTATTTGTTCCGGAGCACCGAGCCCTTCGGGGAAATTGACGGTCCAGGAGCCTTCAAGAGCCTGTCCGGCAGTCAAATCCAGTGCAGAGCGCACTCCACCGGGATTCAACGAAACAGGCAGCCGCTTGTCTCCGTGCAGGACGATGAATTCCGAACCGCCAGGATCGAGTGTCAGACCCTTGGCAAAAGGCAAGTCTACCGTCACGGCATTGTCTGCATTCTGGTTGGAAACGAAATAAATGTCAATGTCACCGTCGCGGCGATGAATCCAGAGCAGGTCACCCTCTGGCTGGTTCTCCACAAAATCTCCCCTTTGAAGCAAAGACTGGCACTGTGCGAAATAGCGGAAGAGAGCCTTGGCTCCTCCTGCCTTCCACCACGTACTGCCTGGAGTGAACTGTGTGCCCCACTGGCCAAAAGTCATTCCGGGCTCTGCCCAGGGCCAGGGATTGGCGGCTCCGGCGTGGAGCATCAGGCGGTTTATGCCTATGCAGAACACCTTGTCAGCCATAACTTTGAGGCTGAAGGGGTCATCTTCCCAGGCGTTCAGCGGCCAGCAGGTGAAACCCTCTGCATAAACTTCCCTGCGGCCCAGTTCGTGAGCCAGATCGGATATCTGGTTGACGCTGCGCCCGCCCCAACTGGCCGGATTGGTCCAGAATTCGGCGCACAATATGAAATCCTCGTCCTGACGGGCGACTTTCTCTGTATTGAGAGGATCCCCATAGGGCTGGATCAACAGGCGCATTCCGGGAGTCTGCTTCACAAGTTCTGACATATATGCGTAATAGTTCTCTGCGAAGAGATCCTCTATTGTGGCCTTCCAGTCTTTTTCGAACTGTTCCTGACCCTCGACGGCCACTCCCGCCAGAGCGGGCAGCCAGGAGCGAAGGGCATAGCCGCGATGAGCGGCAAATTCTTCTTCCATCCGTGGCGTCCAATTCTGGCTGTGCTGCTCATAGCTGTCGATCTCGAAATTCACGAGTGTCTTTCCGGCAAGTTCTCCGGCAAGTTCCAGAATCATCGTGGGGTAGCCTTGGAAGAAACGGTACACAGCCTCGCGGCTCATCTTGTCGCACTCCAGACCGGCACCGGAAGCAGGAGAAGTAGAGGCGTTGCGCCGTCCGGAGGGTGTCTATCCGAAACGCAGGACAGTCCATCGTCCCTTTTCAGGGACCCAGTCAAGCCGTCCAGAAGAATCCATACGGGCAGTGATGTCGATGATGTCAGCTATCTTGACTGGTGAGGGGCTTTCAGGAACTGCCAGCACACAGATGTCCCGGTAGAAATCCAGATTTGCCTCCGGCTGAGCCAGTTGGACGTTGCGCTGTCCAACCCGGATGCTTGTCGATGTCCATACCAGTGCCTGCATCGCATATTCGGGAGTCACGTCGGGATAAGCGCTCGACGACCAGCCGGGACAGTTGTGCGTGCCGAAGGTCAAGCCCAGACGGGCACACTCCTGCATCGCGAACCGCATCAAGTCCTTCCACTCAGCCGAAGCTATCGGATTCTTTTCATACTGAAACTCGGTTTGCTCCGGACCTCCCACCTGGAAATTCTGCACACCTGCAAGACCGGCTTCAGCGTAGGCTTCGAGATCGTGCGTAATACCTTCTTTTGTGACCCATCCGTCCATCCACTGCCATATCATCACCGGCTTGGCCTCTTGTGGTGGATTTTCAAACGACGAGATCAGTTCCCTTTCGCTTCGAGGTGTGCAACCTGCAGCCAGAATGCCGCTCAAGAAAACCAGATATAGTAAATAACGGCGATAACCAATCATAAACCAGACATTGAAATTGTATGCATAAAGTTAGCGATTTTGCGGATAATGCTGAATATCGGAGAATACCGACAAAGCGCAACAAAAAAAGCCGACTTATTCAGTCGGCTTTTTTTGTTGAGGTAGACGGGCTCGAACCGCCACTAAGAGGACCAGAATCTCTTGTGCTGCCATTACACCATACCTCAATGGCAGACCCTTACGGGTCAAAAGTGTCGCAAAGGTATAAAAAATTATTTTTTTTCCAACAAAACTGTTGCATAAGATGCAACACCCTCTTCCCTGCCGACGAAACCAAGCTTCTCGGTGGTAGTCGTCTTGACGGAAATGCAATCATCCTCCACCTTCAAAACCTCTGCGATTCTTTCTCGCATACGCCGGATGTACGGAGCTATCTTAGGTCTCTGGAGCAGCAGTGTGATGTCGGCATTGACCAGACCGTAGCCTTTCTCAGCCACCAGGTCTGCAACTCTTGACAGCAGGATGGTGCTGTCGATGTTGGAATACTGTGCGTCCGTGTCAGGAAAATGGTAACCTATATCTCCCAGAGCCAGGGCCCCAAGCATTGCATCGCAAAGCGCGTGCAATATCACATCACCGTCGGAATGTGCCACGCAGCCTTTGGGATTGTCTATCTCAACGCCGCCAAGGACAAGACGGTACCCGGAAGCCAAAACGTGTACGTCATAACCGTTGCCAACTCTGAACTTGCTCATTTCTTATGTGGTTTATTGCTTGTCGATATAATTCAGGTAAACCGCAGCCACCGCCGTGAGCGCCGCAGTCTCGATGCGCAGCCTCGATGTCCCCAAAGAGACAGGCTGCCATCCATTATCCACCGCAAGGCGCATCTCATCGCGGCTGAAATCCCCTTCCGGACCTATCATTATCGCATAACTGTCGCTTTCGGCTCTGCGGAGCGCTTCAAGAATCGAGATCTTCTCCACTCCCAGGAATTCCGTATCGTCACAATAGCAGATGCATTTTGCAGTCCCGTCTTCAAACGGCCGCTGCAGGAACTCCCTGACGGAAACAGCATCTTCCACCTGCGGCACGGCTCCCTTGTGTGACTGTTTTGCAGCCGCGACCACAATTCGCTCGCAGCGCTCTTTCTTGAAGACCTTTCTCTCTGAATAATCTCCGAACAGGGGGATGATCCTGTCAACAGCTATTTCAGTAGCCTTCTCGGCAAACCATTCGAAGCGGTCGATATTCTTGGGAGGAGCCACCGCCATCTGCAGAACGTACGGATGGGAGCCGAAGTTCTCCTCGACTTTCAGGACCGTAAATCCGACCGCCTTCGGGGAAGCATCGTCTATCCTGCATTCGTATATGCCGCCACGACCGTCGACCACGTGAATCACATCCCCCTGCACGTGACGAAGCACTCTGATGCAGTGGTTGCTTTCTTCCTGGTCGAGAGTCCGGCCGCCGTCGGCGATATCCCTTGAATAGAACAGCTCCATCCCGCGTTATTCTCTTATGACCTTGACCTCTCCGTCAAGCCCAACCTTTATGACCTGTGAAGACACGCCTGTAGCCCCGTCTTCGTAGCAGGGATCCACAATATGGTCCACTGCATCCAGGATCGAAGCGTTGATGTCCTCGAAAGATACAGGTGTTTCCTCTCCCGATATGTTTGCGGAAGTAGAGACTATCGCCCCGCCGAAACGACGGCACAACTGCCTGCAGAATTCGCTTTGGGGAACCCTGATGCCGACGCTGCCGTCTTCAGCCACGACATTCTCCGCCAGACCCATAGCTCCGGGATAGATGATTGTCATAGGCTTGTCGTTCACTTCGAGGAGTTCAATCGCCATCGGCGGAATGACCTTGACGTAGCGTCCTATCATATCCGCATCTGCCACGAGAGTAATGAGACTTTTCGCATCTTCGCGCTCCTTGATTTCAAAAACCCTGGCAACTGCATCCTTGTCGGAGGCGTCGCATCCTATGCCCCATACGGTGTCTGTAGGATAGAGTATCACTCCTCCTTCCTTGAGCACCTTCACGGCGGCTTCTATTTCCTGTTTAAGGTCTTCTTCCATAATCTATCTGTATATGAATGTGCTGACCGGATAATGGTCAGAATATTTTTCTCTCTTTATTTCGTTCTGGAACGCTGTGAACTCCTTCGGGAACAGGATGTAGTCAATCCTGAGCAGCGGCCACAGATATGAATAGCTGGCCCCGAATCCTTTGCCTGCTTCCGCAAAACTGTCCTTGCGGCCCTGGCGGAGCTTGTGGTAGGTATGAGACACAGGAGTATCATTGAAATCTCCGCAAATCAATGTCGGATAGTCGCACTGGCGGCTATGTGCAAGAATATCTTCTACCTGCTGGGCGCGCAGTTTGTTGGATGTCCTGAGTTTTTCGTGGACTTCGCGAATCTCGGATGTCAGTTCGCCTTTCGACGCTATGCGCTGTATAAGGCTTGTGAACGAAATCGTAGAAGATTGAAGATGGCAGTTGTAAACCCTCAGGATCTCACCGCCCATTTCTATGTCGGCCCAGATGCACATATTGCGGCTGCCCTCGAACTTGATTGTCCCGCTGTTTACAATCGGATACTTGCTTAGTATGACGTTGCCGTAGAAATACTGGTTTCCGAAAACATACTCGTGCCGGAATGGCATAAAGGGAGCAAAACTCTTATATGCATCCATATTCCTCAACGAAAATTCCTGGAGGCATACGATGTCAGGACGTTCAAGTTTAAGGAAGTCTTCGATCCTGGCAGAGTTTGCAGCAGACTCAAGCCCATCCCTTGAAAGACGCATCCTTCCCACATTGTATGTAAGTACCTTGAACGGCTCTCCTTCTGGAGCAGTCTCATCCTTGCTGAACTTGACGAACAGGTCGGCATAGAACAGAGTCGGAAGCATCGCCAGAAGCGTTAGGAAGGCTATGGCCTTGAGCCGGAAAAGAGCAATGAGGAATATCAGGAGATTGATGAAAAAAATAGGTATGAAATACAAGCCGAAAAACATCAGGACTGATGACAGCTCTGACGGCGGGAGATACACCGAAACATAGGAAAGCACGAGCGCTGCGGCTCCCGCAAGAGCAAAGAGTTGCAACAGGAAGTCCTTTAAAGAGAAACGGCTGAAGCGCATCTCTTTCTTGCCGGCCTTTCCCCACTGGGATTCTGTCTTGTTCTGATATTTTCTTACCCTCGGCATACTAATAGTACATTCTGTTTTTCTTCTTCCAGTAGAGTATCAGCAGCAAGCCGAAGAGCATACCTCCGAGATGGGCGAAATGGGCTATGTTTCCACCCATGCCGGTTATGCCGGTCAGAAGTTCGATGACTCCGAATATGATTACGAACCACTTCGCCTTCATTGCCACCGGCGGGAAAATGAGCTGCAGCACGTGGTTGGGGAACAGCATTGCATAGCCCAGCAGCACTCCGTAGATAGCACCGGAAGCGCCCACTGTGGGAACTACCATCAGAGAGGCGGCCTTGGCTGCTTCACCTATCGCCTGGAAATGCTCGATCTGGAGATGCAGCACGAGATTATGGCAGAGAGCAGCACCCAGTCCTGTCACGAAATAGAACAGCAGGAACTTCTTGCCGCCCCATATTCTCTCCAGCGCAGTGCCGAAAATCATCAGGGTGTACATATTGAAGAAAAGATGCCAGAACCCACCGTGCATAAACATATGGGTAATCATCTGGTATCCTTTGAAATATTGTGACTCGAAGGGGAAGAGCGCCAAATATTCATATGCCTTGTCGCCGATGAGCAGAGTGCCCAGCAGCATAACTGCATTTATGATGATAAGATTCTTGACCACAGGGGTCACCGTACTCCAAAAATTGCTCATAATCGCTTCTCTAAATCTTCTTCGGTAAGAATTGTGAATGTCCTGCCGCCTGAAGGAGCCGTTTCCGGCTGCCGGCAGTCCATCAGCTGTCTTACCAACAATTGTGCCCCGGCCTGATTTACGCTTTTGCCGTCGCCGAAAGCCACGGAATGTGCCAAAGTGGCAGCGTCACGGGCCGCATCATCCCCTATCTTACCCTGCCTGATGTCTTCGATTATCATCGAAACCGCCTCTTCAACTCCACCGCCTCCAGTATCCATACCGGACGGAAGTCCGTAAATGACAATGGAATTCTGCCCGAGATCCCTCAGGTCGAAACCCAACCTTGCAAAAAGGTCGGCATTGTCCAGCACAAGCTCGTGGTCCTCGGGACTCAGGTCTATGCTCATCGGGTAGAGCGACTGCTCCGTGACCGGGTGTCTCTCAGCGAGCAGGGGGAAATACTCTTCGTAGAGAATTCTTTCCCGCGCCCTGCGGACGTCTACCACCATCAGGCCTTCACCGGCCGGAACAGCAATATAATTGGAACCGAAAACTATGGCATTGTTATCGGCTGCCGGAGTGTCCTGCGGGATATGCACCGGAATGTCAGCCGGCATACGCCGCTCCATCTCGAAGGGATCGAAGAGAGGGTCGTAGTCTATCTTGGGCGGTGCTGTATACCTAGGAGTATCCTTGGTCATCGAAGGAAATTCCACCGAAGGCACCTGGTCGAAATCGAGACTTGGAGTGAATGCGTTCTGTCCGAGAGCCTTGCGCACGGTGACGCTCAGGATCTCGAATATCATCGGCTCGTCCTCGAATTTCACTTCTGTCTTGGCCGGGTGTATGTTCACGTCGACAGCGCTGGGATCGACTTCGAAAAATATGAAGTAAGACGGAGTACATCCGTCCTTCAGAAGATGCTCGTAGGGCTTGCAGACAGCCTTGTGCAGGTAGGGACTGCGGAAATACCGGCCGTTCACGAAGAAATACTGGTTTGCCTGCAACTTGCGGGCCTCTGCCGGCGCTCCCACGAAGCCTTTTATCTTCACCATTGATGTCTCAACCTCGATGTCAACCAGCTCTTTGCTGAGACTTGCCCCTCCAAAATCCACGATGCGCTGCTTTTCATTTGCCACAGGCCGCAGATTGTAAAGTGTCTTTCCGTTGTGGATGAAGGTAAATGCAATGGATGGATTGACGATGACCACCCTGGAGAACTCCTGGACAAGATGTCTCAATTCCGCAGCGTCAGACTTCAGGAATTTGCGCCGTGCCGGAGTGTTGTAGAACAAGTCCCTTATTTCGATGCTGCATCCTTTGGGGGTCGAGGCTGGCTCGGCATAAGTTATCTTCGATTCGGAACAACGAACCTCGAAGCCGACTTCATCCTCCTCCCTGCGTGTACGCAGCGTCACCCTCGACACGGCGGCAATAGAGGCAAGCGCCTCACCGCGGAAGCCGTAAGTGACGATGCTCTCAAGGTCTTCGGCAGTTGAAATCTTGGATGTCGCGTGACGTTCAAAGCACAGCTTTGCATCTTCCGGGCTCATACCGGAACCGTTGTCAACCACACGTATCGCAGTGCGGCCGGAATCTTCCACCATGACTGAAATATTGTCGGCCCCAGCGTCTATGCTGTTCTCCAGAAGTTCCTTCAGCGCCGATGCCGGACGGTTAACAACTTCTCCAGCTGCAATCAGATTGGCTATATTGCCCGGCAGTACGTTGATCATTTCCTACTGCAGAAGAAGATTGATTCCTATGGTGAAGTAATATACTGCCACAACGGCCAGCAGAAGGGAGATGATGATTATTATCGTTCTCAGTTTCGTGTTGGTGGTCTTGCGGCGGTTGCTGTCGATACCGTTGCGGTAAGCATCACGGATAAGGACCCCTGGGACATATCCGTCCCTGAGATGGTTCTTCACCTCCTTTCCGTCACCTTTCTGTGCTTCAGCATCGCCTGATTCCTTGCCTTCCCAAGGAGTGTTGGGGTTGTACTCCTTGCCGTACTTGGCATAGCGTTCTTTCATCTTCTCTTCCTTCTCGTTCCAGTAACGGGGTTCGTAGTGGAAGACTCTGTGCTTGGGTGTAGGTAAAAAACTGATGCCCATGATATCTTGTCTTTAATCGTTGTCTATCTCTATCGTCCTGCGACCATCGTCTGATGCGGTGATGCGCACGTTCAAAGTTTCCTCAGGAAGGAGATCCTCCACCTTCTCCGGCCATTCTATCAGGCAAAGATTGCCGGAATAGAGATATTCTCCGAAGCCGATGTCCACCGCTTCCCTGAGGGAGTCTATGCGGTAGAAGTCAAAATGGAAGATGCTCTCTCCGTCAGCGGCGCGGTACTCGTTGACTATCGTGAAAGTCGGGCTGCATACATCGTCTTCAACCCCGAAGTGCCTGCACAATGCGCTGATGAAAGTTGTCTTCCCCGCTCCCATACTGCCATAAAAAGCCACTATCCGGTTATCTCCCAATGTTGCGGCAAACTCAGTTGCTGCAGCATCGATACCTTCCAGGCTGTCTATGGCTATCGTTTTCATTTTCCCTTGTTGAAGTCATCCAAAGCCTTGTAGAAGGCCTCAATATTGGCAGGCGAAACGCCGGGAGGAGTATCACAGCCGGATGACAGCACAAAGTTAGGATATTTTGCCATAGCCTGAAGAAGTTCGCTCGTGACTTTGTACATTTCTTCAGGAGCAGCCTGCTTGAAGACTGAAACGGGATCCACGTTGCCGAACACAAGAGCATCGGCAGGACAACCTTCGACGGCCTGGACCATATCGATTTTGTTGCCGAAATGGAAGCCCCAGGCACCGGTAGCCACCATTGCCTCGGTGCAGTGGCCAGTGTTTCCGCAGTTGTGGAGCACCACGGCGAAATTCTCGTCCTGGACGGCATCGATGATCTTCTTCACGTAGGGAGTACACCACATCAGGTTGTCCTCGTTCGACAGAAGGCCTGAGGCAGGTTCAGCCATCAAGACTGCAGGGCAGCCTGTCTCTTTGATGGCTTGCACATACTTAAGAAGGAATTCGGTGCATTTTTCAAGCAACACCTGCATAGCTTCCGGCTCGATGTAGATACCCATCATTATCTCCGTCATTCCATAGAGGCGGCCCGCCAGGGAGAACGGACCTATGCATCCTGCAAATACAGGTTTGGGCAAGGTTGTAGCGAGCTTGTCTGCCTTAAGATATTCAGGAATCCTGCCGGCATCAAGCGAAGGTACCTGCAGTGCCTCAATAGCGGCTGCATCTTCCACCAGACGGCCTTCTATCGAAGGGATAGCTTCATAACTGAACGATACGTTGGCGCCGAAAGCCTGGGCCTCGACACTGAGGTCCATGATGGTGGTGAGGGCTGCTGACTGAGAATACTTTTCGCACAATGCCTTGACAGCCTCAAAGTGTATCTGGCCCGAGCAAACTGCCTCTTTCACATTGTAGCCGAGCATTTCGATGCCCGGGTGGGTCATTACGGGAACAGCCGCCCTCTTAGGGGACGACAGTATCTCTTTCTTCCAGTCATTTACGTTCATTTCTTTATATTCTTTAAACGGTTCTTATAACAATCCTTGCGGCCGCAGATAGCGCAGCCGTATTCTCTTTTCTCTACTTTTTCGCCCACAGAAACGATGCCGCTGACCGATTTGATGGGATACATCAGGCACGAGTCATTAAGGCTTACTCCGCAGGTATCGCCGCCGAAGCGGGCGAAAATCTCCCGCTGGTCGGACAATACCCAGCCGCAGTACCCGGGACTGTATGAATTGCTTACCCCGACTCCGGGATAGTCTGCCTCCATCGCTTTCACGCATTCCCTGACCGTTGCCTCCGCTATTTCACTACCGATCAGGTCGGCCGCATAAACCTTCACTATGTCGCCTTCTTCAGAGATCTTGTTGATCTCCTCCTGGAATTCCATACCGGCAGTGGCGATGAACAGCAGATACTTCTCTGCACCTGAAAGGCCTTTCATTATTATACCTTTTGGAGAAAGGCCCTCTACGGTAGACTCAATGTAATGGAACCGGGGATGACAGATAGGGCCGAACCGTTCCAGCAACCCCTCCACAATGGCTTTCATATCCTCGGGAGGGGCTTCTGGGTCCGGATAACCCATCGAACGGTAAATCTCGCTGATGTCAAGCGAAATATCCGACATTGTCATCCTGCGTGAATCCATAAACTTAGATAAGTGACTTAGCGAGTGCAACCGCCTCGTTGGCATTCGCGCTGTAACCGTCTGCGCCTATTTCCTTGGCGAAAGCCTCGCTGATGGGAGCACCTCCGACCATAATCTTCACGCTGTCGCGAAGACCTGCGGCGGAAAGAGCGTCGATGACCACTTTCATATTGCCCATCGTGGTGGTAAGCAATGCAGAGAGAGCCAGGATGTCGGGGTGATGCTGGTTGACTGCATCCACGATTTTCTGGTCAGACTGGTCAACACCCAGATTGATGACCTCGAAGCCGCAGCCTTCGAGCATTGAGGCCACAAGGTTCTTGCCGATATCGTGAAGGTCGCCTTTGACAGTAGCTATCACTATCTTGCCCATTGAGGTCACTCCGGAACCCTGCATCAAAGGTTTAAGGATTTCAAGGGAACCTTTCATCGCACGGGCTGCCATAAGAAGATTAGGAACGTATGCCTGGCCAGCCTCGAATTTGGCGCCTATGTCTTCCATCGCCTTGATCATATAGTTGTTGACCAGGTCGCCCGGTTCGGCACCTGCCTCGACGGCCTCCTTGGTGACGGCAATAGCAGCATTCATATTGCCGGCAAGGATCGCATCGTGTAATTGGGGAAATTCTGCCATTGTAAAAAGATATTATTGTTGTTGGACCTCTAAATTACAAAAATTATCGAGAAAAAGAGTACCTTTGGAGAGAATGCGCTGTTTCAAAAACGTCTAACCTTAACCTTATTCACAATAATGAATGCCGATCAAATAAAGCTGATTGAAGAAACTTTGGATCACAAGAACTCCAAGATTCCCGTAGCCCTCATCGCCGACAGTCCCTGGATTCCGGGTTATTGCGGCCATACCTTCATTGACTACTACGCCAATACTAAACTGTTCATCGAGGACAACCAAAAGATTACAAAGGACTTCCCCGAGGCCATCTTCATCCCCGGATGGTGGGTTGAATACGGTATGACTGCCGAGCCGTCTGGATTCGGATGCTCGCTGTGCTTCTATGACGACAACCTTCCCCACCTGCGTCCGCTGACGGAAGACCTCGACAAGGCGCGTGAAGTGTTCGGCAACCTCCACACTCCCGACCCTCGCGTCGACGGCGTGATGCCGCTGTTGCTCAACCAGCAGAGAATTTACCAGCCGATAATGGAGGCTCAGGGCGAAGAAGTGTATATGGTTTGCGCCCGAGGTCCTTTCACTGTGGCATCCCATATGTTCACCGTCACCCAGTTGCTTATGCTGATGATGATGGATCCCGACACTGCCGCCGTCCTGCTCGAGAAGAGCACGCAGATGGTGATTGACTGGCTGAACGCCCAGCTGGAGAACGTGAAGACCGCAAAGGCAATAATGGTGCTCGACGACGTGTGCGGCTACTTCAGCCCCGAAGACTTCCAGACTCTCTGCCAACCTTATATGCAGAGGGTGTTCGACGCCTTCCCCGGCTACCGTCACTTCTTCCACAATGACTTCACCTCGAACTCTTGCTATTCTCACCTTGAGGAAATGGGAGTTCACGCCTTCAACTTCACCCATATGGAGGACATCGTCGCCAGCCGCAAACTCGCAGGTGACAAGGTTGTCCTGATGGGTAACGTTCCCCCGATGCTGCTTGTGAACGACACTCCCGAGAACGTTTATAAGGCAACCAAAGAAATAGTAGAAAAATACATTGCCGGCAACGGAAGCCATCACGGCCTGCTCCTCAGCACCGGAGGCGGACTGCCTATGGGTGCCAAGAAGGAAAACATCGACGCCCTCATTGCTGCCGTAGCTGACATCAACAAAACTCTGTAAAGATGAAAAGACTTCTCACATTGCTCGTTGCCGCTGTTTTTTGCAGTAGCATTGTAGCCACAGCCCAGGATATGAGCGACGTGATCAAGGCCGGTAAGAAAGCCCCTGCCTTCAAACTCCCCACTCCGGAAGGAAAGATGGTATCCCTCTCCGATTTCAAAGGCAAATTCGTTGTGATCGATTTCTGGGCATCCTGGTGTCCGGACTGCCGCAAGGAGAATCCCGGTTTGGTGCAAATCCACAGCAAATATGCTCCCAAAGGCGTCGCCTTCATCGGAGTATCGTTCGACACCGAGCGCGATGCCTGGCTCAAGGGTATTGAGAGTGACGGTCTCAAATGGACCCAGGTCAGCTCTCTGGTCAAGTGGAAAGAGACGCAGATTTCCAAGGATTATGGCATCAATTGGATTCCCACTTTCTACCTTATCAACAAGCAAGGACGTGTGATTGGAGCCTACATCACCGCCGAATCACTGGCAGAAGCTCTCGAGAAACTGGCTTTGTAATCCAGACGAACAGACGGTACAAATAAAAAGACCGCAAGCCTTGAAGGTTTGCGGTCTTCCGTTTTATGGAATATCGATCAGAAAATGCTGAAGGCAACAACCAAGCCTGCAACTACAATCGAAACCATAGACATCAATTTTATGAGGATATCAAGCGAAGGACCGGTTGTATCCTTGAAGGGATCACCGACCGTATCTCCTACAACGGAAGCCTTGTGAGCGTCAGAGCCCTTGCCGCCGTAGTTTCCTTCCTCGATATATTTCTTGGCATT
>JAFWSX010000037.1 GCA_017519185.1 Bacteroidales bacterium | reverse complement strand
GTGCCACGCTGTGTGCCAAAGCGCCCTCTAGCTCAAACTTAACCGACCTCAAGTCGAACTAGCAATGAACCCTTTTCGGATTATGAATTTCAGCTAGTTTCAACTGAAATTAGTTAAAGTTAAACTTTAGTCAGAAAGTCGTAACTAATTGATTTACTTGCCGATGCAGAAATTCTTGAAGATGTTGCCCAATATTTCGTCGGTGGAGACGGCGCCGACGATGGTGCCGATGGAGTAGAGGGATTCCCTTATGTCTTGGGCGACCAGGTCGGTGGGAACGTGTTCGCCGAGGGCGACGTTGGCGCGGAGCAGGGCGTTGTAGGCGTCTTTCAGTGCGCTGTAGTGGCGCATGTTGCTGACGAGGACCATATTGCCGCTGGCGTTGAGATCCTTCTGGCTTTCAACCAGCATCGATTCCAGCACGTCGAGCCCGAGCTTCTGCTTGGCCGATATGGGAAGGATGGCGGCAGGGGTGAGGCCGGCATCGGCGGCCAGGGCCCTCACTTGCTCGACCAGGTCTTCATTGGAGGCCGGGGCTGTCTTGTCAGCGTGTGATAGAATGGTATTTTTGTCGCACTTATTCAGCAGGATGAAAAGGGTTTGCTCGCTGTTATTTATCTTTTTACTTAAAGATTGTATCGACTCCTGGAAACCGTCGGGGTTGGTGCTGTCGAGCATCATCAGAACTATCTGGGCTTGCCTGATTTTGTAGAATGTCCGCTCGATGCCCATCATCTCGATCTGCTCGAGGGTGGCGCGGATGCCGGCAGTGTCGATGAAGCGGAACAGGACGCCGTCGAGGTTCATCACGTCTTCGATGGTGTCGCGGGTGGTGCCGGCTATCGACGACACGATGGCCCTGTCTTCGCGGAGAAGTGCGTTGAGAAGAGTGCTCTTGCCGGTATTTGTGGCTCCTACAATTGCCACTGGCACACCGTTTTTAAGTGCGTTGCCTAACTTGAAACTTGAGATTAGGGAATTGATCTGAGTACAGGAGTCGTCAAGCAGTTTCTGAAGCTCCTTGCGGTCAGCGAACTGCACTTCTTCCTCGCTGAAGTCAAGCTCCAGTTCGAGCAAAGAAACTATCTGCAGGAGGTTGGTGCGCATAGCCTCAAGTTCTTTCGAGAAGCCGCCTCTCATTTGCTGCATCGCTACGTCGTGAGAAGCTTTAGTTTCGCTTGAGATGAGGTCGCATACCGCCTCTGCCTGAGCTAAATCCATCTTTCCATTAAGGAATGCGCGCTTGGTGAAATCGCCAGGACCCGCATACTTTGCGCCATTGTCTGTCAGCAGCGAGAGCAGTTCCCTGACTATATAGTTGGAACCGTGGCAGGATATCTCTGCCGAGTCCTCTCCAGTGTAGGAATGAGGTTCGCGGAAGATGCTTACCAGCACGTCGTCCAACAGGGTGCTGTCCTGGCGGTAGATGTAGCCGTAGAGAAGGGTATAGCCCGGAACTTCCAGCAGCTTGACATCCTCTCTCTTGGGAGTGAACACCTTCGACAGGATCTCGAGGGTCTGAGGGCCGCTGATGCGCACGACTGCGATTGCACCGGAGTTGTTTCCGGTAGAACAAGCGCAGATGGTTGTATTCTCAATATTAGACAATTCGCTCATACTACTTCAATAACAACTTGACTACATTTTCTACGTGTTGTGTCTGCGGGAACATATCCACAGGCTGCACTGCGGCGATATCGTATTTCTCAGAAAGGACTGCCAGGTCACGGGCCTGGGAGGCGGGGTTGCAGCTTACATATATGATGACCGGAGGTGCTGCTTCCAGTATTACCTGGGCAACGGAAGGGTGGATGCCTGCGCGGGGCGGGTCGAGTACTATCAAATCGGGTTTGCCATTAGCCTCAATGAACTCTTTATTAAGCACATCCTTCATATCACCTGCATAAAAGGTGCAGTTGCCGATGCTGTTCACTGCGGCATTCTCGCGGGCATCTTCGATGGCTTCCGGCACATACTCAATGCCGACCACCTTGCTTGCAATGGAAGAAAGGAACAATGCAATAGTTCCCGTGCCTGTATAAAGGTCGTATATTACAGGGCTTTGCGCTACCTCACTTGAAGCGAAGTTGCGGACTACCGAGTATAGTTTGAAAGCTTGTGCGCTGTTTGTCTGATAGAACGATTTCGGACCTATCTTGAAGCGCAAATCGCCCATTTTTTCGTAGATGCAGTCCCTGCCTGAGAAGGTTTTTATCTCGAGGTCGCCGATTGTGTCGTTGGGTTTGGGGTTGATCACGTAATTGAGGGAGGTAATTTGCCCAAAACGGCTCGAAATAGCCTCTAACATTTTTGTTACATTATCGCTATCTTGCTCAGCATCAGGGCCAAACACTACAGTCAGCATAATTTCGCCGGAAGAGGCTTCGCGGAGGATCAGGTTCCTCAAAAAGCCGTTCTGGGCCCTCAAATCGAAGAAAGAAAGGCCGTTTTCGATGGCATAACGGCGTATGAAATTGCGGATTTCATTGCAGGGTTCGGCCATCAGATGGCACTTTTTCAAGTCCAGGACCTTGTCGAAAAATCCGCTGATGTGAAAGCCCAGTCCGAGCCGTTCTTCGTCGCTGAGGGCATCCGGATCTTCGCCGGGGAGAATCCATCTGCGGTTTGAGAAGGTGAATTCCAGCTTATTTCTATAGTAATACTGCAAATCGGAGCCGATAATGGGGGAGATGTCAGGCAATTGCAGGTGACCAATCCTTGTGAGTTGGTCTACCGCCTGACGTTGTTTGGCCTCCAGCTGCATCTCGTAGGGCAGGCATTGCCATTTGCAGCCTCCGCAAACCCCGAAATGTTCGCATAGAGGTTCGATGCGGTGCTCTGAGGGCTTGACCAGCCTTGCGGCATATCCATCGATGTAGCCCTTGCGTTCGCGGCGTACCTGGACATCCACTATGTCACCTGGAACCATACCCGGCACGAACAGCACCTTGCCGTTGTAGTGGGCCAGGGCGTTGCCCTCGGCAGCCACATCTTCGATGACTATGTTTTCAAGCAGAGGCTTGTCTTTCTTCTTTCGGCTCATTTTCAGTATTTGTATTTCTCCCAGAGGGCTTGCAGTCGGGCCCGGATTGCATCTTCGTGCTTGTTGCTGCCCGGTTCATAGAATTTAGTGCCTTTGAGAGCGTCGGGCAGGAACTCCTGGTCGACGAAGTTTCCTTCATAAGAATGTGCGTACTTATAGTCTTTGGCGTAGCCGAGATCCTTCATCAGCTTGGTAGGAGCATTGCGGAGATGGAGGGGAACAGGAGGTGCATCAGAGGTTGAATTGACTGCAGCCAATGCGCTGTCTATAGCCATATAAGCCGCATTGCTCTTCGGCGATGTGGCGAGGTAGATGCAGCACTCTGCCAGCGGAATCCTGGCTTCCGGCATACCCACCTTGTGGACGGTGTCGAAGCAAGCGTTGGCAAGCAGGAGGGCATTGGGGTTGGCAAGCCCGACATCCTCGGCCGCCAGAATCACCATACGCCTTGCTATGAAAAGCGGGTCTTCGCCGCCGGCCAGCATCCTGGCCATCCAGTATATGGCTCCGTTCGGGTCGCTGCCGCGCATACTCTTGATGAACGCGCTGATGATGTCGTAGTGCTGCTCGCCGTTCTTGTCGTAGAGAGCGATGTTCTGCTGCAGCGATGACTTCACAAGCTCGTCGGTGATGACCAGCGGATCATCGGGGTTGGTGGAGCATACCAGCTCGAGAATGTTCAGCAGCTTGCGGGCGTCGCCGTTGCAGAAGCTGAACAGGGCTTCTTTCTCCTTGACTTCGATCTTGCGTGCCGAGATTATGGCATCCTCGGTCAATGCACGGTTGAGCAATATGTCTAAATCGCTATGTTCCAGTGGTTTGAGTACATAGACCTGGCAGCGCGAAAGGAGAGGGGTTATCACTTCGAAGGAGGGATTTTCGGTTGTGGCGCCTATCAGGACCACTGTACCGTCCTCCACAGCGCCCAGAAGGGCGTCCTGCTGGGCTTTGTTGAAGCGGTGGATCTCGTCTATGAAGAGGATCGGGGCTCCGTTTACGGCGAACATACGGCCGCTGCGGGCCTTGTCTATGACGTCGCGGACATCCTTGACGCCGCTGCTTACGGCAGACAAGGTGTAGAACTCTCGTTTTAGTGTGTTGGCGATGATCGTCGCTATCGTAGTCTTGCCGACACCCGGAGGTCCCCAAAGGATAAAGGACTTGACGTCGCCGCTTTCAATCATACGGCGCAGCACCGAATCTTTGCCTACAAGATGTTCCTGACCGACATATTCGTCGAGCGTGCGAGGACGCAGACGTTCTGCCAGAGGAATGTATGCAGTGGAGGGTGAACTGTCTTCCCGATATCCCTTACTTAACATAATATAAATTGTGTAAAAAGCACTTAATCATTCAAAATTAAGCATTTTAAACGGTATCTCCATATTTTAAGTATTTTTGTGAAGTGATGGACGGACGCAAACATAACTATGCCCTGACGTACTCAGCGACGGGAATCGTGCTCTTTCTGCTTTTTGCCGCGAACATTTTCTACGGCCCGGTGCACATTCCTTTCCGCGACGTGCTGTCGATTCTTTTCGGCGGCGGCAGCGACCGCACAAGCTGGAACTACATAGTCCTTGAGACCAGGCTTCCTCAGGCTGTCACGGCGTTGTTGTCCGGAGCCGCCCTCGCCATCAGCGGTCTGATGCTCCAGACTTTCTTCAAGAATCCCCTGGCCGGTCCGTCGATACTCGGTATCAGCGACGGAGCGAACCTCGGAGTCGCGCTGGTGATGATCTATTTTGCCTCTGCGAGCTATCTGACGACGATTGTGGCTGCATTCATCGGCGCTGCAGCCGTCCTGGCCGTGATAATCATATTCGCCCGCAAGGTCAAAAACAACGTTATGCTGCTGATTATAGGCATAATGGTGGGTTATCTGGCATCCTCGGTCATCTCCATCCTTAACTACCGGGCTTCTGCCGACAAGGTGCACCAGTTCGTTATGTGGGGAATGGGCGATTTCTCCAGCGTTTCGACCGACAAACTGCCTTGGTTTGTGGCATTTACGGTTGTCGGGCTCATTATGTCGCTGATGATGACAAAGCCTCTCAACGCCCTGCTGCTGGGTGAAGACTATGCTCGCAACCTCGGTGTCCGCATACGTGCCGTAAGGCTTCTGATTCTCATCTGTACAGGCATCCTTACTGCCACTGTGACAGCGTTTTGCGGTCCCATTTCGTTCATAGGTCTCGCCGTTCCGCACATCGCCCGCCTGCTGCTGGGGTCTTCGAACCACAACCACCTTGTTCCAGTCACTATACTGGCCGGAGCGGTCACCGCGCTGCTTTGCAATTTCGTCACCCTGCTGGGCGATGCATCAAGTCCCCTACCCCTCAACGCCGTCACTTCGCTCATTGGCGCACCGATTATCATATATGTCATTATGAACCGCCGCAATGCGCAGTATTTCAATTGATTGAACGGCAGATATGGCGTCTTACCTCCAGATAGAGAACATTTCCAAGTCCTATGGTCCGAAAGTGCTTTTCGACCACATCGGCTTCAATGTCAATGAAGGCGACAAGATAGCCCTGATAGCCCCGAACGGCAGCGGCAAGACTTCATTGATGCGCATTCTGGCCGGCAAGGACAAGTCGGATTCCGGCGGGCAGATCAAGTTTCTCAAGGACATCCGCATTGCATTTCTGGAGCAGGAATATGAGTTCAACCCGGAGGCCACCCTGCTGGATCAGATCCTTTCCGGCAGCGGCAGGTTTATGGAAGGACTGGACGAAGCTGGTCGTTTCGAGTATGAGAGGCGGATAGTCCGTCTGCTCACCGAGTTCTCGCTGCGGCCGGAGCAGAAGATGCGTGAGCTTTCCGGAGGCGAAGTGAAGCGCGTGGCCATTGCCGAGGTGCTTGCCACAGAGGCTGAATTCCTCATTATGGACGAGCCGACCAACCATCTGGACATCGATGCCATAGAATATCTCGAAAACTATCTGAAACGCTCCCGCTGCACCCTGTTTATGGTGACACACGACCGTTATTTCCTCGACCGCGTGTGCAATACCGTAATGGAGCTTGACCACGGGCAGATCTATATCTACAAGGGTGACTACGAGAACTTCCTCGAGAAGCGCGAGGAGCGCATCTCCAACTACAATGCGCAGACCGACCGTGTCCGCAACCTGCTGCGCCGAGAGCTGGAATGGATGCACGCCACCCCCTGCGCCCGCACAGGCAAGGCCAAATACCGCAAGCAGGCTTTCTGGGAGCTTAAGGACCGGGCCTCGCAGGCCTATGTGACCCGCCAGGTGTCGATGGAATCCCTGGAAAGTTCAACCCGCCTCGGCACCAAGATCATCGACTGCCACAATCTGAGTTTCCGCTTCCCGGACAGGCCCGACGGAACCCCGGGCCCCTGCATAGTCGACGGTTTCAGCTACAAGTTCCAGCGCTATGACCGCATCGGCATCGTCGGAGCGAACGGCATTGGCAAGAGTACGTTCATCAACCTTCTGCTTGGCAGATTGCAGCCCACCGGAGGCAGCATAGAGCAAGGAGCATCCCTGAAAATTGGCTACTACAGCCAGCAGGGAATGGAGTTCGACGAGGGGCAGACAGTGCTGGAGACCGTGAACAACACTTCCCTGCTCAACCAGTTCCTCTTCCCGCACGATATGCTGAACAACCCGATCTACAAGCTGTCAGGCGGCGAGAAGCGCAGGCTCTATCTGCTGACCATACTGATGCAGCAGCCCAATATGCTGATTCTTGACGAGCCTACCAACGACCTGGACATCGTCACCCTTAACATCCTCGAGGAATACCTGCTGGACTTCAAAGGCTCGCTGATAATCGTGACCCACGACCGACATTTCCTGGACCGCATCGCGGAGCATCTTCTCGTGTTCTGCGGCGACGGAGTCATCAAGGATTTCATAGGCGGATATACGGAATATCGCAGCTTCATCAAAGACTATGAGGCGGAGCAGCGCAAGGCTGCCCAGGTGACTTCCGACCCGACTCCAAAGGCCAAACCCAAAGCCGCGGCAGACGGCGCGAAGAAACGCCTTTCCTATAAGGAGCAGCGGGAGCTTGAAAGTCTTGAGGCCGAGATGGCCCTTTTGAATGAGGAGAAGGCAAAAATAGAAGCCGCCCTCTCAGAAGGCGGCCTCCCCTATGACGAAATCGTCACTACATCGGCTCGTTACGAAACCGTCAAGCAGCTCCTTGACGAGAAGGAGCTGCGATGGCTCGAGCTTTCGATGTGAGTTGACATTTTTCCATTCTACTCAGTGTAGCCTTCCATTACTACAGTCTTGAAATTACCCTGTTTGAGGAGCTTCTTCATTGCCTTGGCAACGTCTGCCGAAGTGATGCTCTCGACAGTCTGCCTGTACTGGGTGTCAGCGTCGACGCCTGAGTCGAGATATTCGACAAGGGCTGCGCCGAAGTATGAGTTGCTTCTCTGGTTTTCGTCGTAAGTCTTGAGCAGATATTCCTTCACCTTTGAGAGAACCACCTCGCTCGGACCGGTCTTGCAGAACTCGTTAACGATTTCAAGGATGCGGGCATTCAGAGCATTATGTTTGTCAGGATCGGTCTGATAGACGATCTCGAGTATCTCAGTCGGTTTCGGCTTGTTTGAAAATTCGGTGACTACCTGCACGCCGTAGGTGCCTCCCTCCTTTTCCCTTATCTCCTCAGTGAAGATAATGTCGAGGGCCTGGCCGGCGATATCGACTGCCAGTTCGTTCTTGAGATTGTATTTAGCCTTGCCGGATGCAAGCATTACGACTGTAGCCATCGGGGTTTCCATCTTCTTGCTGAAGACGTTTTCTTTGCGTCCCTTGACAATGTCCATCTTGTTGTCAACGAATTTCTCACGCTGGCTGGTAGTCGGCAGGGCGCCGAGATACTGCGCAACGAGCGGAAGCATCGTCTGCTCGTCGAAGTTTCCTGTGAATACGAAATTGAAGTCAGCTGCGTTCGCGAAACGTTCGCGGGCTATCTGCATTATGCGTGCATAGTCGATCTTGTCGACATCAGCGGCTTTGAGCCTGTGAGCACGAGGGTGGCCGTTGTAGAGCACTTTGGTCAGACTGTCCTGAAGTGCGGACATAGGCTGCATCTCCTGGTTGACCAGGGATGAGTACAGGCGGCTCTTGTATGAAAGGAATGCATCATTGTCTTCGCGGCGGTCAGTGAAGCACAGGTAAACGAGCTGCATCATAGTCTCGAAGTCTTTCGGGGTAGAACTTCCCGAGAGGGATTCACCGAGATTGGAAATACTTGCATTGACGCTGACCTGCTTGCCTGCGAGAACTTTGGTGAGGTCTGTAGCACTGAAATTGCCAAGTCCTCCGATGCCGAAGACTCCGTCTGCTGCCGTCAGGTTGATGATGTCAGACTCAGGATAGAGCGACATTCCGCCGTGGCTGAAGGCACGCATCTGGATCTGGTCTGCCTTGAAATCAGTGGGCTTCACATAGAAACCGACACCGTTGGACAGAGTATATTTGGTGTAACCGAATTTGGAAGGTTCGCTCTTGACGATGCTGCCGCCAACAGGAGGATTGGCAATCAGCGGTTCGTCAGAGACTTTGTCTTCGTAAGGAGCGATGTCTTCGGCCTCTACATCAGCAAGGAGCTTTGCTATCTCCTGTTCGGTGGGTGTGTGAAGACCTTCCTTGTCAGGAAGCATGCATACTACGACGAGGTTGCCCTCCTCTCCCATCAGCTGGGCGACGAGCTGGTTGACGGCCTCGACCGGAACGCTCGGAGCAAGCTGGTTGATGAGCGCGAACTCATTCTCTATGCCGGGGATAGGCTCGTTGTCGATGAAATGGCGTACATACTCGCTGCAGTAGTTGATGCTCTTGGTTTTCTGACGCTCGTTGTAGGCATTCTCCAGCTGGGTGAGATATTCCTGCTTTGCACGTTCGTACTCGGAAGCGGTGAAACCGTTGCGGGCCACGCGGAGCATCTCGCGGTATATGGTAGAAATGCCTTTGTCAAGATCTTTGTCTGCGGTCACCACGATGCCGGTGTAAGCTCCTTCAGTCTTTGAAAGGAAATAGTCGTCGTCCTGGATGGCTGCCTGCATAAAAGGCGGTTCCGGCTGCATCATCAGCTCGTCAAGCCTCTGGCTTACCATAATGTCGGCCAGGCTGAAAGCATAGTTCATCACCAGATAGGTAAGGCTGCTCTTCATTTCGGCGGGGATGGGCTCGTGCTTCTTGAAGATGTAAGCCATTGAATAAGGCTGCTCCTTGTCCTTGGCTATCGCGATGATAGGCTCGGCATTGTTCTCAACCGGAACGTAGTAGCGTTCAGCCGGGTTCACCGGAGTGGCGATGGTGCCGAAGATGTCCTTGATCTTGGCTTCGATCTGGTCCACGTCGATGTCGCCGACAACGACGATACCCTGCTGGTCGGGACGGTACCATTTCTCATAGTAGTCGCGCAGGGCCTTGTACGGGAAATTGTCCACGATCTCCATCAGGCCGATGGGCATGCGGTGTCCATACTTGTTGTTGGGGTAAACCTTGGGAAGGATCTGCTCGTACATACGCATCTGCGCATCCTGACGGCTGCGCCACTCCTCGTGGATCACGCCTCTCTCCTTGTCGATGTCGTCGCCTTCGAGAAGCAGGCCGTCAGCCCAGTCGTGGAGTATCCACAGGCACGAATCGATGGCTCCGGGCACCGTCACGGGCACGTTATCGATGTTATAGACAGTCTCGTCGATTGAAGTGTAGGCGTTCAGGTCAGCTCCGAACTTGACTCCTATCGATTCCAGATACTTGATGACTCCGTTGCCGGGGAAATGCTCCGTTCCGTTGAAGCACATATGCTCCAGGAAGTGCGCAAGACCGCGCTGGTTCTCCTCCTCGAGGATGGAACCGACCTTCTGGGCGATGTAGAAATGAGCCTGGTCCTTGGGCTCTTCGTTGTGGCGGATGTAATAGGTCAGCCCGTTGTCCAGTTTGCCGATACGTACCTGAGGGTCGGTCGGAATCTGGGGCATCTGCTGGGCTGATGCGTTCACAGCTATGCCCAGGCATAGCACTGTGGCAAAAAAGATTCTTCTGATCATTCTATAATAGTTTTAAAAATATCCTTCGTCATTCTTCCATCGGGAAGTAATATCTGGGCTGATGTCCCGGCAGAACGTCGGGATGGTAGATGTACATCAGGTCTGCAAGAATCTGGTCAGGATGGATTGTGATGTCATCGTAATATGTCGTAACCAAAGTGTTGCAGGTATAGATCCGATGGTTCCTGAACGCGGCGAAGTTGGAATATGGCTTGTACTCGCTCCGCAGGTCGGAATATGTGTAGGGTTTCTTCGTTCCGTATTTCAACAGCCAGAAGTCAGCGTCTGCAGCCCTTTCGAAAACCTCTTCGAAAGACAGCTGCACGCTGCTTGTTCCTGCCAGGTCCTTGAAGATGTAGCTTGCCCCGGCGTCGGCGTGGAAGATGGCCACATAGCTGCTGGCTCCCGGCACTCCCCACAGCGCTCCGTACTTGCGCTCCATTATGACTGTGGGCTTCTCCTCTTCCGGAATGTCGGAGACAAGTGCCTTGAGGCTGTCATACTTGCTGCAGGTCTCGAAGAACAGCGAGTCGGCCCGGTCGCGGCAGCCGAACAGCAGGCCGTAAAATCGCACCCACTCTGTCCTGCCGAGCGGATGACCTTCCATATAGTCTGCGGCCTCGACTATCGGCACCCCAATCTTCTCGGCATTGCCATAGCCGCTGTTTTCGAAGGGTGATGCGATGATCATCTCGGCGTCAAGGTCGATGATCTTCTCTATGTTCGGAGAGGTGGACATTCCGAGGTCGGCGATGCGGCCGTCAGCCACCCTTGCGAGGATTTCAGGAGAAATGATGTACTCGGGTTCGCATACTCCGCAGATGCGGTCGATGCAGCCCAGCTGCTCAGTCATCGCAGAGTGGACCGAAGTGTAGATGACAGCCCTCTCCACCGGCACCGGGATGACTATGGCATTGTTCCTGACTTCTGCCGGCACGTCGTCCGGAATCTTGCCGGAATGCTGTTCCTTATCGACCAGGACATAGTTTTTGCGAACCCTGAGGGTATCCCAGGGGTCGCGTATGCTCACCACCTTGCAGTCCTTGTAGTATTTGATTGAGAAGCCGTGTGCATAATAGACACTGTCCACTTTCAGCACACCGTTCTCCTGCACTGCTTTGCCGCCGTTCCTGCAGCCGGCAAGCAACAATGCCGGAAGCAGCACGGACAGTATGACAATATATATGCTTAGGCGCTTCATTGGACTGCAAATATATGATTGTTTTTTCGGCAAATATCACCTATTTTTGTGTAATACTGTAAATCTGCGATTATGAAAAGACTATTCATCCTTCTGGCTGCCGTGACGCTTCTGTCCGGCAATGTGTCTTATGCACAGGAGAACGGCGTTTTCAACCATATCGCCCTGGGTGTCACTGTGGGTGACGACGGTTACGGCATCGAGCTGGCAGCTCCCATCGGAAACCATATCCAGGTGCGCGGAGGCTATTCCCTGATGCCTTTCACCGTGACCCGTCCATTCACTTTCGGCAATGTCACAGTGAACGGTGATACACGAGAGATGAACAACATTCCCTTCTCCGCCAAGTTGCTTGAAGGCGGTCAGGGACGTCTGTTGCTCGACATCAATCCTTCAAAGGACGCTTCGTTCCATTTCACTGTCGGCGCGATGTTCGGCAAAGGCAATCTTCTTAGCACCAAAGGTGACATCAGGAACGTGCTCTATCCTGACGAGTACGGAAGCCGCGGCATCGGTTTGCTTCCTGAATGCGTCATCTCATCCGACAAGGATGGCTATCTTCCCATCGATTTGAAGACCAACAAGATATGGCCCTATCTCGGCATCGGTTTCGGCCAGGCTGTCAATCCTGAGCGCCGCATCACTGCTGTCTTCGACCTCGGCGTGGCATACAGTGGCAACTGGCAGATGACTGCATACGATATGGTAGAGTACTATGGCGGCTTTTCCGACAGCCCCAGGCTTGTTCCCCTCACAAGCGAGGCCGTAAGGAAGCACGACCGCGGAGCTTTTGACAAACTTGCCAAGTTTCCCGTCTTCCCCATCGCCCGCCTCAATGTCTATTTCCGTCTGTTCTAAATTATCAACGATATGAAAAGAATCCTTTATCTGATTGCCGCAGCGGCACTGATGTTGCCTGTGGCCTGCAATCCGGAAGACAAACCGGACTCTGGCAATAACATCGAGTTAGCAGAACCAGCCACCCGCGAAGTTGCCAAACTTATTGAATTTGCAGCCCACGAAAGGCTGACCATCGATGGCCCTGCAGGGGAAAAACCCAAGACCATCTATGCCGTTGAGCTTACCGATGCCAACCGTGCCATCATCACCACTACAGATCCCAGCCTTGACTTAGTCGTGTCAGGCACCAAGGCCACTGCAGCCAAGAAGTACCAAGTCTGCAAATTTGCAGTGAAAGACTCCAAGACATTCGATGTCGCAGGTCTCGGTACCATCTCGATTCCGGAACCTGACAATAAGACTGTGATTGTCAAAGTCAACAGAGCTCTGCTGGTCAAAACCGCCGACGGAGAGACTTTCGAGACCAAGAATGCCACCATCAAGAATCCTGCACCGCTTGGCCACAGGTTCATCAAGAATGCAGCCCGCTCCTGGAAAGTCAATACGACCATCCTTGAGGTCAAGACCGATGAATCTGCCGTCAAGGAAACTTTCAACGGTGGCTGCGACTTCTCCAAGATCGCACAGTTTGCCGCTGACCACGGCGTTGCTGCCCTCAAGAACAAACTCCCCCAGTTCGCCGGCTTGACTGTTGACGAAGTGATGTTCACTTCCAACGGTACCCTCTGCATTTCTTTCACGGCTGCTGATGCCTTTGCCGGCACAGTGAATATGAAGAATGACGGTTCTTTCACCTACAGCCTGGAGGAAGGCGGCAACTCTCTCTTCAATCCTGCCGGAAGCGGCAAAGTTGAATTTACCAAGGACGGAAAGATGAACCTGAGCATTAACGCTTCAATCGAAGGATATAACGGTACTCTCAAGTTGAACTGCCTCGAGGCAAATTAACACCTCTCCTTCCATCCAAAACAAAAAACCGACTCCGTTTGGAGCCGGTTTTTTGTTTTACGCTCAATAGTTGAAGCGGTGGGTTCCCGGGCCTGTCTGCTGTACTTCTCCGTCAGGGAGGATTATTTCGGCAGTCATATTGGCCGGTATCGTCACGGTCATTGTCCTGCCCTGGCCGGAAGATGTGATGTCCATCGCGATGGCACCCCTGATGGTCGGAAGTTTCATACGGGCATAAGTCAGGCTGCCGGTCTGAGGCTGTATCCTCACTTTGGCGAAGCCTGCCTCCAGCGGAGTGACGCCCATCAGCCTGAAGGGAATGATGTTACCGGGGGCCGCGCCAGCTATGTGGTTCCAGTCCTGATTGGGCTTGAAGCTGTCGTCCCAGGCCTCGATGGTGATGGTAGAACCAGTCCTGATGGTGTTGTACCAGCTGCGAATGTCGCCTGAGGACAACAGGCTGAGGCCATAGTCTTCAAGCCCGGCCTCGTAGACTGCGTCCATAAGCACCTGTGCCCCGAAGATGCTGCAACGGAGGCCTCTGGACTGAATGAATTCAGCCACGCCAGGCATTCTTGCCTCATCCACCAGTCCGCACCATACCGGCATCATATTTCCGTGGAGCGAGGCGTGGTCAGTGCCGATGCCGTCGAAATAGACACCCCTTTTTGCGTCGAAGAAAGTTTCGTTGAATGCCATCCTGAGAGCTGATGCCTTGGCTTCCAATGCTGTTGCCTCAGAGTCCTTGCCGAGCACTTCAGCCATTTTGCCGAGGGTGCACAGGACTTTGTAGTAAAGGGCGTTGACGACAGTGTTGTAGTCGGTGTAGACATAGCCGTCATCCTCTCCTCCCTGCCCCGCCTGAAGGCCGAGTATTCCGCTGTGCGGCCAGTCCACGATGTCGCGGATGGCTTCGCTGCGGTTGATGGATTTAAGGAACTCTGCGCTCTGTCCTTTTGTCGTGCTGACAAAGCCGTTTTCCTGCACCAGGGCTTCGAGGCCGTGAGCGCGGAGGATGTCCCAGTGGACGGCCAGGGCTCTCGGGTCACCGGTGAACATATAGTCGTTCCAGGCTATGAGGACTTCGTGCAGGATCCACTCGGTGGGCCAGGTGGGCTGTCTGAGCAGGAACTCCATCGTCCTTCGGGCCAGCGAGTATTCGCTGTCGGAGGCGTAGTGGCATAGCTGTGCTATCAGGGCGTCATATTCATATGGAATCCTTTCGCGGTCGCCGTCCACATAGATGCCGGCGAATGAGGTCGCTTTCACCGAATAGTGGCAGAGGTCCCATATCTGGTTGAGGGTGTCGTTGGAACATTCGAAAGTCGCGGCCGTAGGGTTGAAGGGATAGCTGACGGCGATGCGGCGGGCATCGACCACCTCTGCCCCGCTCACTTCGCAGTAGCGGAACGGCATCACTACTCCCACTTCTGCAGGAAGTTTTACTGCTGAAGGCCCTGTATTTCGCCTGTCAGGCGCGAAGTACACCGGGTAGACGTGGATACCTTTCGACACGGGAACGTCGATTCTGGCGTATCTTACGGACGAATTGGAGCCTTCCGGAAGTTTCCAGACCTTTCCGTTGTCGATTCTCTCACCCAATTGCACCGTGGCGACTCCGTCGTCTGCAGCCCTGAGAGTGAGCTCAAGCCATCCGAAAGCGTCCCTTCCGAAATCGATGACCGGCTTCAGGCTGACGGCTTTCTGCCTTTCCTGGACCAAAGGGTACCAGGCTGTCTCGTAGTCCTGCAGGTCTTTTGCGGTTGTGAAACGTTTCCTGGCCGACCAGTTGCTTCGCTTGCTTCCGGAAGTCTTTACCCTCACCTTCCAGTCGTATGTCGTGCCGCCCTGCAGAGGCTTGCCCTCATACAGCACCGAAACAGACTGGCCGCTCTCGACCCAGCCGCTGTCCCATATCACTTTGCGGTTATTTGTCAACTTGATCTGATAGCTTGTCTGCAGGCTTTCTTTGCCGGGCACAATCCAGCTGAACGAAGGCTTGGCTGAGCGGATCAGCGCACCGTCGGGCTGACTTGTGTCCAGCATAAGGTCAGTACGGAGCCCCGAAGGATACTCCGAACACGCTACCGCAAGAAACGCGGTCAGGACTGTCAGAAGAATGCGGCTTTTCATCGCGTCAGAACTTGAGAATGGCTGCTACCGGGTAATGGTCGGAGATGAACGGTTTGCCGGCATACTGCCTGTCCAGGGTTTCGAACGAAACGGCTTTCTCGAAGCCGCTGTAATAGATATAGTCGATGGGACTTGACGCCTTACCCCAGGCATTGTAGGAGCCTTTGTCGTCGGTTGTCTCGGCGGTCACTCTGGCAGAGAGCATCTTGCCTTCTAAGGACTGCAGGCAGGGGTCGTCGGGCGTCACGTTGAAGTCGCCAGTGAGCACCATCGGCCAGCCTTGCTTGTTCATTTCCGCTATCCTTTCAACTATCAGTGCAAGGCCGTTGCGGCGTGCCTCGGTACCGACGTGGTCCAGATGGGTGTTGACATAGTAGAACTGTCTCTTGCCGTCCTTGCTTTCAAGCAGGCACCAGGTGGCGGTTCGGCGGCAGGCGGCGTCCCATCCGAAGGACACTTCATCGGGGGTTTCAGAAAGCCAGTATGTGCCCCAGTCCCTGAGGTTGAACTTTTCCTTGTTGTAGAAAATCGACATCTGCTCTCCTTCCAGGACTCCGTCTTCACGTCCGACGCCGATCGCACCGTACTGAGGACAGTTTTCTTCCAGGTACTTTCTCTGGAAGTCGAAGGCTTCCTGCAGGCCGAAGATGTCCGGCTGCTGCTCCTCGACCATCGCAACCGAAGCTTCCTTGCGAAGGTCCCAGGAATTCTCACCGTCATCGGCCGTCCCCATCCTTATGTTGTACGATATGACTTTGATGGTTTTGTCCGCCTTCGAGCAGGCGCCCAGCACAGGAATCACCACCATCAGCGCAGTCAGCGCCAGCAGATATGTCTTTTTCATTGTTTTAGTTTTAGTTTCTACAAAGATAGCAAATGATGACGCCAATTTTTTGATTAAATTTGTAAAATGACATTTATAAAAATATTCAAATGAAAGACATAACTATCGGCAACGGCAGCGTGCGGTATATCGGCGTTGACGACCTCGACATAGACCTTTTTGAAAGCCAGTACATCGTTCCGGAGGGAATGGCCTATAACTCGTACGTGATACTCGACGACAAAGTCGCAATAATGGACGGAGTGGACAGCCGCAAGGCTGCAGAATGGGAAGCCAGGCTCTATGAGACACTCGGCGAGAGGACTCCCGACTACATCGTGGTGCTCCACACCGAGCCGGACCACAGCGGCAGCATAGCCAGGGTGATGTCCACCTATCCCAAGTGCCGCTGCGTCTGCTCGGCCAACGCCGCCAAGTTCATGAAACAGTTCTACCCCGAGCTCTCGTTCGCCGACCGCATCGATATCGTAAAGGAAGGCGACACCCTGCCGCTCGGCGCTCATACCCTGAAATTCTATTCAGCTCCTATGGTCCACTGGCCTGACGTGCTGGTCGCATATGACGAGTCCGAGAAGATATTGTTCTCAGCCGACGCATTCGGAAAGTTCGGCGCCCTCAGCAAGACCGAGGACGAAGACTGGGACTGCGAGGCACGCCGCTATTACATCAACATCGTCGGCAAGTTCGGCCCTCAGGTCCAGGCGCTGCTCAAGAAACTCTCAGGACTGGAAGTCAGGACCATCTGTCCTCTCCACGGCCCGATACTGAAGGAAAACCTCGGTTATTACATCAACCTCTATGATACCTGGAGTTCATACAGGCCCGAGACCGAAGGCGTCTTCATAGCATATGCCTCTCTGCACGGCAACACTGCCCAGGCTGCACAGTATCTCGCACAGAAACTTGAAGCCAAAGGTGTCAAGCTTGAAATAGCCGACCTGAGCCGCAGCGACCTCGCCGAGAATATCGAAGGTGCGTTCCGCTACGACCGTATGGTGCTTGCCGCTCCCACTTATGAAGGAGGCTTGCACCCCCTGATGTCCGACTTCCTGCACCATCTCAAGGGCAAAGGATTCTGCAACAGGAAAATCGCCCTGATAGAAAACTGCACCTGGGCTCCGATGGCCGCCAAGACAATGAAAGCCGAACTCGAGCAGATGAAGGACATCACCCTCTACGAACGCGTGGTCACCATACGTTCGGCCGTCACGGCAGACACCCGCCAGGAACTCGACGCACTGGCGGCAGACCTCACAGCATAAAGAGTCAATATAGTTCCTTAATCAATATTTAGCTATGAAAAAACTATTCATTTTCGTGATGATGCTTGCAGCCTTTTCTGCATCAGCACAGCAGAGGAACAACGTTGCGCCGTCTTTCGCCGGTGCCGTTGAAGACTTCAAGCCAAACGCAACAAACCAGCTGGGTCATCAGTACCCGATGGTGAACTCTCAGGGTGCCGTACGTGCACAGCTCCGAGCTCCGCAGGCCAACTCAGTAATGCTGGACATCGGCGGTGTAAGGTATGAAATGGTCAAGGACGAGAATGGTGTATGGACCGGAACTTCCGCTCCCCAGGATGTCGGATTCCACTACTACCAGCTCAACGTTGACGGAGCATCAGTTCCCGATCCCGGCAGCATCTATTTCTTCGGCGCCGGCCGTTGGGGCAGCGGCATCGAGATCCCCTCTGCCGATATGGATTTCTGGCAGGTGAAGAATGTGCCTCAGGGCTCTATCGTAGAGAAATACTACTGGTCAAAGGCCACCGAGAGTATGCGTCACTGCTATGTCTATCTGCCTGCAGAATATGACAAGAACCCGAACAAGAAATATCCCGTACTCTATCTCCAGCACGGTAACGCAGAGAACGAGCAGGGCTGGTCAGCCCAGGGCCACACCGGTCAGATCCTCGACAACCTGATTGCAGCCGGCAAGGCAGTTCCGTTCATCGTAGTGATGGATTACGGCCAGAGCCAGAACATCCACCTGGTGGGCCAGTATGCTCCCGCCCAGCCTGCACAACCCGCTCAGCCCGGACAGCGTGCTGCCGGTCCCGATGCATTCCAGACCGTCCTGCTTGTGGACATCATCCCTATGGTTGAGAAAGAGTACCGCGTGATCGCAGATGCACAGCACCGCGCAATGGCCGGCCTTTCAATGGGTGGCGGCCAGACCCGCAGGATCACCCTTGCCAACCCCACGATGTTCGCATATGTGGGAATGTTCAGCGGCGGAGTGATGAGCGTTGAGGACATCAATGGCGCAGCCGGCTTCAAGCAGACCAACAAGGTCGTATTTATGAGCAGCGGAAGCAAGGAGAACCCCAGGGTTATGGAAGCTGCCGAAAGCCTCAGGGGCATCGGTATGAACGCCGTGGGTTATATCTCAGAAGGCACTGCCCACGAATGGCACACCTGGCGCCGCAGTCTCTACGAATTTGCACAGCTCCTGTTCAAATAGGATCTGACTGCAGCAATAAAAAAGGAGGCGTGAGAAGCCTCCTTTTTTATTGCATTGAAGTGCGCTGCTATTCTTTCATCCAGACTTCCATATTGCCGGCGCCGCGGTGGTTCCACGCGTAGTACGGAATCAGCGACAGGCCCTTTGAAGCCTTGATCTCCGTTACGTTGAAAATCTTGCCGTCACCTTCGGTGTTGGGAATGCCGTAGTTCGGAACAACTTCAAATGAAGAACCGCCGATGGCAGTGGCGTGGACATCCTTGCCGGCATTGTCGGCCCATTCTGCGCAGTATACCAGCGGTCCGCGCTCAACTGCAACCTTGCCACGGTCGTCTTCAACGTTCTTGTTGGCCTCCACTGTGCGGACAGGCATATCGAAGTGGATTGACACCACGTCGCCTTCCTTCCAGTTGCGGGTCAGAGCCACATAACCGTCGGCCCCTACCCTTTCGTTCTGCTTCTTGCCGTTGACAGCAATGCTCCACTGGGGAGTAATACCGTCGGAATACTCATAGAGGTCGCCGGGAACCACCTCGTTGCGCACCCAGCCGGGAACGCGCACCTTGAAGGTGAACTTGCCTGCCGAATTGGAGTCGACAGTGAGAGTCACGTCGCCGTTCCAGGGATAGTTTGTCTTCTGTGATATGGCTACGTTCTTTCCGTTCAACTGGACTTCAGCGGAATTCTCCACAAACAGGTTTACATAAAGGTTATTGCCCTTCACGCCATAGAAATAGCCCGGAACAGAAGGGATGAAACGGCAGAGGTTGCTGGGACAGCAGGCGCAGCCGAACCAGGGCTGGCGGGTCATCGTCCTTCCTGAATTGAAGTGATAGACACTGTCGGCAGACAGGGGGTTCGGATAGAAGAACTTGCCGCCGTCAACGCTCATACCGCAGATGACTCCGTTGTAGAGTGTGCGCTCGAGGCAGTCGATGTACTTGGCGTCACCGTGGAGCATAAACATACGCTGGTTGAGATAGACCTGGGCGATGGCGGCACAAGTCTCGTTGTAGGCGGTCTTGTTGGGCAGTTCGTAGTCCGCACCGAATGACTCGCCGTTATGGCGTGCTCCGACTCCTCCAGTGATGTAGTACTTCCTGGTGACGATGTTGCTCCAGATGGAGTCGATGGCGTTGACATAGTCCTTGTCGCCGGTCAGTGCGGCAACGTCGGCCATACCTGCATACATATAGCCCGCACGGACTGCGTGGCCCCAGGCTTCGCGCTGGTCAACCACCGGAATGTCGCTCTGGCTGTACTGGTTCTTGACGGCAGTCTTTCCGCGGTAGTCGAGGAAATACTTGGCCTGGTCGAGATATTTCTTCTCGCCGGTGAGCACATACAGACGGGCGAGCGCCATCTCAGCAATCTGATGGCCGGGCACGACAGTCTTCTGCCCCTCTCCAGGGCCGATCTCGCGGATGATGCAGTCGGCATACTTCTTTGCTATGTCGAGGAACTTTGTGCTGCCTGTGGCCTGGTAATGTGCGCAGGCCGCGTCGACCATATGGCCGAGATTGTAGAACTCGTGGCTGCCACCCTCAACTTCCTCCCAGCGTTTGCTTCCCGACCAAGAGTGCGGATGCTCAGGATTCATAGTACGTGCCGTGTAGAGATAGCCGTCTGGCTCCTGGGCGGCGGCTACGATGTCCAGCACGCTGTCGATGTAACTCTCGAGTTGCTTGTCGGGATAGGTCTGCAGGATGTAGCTGGCTCCTTCGATGGTCTTGTAGACATCAGTGTCATCGAACGGGAAAGCGGTAGGTCGGTTGTCAGGCGAGGGCGCGGCTGCCAACTCGAAATTGCGATATCTGTCCTCTGACTCGCACTTGCTGAAAGCAAGCGGAATGGTGACTTCGCGGGCTGCTTTGAGGCGCTCACCCCAGAAGCTGTTCTCTGCGATCTTGACATCTGTGAATGGAACTTGCGTCACCTGATAGGACGCAGCATCATCGGATGCTCTGCCTGTGCAGGACCAGATGGAAACGGCTGCAACCAGCAGGGCGGCAAATTTGACAATTTTCATATCAAGTAGTTTTAGTTCTTTCATTTTTCAAGCCAGGTGAGCGAGTCCACGTCGCCGGCCAGCCATACTGTGTCTCCAGCGTGGAAGACGGTGTCGGGCTTGGGGTTGGTGACGAACTTGTCGTCGCGCAGCATACTTATGATCATACAGCCGTAGCTGCGGAGATTGAGGCTGCGAAGGCTCTGACCTGTCATATAGGAGCCCTCGGTGAGCGTCACGGGCTCAACCTTGAAGTAGTCGTCACCCTCGCAGACATACTCTTTGTTGGATGACTGAAGCAACGTTCTCATCGCCTCAAGCTGCTCTCCGGTGCCGACGGCATAGAGCTTGTCGCCGGGGTAGACCACGGTGTCTCCGTCAGGGATGGTGTAGCGTTTCGAGCCGCGGGCGATCTTGATGATGTTGGCGCCGGAGCTTTCCCTCAGCGGCAGATTCTTGAGCCTCTGTCCAGCCCACGAAGATTCGGGGGAGATTTCCATCTCTTCGATGTGGACGTCGTACGAGCCGAGGCTCTGCTTGACTGAGGCGGTCACAGGACGCAGCTTGCGCACCGTCTCTTCCTTTTCGTTGAGATTCCTCAGGAAGCGTGTCTCGAGTGTCTGGTAGCGCCTGAGGAAATTGCGGGTGATGACGAGCATCACGAAGCCTGCGAAGAGCAGGACTATCACTACCCAGCCGGACAGCTTGGCGTAGTGCGATATCGCCGCCAGCACGAAACCCATCGCGAGGAATATCCTCGAGATGTCGAGGCCCATAAGCGGCCAGGAGTTCGACCGTTTTTCGGCCAATAGCTTTCCGATGGACAGCTGTGATTTGTGGTTGCGCGACACCAGGCCGTAGAGGAACGGAGCCATCACGGCAAGGGTCGTCAGTATGCAGATGGTGTTGTGGAGCGGAGTGCTTATGTCGGGCAACAGCCTGGTTACTATCTTGCCGAGGTAGCTGCCGGATAGGATCATTATGGCCGACAGCAGCACGCCGTAGACGAGCACCCTTATCACGAAGGCGGTGATGACTTTCTTCCACTCGCTCTTCTCTGCCTTAGAACGGTCGGCCAGGCTGTCGGGCTTGTCGATCCTGGCAAGCAGGCTGGGCTTGAGGATGCGCTGCAGAAGTTTGTAGACCGGTCCGGCCAGCTTGACCGTGTAGGGCGTGGTGAAAATGGTAAGTACGGAAACAGCGATAATCACAGGATAGATGAAATCCCTCATCACTCCGAGGCTCACGCCGACTCCGGCTATGATGAAACCGAACTCACCCAACTGGGCCAGGCTGAAGCCGGAATGCACGGCGTTCTTGAGGTTGCCGCCGGCCAGGATGATGCCCACGATGACGAAGAGTATATGGGTGACTACGACTGTAAGGGCGAGGATGAGGATCACCCACCAGTGGGCTGCAATCTGAGCCGGGGCGATCATCATTCCCACCGAAACGAAGAATATGGCGCCGAAGAGGTCTTTGATTGGCGCAATCAGTTTCAGAATCTTTTCGTTCTCTATGGTCTCGGCGAGGATGGAACCCATCATAAAAGCACCGAGGGCAGAAGAGAAACCGGATGCAGTGGCGAGAGACACCATTCCGAAGCAGAGGCCCAGACTGATGACCAGCAGGATCTCGTCGCTCAGGAAACGGCTCGTCTTCTTCAGAAGAGTCGGAATAACGTAGATGCCGACGACGAACCACAGCACCAGGAAGAAGACCAGCTTGCCCAGGTTGAGCAGCATCTCCCCTCCCGAGAAATTGTTGGAGACGGCAAGCGTTGAGAGCAGCACCATAAGCAGGATGGCAATCATATCCTCAACCACCAGGGTGCCGAACACGATGCCGGCATAGGGCTCTTTTTTCAGCCCGAAATCCTCATAAGTCTTGATGACTACAACAGTGGATGACATCGAAAGCAATCCCGCGAGGAAAATGCTTTCCATCGAGGTCCAGCCCAATGCCTGGCCTATCAGGAATCCTATGACGAACACGCCCAGGAACTTGCTGAGGGCGGTGACGATGGCCTGGCTGCCGGCTGCTATGAGTTTCTTGAAGCTGAACTCGAGGCCGAGGCCGAACATCAGGAAGATGATTCCGATGTCGGACCATTGCTCCACTGCTTCCTGGCTGGAGATGCCGAAGATGCCGAGGTTGGGACTGATGATAAATCCTGCGATGATATATCCCAGGATGAGTGGTTGCTTCAGAGCCCGGCATATTATCGTGCAGAGTCCGGCGGTAATCAGGATTATCGCAAGGTCATTGACGAAGTTTATGCCTGTTTCCATCTATTGCTGTTTTTCTGCCGCATCACGGGCCTTCATACGCTCTGATCTCGTCGACATCGAAGGGAACCACATATCGTCGGCGGTGATGCCGCATTCGCGCACCATCTCGGTGCAATACTCCAGACGTCCGAAGTTCGAGTCTTTGTTGTTCGTTCCGAAGGTGAACTTCAGGCCCATTGCCTTAGCCTTCTGGATTATCCTCTTGCTCGGAATCAGATAGCGCGCACTGATCTCCAGAGCAACGTTGTTGTCCTTGAGAACCTTGAGCACGCGGTCAACGCGCTCGTCGGTCCAGAGTCTCTCGAAGTCGCCTGCGAAGACTTCCGGCAGATAGAATGCATTTGCCGAAAAGTCCGCAGGGTCGTTCTCGAAGATCTTGACGGTTTCGTCCACAATGAGGTCCATATATGCCTGTACGGGCATTTCGAGCCTGACCTCATCAGGATACCAGAGCCTTACCAGCCTGCCGTGGTCATAGACATACATTCCGTCTGTGAAGATGTAGTCGAACTTGTCCAGCAGCTCCGGAGAGAAACTGCGGGACCACTTGCGGCCGTCGCCCTGCAGAGGCCTCATAAACGGCCAGTTCTTGACGCTCTGCCAGTAGGCTTCCATCTCCTCGTCGCTTGTCAGCACAAGGCCGCTGCCGCCTTCCCCTTCTTTCTTGGGGCCGTAGGCATTGGGGCCTATGCCGTAGTTGATGCCATAGTTCATTGACATCGCGTGGGCCATCTCCTGCGTGAGATCACCCTTGAGATGCACGTGATAGTCTATCACCGGGAAATCTTCCTGCTGGAGGCGGATGATGTCGTCTGTCTGCTCGTCAACGGGCGGCAGGCTGTCGGCCGGGTTGTGCTGCCCTGCGGGAAGCTTTTCGATTGCCACTTTCCGGAATGCGACCTTGCCGCTGCCACCGGAGAAGATCACCTTGCCGCTGCCGAGCAGCATATCCTTGTGGAGTTCGTTGCGGTAAGGTGCTTCAGGCTCGGTGTAGCAGACGACGTCGGTACCCTTGACCTTGACGGAAATGTTATTGCCCCTGACTGCGATTTCGAAAGGGAACCATTCCCCGTCATTGGCAAGACTACGGTAAAGATTTCTGACCGACGCCAGAGAGCCGGTCTTGCGGGTGCCGTCGATAGGTCCGTTGTGGAACAGTACCTGATAGCCTTTGCCGCAGTCGCCGTCGGTATGGAACCAGACAGAGGCATCTGCTCCATCGTCGAGCCGCGCTTCTCCTGAAAGCATAAAATCGGAGTAGGTGCCGCGCATCGGCTGCATAGCACCCGGCTGGAGTTCAAAATCCTTGACCGATGTGCACGCGACTGCAAAGACCGCCAGTATGGTGACGATCAGAAATCTTTTCATAAAGCAGTTTTATTTCTTGTTCTTGAAATATCTGTTATAAAGACCTTCGAAGCCTTTGCCGTGGCGGGCTTCATCCTTTGCCATCTCGTGGATGGTGTCGTGGATTGCGTCGAGGTTCTGCTGTTTTGCAAGAGTGGCGATGCGTTTCTTTCCTTCGCAGGCGCCTGCCTCTGCGTGCATACGTTTCTCGAGGTTGGTCTTGGTGTCCCAAACGACTTCACCGAGCAGTTCGGCGATGCGGGCTGCGTGGTCTGCCTCTTCGAGGGCATAGCGGCGGAAAGCGTCGGCTACCTCGGGATATCCTTCGCGGTCGGCCTGGCGGCTCATTGCGAGGTACATTCCGACCTCAGAGCATTCGCCGTTGAAGTGGTCGTGGAGACCCTTGAGAATCTCGGGATCCTTTACGTCCTTGGCTACGCCGAGAACGTGCTCGTCTACGAATACAAGCTTGTCTTCAGTTTCTTCTATCTGGATGAATTTTGAGCCGGGAACTCCGCAGAGGGGGCATTTCTCGGGGGCGGTGTCACCTTCGTGGATATAACCGCAAACGGGGCATCTGAATTTTGCCATAGTTAATGATTTTTAAGTGTTATTGATTTTGATTGCTTAGAAAGTGTTGGGCAGTGAAAGCAGCCGGTACTGGATGGTGCGGGCCATTCGCAGATGGCCTTCAGTGTCGGGGTGGAGACGGTCGGTGTCGGCGTTGTTGAAGTAGCGGGTGTGCTCGTCGAGCACCGGCATCAGCCCGCTCTCCCCATAGAGGTCGACGACGGGCACGCTCCATATCTGGCCGCAGCGGCGGATGGCTTCAGCATAATCTTCGATGTACAGGCCGAGGAAGTTGGCATACATCTCGTCGGGCTGGACATTGCGGGCGTTGAAGCGGGCATACGCTCTGTGGAGCGGTGTCATCAGTATTATCTGTTTTGTGAGGAAAGTGGTCTTGAGATATTGCATCAGGATGTTGCAGCGTCCGCAGAAAGTTTCCTTGTCGTAGTTGAAGCTCCTGTGAAGTTTCGGAGTCATACGTCCGTTGGTGTTCACCGAGTCCACTGTCACGGTGAACCACTCTCCCATCGGCACGTCGTGGAAGTAGTCGTTGGTGCCTGCCAGGATGATGATGGCGTCGAAGGTGGAGTCGACCTTGAGGGCCTGGGTGGGAAGCTGGCTCATCTGGTTGCCGTTGACTGCAAATGACACAGTCTGCATATCCATCAGTTCGGCAAGGAACTCCCACCAGCACTTTCCGGTGCCGACACGGATGGGGTCGCTTATCGAATCGCCGAGTATGGCTACTTTCGAGCCTGCCCAGTGGTTCTGGGCGTGGACCGGCAGGAATGCGGCAACAAGACCGACAACGACGGAAAGGACTCTTTTTACTGACATTTCTGATTCATTTTTTACGCTGCTGACAGCGGATATCGCGAACAACAAATATAACTATATTTGCTGATAATAATTCACCGCAGACTATGATTAATTCCGAACTTGAAGCTTACGTCGAAAAAGAGATAATTCCGCGTTACAGACACTTCGACAGCGCTCACTCCGAAGAGCACGTCCGCACTGTCATAAAGAATGCACTGGAGCTTGCTAAGCGCTATGACGTGGATGAGAATATGATCTACGCTGCCGCCGCCTACCACGACACCGGAGTGGTCGAGGGCCGCGAGCTGCATCATATCGTTTCGGGCCGCATCATTCGCGCCGACAAGGATCTGCTGCGCTGGTTCACTCCTGAGCAGATCGAGACCATAGCGCAGGCTGCCGAGGACCACAGGGCTTCTTCTGACCGCAAGCCGCGTGGCATCTATGGGTTGATCATAGCCGAGGCCGACCGTGACATCGATCCGTTGAAGGTAATCCGCCGCACGGTGCAGTTCGGTTTCAACAAGCATCCGGAGCTCGACCGTGAAGGCCAGTGGCAGCGCACTGTGGAGCACCTTATGGAGAAGTATGCTGAGGGAGGCTATCTGAAGCTTTGGATTCCGGAGTCGGCCAATGCCGCCAGGCTTGCCGAACTGCGTGAAATCATCAAGGATACAGACAAGTTACGCGAGTTGTTCGACCGCGAGTATCAGCGTCTGCGGGTCCTGGACTTCCTGAAGAAGAACGGCATTCCATACGAGATCTACGAGCATCCGCCGTTGTTCACCATCGAGGAGGCGCTGTCATACTGGGGACAGATTCCGGAGTGCACTCACTGCAAGAACCTGTTTATGCGCAATCACAAGGGCAACCGGCATTATCTGATAAGTTTCGAGTGTCACAAGCAGATGGACATCCACGGTCTGGAGCACGCGCTGCATCAGGGCAAGCTGTCGTTCGCCTCTCCTGAGAGGATGATGCGCTGTCTCGGGCTAAGGCCTGGAAGCGTCTCTCCTTTCGGCCTGATCGAGGACATCGACCTGAGCGGTGCCGATCCGAAGGAGCTTTTCGAGAACGGGCACAGGGTGAAGTTCTATCTGGATTCCGAGCTGATGAAGTCGGAGCGCATCAGTTTCCATCCCTGCGACAATACGGCGAGCGTGGTCGTCACTAAGGATGATTTCCTGCGCTTCCTCAAGCTCTGGGGCGGCGAATGGGAACTGCTGGACGTCTAGCCGTGCTGTGGCGCTCGGCCGGAAAAACGCCCGAATTTCCGGCCGCGCAGCAGAAACACATTCACTTGGCCGGAAAAATGCCCGAATTCCCGGCCGTCGATAATCATAACGTGCTGCAGCACATATGGAATGTTGCATTTCGAACCGACGCTTCGCGTCTCCTTCCCACGCTGCCGCGTGGGCCCCTCCCTCTATCGTCCGAGGGTGGACAGGGTTCTCAATCACAACATTCCATATGTGTCTGTGCCAGACTAGCGCTTGAAGTAAGGGGCGTCGCCGCTGCGGGGAACGGTGCCGGACATTACGGGCCAGCCGTCTTCCCAGTCTACGCGGTCGAGCCATACCTTGCGCCCTGCGTCAGGGTCGTCAGCGTCATAGCCGTGGTAGAGTATCCAGTCCTGTCCGGCATCGTCGGTGATTATCTCGCTGCAATGGCCCGGTCCGCGGACGAAGTTGTCGCCCGACACCAGAATCTCGTGGAAATTTGAAAGCATCGGATTGCCGTGCCTGTCGGTATACGGGCCTTCCAGACTGTCGCTGCGTCCTACCACAAGGGTATAGCGGCTCTTCAGCCCTTCGCAGCAGGTGCCGATGGATGCGAACAGATAGTACTTGCCGTCGTGCTTGTGGATGTAGCTGCCCTCGTAGGCATCGCCGGCGATCTGGACCTTGCGGTCGAACGGCTGCGCCACGGTCCGGCCGTCTTCGCTCAGCTCGACGAGGTAGATGCCGAAGAAGCTGCCCCAAGCCATATAGTTCCTGCCGCCTTCGCTGAAGAAGTTCTGGTCGATGGAATTCCTCACTCCGGATTCCGGCGAAGGAATGAGAATGTGGGCATAGCCGTAAGGGCCTGTCAGCGATTCTGACTCAGCGCAGGCGATGCCGCTCTCCCAATGTCCGTCCCAGACACCGTTTGAGAAATATAGAATGTACCTGTCCCCCACCTTCTGGATGTCAGGGGCCCAATAGCCGGCTCCCTCCACGAGGCGAGGCCTGTTGTCACGGTCGAAAGCCCAACCGATGAATTCCCAGTCGGCAAGGTTGTCAGAGCGGTAGATCGGGATGTTGCCCTGACGCTGGGTGGCGAAAAGATAGAAAGCACCGTCATCCCCGCGGATCACCGAAGGGTCGGGAGCATTCTCGTTTATCACAGGGTTGTTGTATTGCGCTGCGGGCTTGTGGCAGGCAGTGATTGCAAGCAGGGCAATCAGGAGCAAGATAGATTTTCTCATCGGCTGCGGATTAAAATTGTCCCAAATTAGCCAAAAAAAACTTAACTTTAACGGATTAATGACAAAATCCGAACGATATGCCTAAATACATCATCGCCCTCGATCAGGGCACCAGCAGCTCCAGAGCCATAGTTTTCAACGAAAAAGGCGAAATCTGCTCCGTAGCTCAAAAAGAATTCACCCAAATATTCCCCCAGCCCGGCTGGGTTGAGCACAACCCCAAGGAAATATGGTCGTCACAGTCAGGAGTAATGGCAGAAGCCATCGCTTCCAAAGGTCTTAGTGCGTCCGACATCGCCGCCATCGGCATCACCAACCAGCGCGAAACCACCATTGTCTGGGATGCAGAAACCGGCGAACCCGTTTACAACGCCATCGTATGGCAGGACCGCAGGACCTCTTCGTTCTGTGACTCCCTGAAGATTGCCGGTAAGACCGACTTCATCCGCAAGAAGACCGGCCTCATCATTGACGCCTACTTCAGCGGCACCAAGATCCGCTGGATTCTGGAGAACGTTCCCGGCGCACGCGACAAAGCCAACAAGGGCCAGCTGCGCTTCGGAACCGTAGATTCCTGGCTCATCTGGAACCTCACCGGCGGCAAGGTGCACGTGACCGACGTGACCAACGCGTCCCGCACTATGCTGTTCAACATCCACACCCTCGAGTGGGATAAGGAACTGCTCGACCTTCTGGGAGTTCCGGCATCTATGATGCCCGAAGTGAAGTCTTGCTCCGAAGTTTACGGCCACACGAGCACCAGCGTCCTGGCAGGCAACGTGCCCATCGCAGGTATCGCCGGTGACCAGCAGGCAGCCCTCTTCGGCCAGATGTGCACCGAACCCGGCGCCGTGAAGAACACCTACGGCACAGGCTGCTTCCTGCTTATGAACACCGGTGAGAAACCTATCGAATCTCGCAACAACCTGCTGACCACCATTGCCTGGAAGGTCGGTGACAAAGTGAACTACGCTCTCGAAGGCAGCATCTTCGTTGCCGGCAGCGTGGTGCAGTGGCTCCGCGACGGCCTGGGCATCATCAAGTCCAGCAGCGAGGTGGAGGCTCTTGCCGCTTCCGTTCCTGATAACGGCGGCGTTTATTTCGTGCCTGCCCTCACAGGACTCGGCGCTCCCTACTGGGACCAGTATGCCAAGGGTTGCGTATACGGCATCACCCGCGGCTCGACGGCAGCCCACATCGCCCGTGCCGCACTCGAAGGCATCGCTTTCCAGACTATGGACATCGTGGAGGCTATGCAGAGCGACAGCGGCGTGAAGCTGTGCGAACTCAAGGTAGACGGCGGCGCATCGCGCAACAACCTGCTGATGCAGTTCCAGAGCGACATCCTCGGCTGCGACGTGATCCGTCCGCAGATAACCGAGACAACCGCTCTCGGCGCAGCCTTCCTTGCCGGACTTGCAGTCGGCTACTGGAAGAGCATCGACAGCATTAAGTCCATCTGGGCCGTAGAACGTCGCTTCTCCCCTGCCGATCCTCAGACTGTGGCCAAGAAAGGCTGGAAGGACGCCATCTCAAGAACATTGTCTAAATAACCTAAATACAATTATGGAAAAATATCTGTTTGAATTCCTGGGAACTCTCGTTCTCATCCTTATGGGAGACAGCGTGGTTGCAAACGTCTGCCTCAACAAGACCAAAGGTCAGGGCAGCGGCTGGGTCGTAATCACAATGGCCTGGGGTTTCGCCGTAATGTGCGGTGTGTTCGTATCAGGCCCCATCAGCGGCGCCCACCTCAATCCTGCCCTCACTCTCGGTCTCGCTGCTGCGGGTTCATTCCCCTGGTCTGACGTGTTCGGCTACATCGTAGCCCAGATTCTCGGCGGTATCTGCGGCGGCTGGTTGGTATGGGTGTTCTACAAAGATCATTTCAATGCCACTGAAGACCAGGCCACCAAGCTCGGATGCTTCTGCACCATCCCTGCCATCCGCAACTACTGGCGCAACTTCATATGCGAGGTAGTCGGCACCTGCGTGCTCGTGTTCATCATTATGGCTTTCGCCACTGAAGGCAACACCGCCGACTTCAATCTCGGAAGCTCAGGCGCCTTCCCTGTAACGATGCTCATTATGGCCATCGGTATGTCGCTCGGAGGCACCACCGGTTACGCCATCAACCCTGCCCGTGACCTCGGTCCCCGCATCGCTCACGCCATCCTCCCCATCAAGGGCAAAGGCTCAAGCGACTGGGCATACAGCTGGGTTCCGGTTTGCGGCCCCGTAGTCGGCGCCCTCCTCGCAGCAGGTATTTTTGTGCTGGTGTTCTAATACAAGTATATATGAATAATAAAGGGGCGAGCCGTGTGGCTCGCCCCTCTTTGTTTGATTAGGGATAATTAATTGAATGATCCATCCCAGTCAGCGGATAACTTATGTTCCTTGATGTATTGATCCCAATCATCAGGTATGTTATTTTGGAAACCAAGAAGATTTGCCGGTGTAACATGAACCATTGCAGGCATAAATAAATTCTGTGAATCAGTATAACCAAAGGTTGGTTCACTTGAATCAAATGCCGATACAACAGATGTAGGATACGGTCCGGCAAAGTACAGATGAAGTTTTTCCCAGTTCCGCACAGTATTATCCGTGCTTTCGTCATAGAAAATCTGTTTGCCAAGCGTGGTCAAATTGGGACCCAGTTTCAATTCAGTCAAACCGCGAGTCATTGCGAAGGCCTTGTTTCCGATGTATTGGACGGCAGGCAATGACAGCGAAGAAAGTGCTGTACAGCCAAAGAAAACATCATCTTGAACTGTTATTGCATTGGGTGCAATAACTGAAGTCAAATTGCTGTCGCCTTTGAAAAGTGAAACATGAAGAATTGGTGCGGCTGGAATATTGACACTCAACAGTCTCGTGCAGTTTTTAAATGCAGACGATCCGATGTCAGATGCACTTGTGGCTGTGAAAGCTCTGATTCCCGAGTTCTCGAAAGCTTGTACGCCGATAGTAGTCACATTGTTGATTCTAACTTGGGTTAACCCTACCTGATCACTAAGAGCTAATAAACTCTGACAGTCGAGGAAAGCCTGAGCTTTAATGGTTGTCAAGTTTTGAGCACTGCTTAATCTTACGCCCTCAAGCGAAGTGCATCCCAAGAAAGTGCCCGCCTCAATGGTTTGAAGTGCGCCAAGGTGGACAGACTTGATGCTTGAGCAGCCATTGAATGCATTCATGCCAATTGATGTGGCATCAGAAAAATCAATGGTATTAGCTGTTGTTCCCACCTGTACAAGATTTGCACAATTCTGGAATGAACTTTCTCCAATCGCAACTACGTTCTGGGTATTGAACTCTATCTTTTCCAAAGAAGTACAAGTCTTGAAAGCCTCAGTACCAATCGAGGTAACAGCTCCCAGGTGGACATCTGTGATTTTTTTGCAGTTTCTGAATGCACCGGGGGCCACGAACGTTACATCGGGAAGATTGACGATACCAAAGTCAGTATACGTGTCCTCAGTGCTCATGATAACCTTGAGATTCTCGCAACCTCCGAAGGCCATTAGTCCAACATAACTGATAGACGCTTGGGCATCATAGAAGAAACGCTCAAGGTTCGTACATTGTGTGAAAGAATATGAGGGAACCATTGAAATTTGCCCCAGGGCGACATTTTTCAGACTGTTGCAGTTGTAGAAAGCATATTCACCCAGCGAGGTCACGCCATTCAACCAAAGGTTGGAGTTGTCGTCATCCGGATATCGCATAGCTTCACAATCTTTAAAGGCTCTTTCCCCGATGCTGGTGATGTTCCCGGGCTGAGCAGTCGGGAATAGCTTCAACTGAGTGCAGCCTTCAAAAGCAGAATCTCCGATGGTTGTAACTAGACCTGGCAATGAGATGTAGTCAAGCGTAGTTGCTCCGGCAAATGCTGATTGAGCAACTTCAATGATAGTGTCACTATACTCCAAAACATAAATATTGCTAGAGGAACTTATTCCGTCAGGGAAAGGAGTTGCCAGCCTGACATTAAGATGCAGCGATGACGACATTGATCCATATCTAGTCATTTCAAGTGCGTTTCCATTGGCTCCAAGGAGTTTACTATCTATGCTAGCAATGAAGGAATCATCCAAGTTGCCATTGTTGTCAAAATGAAGCCAGATCTCATCATCATCCTGATAGACGAATAGTCTGTTATTGTCGATGTAGTATTGCCAGCCTTCAGATGATAACGCCTGATATGATATCATAGGAGCGGTTCCGGTGATTCCGATACTGAATGACAATTCAGTATACTTCGGTATTGTCTCCGGCAGCACATCTCCTGTGAAATACACATACTCAAGGTTAGGGTTGAACCTCAAAGCATTAAATGCGATATAGTCAACTGTCTCGGGCATCACTATACTTTTCAGGTTAGGGCAACTTGATATGGATTGTGCATTGATGTAAGTTATTGGATTGGTGTTAAGCACAAGGTTATCACATTGAAGTCCACCCATTGCATGAGTGCAGATGGCTGCAATATTCAAGGCAGGAAGAACACAGGTTTTCCCAGGGCCTAACTCGGGTGCTCCGAGAGCAGTGCTGAGAAGAGCTTTGTAATTGTCTTCAGGTCTACCTGTCGGAACAAGGAGATAGAGCCCGTCGTCTGTAGCATATTTCCCATAGAAACGAGTAAGACCAGTGCATCCCCAAAAAGGATTGTTCAAATTAGATGCTAATGTCAAGGATTCAGGGATGGAAATAGAGGTCAGCCCTGTACAGTTCATGAATGCATCACCCCCCAAGTTCTCCAAAGCAGACGGAAGAACAACGTCGGTAAGTGCAGAACAATCTTGAAATGCATAACCTACTATGGTTTTGATATTGCTTCCCATCGTCTGCTCACTGCCAACTGTGACAGATGCAAGATTGACGCAGCCGGAGAAAGCACTACCTCTAATAGTAATGACGCTTTCTGGAAGCACAATCTGCTGCAGTCCTGTTTGATCACTGAAGGCATCGGGAGGAATTTCGGTTAATTCATCCGCAAAGGTCAGTACACCTTTGCCGGTAGCCTCGTCGAATTCACTATCATATGAAACTGGCGTATAGTTAGGATATTCTCCTTCTCGCCAATTGGGCAGGATTTCCTCGCTGGCGGTATAGAAGATCTGGTTGTTTGCGGGAGGAATGGGGCCGAAGGAAATTTGCGATTCCTTACTGCTTAACCTATTGTACTTGGTTCTACTAAAATCCCTAGAACCTGTCACAGAGTAAGAACCTTGCTCGCCAGATGCTGTAATGTATGT
>JAFWSX010000036.1 GCA_017519185.1 Bacteroidales bacterium | reverse complement strand
CGAGGTGACCTTCGACATTGACGCCAACGGTATCCTCAACGTATCTGCCAAGGATAAAGCCACAGGCAAGGAACAGAAGATCCGTATCGAGGCTTCTTCAGGCCTGAGCGACGACGAGATCAAGCGTATGCGCGACGAAGCCAAGGCCAACGAGGCAGCCGACAAGGCAAAGAAGGAAATGGTGGACAAGATCAACGCTGCCGACGCTATGATCTTCCAGAGCGAGAAGAACCTCAAGGACTACGGCGACAAGATTCCTGCCGACAAGAAGGGCGTCATCGACTCTTCACTCGCAGCCCTGAGAGAGGCCTACCGTGCAGCCAAGGACGAATATGACGCAGGCCGCACTCCTGACATCTCAAGGCTCGACAAGGCCAGCGAGGCTCTCAACAACGCTTGGCACGCAGCTTCTGAGGATATGGCCCGTGCAGCCCAGGCCGGCCAGGGTGCAAATCCCGGCGCAGGCTTCAACCCGGGCGCAGGAGCATCTGATGCTGGCAACAACAGCAGCAGCTCAAGCAGCAACGGCGGTGCCGAAGACGTAGACTTCGAAGAAGTGAAATAACAATCTCACATAATGATATGAGAGTGCGCCTTATCCGGGCGCACTCTTTTTTTGTCATTATGTTTTGTATCTTTGCATTATATGATGTCCGCCCTTGTCATAGTAGTGATTCTGACCATAGGGATCTCGTTTATGTGCTCCCTGCTGGAGTCTTCGCTCCTCTCTACGCCCCTTTCGTATCTGGCTATGAAGGAAGACGAGGGCTACAAGCCGGCCATACGTCTCAAGGAGTATAAGAGCGACATCGACCGCCCCCTGTCATCCATCCTCATCCTCAACACCATCGCCAACACAATGGGTGCAGCCGGCATCGGCGCCTTAGTTGGAAAGATGTACGGCAGCGCGGCTGTCGGGATAGCTTCTGCCGCGGTCACGGTGCTGATCCTGGTGTTTTCCGAGATTATTCCAAAAAGTATCGGAGCCAACTACTGGAGGCGCCTGATCTGGTTTACCGCAAGCACGATAAGGATTCTGATCATCATCACATATCCTCTGGTGATAATTGCAGAGTGGATCACCGGTCTCATTTCTCCCGACGAGCCTGACTACACCGTCTCCCGCGAGGAAGTGTCTGCTATGATCGACGAAGGCGAGGAGGACGGAGTCTTCGAGGCTGACGAGAAACGCATCATCCACAACATCATCCGGCTCGACGACATCACTGCCAAGGAGATTATGACGCCTCGTGTAGTGGCTGCAATCGCAGCGGAGGAGATGACGATAAGGGAATTCTTCAAGGAGCAGGTGTTCCACCATCACTCCCGCATACCCGTCTACAAGGGAGAGGACGACGAATATATCACCGGCTACGTCCTTCTTGTGGAAGCCCTGGAGCTTATGGGCAATGACAAGTTCGACATGAAGCTCTCGGAAATCAAACGTGACATTTCTTCGTTCCACGAGACTACGCCTATCAGCGACATCTGGGATGCACTCGTATCCAAGAAGGAGCACATCAGCGTCATCATCGACGACTACGGCTGCCTGCAGGGCATCGTTACGCTCGAGGACATCATCGAGACTACGGCAGGTGTCGAGATCATCGACGAGATAGACGAGGCTTCCGATATGCAGGAGTACGCCAAATCTCTCTGGCTGAAGAACAAAAAGAAAAAGAACAGATAATATGAAACGCATCCTTTCCGTAATGGCAGGGCTGTCACTGTGCCTTTTTGCAATGGCGGCTCCCAAAGACACACTCGTTGTCAACAATTTCCGATATGCAGGCCCCTTCGACACCGGGGCCCCTTTCTATGTAGACACAACCGACGTAAAGGGCAAAGCCTACAACGACACCAAGACTCAGCTGGACGCCGCTTTTTCGCCTGACGTCCTGAAGCAGGCTTCAGTCGTGGGCGCACTTCCGTCTAAAAGTGACAAAGGCCAGCTGCACTTCGCAAGCTTCAGCGTCGAGACGATGGATTTCGCGAAAGTCGACATCAATGTGGAAGGCATCAAGGACTGCAGGATTTTCCTGGACGGCAAGAAGAACGAGAGCGGCAAGGCCAACCTCGAGCCCGGAACCCACGAAGTCGTCATCAAATATCTGACTGACAAGGAAAGTTCGGAGGACGGCATAAAGGTGTCTGTGGCTTCCGGGCAGAGCAAGTCGCTGCGCATCAGGGAAGACGGGCATAAGATATACTCCCTGGACCTCAACACCCAGCTCGAAGGCTGCGCCGGAGTGAGTCTTTCTCCCGGCGGCCTGTACTATTCGATCAGGCACTCGCTGATCAGCGACGACGGCAGGTCTACTGCCTTCACCGAAGTGTTCGACACCGCTACCGGCGAACTGCTGATCCACACAGCCGACGCCATCCGCTGGATGCCGGCCCGTGACGAGTACTACACAACCCAGAGGACCATCGATGGCCGCAATCTGGTGAGCGTAGATCCCCGCACCAAGAAAGAGACCGTGATCGTTAAGAACGTTCCGGACGGCCGTTACGAAATAGCCCCGACTGAGGATTTCCTCATCTACACGATGAGCCAGGAAGGTCCCAAGGAGGGCGATGTCCACCAGATCCTCACTCCCGACGACCGTCAGCCCGGCTGGCGCGACCGCAGCTATATTTCAATATATGACATAGCAACAGGAATGATGAGGCAACTGACATTCGGCTACCACGACAGCTATCCGATGGATATCTCCGACGACGGCCGCTTCCTTCTCTTCTCTGTCAGCAAGTATGATCTAAGCAAGAGGCCGACAAGCTACTCTTCGGTCTATCTGATGGATCTTCAGACTTCACAGGTTGAATGTCTTATAGAAAAGGACGGTTTCGTAGGCGGCGGACAGTTCTCTCCCGACGGCAAGCAGATTCTGTTCAGGGGCAGTCCCGAAGCCTTCGGCAAGATAGGAATGGTGCTTCCGGAAGGAAAGATTCCCAATGCCTATGATTACCAGTTGTATCTGTTCGACATAGCAAGCAGGAAGGTGACCCCGCTCACCAAAGACTTCAACCCCTCACCGCAGAGCATACGCTGGAGCCGCTTTGACGGCAACATCTACTTCACAGCCGAGGACAAGGACTGCTACAACCTCTTCCGGCTCAACCCCCGCAACAGAAAGTTCGAAAGGCTTGACAACAAGGACAGCCATATGGACTATTTCGACATTGCGCTCAAGTCACCGGCATTGATCTATTCAGGAGACAACCTTGAGACCCACGACAAGGCATACCTGATGGACACAAAGACCGGCAAGCAGAAACTTGTCTGCGACTTCCACGCAATCGGCTTCAGCGACGTGGACATCGCGCAGGGTGGCGAATATGAATTCACCAGCAGCCGCGGCGACCGCATCAACGGTTTCTATGTCCTTCCCGCCAACTTCGACCCGTCGAAGAAATATCCGATGATCGTCCATTACTACGGCGGCTGCTCTCCCAGCCTGAAATATTTCGCCGGCTCATACTCTCCTCATCTCTATTCCTGCCAGGGTTATGTGTTCTATGTGGTCAATCCTTCCGGAGCGTCAGGCTTCGGCCAGGAGTTCGCTTCAAGGCACGTCAACACGGCAGGTGAAGTGGTTGTGGACGACATCATCGAAGGTGTCAAGCATTTCTGCGCTGACCACCCGTTCGTAGACGCCAGCAAGGTGGGCTGCTTCAGCGCTTCGTACGGCGGCTTTATGACACAGCTGCTGCTGGCCAGCACCGACATCTTCGCCACCGGCATCTCGCACGCCGGCATCAGCGACCACACCAGCTACTGGGGCGAAGGCTACTGGGGCTATTCATACAGCGAGGTCAGCATGGCCGACAGCTATCCCTGGACAAGGAAAGACCTCTATGTGGACCGCAGTCCTCTCTACTTCGCCGACAAAATCAAGGATCCAATCCTCTTCCTCCACGGTTCAGCCGACACCAACGTGCCGATCGGCGAGAGCATCCAGATGTTCACCGCGATGAAGCTTCTGGGCACAGAAACGGCTTTCGTAGTGGTGGACGGAGAGAACCACGGCATCCAGGATTACGCAAAGAGACGCCAGTGGCTCCGCACAATATCCGCCTGGTTTGCAAAATACCTGAAGGACGACAGCACCTGGTGGGACGAGCTCTACCCGCCGAAAGAGTTATGATGAGCGGCTGGATAGCTTCTTGACCAGAGCTATTACAGTGGCCGGGATCGGCCATAGAATGATATTGAAGGCAATGAAAAGCAGGCCCATCGGCACGATGTCGCACAGCATCATTGCCTTCTCCTTTTTGGATTCGTGAGGGGTGATGACGTGGAAATACAGCTTCGCCATCTCAGTGATATGCTTCCACTGAAAGGCGAGGGCTGCAACCCATAAGACGATGAGGATGATGTACCACATAGCGGCCGGCTTTCCGTTCCGGAGGTAAAGTTGACAATATTTATTAAATTTGTCAAAACTACTAATAACAATACGATATGTACAGCGATCCCAAAGATTGTCTCTATTGCACAAATAACGAGACCCAGCACAACCTGATGATAGAAATAGCCCATCTGGGCGTATCCCGCGCCTTCCTCTTCAAGGAGCAGACCTACCACGGCCGCTGCCTCGTGGCATACGACGGCCACGTGAATGACCTCAACGAACTTTCAGACGAGCAGCGCAATGCCTTTATGGCCGATGTCGTGAGAATGACCCGCGCGATGCAGAAGGTTTTCAATCCCGAGAAGATCAACTACGGAGCCTACAGCGACAAGCTCTGCCACCTCCACTTCCACCTGGCCCCCAAATATGTGGACGGCCCGGACTATGGCGGAGTCTTCCAGATGAATCCCGGCAAGGTATATCTGAGTGATGCCGAGTATGCCGATATGATCGAGAAGCTGAAGGCTGCCCTGTAGCAGGCTGGCCCGGTCAAGGCACAAAAAAAAGACGCCCGCGAGGACGTCTTTTTTTGTCGGGCAGATGTCTGCTAGTAGTTTGCCTCGTGGATCTCGAAGAAGCTCTTGGGATGTGCGCAGACAGGGCAGATCTCCGGAGCTTTCTTGCCGACTACGATGTGACCGCAGTTGCGGCATTCCCACACCTTGATTTCGCTCTTCTCGAAGACTGCGGCAGTCTCGACATTCTTCAGCAGGGCGCGGTAGCGCTCCTCGTGCTGTTTCTCGATAGCTGCAACGCCGCGGAACTTGGCTGCAAGCGCCTTGAAGCCTTCCTCTTCGGCGGTCTTCGCGAAGTTTTCGTACATATCTGTCCACTCGTAGTTCTCGCCATCGGCGGCTGCGCCAAGGTTGGCGGCTGTGTCACCGATGCCGTTAAGCTCCTTGAACCAGAGTTTAGCGTGTTCTTTCTCGTTCTCCGCAGTCTTGAGGAAGAGTGCGGCAATCTGCTCATAACCTTCTTTCTTCGCTACCGATGCGAAGTAAGTGTACTTGTTCCGTGCCTGTGATTCACCTGCGAATGCAGCTTCCAGATTTTTCTCGGTCTGGGTGCCTTTGTACTTGTTGTCCATAATTATCTAAGTGTTATTCTTTGGTTTCAAATTTAAGCAAATAATCTCTAAGAATCCTTATGATTTGCGAAACAAGAAAAAAAAGCTACCTTTGCAGGGCAATGGGGTACTAGCTCAGTTGGTAGAGCGTTTGAATGGCATTCAAAAGGTCAGGAGTTCGATTCTCCTGTGCTCCACAAAAAAAGCAGGCTGAATGGCCTGCTTTTTTTGTGGAGCATCAATCCATTTAGTTACGACTTGATCTCTTTCTCCAGGTCCGGCATCAGTCGCCGGACTATTTTTCTGTCATAGAAGAAACGGCCTGCAACGACACGGACCACCGTATAGGCAGGAATGGCGGCCAGCATACCTACGATGCCGCCGATGTGCCCAGCAATGAGCATCACTATGAATACCTCCAGAGGAGTGGACTGTATGCTCGTAGAGTATATGATGGGCTGATAGACGAAGTTGTCCACAAGCTGGGCGCCAAGCATAATGGCAAGCACTATGAGTGCGAACACCCAGATGTTAACGTCAAGGCCGATGCCGGCTCCGTAATGCAGCGCCATACACAGCAGCACACCGATTACCTCACCGATGACAGGTCCGACATATGGAATGATATTGAGTATGCCTGCGATGAACGCGATGCCGAGGGCATAGGTGACACCGATGCGGGCAATCAGCCAGAGTCCCAGGAAATCGATGAGGGCAACGCCGAACATCTCTATGATGAGGCCGACGAAATAACGGGACAGCAGGTGTTCTATATCAGTTATAGCACCTGTCACAGAATTTTCTATGTGGTCAGGGACAAGTGCTGCCACTATCTTTGAGAACAGTTTCTCATCCTTCACGAAGAAGAAGGAGATGAACACGACAGCAAAAAGTCCGACTGCCAGATCCACGACCGCAGAGGCCACTGAGCCGATGAGACCTGTAAAGGAGAACTCGGAAATGACTTTCTTCAAATAATCGAACAAAACGTCGAATGCATTGAAATCATTCCCCAGACTTGGAATCACGCTGATAACCCAGTCATTGATCGTATCTGCCATCGACCCGTCCAGAAGATTCATGTCACTGAAGAACGAAGCCTCCCTGATGATGCCTGTCACTACGGGAATGACCTGGGTGACTACCAGGATGAGGACGGCAAGGACAACTATAATGGCTATGATGGCCAGGAGCCACTTCGGAGCGCATTTTCCCTTGATGCGGACCTTTTGCATCAGGCGCACCAGCGGACGGCTGACGAGAGACACGACAAATGCCAGAATCACATATATCAGCACGCTTCTGAAGTACCAGCAAAGGAAGCCGATAATGGCCAGCATCCCAATAATGATCAGGTACCGCGCCAGCCTCTCAACGTTGCTCTGTTGTTCCATTGTCAGGATTTTTCTGCAAATATAAAAAACTACAGCTGCCTGATCTTGATGTTGCGGAACCAGGCGGGATAGCCGTGGTCCTGAAGGCAGATGTTGCCGCTGCGGGCCAGGCCGTAGTCAGGAGCGCTTGCCCATTTGCCGGCATCCTTGCGGGCATACCAGTCGTCGGTCCAGGCGTCGAACTCAACTGTCACCACTCCGTTCAGCTTATAGGTCACGTGGCCGTTGTCGAATATGATCTCCGACTGGTTCCACTCCCCTGCCGGCTTCAGGATCGGAGCCGTGTCGAAGTCCGGAACATACATCGCATAGTCTACCGCACAGCGCTGCCAGGGCTCGAGTATGTAGCCATCGTTCATTTCGGCATAGTTCACGTCGTCGATGATCTGGTATTCCGGACCGGTGACGTACGGAACCGAATAGGCAGGCGTCTCCACGACGTGATACAGCAGGCCGCTGTTGCCGCCCTTTGAAATCTTCCACTCCCACTTGAGGTCGAAGTTGTCATAGAGTCCGTCGGTGACGATGTAGCCCTTCGCATCGGAACCAGTGCCGGATGCAGCCAGTTCCCCGTCTTTGACGAACCATTCTCCGTCATCGATCGCACCGCCGTTGTAATAGTGCCAGCCGTCGAGAGTCTTCCCGTCGAAGAGCAGTTGCCAGCCCTCCGCCTTTTCCTTTGAGGTAAGAGTATTCGTTTTGGGAGCACAGGCGCACAATGCAAGCGCTGCCATGCTCAGTGCTAAAAATATCCTTTTCATACTCTAAAGATACGCAGAAATGCGTAAATTTGAATAAGAATATACTCTGAAAAAACTATACTATGAAAGCCAGACTTCTTCTTTGCGCTGCAGCCCTGACGCTGCTCGCAGTCGGGTGCCAGCACTACGACTATCCTTTCCAAAATCCCAATCTATCTGTTCAGAAACGTGCCGACAACCTTCTGTCGCTTCTCACTCCCGAAGAGAAGGTCGGTCTGATGATGAACGGCTCAGTGTCTGTCGACCGTCTTGGCATACCAGCCTACAACTGGTGGAACGAGGCCTGCCACGGCATATGCTATGACGACGTGACCGTTTTCCCGCAGGTCATCGCTCTTGGTGCAACCTTCGACGCCCCCCAGCAGCTTGAGATCTACCAGGCCGTTTCTGACGAAGCCCGTGCCGTATGGAACACTACCGACCACAACCAGATGGGAGTGACAGAGCCCAACGGAGGCATCTGGCACAACGGACTGTCGTTCTGGTGCCCGAACGTCAACATCTTCCGTGACCCGAGATGGGGACGCGGTCAGGAGACCTGTGGCGAGGATCCCTACATGAATGCCGTACTGGGTGTGCAGACCGTTCTCGGCATGCAAGGCAACGAAGAAATCGTAAATGGTCAATCGTCAAATCGTAAATATTTTAAGACCCATGCCTG
>JAFWSX010000035.1 GCA_017519185.1 Bacteroidales bacterium | reverse complement strand
GGGATTCTCCACGGCGCTGTTGCTGGCCACCCACTCCTTGCTCCTCGGACCCTCACCGACGATGACGGTAGGACGGTCGACGAACCCGCGTTTGTCCGGCTTGAACTCCGCATGGAACTTCTTGCCGTCCTGGCGGCGCTCAACGTCGAGGAATCCTCCGTCTTCCAGACCGGTGGCCACGCGGGCTCCGGCACCCGTGTTGGATGATGATCCGTTGAGTGTCATCTTCTTGATCTTCTCACGTTCGGAGTTGGCTGCGGCCAGCTGTGCCGCTCCGGTGATACCCATCAGGGCTGCTGCCACGGATCCCGCTATCGGTCCGAGGTCGGCGTAGGACTTCATGATGGATACGGCGGTGTCGGCAATGATCTGTGAGGCCTTGACGGCGAAGTTAACGTCGGCGTACTTCTTCTGTATCTTCAGCTGGTCCTGGGCTTTCTTGTTCTCTAGCGCGGAAGTGTCCTTCCCCGCCTTCCGGGCTGCCTCGATCTCGGCATCGTACTTGGCCTCGACATTGGCCAGTTCCGCATCCTGCAGGGCGGAGAAGGCAGAGGAGAAGAGCTGCTGGTAGTAGTCGATGGATTCCTTCCAGCTGCTGATCCGCATCTGCTTCACGGCCTGCTCGTATTCCTCCTGCGTGATCTTCTGCTGGTCGAGGGCCGTCTTCAGCTGCTCCAGTTCCATGTCGTATTCCTCTTGTCGGCCCACCAGTCCATACTGCCGGCGTATGTCCATGCCCCGGCGGCTGTACTCTTCCGTGAGATGAGCCACGGCTTTCTCGTAGTCTTCCTGAGATATCTTCTCCTGGGTGAGCAGTTCGTTCAGCCTGGACATCTCGCTTCGGAACTCCTCATCGGCGGTGGCGAGGCCGTACTGCTGCCGGATCTGCTGCCGCTCCTGCTCCGTTTTCTTGGCAAATTCGGTTTCTATCTTTTCCTTTGCTTTCTGGTATGCCAGTTCTATACTCACAAGTTCCTCGTTGTGATCCTGTGCGTATTGCAGGGCTGCCTGATAGTAACCTTTCAGCGACAGCAGCTGTAGCTCATGGTCGCGCTGCATCCGCTCCGTCTCGCTCATGCCGCTGTTGTGCAGTTCATCCATTTTCTTCTGGAAGTCCTGATAGGCTGCCAGACGGGTGTTGTTGGCATCGCTTTCCGCCTTGGCAATATTGCGCTGCTGTTCCTCGATGGTTTGCTTTTTCTTTTGAGCATCCCGATAGTCGGTTTCCTGAATCTTCTGGAGGTGTCGCTTCTCGCTTTCCAGCAGCTTGGCGTGGTAGGCAGACTGCAGGGAGAGCTGCAAGGTTTCGAACTGTTGTTCTGATATCTGTTTGTCGGCCAGCTGTTTCTTGTATTGCCTTACGCTCTCTTCGTAGATCTGTTTCTCCAGCTCAAGTGCTTTCTGCCGGGAGTCTTTTAGGTTACGGTCGGTTGTATCGGTGGTTCTGGCGGTACTCTTTGTCGTTTTCTTGCCTCCGTCCTTGCCTGTCTCGTCTCCTGATGCAGGATCCAGATCCCTGGAAGGAAAGGCTGAATCTCCTGATCCTTCCCTTTCAAACGATGGTGCCTTGATCTTACCGTCCACGGCATCGTGAAACCCGTTTATTAAGTTTTCCCCCATCTCGTAGCCGAAATCGTTGAAGTTCTTGATCTGTCCCTTGATTCCTGACCATGCTTCCGTGAATATCCCGGTGAATCCCTTTGCCACCTTTGCAAAATCCAGGGTAAACACACCTTCCACCATCTCACCAAGGCTCTTGAGCTGTTTCCCTAACGTCTTGAGTGCTGTGCCGATAAGGTTGAAGGCAAACTTGCATGCTGCCCACATATTCTTGAAGCTGGTGGTGAGCGAGGCAATGCCCACACGCACCACCAGTGAGGAGTTATACAGATCGACGAATTTCGCCACACCTTGCTTAAAGGCCCTGACGAGATAAGTGAAGAACTTCAGGGCGGCCACCTGTATGGTCTGCCACATGGAAGAGCCTTTTTCTGCCAGCGGCAGCATCTCGTCTCCCAGTTCCTTCTGGGCGTTCTGTACGTCGGCAATGGCCTTTTTCTCGCGTTCGGCTGCATCCTCGTAGTGTTCGCCCTGGGCGGCCAGCTGTTTGTCGATGATGGCACCCACGGCGGTGGCCATGTCGCCTCCCTTGGCCATTTCTTCCTTTACTTCAGCGGCAGAGAGTCCGAGGTTGTCGAGGATCATCAGCGACTTTCTTCCAAGACCTGTGATGATGGAGTTGGTCATGTAATCCACAGACTGCCCTGTCTGTGATGCCTTCAACTGCGCAAACTCCAGATATTTTCCCAACTGATCGAGAGGAAGCCGGAAATCCTTGGCCTGGACGGCGGCTTTCATCAGTTCCACGTCGTTTACAGTACCATGGGTGGCCTCGCGCAGTTTGTCAAGGATGTCGGGGCGGTTCAGTTTCTCGAAGGCGTGACTGATTCCGTCTGCACTCTTCGCCATCTCGATGCCTTCATTGATCATTTCCCTGGTCTTGGAAATAGCGGAACTTGCAAGGCCAACCACCATGTCAAGACCTTTCGATACAATGCCGACTATACCAGATCCCATCAGAAAACCAAGGTTGGATTTTGACAGGAAGATTTCCTTCAGTCCGTTGGCACTGCCCTTCAACTCGGACATCCTGTCCTTAACGGTTTTCAGCCTGTTCTCAAGTTCCCTGTATGTTTCAGGGTGGAGAGACTTAGCTGTGTTGTCCATCTGTCCCTGCAGCTGCTTGGCCTCCTTGCGGAGCTGTGCCATGGTCATGTGGTTGACACTGACCTTTCTTGTATGCTCGGCAATGGCTTTCGAATTCTCGTCTATCTGCTTCTTTGTCTTGGTGTACTCGGCCTGAAGGTTCTTGTAATAATCGGATTCCTTCTTTCCGGCCTTCTCGAGATCCAGCATCTGTTTCAGGCGTGCCTTATTTTCTTCCCTGAGCCGTTTTGAAGACTTCTCGAGCTCATGGATTGCCTGCTGTGCCTTGGAACTTTCTGCATCCACGATGAGACTGATATGGTCTTCTGAAATTTTTTTTGACATAATAAAAAGTACCTTTGTTTTCGCAAAGGTACTTTTTAATTATCTGGGTACAAAGGACAGACTAAGCGCGGCTGCCGTCTTTTCTATATATCCTGGAATATGGTCCGTCTGATATCGTGGCAGTGATTAGCTTGTAGAAAGGAATGCCAAGAATGGGAGTCCATACCATGCAGGAACAATAGTATGCAATTCTCAGGATCCATGGATCATTATCGCTGATGTATCTGGATCTCAGTATAGCGGCAATTATTATCGAAATTAAGATAATCATAATCTTTCCTTTTAATCGTTAGACTTCCTTTTCCCGATACAAATATAGGCAAATTCCTGTAGAACCTGCAAGGGGAAAACCCTATTTGTGGGGTAGGGAATCCCTAAAAGGAGGAAGCACTCGTTATTCATGTAAAAAAAACACGATTCTTTGACACGACTTTACCATTGAATAGAACGGCCGGATTGTTATTATCACGGATTCATCGCCTTCTCCAGCTGCTCTCGTACCTGCTTCCGCACCTCATCGGTGAAGCCGTATCGGAGTTCTGGGAACATCTGCTTGTACAGCACAGGCCATACGATCTTGTTATACAGGTTCCTGCCTCCGTCGCCACGTCTGCCCTTTTCCTTCCGGTACTGGATGTCGAGGAAACGCATGTGGAGGGGTATGAAGTAGTGTACGCTGAACTTCTTGTCGGCGATCTGCATGATTGGCATTGGATGGTCGGCGAAGCTCCTCAGCTCACCGCTCCGGACGTTGAACGCGCCGACGGCAGGCTTCCATTTCGACTGGATGTCCTGCATTGCCTTCTTGATGGTCTGATGAACAAAGACCTTCCTTATCAAGTTGTCTGTGATCATACCGCAAAGATACGCGATATCATGGCAAAAAGAAAGGACGCCCGTCGCAACGAGGGCATCCTTCCATAGAGATGACAAAAAAAACTCAATTCTTCTCCCGGAACATCCACCTTAACAGCAGCCCGTGACTACCGGGACGGTTGCAAAAATCATAGCCGGCATTCCTCAGGGCGGAGAACACCTGTTCCCTGGATATCTTTGCAGAGGGATCTATGTCCCTGATGGCGGCCAGTACCTCATCCGTGGAGAACCAGTGGGTGGTTTCCGCCGGATTGGCTGCAGGTCGGAAGTTGACGCTGAGCGCAGCAATGTAGATGCTGACATCGGTTGCCGGCTGTTCCTGTTTTTTCTTACCCTTGTTCATTTTCAGTAGATTTTTCGTTCAACAATTTGGCGATTGTCCGACAGTCCTTGACGGTAGTCCGGACTTCCGCTATAAGTCTCAGATATACACTCTTGTCATCGATGAGCAGCCCCGTGGATGTTTCCAGGAGCACATCCATCACCTCTTCCAATACATCGATCCTGCTCTCCAGGTACTCTGGAGACATGATTCTCTGAAGATTATCCATACACTTTCCGTTTATAGAATAGTCATTCTTCCCTGCCAAGCTGGTTCCTCCATGCGGCCACCAGTTCCATGTCCTGCAGGAACAGCCGCTGCCTTTCCTTCCTGTACCGGGCACGGATTTTGTCACAGCGGTCTCTGCACTCTTTTTTCAGCCTTTCGCGCTGGGCATCGTACTGCTCGTTTATCAGGTGGATCTGCCGGATCCGCATGTCATCGATCTCCTCGCACTCACGCGCCTCCCTGGTGTGTGCCTCCTTCATCAGGTTGTCGATCTCCTCCTTCCTGAGCATGAATTCCTCGCGTGTCATAGCGCACCTCCTTCCAGCCATCCGGCCACCATCATCACCACCACCAGCGCCACCATGTAGAGGTGGGCCAGCAGGACGTGCTTGTTCGTCACCGTCTCGCCCGTGAAGGCCGAGAACCACTCGTTCTTAGTCGCCAGCCAGGTGACTAAGTTGTGACTAAGTTCTTCTCTCCAGTTCTTTACAGTTCTCCCCACATTGGAAAGAACCGACGGGCGAACCTGCCCCAATTGAATTGTCTGTTGCATAATGCTATTACGTTTGACTGTACAGGGATCCGCCCTGTGCGGTTTCCCATGGTGGGAATATCTTCTTCCCATGGCGGGAACGTTCTGTTCCCATGGTGGGAGTGCCCTGGAAAAGGGGGAGAGTTCCTAGGCTGTGCCAACAGCTCCTTTAGCATCGCTGCATGAAGGCATCTCCCCCATGGAGAAGAAGGCGTGCCAAGCTTTCGGACGTGCACCCCTGCGGGTGTTCTGAATATATCACCCTGCCTTGCGGCGAGGGTCGCCTTCCCCTATAGGACAGAGAAAGCGGCAGCCTTCCCTGTCGTCAAACGTAATAGACTTCGCTCAAGGGCTTATTCTACTGGGTGGCCACCGCTATTGGTGTAGTGAGACCTCTGGCAGGTCTCTTGAAGTAAGAGCATAAAAAATGCCCGATCGGATGTTCGGACGTCTTTCACCGCCCCTGGAGCGAAACCGCTCTATTACGTTTGACAGGGGCAAAGGTATGAAAAAAATCCGTAACCTCCAAGAGATTCCGGGAAAAAGTGATGATTTTCTTGAAAATTCTTTTGATTTTTCTTGCGTATTTCAAAGATTTTCGTACCTTTGTAATGTCAAAAGATGACAAAACAGGGGAATCCGAAAACCTTGAAAAGAGTAGGAAAAATGAAAACCCGAAAGCCTTATGAGACCACGAATTTCAATTAAGGTTTGGTTCTTAACTCTCATCATCGACCTCAAAGAGGTCATCAGATTAAGGTTCTGAGCCAAGGGGAGGGAAACCTCCCCACTCGGGTTTTCGTTTGCAAATTTACATATTATCCCCGAATCATGCAAGAAATCGAAGAAAAAAAGAGCGGGCGAGGCGGTGCCAGGGAAGGTGCCGGGCGCAAGAAGTTCGCCGTGAAGAGTTACTACCTCAGAGCCACCGAAGAGGTAGCCGAGATCCTGGAAGCCGTCGAGGGCAGCAAGTCGAAGTTTGTCAACGAATGCATCCTCAAGGCCATGGGCAGGAAATAGTTCCAATAATTCTGAAAGCCCCAGGCTGTGAAACCCAGGAGTTTTTCTGTTTGAAGGAGATTATATACCCAGCACTACGGCTGGGGCGATATCCAGCTTGACAGCCAGATCGCGGGCCACCTTCAGTGTCGGTTCTGACTTGCCGGTGATATAGTCGCTGATGCGCGATGCGCTCAGCCCGAGGATCTCGGCCAGCTTTGACTGCGTGATGCCAAGCTCGGCCATGCGCAACTTGATCACATCACCCAATGCCGGCTTTCCCAAGGAGAAATGTTCCTCCGAGTAGTCGGCTACCAGGTTTGACAGCAGCTCCAGCTCAATGCTGGCAGGATCTGTGCGTGGGGTGTTGTCATCCACCAAAGGCAGCAGCTGCTCAACCCTGGCCACTGCCCAGTCGTACTGTTCTCTGTTCTCGATCTTTGTCATAGCTCCTAATCTAAATGTTCTTGCAGTCAATCTTTTCGTATTCCTTGTGAGTGCCGATGAAGCGGATATACACAAAACCGATGGTGAACTTAATCACAGCCACGATACGGAAATGGTTACCCATGATGTCGAACACGTAGTGCTGGTTCCCGACAGCATCCACGGTATTGAAATCTTTCTTAACATCGGCGTAGCATCCCCACCGGCTGCTCTTAACCACGGTTGTCCAGACCTGTAAGGCAACGAGTGCCTCGGGGTGCTGTTCTGCAAACTTCCTGATGGTCTGCTCTGTAAAGATTCTCATATCTTGATTGATTTCTGATGCAAAGATACGAATTAATTTCTATTTTGCAAAAAATTTTTCGTAAAAATCGAATTGATAACAAAAAAGGATATCAAGCAGGAGGGAGTGATCAGCACCGGCAATACGGGACGTTGGCTGCAGTGGCAAGGCCGAAGACAAGCAAGTCCGCCAGGAACTCCCCGGCGTTGGAACTCCGCAGGATAACGCCCTTGGATGACTCCATCTTCTCTGCAAAGAGGGAGATGAAGGTCGCATCGGTGATCCTGCTATACCTGCTGGCCACCCTGAGCTTGTGCGCGAAATCCCCGGCACTGGAGGCATATATGGTGATGCCGTTGACGAGCGTGTATCGAATCATGATGCAAAGATATACGGACGGGACGTGACGATAAAGGACAACCGTCTCCCGACGATCGTCCTTGAATAAGTTAAATTCAAATCAAAATCATTATGCAATAAAAAAAGCTCATTTTTTCCTGGAAGGCTTGAAGAATGAGAACGCGACGATCGCCAAGAATACGGCCAGGATGACCAGGACGACTTCACCGAACTTCACTTTCGCCTGCTGCCATGCGGTGAGTTTCGCAGGAACCACCTTGACGACAGGTATGGAATCGTGAACCTGCACCGTGTCGGCACTCGACTGCCGGAGGTTGTTCACCTCCCGTCGCAGCCTGTCGATCTCCACCAGGTATGCCGACTTTATACCGCTTAGCTGGATGCCAAGCTTCGCCAGCGCCGCACTGTCCACCTCCCTGATGGTGGTGTTCGTGATGCTGATGAACGAATCGCGCTGATGCACGGTGTCGTGCGAATGTTCCAGCCGTTCGTGGTATTCAGGAACGGTGATGTAGTCGGTCGGCTTGCAGCTCGTCATGAAGAGCATTGCCAACAAAGCGATTGACAAGACGGATCTTTTCATATCATGAATATTCTTTTGGCTCTGCGGAGGTAGTATTGCCGGTCGGAAAAACCGTTCATCCCGCCGTTGATTCTCTGGGTGATTGCGCGGATATCGTCTGCATCGGCGAGTTTGTTGCAGCCGTGGCTCCACCAGAACCACATGGCCGACTTCATCCGGCCTGGCGAGTTGCACAGCCATTCGGGATGGGCGACAACGTCGCCGTTGCAGAACCCGCTGTCACGGTATGCCTTGTAGTTGGCCTTACCGGTGATCTGGATGTAGCCGCGGCCTTTGTATTTCTGTCCGTCGCCGTCCTTGGCGGGAGTGTTGCCGAGCTTGACGGCCAGTTTCCCGGTGTCGTAGGCAGCCCCTGATGCCAGCTCCTCCACATAGCGGAACCCTCCGCTCTCGTGAGCCACTTGTGCCAGGAAGTGAACGACCCTGAGCGGGTTCGTAATACCGAACTTCCCGCTCCACTCGTTGAAAACCCTCACATCGTCATCGATCCTGTCCTTACGGTAGTTGGGACAGATCTTCAGCAGCTCCTGTCGCGTTACCTTCATGCCTGATCCTCCTCATCAAGTTTGTATTCCCCCTTTTCGTTGAAGTCCTTCAGGCGCTTCACGAACGATGCGGGAAAGATCGGATACACGGACTGGATGTTCTCCACGCAGGAGAAGGCCTCCCTCACCAGCATGAACACGCAGATGTAGGTTCCGATCCACTGCGTCGGTCCCACGGCCGATCCGTTCACGGTGACGTGGGACAGGACGTTGGCCAGTATGAGCAGCAGGATGTAGATCACGATTTTCTTGCAGAACTTGCTGAAGAACGCTTCACTCGACGCATCCTTGCGCACCATGTGTTTCCAGACACCGAGGAAGGTGTCCACGGCCACGGCGACGCCTATCCACTTGGCGAACTCCCAGTCCTGGTAGAAATACTGTCCGAGATCGGCAAAGATCGAGATGGGCAGTGATACGACAAATACAGGTGTCATTCTCTTCATGGCAGCAAAATTATATCAACAGTTATCTCTGACAAAGGACCGGAAACGCTCGTGTGTCCCAAGCACATCCGGGGAAGTGGCATTGAACATCATCGTCCACCCTATGCTCCTCAGCTCGCTGGCAACGAACGGGACGATCTCCACCATGTCCAGGCTGTCGCGGTCTGCCCAGTCGATCAGCCCCGTCTCCACGTCGGCCATCATCCACGCATGGATCTCAGCAAGCATGGCCAAGGTCCTGTCGCTGGCTATCATGCGCTCGACGGCATCCACGTTGTTGCCGAGCTTCATCGCCACGGTGACAGCCATCCGCTCGGTATATTCCAGGGACTTCCGGCCATCGGTCGTCACCTGGAACTCCCCGTAGTCTGCATACAGGAACGACCCGACGCATTTGTCGATGCGTGCCTGGAGCTCCTCGAACGACTGGCCGTAGGCATAGTTGTCGAGGCCGGCTATGCGCCGTTCGTCGGACTGGTTGTCGATATCGGTGAGCACCTCCTCATACTCCGGCATTGGGCTGGTGCCGTTGACGGCCATTGTCAGGATACCCTCCCTGGAGGGAAACTGAGCGAAATAGGTGAACAGTTTCTTTATCATAGGATTTTCATTATTGTAGTGATATCGAGACCGGTGGTGTTCGCGATCTTTCCTGGATCCTCGCCGGCAGCGCTGAGTCTGCGTACGCTCTCGATCATCTTCTTTCTGAGGATACGGAGAAATGTGAGCAGATTGAGCTGCTCCACATGCTGGGCATCGCCAAGACCGTCCGCGGACAGGTCGTACAGGGCATCGGCTGCGTCCGTGCTGATCTCCTTGGCACGCTGTGACTTGAATTCCGTGAGTATGCTGTACTCGGTCTTCGTCATCAGGAAGTTGTTGAAGGCGGTGAAGTTGTAGGCAATGGCGGCGAGGATGTTCTGCGGGACGTCGCCGAACAGGTCAGCCTTCCGGTGTGCATCCTCACTGTCGTACGGTCCGGGATAGTAGAGTATGGAGGCGAGCAGCGGAAGGGTGTCCGCACCGTTGCCGAGCAGTGCCCTCGCCTCTATGTACTGCAGTGCCGTCAGGCTGGTGGTAAGCATACCGAAACCCGTATTGATCTCGTATCCGGCGAAGATGCGCTTCCCAACAGTCACCTCCGGTACCAGCTGCTTGCAGAAGCACCAGTCCACCTCGTACCTGTAGTCTTCCTTCCTCAGATCCTCAGCGTGTGGGAAGCGGAGAAGGAAAGGATCCGTGCGGCGGGCCTCACGGTACTCTTCCTCGGTAAGCCTGGCAACAGCCTTGCTGTCCTTGGGATAGGTGATAAGGAAGATGAACGACACCATCTGAGACAATACCACAAGGTTCTCCAGCTGGTCCTCTGTCCTGAACTTGCGGATATCCCATCCCATCACGTCGCAGACATACCGCAGGCGCACTTCACCCGGTGACAGCTGTCCCTGACTGGCAAGCAGGATATTGTCCACCAGGTGCTGGTACTGCTCCGGTGTGAGCTGCTCCCATCCGTTCGGGATGTCGAAGGCCGTGTTCCTGTATGTCAGTGATATAGGCTTCATTTCACGGCATCATGATGATGATATCGTCGGGTCGGTTGTAGGATGTCTCCGTGGAGAAGTCGGTTTTCTCATCGCCTGCAAGCAGCATGTCGACATTGCCGATCAGGTCGTCCGCCTCACCGTCGAGCCTGTCTGCGAGGGCATGTGCCCTTCCGAACTCATCGTTGCCGTTGCGGGTGGCCGTGTTCTCCTCGAACAGGTTGCGGATGGTCGGCGGGAACTCCAGGATATCGAACCTGCGAAGTGACTTGGCTATCGTCTTCTTGGCAAGAGCCAGCTTCAGCATCGTCAAGGCTACGTCGTTCCCTTCCGCCTTTTCGAAATAGATTCCCAGACGCTCATCGATGCACTCCTTCTGCAGCGGGGCCGTTCGGAAGAAGAACAGGAACGAGAGGTCTATGGGGAATATGGAGTCGAATTCCTCGCAGGTAGGTACCTTACAGCTGCTGAGCAGGGTGAAGTAGCGCGAGGACCTCCACAGCGCCTGAGGTGAAGTACTGTCACCTTCCTGAGGTGTCACAGAAGAGAGGGACTGGATGATGGAGTCCATGGCATTGAAGTAGTTGTCCATATACGTCCTCTGCATCTTCTCGAGTTCATAGCGGTACACATCGGTGTTGTCCTTGCGCCTGTTCACGGCATCGAACACGAGCTGGTGGCAGCACGTCAGGTTGGCCACTGCAGTACGGAGCAGGTCCATGCGGTCACTGTTGTTCTCCGTAATGATGGCAGCCGTTACGCCTGCCGTAAGGATGACATCCACCCTTTTCTTTGCCGCCTTTCCTGCAGGGAGGAGGTCGGTGAGGCTGTTGTTCGTCTCCACGCCAGGGGCATACTCCTTGAAGTCTGCCATTCCGGTGAATAGGGTTGTCAGAATATTGCTCATGATTGTTGCTGATTAAGTCGGTCTTTCGGTGCGATATCCTCCTGCCGCTGCGGAACCTCACGGTAGAACCCGATGCGGTAACCCTGATCCCAGTATTCCGGGAAGTTCACGCGCAGCGCAAGGTTAAGCGGCTGTGCGCACACCTCATCTTCCGGAGTGAGCGACATGATGTATATGAGATAGTTGTAGTACGCATCGGATCCGGATTTCGAGATCACGCCGTCCT